>NZ_BSTR01000023.1 GCF_030269645.1 Actinokineospora sp. NBRC 105648 | reverse complement strand
CCTTGCGCGCGACAGCGACGACATCGTCGCGGAACTCCCTGGGGTATGGCTTGGGCACAGAGACATCCTTCCAGCGAGGACGCGAGCCCTCACAGGTCAGGTGTCAACCAATCTCGGAGCAGTCCCGTCGAGGTGCCCATCGAACGCTGGACTGGTGGTGAATGCCCCGACGATCTCCTGCGCTGTCGGTGTCGGGGCGTCGGTGAGGCGTTGGATCGCCAGTGAGGCTGCGGCGCGCACGGTTTCGTCACTGTCGTTGAACAACGTGGCGAGAACGTCAGGAACGACGGAGGGTGCGGTGGCCAGTGTTTGGGCGATGCCTCGTCGGGCAGCGGGACAGAAGGTGGTGTGGTCGGCGGGCACGGTGGTGGGTAGGCGGTCGTTGCCGTAGGCGTTGGCCCAGATGTGACCAGCCTGTTCGGCCACCGAGTCGGGTCCGGCAAGGGCGCGATTCAAGTGGTTGGCGAACCTGTCCGGTGCGGACAGGACGGCATGCGTCAACATCTCGACGACGTTCTCGGAATCGAGGACCGCGATGCGTTCGTCTCCAACGAGGGCCTCAGCCAGTTCGAACGCAAGTTCGCCATGGGTGTTGAACAGGGCTGTGACTGCGGTTGCGGCCCAGGTGCGGACCGCGAGGGTGGGATCGTTGGCGAGCCTTTCCACACTGTCGAGGAGGCCTTCGGCTCTGTGCGGTTGTTCGAAGAGGACTAGGGCGATGGCGCGTGCGGCAGCTCCCCGAGTGCAGTTCATCCCGGCAGTAGGCAGGTCACCCCCGAACGGTCTGGGGTCGGGATTAGATGATCGTTCGACAGGCTCACAGTCGGGACTGGCGTCCTGTGCGTAGTGCTCGAGCAGGGCGATCATGGCGTCGTCGGCGTCTGCTGCCACCTCGGCGACGGCGTGGCAGATCGTCGTTCCCAGGGATTCCCCGGCGATGGCGGCGGCGTGCTCGCACAGCCGGGAGAGCATCGGGACAGGGATCTTGCCCGTGACGGCGTGTATGATGTTCTCGATGTGTGCGGCGGCCATGTCGGATGTGAAGCTGAACGCGAGTTCAGCGAACCGCTCGGGTTCCTGCTGAGCGTAGTTGCCAAGTAGCGATGCGAGTTCTCGGGCGCCGCCGACCGGTGTGGGACCGGACCAGTCGGCTCTCAAGTCGTGGTGTTTGTTGATTGCGCGAATCCAGTCCGCGTCGCTCATGTGTTTCGCTGCCGAGGCTCGTACCGGTGGTCCGAGCCAGTGAGCCTCCATGATCTTCGGACCCGCGATGGGATATTGGGCGAACTTGCGCTCGAGTTCGGCCGTATGGCGGGAGACGATCTGTGACCGGCGCTCCGTCGGGATGGCGGACAGCAGGATGTGCTGCGTTCGGCCGCGCCACGCACGGCCGTCCGCTGTCGTCTCCCATGCGGGGTAGAAGCTGATCAGCAAATCAGTCAGCGCGGTCAGGTGCTGATCGTCGCAGGCTCGAGTCGCGGCTTCGATGAGTTCGCGGGTTGCCCACGACGAACTGTCAGCCCAGCCCAGGTGAAGGTTTCGTGGGTCGCGGCACAACCAGTCGAGGGCTTCCTCGGAGACTGCCGGACCTGCCGCGGTGAATGCCCGGCACGCAAGGAATCGCAGCGGTTCATAGTCGCTCCCCGCGAGAGTGCGGATCAGCTCGATGGTGGTGTCGAGATCGCATCCTGCCTGCGCTGAGAGGGCACGGTCGAGACCATCGAAGAGGGCTCCGTCGATGCTGTGACCGGATCCCTGATAGCGGTGGCTCCACCTCGGCACAAATCTCAACTGATCGTCGTTGCCCGGTTCGGGCGTCGAGACCATGACGTCGATCATGAACGGGAGTACCTCGACGACGAACGTCGCGGGAGCACCCAGTGCGGTCGTGGTGATCGTGCGCTCGCCACCGGCTGTCGAGTAGTCGCTCAAGTAGTCGGTGCGGAAGGGGTCCGCAGCGCCGTCTTCACGGGCTCGGATCAGTGCTCGGCGTAGGTAGGCCCCGATGAGTCGAGCCGCTCCGTCGAGATCACGGTCGTCGTCATCGTGGACCAGGCCGTATAGGACGGTCCAGAAGTCGCTGTTTACCGCGAGCCCGCCACGGACGTCGTCCAGAGTGCCGTTGCCGATCAACTCGATGGCGAGGTCGACCAGGTCGGATCGCAATGACCACTGCACCATGCCCCGCAGCCGTGCCTTCCACTCCCCCGGCAGGCCCACGTAGGGACGGACAAGTTCGCTGACACGGGCCCCACGCTCGCGGGCGGCAATGATCAACTGGTGCGCCGCGGCGTCGACGGTGTCCGGAAACGCGAGTAGCGATTCCCATCGTCCAGCCGCGTCGGCGGCATCGAACCAGCTAGGCGTCGACAGCAACCCGGCCAGGTGCGGAGCGAGAGGTGAATCGCCGAAGGCGAGCGGTTCGATCGCCAGCCAGTCTTGGTCGCTGGCATCGAGTTGGCGGAGGATCGACACTGTCAGGTACTGCAGGTGGGTGCGGATGACGCCGCTGGACAGCAACCCGATCGTCGTCTCCCGAAAGGCCCGACGGTCGGTGGCAGCGAGGTACTCGAGTACCTGGCGAGTCTGGGCCCGGCGGAACAGGTGCTGGCCTGACTCGACGAGGAACTCGTGCAGACTCCGGCCTTGAGCCACGAAGGCCCTCGCGAACAGGAAGTCGAAGTAAGTTTCGTGGAAGAATCCGACTGATAGACCGTCTTCGACTAGTGCCCCGGCTGAGGTCAGCGTAGGCACCAGTCGTCGAGGAACGCTGTCGATCACCGCCAACGGCGCCTGCAGCACCTCGTTGTCACTCATATACCGCACAAGACTAGTGACGAGACGCTGCCAACCGTCTTCACTCACACCATCTTCGACCGCGTCTCGGATCTGCGCGGTGAAACGCTCGAAAAGTTCTGGAAGCGTCCGCAACGCCATCTGCCGTGCGTCTTCGGACAAGCGCTCGAACACAGACAAATGCAGGGGCACTCGCAACAGATCCAGTGTCACGGGTCGCATGCCCACCGTATCGACACCACCGCGTTCCAACGCCTCACGGACGGCGTCCAGTGATAGGTCCGCGATCTCCATAGTTGCCACTCGAGGCTTTTCGGTGAGCAACGAACTCATCCGCGGGTCCGCAGTGAGGTCCACGGTCCGCACCACCAAGATGATCTTAATGTTTCCGGCAGAGCTTGCCCGCGCCTCGTTGAGGGTGTCCTCGACGGAGTCGAAGCTGTCAGACATGCGCCCCGAGTAGGTGCTGACCGCATCCAATTGGTCCACGACCAGAACCGCGGGCTTGTCGCGCGCTGCGGCCCCAAGCGATCGCACCGGCGACGTCGACAGTTTCATCGCCTTCCCCAAGTCGTCCGACGAGCACGAGACCGCAGCTACTCTGTCCATGCGGACAACCCCGACGACCCAGCCTAGATGCGCCAATTCGTCGACCGCGTCCACAACCACAGAGCTCTTCCCGGAACCCGCTCGCCCGTGAACTACCACCACCTGAGCGCCATCTGGATCCTGCAGTAACCGCACCAACTCCGAAGAGTATGTCTGCGATGCCATCATCTTCGGCCGCAGACCACGGTTTCCCCGACTATTGCGCCGACGTGTACCCAACAGGACTGACTCATCACGCTCGGCTAGTGCCTCTAGGCGCTCAGCGGCGACGAGCCCATCGGGAGCGGCGACCGTGAAGTGGACGCTACCGATCGTGCGAGCCTGCACCACATTGCCCCCAACTCCGCTCGCGGAGTTGCCCGTTGCTCCGAGACCAGAGCCTCGATCAGCCTCCGCGCCAGGCACGCCCGGGGTGGACACGGCATCATCTTCCCCGTGCATGCATCCTCCATTTCAGACAGAAAACAGGTACGCGCAAGCGAGTGTTCGCAGCTCATTCGATATACCGAGCAATCATTTCGTGGAGGGGGTAGCCCGAGGAATATTGAACACGTACGGATGGGTTCGTCGGCCGGTAACGGCGTGGATCTGACTCGCTTGCAGTTCGAGGATACCCTTGAGTTTCAACGCAGATCCGTGGCGATTCGCCACGGCCCTTCGCCTGTCCGTAGGCGTCAGCATGTCCCAGTGCTCGAAAGGATACCAGCCGACGACGTAGATTCCATCGCTGGTGTTCATTCGGGATAGGTACTGCTGTGCAAGTTGGGTGTCTTGGGCAGTGAGCAGGTCTTTGTGCCAGGCGCCCTTGATCTCGATCGGAACACTGAGCACTGGAGATTCCACGATGGCGTCGCCCTGGCAGATGACATCGATCTTGATGTCGGGTCGCTCCCCGGAGTCACCGTGGCCTGTGGGATGGATGACGACCTCGCGATTGACCACGACGCGGTCTCCTGCAAGCCGCAGGGTGAGCTCGTGAGCCAGGTAGGCACCCAGGGCCCCCTCAGGTTTGGGGCGCCACGCCAGCGGAAGGGCGGAGTTCGGCGCGGTGTCGGACAAGCGGGGCTGGCGTTCGCAATCCCAGAGCAGATTGCCATGAGTGTGGAGATCCCGGGCGATGAGGTCGAATGTCTCCAGGATGACAGAGGCAAGTTGGGTGGCGGTGTTGACCACTCGGCGGGTTCGGTCGCGCAGGAGCGTCGTAACCTGCTCTGGGTCGAGCCGGGTGACCGCGAATGCCTGGGCACGGCGTCGGGCTTGATGGACTGCGGCCTGGATGGCCAGTAGTTCAGGGTGATCATTGACGAGGCTTCGGAGGACGTGGACGGTGTCGGGTGTACCGCGGTCGGCGAGCACCACCAAGATGTTGCGGCACCAAGCGTGGACCCCGTTTTCAGCGGTGACGATGCGAAAATCGGAGGAGTCAATGTCGAGTTCGGGCGGACAGGCGCCGATCAGCCATCTGTAGACCTGGCCAAGGGCCATGTCTGGGAGCTCGGCGGTGATGTGGTTGGTCTTCTCGGCAGCTGCGCAATCGAGGGCGAGAGGCTGGGCGAGCCTGGGTGACGTGGTGAGTCGGGAGTGGACTGCGGGCCAGTTGGCGGCTGGATCTGCGGTCAACAGCGCGCGGGCTGCGGCGGTCGCCATCTGTCGTGCGACGTCGGAGTCCGGACTTGTTTCGTAACGGTCAAGCACGTCCATGGCGAGACGAATTGCCGTGACGTCGCCCGCGTCCAGTGGTTGCTGCAGGAGGACTCCCCAACTACGGATCGCGTTCGCACGGAGGACATCATCCGAGGACAGGACGATCGGCCCCTCGATGCCTGGGATGTGTTCGCCCTCTTGGCTTCTGTTGGCTCCGGGCGCGCTCGACTCGCGCGGCTGCGCTTGGATGGCGCTGGCGAGTTCCACCGCCAGTTCGGTGAGCTGCGATGTGAAAGTGGAGGGTAGCTCGGGCAGCCTCAAGGGCCCATCTTGGCCAAGTACCTGTTTGCGGACGTACTGGACCAGCACTGCGGCGAGCTCGGCTTGAGCGTGGCGGGTGGCGTAAGCGAGCAGCTTCTGGTCAAGGCTGAGGTGCGTGGTTCCGAAGTGCCCGACGTGGCCGAGGATGGCGCCCGCCCAATGTTGCCAGCGTTCCGTGGGTAGATCATCCAGTTCGTCTTGCAGGACGGCGAGCGCGACCATCCCCGCTTCCGCACGCCAGTCACCGGTTGGCAAACCAAACCAGGCAAGATGGTGATCGTGTTCGGACTGGAGGTAGAGGCGAGCCGCCACACGCAGACGCTGATCCAGTTCGTCCGCAGGCCACAGCATGGCACCCGCGTAGCGGTTGGCCATCCAGCTTTCAGTCAGTTCATGGCGCCCTGTCTTGGGGTCAAGCCGCAAGTATTTGACCAATGTCCAGAAGCCGGTCGCGTCTCCTGCGACGGCCTTGTCCAGGCGAGTGCGCTGTGCGGTAGCGAACTTGTCGGCCAGTTCCCATACCTCCAAGTCAGGCTCGGGGGTTGTCTCGGGCGGTTGGGCCAGACGGGACGCCAAGTCGTCGAGGACATCGGCGAGAGGCGTGTTCCCAGTTCCTCGGTGGCATGCCGCCCGGGTTCGTGTCCAGTGGGCGTCGCCAGCGTCGAGCAGATGGGTCCGGTTGCCGCGCCGGACTCCGGGCGGGGTAGCCCGGTCGGTACCGTATCCGGGTGTCCCCCAAGCCCCGACGATCCTGTGTGTCCAGTAGTCGTACTGGGCGGGGTCCAACTGGTAGGCGATCTCGAGAAGGGCCTCTGCGAGGTCACGGCGTACGTCTCGGGTGTGGTCGTGTTCGCTCCCGTCGAGGGCATTGATCACATCGACAGGCCATGGCATCGGTAGACGCGCGAAGCCAGTGAGAAACCACAGAAGCATGCGAGCGACCGGATGCAGTAGCTCTCGGGCCCGCGGTGAGCTGAGCACGCGGTCGGCGACCGGTAGAACCAATGTACGCAGCCGGTTGGCGCGCTCGTACGAAAGTGGTGACGGGGCTGCCTGGGGCACGGAGACCGCGGAAGCGTCCTCGATGTCCTCGTACATGGCGTCTGCGTCCGGCTGCTGCAGGCGGACGCCGTGAGCGTGCAGCATCGTCTCGGTGCGGACGATCAACGCCGGCAGGTCGTCGTCGTCAACTCCCTGCGGGATAAGCGGGACCTGGGCCGAGAACATCCCGGTGAAGTGGCGAGAGAAGACCGGCCGGAAGTAGGGAGCCACTTCGGCGAAGGTCAGATGCCCTGGCCACAGCAGACTCAGGAGTGTTCCCACGAGTTCAGCTGGGCTGTTTGTCTCTTGCCCATCCCACGCGGAGGTATCTGGGTCAGCGTCGGAGGGCGGAACCAAGGTGGCGAGCACACTGCGCAACCGTTCGACGGTGTCGGCCTTGGAACCGACGCTGAGCGCCGCCTTGGCGGCGCTCTGGCGCACCGCCACGGGCCAGCGGTCGTTCTCCACCACCCTCAGCAAGGGGCCAGCCAGCACGGCCAGGCCCGAATCATGGGCCAGACGTACCGCGAGCCTTGCCGTAGCGACAGCGCTCCAGTCGTCATCGACGCGATCCAACGCCTCATCGAACGCTGCGGTGAGTTGGTCGACAAGGCCAGGGTGGGCCACGTGCCAGCGAGCACGCTGCCAGGCTCTGTTGGTCAACTCGATGCGGTCGGCTCGCGCCAGTAGGCCCTCGACCACCACCGCGCGGGTGCGGTGGCACGTGATCACCGCAGTGTGGGCGACCAACCCTTCCGGGTCAGACCCGGCCAACCACTCGACCTGCTCGGGAACGTGGGCGAGCATCCAGGCCGCAGTCTCGCGTAGATGCTCGGGCACGGCTGCTGTGTCCTCGTCCGGAGCGCTGACAAGGAACAGGCCCTTCAACTGTTGCTGCGGCATCGGCGACGGCCCGACCAGTTGAGCGGAGAGGTATCGCGCGGAGAGATACGCCGCGAACGACGAATGCGCGAACGCGGCACTGTCCGGACCGGTGCGACTGAACAACGCCGTCGCCAAGCTCTCCTGAACCAGGGGCTTGGTGACCTCGAACCTGCCACCACCCGCTGTCTCGTGCTCCCCGACCACCTGTCCCATCTGCACTGCTTGGTCCGAGGCCGCTCCCAGCACCCGGGTATGCACAGATCTGCGGCCACTGAGGACAAGGTGCGCTGCTACCCGCGCCGCGATGGCCACTCGTTGCTGCCCAGTACTCGCTTCCCACCCCCGCAGACGATCTCGACTGGGCTCCTCTGCCAGAACGTCAACCCCAAGCTTAAACAGCTGCAACGGTCCACCACTCAACGACGTCCGATCCTGCACGTAGGCGTTAAGCAGCACCTTCAGCGTCAGGGGAACACTGGCCAACGCACCTGCGCCGTTGGCCACTACCGCCTCCAGAAATGCCTCAGCATCGACTCCAGCGCCAGTGACCAACTCGTCAGCGTCGCACCGAGTCAACGGGGCAAGATCACCTACCCGGCACGCCCCAAGCCGAGCATCCAGGACCTCGGTCAGCTCGACGGGGTAGACAGCGGTTCGGCACGCCAACCAGATCCGGAGATTGCGGGTGTCACGGCCCCGTAACTGCCTGCGCAACCAGCTGGGCAAATGGCGGAGAAACAGGCTCTCGTCCAGCTGGTCGATCACCACCCTCAACGCTGCGGGCTCCACTCCCCCGCCAACGGACGACGAGGTCAAGGGCAACGCACTGAAGTGCACACCGAGCAACTCGTCCGCTGCCGCGCGGTCCTCCAACTCCACACCAGTCAGCCACACTGTCCCTGGTTCCCCTGGCTCCGGCGAGCAGTCCTGCTCGACCTCGGGAACGAGACTGGCGAAGGTGGTGGTCTTGCCCGCCCCAGGCTCTCCAAGCAAGACCCAACCACCCTGCGCCGCAGCGTCAGCCGGACGACACCAGCCATCACTTTCGGCACCCGGCTCGAGCAGAAACCCGTCGTCGTCCACAGCAAACGGCGGATCATCCCCATCGCCATCGCTCCGGAGCCGAACCCACCGCTCAGCCCAAGCGTCAAACCGCACTGATGCCACCATGCACAACACATCGCCATCACTCCGCACAGCGATACACCGGTAGCCGTAAGCGACTACTCCACTTGGCGCAAGCCCTACGCCTCCCGAGGGCTCCTCGCGCTGCGCGAACTCCCGTTGATAGCTGACTCAGCGACGTTCGTCGCCGGGTTCACATGACTTGGGAAGATCAACAAATACGAGCTGGGCACTACTGCTGGCACCTGCACCGTTCGGACACCGTCATGAGGAAATGGCCGCCTGACGACGAGACCGCACAACCCTAACGATCGCGGAAACCTGCAGTTCGCGACGAATACGACTTCGTGCGGATGCAGTACGAGCCTCGCCGAGGAGTCGAACGCACACGGGAGCAAGAGCGAAAACCGGAGATTCGTACCTACATGACCCGACCGTCAAGTGCGCTGAACATGCCACGACCGGCCCGAATTGAAGACCACAATCTGCGTTTCCGCAGGTCAGGCCATGATCGGGGCGCGCCTGGGGGTCAAGGGGTCGCAGGTTCGAATCCTGTCAGCCCGTCGGTCAGCAAGTCCCCGCAGGTAGAAGCCCTGCGGGGGCTTTTTTTGTGCTCAGAGGACGGTCCCGGCGCTGAGCACACCGCTCGGTGACACCTTGACTAGAGGGTGCCGACCATGCCGACCATCACCTCCACCAAGACCTCCAAGGTCCTCCCCCGCCCCGCCGCGAAGATGTGGGCCACGCAGATGAACGCCTGGGACCGGACCATGCGCGCGCTGTGCTTGCCGAGAATGTCGTCCGCGCGGGTCAGGCGGCGTGGTGGTACTCGTTGAGGATGCCGCCCAACCGTCGTCGTTGGCGGATGTCGAGGCGGGTGAGCGCTGCTTGGTTCGTGATGGTTGCGGCAGAACGCGTAGTGGTCGGGCGTTGGTGATGCCTTGGTGGGGTCGGTGGGTGTTGTAGAAGTGCTCGTACTCGCGTAGGGCGTGGAGTAGGTGCTTTTGGTTCCAGATGAGGTGCGGTCGAGGAGTTCGCGTCGGCAGCTGCGGATCCAGCGTTCCATGATCGAGTTCATCCGCGGGATCCGGACGCCGCTGAAGACGATCTGGATGCCGGCGTCGGTGAGGACGGCGTCGAACAGGGCGGGTACTTGTCGTCGTGGTCGCGGATCAGGAACCGCGCGGAACTACCCGCGTCCTCGAGGTCCATGACAAAGGTTGCTGGCGGCTTGGGTGACCCAGGAGGCGGTCGGGTACGCGGTGGCGCCGAGCACGTGGATCCGGCGGCTGGCGTGCTCGATCACCGCGAGCACGTATAGGCGGGTACCGCTCAGGGTGGTGGTCTCGAAGAAATGGCAGGCCGGGAGCGCGTCGGCTTGGGAGCGGAGGAAGGCCGACCAGGTCGTCGTGGTGCGTTCGGGTGTCGGGTCGACCCCGGCGTCCTGGAGGATCTGCCAGACAGTGGATGCGGCGACCTTGATGCCGAGTACGAGGAGTTTCGCCGTGGATGCGGCGGTAGCCCCAGGTCGGATTCTCTCGTGCCAGGCGCGGCACCAGGAGGCGGATCGAGCGGGTGGTCCGTGGTCGGCCGGGACTCTTGGGGCGGGATCTGGCTGCGTGGCGGTGGGCGAGGAAGTTTCGGTGCCACCGGAGCACCGTCTCCGGGCGCACCAGTAGTCGGAGTCGACGAAGCGCTTGCCTCGGGAGTCGGTGCAGCAGTGCCGCGAGGAAGGCCCGGTCGGCGGGGGAGAACCGTGGGCGGGCGTCTCCGAGTTGGCGTTCCAGGATCGTGATCTGGTGGCGCAGCGCCAAGATCTCCGTGTCCTTGTCCTGGTCGCTCATGGGCAGCAGGCGCAGCAACGCGAACGCGTTGGTCACGCTCAGGTAGGCCAGTCGGAGTAGCACGGCCGGTCATCATGCCGTACCAGCCAAGGACGCCCCGGACCTGCAATCGTACCCACGAGCATCTCGGCCCTCACGCTACCCACGGCTTTAACCTGCATGGATGGAGTTGTCGGCCGGCACACCGTTGAGGCTCGGGTGGACCCCGAGGCCAAAGCCCGGGATCCAGTCCTCGGCCTGGAGGATCTCGCCCTCGTCGTCGACCAAGGCCACATCGAAAGGCTCCGCGTCGTAGCGGGACCCGTCCAGGCGCAGATTCCACGTCCCGTCCGGGCGTCCCAAGGTCACGAGCAGACAGTTCCCCTCGCGGCGCAGGTCCTGCGCCCGGTCGCCGAGCTGGACCCGCGCCTGCTCGACCTCGAGCAGGTCTGCGAGGACCACCGGGTGCAGGGCCATCAGCCGTCGACCTGCGGCGTGCGGTTGACCAGCACAAGAACGTCCTAGGCCACGACACCGGCGTGGCGCAGGGACGCGGTCGGGTCCAACTCGGCCTCCCCGCCCGTGCGCGGCAGCGTCAGCGCGTAATCGCCCGGCACCAACTGTCCCCGGGCGACGTGAGACAGTCTGTCAAGCGCTCGTAGAAGTTATTCAACAGCCATCGCTGCGCGAAGCCCCTGCGGCTATAGCTGATGAACACGTTGTACTCGTAGCCGGTCACAAGCGAAATATTAGGCAACGCCTGCAAGGTTAAAGACATACAAAGGGACAGTCCGAACCACAACGGCCAAAAATGGACACCTCGTGGCGGGCTGTTGCCGCGGCAGCGCCACCTGGCTCACCGAGGATCGCGCTCTCGAAACCACCGGCCGGGACGTGTTGGATTGCTCTCCGGGACGAGGGCGGTCGCCCAGGCAGCCAGGGACCTCACCCCAATCGCGACCCACCGACAGCGTCGTCGTCCAGCAACGTCCTAATCGGACTGTTCGGCTACCGCCAGGTCCCGCAGGACCGCTTCCATGTCCGCGTAACTGGCCGGGAGGCGGTCCGTGGCACCGATCCGGTGGCGTTCCAGCCTGGCCGTGGCGATGTGGCGGGCGCGGTAGATCAGGGCCCGCCAACGGCCGCCCGGCGTCGAAGTGTCGGGGCCGTAGGTCTCCCGGAACGCCACCCGCGCCTCGGGCGGGCGTTGGGTGAGCACGAATATCGGCCAGTCGGCGGCGGGGTCTCCCCAGGACGCGCGGTCGTGGTCGAGGACACCGGTGATCGTCGGTTCCGGGGCGCCGTCGGCGAGCATGACGTTGGGGGTCCACAGATCGCCGTGCAGGAGGTGCGGGCGGGTGACCTCGTCGAGCACCTCGGCACCGCGTCGCGCGGTCGCGGTGACCTCGGCGACGTCGCGGTTGTCCAGGCCGACGTCGTGCAGGTCGGCGGCTATGTCGTCGAAAGCGGCGAGCACCGCCGCCGACCACGTGTCGAAGGTGGGACCCGCCACGGGGCCGAAGCGGTGCCCGCGCACGTCGTGGACGCGCCGGGCGATGGCGCCGAGCTGGCGGTAGAAGGGCGTCCACTCACCGCGCGGGTACCGCTTGATGCCCTCGGCAGCGGGGACGCCGTCGAGCGCCGTCTGCCAGGTGTAGTCGCGGTCGATCAGGTCGTGGGTCCAGTCTGCGAACAGCGTGCGCGGCATCATGGCGGCGATCGGCGCGAAGTGCGGCAGCGCCGCGTGCTCGTTGCGCATCAGCGCCCGCTCCACCCGGAACTGCCCGCCCGCCCGCGGCGCGACCCGCAGGATCACCGGCGCCGCCGCGCCGGTGTCCACCCGGTAGGTGTTGTTGTAGAGCCCACCGGTCAACTCCTCGACGACGACCGGCGCCGCGCCGAAGGCCCGCACGCACATCGCGGTGACCTGCTCGGCCGTCACCGGCTCCTGGAACGCACCGTCGGGCCGGGTGGCCGCGCTAAACCGCATCAACGCACTCCTTGGCGGTAGGGGAACACCGTGCAAGCCACGTGCTTCCACCGTCTGAACTCGCCTAGGCCCGCTCTCACTGCACAAGCACTCGAGGGTTCGAACGCTCGTTCCGCGACACGAGCGGACGTTCGCCGTTGGGTGAACTAGTTACTCCCGCAGCCCACATGTGGCCAGGCTGCACCACGACGACGGTGACGGTTCAGTGGCTGCGCAGGGCCTCGGTCAGGAGCCGGAACTGTGCGCGGTTGCCTGGGTTGAGCAGGATGTCGATGCCCTGCGGCACGGCCTCGGGGAGATCGTTGCCGAGCACCGGTAGCCAGTGCATGTCATCCAACAGTCGTTTGTGCAGTTCCGCCGTCACGACCGCCACGCATTCGGCACCGTCCGGTGCCCGTCCGATCAGGACGCCGTTGTGGTCGTCGCGTGCGATTTCGACAACGGTGTCGCGCAGCGTCGCGAGTAGCCGGGAAGCGAGGTGGCTGCCCCGGCCGGAGGCGATCATCAACAGCAGGTCGTGCAGCGGGTCGGTCGGGGTCACTTTGCGGTCAGGCACGTAGTGCGGGTTCGGCTGGAACGGGCCGGGCTTGCCGTGGGAATCGAGGGCCCAGCCGCCGACGATCGCTTCGGTGGGCACTGGTGCGCCGGTCGTCCAGCCGGGTGCTGGGAGAACGAGCCAGTCGTCCTGCCGGACCGCACAGGAGATCGGGTCCGTATCGGCCCATCCGCGGATGTCGCCGGGTGTTTCGTCGAGTTCGTATCGCGCGCCGCGGTGCCCGGCCTGTGCCGCCAGTGCCAGCCAGTCCTTGCCTTCGGACTCGCCGCGCTTGAGGAGGTTCATCCCGAGCGCGTAGGCGGCCAGTGCTTGGCCGGAGTCCGCCGGTCCGTTGATCGCGAGACGGCGGCCACCTAGCTTGTCGCCCGCGGTTGCCGCTCTCCACCACCGCTCCGCTTCGTCCCGGTCGCCTTGGGCGTGGCGAAGCTTGCCGAGCCAGTAGGCGGCGTGCGCGCTTCCTTTCCCGGCGGCTTCTTCCCAGAGCGCGGCGGCCTCGTCGGTCTGGCCCCGCTCGTGCAGCAGCGAGGCCAGGTTCTCGGTCGCGGTGACCGCCGCACTCTGGTCCGAGCGGGCCAGGTTGTCGCCGATGACGTCCACGGCCGCGGAAGCGGGGGTGCCCGCGACCATCCGCAGCACGGTTTCGGCTTCCGGGTCGCCGCGTTGGAGCAGCAGGGCAGCCAGCCCGGACGCCGCGGTCCAGTCGCCTGCGTCCATACCGCGGCGGTACCAATGCTCGGCCTCGTCGAGGTTGCCCAGGCGCGAGTGCACGGTGGCCAGGTCGTTCAACGCCGGGAAATGGTTGAGTTCGGCAGCCACCGTGTACCAGTGAACCGCGGCCTTGAGATCCGCGTCCCTCTCGACCAGGAAACCGAGCCAGTACGCGGCCAAGGCGCTGCCCGCATCGGCAGCCAATGCATAGTCGGTGCGCGCGCTGACCATGTTCCCTTGGACGGCGTGCTGATCGCCGCGGTGCCGCAGCGCCGCGGCTTCATCGGGCTCGCGCACGGTGTCGGACGCGGGCACGCGCAGGAACGCAGAGCCATCGGCGCTGGTGTGCGCGGCTGGCGTCAGGACGGCACTGCGCTTGGCGGCGTCCCCGGAGGCGATGTCCTGCCGAGATGCTCCGCGGTGCCAGTGGTCGGGAAAGAGGTGATGCACCTCGGACTCCCGGTTCCCCTTCGGCCCGGCGATGACCGTCAAGCCCACCTGCGCCGTTACCACCATGTCCCAGCTGAAGCGTCTTGCGCGACGCGCGCAGGTCAGATCCGCGTGCAGAGTCCAGCTCACCAGATCGCGGGCTTCGGTGATCGGCGCGACGACGATGGTGGCAGTCGAACCCGCAGCGATCCGCAACGGGAGCGTCGACTCGGCCCCGTCAAGGACGGTGACCGCTCGTCGATCCAGGTCGATCTCGCAGTCGGGTGCGGCGAGAGGCGAGTAGGCGGCCATGGAACGCATCATCGGTTCGAGGAAGTCAGCGCTGAACGGCGGCATGAAATGCGGGTGGATGATGCTGACCCCATCCACCACGAACGCCGACCGGCTGACCTGCCCGATACCAATGTGCTCCAGAACGACATCGTCGTCAGCGTCGACGGTCAGCAGGAGGTTGTGCCCGGAGAGCGGAACGTGCACCGCCGTCGGTCCGACCGCACTGCCGGGCGCGACGACCACCGCGAGGTGAGTGCGGGTGCTGACCTGCAGAGCGGCCGGGAACGACGCATCGCCCACGGTCGCCGGTATAGCCCGGACAGGCTGCACCATCGGATAGACCGAGAAGCCGTCAGTCACCGGGGCCACCGGCCAGCAGTTCGGAAAGGATGCCCACCCAGGTCGACGCGCACCGATCCGGTGTCGCGACCACGGCGCCAGTCAAGCCAGAGTATCCACGCGACATCGCCCCGGTGGGTGCTGACCTTGAGGTCGAAGCACTCGGACTCGTGCAGACCGACCACGTAGGGAAAGCCGCTCCCGCCCAGAGCACGTAACCGAGGAGGCTCGACGTCGAGCAGGACCTCGAACCGGCGCCGGGGCACCTCGGCGGCGTGGCGAACCAAGATACCCGACCGATCACTGCGAGTAATCACTTCGACCCGTAGGTCCGCCAGTAGTATCGGCGTCCCGGACAGGCCGGTCACGGTCAGTTGAACCGTGTGCCCGCTGGCCGGGACCTCCTCCACCACACCATCGTTGACGAACGCCACGTAATCGATGTTCCTGAGCCGTACGTCCGTGACAAGCGGGGCAGAAACCTGAGCAACGGGCGTGGCCAGGATGACGTGCCCGGACTCCGGGACTCGGAGCGTTCCTCGGCGGCCCCCGCAGATCCAGTCGATCTCCAGGTGCCAACCGACGTCCTGGTCCAGCAACTCCGGCATCGCAGTCAGCCGCACCGGGGCGCCCGCAGAAACGGCTATCGGCACATCCCATCGTTCGTCGACCACACAGACCTCGTCCTGTACGACCGTGCGCAGAGCTGAGACGATCACCGCCTGCTGTCCCCGCCCCTCGATCCAGAGAGTGAAGTCGCTCCCGATGGTGACGATCAGCGGCACGGCTGGCACCTCGAATGCCTGGCACACCGTCAGGTCGCCCCCGACATCGCCTACCTGCACCACCAGGCCGTCGACACTCCCCACCTGGTTGTGCACCTGGTCACCGCCCATAGCCCGACGTTACCCGGCGAACCGGACCACCGACGGCCAGTCGACCGATCCGGAAACCGCAGCACGGGCACCGAACTCCCTACCGCAGCATCCGCTCTTCGGCACGTGCGATGTACGTGAACCGACGAACCATTTCTCGGGCAACGACCGGTCCCGGTCTGGCAGCCCGAGAACCTAACCATGCCGCCCCACGACACGCCCGTCCGCGATGTGTCACAGCGCGAATCGCGCCTCCCTGCCGGTGCGGATCCCTGGTAAGCCCTGTTCCCGTCCTTTGGTACTCCCGCCGGGGAGTCGAACGCACACTGGAGCAGGAGCGAAACTGGAGAGTTGTGCCTACTTGACCAACCATTATGGGGTCACCTTTTTGCCTTGGTACGTCGCGAAGGGCAGTTACATCTGACCGCCAGACCACCCTTCTGCCCGGTTGAACCGGGACATCATCGCTGGACATGAGCGTCCCAGCGAGCGGAGCGCGACAAGTACATTCAAGATGGGCTCAGCTATCGGCGGGGTATGACGTTCGAGGCTCGCGACCACGCCACCGGTCAGGTCAAGTGGACCGGTCCAACATGACGAAGTCGACGCGAAGCACCGGTTCGGTGAGCGCCCACATCCTCAGGTAGTGGTCGTGGCTGAACGGCAGCCTGCCGTCCTCGACGCGGATGTCCTCCCACGCCATCTCTGGGTAGGGGAGCAGCACCTTTGGCCAGGTAGTCGTGCTGGGGCCTGTCGAGCCCGTTGACCACCTCAAGATGGCTGGCCGTAACCTGCCGGTCGGTGGAGTAGCAGAACCGGCGGAGCATGCCCATCACCAGCCGAGTCTGGTGGTTGACCTTGATCCGGTGCGAGTCCACCGACAGGTCCCGGGTGATGCCAAGCATCCGGGCGGTCTGTGAAGTCGGCATCCGCGCCTGCGCCTTCAGCCGTCCCTTGTACTGCCTGCCGAGGGGGCCGTAGGCCAGGGAATGCGCGGTGCGGCAGCCACGTTCGGCCCGAACCGCGTGCCCGCCTCATCGGCGATGACCTTGTTGAACGCGATGTAGAGGCCCCGCTTGCGAGTGGTCGCAGCCATCTGGACGAGGGTTGACGTTTTCCCGGTCCCGGCGCCCGCTACCAGTGCCAAGTCGTGCCCGGCCGCGAACACCTCCCGAGCGGCCTCCTGCTCGACGGTCGGGTTCATTGCCGTGGACGCTCCCGTACCGGGTGATCACACAAGATCACCACTAAGTTGATCACAGGCCAGCAGACGTGCGCGATGTCGCGGCCGGCGAGGTCAGTGCCCCGGAGTGCCTGGGCGTGGCGAACCGGTGCGCAGGAACGCCAAGCCTGTTCATCGTGGTGCGACCGACCGGATCGAACCCGATGGAGCTCGGGCTCACCCGGGCCTCGTGGGCGGGGTGACGGTCATGACAACGGCGCACCGAACGTCGGTTTACCTCCGACTCCCCACGACAATGCCGTACCTGGTTGCCGATTGACAGTGGTGTTGAGCGGCAACGGTTTCCCATTTCTTCGGCGGCAAACGGGCCCTAGCGTCCGGGTGTGACGACTGGACTTTGACCGGAGGTGTCGACGTGGTGCCGACAGGTGGGATGGGGCCGTTCCCGATGGGTGACCCCGCGGCGATCGCGGAGGTGGCCACCACGCTGCGTCGGGTGGCCGCGGTGCTGGGTGGGCCGGTTCCCGGGCTTGGCGGGTGGCAGTCCGAGGCGGCGTGTCGGGCGCGGGACGGGTTGTCCGCGGCGGATCGGGCCGTTCAGGGGGTCGCGGACTCGTTGCGGGAGTGCGCTTCCGCGGTGGACGGGGCCGCTCGGGAGTTGGCGGTGGACCAGCGGGTGTGGCGGGCCCAGGCGGCCGAGCGGGCGCAGGGGGTGGCGGGGTGATCGTGATCGACCCGGCAGGGATGTCCGCGGCGGTACCGGTCCTCGAGCGGTATCTGGACGCCGCGCAGCGGGGGCATGGTTCGGTAGCTGCGGTGGCGCTGCCCGCGGGGTTGCCGCCGGACGTGCGGACGATGGTGGAGGCTGCGCTGGACGACGCGATGTCGACACTGGGTGGGGTGGTGCGGTCCGTGGGGCACCTGCCCGCCGAACTGCGGCGTCGGATTCAGCAGGCCCAGCGGGCGGACACGCCGTGGACGACGGCGGTCGACCTCTTCGCTGGCGCGGCGGGGCTTTTCGGCGCCTCGTTCAAAGCAGGGGCACATCCACGCTTCCCCAGTGCACCGCCCAAATTCCTCGGGCAGCTCGCCCGCGGCATCGACCACGGGTCGACGGGTGTCAGTGCGCTGGTCACCGCATTGGACAACCTCGCCAACCCCGACCTGAGTGGGAGCCAGAAGATCGCCCGCACCGCGGCGTCGGTCGGTGGCGGCCTGCTCGTCACGGTGGGCGCACGCGCCGCGACCGGCGCGATGCTAGGGGCCGAGTTCGGACCGCCCGGGATAATCGCGGGTGGGGTCGCGTCCGTGGGCTGGAGCGTCTTCGACAGCCAGTTCCACGTGAGTGACGCCGTCGGGGACGCCGCGGCCCCGGTGCTCGACAAGGCCAAGGACGTCGCGGACGACGTGATCGGCGGCGCCCACCAGGTCATCGGGAAGCTGGTGAAACCGTGGTGAGCATGCCCGCGGGCTGGACTCTGCACACCGACGGGGCGGTCATCACGCGCGGCAGGCACCCTGGCTGGACCGCGGATCCGTCGACGCTGGCCGCAGACATCTCGGGTGGGCTGGCGAGCACGTTCCTCGATGTCCGGGCCGTGGATGCCGGACCCGCGGGAGCGGGAGCGGTGCGGACCCTGCACGTGGGGACCGATCGCCGCGGTCAGGGTGTCGCGGTGGAGTCGTTGCTGCGGCCTGACGGGGACGGTTCCGAGGTGGCCTGCTGGCTGAGTCCGGTGGGGAGCTACGCGGCCGATCGCGCCTTGGCGCGCCGACTGCTGGTCGGGCGCCCACCGCTGCGGCGGACCAACGTCTCTGAAGCGAGCCAGGGGATGCGGGCAAGACTCGACGTCGAAGTCGGCCCGCACACCGGCAGCGGACTGATCACCCGCGACGGCGACACCACCTGGGCCGATCTGCCCGGCATCGGTGAACCGTTGTGGCTGCCCACGTCCACCCTGCCCGCGTGGCTGCTGGCCGCCACCGGCCTCGGCCCGCGGCCGCACTCCCCCGACGACCGGGTGTTCGTGACCACCACCGAAGCGCTCGATCGACTGTGGACAGGGAAACCCACGACACCGGCGGAGACGCGGCTCGCCCTCGCGGCGGAAGATCTGTCCGACGAGACCTGCGCCGAGCTGGCAGCGGTTGCCGGTGGTTGTGTGGCCCGGTGGTCGCTGGAATGGGCCACCACCGCTTGGGCGGGCCAGTTGACCGTCGTCGACGCGGGCGAGAACGGGGTGTGGCAGGTGTCCTCCGGTGTTCCCGAGGACCTGGCGGCCGAGCTCGGCGGGAACGCCGTGGCACTGCGGCGGACGAGCTCGGCGGAGCTGTTCCACACCCTGGCGCGCTTGGTGGCGCGGTGATCAGCTGATCGAGGCGGGAACAGTTCGGAACACGAGGATGCCGCCGGTGCTCAGCGCACCGGCGGCATCCTCGTCGTCAGTCATCAGGGCCAGACACAGCCGAGTTGCTCGGAGCCGGTGGCGCCACCGACCTCACTGCTGACCGAATAGGACCGGACAGCACCGGCATCCTTCCACAACCGGTAGATCGGCTTGGTGCCGGAAGTGGGGCAAGGCATGAAGACCGCCTCGTCATTGGAGAAGTTGTAGTTGTCCCAGGCGCCGATCCGCGAGTAGAAGAGGTTGCCCGGCACACCCGTGCAGGACGCCTTGTTGCAGGTGAACCTGTTGATCCGCTGCGCTCCCGGGACGTCAGTCGCCCAGCCCGGGAACGCGATGCCCACCCGGTAGACCGGGGCGGGTTTGGTGGCCGGGTCGTCCGTCGTCAACTGCCAGGTCTTCTTGCCGTCGGCGCTGTAGAGGCTGTACACCACCGGCTTCCACCCGGAGTAGTGCACGGTGATCGGCGTCCCGAACTTGTAGGTTCCCGCGGGCTGGTCCTGGGCGAAGACCTGCCGCTCCGCGACAGGTGCCGGGCCGCGCAGCGCCACGCAGGTGAGGTTGGCGTCCTGGATGCGCGCGCAGGCGGTGTCGATGTCGGGGGTGCCGGTGAAGTCCGGGATCGTGCTCTTGTCGCTGTAGTGGGTGATCGTGACCACGGCCGTGATGGCCATCTGGGTCCCCGGCTTGGGGGCTTGGTCGTACGCGACACCCGGCTGGAAGCCGGTACCCGCGGCGGACGTGCCTTCCTTGACCTGGCACTGGAGGCCCTGGGTGCGCACCGCGACGCAGACATCGGTGGCCTGCTGCGGTTTCGGGTCGATCCAGTCCGGGACGGTCACCTGGCCTCCGCAGACGCGCAGCACCACGGCAGAGCTCGCTCTGCCCACCGCGCCCGCCGCCGGGGTCTGGTCGAACACCGCGCCCGCCGCGGGGCACTGGCCCGCGGGCGGTGTGCCAGGTTGAGCCGTGCAGGTCATGTGCAGCGCCTGCACGACCTGGCAAGCCTCGCCCTGGCTCCGACCGGTCAACGCGGGTAGGGCGATCGAGTCGGGGAAGCGCACCGTCACGGTGCTGCCCTTGTCAGCCTTCTGCCGGGCGCCGGGTTGCTGGGAAGTGACCTTCAGCAACGACTCCTGCGTCGTCGCGGGCGTGGAGTCGGGCTGCTTGGCGCAGTCCATTCCCGCGGCGGTGACCCGCGTGCAGGCGCTTTCCGCGTCCAGACCGACCAGGTCCGGGACCTCGACCGGACCGACGTAGCGGACCAAGACCACGGTCTTGGCCGGTATCCGGGTACCTGCGGCGGGCGTGGATCCGATGACCTCGTCGGCACCGAGTCCCGGGGCGTCGCCCGCGGCCACCGACTCGCAGCGGAGGCCGAGTCGGCTCAACTGCGCACAGGCGTCGGTGTACTTCGTGCCGCGGGCGAAGGACGGGACTACGACGGTGGTCTGCTCCGGTGGCGGCTGCGCCGTCGGTGCGCCCGCCACTGTCGCCGGTTTGGTCGGCGACGCGCTGGACGGTCGTGCGGCGGGTTTGGTGGGCTTCGGCGACTCTGTCGGTGTGCTCTGGTCGGGCGGCTTGGGGTCCAGCTTCTTCTCGGTGTCCAGCACGTCGACGCCGGTGCCCTTGTCGGCGGTGCGGGTGGCACCCGCCCCGTCGACGATGAGCGCGCGCTGCGCGTACTGGCTGTTGGCCCACACCCGGCCGCCGCTGACCTTCAGCTCGAAGCGGCCGGGGCCGCGCGCGGGCACCGGCAGCGGCTTGGCCGTGTGCGCCACCAAGTCGACCTGCCACAGGGTCGGCCCCGCGTAGTCGGGGACGTAGACGCGCTCGTCGAGCAGGACCGGTGCGTCGAACTGTGGGTGGGTGTTCGACGGCAGCGGCAGGCCGATGTCCACGCGGGTGCCGGTGCGCGGGTCGAGCGCGACGACCCGCGCCTTGGCCCGGTCGACGCCGACGACGTAGCGGCCGCTCCCCCGCCAGGAACCCAGCACGGCGCCGGTTCCCTTGGGCAGCCCGGTATCCCCGAGCGCGCGCGGCTGTTCGCCGTCGAGGGCGTAGGCGAGGCCGTCCGCGGTGACCGCGACCGGGTGCCCGTCGGCGACGGTGATCCGGGCGCCGACACCCAACGGCACCGACCTGGTGCGGACACCGCCGGTGATCTGCGCGACCTCGCCCTTGCCGGTGACCACCCAGATGGAGTCGCCGACCGGCACCGCGCCCTCGATGCCCTCCGTTACCGCGACCGGCTTGCCCGGCTGACCGGTCGAGTCGATCACCTCCACGGTGTCGCGCTCGCGGTCGACGAGGTAGCCGCGGGTCTGCCCGGGCAGCGTCTCGATCTGGGCCTTCGACGCGGGCCTGCTGACCGGCTCGCCGGTCGGCGCCATGGTCGCCGGGTCGATGAAGCTGACCTCCCCGGTGTCGTTGTTGACCACCGCCACGCGCCCGTCCGGCATCCGCACCGATTCCAGCTGCTGCGAGCCGGTGGCGAGCGCACGAGCCACCTCCGCGTCGGTGCGGCCAGTCTCGCCGTTGACGTGGGCGACGCCGTGTCCCTTGGCGAGGTACTCGGATCCGTCGGAGAGTTCGGGCCGGGCCACCGAGTATCCGACGCCGATCGAGGCGGCCAGCACGCAGAGCACGAGCACACCCATCAGGGCGAGGTGCCCGGCGCGGCCGCGCGGCCACGACCGCAACTTGCGCAAACCCTGTCCTATAGCGGATTCCGGACTGCCTGCCGACCGATCGGTGCTCACACCACGCCCCTCGCGTCCACGGGTATGCCTGCGTAGAGGATAGGCGCGGCGACGGAGCGTGGTAATGGGAAGGGGTTCCCAGGCGACGTCATCGCGGAAGGGTCCGAAGCGCGGATGGGGAGCCGATGATCGAGCAAGGACTGGTGTTGAGCGTGGGGGGTGTCGTCCACCGGCCGGCACCTGGGCACCCGTTCACCTTCGGGCGGTCGGCGCGCTGCGCGCTGCGGCTGGACCCGCAGGACGTGGCGATCTCGCGGATCGCGGGCACGATCGAGCTGGCAGGCGAGGCGTGGTGGCTGACCAACTCCAGTGAGACGAGGCAACTGGGCGTGGTGGACGAGTTTGGCTTCCGCAGCGTGCTGGCACCCGGACGACGGATCGCCGTGGAGGGCAGGCTCCGGGTCCTGGTCGAGGGCGCGAACGGTAGCCACGAGTTGACCCTTACCGCACCGCGGCCGCGGCCGCGCGACAGCGGGCTCGCCCCGGCGGCGGGCGGCGAGGTGTCCACCTCGATCGGCGCTGAAGTGGTGCTGCGCGCCGAGGACCGGGCCGCGCTGGTGGCGCTGCTCGCCGGATACCTGGAGGAGGGCGACCGCTACGACCCGTACCCCAAGTCCTACGCCGCGGCCGCCGCGCGGTTGGGGTGGCCGCGCACGAAGCTGGTCAAGCGGATCGAGTACCTGCGCAACCGGCTGGAGAAGGCGGGCGTGCCGAACATGCAGGGCTGGAACGCGATGACGGCGTTGGCCGAACACGTGCTGGCCGCGGGCGTGATCAGCCGGGCGGACCTGCGGCTGCTGGAACGGTGAGCTGGGGAGGGTTTCCGATTCCGCGGGTTCGCGGAGCTTCCTAGTGTCGGAGGCGACCGGGGGCGAGACCCCGCGCAGTGGAGGAGGAACACCGTGATCCAGGCCGAGCTCTCCGAGCTGGAGAACCTGTCCCGCAAGCTGGGCACCTGCAGCGGCGAGGTCGACGACCTCAAGCGCGCGCTGACCACGCTGATCGGCACGACCACGTGGTCCGGTGGCGCGGCCGAGCGGTTCCGGCAGGCGTGGGAGACCCAGTTCCGGCCCGCGCTGGACGGGCTGGCGACGGAGCTGGTCAACGCCTCGCACGAGGTCGACCGGCGCAAGGTCGCACTGGACCACGCGGGCAACTGACGGCCCCAGCGGACGCGGGAGGCACTGGCGTGGAGCTGGACCTGGAGGTGGTCGTCGACGGCGTCGCCCGTCCGGTACTGGTCCGGGCGGGCGCGCGGGCCACAGTCGGCCAGCTGCGCCGCGCCGTCGGTTCGGGGGAACAGCTGGCGGCCGGGGGCGTCCGGTTGCCCGACGACCTGCCCTTGGCCAGTGCGGGGCTGGGGGCGGGAGGCACGCTGGGCGGCCGATCCGACGCGGTCCCCGCTGCCGGGGACGCACCTGAGGTCGCCGTGGTGGGCGGCCTGCACGCGGGATCGGTGGCCGCGCTGGTTCCGGGCGCGCCGGTGCTGGTGGGGCGGGGATCGCGGTGTGGGCTGCGGCTGGCCGATGACGAGGTCAGCCGAGTCCACCTCGAGGTCCACGCCGAGCCCGACCGCACCGCGCGGGTGCGGGACTCCGGATCGCGCAACGGGATCCGGGTGGGCGCCTGGCGCGTCGAGGACACCGCGGCGCTGTCCTCGGGCACGGCCTTCGCCGCGGGCGAGTCGGTGCTGGTCGTGCGCACCGCCACGCACGCTGACGCCGACCTGAGTGACGACCCGGCGGGCGGCAGGCTGTTCAACCGGCCGCCTCGGATCACCGGCCCGACCCGGCTGCCCGAGCTGGTCGAACCCCGGGAACCCGCTCGCCCCGAGGGTTTCCGGTTCCCCTGGGCCGCGGTCGCGCTGCCGGTGGTGCTGTGCGGCGCGCTGTACCTGGTGCTCCCTGCGGGCGGTATGGGCTACCTGGTGGCGATGTCGCTGTTGTCGCCGATGATGGCCGTGGCGAACCTGTTGTCGGACAAACGATCCGGGCGCCGCGCCTACCGCGGGCAGCTGGCGGCCTACCACCGGGCGAAAGCGGACTTCGACGTCGCCGTGGCCGCCGCGGTCGCCGAGGACGAGCGGACTTCGCGGGCGCAGCAGCCCGACCCGGCGTGGCTGCTGCGGGTAGCGGGCGTCGGGGCGTCCGGGCCCGCGTCGGCGCTGTGGCTCCGCCGCCGCGCCGATGCCGACTTCCTCGACCTGCGGGTCGGCTTGGTGCACCGACGCGCGCGTGTCGTGCTGCGCTCGGCCTCCGGGACGGCCCCGACCGAACCGCCGACGGCGCACGACGTTCCGTTGTCGGTGGACCTGGCAGCGGCGGGCGTACTCGGTCTGGCCGGGCCGCGCGCCGCGATGCTCGCGGTGGTCAGGGCCCTGCTCATCCAGGCGACGGTGCTGCACGCACCGACCGACCTCGGCGTGGTGGTCATCACCGGTCGGGACAGCGCGACCGAGTGGGAGTGGGCGACGTGGCTGCCCCACACCCGCCCCGCGTCCGCGGCGTTCGACTGCCACCGCATGGTCGGCACCGATGCCGTACAGGCACAGGCCCGCGTAGCCGAGTTGCGCAAGCTGGTCGACGAGCGCGCCGCCGAGCGGCGCGGTGCGCTGGCCGACGGTCCGCTCGCGGGTCGAGCCGTCGTGCTCGTGCTCGACGGTGCGCGCAGGCTGCGCGGCGTGCCGGGACTGGCCGAGTTGCTGGCGTGCGGGCCCGCCGACGGCGTGTACGCGGTCTGCCTGGACGCGGAGGAGACCGCGCTGCCCGACGAATGCCGCGCGACCGTGGTGGCCACCAACGCGCGTGGCACCCGGGCCCGGGTCGACCGGCCCGGACTGGCCCCGGTCGCCGACGTCCTGCTCGACGGCCTGGCGACCGGGCCCACCCGGGCCGCGGCGATCGCCATGGCCCCGATCCGACCGCTCGGTGAACGCGGCGGCGACACGACCCTGCCCGATCGGGTCCGCTTCACCGAGGTAGCCCAGCTGCGGCTCTGCGGTGACCCGGTCGTCGGCGCCCGCACCGTGCTGGCGGGCTGGCGCCGCTCGCCCGACGGGCGGTCCACGACGGCGCTGCTGGGCGTCGGCGCGCACGGGCCTGTCACCGTCGACCTACGCCGCGACGGTCCGCACGCACTGGTGGCGGGCACGTCCGGGGCGGGCAAGTCCGAGCTGTTGCAGACTCTCGTCGCCTCGCTGGCCGCGGCGAACACACCGGACGCGCTGACTTTCGTGCTGGTGGACTACAAGGGCGGCAGTGCCTTCGCCGCCTGCGCGGAGCTGCCGCACTGCGTCGGGATGGTCACCGACCTCGACGGCCACCTCGTCGAGCGGGCGCTGGCCTCGCTGTCGGCCGAGCTGCGTTCGCGGGAGGAGCGGCTGGCGGCGGCGGGCGCGAAGGACATCGAGGACTACTGGGCGCGGACCGGTGCCCGGCTGCCGCGGTTGGTGATCGTGGTCGACGAGTTCGCCTCCCTGGTCGAGGAGGTGCCGGGTTTCGTGCCGGGGGTGGTCGGGATCGGCATGCGCGGTCGGAGCCTGGGCGTGCACGTCCTGCTGGCCACGCAGCGGCCGGCGGGCGTGGTCACCGCGGATCTGCGGGCGAACCTGAACCTGCGCGTCAGCCTGCGGGTGACGGCGCAGGGCGAGTCGCTCGACGTGGTCGACGCGCCCGACGCGGCCCGGATCTCGGCGCGCCTGCCCGGCCGCGGGTTCCTGCGCACGGGTCACGGCGAACTCTCGGCGTTCCAGGCCGCGCGGATCGGCTGGCCCAGGGCGGACGGGGCGGACGAGCCCGCGATCGTGGTGTCGCCTCGCCTGGTCGAGACTCTGGGCAACCCGCGTGAGCAGCGCGGTACCGCGGACGCGGGAGCCCGCACCGATTTGTCCGTACTGGTGGCCGCGATACGTTGTGCCGCAAGCGAAGAAGGAATGGATCTTCCCCGCAGCCCGTGGCTCCCGCCGTTGCCGGAGCAGGTCGTGCTCGACGACCTGCCGCCCGCGTCTGGCGCGGGCGCGGTGATCGGGCTCGTCGACCGGCCGTCCGCGCAGAGCCAGGACGCGTTCGCCGTCGACCTGGCCGCGACTGGACCGCTGGCGATCGCGGGTGCGCTGCGGGCGGGCCGGTCCACGACGCTGCGGACACTAGCGGCCACGCTGATCAGCGGGCACTCCCCCGCCGAGGTCCACCTCTACGGGCTCGACTGCGGAAACGGCGCGTTGGACGTGCTGACCGCTTTGCCGCACTGCGGTGCCGTGGTGGCCGGTTCGGACCAGCAGCGCGCCGACCGGCTCCTCGGGCTGCTGCTGCGGGAGGTGGCCGCGCGCGAGCGCCTGCTGACCGAGGCGGGCCACGGCAGCCTCGCCGAGCAGCGCGCGGCCGCCGGACCGGACAGCGCGCTGCCGCTGATCGTGCTGCTGCTCGACCGGTTGGAGGCCTTCACGGCCACCTACGCCGACCGGGACGGCGGCAGACTGGTCGACCGGTTGGAGGAACTGCTGCGGGTAGGACCAGCCATGGGCGTCACCGCGGTGCTGAGCACCGACCGGACCGGGTTCGGCCACCGGATCGGCACCGCCGTGGGGTCGCGGCTGGTCATGCGGCTGGCCGATCCGGACGAGGTCGCCGCGTTCGGCCTGGACCCGCGGCGGTTTCCCCGGACGATGCCCGCCGGACGGGCGGTCTGGTCGGCGACCGGCGAGGAGGTGCAGATCGCGCTGCTCGACGCGGACCCGTCGGGAACAGCCCAGGCAGCCGCCCTGCGCGGGCTCGGCGCGGGACTGACTCGCACCTGGGACGGCGTACCCGCGGCGCGGCTGCCTCGGCGGGTCGACGCCCTGCCGACCGAGCTGACCTCCGCCCGTCTGCGCGCACTGCGCCACACACCGCGACCCGACGGCCCGGCGGTGTGCACACCCGCGGCGGGCGGTGATCACCTGGGGCCGATAGACCTCGACCTGGCGGCGGAGGGCGGCACGTTCCTGGTCGCCGGTCCCCCGCGTTCCGGCCGGTCCACGGCACTCGCCACGATCGTGGACAGCCTGGCGGGCAGGCTCGACGGGACCCTGGGTGTGCTCGTCGTGGCACCGCGGCCTTCACCACTGCGAGACCTCGCAGGTGCGCCGGGGATCCTCGGCGTGCTCACCGGCGACCCCGCCGAGATCGCCGCCGACATCCTCGACGCCGGTCCGTGTGCGCTCGTCGTCGACGACGGCGAGCGGCTCGAGGACCTGCGCTTGACCGACGCGCTCCACCAGTTCGCCCTGGGCGCCCAGGATCGCGGCGCGGTGCTCGTCGCCGCGGCGACGACCGAGGACGCGCTGGGCAGCCGGTACCGGGGTTGGCTGAGCGCCGTCCGCCGCTCCAGGTGCGGGCTGCTGATCAACCCGGGCAGTGCCGCCGACGGCGAACTGTTCGACCTGCGGCTGCCCCGCTCCCTCTCCGGCGGCTGGCCCGCAGGGCGTGGATTGCTGGTGCGTGGCGGAAATCCGGTGCCCGTGCAGGTCCCGGTGCCGGACCGGGCCGCGTGTGCGGTGCGGCGATGACGACGCTCACCGCGCGCGGTGCCTCGGGTACGCTCAGCAGCCGGGGTTCGCCGGTGCCGACGATCATCGGACTCCCCATCGGGCCAACCAGGGGGAGCTGGATGGACACGCTGCGGACCCGCTCGGGCGCCGACACCGGGATCGCACTGCACGAGCCGGTCCCCGACCGCGAGCCGTTCGCCGAGGTGGCGGGAACCCGGGTGGCCGACGGCTCGCCGGTGATCGTGCTCGTGGTCACGGCCCCGCTTGAGGGCGCCACCCGGCGGCGGCTGCGCGGCGAGTGCTCATCCCTGGAGGCCGTGCTCGCCGCGGTGGACCCACGGCTGGTGTCGCCGTTGCTGGACCACGGGACCGACGCCGAGGACCGGCCGTTCCTAGTGCTGGCGGGCGGGACCGAACTCGTCCCGGACGGCCCGTTGCCGCCCGCCGCGGTCGCCGAGGCGGCCGCGGCGCTGGGTTCGGGCTTGGCGGCCCTGGCCGAGCACGGGATCACCGGTCCGGTGCCGCCGGTGTACCGGACCGCGTCCGGCGGGCTGGTGTTGGGCACACCGCTGCCACCCGCGCTGGCCGAGTTGGCGGCCGTCGCCGGGTCGGACGTCCACACACCGGCGGAGGTGCTCGCGGGTGGGCCGTGGACCGCGCGCGGGCAGACCCACGCGTGCGCGTCACGGTTGTGGACGCTGCTCGCGGGACGGCCGCCGTTCGAGGCCACGCAGGCGGGCAGACTGGCCCGGCTGACCGGCGACCTACCGCGTTTCCCCCGCGCGGACATCCCCTCCGGCTCGGTCGCGGTTCTGTCGAGTGGTCTGTCCAAGGTCGAGTCCGACCGGCAGGCGACGGCGTCCGCACTGGTCGAGGAGTTCATCGCCGAACTGTCCCGCGGCGGGCGGACCGGCACGCAGACGGTGATCACCGCACGACCCCGGGTGACCGGGAAGCCGTTCGGGAGCGGGTACCTGCTCGACCCGGAGCCGATCGGCCAGGGCGCCAGCGGGATCGTGATGTCCGGCCGCCGTGTCGACGGCACACCGGTCGCGGTCAAGCTGCTGCGGCCCGAACTGGCCGACAACCCGCGCGTGGTGACCAGGTTCTTCCAGGAGCGCGAGATCGTCCGCGGCGTCGTGCACCCGAACCTCGTCCGGGTGCACGACGTCCTCTTCGACGAGGGCAGGCTCGGGATCGTGATGGACCTCGTAGTCGGCGAGGACCTGCGCCGACTGGTCGACCGCGGCGCGGTGGCGCTGCCCGAGGCGGCCGACCTGCTGGCGCAGACGGCGGGCGCGCTGTCCGCGGTGCACGCGGCTGGGATCGTGCACCGCGATCTCAAGCCGGAGAACGTCCTGCTGACCGGCCCACCCGGCGCGCGCAAGGCGTTGCTGACCGACTTCGGGATCGCCCGCGCGGTCGACGGTGCGACCCAGGTCACCGAGTTGGTGTGCACACCGGCCTACGTGGCACCGGAGCTGCTCGACGGTCGTGTGCCCCTGCCCGCGGCCGACGTGTACTCCCTCGGTGTCACCGCGTACGAGTTGCTCACCGGCGAACGGCCGTTCCGCGGGCAGGGACGTGACGACCTGCTGCGGGCGCACCGCGACGAGCAGCCCGCGCCCGCACCGGGTATGGCGCCGCCGGTGTGGAACCTGATCGCCGCGTGCCTCGACAAGCGGCCGGAGCACCGGCCGACGGCGGCGGACGCGGCGCGGGCGTGGGCGGCGTTCTCCACGCCACGCGCGCTGAGCGCGATCCCCGTGCCACGTCCGCCGGGCGGGAACGTCCAGTCCTCGGTGCAGCAGTCGACGATCCTGCCCGAGCGCCCACTCCCGGTGCGCCCGCCCGCGCCGGGGAAACAGCCGCGGCCCAGACGAGGCCGGGCCGTGCTGCTCGCCGTCGCCCTCACGGCGGTCATCGGCGGCGGCGTCGGGGTGGGTCTGGCCACGTCTCAGGGGACACGCACGGCCGCACCCACCACCCAGGTGGTCCCGACCACCAGCCAGACACCGGGCACCCAGCTCTACCCGGTGTCGGCGAGCGTCAGCCTCGACGCGTCCGGCACGGCGACAGTCCGGTGGTCGGCCGATCCCGAGCACCTGCCCGGTCTGCGCGCATACCTGGTCTACCGGGTCGGCGACGACGGCGACTTCATCCAGCAGGAGGGGCAGAACCTGCCGCCGACGACCACCTCCCAGGTGATCGCGGGAATCCGCGACGGCCAGCAGGCGTGCTTTCGAGTGTTCGCCTACGGCGTCACCACACCGCCTTCCACCCCCTCACCCCCGCCGACCTGCGCGGGCGCGCCCTAGCCCGCCTCCCCACCAAGGAAACCCAGTGACACCTGCTCCCACCACCGCCACGGTCGAGGACGTCACGGCCGTGCGGTCGGTCGCCGACGCCGTGATCGCGAACGTCGAGACCGTGCTGCGCGGCAAGACCGGTGCGGTCCGGCTGGCCCTGGCGTGCATGCTCGCCAAGGGGCACCTGCTGATCGAGGACGTGCCGGGCACCGGCAAGACGTCCCTGGCCAAGGCGCTCGCCGCCAGCGTCGGCGGCACCTCCCACCGCGTGCAGTTCACCCCGGACCTGCTTCCCGGCGACATCACCGGGGTGTCGGTGTGGGACCAGGGGCGAGCCGTGTTCGAGTTCCGGCCCGGCCCGGTGTTCGCCAACGTGGTGGTCGCCGACGAGATCAACCGCGCCTCGCCCAAGACCCAGTCCGCGCTGCTGGAGGTGATGGAGGAGGCCCAGGTGACCGTCGACGGCGTCGGGCACGCGGTGCCGCTGCCGTTCCTGGTCGTGGCCACGCAGAACCCGATCGACCTGGAGGGCACTTACCGGCTGCCGGAAGCGCAGTTGGACCGGTTCCTGATGCGGATCGCGCTGGGGCACCCGGACCTCGACGCGGAGCAGGCGATCCTGTCCGGCCGCGCGGCCGCGGCCCCGCCCGCGGTGCGCCCGGTGGTGGACCCGGACCGGTTCGCGGCGCTGCAGGAGGTCGTGTCGCGGGTGTACGTCGCCCCGGAGTTGGCCCGCTACATAGCCTTGCTCGCCAGGGCGACGCGCGAGCACAGCGCGCTGCGCCTCGGGGTGAGCACCCGGGGCAGTCTCGCGGTCGTCCGCGCCGCCCAAGCGCACGCCGCTTGTGCCGGTAGGCACTTCGTGCTCCCGGACGACGTCAAAGCCGTGGCCACGCCGGTGATCTGCCACCGGCTGGTGTTGGCCGCGCAGGCCGACATCCGCGGGGCGACGGCCGGGGCCGTGCTGGGTGAGGTGCTCTCCTCGGTCGCCCTGCCGTCCTCGGCGATGGCGGGGACGGCGTGACCCGGACCGGCGTCGGGCTGCTCGTCGCGTCGATCCTGTCGTACGCGGCCGGGGTGCTGCTGGGGTACGGGGTCCTGGTGGCGCTGGCGATCGGCGGTGCTGCGGCGTTGGTGTGCGCGGCGGCCGCCGTCGCGGTACGGCCGCGAGTGGTGCTGCGACGTCGAGTGGAACCGGAACGGGTCAGCGTCGGCGAGTCCGCGATGGGGCGGATCGAAGCGCACAACCAGTCACGGTGGCCATCACCGGCGTTCGTCGCCGAGGACCGCGTCGGTGCTGAGCGGGTCGAGGTCGCGGTCGCCGCGCTCGCTGGCGGCGGCAGACGGGCGGCGCACTACCCGGTACCGACGACCCGGCGCGGCAGACTCCGGATGGGACCGCTGACCGTCGTCCGCCGAGACCCACTCGGACTGCTGAGACGAGCCCGAGCGCAGGCGAGCGACGAGGTGCTGTGGGTCCACCCCCGCGTGCACCCGATGCGGCCGCTGCCCATCGGTCTGGTGCTGGACTACGAGGGGACGGTCAACGAGAACTCCCGAGCGGGCACGGTCACCTTCTCGTCGCTGCGCGAGTACGTGGCGGGGGACGACCCCCGGCAGATCCACTGGCGGTCGACGGCGCGCACCGGCTCAATGATGGTCCGCGAACACGTCGACACGACCGAGCCCCGCACCGCCGTCGTGCTCGACACCCGTGCCGGTGTCATGGACGAGGCGGTGTTCGAACACGCCGTCGAGGTCGCCGCCTCGGTCGCCGAGGCGGTCGCCGCGGTGGGCCGACCAGTGGCCCTGCACATAGTGGGCGAGGAGATCGCGGCAAGCGCGCACCCACGGCTCGACCGGTTGGCCGCGGTCGCGCAGACACCCGACCAGGATCCGGCGCGGCTGCTGGAGGTGGTGGACCGCGTCGACCCCGGGGGCAACCTCGTTGTGGTGACCGGCACCGCCGACCCGGCGGCGGTGACCAAGCTCGCCGACCAACGGCGCCGCTTCGGCGCGGTCGTCGCGGTGACGCTGTTCGGCGGTCACGGCCACACCGGCGGTCGACGCCGTCCGGGGATGGTCGTGCTCAGTGCCGGGACCGCGACCGACGCGGCCGGGGCGTGGAACCAGATGGTGGGCGGTGGTACCAGGTGATCCGCCAGGGGCGTGCCGCCGGGGTTCTCGCGGTCGCGTCGGCAGGTGCCACCGCGGGCTTGGCGGGTCTGGGGTTCGGACCGGTGTTCGGCGCGGCGCCCTATCCGGCGGCGTTCGTCATCGCCGTGCTGTCTGCCGCGGCCGCGGGCACGGTGGCCGCCGTGATCGGCGTGCTGGTTCCCCGGCTACCCAAGGTGGTCGTGGCGCTGGGTGGGATCGCGGTGGTGGCGGGTGCGGTCGTGGTCACGACCGCACCGGACTCGGGTGTCCTCAATGGACCGTGGCTGCTGCTCACCGGGGCATTGCCCGCTGACGTCAACGGCGCCGGGCTGAGCGCGGTAGCCGCGGTGACGGGCTGGGCCGCGCTGACCGCGGGTCTGCTCAGCGACGGCACTCGAAGCGCGTTGTGGGCCTTAGCGCCCCCACTCGGCTGCCTGGTCGCCGGGCTAGGTGTGGGGGCATCAGGCCCCGCGCTGCCCGCCTGGCACGCGCCCGCGTTTGTCATCGCCGCGGTGGCCGTGCTTGCCTTGTCCCAGCGGGCGACCCGTTCACCCGGCTCGGTAGTGGCCGCTGCCCTGGTCGCCGTGATCGCGGCGGTGGCGACGACAGTTCTCGGGCCCGTCGCCCCCGGTGTGGGGACACGTCTGCCCGCCGATGCCCGCGAGCTCGTCGAGGCACCGGTAACCCCGCGGACCGGTGTCAGCCCACTCCAACAGTTCCCCGCACTGCGCGCGGGGATCCAGCCCGTGCGATTGTCCGGAACCGTGTCGCGGCACGTGGACCTGTTGCGCATGGCCACACTGAGCCAGTTCGACGGTACATATTGGACGGTGCGAGCCGACTACCGGCGTGCGGGGACCGTGCTCCCCATCCCGCCGGACAACGGGGTCCCGCTGACGACCGTCACCCAGCAGGTGCGGATCGTCATTCCGGGCCCGCTGGCCTGGCTGCCCACCGCGGGCCGCCCACGCACCGTCGACGTCGGAGACCTCGGCGTCGACGAGGACAGTGGCGACCTCGTCCTCCCCGCGGACCGACCGATCCCGGACGGCTACAACGCGAGCTCGGTACTGCCCGACCTGACCCCGGAACGCATCCGCGCGGGCACACCGGACCGCACGACATCCGAAATGGACGTACCGGCCGCTCTGCGCTCCTTCGCCGAGGACGCCGTGCACGGCACGCCGTCGGGCTCATCGGCGCTGTTGGCCCTGCTGACCCGCTTCACCGGCCCGGCCACCGAGTTCCGCCTCGACGAGTCCCCCGACGCCCCCAGCGGCCACGGCCTCTTCCAGATCGCCCGCCTGCTCGAAGACCACCGCGGGACCGCGGAACAGTACGCCAGCGCCTACGCCGTCCTGGCACGCCGACTCGGCTACGACGCCAGGGTGGTGATCGGCTTCCGCCCCCAATACCCGGGCGGACCGGACTCGAAACCCTTCACCGTCACCGAACACGACGTCGACGCCTGGGTAGAGGTCCACTACTCGGACCTGGGCTGGGTCCCCATCGACCCGACCCCCCGGGACAAGCCCATCGGCGCGACCAGCCAAACCGCACCGGAAACACCGCGTGGCGGTTCCCAGGACGCGGCCCGACAAGCGGCCCAGGACCAAGCCCTACCGCACGAACCCGAAGCGACCGCGACGATTCCCCCCACACCCCAGCCATCCTCGGTGTCAGCCGCACTCGTGGCCCTGATGACCGCGGCCGTCCTGGCCCTGGCAGTACTCGCCATCCCGATCGCGAAACAACTCCGCCGCGCACGCCGCCGGAACCAACCCACCACCCTGGCCATCGCCTTCGCGTGGCAGGAGACCCTGGATCGCTTCCGCGAACTGGGTGTGCGCATCCCCGCGTCCCTGACCAGGTCGGAGGTCGTCACCCTGACCTCGCGCACACCTCTGGTCTCACCCGAGACCGCCATCCTCCTCACCCACCTCGCACACACCGCCGACACGACGATCTACGCCCCAGACCCACCGACCCCAGCCGACAAGACCGCCGCTTGGACCACCACCCGGCACACCCGCCACCAGATCAGCCGCGCGGCCCACCCAATCCGCCGTGTCGCCGCGCATATGAACCCCGTGGTCCTGTTCACCAGGAATAGCCCATGGTGATCGAGGTGATGAACGCGCATTTGACTGAGTGACCCGAAACTGTCGACGACGACCACGTCACCGCCACCGTGGCCCAGTGCTCGTACGACAGGACCATGTCGACCCGCCCTCCGCTCGGTCTCAAGACGACGAGGCCTCGCGAACTGGACGGCTCCGGAAACCCGCAGCTCAAGAGGTGTACGACTTTCGTGCGGACGCAGTACGAGCCTCGCCGAGGAGTCGAACGCACACGGGAGCAGGAGCGAAACCGGCGATTCGTACCTACATGACCGACCGTCAAGTGCGCTGAACATGCCGCAAGCCATCCGAATTGGAGACCACCTTCTGCGTTTCCGCAGGTCAGGCCATGATCGGGGCGCGTCTGGGGGGCAAGGGGTCGCAGGTTCGAATCCTGTCAGCCCGACCGACAGAGGAGTCTTCGCAGGTGAAAGCCTGCGGAGGCTCAACTTTCGCTGTCTCGGGGCGTGCTCCCACACCGAGCACAGCGCTCGGTGCCACCTTGACCTCAAGGGTTGAGCACATGTCCTACGAGCCCGAGGAGGCCGCGCGGGGTGAGGCGGTCGGCGGTGAGGGCGTCGAAGGACGACCTCGATCGACTCCTCGCCGTCGCGCACGAGGGCATCAAGTTCGGTCCGTTCCTGGGTTCCGCGCCCGGGGGCGTAGTGCAGTCCGGCCAGTGTGGGGACACTCCACTGTCCGGGTGCGGAGAGCAAGTAGTTCGCGGCGGCCTCGGCGCGAGTGGTTTCGCGGTCTTCCCAGATCATCCTGGCGGCCAGTTCGTCCGTCGGCCACGGGGTGCGGGTTTCGTCGGTTCCGCTGTACACCTCGTCGACCAGCTTCGGGACGTCGGCGGGCACCGACCAGCCGTCGACCTCGGCGCGCAGGACGAGGTCCGCGGTGCGCAGCAGCAGGTGGCGACCGTAGATGAACTCACTGCTGCCGAGGAACTCTGGGGCCGCTCCGTCCGCGACGGTGAACCCGGTGATCACGGCGGTCGGGTTCGCAGCGACAGTGGCCGCTGGCCGCGGTCGTGTCGGTGCAGTCGGCCGATCCGCTGCAGCAGCAGGTCGATGGGTGCAAGGTCGGAGACCAGCAGGTCGGCGTCGACGTCGAAGGACGGGTCTATCAAACGAACGGTGTAACTCGGGTTGAAGGGGAACTACTTGCGTCCGGCGGCCAGGCGACCGTCGAAGGCGATCTCGAACGCGTTCAGTGCGGGTTTCCACCGCATGGTCCAGCGTTTACGGCCTGCGCCGGTCGGGTCGAGGCTCATGCTCGCCATGTAGACGCACTTGAGCGCGGCTTGCTCGTTCGGGAAGTGCCCGCGGGCCTTGACCGCGCGGCGGATGCGGGCGTTAACGCTCTCGATCGCGTTGGTCGAGCAGATCACCCGCCGGATCTCCGGATCGAACACCAGGAACGGCACGAACTCCGCCCAGGCGTTGTCCCACAACCGCACGATCGCCGGACACCTGCCGCCCCACTCCTGCGCGAACTCGGCGAACCGCTCCCGCGCGGCGGCCTCGGTGGCTGCGGTATAGACCGGCTTGAGCGCCTTGGCGATGGCGTCCCAATGCTGACGGCCGGCGTAGCGAAAATGTTGCGCAACAAGTGAACCACGCAAGTCTGAGTGATCGTCTGCGGCCAGACCGTGGTGATCGCATCCGGCAGGCCGGTCACGCCGTCGCAGACGACCATGAGCACGTCAGCCACGCCCTGGTTCTCGAGTTCGGTGAGCACGTGCAGCCAGTACTTGGCGCCCTCGCCGCCGTCGCCGGCCCACAGTCCGAGGATGTCGCGGCGGCCCTCGGAGGTGACCGCGAGCGCGACATAGATGGGCCGGTTGGCGACCTGCCCGTCGCGGATCTTGACGTGGATGGCGTCGATGAAGATCACCGGATAGACCGGGTCCAGGGGCCGGTTCTGCCACTCGACCATGCCCTCGATGACCTTGTCGGTGATCGTGGAGATCGTCTGCCGGGACACCTCGGCCCCGTAGACCTCGGCCAAGTGCGCGGAGATCTCACCGGTCGTGAGACCCTTCGCGGCCAGGGAGATCACCATCTCGTCGACCCCGCCCAGGCGTTTCTGACGCTTGGCCACGATCTTCGGCTCGAAGCTAGCGTCCCGGTCACGCGGCACGTCGATCTCGACCGGGCCAACGTCGGTGAGCACGGTCTTGGACCGGTGCCGTTGCGCGAGTTACCGGTCCCACGGCCGACTGGGTCGTGCTTGTCATAGCCGAGGTGGTCGGTGATCTCACCCTCGAGCGCGGACTCCAGCAGCCGCTTGGTCAGCTGCGCCAGCACCCCGCCCTCGCAGGTCAGCTGCAGCCCACTGGCCTGGGCGTGGCTCACCAACTGCGCCACGAGCTGCTCGTCCAGGCCGTCCAGTCCGGTTGCGGGCTTCGAGTTCTCGGCGTTCTCCCGCCGGACATCATGTCGGTCATCAGGTGCCTTCCATGATCGGGAGTTACACCGAACGTTTTGCAGTCCCGGTTGAGCAGGAGTTACGCCCAACCGGTCGCGACGCTGCGCCGGGAGTTGATCGCGTTGCGCACCAGCCGCACGAAACGGACCGGTCCGCGCCCCGCACCGGCACCGCGGATCCGGGAGCCCCACTACATCGACGAACGCCCCGACGAGGTCGAAGGCCGTGCTGTGCCTGGTCACCGGGAAGGGGACCTGGTGATCGGCAAGGGCGGCACAACCGCGGTGACGACCCTGGTCGAGCGCACCAGCCGGTTCCTCATCCTCATCCCGCTGACCGGGCGGCACTCGCTGACCGTGACCCAGGCGATCATCGCCGCCGTCGGCGACCTCCCCGCAACGGTGAAGCGGTCGTTGACGTGGGACTGCGGGTCGGAAATGGCTCTGCACTCCGATGTCACAGCGACAGGTTTGCCGGTGTTCTTCGCCCACCCGCACTCACCCTGGGAACGCGGCAGCAACGAGAACCTCAACCGCATCGTCCGCGAGTACCTGCCCACAGGCGTCGAGATCACCAGCGACCCCACCTACCTCGCCGCCATCGCCGCGGAGATCAACGACCGACCCGTAAACTCCACCACTGGAAGAAACCAAGCGAGGTATTCACCGAACTCCTCCAAGCAGATGCTTCCACCGCCTGAACCTGCCAAACTGACACAGGCCTCGCCGGAGGACTTTCACCTTCCATCGCCTCTCCTTTTCCTCGAGCCGAGCTTCTTCGGATCACACGGCAGAAAGGTGCACCACAACGGCGGGCCTCCGTCGGAGGCCACGTCGTAACGGCACCCGAGGCGGGCACGATCTCCGGTGAGACGAGGGAGGGGTTGCCCAGTGGCCGATGGTGCTGGTTTCGCGGTCGATGTCGGTGCGGTGGCGCGGTTGCTCGGCGAGCTGCGGTCGCTGCGCGACGATCTGGGAGGGCAGCGGGGGCAGCGCCTCGACGAGGCGGTCAGCGGGTCGGTGCCGGTGAGCAGGGCCGTGGCCCGGTTTGTCGACCGGTGGGATGATGGGCGGGAGCGGATCAGGGACAACCTGGGCAGCACCATCGACTCGTTGGAGGCGGCTCTGCGGATGTACGCCGAGGTCGAGCAGGCAGGCACGAACGCGTTCGTCGGGTTCACCAGGTGAGCGCCCTCGGGTACGACCCCACGCCAGGTGAGCCGGACGGGGTTCGGCGGGTTGCGGCGTTGTTCGGGACTGTGTCCACCACGGCGGAGCTGGCGAACAAGGCCCTGCACCGGATAGCGGGCAGCGAGGTGGACGACATCTGGACGGGGCAGGCCGCACTCGCGTTCCGGACCACGTTGGAACAGGCGTGCGACGACCTGACGAAGCTGCAGCACTCCCACGATGACGCGCGCGCGGCGCTGTTGTCCTACGCCACCGCGCTCGGCGAGGCCCAGGACATCGCGCGGCGGGCGGGTCGCGACGCGGACAGTGCCGTCGCCGACAGGGACGGGGCGCGCGGTCGTGAACACACCGAGCGGACGGCGGCGCGAGCCCTCGCGGACGCCGCCACGAAGGCCAGGGCGCGGCAGATGCTCGCGAACACAGCCCGCGGCGCCGCCGAGATGACCGGTGACCTGGCCACTGCCAACCTGCACCTCGGCGAGGCCGAGCGACAGGGGCGGACCGCGTCGGAGGCCGAGGCGGCCAGGCAGGACGCCGACCGGCGGGCCGAGCGGGCAGGCACCGACGCGGAGTCGGCGGACGACCGCTTCACCGCCGCGCGGCGACTCGCCGAGAGCGCCGCCGAACAGCGCGACAGCGCCGCGCACCGGGCCGTGCGGGCGTTGGACGAAGCCAGTGACGAGGGGATCCAGCCCAGGAACTTCCTCGAGCGGGCGCACGACGGTGTCATCGAACTGGTGACCTCCAAGGGGTTCGACGAGTTCGTCGACTTCCTTTCCGCCGCGGGTGACGTGCTGCTCTCGCTCGCTCCGGTGGCCGTCATAGCCTGCGCGGCGGGGGGCTTCCTGATCGGTGGGCCCGCGGGCCTGGCGGCCGGGCTCGCGCTCGGCGCGACGGTCAACCGGGTCATGACCGGGACCGGGCTGGCATTCAAGGCCGCCGCGCTCGGCGGGCGGATGGCACAGGCCGCAGCGGATCCGGGAAAGCAGGGGGACATGATCGACGCGGGTGTCGACATGGTGGTCACCGGCGTGACGACCAAGCTGTTCGCGGGCTCCCCCAAGGGCAAGCCGCTGGTCTCCGGCAGCGAACTGATAGAAGGTCTGCGCGACGTCAAGCGGACGCTGAGCTTCGACAACAACACCCACCTCGATGGGGTGGCGCGGAAGGTCCTCTGGGAGACGGTGGAAGTCGCGCCGAAGGTGACCCCCCACTTCAGACTCCTCAGGGAGAACGCCGCGATCGCCCAAGACGCCAAGGCGTTGCTCGAACTGGGTGCCTTCGGCGCCGACACCGGGAAGGGGATCAGCAAGACGGTGGAGATGTTGCAGGGCGGAGATCCGTCCGACCCGACTTCGGTCGAGGCGAACGTCGCCGAGAACGGCGTCGACCTCATCACCGACGTGGTGGTCGGCGTCGGCGAGGACGTCCTGGGAGGTAGGAGATGACCGCGGTGACGGGATCGGTGGCACTGCGGCTGCCGAAGGAGTGGCTGGAACTCGACCCCCGGGTGGAGGACATCGCCGCGGACCTGCGCCGGACGGCGGTCGAGCAGTGGGGCGACCGGGTCGACCTGGCCGTGCTCGACCGGATCGCGGCACCGGTGACGGCCGAACTGCGCAGGTTGTCCGCGATGGCCGACATCGTGCTGGCCGGGTGCTACACCGACGTGGTCGAGGCGGCGGCCGGTGGAGAACCGCTGGTCCTCACCGCCAACGTCCTGCTGGCGATCTCCCCGCCGGTAGACGGGATCGCGGGCATCCGCCGGGCGCTGTCGGCGAAGGACGACTTGGAGGTCACCGGGGTCGAACTCGCGGCGGGGACCGCGGTGCTGGCCACCGGGCGGATCGAACTGAACCGTCCGGAGTGGACCGAGCCGGTGCCTGCGCTGTTCCACCGGTACTTCATCCCTTTCCCCGGCGCCGACCGCGCCGCCGTCTTGTCTTTCCTCACCCCCAACGTGGACCTGGCGGACGAGTTCGCGACGATCTTCCGCACGATCGCCGACACCCTGGCGATGACCGCAGGCCGACCCGCGGCCGGTCAGCCGGGCAGCGGGACCTGACCGACGACCCTGCCCGCCCTGCCGACGAAGTGACCTCGCCCGGGTGGGCAGGCGAAGAGAGCCTCGGCACCGAAGGTCACTCCGAGGAACGTCCCCCGCGTCGGCGCGAGCAGCACACCCGTCTCGGTGGCCGCCAGCTTCTTGACCAGCGCCGTCGCCCCGAACAAGGCAGGCAGCCGGTCGAGCTGGGCGGAGCCGATCAGCAGTGGCCCGTCGGCGCCGCCGAGGCGGGCCACCACCTCATCCGGGATGACCACCCGGTCGGCGTCATCGACGACGACCGCCCCGATCCCCGAACCGACCAGGTCGGCCAGGCGGTCTGGGGAAACGATGTCCACGCCGTCGGCGGCCGCCCACCCGTGTTCCGGGCACGCGCGATCGCGCACCAGCACGACCTTCACCCCGGTGCGGGCAAGCGACACGGCCATGGTGCTGACCGCCGTGCTCCGACCGGACTTGGGCGGCCCCGCCACCGTGATGACCCCACCCGCCTCGGCGGCGTCGACCCAGTGCTGGCCTACCTCGTCACCCGAGAGGCCGAAGAGGACCGGGAACCCGGCCGGGGCCTTGCCCGGGGCGCGCAGGACCTCGGCGAGAGTGGTCTTCTTCGGCAGGCCGTCGACCCGGAACGGCGCGGGCCGGGCGTCCGGGCCGACGACCGCCCGCTCGACGTGCGCCAGGAAGGCCTGGCGCTGGGCGGGTCCGGTGAGATCACCGGTGAGCACCGGGAACTGGACCTCGGTGCCGTCCGCACACCAGACCGCCCGGCCGGGTGCGGGCAGGGCGGTGACGTCCACTCCCCTGGGCAGCTCGATCACACCCACCCTCGAACCGTCCGCCACCCGCAGGCAGAGCTGGTGCGCGAAGGGCCGCAGGTAGGGGCGGGAGAACGTGGTGTCGCGAGTGGACAGGCAGAACGTGATCCCCGCCCGTTGGGCACCGACGGAGAGCGCGGTGAGCCGGTCGAACCGGCCCGAGCGGTCGGGGTGGAGCGTGTCGGCGTCGTCGACGAACACGACGATGTGGACAGGCGCCAGGACGGGGTCGACGGCGCGCCATTCCGCCAGTGACGCGAAACCGCTCTCCGACAACAGGTCCAGCCGTTCGCGGGTCGTGGCCTCCAACCGGTCGAACAGCCGGTCGATCCGCCAGGTCTCGTCCGCGGGGATGACCGCGCCGCACTGCGGCAACCCGGCGAGGTCGGCGAGACCGCGGGCACCGTCGACGGCGTAGATCGCCACCGGCCCTGCGGCCACCAGCCCCGCCGCGATGCCGCGCAGCGCAGTGGACCTGCCGGTCCCGGCCCCGCCGATGACCAGCAGGTTGCCCGTGCCGAGCGGGAGGGAGAACTGGTCCTGCCGCTGGTGCAGCGGCTCGTCGCGGCAGCCGAGCAGCATGCCGTCCGGCACGGGCATCAGCTCATCGAGGGTCAAGACCCTCGGCAGCGGGTCCACCCACGGCCGGTGCGGCGGCACCAGACCGGTCTGCTCGGCGGCAACGGCGATGCGGTCGAGGAGGTCGTGCAGATCGGTGTGCAGCGCGTTCGACTCGCTCTTGCCCCGCGCCGGGAGGGCTGTGTCATCCCAGTGCAGCGGCACAGCCCTGGCAGGCAGCGCCGTGGCATCACCAGCCGGTGCCGCGGACCACGCGGGCTGGACCTCGCGGAGTTCGTCCTCGCGCAGGACGAAGGCCCGTCCCGCCTGCCCGGCAGGCATCAGCGCGGCGTCGTCCCGGCCGTTGAGGATTTTGCTGCTGTCGGAGGTGCTGAACACGCGCAGGCATACGCGCATCCGCATGTTCGCGATCATCGAGCCGCCTACGTCACCCGCGACCTGCGTGGCCAGGATCAGGTGCACACCGACGGACCTGCCCTTGCGGGTGACGCTGACCAACTCCTCGACCACCTTGGGCACGCGCGCGTTCAATTCGGCGAACTCGTCGATGACGATGACCAGCCTGGCCAGTGGTGGCAGCGTGGTGTCGGCCTCTGCAGCCAGGCCGTAGTCGGTGAAGTTGCCGACGCCCGCGCGATCGAAGAGGACCTCCCTGCGGTCGAGCTCCGTCCTGAGCGAGGTGAGCACCCTTGTCGGCGAACCGCTCAGGTTGGTGACCTCGCCGACGACGTGCGGGAGCCTGCGCAGATCGCGGAAGGTGGCGCCACCCTTGTAGTCGACGAAGAGGAAGTTCAGGCGCGAGGGCGGGTTCGCGACGGCGAGGCTGGTGAGCAGCGTGATCAGGAATTCGCTCTTGCCGGATCCCGGGCGCCCGACGACAACGCCGTGCGGGCCGTGCGCGCGGTCTCCGTCGGAGATGTCGATGGAGACCGGGCCCGCCGGATCGACACCCACTGGGACCGACGTCTCGTCCGCGGCGGTCGCCCACCGGGCAGCGAGCACGGCGGGCGTGGTGTCAGGCATCAGGTCTCCGAGCCTGACGACGTCGGGGAAGCCCGCGTCCGCCCCTGAGCCCACTAGTCTCAACGGGGCCAAGGACCGCGCTGCGTCCTCCGCGGACACCGGGTCGACGCGGTCGGGGGCCAGGGTGACCTCGTCGCGACCGGACACCCACAGGCGCGCCGGCGCGCCCACCGACAGCACCGCTGTGCACTGGGCGGGCAGACCCGCGACACCGGAGTCGACGCAGACGAATCGCAGACCTGCCGCCGCCCCGTCGCGCAGCAGCGCCGCCACCTCGGAGCGGGCACCGAGCCGGGCCGTCCCCACCAGCACAACCAGGGTGTGCGGTCGCACTGCGGTGCGGCCGTCCTGGTTCCGGGTGATCGCGGCGGTCAGTTCGGCGACCAGGGGGGCGACGGTGTCGTCGGTCCACGCCGCGCGGACCGAACCGTCGGCGCGCCGGACGTGCGGGAGCCACCGCGCCCAGGCCAGTCCGGGCGCGTTCGGGGCGATGACCGCGATCCGCAGGTCCGGGCCGTGCAGCACAGCGGTCTGGAGCAGGACCCAGTCGAGCACACCAGCGATCTCCCCCGGCGCGCCCGCGATCCCCAGCGCCCCCGCCGAACCGAGGTCGACGCCGTGCGGTGCGTCGACAAGCGACAGCGCGGGCCAGTCCTTCACGGGGATCGGGCCGGTCATCGGCACCGACGGCGGCCGGGAGGCGGTGCCGAGCCGGATCCGGAGCCAGTCGTCGTCCGCGGGGAGCCGCTGCCACAGCGCGGACGTGCGGTCCATGGCCGCCCGCAGCAGGCCCCGCGGTTCCGGCCACTCGCCCCGGAGGTGGGCGTCCTCGTCGTCGGTGTGCGCCAGGGCGAGGCGGCGGGCGGCGCCGACCTTCTCCGCGTACTCACCCTCGACGCGGACCTTCCGCGTCCGCTCGGTCCGCTTTCCCTGCCACCACATGCCGAGTGCGGTCAGCGGTGACAGGATGGCGAACAACAGGTAGATCATGTGTCCGAAGACGAGGGCGAGGACGACGCCGGGGACCAATGCGGCCAAGGCGGGCAACAGGATCGGGACGCGCATCGGTTCCAGCGCCGAGGGCGTGCTCGGTAGCGCGATGCTCCCGGTCGGCGCGGGGACGCGGTGCCTGGGTGCGCGGTTGAGCATGAGGCGGCCCTGGCCGTCCGGTCGGGTGACGGCGGGGTCGCCGGAGACCTCCACGGCCAGCCGCACACCGCCCACCTGGAACCGTTCCCCCGGCGGCAGGTCGACCGGGCGGTGTTTGTCGAGGAAGGGCACGTCGGCGAACCGCCCGGCGTGGCTGATCCTGGTCTTGTTCACCGATCCCAGGTCGACGACCTCCGTGCGGTCCCCCAGCCAGCGCACAGACGCGTGCATGCGTGAGACGTCGGTGTCGGCCAGGTCGAGGTCGACCCCCGGTCCGCGTCCGACGACAACCGCCCGACCCCGTTCCAAGGGCAGGACCTGGCCCGTGTCCGCGCCGGACAGCACGCGCAGGAGGGGCCCCCGCCGGGACGCGGCCGGTGCGCGGGACAAACCCGAGTAGTCGAGCAGGCACCCGTCGCGCACCGCGGAGTCGCCCATGGTGGTCGACCGGTCCGCCACGGCACCGTCCACGGCCGGATTCCCTGACAGACCGAGGGATCCAGCCACCAGGTCGAGCACCTCCCCCACCCGGTGGTCGGGGTCGCACTCGATCGCGACGTCCTGCGGACGATCGATCCGTGGATCGCGGACCGATACTCGAACGCGCACGCGTCCCCCTCTTCCGTGGTGGTTGCTGTGACTATCGCCGCGCACCGGCTCCTCGATACGCTGCCCGGGTGGACTCGCCCCAAACGGGAGACCAGCGGCGCCAAGAGGTCCCGCAGATCCCCGGCTACGAGAACCTCACCGAGATCGGTCAGGGCGGCAGCGCGACCGTCTACCGGGCCTGGCAAGGCGACATGCGGGAGGTCGCGGTCAAGGTGTTCTCCGCACCGCTGACCGATCCCGGCACGCGCAAGGACTTCCAGGCCGAGTGCAAGACCGTCGCCGAGGCCGGGAAGATCCGTGGTTTTGTCACCTTCTTCGACAAGGGCTTCACCACCGACCACCGGCCCTACCTCGCGATGGAACTGTGCGCGGGTTCACTCGGCGGCACGATCGAGGGCGGGCGGCGGCCTGCGCCGGAGGCGGTGGCCCGGATCGGCGCCGAGGTGGCGACGGCGCTGGCGACCTTCCACCGGTATGGCAAGCGGCACGGTGACATCAGCCCGTCCAACATCCTGCTCACCGAGGACGGCGAGGCGAGGCTGTCCGACTTCGGGCTCACCTCGGCCGAGAACACCCAGGACGCGGCGACCTGGGAGCACGCGGCACCGGAGGTCTGGCGCAACAACGCCGATCAGAAGTCCGATGTCTACGGGTTGGGGTCCAGCCTGTTCACCGTGCTCAACGGCGCCCCGCCGGTGCCCAGGTTCCTCGACGAACCCCAGCTCGCCTACGGGCGGCGCGCCCTGATGCGCACGGTGCGGGTCGCCGATCTGCCCGGTGTCCCGAGTGCGCTGGCAGAGGTGGTGGTGTCCATGCTCGCCGCGGACCACGCCGATCGACCGGGCGCTGCCAGGGCGGCCGAGAGGCTGAGCGCCCTGGCGGGTGACACCGTCGTGCGGGCACCCGGCCAACCAGCCTCCCCCGTCGTCACTACGAATCGCGATCCCGGTGCCCCACCGTGGGCGCCCCAGGCACCGCCCCCACCGAGCGCACCAGGCGCTCCGGCCACGACTCTTCGGGAGACTGCCCCGCCCGCGACGGCGCGGAAGAAGCCGATTGCGCTCCTGGTCGGCGCGGGCGCCCTGGTGGCCGTGGTCGTCGCGGGCGGCGCCTACTTCGCACTGCGGCCGCCCTCGACGGGAGCAGGCGCGGTCCCGACCACCCTGACCAAACCGCCGGACATCCCGGCCCCGGTCATCGCACTCGCCGACCCGGTGGACCATCAGTCCACTGTGGACCTTTCATGGACAGGACCGCCAGAGTGGGAGTACGCGGTGGTGATCGCGGAGCAGGGCGCGGGAGGTCCGGCCGTGACCAAGATCGTCTACGCCAACACCACCTACACCGCGACGGTCGACCCGACGAAGACGTACTGCTTCCTGGTACAGGGCTCACCGGACGGCAAGACCACCGGTGAGAGCGTCCCGAAGGGGATCCGGGGCGGGAGTTGTGTGAACCCCTGAGCGCCGGACCCCTTCCGGGCTCAGGAGTCGAGCGGTCGCAGTCCGCGGACCGAGAAGAGGTCGCGCACCCTGCTGCCGAAGGACTTCCCCGCCACGGTCCGCCGGACGGCGTCGGCCGCGGCCCACGCCTCCGCCACGGTCGCCGACGTGACCGTCCGGCCCGACCAGACGGCGACGTCCACCGTCCTGGTCAGCGCCAGGAGCGGTTCGGCCGCGGCGGGGTGCTGCGGCCAGACCAGGTGGGCGACGTCCCGCACGGTCATCCCTCGTCGGACCCGCACACCCTGGTCGCGCAGGCGGTCCCGCGCCTCCAACCACGCGCCCACAACGGCTTCCGGCATCGCCGATGGGTGACGGCGACGGCGGGCGCGGACCGACTTGACCACGGGAACCACCATGGCGACGAGGAGCACGACCAGCACGCCGACCAGAATCCACTGAACCAAGGGATCCGGTAGTGGGGGCGGCGGTGGCGGCAGTGGCGGGGGCAGCGGATCAGTGAGCTGCGCCTTGGGCTCCGTCGCCGGGTCCACTGTGGTGGACCTGGCTTTCTCGATGGCCTTGGCGATGCTGTCGTCACCGGTACCCGCGGTGGCACCGGTGGGGTCGAGGGGAATCCACCCGATCCCGGAGACGAGCACCTCCGGCCAGGCGAAGACGTCGGCGTTGCGCACGACGTGGATTCCGTCGGACTCGTCCTCGGGTTGCCGGAACCCGACGGCGACCCGGCTCGGGATGTTCACCGCGCGGGCGAGCACCGCGTAGGCCGAGGCGAACTGCTCGCTGGTGCCGCGCTTGCTCTCGAGCAGGAAGAACTGTAGCTGCGCGTACCCGTGACCGGTGGGGATGTCGGTGCCGTCGGCGACCTTGTACTGCTGCCGGAACCAGGTCTCCAGGGTCAGTGCCGACCGCACGGAGGCACCGAGGCCCTTGGTGGCGTCCTTCGCGAGCGCGACCAGGTCGGCCGGGACACCGCCCGTGCTCGCCTCGATCGGCGCGATGGTCGCCCTCGACAGGGCTTCCGGCGGGACCTCGGGGGCGTCCCAGTCCATCGCGTACCGCAGCCCGGGGGTGGCGGTGGTCGAGAGCAGCGTGCCGGTGTCGGGGTCGACGACCGGTGCGGTGCCGTGCACCTCGCGGGTCCGCGACTGCGTGGGCAGCCAGGCGCCGGGGACGGAATCGACCTCGATGTCGGCGTGCCGTCGTTGGACGGGCACGGTGGTCCCGGACGCGGGTGCGAGGTCGCTGCCGAGGTCGCGGAAGCGCGCGGACGTGCTCCACGTGCTGCCGTCGAAGCGGTCGAGCACGGCCAGTGTCCAGCGGTCGGCGGACGCGCCGGTGCGGGCGGTGAAGGCCACCGTGTCGGGTGTGGACAGTCGGGCCCCGACCTCGGTCAGCGGGTTCACCACGCTCGACACCACCTGCGGCGTCTGGTGATCACTCGCCACTGAGTACGGCGGCCTGCCCACCGGGTCGACCGCGCCGAACACGGCCAGGCCCGCGACGAGGGAGACCACGGTGGCGAGCACGGGCAGCACCCGCACCCGGCTCGCGGTCGTCGATGTCCGTTCCGGTCGGGAGGTCGCCAGCACCACCCCGGCCGCGACGCTGAAGGCGGCGACCAAGACGATCGCGGCCCCACCCTCGGCGACGCGGAAACACTGGCCCAGTCCGAGCACCAGGGTCGCGGGCAGCAACGCCGCCAGCGCGCTGACCTCACGGCGCAGGAACTCCAGACCCAACACGGCCGCCGCGAGGACCAACACGGGCACGAACAGCACGGTGTCCGGGTCCGGGCGGGCGGGCCACGTGCTGTCCAGCACCCGCACCCAGCCGTGGACCGTGCCCTCGTAGAGGGTCGACCAGGTCGCGGCGGTGGGCAGCACCCCGGACTGGGTGGTCGCGCGCAGCACGGTGGGCACCAGGGCGAGCACGGCCAAGAGCAGCGCGAGTGGTGCCCGCACCGCACCGCCCCGGGTGCGGGTCACCAGGTCGGCGGCGAAGGTGGCGGCGGCGACCACCGCCACCGGGACGAGCAGGCCCGCGTAGCCGAACACGGGGCTGAAGGAGAACCCGGCGATCGCGGCGGCGACCACGACCCCGACACCGGCGAGTACCCGGTTCACGACACCCTCCCCATCGCGGCGAGACCGCCCGCCCAGACGGTGAGCGCGGTGGCGGGGTCCGTTTCGCGGATCGTCACCACCGACGAGGCCACCGGCCCGACCGGGGGAGACGCCGAGACGTCGAACACCGTCACCCGCCGCGCGTGGCGCACGACGGCGGCCAGGGTCGCGGGATCGGTGGCGCCCACTCCCCCGGTGATGAAGGCGCTGCGGGCACCGGGGTCGCGGCCGGCGGGCAGGCGCACCGGTTCGGCTGGTCCGGCGGCGTGCTGCGCCACCTCGCACAGCGCGTCGAGCAGCGCGTGCTGCCCGACCAGACCGGGTTCGACGTCGAGGTCGAGCCCGCCGGTGGTGCCCAGGCGGGTCCGACAGCCCTGGGCACAGGCCGCCTTGACCAGCGATGCGGCGATCTCCACCGCGTTCTCGAACTCGGCGGGTCGCAGAGTCGCGTCACGGGTGTCCAGTAGGACGGTGAACCGGGGGCGCGCGGGATCGACGTAGTCGCGGACCATCACCGTCCCGGTCCGGGCGGTGGCCCACCAGTGGATGTGCCGGGGCTCGTCGCCGGGCATGTACTCGCGGACCGCCCGCAGATCAATCGAGCCGCGCACCGGCGGATCGCCGTAGACGCCGTCGTGGTGGTGCCGCAGGTGTGCACCTGCCACGACCAGCACGTCGTGTGTCCTCGGGTACACCCACAGCGTCGACACGGACCCGGTGGTGACCCTGCCGGTGACGAGACCGAGGAGGTCACGCCGGTGCAGGGTGAGCGGGCCCACGGCGATCCGGCCGCGCCGTTCGCTCGGCAGGGCGTACGTCGCGTTCCCCCGCGCCTGAGGCCGTAGTCTGTCGATGCCGACCGGGTGCTGGGCGGGCGGGTCGAGCGCGGAGAACGCAGCGGTGGCCCGGCCGGTGGGGTTGGTGGCGACCAGCGTGGCCACGGCGGGCTTGCCGCGTTCCACGCGGTCGGGCCAGACGGTGCGCTCGACGTCGACGCTCAGGGGGCGCACGCAGAGGAGCACACCCGCCACGACGGCGGCCAGCGCAGCACCCGCGAGGATCCGGGGCACCTCGTGACCGAGCGCCTCACCCGCGGCGAAGCACACCGCCGAGGCGGCCAGCAACCCGATCCCCCGGGGCGTCAGCCTGACGACCGGACGGTTGATCATCGGGCCCCGACGGCGGCGGCGAGCGTCCTGGCGTACTCGGCGGAGTCGTTGAGGAGCTTGTCGACCACGGATGCGCCGGTGACCTTCGCGAACTCGGCCTCGGGCGTCAGGATGACCCGGTGGTCGAGCACCGCGTGGGTGACGTCGCGGATGTCGTCTGCCGTCACGAAGTCCCGCCCCCACGTCGCCGCCCAACCGCGGGCAGCGCGCACCAGGGCGATGCTCCCGCGCGGGCTGGCCCCGACGGACACGCGCTCGTCGCGGCGGGTGGCCGCCGCGAGATCGACCGCGTAGCCAGCCAACACTGGGTCGACGCGGATCGTCCGCACTACCGAGATGATCGCGTCCAGCTGCTGGATGTCGAGGACGGGGCGCAATCCCTCCGGCCGGACACCGACCGAGTCGTGGAGGACCACGTTGACCTCGGCGTCGCGGTCGGGGTAGCCGACCGCGATCCGCATGAGGAAGCGGTCGAGCTGGGCCTCGGGGAGCCGGTAGGTGCCCTCCAGCTCGATCGGGTTCTGGGTGGCGAACACCATGAAGGGCTGCGGCACGAGGTACCGCTCCGAGTCGACGGTGACGCTGCCCTCTGCCATGACCTCGAGCAGGGCCGACTGGGTCTTGGGAGTGCCCCGGTTGATCTCGTCGGCCATCACGATGTTGCCGAAAATCGGGCCGGGGTGGAAGGTGAACCCCTCGCTGCCGGTTTGCGGGTCGCGGTGCAGGATCTGGCCACCGGTGATCTCACCGGGCAGCAGGTCCGGGGTGAACTGGATCCTGCTGAAGCGGCCGTTGACGCTCGCGGCGATCGACCGGGCGAGGGTGGTCTTGCCCAGCCCGGGGACATCTTCGATCAACAGGTGTCCCTGGGCCAGCAATGCGGCCACGGCGAGCCGGACCACCTCGGGCTTGCCCTTGACGACCTGCTGGACGTTCGCCGCGATCATGTCGAACGCCGCACCAGGGCTGGGAGCGGAGACGTGCGGGGTGGCGGAGTTCATCATCCTTTTCCTCTACCAATGAACATGGTTGGATTCGACACCTGCGACCACAGCCCAGACGTTGCCGTTGAAGCCGTAGATGCAGGTGGCACTGTCGTTGCTGCCAGCACCATTGGTCTTCACCCCGTACTCGTAGTAGGAGCGGCCGCCATCGGGGTTGTCGTCATGGCACTCGACGGTGAAGTTGGTGTTGGGCGCGAAGTTGCGCATCGAGACATTGATCAAGGCGCAGGGTGGCGCGGTCTTGCACGACCCGACAGTCGTGGTCTTGTAGGGCCCCTTGCTCACGATCACCGTGCGCGGCGGCGGGGGTGGGTCGTTGGTCCTGGCCTGAGCGGTTGAGCCGCCTTGGGGGCCGCCACCGAAGGAGTTGCTGCCCGAGGCGCGGGCGGTGTAGGTGGTCGAGTAGTCGAGGCCGCCGAGGTTGATCTCCTGGCCGTTGCCGCAGCCGCCGGTCCAGCGCTCCCCCAGGCCGTCCAAAGAGATGTGACAGGTGACCGGACCGCTGGAGTGGTCGTCCACGGACACCGTCACCACGATCTGCCGGTCACCGTTCTGCCTCGCGGCGACAACACCGACCTCGGGTGTGCGCCCCGGTGTGCCGATGGCCTGGGCGGGCTCGCCGGTGACGGGAGTCCCGGACTGTCCCTTCTGGCGGGTCTGCGCGGCGATCGCGAAGTCGTACTGCTTCCCGTTGGTGAGACCGGAGAACGCCGCCCGGGTGTCGGTCACGGTCTGGGCCGCCACCCCGGGTGCGGTGACCCGGTAGCCCACCAGTTCACCGCCGTTGAGTTCGGACGGCTGCCAGGTGAGGGTCACTGTGCGGTCGCCACCCGCGGCCTGGGCACCCCCCGGTGCCGAGGCGGGCTGGTACGGCGTCACCGGGTTGCTCGCCTCGGAGGGGCTACCGGTGATGTTCGCGTCGTTGGTGGCCGTGACGGTGAACGTGTAAGTGGTCCCCAGGACGAGGATGTCCTTGTCCAGGGTCGCGGTGGTGCCGGAGGCCCGAGCCGCGTTGACCGAGCTGCCGTCGTCACCCGTGGCCGTGACCGTGTAGGCGGTAACCTGCCTGCCCTCGCCGGATGCCGCCCGCCAGGTCAGCTCGACCGTCCCGCCGGAGGGGGCGGTAGCGGTGGGTTTGCCCGGTGTCCCGGGGACCTGGGAACTCGGTCTGGCGGGCGGGGAGTCCGCTGACGGGCCGGGGCCGGCGGCGTTGGCCGCGGCGATGCTGAAGACGTACGTGGTCCCGTTGCGCAGGTCGGGGATCGCGGTGGACAACTGCGACCCGCCGACCGTGCTCGACCCGCCGGACCCGTCGCCATCGGTGACGCGCCAGGTGATCTGGTACGCCGACACCGCGGCTCCGTGCGGGTCCGCCGCGGCCCAGGACAACGTCACCAGGGCGTTGCCGGGCTGGGCGCTGATGGACGTCGGCGGGCCGGGCGGGGTCGCCTTCGCGGGCGGCGGCGGCTTCGGTTGTGTCGTGGCGGGCGGTTTCACCGGCGGTGCCGGCTGCGGGGACGGCGGAGCGGGCTTGCGGGTGCTCGGCGCGGGCAGGTCGGGCTTCCCGAGTAGGACGGAGGCGACCGAGCCGTCCTTGTCGACCACCAGCGTGTGCTTCCCGGACTGACCGTCCACGTAGACCCGGCCGTCCTCACCGCGGGAGATCCTCGGCTTCCCCAAGCCCTCCGGCAGCGGTGTCGTCGAGCGCCTGCCCCCGGAGCTGTCGAAGGTGAGGACGCGGTTGGCCTTGCGGTCGAGCACCACTACCGCACCGTCGGTCGGCACCGGGGTGGCGTAGTCGCCGTCACCCAGTGGGACGCTCACCGGCCGGGCGGCTGTAGCACCGCCGGCAACCGTGCTGACGTCGGCGAGCACCAGGCGCTGCGCCTGCTGGTCCACGATCGCGAGCCTGCCGCCGGTGGTCGACGACGCCACCCTGGCGTCAGCGACACGCTCCCCGAGCGACGTGGTGAGCCCCAGTCCGCCGCTGCCCACGGCGGAGACCGTCCCGGCCGCGGCGTCGACGAAGAGGGCCTGGGTGCCGATCGCCGCCATCGTCCCGCGCCGGTTGCCCGGGGCGGTCGCCGGACACTGCGCCTCAGTGGCCACCCGATCGATGCTGCACAGCGCCGCGCTGTCCTGTCGCTGCACCCACACCGTGCCATCGTCGGTGACCGCCGGGTCACCCAGCGGGCCCTTGACCGACACGATCGTGGGCTTCCCCTGGCCGAAGCGGACGATTGTGCCCGCCTGCCGGTAGACCAGGTACGGACCACCGACCACCTCAAGCCCCACCGGCACCTCGTTGATGCCGACGTCCACGTGGTCCTGCACGGCCAACGTGGACTTCCCGAACTCGGTGACCTTCCCGTTCTCCGCCACCAGCACCTGGTTCTCGCTCTGCACGATCGTGTGATCGGGACCGAGCTCTATCTCCCCGGTGCGCGAGTCGACCTTCTTGGTCCCCCCGTCGACGTGGTAGACGGCCTTGCCGTCGGCGCCGTAGACCCAGTGCCCCGGCTGCTGAAAATCCAGTTCGGGCTGCTTGTCCCCGGTGGCCGCCACCGTGACCACCCCCGCCGCGACCGCGAACACCGCGGTCCACGCGCCGACGGCGAGCCGCTTGCGCCACCGATCATCCACTGCCGAACTCCAGGTCGCCGGGAACTGTCGTCGCCGTGTATATGGCCGTAGCGCCGATCTTGTTACCGGATTCGCAGCACTTGTCTCTTTACTGTCCGAGCCGGAACACCGGCCGTGAATGGTTCCCCAACAAAAGCCTCACCTCGTCGCGAAGCGCGCGAGACATGAAGATGGATCGAAGAACTACTGTGGAATCCCAACGGGCTTGGGTGCGGCATCCTCATGCCCAAACCCGATGGCCCCTCCACACGCTGCGCGCAGTCGGGAGGGCGGCTTCGCTGTAGCGGCACGTCCTACCGCTCTCCGGCTCAGGTCGTGGCGTGGCCGCAAATGTTGATCACGCGTGGTCCGCGCCGCGGGGCGTATCCACTCGGTGGGGCTACTGACACTGCTGCACCTCCTGCCCGGCTCGACATCCGGCACGGCGACAGCGGGCTGAGGCGTTGGCTCGGCTGAGTTCGACGCGGTCGTCGACAGTGTTGTCGGTGATGTCGGGCGGGAGACTGGTCGAGGACGTGACGACTCGTGGGAGGTCGGTGTGGCCGTTGACGCCTTTGAAGGTCCAGTTCCGGTGTCGAGCGAGCGGGGCCAGCCGATACCGGACCTGCTGGACAAGGCCATCGGCGCGCGGGCACCGCTGGTCAGCAAGAAACGTTGCCCGGGCCCGCCAGCGCGACCCTGAGGCGACACCGGCGCAGCTTGTCCGCACCCTGGAACGAATGTACATCGACGCCCTAGCGGGTACGGGAGCCGCGGTCGGAGGCGCCGCGCCCGCGCCCGCCGTCGGCACCGGCATCGCGCTGGCGCTCTCGGCGGGCGAGGCGATCTCCTCTCTCGAGCTGAGCACCCTGTTCGTGCTTTCGGTGGCCGAGGTCCACGGGGTCCGACTCGACGAGGTCGAACGCCGCCGGGCGCTCGTCATGGGGATCCCCCTGGGCCGGTCCGGCTCCACGACCATCAACAAGGTCGCCGAGCACACTGGCCAGCCACCTTGGCCACCGGGGCCGCCCGACGCGCGTTCGGCTCGCCACCGCAGACGTGGCCCGAGATACCGCCGCAGCCCGCGCCAGATCCCTCTCCCGAGAAACCACCGGAGGTCGTACCGGGAATCGTGCTGGAAGCCGCACCGGAGGCGAAGCCTGGACCAAGTCCACAAACCGCTGAGACCCGACCGGGCCGGCGAGCTCCTGCCGTCCACCGAGCGAGGCTGAGATCCGCAGCAACCTCGCCAAGCGGGTGGCGAAGCCGGTGGCTCTATACCTGCGACGACACGGCAGGGGTAGAACAATCTCCAGTAGACCGGAGGAGGAGCACGTTCTCCTCCCCCTCCGGTCGTAGCCGCCTACCAGTCGGAGGCTCGCCTGGGCGGGCGTTCTTCGCCGGGATAAGGCGAGAGTCTTGACCACGTGGTCGGTGATCCAGGTGGTGAAGGTGCGGCGGCCGTCGAGGGGGAGGTTGTTGCAGTTCTGGTGTGCGGCGGTGCCGAGCCCCGCGATGAGCAGGCCGTGGTCGATGCTCCAGGCGTTGCAGCCGGGGTCGATGTCGACGCACAGCTCGACGACCCGGTCGGTGAGGTCACCGAATCCGCCGCGAGCCCCTGCGGCGCCGATGCCAGGGAACGCGGCGCCCAGGGTGTGGTGGGTAGGGCTGCGCGCCGGGTCGGCCAGCAGCACGAACGTGGAGATCCGCGCGGGCGAGACCGGGCTGGCCTCGGTGGCGATCGTGGCAACCAGGTCACCGGCGATGTGGGCGCCCTGGGAGTAGCCGAGCAGGACCAGCTTGCTGGTGGGGCAGTCGCGGGCGTAGGTGTCGAGGGCGGACCAGGCGGCCCGGTAACCGGCGTCCTTGCTCTGGAAGTAACAGGCGTCGAGCCAGGCGGGGTTGTCGAGGCAGTGCGCGCGGACCGTGTCGTGTCCGAGTTGGCCGCGCACGGCGGGGGTGATGTTGGCCAGCATGCCGCAGGCCTCGGTGGTGTCGCGCCCGACCCAGCTCTCATTGCTGCCGGGGATCGCGAGCACGATCACCGGCGCGCACGGGGCGCCGAAGGGCGCGCCGTCGGCGTACGGCGTTGTCGAGGGCTTGGGCGACGAGGTCGGTGCGCAGGTGGTCGGCGGTGGCCCAGCCGACCACACGCCGTGAGGCGATGTCGATCACGGTGGCCAGGTAGAGCCACCCTTCCCAGGTGTGGATGTAGGTGATGTCCCCGCACGACCGTGTGTCTGTATCTGTTGCGGCGCAGGTGAAGTCGCGGCGGATCAGGTCCGGTGGGACGGTCGCGGCGGGGTCGGGGACGGTGGTGGTGCGCCACCGCCTCGGTGCGCGCCCCGCACGTCCGGCCTGCCGTAGGAGCCGGGCGACGCGTTTGCGGGAATGCCGATGCCCCCGGGCTCGCAGCTCGGCGTGCACTCTGGGCGCGCCGTAGGTGCCCTTGGATTCGTCGTGGATCGCGACGACCCGCGCGGCCAGGTCGGCGTCCTGTCGTGCGTGGTCGGTGGGCGTGGCGGTGCGGTGGGCGTAGTAGGCGGACCGGGAGACCTTTAGCAGCGTGCACGCCCGCTGGACGTTGCCGCCGCCCGCTCGCTCCGCCTCCCTCCAGGGACACGCGTCCCCTGATCTCGGATGTCCGTCAAACCGGGTCAAGCCCAGGCCTGCGGGACAAGCTGTTCCAGGAGAGGCGGAGTACGCCGAGGCAGCCCACAGATCGCTGGCTCCGCAGGGCAACTGAGCCAACTATCGAGATCCGAACCAAGGATGGGGTTGCCGGTCGAGTGGGTGACGCCCACGGTGGGCAACCACGGCACCAGGCCTGCCAGGAACACCCGCCGCCGAGTCAGGTCCTCGCTCCGAACGAGAGGTGTTCGTGGACGAGCCGGACCACCATCGCGCCCTCGCCGACCGCGGAGCCGACTCGTTTGATCGAACCGCTGCGTGCGTCGCCGATCGCGAACACGCCGGGTCGGTTCGTCTCCAGCGGGAACGGTCTTCTGCCTTTGTGCCACCAGGTGTCGTCGGTCGTGACGTGCTCGCCGGTGCGGACGAAGCCGTCCTCGTCGAGTGCGACCAGTGAGGAGAGCCAGGCCGTGCGCGGGGTCGCGCCGATGAACACGAACAACGCCCGCGCCGACAGCGTGCGCCGGTGGCGGGTCTGGTCGTCCGCTACAACCACGCCCTCGATCTGGTTGTCGCCCAGCAGCTCCACGACCTGGTGGTGCAGCAGCACCTCGATCCGTGGATGGCACATCACGCGGTCGACCAGGTAGCGGGACATGTTCGTGTTCAGGTCGGCGGCGCGCACCACCAGGTGGACGCTGGGTACCCGGTCGGCGAGGAACACAGCCGCCTGGCCCCCCGAGTTGCCACCGCCCACGATCGCGACCGGGTTCGCCTGGCACGCGAGGGCCTCGTGGATCGTGGCGGCGTAGTGCACGCCGGTCGCCTCGAAGTCGGCGAGCCGGGGCAGGTCGAGCTTGCGGTAGCGCGCGCCCGTCGCGATCACCAGCGATCGCGTCCGGACCTGTGACGAGTCGTCGAAGCCCACCACGTAGTGCCCGTCGCGAGGGGAGAACGTGACCGCCTCCAGCGACACGTTCACCGGCACGCCGAACTTCTCCGCCTGCAGCACCGCGCGTTCGGCCAGCTCCGGGCCGGAGATGCCGGCCGGGAAACCCAGGTAGTTCTCGATCCGCGACGTCGTGCCTGCCTGGCCACCGGCCGCCATCGAGTCGACGGCCACCACGTCGAGCCCGTCCGCCGCGCCGTACACGACGGCCGCGAGGCCGCCGGGGCCCGCACCGACCACGAGCAGGTCGGTCATCTCGCTCGGCGGAGACGACGCGTGCAGACCCAGCACCTGAGCCAGTCTCCGGTTGCTCGGGTCGCGCAGCGTCTCACCGCCGGGCACCACCACCACGGGGCTCTCGTCGACGCCGACGCCGAACCGGCGCAGCAGTTCCTCGGCGTCGGTGTCCTTGTCCGTGTCGACCAGCCGGTGCGGGATCCGGTTGCGCGCGGTGAACTCCAGCAGCCGTTTGGTGTCCGGTGAGAAGCACGAGCCGACGATCTGCAGCCCGTTGCCCCTGCCGATCAGCACCGCCCGGCGCATCAGGTACGCGCGCAGGACGAGGTCGCCCAGCACCGGGTCGTCGCGCACCAGCTCGCTCAGCCGGTCCGCGGTCAGCTGGACGACCTCGCCCGGCTGTGCGACGACGGTCGTCACGAACGACGGTTGCCCTTCCAGCAGACCGAGTTCGCCGAGGAACCGGCCGGGCCCGTGCACCCGCACGACCTCGCCGTGCTCCAGGGCCCGCACGACGCCGCTGACGATCACGAAGAAGTCGTGGCCGCGGTCGCCCTCGGCGTACAGCACCTCCGCCTCCCGTGTCGGACGCCGTGTGCCGTACAGCGCGACCTGGTCGATCTGGTCGCCGTCGAGACGGGGGAAAGCACCGTGCTCGTCCGGTGTCTCCTGCGGCCCTGACGAAAGCCGGTCAGACGAGCGCTTGGTCGACATAGCACCACCGCCAGTTCTCGCCGGGTTCGAAGGACCGCACGATCGGGTGGCCGGTGCCGAAAGCGTGGCCGCGCGCGTGCTTCATCGGTGAGGAGTCGCAGCAGCCGACGTGTCCACAGGTGAGGCACAGTCGCAGATGGACCCACGGGGTGCCCGCGATGAGGCACTCCCGGCATCCCTGTGGGGTCTGCGCCACGACGTCGCGCACGAGTGCGAGGTGTTCGTCCACGAACGCGGTCATCGCCCCTCCCGCGACACGTCGTCGAGCACCAGTGAGCGGCCGACCCCCGGCAACCACACGTCCTTCGCCAGCGAGCTGCCCTGCTCGGTGGGACGCAGGCCGCCCCGCTGCGGCGTCCCGGGCGTCCTCAGGTAGAGACCGAGCAACGCGCAGGCGAACCCCGTGAGCGCGGCACCGGCGATGACCGCAGGCACCAGTGGCACCAGCAGCGCCACGCCGGTCGCGATTTCCCCGGCCGCGAGCAGTGTCGTGAACCGCTGGGCGTCGAGCTCGCCCAGCACCGGATACGTGGTCGAGGCGAAGCCCCGCAACGACTCGGCGGTCTGCTGGTCGGCGTGCGGCTTGCCGAGTCCGGAGTTGAGCACGTACGCGCCGGTGGTGACGCGCGCGGGCAGTTGTCGCAGCAGGGATCGGCTGATCATGTCCTCACCTCGGGAAAGAGAGCGTCGTCGAGCCAGGCGCGCAGCTGGGGCGCGGGCACCGCGCCGGGTTGCCGCGCGATCACCTCACCATCGCGCAGGATCATCAGCGTGGGTATCGAACGCACGTCGAACCGTTGTGACAGATGGGATGCGCGGTCCACGTCCACCCGCACGAGCTTGATGTCGCCGGCCCGCTCGTGTGCGAGCCGGTCCAGCACGGGGCTGACCATCCGGCACGGCCCGCACCACGTCGCCCACATGTCCACCAGCACGGGAACACCCGCCTGCTCGGCCACCTCGGCGAAATCCTCGTCCAGCGCGTCGACGATCCACGGCAGTGGCCTGCCGCAGTTGCCGCACCTCGGCTTGCCCTGTGCGGCCACGGGTATGCGGTTGTTCTTGCCGCAGTTCGGGCAGTCGATGTTCGTCGTCCTCATGCGACAACCCCGCTCTCCCCGGACGTGATGACCGACAGCTCGCCCTCCGCCACGTCCACGCGGATCGTCGCGCCCTGCGGCACCTCACCCGCGATCAGCGCCCGTGCCACGCGCGTCTCGACCTCGTGCGCGACGTAGCGGCGCAGCGGCCGCGCGCCGTAGACGGGGTCGAAGCCACGCTTGGCGATGAACTCGCGGGCCGGTGGAGTGAGCTCGACGTTGACCCGGCGTTCGGCGAGCCGGGCGCGCAGCTCGGCGAACTGCAGGTCCACGATGCGTTCGATCTGCGCCAGCCGCAGCGGTGTGAACAGCACGATGTCGTCGACGCGGTTGAGGAACTCGGGCCGGAAGTGGTCGCGCAGCGACGCCAGCACGGCCCCGCGCGCGTCCGGTTTGATCTCTCCGTCGGAGGTGACGCCGTCCAGCAGGTACTCAGAGCCGATGTTGGACGTCATGATGATCACGGTGTTGCGGAAGTCGACCGTGCGGCCCTGCGCGTCGGTGATCCGGCCGTCGTCGAGCACCTGCAGGAACGTGTTGAACACGTCCGGGTGCGCCTTCTCCATCTCGTCGAGCAGCACGACGGAGTAGGGCTTGCGCCGCACCGCTTCCGTGAGCTGGCCGCCCTCGTCGTAGCCGACGTAGCCGGGCGGCGCGCCGACGAGCCGCGAGACCGTGTGCTTCTCCTGGTACTCGCTCATGTCGAGGCGCACCATGTTGTCCTCGCTGTCGAACAGGGCCGCCGCCAGTGTCTTCGCCAGCTCGGTCTTGCCGACCCCGGTGGGGCCCATGAAGATGAACGACCCGATCGGCTTGCGCGGGTCCTTCACGCCCGCCCGCGCACGGATGATCGCGTCGGCGACCAACCGCACGGCCTCGTCCTGGCCGATCACCCGCTCGTGCAGGATCTGGTCCAGCTTCAGCAGCTTCTCCCGCTCGCCCTCCTGGAGTCTCGACACCGGGATGCCGGTCCAGGCCGCGACGATCTCGGCGATCTCGTCCTCGGTCACCACTTCCTTGAGAAGTCGGTGCGCACCCTGTTTGCCAGCGAGGCGGTCCTCCTCGGACGCGAGCTGGCTCCCCAGCTCGGCGAGCCTGCCGTAGCGCAGTTCCGCGGCTCGGTTGAGGTCGTAGGCGCGTTCCGCCTCTTCCGCTTCGCGGCGCACGCGTTCCAGCTCGCCGCGCAGGTCCTGCACGCGCCGGATGGCCTGCCGCTCCGCCTCCCACTGCGCGGTCGTGGCATCGAGCTCGGCGCGGAGGTCGGCGAGCTCCCTGCGCAGCGCGGCCAGTCGTTGTTCGCTGGCCTGATCGGTTTCCTCGGCCAGTGCGGCTTCCTCGATCTCCAGCCGGGTCACGCGCCGCGAGATCTCGTCCAGTTCGGCGGGCATCGAGTCGATCTCGGTGCGCAGCCGCGCGCACGCCTCGTCCACCAGGTCGATCGCCTTGTCCGGCAGGAACCTGTCGGTGATGTAGCGCTGGGACAGCACGACGGCCGAGACGAGCGCGGCGTCCTGGATCTTGACACCGTGGTAGACCTCGAGGCGTTCCCGCAGCCCGCGCAGGATCGAGATCGCGTCCTGGGGCGACGGCTCGGCCACGACCACGGTCTGGAACCGTCGTTCCAGCGCGGCGTCGGACTCGATGTGCTCGCGGTACTCGTCGAGCGTGGTGGCGCCGATCATGTGCAGCTCACCGCGCGCGAGCATGGGCTTGAGCATGTTGCCCGCGTCCACCGATCCCTCGGCGGCGCCCGCGCCCACGACGGTGTGCAGCTCGTCGACGAACAGCAGGATCCGGCCCTCGGCGGCCCGCACCTCGGCGAGCACGGCCTTGAGCCGCTCCTCGAACTCGCCGCGGTACTTGGCGCCTGCCACCAGAGAGCCCATGTCGAGGGAGAAGACCGTCTTGTCCCTGAGGCCTTCCGGCACGTCGCCGCGCACGATCCGCTGCGCGAGCCCTTCGACGATCGCGGTCTTGCCGACGCCGGGCTCGCCGATCAGCACCGGGTTGTTCTTCGTCTTGCGGGACAGGATCTGGACCACCCGGCGGATCTCCGCGTCCCGGCCGATCACCGGGTCGAGGTCGCCGGTCCGGGCGTCGTTCACGAGGTCGCGGCCGTACTTCTCGAGGGCCTCGTAGGTCCCCTCCGGCGTGGCACTGCGCACGCGCTGGTTGCCGCGGATCCTGGTCAGGCTCTCCAGGAACCGGTCTCGCGTGATGCCGTGCCGCGCCAGGACCTGGCCCGCCTTGGTGGTGTCGCCCTCCTCCGCCAGCGCGAGCAGCAGGTGCTCGACGCTGACGTACTCGTCCCTGAGCCGCTTGGCTTCTCGTGCCGCGGTGTCGAGCAGGCCGAGCAGCCGGCGGGTGAGGTTGACCTGTCCGGGTTGGACACCCGGTCCGGTCACCCGGGGGCGGCCGGAGAGTGCGGTCCGCACATCTCCGGCCACCGCCCGCACGTCCACGTCCGCCTGGGTGAGCAGGCGCGGCACCAGGCCATCGGGCTGCTCGACCAGGGCCAGCAGGAGGTGTTCGCCGTCGGTCTCGGTGTGCCCGAGCCGCTGGGCGACCTCCTGAGCGGACCGCAGCGCCTCCTGCGACTTCCGCGTCAGCCGGTTCACGTCCACAGCCGGTTCACCTCCATGGTGGTTCACTCCCGCGCGCTTGTGCTTCCAGGACTCGGATCCGGTCGAGCAGGTCCAGCACGAGCCCGACCGCGTTGTAGTTGAGCGAGAGCCCGCCACGCAGCCGCTGGATCCGCGCGAGGCGGGCCACGGTGCCCGGCGGGAACCAGAACCGTCCGCTGTCGTCCACCGCGCACTCGATCAGCCCGAGCGCCGCGAACCGGCGCACCAGTTCCGGGTGGAGTCCTGTGTGGATGGACACGCGGTCGGCGCTGAGCCTGGCTGGTTTCGTCAGGACGTACATCACGGGCCTCTCGGGTTGAAGTCGGAGATCGCGGCGAGCTCTTCGAAAAGCCCCCGTTCCCGCTTGCCGAGCGACTTCGGCACCATGACTTTCACGACGGCGTGGAGGTCACCGGCCTTGCCGCGCGGATTAGGCATGCCCTCACCGCGCAGCCGCAGCCGTCGTCCGCTCGACGAGCCCGCCACCACGCGGACCTTCGCCTCGCCGCCCGGCGTCATGATCGGCACAGTGGCGCCGAGCGCCGCTTCCCACGGCGCGACCGGCAGATCCACGACGATGTCGTGGCCTTCCAGCCGGTACCGGGGGTGCGGCGCGATCCGGACCACCAGGAAGAGGTCCCCGGACGCGCCGCCGCCCGATCCGTGTCCACCCTGGCCCGACAGGCGGATGCGCCAGCCGTCCACCACGCCGGGTGGGATCGTCACATCCAGCTCGCGGTCGCCGATCGTGAGCCTGCGGTGGCCGCCCCCGTAGGCGTCCTCGACCGAGAGCGTCAGCTCGGCCTCCTGGTCGGCGCCCGGGATCGGGCCGCCGCGACCACCGCGGCGGAAGACCCCGCCGAACAGGTCCTCGAAGTCGAAGTCCTCGAACCCGCCGTGGCCCGGCCCGCTCGTGTACACCGTGCGTCCCCGAGGAGCGCGTTCGCCGTAGTCCTCCGGGACGCGGCGGAAGTCCGCGCCGAACTGGTCGTACCGCTTGCGTCGCGCCGGGTCGGAGAGGACCTCGTAGGCCTCGCTGACCTCCTTGAACCGGTCCTCAGCACCGGGGTCGCGGTTGACGTCCGGGTGGTACTGCCGCGCGAGCTCGCGGTACGCCCGCCCGATCTCGTCGTCGCCCGCCCCGCGTGGCACGCCGAGCGCGTCGTAGAAGTCCGTGGCCACGTCAGCTCACTCCCGCTGGCGCGACACCGCGACGGCGGCGGGACGCAGATCGCCGTAGCCCGGCCGCAGCACGCGCACGACCGCGTTCGGTGGCGCGTCCGGGTCGTCCTGCACCGTCACGACCTCGTGCACGGCTGGGTCGAACGGCACGCCGGTGGCGTCGTGGCGCGGGTAGCCGAGCCGGGCGAGCACCTCGACGGCCTGGTCGAGGGTCGCCCGCACGCCTTCGGCGAACGGGTCGTCGGAGGCGTGCCCGAGCGCGAGCTCCAGGTTGTCGAGCACCGGCAGCCAGACCGACGCCACCCGCGCGCGTTCGGCGGCGCGCTGGCGTTCCAGCTCGCGGCTGTGGCGTTTGCGCACGTTGTCGAGCTCCGCCATGGCGCGCAGCCAGCGGTCTTCCAACTCGGCGATGTCCCGGTCCGGGGCCGACGCGGGAGGGGTCGCGCCTGCCCCGGTCCCGGCCGCGGGGTTCGCGGCGTCCCCCTGGGCGGTCATCGTGATCAAACCCGGTCGAAGTCGGCGTCGACGACGTCGTCGTCGTCCGAGGCTGTGGCCGAGCTCCCGCCGGGAGGCGGCGCAGGCGCGGACGACTGTGCCGCCATCAGGCCGTTCAGCACCTGGGTGAGCTCGTCGGTCAGCTCCCGCACACGCTCCACCGGCGCCTCGTCCGACACCGCCTCGCGCGTCTCGGAGACCAGCATCTCGGCGCGGGCCCTCTCGTGCGCCGGAGCGTTGTCGCCGAGGTCGGACAGGGTCTTCTCGACCTGGTGGGCGATCGAGTCGAGGGTGTTGCGGGCGTCCACGGCCTCGCGCAGCCGCCTGTCCTGCGCCTGGTTCGCCTCGGCGTCGGTCACCATCCGCTCGACCTCGGAGGTGTCCAGGTTCGAGCTCTCGCTGATGGTGATGCCCTGCTCCGCGCCCGTGTCCTTGTCACGGGCGGTCACGTTGAGGATGCCGTTGGCGTCGATGTCGAAGATGACCTCGACCTGCGGTTCACCACGCGGTGCGGGCCTGATCCCGGTTAGCTGGAACCGGCCCAGCACCCGGTTGTCGGCCGCGCGTTCCCGTTCGCCCTGCAGCACCACGACGTCCACCGCGGGCTGGTCGTCCTCGGCGGTGGAGAACACCTCGGAGCGGCGGGCCGGGATCGTCGTGTTGCGCTCGATGATCCTGGTCATCACGCCGCCGCGGGTCTCCACGCCCAGCGACAGCGGGGTCACGTCCAGCAGCAGCACGTCCTTGACCTCGCCCTTGAGCACACCCGCCTGGACGGCGGCACCGAGTGCCACGACCTCGTCCGGGTTGACGCTCATGTTCGGGTCCTTGCCGCCGGTCAGACGGCGGACGAGCTTCTGCACGGCCGGGATCCTGGTCGAGCCACCGACGAGGATGACCTCGTCGATGTCGTTCGCGGACACCTTGCCGTCGGCCATGGCCTGCTCGACCGGGCCCAGGCAGCGCTCCACCAGATCGGCCGTGATCTGCTCGAACGTCGACCGCGTGACGGTCTCGGTCAGGTGCTTCGGGCCGCTGGAGTCGGCGGTGATGAACGGCAGGCTCACCTGGGTCTGGGTGACCGAGCTGAGCTCGACCTTCGTCTTCTCCGCCGCCTCGGACAGCCGCTGCAGCGCCTGGGCGTCGTTGCGCAGGTCGATCCCCGTGTCGTTCTTGAACTTGTCGGCCAAGTGGTCGACGAGCCTGCGGTCGAAGTCGTCGCCGCCGAGGTGGGTGTCGCCGGAGGTGGACCGCACCTCGACCACGCCGTCGCCGACGTCGAGCAAGGACACGTCGAACGTGCCACCGCCCAGGTCGAACACGAGCACCGTCTCGTGTCCCTTCCTGTCCAACCCGTACGCCAGCGCGGCCGCCGTCGGCTCGTTGACGATCCGCAGGACCTCGAGACCCGCGATCTTGCCGGCGTCCTTGGTCGCCTGGCGCTGCGAGTCGTTGAAGTACGCGGGTACGGTGATCACCGCCTCGCGCACCTTCTCGCCGAGGTACTTGCCCGCGTCGTCGACGAGCTTGCGCAACACCTGCGCGCTGATCTCCTCCGGCGCGTAGAGCTTGTCGTGCACCTTGAAGCGCACCGATCCGTTCGGTCCGTCGACGACGTCGAACGTGACCGTCCTCACCTCCTCGTCGACCTCCTCGAAGCGGCGGCCGATGAAGCGCTTGGCCGAGTAGATCGTTCCCCGGGGGTTCAGCACGGCCTGGCGCTTCGCCAGCTGGCCCACCAGCCGTTCGCCGCTCTCGGTGAACGCCACGACGGACGGGGTGGTCCTGGATCCCTCGGCGCTCGCGATCACCGTGGGCCGGCCGCCCTCCACGACCGCGATCGCGGAGTTCGTCGTGCCCAGGTCGATTCCCACTGCCGTGGCCACTACGACGCACCCCCCGCGGGGGGCATGCCGGAGAGCAGCCGCTGTGCCCCGTCCGCGATCTCCGCGTCGACCACGAGGTCGTACCGGCTCGGCACCATCATGGTCACGGAGCTGAAGTCGCGCCTGCCACGCTGCGACGCGTAGCAGACCACGCCCATGACGGCGCCGATGACCGCGCCGAACACCAGGCCGTACAAGGCGAGCGTGAACGCGGCGACGAGCGGGTTGACAAGGTCGAACAGGCCGAAGATCCAGCCGAGCAGCAGGCCGGGAACCGCGCCCGCGGTGGCGCCGTTCAGCAGCGCGCGGCCCCAGTTCATCCGGCCGACGACCTGCTCGACCAAGTGGACGTCAACGCCGATGATCGCGGTGCGGTCGACCGGGAACTTGTTGTCCGCGAGGTGGTCCACGGCACTTTCGGCGTCGCGGTAGTTGGTGAACGACGCGATCGCGCGCCGCTGCGGCGCGCTCGGCGCGATGTCCCAGCTGGTGTCAGCGCGGGTATGCGAATTCGGGTGATGAGTGGTCATGGCTACCTCTCAGGCATTGACGGTCGTCTGCTCGGAAACCTCGATCTTGCGAGGCTTGCTCGACTCGGCGATCAGCATGGCCGGCACGAGCACGCCGCGGTCGAACTCGCGGTCAGGTCACCGGCGGCCGGCAGGTCGCCGAGGAAGAGCTGACGGCTGAACTCTCCATGTGGCCGTTGATCGATCAGCACCTCGTCGTTCTCGTGCCGCAGCGGGTCTCGCCTTGCCTTGACCCTGACAACGTTGCGTTCCACGGTCACGTCGACGTCCTTGCGGTCCACGCCCGGCAACTCGAGTGCGACGATGCAGCGATCACAGCGGCGGAACGCCTCCACCCGCGGTGCGCGTGGTGTGCGGCCTGTCAGCTCGGGAAGTCGGTCGAGTACTCGGATCGGGTCGAAACGCCTCACTGTCATCTGGGCCCTTCCCCTCCTGGATCTTGTGTTCCGGGGGACATGCACCTCCTCCCAGCCTGACGAAGGCACGTGTGCGGCGCCTCACCCGGTGAGGACGAAACCCGCCCTCCGCCTCGGGGCCGGTATCGAAGTCGGTTCCGACCTGACCGACGAGCAGTGGGCGGCGCTGGGGCCGTTGCTGCCTGAACCGTCGCGGCCGGGGGCGGCCACCGGCCTTGGACCCCGAGATCTACCAGCAGCGTCATGCGGTGGAGTGCGGCATCAACCGGCTCAAACGCCACCGCGCCGCGGCTACCCGATGTGACCAGCTCGCCATCCGCCGGGAGACCACCGTCCACCTCGCCGCGATCAACGAATGGCTCTGACCAACGGTCCGCTCGCCCGAGCCGTGCCCAGGCGCGTGGCGGGCGACGCCCGAGATCGGGCCCCAACGTCGAAGACCGCGGGCGCATCGACCTCGGTGTGCTGGCCACTCCGACCACGGGGCCACCACGCTCGCCGACCGGTTCGGCCGTCCACTGACCCCAGCCGCACCGTGGCGCCCTCGGTCGCCCGAGGGCCAGGTGTGTCCGGCGAGGAGGTCCAGGCCGCGGGCGCGGCTGTCCCGATGCCGGTGCCGAACGGACCGACACGGTCCTGCCGTGAACCTATCGACCTGATCGCAGACGCAGCGCCTCGGCCGCGACGCGCCACAGCAATGGAGCGTCGAGTACGCCGATGACGGCCTCGGCCGTCGGGTCCGGCGGGTCGGCCGGGTTGGCCGTGCGCTTGGCCGAGGCCAGCATGACCACGACGAACAGCACTGAGACGAGGGTCTTGCGCCGAGATGAGCTCATGAGCTCCTCCTCCACTGTGGACTCCCGGTCCAGTCTGTCGCGCCCTGGCGAACCTGACCTCATTCGGAGCAGGTGATCAGCGGCCGGTGCCATCGGTCAGCCGGGCCGCGAGTGCTTCCACCGTCGTACCTGCGGCCGTGTTGATCTCGGCCAGCTCGTCCACGCCGTAGAACTATCGGTGCCGTGCCGAGCCATCAGCAGGCCCTTCGCCTGTTCGACCAGATCGCGCCCGTGCAGTACATCCAGCGTCCGGTTGAGCCGGTGCGGCTGGCCGGAAGTCGTGGCCAGCGCCGCGACACCGGGCGCGGCGAGTCGCTCGTGCCCGCGCAGCACGACCGCGACGTCGGCGGGGGTGGTTGCCCCAGGTACACCGTGAGCACCACCCTGCTCCCGTTGTCCCGCAGGCCGGGCAGGGCGGCCGCCCCCGTCACCTGGCCCAGGGCCGTGGCCCGGTCGGGTGCTCGAGCCCGGGCCAGGGACAGCTCGGGCCAGCGTTGGTCGCACCACAGGTCTGGCGTCGCCACCGGTGCGCCACCAGCGCGGCCTCCGCACTCGGCCCGGCCGACGCCTGAGGCGACGAACACCGCCGGTCGGTGGTGCGGGTGCACGGGCGCAGAACGCACACCGCGGCGCCCAGCATCCCGGCAGATCGGCGTGGACCCCGTGCCGGACGAGCCGCATGAGGCAGTCGAGCCACGAGTCCTTGGTCCGCAGCGCCCTTCCCGTGGTCAGAGCAGGCCCTGCCTGCGGGCGGCGACAACGGCGTCGCGGCGTTGCCGCACCCCAAGTTTGCGGTAGATGCCGCGCATGTGCGTCTTGACCGTGTTGGCCGAGACGAACATCGACTCCGCGATCTCGTCGACGGTGCGCATGGAGGGCAACTCCAGCAGCAGCTCACGCTCGCGGCCGGTGAGCGGGTCGGAGGTCGCGGCCGTCACGGGCAGTGCGGCGAGGGTGGCCTCGGCGAACGGGTCGAGTCTGCCGAATCGGCCCGCGCCCTCGGCCAGCAGATCGCGCACCGAGCGCCGCGCGGTCAGGAACGGACGGATCGCGTTGATCGGCTCGGCGGCTCGCAGGGCACGACCCACTGCCTCGTGAGCGCGCTTGCGGTCGGCGCGGTCGACCAGGGTCGCCTCCAGCAGCCAGGCGTCGACCGTGGTCGGCGGCGCGAGCGGCTGGGTTCGCCCGCTGAGCACCGGGACGAGCAGTCTGCGCGCCTGGGTCGTGCGGCCGTGCTGGTCGTGCATGATCGCGTGCAGCACGGAAAGCTCCGCGTGGCCCTCGAGCACGGGCTGGGCGCGATCCACCAATTCCAGCGCGCGCACCGGTTCGCCGACCCTCAGCGTCATCCGCACCAGGGACGGCAGCAGCAGCGCGACCACTTGCGGGGCCACCCGAACCGCGGTGTGCCGCTGCCACAAGCGGTTCGTGTCACGCACCACGGCGTGGGGGTCCGCCGCGTCCTCGAACTCGATGAACGCGGTCAGGCACGCGTGGGTGAGCGCCAGGGCGGGCTCCTGGTACCGGGGCGCCAGTTCGGCGGACACCCCGGCGTGCCGTCGGGCGGCCGCGGTGTCACCCTGCTGGTGCGCCTGCCAGGCCAGCAGCAGGTGCGCGGGCGCACAGGCCCATGAGCGCTCCCAGCCGTGCCGTGCCGCCAGGTGCAGTGCCCGGCGGGTCCGCCGCTCCACCTCCGGCAGGTCTCCGCGCAGCGCGGCGGTGACCGCCAGGTAGACCTTGGCGTGCAGCGCCGCCCAGGGCAGGTCGGCACGCAGGCATGCCTGCACGACCAGGCTCAGCTCCGACTCCGCCGCACCTGGTCTGCCCGACCACAGGGCCGCACTACCGCGTGCGAATCGCATGAGCACGTCCACCTGCGGGTCGCCGCTCACCGCTGTCCGGGCCTGCGGTGGCACCACGCCGCCACCGTCGAGGTGGGCGCGGCGCAGCAGGGCGAACGCGCGCAAGGCCCGCATCCGGTAAGACCATCGAGTGGGGTCAGCGTCGGCGAGCCGGGCCAGGAACCCCTCGGCAGCAATCACATCCGGCACTTCGAGAGCCGCGACAGCGGCGATGGCCGTCACCTCGGGCGCACCAACCTTGTCCTCGGGCAGCGCGGCGACGGCCGCGCACACCTGGTCGCTGTTGCCGCGCAGAACCTCCCGCAGCCCATCCGCCTCGATCATCTCGGCGGTGAGGTCGTGGTCCTGGGCCAGTTCGGCATGCCTGAGCGCGGCGGACACATCACCTTCGGCGCGCAGCCATCGCGCGGCTTTCCGGTGCAACCGCTGCCGTGCACCGGGCCGGGTTCGGGTGAGTTCGGCACGCAGGTGATCGCGGAGCAACGGGTGGTAGCGGTACCACTCACCCGCGGTGTCCGCGCAGCGCATGACGAGCGAGTTGGTCCGGGCCAGGCAGTGCAGCAGCGTCCCGGCGTGCCGTTGCCCGGACAGCACCGCGGCCAGCTCGGCGCTGACCCGATCGCACACGCTCGTCACGAGCAGGAGGTGCCGCACGTGCGGTGGGTGCTCGGCGAGCACCTCCTCGGCGAAGTAGTCCGCGGCGAGCGGGTCGTCAGCCGGGAACGCCCCGGGGTCGCGCGCGGCCGCGGGTGCTCCGGCCATCCAGGACGCCACCAGCCGAGTGCCCGCCACCCAGCCCATGGTCCGTTCCAGCAGCGCGGTCAGCGCGGTCGGGTCGGGGTCGATGCCGTACTCGGCCAGCAGCGCCGCCGTCTCGGCCCTGGTGAGGGCGAGCGTGTGTCCGTCCACTTCGCGCAAGCGCCCCTCCAGGGACAGCCGTGAGAGGTGCACCGGCGGCGTCCGGCCTGCCAGGATCAGCCGCAGTCCGTCCGGCGGGTGCCGCACCAGGGCGGACAGCACCTCGCACGCGGCGGGCTCGCGCAATTCGTGGATGTCGTCGAGCACGAGGCAGGTGTGGCCCGACGCGCTGTCCACCGCGCGCACCAAGTCGGCGAACGGGTCGGTGGAATCCCACGACAGCGGGCTGTCGTCGACTGCGAGCGCGGAGTGGATCGTGCCCCACAGCCTCGCCGGGGAGTTGTCGTGCTGGTCGAGGCCGGCCCAGCGAACCCGGGGTGCCGCAGGCCGGGCAGGCTCAGCCGCCCACGCGGCCAGCGCGGTGGTCTTGCCCGAACCCGCGGGACCGTGCACGAGCGTGACCGGCGGAGGCGTGCACACCGAGGAGACGCACTCGTCCAGCACACCGACGAGTCGCTCACGCCAGGCAGGTACCACACTCGGGTGCGGTGTGCGCGCCCTTCCGGTGGGCAACGCACGACCACGCGCGACCACCACGGAGTCAGCCTCGTTTATCTGTGCCATTCGGCCTTGCTCCAGCATGTTCTTCTGCCCCTGTTCACACTGTAGGTCGAACTCGACGCCGCCGTTGTTGTCAACGCAGACGATGGACAGCATGTCGCGCCGGACCATCGCACTCTTGGTCAGGAGTAGATCGGTGGGCGCCAGTGTGGACCTCACCTTTAGCGGGCGAAAGACACAAGATCGACTATTACCTGGCTCACGGTAGTGGAAACCGCCGGAAATTCGCCGCGCAGAATCATTCGGCCGCTGTTCGGCTCTCACCCGCAATAGGTGATGATCTTGCTGGGTGCAACCGGCATCGTTGTCGGCGGACGGCGCTCACCCGGGCATCCCTGGACCGGCGGCTCCGCCCACCGGTGCCGGACCTGGCAGGAATCCCGCCGCGGCGAGTCGGGGCGCGGCGGCAGCGGACCTCCCAGGCCCGGCACCGGTCTATGAGCCCAGTGGAGCACGATCGCGACGAGCGCGGGCAGCGGCGCCAAGGCCAGAGCGAGCCCGATCGCGGTGCACATCAGCAGGAGCCGCAAGACAGTTGGCGGGCGGCCCTTTCACCTCCGTCGCGCACCCGGGCAGATTGACTGCGTGTCGACTGAACGTCCCATTTAGACCCTATTTCGCAGATGCGGGCTTCTCCGCGCGATGATGAGGACGGTCCGGGGTAGCACCCATCACCCGACCGGGGCGAACCGGACCAGACATTTCCGACCTATGGTCGAAAACGATCCGGTGAACTCGCTCCAGCGTGTTCACGCACTCGCGGTCCGACAGGGAGAGCAATGGGAATTCATCCGCACAGGCCCGGTTTCCTCGAAGTCAGCATGCACCATTTCAATCCGCTGTGGACGATCGAGGTCCGCGGCGAGGTCGACGCGACCTCGGCTTGGCTGCTGACCGAGCCGTTGATGGCGGCGACCGAAGGTGCCGCTGGGCACGTCGTGCTCGACCTCAGCGAGGTCACGTTCTTCGGATCGCACGGCCTGCTGGTTGTTCTGGACGCGCACCACCGAGCCACTCGCCGTGGCGTCACGCTGGTGGTGGTGTGCAATCGGGGGGTGTCGCGGCTGTTCGAGGTGACCGGCGTGGCGGGCACGCTCTGCCACGACATGGTGCGCGTGTAACCCGATACCCCGGTGGCGCGGCCCAGTACGCGGCAGACGACGGAGTCGAAGGTCGGCGACCTCGGTTCTGCCCACCCCTGCTGGATGACGTACCGGCTTCCCACTGCCGCCCTCGAGAGTCACGTCGACTGTCGACTCAGGACACTGGGGAAATGGTCGTCATGTCCGAACAGAGCAGCGCGTGCGCACGCGGTCAGGACACCGGTGCGCGACCAAGGGGAAGGCGTGTCACCGAGTGCTACGGGCTGCCGACGGGGACGGTCCTGGTGGTGGGATCGGTGATCGGGACGGGTGTGTTCGCGTTGCCGTCCCGATCACGCTCCGTGCGAGCCACTGAGCTTGGTGGCCTTCGGGTTGGTCGTCGTCGGAGCGCTCACCTCGCGTTGGTCTTCGGCAAGCTGGGCAAACGAGTACCGGGGTGGGTGGCCCCTACCTCTACGCCCGGGATGCCTTGGGCGACCTCGGCGGGTTCGCGACCGCGTGTTCGTACTGGTTTGACCGTGTGGATCGGCAACGCGGCGATTGCGGTGGCCTTGGGTGGCTTGTGTCGAGGTCTTCGTCAACACCGGTCACAACTGGTGGGATCGGTCGCCACCGCCCTGGTCGATCGGCGGCTTCCCGCGGCGGTGAAAATCTCGGGAGATGCCAATGGCGGCCGCCCGCGACCGGCTGTTCCCGACCTACCGCGCGTTCGTCCGGCCAAGGTCGACTGCCTGCGCCACGCCCAGGGCGACCTCGCAGCGGCACGGTCCGCGAAACGTGACCGCCGCGAACGCAACGCCGCCACCGGGGTCACCCTGCCCGCCACCGTGCGAGCCTCTGGGCGGATCAGTCGTCTCGCGTACTTCTACGGACCGAGACGACCGAGTAAGCGAACAGCACGAGCAGTATGGCCGAGGTGACCACGGCCAGTGGCTGTCGCCACATGATGGCCATGGTGGTCGAAGCTGCCACCAGGATCGCCGACACAGTCAGGAAGACCGTGGCCACCGTCCGGCTCACTTGTCGGCTCCGCGTTCGGCCTTGTCCTTGTCGTTGCCGGTGGAGGCCGCCGCCCACATGCCCACGAGGATCCCTCCGGCCGCACCGGTCGAGTTCCTGACCGTCGACTCGCCGGTGCTCAGCGTGAGGACCAGCGACACAGCCAGCAGCACCAGCGCGGACACCCCCAGCACCCACACCACAAGATCACCCGCGTCCAAGCGCGAGAACATGACAGTCCCCCTTCCACCCAGCGACCGCGATCCCACCCAGTCGGTCGCGACATGATGATCACGTTCCCCGGACGGCGGCGACTGAACCCCCAACGCCACGCAAGCCGCGGCCGAGATGCACAGCCTGGCCAACAGCCCAGATTCACCGCGGGGCAGCTCGCCCAACACCCGGTCCTCGACCACGAGAGGGACATTCAGCACGGACGCAAACCCGACTCCGCGCGCCACACCGGTCCCGACTCCCTGCCGGTGCCACACCTCACGATCACACCGCGCACCAGTCGATCGCCTGGTACTCGGACCGACGCGCCACTCACGCCACCCGAGTGCCCTCCCCGACCGTGACGGCACGACAGACCCGGTTCGACCGAATAGTCAACGACGTCACCCGCTGTCCTGAGTGCCGTCGCCGCGCTAGGTGGGTCGGTCTTCCCGCCTGCCCCGGTTTCCTTCTTGGCGTTCCCGCTCGCGGCGACTGTAGGTCGCCTTGCGGACGGTCTCCTCGTCTTCCAGGCTTGACCCGAGCGCACCGGCGACGATCCCGACTGAACTGCACAGCCACACCAGGTTCAAGTACGAACCCATACCGACCGGGTGCCCCAGGGTCTGCGCGAAATAGCCGCTGTCGATCAGGACAACCGCGGCGAGCGCCGCGAGCACGTAGAGGATCGTGTACATGCACAACACCCCGATCGCCAGCGTGGCCGCCGTGGAAGCGTTGTACAGCACCGCCTTGCGCCGCTCGACGGCCTCGGAAGGCCGGTCCCACAGGTGGTTGTACACCATCAACCACACCACCATGATCACGACCGTGACCACCGTGATCCCCGCCAGCCGGAGCGGGGACAACGCGTCCGCCAGCTTCCAGAACGAACTGGTGATGACGCCGTAGGCGGCGGTGCCCGCCGCGGCCGCGGTGGCACCGGCCAGGTGCGGGACGAGCCGCCACGGACGGTTGTCCCGCACCATCCCGGCCAGCAGCCGCAGCCGGCCACGCAGCCCCACCAGAGCCAGGTGGCTCGCCGCGGACTGGTGCCCGCCGGACACCCGCTGCGTCGGGGCCAACACCTCACCCAGCCGATCAGCCAACCCCCGTCGGCCCTGATCCCCCTCGATCCCGAACCGCTGAGACACCAACTGCCGCACCACGCGGACCAGCAGTCTCCGTGCCCGACGACGCACCAGGACGGCGCCAAGCGCAGGCATCGAGATCATCGCGACCCCGTGCTCGACATCGATACCCGCGACGACAGGTCTCGCCCCCGTACGCCGGGGCAAATCAGTGATCAAGACCAGCAGGTCCCACCCCCGGTCCTGTCTGTACTGCTGCGACAACGAGCGCATCGGGATGTCACCGTCCTCGTCCAACGGCAACTGCTCGACCCGGTGCTCCACCCCCCACCGCGTCTCCCCGCTCACTCGGGCGGCCAAAACCCTGGGTAGATCGTCGGCGATCGCCGTGATCACCTGCCCGGGCAGCCCTTTGTCGGCCAGCACCCCGATACTCACCTGATCGGGTGTGTCCATGCGACTTCACCTCGCTCATCGGTACTGACCGGTTGCCCGGGGCGCCACCGGCCAAACCACGCGGCTTCTCCTTGGCGTGGCCGTGAAACCACTTCGGCGGCACCAACCGCGCGTTGGCGAGCAAGATCGCCGCTTACCGAGCGAACAGTGACAGCACCCCGAGCTCCCGCTACCCCACCAGCGCGCCGTGCCGCCTCCGCCCGCAACATCGTGGACGGCCGCTCTTGGCCGCCAACGCCCCCGGCAGGCCGCCACTGAGCGAACGCGCGGAGGCGTCGAAACACTCGCCCCGGCGCGCGGTCTCGGAAGGGCCAGGTGGTCAGGCCCTCGTCGGACCGGCCACCGCGACGAGGTGGGCCGAGACCAGGGCCCCCGCGTTGATGTCGAGCACGCCGAAGGTGCCTCGTGGCTGCCTGCGCCGGTCGGTCGGCGACCCCGGGTTGAAGATCCGGACCTGATGGGTCCGCTCGTCCAGCGGGATGTGCGAGTGGCCGAAGACCACCAGGTCCGCCGTCGGGAACCACTTGTGCAGCCGAGCGGCGCGCCCGGTGGCGGGGCCGCTGTCGTGCACCACGGCGACGACGAGGCCATCGAGGTCCAGCAGCAGGGTCTCCGACGCGCCCCAAGCGGCCACATCAGGACCGTCGTTGTTGCCGAGCACCACGTGCACGGGGGCGTACTGGGCGAGTTCGTCGAGCACGCTCGGGACACACACGTCACCCGCGTGCAGGATCGCGTCGGCATCGGCCAGGCACGCGGCCAACTCCGGCGGGCACGACTTCCACCGGCGCGGCGCGTGCGTGTCGGAGACGACGACCACCTTCACCAGGAACTCCTTCCACCGGGCCGCGGCACGGGCGGGCACAGTCCCCTCACCGCGGATGGGTACCACTGATGACAACGGTTCCTGCCCGCCATCGGGTGGGTAAGAAACCGGACCTCCCTGGTGACCGGCTCACAAGCTGAAATCCGGACGACGCACTCCCACGCCGGCCGATTCCACGAGAGCCGGAAACACACATCAGCCGGACGCGCGAACGTCGATGAGGAAGCGGTGAGCAAGGGTGCGGAACGAGCCTTCCGCACGGATGTGCTTGTCCACCAACGCCAACCGCTCCCGGTACGGCTCGACCGCGAAGTCGGGCACGAACCAGACGATCTTGCGCAGCAGGTAGACCACCGCGCCGATGTCCGCGAACTCCACCCGCAGACCAACCTTGCGCAGGTCCCGCACGCGCAACCCGGCCGCTTCGGCCGCCCCGGCTTCCCGTTCGGCGAGCCCGTCGTCCACCTCTTGGGCGCCGAGCATGGCCTCCACCAACTCCCGGCCCGACCCCGACCCGACGTGCTGACCAAGATACCCACCCCCGGGTGCCAGCACCCTGGCCACCTCCGACCAGTTCATGGACCCGATCCGCGGATGCCTGCTGACCACCAAGTCGAACGCGCCGTCGCGGAACGGGAGCACACCATCCTCCGCCGCGACGACCACGCCACCCAGCGGTACCAGCGCGCGTCGAGCGCTCTCCAGCAGGTCCAGCCTGTTGTCAGTCGCCGCCAACACCTCCGGCGCGACACGCACGGCCTCGGCCAGCACGCGACCGTCACCGGTCTGCGCGTCCAACACCCGACGAACCCGCGACGCCCGCCGCGCGACCAGCCGGACATACCCCCACGGGGGGCGCTCCTCGCTCGCCCGACCCGCCAACCAGGAGTAATCCGAGCCCGCCACCGACACCGCGGCGGCCTCACGAACCAAGTCATCGAACGAGCGCACCCGTCCAGTCTTCCAGCACACCGTGCGGAAGGCTGATCGAGTCACGCACCGACCAGGTGCTCCCCCGGACTCGACGAATCGGCTCGTTCCCACACCCAGCCGGCCAGCGTGAATCGCCGAAGTGGGGGCACATGGGTGGTGGGCACCCGAGTAGGACGTCGTCTCGGCGCCACCGAGAATGGGCGGCCGCGTCTATCCACCCAACTGCCCTCCCGGCCACTTGGCCTCGACCGTGGCGGCGGCAACTGGCGGAGGGTGACTGCGGGTACGGCGGCAACGCGACGCTGTTCACACAGAACGGCCTCGCAGGCAGTGCGATGTCTGTGCTCGACCTCTCCCCGGTCGACCGCGCGATCGCTCTCCCTCCCGGGGGCCAACAACGGCACTGGTTCCTCGGCAGCGGAGGAAGCGCCTTTCCCGCCTGTCGGCAACCGCGGACCACGGTCTGTTCGCCGTGGGCCCGACGAGAGCATGTCGCAGCCGGGGGTCGGGAGTCGACGAGATCGACCGGCGGACGCAGAATCCGTTCGGGGCGGATGCGTCGATCAGCAGCGCCCCGACGAACAGCACGACACAGGACACCGCGGTGGCCGCGGTGAGGGTGAGGACGCGCCCGCGGCGAGCAGCATTCGACGCCGAGCGCGGCGGAGCCGAGGTTGACCAGGTGTGGCGCGCCCGCAGCGGTCAACTCGGTGATGCGGCGCAGGTATCAGGCACCGTCAAGCGGACGTGGGATCGTCAACGAAGCGGCGCGGAAAGCCCAGATCGGCCTCGCGACCCGTCGCTGCCTCGGCGGCCTGGTCCGATCCCGTCGAAGGTGCCCCGTGGCTACGCCGCGATAGGGCGCCCAGGTCCACGACGTCGCTCATCCGCCGCACCGTGGGGGGGACGGTGCCACGCGGATCGTCGCGACGCGGCTGGCGCACCGGCCGCCGGGCGGTCGACCTCCTTGGCGAACAGCAGTGCGCGTACGCCCATCTCGACCACGACGCGCACCGGCAGTCGGGTCTGCGGCTGCCCGTCCTCCACCGCAGGCGGTGCGACGAGGACGTCGAGGGGCCTCTCCACCTCGACGACGAGGTCCGAGCGCACGGGTGTGTCGATCAGATTCATCACACGGACCGCCTTCGCCGGGGCCCACGCTGGTATGCCGCGACGGGAGCGAAGACACCGGATGAGATGACGGGGCTGGGGCCCGGCAGCCCGGATCAGTCGGTGCGGTGCGGATCGGCGGCGGCGCGGAGTTCGGTGTTGTGTCGTTCGGAGTCCCGGAGTCGGTCCTCGAGGGTGATGACGCGGCAGGCCGCGTCGAGGCCGGTGCCCTGGTCGAGCAGTTCTCGCACGCGGGCGGCCAAGCGGAGCTGGTGGCGGGAGTAGCGGCGGTGACCGCCGGTGGAGCGGTGCGGCTCGATGAGGCCCGCCTCGTCGAGGCTGCGCAGGAATCCGGCGGTCACGCCGAGCAGGTCCGCCGCGCCACCCATGGTGTAAGCGGGGTAGTACTCGTCGTCGAACCTCTCCTCCGCCCCGGTCGCGCCGGCGGCGGGGGTCTCGCTGTGGTCAGGGGTCATCGCACCTCCGCGGCACAAGGGACCCCGGACGCCGTGTTCGGCGTCCGGGGTCCCGGGGTTGGGTGTCACCATTGTCATCCGGCCGTGAGACCGGCTTCCGTTACCCGCCTGACCCGGCCACGACACAGCCGGTGCGGGGATCGCTGCTTCGTACCCAGAACCACCCTTCCTTCCGATGGGACTGCGGTACCCGCGCGGCACGTCAAGGCGGCCGCCGCGGGCGATCCAATGATGGGCCCTCTCCCCTCCTTCACCATTCTTCTTCTCAACTGCCTCTACCACTGCGTTCACCACAGGTACTGCACTGTCGACCACAGGTACTGCGTGTACTGCCTTGTGCGCGGCGTTCACGGCGGGACCCCTACCACTGACCGGCCCCAGCGCGCCCCGCGCCGCTGATCACTGCCCGGAACCCCGTCCACCGATCGGCTCCGGCCACCTGACCGTCTTGCTGCTCGCTCTTGCTGCTCGCTCTTGCTGTCATTCACTTGCTGTCATTCACTTGCTCGAACGCTGTCGTGCCACTGCTCCAGCTGCCTTACCCGGCACTCGGGCTCACTGGCCACCCGTGCGCCCGCGCTGGTCACCTCGGGACCGGCACTGCCTCGTACATCGTCTTGCACTCCGGTCCCGGCACTGGCCGGTCGGCGATGTGATCACCCTGCCCGGCCGCGGGTCTCGCCTCGCGGGTAGTTCCATCATCTCCCGCGCCTGCTTGACGCTGTCTCTCTCGGTATGAGTAGAACATTACACCCGCCCGAGTGCGAATGTCTACTCCAGCCACGACAGATTTTGTGATGAGGTGGGCTCGTCGGTGCGGAGGTGGACCGAACCCTCGGCACCGACGAGGACGAGCGAGGCAGCGATAGGTGCGAGAGGCGCCCGACCATGGGCGAGATCGCCCGCGGTCCGGTCTACCCCGGCGCGCGGGTGATCACGGTTGGCGGTTAGTCGCCGGCTGTGGCGTTCGGGGGGTGTCGGTTGCGGGATCGCGCCCTCACCCGCTGCGCTGTACGAGGTCGCGGTGCTGGGCCCGCCCGAGGTGATCGACTTGGGTCCCAGACCCGCGCCCGGTCACCCAGTGGTCACCCGCGACGTGGTGCGTTGACCTCCACGGCGCCGACGACACGGGATCGACGCCCTCGACGCCGCTCTGCTCGAGCTCCACACCACCGCGACCACTCCGATCCGGCACCGCCGCCGGACATCGCACGAGAACGTGCCTCTCCGCTCGCCTGCCGGCGAGCGGAGAGGCACGCCGGGACTACCGCCGGTGCAGGCCGGTCGAGAGGGCGCGGATCAGTTCGCCTTGGGGGGTGTCACCATCGAGGGACCAGATCATGGCGCCGCCGAGTTTGCGGTCCTTGATGTAGCGGCCCTTGCGGGTGAGCTCGGTCGGGTCGTCGTAGGTCCAGAAGGTGGTGCCGTCGAACAGCCAGGCGTGGCCTGCCTTGTTGTCGCGGTAGAGCGTGGACTTCCCGCTCGTCAGCAGGCTCTTGAGGGTGCGGTAGTCGTCGTAGCCCGCTTCGTAGGTGCCCGGCGCGGGGCCGGTGGACTGTTGGAACAGGCCGTTGTTCGCGTTCGGCAACCCGGTCCAGCCCCGGCCGTAGTACGGCACGCCGAGGGTGATCTTGTCCCGGGGGGCGCCGCGGTCGAGGTGGGCGTTGACGACGATCTCGCCGCTGTCCTTGGGCGAGGTCGGGTCGCCGTCGGGGACGCGCAGGGCCGACTGCTGGTTGGCGGTCTTCTCCCAGGCGCCGTGGTAGTCGTAGCCCTGGACGGTGGCGAAGGTCAGCAGCCGGTACACCTCGGCGAGCTCGTAGCCGCGGTCCATCGCCTCGCGGTTGGCGGGCAGGAACGCGGTGAGGTCGTAGCGCTTGTGGTCGGCGCGGCCCTGCCGGTCGAGCTGGACGCGGTACTCGCGCAGCAGCTCGGTGAAGTTCTGCTTGTCCTCAGGGCGAACGACGTTGCCCGCGTTGCCCTCGGTCGCGGGCCACTCCCAGTCCAGGTCGATGCCGTCGAACACGCCCTTGGCGGCACCGGCGGGTGCACCGGGGAGGTCGCCCTTGAGCCACAGGTCGATGCAGGACTTGACGTGCGCGGCGCGGGACCGCGGGTTCAGGGCGGCGTTGGAGAAGTAGGTGGAGCCGATCCAGCCCCCGAGGGAGATGTAGACGCGCAGGCCCGGGTACTTCCGCTTGAGCTGCTTGAGCTGGTTGAGGTTGCCCGCCAGCGGCTGGCCCGGCCGGTCGGCCTCGCCGTTGACCGACTCCTGGGCGGGGATCAGCCGCTGGTAGTCGGCCACCGGGTCGGAGCTGACGCAGCGGCCCCGCTCGTCGAGCAGGCCGAAGGCGTAGTTGATGTGGGTCAGCCTGGCCGCCGTGCCGTTGTCCACGATGTAGCGGACGGGGATGCCCCGGTCCTCGTGGCTCCACTGCGTGTAGTAGCCGACTGTGCGGACCTCACCACCACCGCCGCCGTGTGCTTGGGCGGGCGCCCCGACAACCGCCAACCCGACCGCCAAGGCACCGACCGCGACGGCGGCCCCCCACCTCTTCCCGGACATGATCCTCCTCGTACCAGCGCAATGGTCTAGACCAAGCTAGAGCAAGATCCGCACCACCGATACGCCCATACGGGGCGATCCGGACGCGATCACGAGTCCCCGGTTCAGCCGTGCCACCGTCGCGGGCAGCACACCGCGCAGGTCGGCCGTCGCGGCCTGGGCGACCGGCGCCGGGGCGCCGCGCCCGGCCTCCCAGCGGGAGATCTTCTCGCAGCGGATGCCCATGGCCCCCGGGCGCGTTGGCGGAATGTCCACTATGGACTCCCTGTCGCGGCCGCGCCCGACGCCGCCCTCGGGGCGGCGGGCCCGGGCGAGGCGGTGCTGGAGTTGACCTTCCTCGGCCACCACGGCCGGCACGCCGGCGACGACGAACGCGCGATGTCGGTGGATCCGGTGCCGGGATCGGGATCATGGTCGGGAACCGGACTACCCGATCCGGCCGCCGCGCACGGTCGAGTGCGAGGCGATGCCGCCGGTCGGCGGTGGTCCTGACCGGCGCCGGCTCGACCACGTCGACCTGAGCTCGCCGGCGCGGTCGCCGCGCGAGACCCTGATCCGTACCGGGGTCCTGACCTCGACGGCGTTGCTCGACGCGTTTGGGTGCCATGGGGTTGTGCACCGCGTGCCCTGGGATCAGCTGATGCGGGTCGGGAGACTGCGGATCACCCTGTACCCGGCGGGTGTGCCAGGTGCTCATCGAGCGGGACGGGATGGCCGAGCGAGGTCTACATCACCGCCGGGCCCCGATCTCGCCGGTCTACGCGGACTTGGTGTCGCGGGAGCGGGTCCGCCCGGCACCTGATGATCACTTCCGAGGACAGCCGCACCCTGGCCTCCCCGGTGACCCTGCTCCGGCGGCCGGGCCCGGTGCCCCGGGAGACACGGCCGACCCAGGTCGAACGTATCCACCACCCGCCGCGGACCCCGTACCCGATCCGCTGGGTCGGCGAGATCGTGGTGTGCGGTACGGGATTCACCACCCCGACCCGCCCGCGCGGCCCGCCCAGACCCGGACCAGCGCGCCGGCTCTCCAGTCGTCGAGCTGGTCGTCGGCGACCCCGGAGCCGTTCGGTTGGGCAGCCATGGTGGACGATCAACAGCATCCGGTCGCGCTTCGCCCCCAGATGTCGAACGTCCGCAGCGTGTTCGCGCTCGCGATGGTCAGGTTCGATCGGACCCGGGAGCAGGACATCCTGCGGCCGGCGGTCAGCTCGGTCGGCACTCTGGGGTCAGAGCACTCTGGGGTCAGAGCATCGGTGCCCGCTTCGGGTACTCCCACGCCCTCGGCGGGTACGCGGGCAGTCATGCCGAGTCATCCGCGTGCCTTTCGCCGACCACAGCACGTTCGTCGTGCCGGAGGCGATCGAGGACGACCTCGCCGCGGTCCTCGCCTCCGACGCCGGCCCGACCGGGTGGATGGGCGCGCACCTGGGTGGCGTCAAGCCGGGTGACGTCGTGGCGGTGTGGGGTGCCGGTGGCGTCGGGCAGGTCGCTGCCCGCGCCCGCGATCCGGGAGGCCATCCACGCCTGCCGCAAGGGTGGCTCCGTGTTCTGCCTGGGGGTCTTCCGCGGCATCGTCGACAAGTTCCCGCTCGACGCGCTGATGAACAAGGGGCTGACCCTGCGCGGTGCCCAGCAGCACGGGCAGCGCTACATCCCGATGCTGCTCGACCGCATCGCAACGGGTGAGCTGCCCACCCGCCACCTCGCAACCCACCCGATGCGGCTGGACGACGGTCCGGCGAGCTATCGGATGTTCAAGGAGAAGGACGGGTGCGGCCGTGCCGGTGTTCCGGCCGTGACGCGCGGGTTCACGGGAGGCCCATGCGGTGACACGCGCCTCCCGGATTCGGCTCGCGGCCCCCGTTTTCGCCCTGTCGGGCTGAAGCGGTGCCGCTGATCCGGCGCGCAGCATGGACGCGGACCGGGACGTGCAACACCCCACCGACAGCACCAGGAAGGATCGGCATGAAGGCAGTCGTGTACCAGGGCCCGGAGGACATCGCCGTCACCGATGTGCCGGACGCCCGGATCGAGGACCCGAACGACATCCTCGTCCGCATCACCACCACCAACATCTGCGGATCCGACCTGCACATGTACGAGGGCCGGACGAGCTTCGAGACCGGGCGGACCTTCGGCCACGAGAACATGGGCGAGGTCGTCGAGGTCGGGGACGCCGTACGCAAGGTGAAGGTCGGCGAGTACGTCGTGCTGCCGTTCAACGTCTCCTGCGGGTTCTGCAAGAACTGCGAACGCGGCCTGACCAACTACTGCCTCACCATGCAGCCCGAACCGTCCTTCGCCGGGGCGGCCTTCGGGTTCGCCGACATGGGTCCCTACCAGGGCGGGCAGGCCGAACTGCTGCGTGTGCCGCACGGCGACTTCATGGCCCTGCGCCTGGGCGAGGACGCCGCCGAGCGCCAGACCGACTACGTGATGCTGGCGGACATCTTCCCCACCGGGTACCACGCCACCGAGATGGCGGGGGTCAAGCCCGGTGACCAGACGGTGATCATGGGCGGCGGCCCGGTCGGGCTGATGGCCGCCTACTCCGCGATCCTCAAGGGCGCAGGCCGGGTGTGGGTCGTGGACCGGCACCCGGACCGGTTGGCGCTCGCGGCGAAGATCGGTGCCATCCCGATCGACGACTCCGCGCAGGACCCGGTCGAGGTCGTCAAGGACGCCACGCTCGGACTCGGTGCCGACAACGGCTGCGAGTGCGTCGGTTACCAGGCCCACGACCCGCAGGGCAACGAGGACGCCGGCCTGACCCTCAACACACTGATCGACGCCGTCCGGTTCACCGGGAAGATCGGCTGCGTCGGGGTGTTCGTCCCGAGCGACCCCGGAGGCCGGGAGAAGCAGCGGGCAGGCGAGCTCGAGGCCGAGGGCAAGCTGGCGTTGGACTTCGGGCTGATGTGGTTCAAGGGGCAGACGATCGGCACCGGGCAGTGTCCGGTGAAGAAGTACAACCGCGCACTGCGGGATCTGATCGCGGGCGGCAGGGCACACCCGGGAATCATCGTCTCCCACGAACTACCGCTCGACAAGGCTCCCGAGGCATACCGCAACTTCGACCGACGGGAGAAGGGCTGGACCAAGGTCGTGCTGCACCCCTGAGGGCCGCTCCGTCGCCGACGGTCGGGCCCGTGCCCGACCGTCGGCCCACCCCGTTGTTCGAGCACCACTCGGAGTCATGCCCTGGAGCAGGATCAGGCTGGTCACCTCTTCGCCGCACTGCGCACCGCAGCCTGCGACCTACGCCTGGCGTGGCGAACACCCGGGCATGCTCAGACGGGTCGAGCACGACTTGCAAGATCAACCAAGCCTGCCGCAGGCAAGACCGGGGAGCGGACGGGGGAGCAGCGACCCGGATTCGACCGGGAGTCAAGATCATCTCGGGGATGCGCGCAAGCGACGCGAACCTGCGGGTCGCGGCTGGTTTCCTCTGGTATCCCGGCAATGCCCGTCAAAGTGAAGCGCCGTTGCCGGTCTGGCTGCGCGTGGACGCACTTGACGGCTTCTTCCTCCAGTTCACGGAGTTCCCTACCAGAGCCCCAGTGGCCCCCGCAAGACCTCTTCGGCAGGGCACTCGCGCAGCTCCCGCCTTCCTGGCTGGTTGAGGCAGTCCCACTGGCGCCCGGTTGGAGAGAGGGAACGCACGCGGTGGGGACGGGTCCGAGCGACCCGTCCCCACGCCGCCACTCGGGCGCGGACAGGCTGGACGATGACTCAACCACCAGGCTGCCGGTAAACCCGCTGGTCAGCCCTGCTCACATCCTTCGGTACTCCCGCCGGGCGACGGACAGGTCGCACACCCGTCCTGCGCACCCGCATGTCGGTGATCACGATCTCGGGGCGCAGACCGAGAGCCAGTGGTTCGCCCGCTTCGACCGAAGTCGCTGTGTCGATTGGTGTCGGCGAATAGATCGGCTTCGGGCAGACTCGACCCGGACCGGGACCGGACAGTCCCGGAAACCCGCAGCTCAAGGTGCTACGACTCCGCAGGAATGACCGTGGCCCTCGGCGAGGGTGTGCGTGCGCGGATCCTGCGGGACGGCAGGCGCGTGGGGCTCGGCGGCGAAAGGCCGCGGCCTGATCGGCCACAGGTCTTGTGGGTCATTCGGTCCCGACGGACGAAGATCTCTGGCGGGGTCGCGAACGCACTGGCGTCGCCGCCCTCGCCGCAGCGCAAGCAGTGGGAGGTGCCGAAGGCGGGCCGGACCCGCCGGGCTGACGAGCGGCAGATGACGGGTACCCGGCAAGCGGGTGCGCTCATCGGTTCCGCACAGGTGTGCGGGTCTACTCGCCGCAGAACTCATCGAGGCAGCGGTGATCGCGTCGATGCGCTGCACCGACACCGGGTGTTAGGCGCCGCCGATGCGCTGCTCGACGTGCCCGGCGGTGAACGCGGCGAGCACCCACAAGCTGATCACTCGTCGAGGCCGTCATCGAGCGGCAGTGGGACGTCTCCCTCTGGGATTCCATGTGGGGAGTGCAGGTCCTTGATGAATCCGTCGTGGTACTCCAGCTCGTGGACCTTGCTGACGCCCTTCACCAACGCGACCCGGTCGCGCATCTGGGCGACGCGAGAACCTGGTGCTGGGCAGAATGCCTGGTATGGACACCGGTTCGTTCGCGCGGTACCTCGGTCGGATGGACCGGGCGGAGCTGGCTGAGGTGTTGCGGGTTCGGCCGGAGGTGCGGACGGCGCCGGTGCCCGATGGGCCTGGGGCGCTCGCGGAACGGTTGAGCGGTCGCGGGTCCTTGGCCGCGGTGCGGTTGGTGAGCCGGGACGCGGTGGCGGCGGGGCAGGCCGCGGCCGGCTTGGGGCCCGGGGCCACCGTTGACGCCGTGGCGGCGTTGACCGGGGGGCGCGGGGAAGCGGTCCGGTCGGCGCTGGGCGAGTTGCGGCGGGTCGGGGTGGCGTGGCCGGATGGGGGCGTGGTGTGTCTGGTACCGCCGGTCCTGGCGCGGTTCACGCGGGCGACCGGCCACATGGAGGTGACTGGACCGCCGGCGGTTGAGCTTGGTCGGCGCGGTGCGGACGGTGAGTTGCGGTCTTCGGTGCAGCACCTGCTGCGTGTCGCATATGCGTTGTTGGACACGAGCAGGCCGATGGTGGGGTTGCAACGGGGTGGGGTCGGGGTCCAGGAGCGGCAACGGTTGGGGGCGGCTCTCGGGCTGGACGATGACTACCTGTTGTTGGTGCTGGACCTGCTGTTCGCGGCCGGGTTGTTGGTGCAGGTCGGGACGGCTTTCGAGGTGACCGCGCGGTATGAGCGGTGGCGGGGGGCAACGCCGGCTCAGCAGTGGGCCGAACTGGCGTGGGCCTGGTTCTGGTTGTCCCACTCCCCGACCGCCCGGCGGAGCGCGGCGGTGTCGAAGGTCGAGTCGCCGCATGCTCGGGCAGCCCGGTGGGCGGTGCTGCGGGCGGGACGGGACGGGTTGTCGGTCGAAGGGGTCGCTGCCGCCGCCTACTGGTTCTGCCCGGCGGTGCATCAGCACGCCGTCGGGGTTGTTCGTGAGGCGACGATTGTGGGGGTGGTGGCCGGTACTGCGCTGAGTGTGTGCGGGGAGGCGTTGTTGGCCGCACGCGACACGGAGGCGCTGGCCGCTGCGGTGGCCGAGGTGGTGGTGCCGATGCGGTGCGAGGTGGAAGTGCTGGACGACCTGAAGGCCGTGGTGTTCGGGCAGTTGACGGTCGAGGCCGCGCGGGTGCTGGAGGCTTCCGCGGAGAGCCTGGTGGAGGACGGGGCGCGGGTGTGGCGGTTCACCGCGGCGAGTGTCCGGGCGGCGTTCGCCCAGGGGTGGACCCAAGAGTCCTTGCTGGCCTCCCTGGACGAGCTGACGCGGCACAACGTGCCGTGGGCGCTGCGGGCACTGTTGGGAGAACGCGGGCGAGGGCAGGTGCGGTTGCGGGAGGTGGGGTGCTGCGTGGTGGCCGAGGCGGATGTCATCGCAGAGGTGTTGCGGTTGCCCGGTTTCGCGGAGTTAGCGCCGACTGTGGCGGGAAGTGCGATGCCGACGTCGGAAGTAGTTACCCAGTTGCGGTCGGAAGGGTTCGCCGTGATCGACGATCCGTCATCCGGGAGTGTCGTCGTCCGGCGGCCGCGGAAGGCGCGAGTGGCCGCCCCGGTGGAACAGGTGGAGCCAGTTGCGGTGGACCTCCCCGACCTGGATCCGGATGAGCCGTCCACGGCGCAGATCGTGCGAGGACGGAACCGGAAGCTGTCGAAGAAAGCGGTGTCGTTGTTGGCCGGGGCCATCGACGAGCAATCCGACGTGCGCATCGACTACGTCGACGGGAAGGGCGAAGCCTCCAGGCGCACCATCACGCCGATCAGATGGGACGGGCCGTTCCTGTTGGCGTGGTGCCACATGCGGGAGGCCGACCGGCAGTTCAGAGTGGAACGGATCAAGTCGGTGTCACCAGCGCCGAGTTCGACCGCCGAACCGGTCGACTCCACGGCGACCAGGGCCGAGTAGTCGATGTCCGACGGTGCGGACCGGTCACCGTCCGTCCTGAGTGGACCGCCAAGAACACGCCTGACGACTGTCCACGTGTGGTTAGCATTCGCGCTGCGCGACGGTGTCGACCAGTCGCGACGTATCGCCGGACGTGTACGAGCCCCTCAGATCCGCGGGAAGGGGTGCGCTCAGCTGGGATCTGGCCAGTGCCCGTGGACGCGTTCTTGGGCGGGCACTGGCTTGTTGACGTTGCCGGGTGTGGGTTCCGCACGCCCTCGGGTGAGCGCGCCCAGTCGGAACAGGGGGCCGACTAGGCGGTCGTAGAGCAGCGGTAGAAGTCGGAATCCGGTGATGATGACAGGGTTTCCGGGGCCGACAGGTACGGATACGTGCTTGCGGGGTCGGTCGGCGAGCCGCGCGATCGCGGCCCCTACGCGTTCGGGGGTCAAGACCGGCCAGGGTGGGCGGGTGGGGTGGCCGGTGTAGTTGGCGGCTTGGTAGTAGATGGGTGTGTTGATGCTCCCTGGACTCACGATGCAGACGTGGACGCCGCGTTCGCCGCGGGTTTCCTGTTGCAGGGTGCGGAGAATGGCGCGTTGCCCCCATTTGGCTGCCGCGTAGGCTCCCATCTGCGGCACGGTGACCGAGCCCAGCAGCGAGTTGACCCCGATGAAAACGCCCGCGTGTTGGCGTCGCATGACCGGGAGTACCGCTTGGGCCAGGTGGACTGTGCCGTGCACGGCGTTGTCGACCACGCTGGTGAACACATCCGCCGGAATGGCTTCCACGGTGCCGTAGCCCATCACTGTCGCGGTGTGCACCAGCACATCGACGCGTCCGCGCCGGTCGAGGGTTCGCGTGATGATCCGGCCTGCCGCGCTCGGGTCGCCGATGTCGTCGGCGATCGCGTCCACGTCACCGGCTCCCGCGCCGCGGCACGTCGCCGCGGCGGTGTCGAGGGCCTCGGCGCTGCGCGAGACCAGCACCAGGTCGTCGCCGCGGGCGGCGAACGCCGTCGCGGCGGCCAGCCCGATCCCGCTGCTGGCGCCGACGACGACCACGACCCGGCCGGTCACGGGTTGAGCACCACCTTGACGCAGCCGTCGGACTTGTCGCGGAACATCTCGTAGCCGTTCGCGGCCTCGGCGAGCGGTAGGTGGTGGGTGGTCAGGTCGAGCGTGCCGAGCGGGTCGCTCGCGTCGAGGACCAGCGGCAGGATCTCGTCGGTCCACCGACGCACGTGGGCCTGGCCCATGCGCAGCTGGATGCCCCGGTCGAACATCTCCATCATCGGCATCGCGTCCACCTCGCCGCCGTACACGCCCGACACCGACGCCGTCCCGCCCCGGCGCACGCCCTTCACCGCCGCGTGCAGGGCGTCGAGCCGGTCGACGGCCATCTTGTCGGTCACCTTCTGGGCGATGGCGTCGGGGAGCAGGCCCATGGCCTTCTGCGCCGCTGCGACGAGCCGCCCGCCGTGTGCCTCCATGCCGACCGCGTCGATGGTGGCGTCCGGACCGCGGCCGTCGACCATGTCGATCAGCGTGGCGGCGACGTCGTCGACCTCGTCGAGGTTGACGGTCTCGGCGCCGTACCGCGCGGCGAGCGCGAGCCGCTCGGGCACCCGGTCGACGCCGATGACCCGGCCCGCGCCCAGGTGCGCGGCGATGCGGACGGCGAACTGCCCGACAGGGCCGAGACCCAGGACCGCGACCGTGCCGCCCGTGGGCACGTCGGCGTACCGCACTGCCTGCCAGGCGGTCGGCAGGATGTCGGAGAGGAACAGGAACCTCTCGTCCGGCGTGCCCTCGGGCACGACGATCGGCCCGAACTGGGCCTGCGGCACGCGCAGGTACTCGGCCTGCCCGCCGGCCACCGATCCGTAGAGGGAGGTGTAGCCGAACAGGCTCGCACCCTTGCCCTGCTCGCGCACCTGGGTCGTCTCGCACTGGGCGAACAGGCCGCGCTCGCACATCCAGCAGTGGCCGCAGGAGATGTTGAACGGCACCACGACGCGGTCACCCACCGACAGGTGTCCGGCGGCCTCGGCGCCCACCTCCTCCACGATGCCCATCGCCTCATGTCCGAGGACGTCACCGGGCTTGAGGTACGGGCCGAGAACACCGTAGAGGTGCAGGTCGGAGCCGCAGATCGCGGTCGAGGTGACCTTGATGATGGCATCGGTCGGGTGCTCGATGCGCGGATCCGGCACCTCGGTGACCTGAACGTTCTGATTTCCCTGCCATGTCAGTGCTTTCATGACGACTCCTCGGTCGATGGGGGTCAGACGGTCGCGAACGATTCACCCGACAGGACATGGGCGAGCGGGCCGCGCGGATCGTCCGGGGCTTCACCGAGCAGGGTGGCCGTGGTGAAGTCGGCGGCCAGTCCTTCAAACGTTTTGCGGCGGCGCAGCATCGTGTGCTCGCCGTTGTCGACTCGGATCACACTGACCTGCCCGGTACGAGCGAGCCGACTGGCGGCGGCGCGCGCGCGTCCTGGGCTGGCCACCCGATCGTTCGCACCGTGCACGACGAGAACCCGACGACCGGTGGCATCGACGTCGCCGTCGTGGGGGTAGACCCAGGGTGCGAGCGCGACAACGCTGCGCACATTCTCCTCACCTACGCTCAGGATCGCCGCCCGCGCGCCGAGCGAGTGTCCAATCAGGCCGATCGGTGTATCCGGCGGAAGCTGCGCCCGGATCCGTTCCAACGCCCAGCGAACGTCGTCGACCGGGGTGTGCGAGCCATTCCACCCGCGCACTGAGTTCAATAGCCGCCACACCGCCAAGCGCCCCCGTCCAGCATGAGCGACGCGGTGGGCGATCGGGATCATGCGCACCACTGAAAGCTGCGTCGGGCTCACCGGCGTGGCCCCACCCCGGCTACCGCCACCGTGCAGCACGACCACCGCCCCCGCAGGCGACTGCCGGACACGGGTAGGAACGAGACGTGCAGTGGTCTGCAGGTCACACCTCCGTCCCGGACGTGGTCGGCGCGGCCCGCTCAACCGGTCGCGGACGGCATACCCTCGCCTGTCGCTCGCAAACGGACGAACTGAGGTGGAACTGTCGAATCCGACACTGCGTCTCCCACCGCCGACAGCCCGCCCGCTGGGTTTCCAGGGCACCCGATGGCTGGTGCGGATCGCGATCGGCGGGAAGGTGCCGCGCGGCGCGTGGACTTGCGAGAACGATCGATCCACGTCGTCCTCCCGCGATGTGGGCCATCGCGGGAGGCACCACGATCGTCAGGTCCAGGCCGGTACCAACGAGATCACCAAGGTCCAGGCCCGGCTGGCGGAAGTGCCCGACGGTGTCGACCGCAGCCGGTTCAGAGCCAGTCCGCCTCGATCCCGCGGGCACGCAGCGACTCCAGCGCCTCCTCGTTGCCCGTGTAGAACAGTGTCATCGACTTCAGGTGCGAAAAGTGCCGCAGGTCGGCGAACTCGTCGACGTCGAACAGTCCGTCCTCGCCGTCCCAGCCCGGCGCGATCTCGAGGTAGATCTCGTTGCCGCCGTCCATCTCGATCTCGGTGATCTTCTCCGCGAGCTCGACGGGGACCTCGAGCGCCTCGAAGTAGGCCAGAGCCTCCGGCACCGCCTCGGCGCTCGCGACGTCGTAGGTGAAGCCCTGCTCGGCGGCGTACTCGCGCAGGTCGAACCTCGGCAAGAGGTCCTGGTTGTACATCAGCTCCTGGACGATGGCGAGCTTGAAGTTGCCGTCGGCGAAGGGAATCGGTTGGCTCATACCCGAACCATATAGGCGGGGATGACACCGCCGTCCGAGACGTCATCTTGTCCCTGACCCAACCGGCAGTCGGGAGGCCCATGTCCATGAGGTGGATGTGCAGGAACACCGAGGCAGCGGTTCGGCGCGCTGTTCACGTGCTGGGTTGAATTCCCGACCAGGACTCGACGTCGCATTGACCATGGAGGTTGTTCCCAGTGCTGACGACCGTACCATCGGCACGCGCTCCCAGGGTATGGAGGGAACCTGCGGCCACCGCGACGATGTCTCGCCAATTGGCGACTTCGCACTGTCCGTGGGTGTTGTCGCCTGCCGCGAGGACTCGTCCATGCGCTGTGACTCCGACAGTGTGATAGCTGCCCGCGGAGACCGCCACCACGTTTTCCCACTGCTGGACGTCGCAGGCCCCGGTCGCCCGCTCCCCCGTCGCCAGAACACGCCCGTCGCTTCTGAGAGCGACCGTGTGCAGATAGCCGGCGCCGACGGCGGTCAGGTCCCGCCAACCGTCGACAGAGCACTGTCCTCGGCGATTGATTCCCACGGCCAATGCCGAACCGTCCGCCCGGATTCCGGCTGAATGCCAGTCGCCACAGGACAGGGCCACGATCTCCCGCCAGGACCGCACGTCGCACTGGCCTTCCGAGCCTCGGCCGGCTGCCAGCACCGTGCCATCCGAAATGAGCCCGAGTGTGCGGCGCCAGCCCGCGGCCACGGCCACGACGTCACGCCACGCGGCGACATCGCACTGGAAGTCCGCGTTCCACCCCGTGGCCAGCACGGTGCCGTCCGATCGAAGTCCGACCGTGTGGGACTTCCCGGTGTTTGCCGCGCTGTGCACATTGCCCACCGCCACAGAAACGACGTCACTCCAGCGCTCGACATGACACTCGCCGGCCGCATTGTTTCCGGCGGCAAGAACCGTTCCGTCCCGACGACGACCGACCGAATGACGCCGCCCGGCCGCCAGCGCCGATGCGTTTCCTCGCATTTCACTCCTCGCCGGCCACTGTGGACGTCTGTTCATCTCATCGACTGTTCATCTCATCGACGGAGAAGACGTCGACGACGCCCCCTGGAAAGGCGAACCGACTGTGCGGGTGTTCAACTCGGTGCGGCCAACGAAGATCAGAGTAACGAGCGCATCGGAGAGGGCGTTCGGCGGCCGTTGCGCGTTCGCTCGCCATCACGAGCGCGGCGAGGCCAGCCGAACCGGTGAAGGTGATCACCGTCAGGCCGATGACCAGCGCCGAGTGTCCCGGGTCACCGACGAACGCGGTGTGGTCCATGAACGCGGCGTCCTGGGCCGCTGTCTGCTCAACCGCCCGTTGTCGCGGCCAACAAACAGAACAGAGGACTGGTCCGCCGGGGCACAGCGCGCGCGAGTTCAGGTTGCGGTGTCGTGGCGGGCGCGGTCGGCTTGGTCGCCGACGGCGGTGATCTGGTCGGCGAGGTCGGGGTGGGTCTCGCGCAGGTGGGGGCCCGCGTCGGCGAGTGGGTCGAGCAGGTCGGCGGTGTCGTTGCCGGCGAGGGCGTCGGTGACGCCCTCGACCGAGCGCCTGCCGTCGTGGCCTAGCCCGTCGACCGCGCTGACCGCGGCGGCGAGCCTGCGCAGCAGGACGGCGTTGTCCCGGGCCCAGCGCCCGACCGCGCGGTCACCGGCCCGGCGGTCGCGCTCGGCGCGGACCCGCTGCTCCCCCGTGCTCGTCGTCGTGCCGTCCGGGCGCAGCCGCAGGTAGCGGCGCTCGGCCGCCTGCCTGCTGGCCACCCCGAGCGCGGGCGCGATCCGGGCCCAGCTGACCCCGGCGACCCGCGCCGCCTCGATCAGCCGCGGTTCCCAGTCGGCCAGCTCGTCGCGGATGTGGCGCAGCAGGCCGAGCGCGGCCAGCACGTCCTCCGCGACCGCGTCCTGCTGCCCCGCGACCGCGCGGACGAGGGCGAGGTCGGCCACCGCGTCGTCGCGGGTCCGTTCCGCTCGCAGCCGCGATCGCGCGACGTCCCGGTCGTCCTCCATGCGCTCGTCCATTCACCCGTCGGTCGTCATCTGGACGACAGCGTAGCTCCCCCGACCTGGGCAGAACAGCCATGAGCGTCGTCACATCAGCGACATCGTGGTTGTCATCGTTGTGATGACGTGTTAGAAATGTCCTGCGCGTTGACGACCGAGCGACAACACAGGAGGTGGAACGATGTTGATGCGCACCGACCCGTTCCGGGAGCTCGACCGGTTCGCCCAGCAGGTGTTCGGCCAGGGGACGTGGTCCCGGCCGACCTCCATGCCGATGGACGCCTACCGGGCCGGGGACGAGTTCGTGGTCTCCTTCGACCTGCCCGGCGTCGACCCCGACGCCATCGACCTCGACGTCGAGCGCAACGTGCTCACGGTCAAGGCCGAGCGCAGGCCGCAGGAGAGCGCCGAGGGTGTGGAGCTGCAGGTTGCCGAGCGCCCCAGCGGCGTGTTCAGCAGGCAGCTGTTCCTCGGCGACACCCTCGACACCGAGCACATCAGCGCCGCCTACGACCGCGGTGTGCTGACCCTGCGCATCCCGGTGGCCGAGCGGGCCAAGCCCCGCAAGATCGCCATCGAGGCCACCAGCGGCGACCAGAAGGTCATCAACGCCTGACCGACCCGTTCTACGTCGACAACGCGCAGGGCCGGGCACCCTCCCGGCCCTGCGCCGGCGTTCTGGTCGGCGCACGACGGTGGCCATGGCCAGCGGCCGTGATCGCTGATCGACCCGACCATCGGCCGCGGGCCAGGGGTCCACAGTGGTCGTCCGGAACACATCAATCTCGCCGCGTCGAGTAACCAGCTCCAGTCCGGGTACCCAGGTCCAGGATCGCGCGTCTCCCGGCCGACAGGAGAGTTGCCATGGGCGCTGTCACGCACTACATCGAGGTGCACGCCCCCGTGCAGGCCTGTTACGACTGGTGGCGGAACCTGACCAGGCTTCCCGAGATCATGACCGACGTGCGACAGGTCACGACGAGGCGAGGTCATCCCGACATCACCGACTGGGAAGTCGCGGGCCCCATGGGCAGCACCCTGGAGTGGACGGCACGGATCGTGGAGGAGGCCTCTCCGCGCAAGATCTCGTGGAGCACCGTGGGCGATGGCGATGACGTGGCCAGTCGTGGGGCAGTCAGCTTCGTGGACAAGGGGCGAGGCCTGACCGGCGTGGAGATCCAGCTCGAGTACTCGCCGCCGGTCGGCAAGGTCGGCGAGGTGATCGCCGCGATCTTCGACGACCCCCAGTCGAAGGTGGAACAGGCCGCGGTCGAGTTCAAGACGTTGATCGAAGCCCGCTGATGCCCCTGGCGTTTCCCGGCCGAGACGGTGGGTACCAGGTGATGGTGCGAGCATGGCCTCTCCACGAGGAACGGACCACACCATGACAGCGCCATCAAGCCAGCACCCCCGCGCCGCGGAGCCCGCGGTCGCCGGACAGGCGGAGGAGGACCTGCGGGCGCTGTTCGGGGAGTCGATCGCGGTGTTCGCCTCACTGGCGGGCCCCGCGCACCTGGTAGAGACGGCGAATCCCGCGTTCTTGGCCACCATCGGCGGGCAACGGGCCCGTACCGGTGTCCCGCTCGTCGAGTCGGCCGGTCAGGGCTTCGTCGCCCTGCTCGACGAGGTCTACCGCACCGGCGAGTCCGCCACGGTCCGCGATGTCCGGGTCGTCCTCGACTCCGGCCCGCACGCGCGGGAGGCGTTCTTCGACCTCACCTACGAGCCGCGGCGCGACGTCGAGGGCGGCGTCGTCGGGGTCCAGGTGATCGGTGTCGAGACCACCCAGGTCAAACACGCCCAGCAGCTGATGACCGAACACCGCGCCCTGCTCGAGCAGATCGCCCGGCAGGCACCGCTGACCGAGGTGCTCGACGGGATGGCCCGCTGCATCGAGAACCTCACCCCGCAGGAGGTGCTCGTCTCCGTCCTGCTCGCCGACGGCGCGCACCTGCGCCACGGAGCCGCGCCCAGCCTGCCCGACTTCTACAACCAGGCCATCGACGGGATCGCCACCGGCGAGGGCATCGGCTCGTGCGGCACGGCCGCCCACCGCCGGGAACCGGTCATCGTCACCGACATCGCCACCGACCCGTTCTGGGCCGACTTCCGAGACCTCGCCGACCGGGCCGGACTGGCCGCGTGCTGGTCCACGCCGATCCTGGCCCGCGACGGCAGCCTGCTGGGCACCTTCGCCATGTACCACCGGGTCCCCCGCGTCCCGCAGGACTTCGACCTCGCCCTCGCCCGGGTCTTCGCGGGCACCGCGGCCCTGGCCATCGAACGCCACCACAGCGAGCAAGCCCGGCGGGACGCTGAAACCCGCGCCGAAGCGGCCCGTGACGAGCTGGCCAAGTCGATACACACCGAACGGGAACTGCGCGCCGAGGCCGAACAGCGCGCCACCGCGGCCGCCGAACTGGCCACGCGGATGCGCGCCGCCGCGGCCGCGCAGGCCGCCGCGCCGCACCCCGAGCACTGCCGACTCGGCGGCGCGGACGGGTGCACCGCGCCGGCCGAGCTCAAGGTCGCCGACTCCTGGGGCGACGCGGCCTGGGGCTGCCAAGCCCACGCGGCAGAAGCCATCATCCACGTGCGGTCGGCCTTCATCGCCAGCGAGGAGCTCGGCGGGCTGAACGCGTACATCAACCGCCGACCCGGCTGACCACTACCCCCCGAGGGACAGGCAGGGTGGTTGTGGTGCGGGCCTGGTGCGGGTGACCGGAGCCGTGGTGGTGGACGTAGTGGGCGATCACGCCGTCAGGCTCTGGTAGAGGCGTTCGTAGCCGCCGACCATCGCGGTGAGCGAGCAGGTGCGCCCGCCGTGCAACCTGACCGGACCAGCCCCGCCGGGGCCAGGCGATCACAGGTCCAGGTCGACTCCATTGTGGACGACGGTCGCGACTGGGCACGCACGCGCCTGCTCGGAGGTCTCCCGAGAGGTGAGGCATACAACTGGGGTCTGGGCTGGTTCCTACCGCCCCGCATCCCTGAAGCCCTTACCCGCCAAGCAGAACGCGGGTCCGGGCCGACACCGGCCGGCGCCACTGCGACGCCGGGCGAAATGTCGGATTGGTCCGGGGATGGGCGGGTACTAGGAGTGCATGACCGACCAAGGGCTCCAGGCCGCGGCGAAGATGTTCCCTGAACCGTCCGACGAGGTGGATGTCCGCTTCCCCGAGGGCGAGGAGCCGGTGCTGCTCCGCTCGGACGGCACGGTGGTGGACACGTGGCGGGAGAACTATCCGTTCCGAGAACGGTTGGGCCGCCGGGAGTACGAACGGGCCAAGCGCTTGCTGCACATCGAGATGCTCAAACTCCAGTACTGGGTCCAGGACACCGGGCAGCGGGTGGTCATCGTCTTCGAGGGCCGCGACGCGGCGGGCAAGGGTGGCACGATCCGGCGGTTCACCGAGAACCTCGATCCGCGCGGCGCTCGCGTGGTCGCGCTGGGCACCCCCACCGAACGCGAGCGGGGGCAGTGGTACTTCCAGCGCTACACCCGACACCTGCCCACCGCGGGTGAGATGGTGCTGTTCGACCGGTCCTGGTACAACCGCGCGGGCGTCGAACGGGTCATGGGGTACTGCGACGACGAGCAGTACCAACGATTCCTGCGGCAAGCCCCGGTCTTCGAGCGGATGCTCGTCGACGACGGCGTCATCCTGGTCAAGCTGTGGTTCTCGGTCTCGCGCGCCGAGCAGCGCACCCGGTTCATCATCCGGCAGGTCGACCCCGTCCGGCGCTGGAAGCTCAGCGCGAACGACCTGGCCTCCCTGGACCGCTGGGACGACTACACCCAGGCCAAGGTGGCGATGCTGCGCGCGACCGACACCGCCCAGGCACCCTGGACGGTGGTCAAGAGCAACGACAAGCGCCGCGCCCGCATCGAGGCCATGCGCAGCGTCCTGGCCCGCCTCGACTACACCGACCGCGACCCCGACGTCATCGGCGAACCCGACAACCGCATCGTCGGCGCCGCCAACACCCTGCTGGAACAGGGCGAGGACGACTCCTCACTCAGCCCGACACCGATCGCCCCGGAACTCACCGACGAACCCGGGCTGCACCCCGACTAGCCCTCGGCGCGGGCGGGGCCCGGAAGACGCGATGGCAGACATGGGCGCGGCGCTGTTCGGGTGACTGTGTCCACGGTGGTGCGCCAACCGTGGTCTGTGACCCGAAGCAGCTGAGCAAGAGGTCGGTCCTGGGTGTACGGGGTTTGTCGATATTCCTGGCCGGGCACCCGCGTCCGTGTTCACAGTCTGCTTGCAGCGGGGCTCGCTCACGCCCGAGGCGCGAGTTCACCTGCCGCGCCCGCGTGTAATCGGCGGCGCGTCCCTTGCCGCGCCCGCGGGGTCGGGAGTGGGGTCGTGAAGGTCGGCTCGTACGCCCCCGGGCCGCCCGGCCACGGTGTCGTCAGACACGCTGCCCTCGTCGTCGACCTGGCGCGCCCGCACGGGATCTGGCCCGTGCGGGTGCGCGCCGACCTCACCCACGCCCAGTTCACCGACTCCCTCTTCGGAACGGGTATCGCCAGGTCGACCACGGCGTTCTTGGAGTGGGCCACCACCGCGCCGCGGCCCTTGGTCGTGACCTTCCACGACGTACCGGGCGGCGACCCGGACTCGAACCGGGACCAGGCGCGGGTCGAGGGTTATCGGCGGGTGGCCCAGGTGTGTGACGCCGTGGTGGTGTCCTCGGAGCACGAAGCGGTGAAGGTCCGCGGCTTCGTCGACCGGCCGGTGCACGTGATCGATCTACCGCTGCCGTCCTTGTCCGCACCGGGCCCCGTGCCGTGGTGGGCTGATCGGCCGGTCTTGGGTGTGCTGGGGTTCATCTACCCCGGCAAGGGCCACGAGGCGGCCATCGATGCCGCCGCGCGGAGCCCGTTCAACCCCCGGGTCGTGGCGGCGGGCGGGGCGAGTCCCGGTCACAGCGGACTGATCCGTTCGCTCCGCGAACGCGCTGCCGACCGCGGCGTGGACCTGGTCATCACGGGCTCGCTCCCCGACCCGGCCATGGCCGCCGCCGCGGCCGCCATCACCGCGCCGCTCGCGCTCAACCACCGGGTCAGCGCCAGCGGCACCCTGCTCACCTGGTGGCGGTCAGGTCGTCGACCCATCACCGCCGCGGGCGACTACGCCAGGGAACTCCACCAGCGCCACCCGGGCGCGCTCGCGCTCTCGTCGGACGAGGCCGAGCTCGACCGCGCGGTCGCCGAGGCGCTGCGCTCCCCCGGGCACACCTGGCTCGACCGTGTGCCCGCCTGGCCCGATGCGGGTGCCGCGCACGCCCGCCTCTACCGGTCCTTGAGGGCGGGCAAAGCGTGGTGACCGATGTCTACGTCCCGCACAACCGGTGGGACCTGCTCGACGTGCGCGCCCCCGTCGACCCGACGATCAGCGTGGTGGTCGCCCACTACGAGCAACACGCCCAACTCGCTCGCGTCCTGGCTGCCCTGCGCGCCCAGACCACGCCGCCCGCGGAGGTGATCGTCGCCGATGACGGGTCCGCCACCGCTCCGGTGTGCCCGGGCACCAAGGTCCTCACCCAGCCGGACCGGGGGTTCCGCGCGGCAGCGGCGCGGAACATGGGCGCACGGGCGGCGCGCGGCGAGGTGCTGGTGTTCCTCGACGCCGACACCGTGCCCGGACCTGACTTCCTCGCCGCACTCACCCAGCGGGTCGCCCGCTGCCCCGACGTACTCGCCGTCGGACGACGCGAACACCGCGACCTGAGCGCCCTGCACCCCGGTGCGGACCCGTCGACGGCGCCGGCCCTGCCAGCGCCCGCCTGGCTCGTCGAGGGGTACCGGGCGAGCGGCAACCTGCTGCACACCGACGGCCGCGGCTTCCGCTACGTCATCAGCGCCGTCCTGGCCTGCCGGGCGAGTCTGTTCACCGACCTCGGCGGATTCGACGAACGCTTCACCGGGTACGGCGGAGAGGACTGGGACCTGGCCTACCGCGCGTGGAACAGCGGGGCCGTCCTCGTGCACGAGTCCGACGCGCTCGCCTGGCACGACGGTCCCTCCTGGGAAGGGCGCACGAACCCCGACGACCTCGACGCCCAGACCGCCCGTCTCGCCGCGCTCATCCCCGAACCCGGCACCCGGGGCGCCCCCCTGCCCGCCAGTGTCCCCGATGTCTTGGTCGACCTCGCACCCGGCGCCGACGTAATCCGCACGGTCCATTCCTTGCTGCGTCAGGACTTCCGCGACCTCAGGGTCTGTCTCCCGCACCACGCCGACGACCAGACCCGTGCCCTCTACGCCGGTACCGCGGACGGCACCGCGTGGTCACCGGACCAGCGCCGCCGTGCCCGAGCCCACCTGCTGGTGAACAGCCCACTCCCCCCGGGCGCGCTCACCCGGGCCATGCGAACGCTGGTCGACGACGACCTGGCCCGCGTCGTCATCACGGCGGGGGGAGCGCCCGGGGCCGTGCTGTCCAGCACCCGCGCCACCGGCCGAGTCCGACGGTGGGCGGGGCTCATGCCGGCCGACCAGGTCCGGTCGAGCTTCGGCACCGGCGCCCTCGACGTCGGGAGCGGACCAGCCCCGCGCGACACCCTGGACGGCTTCTTCCACAACGGCTGGGGAGGATGACGAACGGATCGTGGTGTCCGATGGCACTGGGTCAGTTGCGGAAGCGACTGCATTCGGTTGTCACCGAGGTCCGGGACTACCGGATGGAGGAGTCCAATCGCGACCGCCACCGGACGGAGCGACGTGTGGCCGAGGCGGTGAGTGGGTAGACCGTCGCCATGGCAGCGGATCCGGCGACGACCATCACCGTCTACGAGGGTGGCCCGCTGCTCATCCGGGGCGACTTCGAAATTCGCACCCAAGACGGTGGGACCGTGCAGCGGCCCACGATGGCCCTGTGCCGCTGCGGTCCATCGGCGATCAAACCCCTGCACAAGGTCGGCAAGCCTCGCACCTCCCCCACCGATCCGGAATGACCACCTCCACCGCCGCGGGCGAGCCCACCGATGGTGTGACAATCGGTGTCGAGGAAGAGTTCCTCCTGGTAGACGCCGACACAGCCGCACCTGCCGCGCTGGCCCCCGCCGTCTTGGCCTCGGCCCGGCAGTCGGACCTCTCCACGACGCGGTTCCACTCGGAATTGTTCGCCAGCCAGGTGGAAGCCAGCACGGGTGTGTGCCGGGACCTGGCGGAGTTGGGTGCCCAGATCCGGCACGGCCGCGAGGTGCTGACGGCGGCGGCCGCGGAGCGCGGGCTGCGCTTGGCCGCAACCGGGGTGCCGATAGTGGACGGACCACCGGTGCCGGTTTCCGAGGGCGAGCGATTCGCCGCCATCAGCACCCGGTTCTCCGCGCTCATGGCCGACTACCAGGCGAGCGGCTGCCACGTCCACATCGGCGTCGCCGATCCCGACACCGCGACCGCGGTGCTGAACCACCTCTCACCCTGGTTGCCGACACTGCTCGCCCTTTCCACCAACTCCCCGGTTCGCGGCGGTCGCGACCGCGGGCAGGCAAGCCTCCGGATCGCCGACCAGACACGATTCCCCGGGTTCGGGCTGCCCCCGTGGGCGGCGAGCGCGGCCGACTACGACCGCCACGTCGACCGGCTGATCGACTGCGGGGTGCTCGTCGACGAACGGATGTCGTTCTGGCTTGTCCGTCGATCGGCACACCTGCCGACGGTGGAACTGCGCGTGGCCGACACCATGGTCCGACCCTGGGAAACCCTGCTGCAAGCCGCACTGAGCCGAGCCCTGGTCCGCACGGCGCTCACCGAACTGGCCCTGGGCCACGAGGCCGGGCCGGTGGACCCGCAAGTCGGCGCCGCCGCGGTGTGGACCGCCGCGCGGTTCGGACTGGACGGGCCCGCCGTGGACCCAGTGCGGGCCCGGCCGACCACGATCACCGACCGGGTGACCGAGTTGACCCGGTGGGTCGGCCCGGCGTTGGCCCAGACGTCCGACACCGATTTCGTGCGAGCCGCCCTCACCGCCCTGGCAGACCACGGCACCGGCGCCCGCAGGCAACGAGAAGCCGCACGCCACGGGATCGCGGGTCTGCGCAGTGCGGTCACAGCCCAAGTGGACGCTATTGACGCCCGGACGGCTCCCTGTGATCCGCCCACAAGTGGACCCCTGGCGACCCCGACAAAATGACAGCGGAACCGTCACAACTAAGACCTGTAAGGGCATCACCGACATCGGCCCGCGGTGCGCGCGCTCGCTCATGGTGGCGAGTGTTCCGCCGTCCACCCCCGCTGGCTGCCGCGCCACCGCCGATCCTACGGGCCAGACCCGGGCCTCCGGCTCCAGCAACTCCCCCGGGTTCGACACCCGCACCTCGGTGGGATCCTCGACCACGGCGGACCACGTCCCGACGCTGTGGTCTATGACGCTGTGGTCTATCCGGCTGCCCACCACGGGCGAGGCGGGGTCGACCCGGCCGGATGTGCGAGGCAGCGCGGGCAATCACCGGCGGTGCCGGGCAGGTGCGGCTCAGGGGCCGTGGCCGAGTCAGCCGCCCCCGCAGGTCGCAAGAGGACACTGATACGTCCTGATAGGGCCAATTCATCCCGCATGGTCACCAGGTCCGCGCCCACCGCCACCGCCGACTCGAGGTCCGACACGAGGGCCGCGGTGCGCCGCCACCTCGAACTCGGCCAGCTCACGATCCACCTCGGTGCGCAGCCACTGCTCGTCAGTCCCGGCGGTCCAGCCGCAAATCATCTGGGACAGCGGCGTCAGGCGCGCACCGGTTCCAGGATCACTCGCTGGTTGCGCCGTCCGGTGGTCACCGTCCAAGCCCACTCCGCCAGCACCGCGGCCCGGTTGCGCCAACCGACTAGGAAAGCCAGGTGCACCACCGACCAGGCCACCTTGCCCACCAGCCCTCGCAACCGCAGACCACGCACGTCGGCCACCGCGTCGCCCGCGGAGATCGTGGCCATCACGCCGAGGTCGAGGTAGCGGAAAGGCCCCGGCGCCGAGCCACCAGCGAGCCGGGCGCGCAGCACCTTCGCGACGTACTTGCCCTGCTGGATGGCGGGTTCGGCCACCCCGGGCAGGTCTCGGTGGTTGGCCGTGTCCCCGATGACGAACACCTCCGGGTGCCCGGGCACCGTGCAGTCGTCGCGCACCACGAGCCTGCCCCGCTTGTCACTGTCCACTCCGGCCGACGCGGCCAGCTTGGCCGTCAACGGCGCCGCGCGGACACCGGCCGCCCACACGACCGTGCCCGCGCTCAACCGCTCCGGCTCGCCACCAGCGGTGGGGGCGCTGACGACGCCGTCCTCGTCGACCTGCTCGACCTTGCGACCCAACCGCACGTCGACGCCCAAGGCTCGCAGCTTCGCCTCGGTGTGCCTGCGCAGCGCGGGCGCGTACGGCGGGAGCACGTGGTCCAGCGCGTCCATGAGCACGACGCGCACCTCGTCCAAGTCCAGTTCGGGGTACTGCCCGCGCAGCGTCCGCCGGGTCATCGCGGCGAGCTGGCCCGCCAGCTCCACCCCGGTGGGCCCGGCGCCGATGATCGCGAAGGTCAGGTCGCGGCGCCGGACCGCGTCCACGGTCGCCACCGCCGCCCGCTCGAACGCGCCGAGCACCCGACCACGCAGGGCCACCGCGTCGTCGAGGGTCTTCATCGGCGGCGCCCACCGGCGCCACTCGTCATGGCCGAAGTAACTGTCCGTGCTGCCGACCGCCACGACCAGGGAGTCATAGCCCAGCAGCCGGGTCCGGCCGTCGGTCTGGGTGAGGGTGACCGTGCGCTCCGCGACGTCGACGTCGGTAGCTTCCCCGAGCACCACCCGGTTGCGCTTGCCCAGCACCTGCCGCAGCGGCGGCGCGATGTCACCGGGCGGCAGCAGCGCCGTGGCCACCTGGTAGAGCAGCGGCTGGAACAGGTGGTGGTTGACCCGGTCCACCACGACCACCTCCGCGTCGGTCCGACGCAGGCCCCGGGCGGCGTTGAGCCCCCCGAAACCCGCCCCGACCACCACCACGCGGTGCCGGTCACCGGGTCGGTCCACGATCACGTCGGTCCGCTCAGCCATACCGCTCAGGTACCCACTGCCCGGCCGGGCACACACTGGTCGCCCGCGTGACCGCGATGGCGTGCCCGTGGCACCGGCCTGGGTTGTGACGGCTTAAGTTGAAGAGTTCCAGAAACGGACCTACAGTCGGCCGGGTGACGTCCGATGCCGAGGTGAGGCTGCGAGCGGCCTCGTTGCGGGTGACGCGGCCCCGGCTGGCGGTGCTCTCGGTGTTGCGCGACCACCCGCACGTCGACACCGAGACGGTGATCTCGCTGGTGCGGGTCGAGCACCCCGGCGTGTCCCACCAGGCGGTCTACGACGTGCTGCGGGTGTTGACCGACGCCGGTCTGGTGCGGCGGATCCAGCCCGCGGGCGCGACGGCGCGCTACGAGTCGCGGGTGGGCGACAACCACCACCACGTCGTCTGCCGCGCGTGCGGTGCGATCGCCGATGTCGAGTGCGCCGTCGGTCACGCTCCCTGTCTCACCGCCTCGGATGACCACGGGTTCGTGGTCGACGAGGCGGAGGTCGTGTTCTGGGGCACGTGTCCCGACTGCGCGGCCCAACGCACCACCTGATGATCCGAAGGTTGAGAGGAAGCACATGAGCGATCCCAGGGCGACGCCCACCACCAGCGCGCAGGGCGTGGACGAGCAGGCGGCGGCGGGCTGCCCGGTGGCCCACGACTCGGTGACCGCGCACGGCAGTGAGAGCGAGAACCCGGCGATCGACGCGCCGACCCCGAAGACGGGTGGCCGGCCGCGCACGGTCCGGGATTGGTGGCCCGACCAGCTCGACCTGTCGGTGTTGCACGCCCACTCGTCGAAGGGCAACCCGCTGGGCGAGGACTTCCGCTACGCCGAGGCGGTCGCCGCTCTCGACGTCGAGGCGCTCAAGCGTGACATCGTCGAGGTGCTCACGACCTCGCAGGACTGGTGGCCCGCCGACTTCGGCCACTACGGCGGTCTGATGATCCGGATGAGCTGGCACGCCGCGGGCACCTACCGGATCCACGACGGCCGCGGCGGCGCGGGCGACGGCGGCCAGCGCTTCGCCCCGCTCAACAGCTGGCCGGACAACGCCAACCTGGACAAGGCGCGCCGGCTGCTGTGGCCGGTCAAGCAGAAGTACGGCCAGCAGGTCTCGTGGGCCGACCTGCTCGTGCTCGCGGGCAACGTCGCGCTGGAGTCGATGGGTTTCAAGACCTTCGGTTTCGCCTTCGGCCGCGAGGACGTGTGGGAGCCGGAGGAGATCTTCTGGGGTCCGGAGGACGCCTGGCTGGGTGACGCGCGCTACGCCAGCGACACCGAGATGGTGCCCGAGGTCGGCGCGACCGAGATGGGCCTGATCTACGTCAACCCCGAGGGGCCGCGCGGCAGCGCGGACCCGGCCGCGGCGGCGCACTTCATCCGGGAGACCTTCGCCCGGATGGCGATGAACGACGAGGAGACCGTGGCGCTGATCGCGGGCGGCCACACCTTCGGCAAGACCCACGGGGCGGGCATCGCCGACGACCACGTCGGCCCGGAGCCCGAGGGCGCCCCGCTGGAGAACCAGGGCCTGGGCTGGCTGAGCACCCATGGCAGCGGCAAGGGCGCCGACACGATCACCAGCGGTCTCGAGGTGACCTGGACCGACGTGCCGACCCAGTGGAGCAACCGGTTCTTCGAGATCCTCTTCGGCCACGAGTGGGAGCTCACCACCAGCCCGGGCGGCGCCAAGCAGTACGTGGCCAAGGACGCCGAGGCGATCATCCCGGATCCCTTCGACCCGGCCCGCAAGCACAAGCCGACCATGCTCACCACCGACCTGGCGCTGCGCGTCGACCCCGCCTACGAGAAGGTCTCCCGGCGCTTCCTCGAGCACCCCGACGAGTTCGCCCAGGCCTTCGCCAAGGCCTGGTACAAGCTGCTGCACCGCGACATGGGTCCGGTCAGCCGCTTCCTCGGCCCGTGGGTGCCCGAGGCCCAACTCTGGCAGGACCCGGTGCCCCCGGTCGACCACGACCTGGTGGGGGACGCCGACATCGCCGCCCTCAAGGCGAAGGTGCTCGACTCCGGGCTCACGACCGCCCAGCTGGTCACCACCGCCTGGGCCGCGGCCGCGAGCTACCGGTCCACCGACAAGCGCGGCGGCGCCAACGGCGCCCGGATCCGCCTGGAACCGCAGCGCGGCTGGGAGGTCAACCAGCCCGAGCAGCTCGCCACTGTCCTGGCCGCCCTGGAAGGCATCCAGCGGGAGTTCACCGAGGCGGGCGGCGCGAAGGTCTCGCTGGCCGACCTGATCGTGCTGGCCGGCTCGGCCGCCGTGGAGCGGGCCGCGCGCGAGGCGGGCGTCGAGGTGAGTGTGCCGTTCCACCCGGGCCGCACCGACGCCACCCAGGAACAGACCGACGTCGAGTCGTTCGCCGTCCTCGAGCCGCGCGCCGACGGGTTCCGCAACTACGTACGCCCCGGCGAGAAGCTCCAGCCCGAGGTGCTCCTGGTCGACCGCGCCTACCTGCTCGACCTGACCGCCCCGGAGATGACCGTCCTGCTCGGCGGTCTGCGGGTGCTGGGCACCAACGTCGGCGGCACCCAGCACGGCGTCCTGACCGACCGACCCGGCGTGCTCACCAACGACTTCTTCGTCAACCTGCTCTCCCCCGGCACCCGCTGGCAGGTCTCGGCGTCCCAGGAGCACGTCTACGAGATCCGCGACTCGACCACCGACGAGGTGAAGTGGACCGCCACCGCGGTCGACCTGGTCTTCGGCTCCAACTCCCAACTCCGTGCCCTGGCCGAGGTCTACGCCAGCCAGGACGCCCGCGACAGGTTCGTCACCGCCTTCGTCGCGGCGTGGACCAAGGTCATGGAACTCGACCGCTTCGACCTCGCCTGACCCCCAGCCACACTGACGAGCCCGGCCGATCACCCTCGAACGGCCGGGCTCGTTCGCGACCAGGACGGGACTCGTGATGACGGCCGAGTCTCGTTCGCAAGGACTACGCGCCGGGCTGGTCGGGCGGACGTGTGCAGTGAGCCCTTTTCATCCTGATGTGGATGTGTTGGCGTACAGGGGATGTTGATCACAACTGGTCGATGGTCGGCGTGTCGGGTTCCAGACGTGGCGAGGGCCCTGGTAGCAGAGGTTTCGACCAAGATCGTTCCGCACCTCAGGGGCTTCACGTGTTGTTCTACCGTGCCGCACTGCCGTTGTCGCATCAGACCCTGACTTTTGTGTCTGGACTCGTCCGCGCCCACTGCCGGGAGTTGGGGTCGGTGTGGCGCAAGCTCAACCCAGGACGGCAGGCACTGCTTGGGCTGGTGTACCTGCGCAAGGGTGAGCCGTTCGCCGAGGTGGGCGCCGGGTTCGAGGTCTGCACGACAACCTGCTGGCGTTATGTCAACGAAGTCGTCGAGTTGCCGGCCCGGCGGTCCCCGAAGCCGCGGGAAGCGTTGGGCGGGGCGAAGCGGCAAGGCATGGCCCATGTGGTGATCGATGGCACGTTGATCCCGATCGACAGGGTCGCCGCGGACCGACCGTTCTACTCGGGTAAACACAGGATGCACGGGGTGAACCTGCAGGTGATCGCGTCCCCGGATGGGACGATCGGCGTGGGTCTCCGGTGACCTGCCGGGCAGTACCCACGACACCGCCGCCGCCAGGATCTTCAACATCCTCGCCGCGCTGCGCGACGCTGGGCTGATCGCTGTGGAAGACAAGGGGTGTCACGGCTACGACCAGACCGGCCGTCACGTGATCACCCCGTACAAGGGTCGTAACAAACCCGAGTCGCAGAAGGACGCCAACCGCGCTCATGCCCGCCTGCGCGGCCCCGGCAAACGCGCCAACGCCCAACTCAAGACCTCGCGCATCCTGCGCAAGCTCCGCTGCTGCCCCCGCCGCGCCGGCCGACTCGCCAAAACCATCCACGTCCTACAGAACCACGAGGCCACCGCAGGATGAAAAAGGGCTCAGTGATGTCGAAAACGCTGTGGACGTCGGCCCGCCTGTCCGGTGGCTGATCCTTCGCCCGCTGTTAACCGCGATCGTGTTCGTGGCGAGAGAGCCGGGCGCGTCCAGGCGACTCGGACTTCACCGGTGGGTCACCGAGGAAGCGGTTCCGATGGTGCCTGCGTGCCGTTGTGCCGTTTCTGGCGGGCGGCCGCACGTCGGGCGGCGCGGCGCAGCAGCGGGGACCTGCCGCCGTTGGGGACGGTCCAGACATCGTGCCCGCGTACGCTCCACCGCGCGAGCAGGGTGTTGGCGGCCAGGAATCCCGTGGTGGCGGCCCGTTCCATCAACGCGACGGGCAACTCGACCCGGACGAGGTCGCCCGCCAACACCACAGTCGGATCGGGGGTCGACACCGTTGGACGGTCGGTGAAGGTGCCGGGGGCGAAGAGCGGGCAGTCGGCGCGCAGGACGTGTTCGGTGTGCGACGGCCTCGCTCGCCGTAGTTCGGGATAGAGCAGGCACGCCTCCGCGTAGGCGGCTTCGGCGGTCTGGCGGGTGTCGATGGGCTCGGCGAGTGCGTAGGCGTGCAGTTCCACGACGGACCCGCCCGTCTGCCGATTCCACTGGCGCGCCTCGTCCTCGAAGCGGTCGAGCACGCTGATGTTGTCGAGATAGCGGTAGCCGCTCGTACCCAGGAACGCGGCGCGGTCGGTGTCGACCGGCCGGTCGAGCCAGTAGCGGCTGACCAGGAACGGCGGCGCGGTCCGCAGGCGCGACACACTTCCGCGCCACCCCGGGTCGCCGAGGTGTTCCGACCGCGACACGACGTCGCGTAGGCCCGCGGTGTCCGCTGCCAGGACCACGGCGTCGAACTCGTGGTCCCCGACGCGGTGCGGTCGATCGCGGCCGCGCGTGATCCGATCCACCTCGACACCGGTGCGCACGCGTGCGCCCAGGTCCGTCAGGTGCGCGTGCAGCGGGCGCCAGATCGCTCGCGGGTAAGGAGAAGTCGGCACATCGAAGAGGAGGCCCTCGTTGGAGCCGAGGAAGTAGATGTGGAACATGGTCGCCAACTCGGCCGCCGACAACGACTCCGGGTGGGCGAAGAAGCTGCGGGAGAACACCTCGAAGGCCAGGTGCCTGGCCGCGTCGGGGAAGCCGATGTCGGTCAGGTAGGTGCCTGCGTCCACTGTGTCCAGTCGGTCGTAGACACCGGGCACGGACACGTCGAACAGGCCCGCCGCCGCGGTGGGGTTCATCCGGGTGAGGTCGCGCAGGGTGAAGGTGTCGCTGCGCAGGACGAACGAGGCCACGTTCCACGGCGGGGTCAGCGGCAACCCGGCGAACGTCTCGGTGGTGCCGTCGTGGTGGGCCAGCGGGTAGTCCGCCACCGGGGTGAACATCGCGAGGTCAGGGTCGATCCTGCGGAGCAGGGCGCGCAGGTTGTAGTACTGGCGGAAGAAGGCGTGGAAGCCGCGCGACATCGTCGCGCCGGTCCCGTCGGCGTGGGTGGTGTGCCAACCGGTGACCCGCCCGCCCAGTTCGGGTTCGCGTTCGAACACCTCGACCAGGACACCGCGCTCGGCCAGCGCGACCGCCGCGGTGACGCCGGCGATCCCACCACCCACCACGGCGACGCGGGGCACCCGGTCGAGGTGGTCGACGGTGGGGCGCCCGGCGGCGCCCGGGTGGACTTGGGCTTCCCGGTCACGCCCCGGCAGGCCCGGGGCCCGGGTCCGCAGGGGCAGCATTCCCGAAGTCTCGCAGTGCGGTGCGGCCCGCGCCGGGTGAAATCGTCGGCGCGCCAACGGGACCGCGGCGTCCTAGGCTCGGGATATGGTCCTGTCGCGCACCGCGGTGGTCGGCTCGCGCGTCGCGGTCGTCCTCGCGTGGTCGTGCGCGCTGGGGTATGTGCTGAGCCAGATCCTCTACTCCAAGACCGAACCCGGCGGTCGGGTCCCGCTCACCGTTCTCACCGTGCTGTTCTTCGCGGCGGCGTCGGTGGTGGACGCCGCCGTGCGCGGTGGTCCGCGCGCGGCAGTGGGGCTGCTGGTGTTCGCCGGTGGCGGCGGTCTGCTGGCGGAGGTCGTCGGTGTCCACACGGGCCTGCCGTTCGGCGAGTACGCCTACTCCGGCGACCTGGGGTGGTCGGTGCTCGGCGTGCCCGCGGTGGTGCCGTTGGCCTGGGTGATGATGGCCTGGCCCGCGCTGCTGGTCGGCCGCGCGCTCGGGGTGGGCCGGTGGGCCGTCGTCGTGGGCGCCTGGGCCCTGGCCTCGTGGGACGTCTTCCTCGACCCGCAGATGGTCGACGCCGGGTACTGGTCCTGGTCGGATCCCGAGCCCGCCCTGCCGGGGGTGTCCGGGGTGCCCGTGTCGAACTTCGCGGGGTGGCTGGTGGTCGCGGTCGTCATCGTCGCCTGCCTGCACGCCTGGGTCCCTCGCGACCGGGGGGACCCGTCCGACGTGGCCGCCGGTCCCGCGCCCGCGCTGTACGTGTGGACCTACGTGTCCTCGGTGTGGGCCCACGCCGCGTTCTTCGACCGGCCGTGGGTGTCGCTGGTCGGTGGTCTGCTGATGGGTCTCGTGGCGCTGCCCTACGCGTGGGTGGTCGTCAGGTCGGCCCGGGCCCGGTGGGGACGGTGAGCCGTTGGGTTTTCGGGGCGGCCGTCGCGGCGGTGCTCGGGGCCGCGCACTCGGTGCTCAACGCCCGCTTGATCCGCGTTCCGCCCGCCCGCCCGCGGCCGTGCCGCGAGTCGGTGTCGGTGCTGCTGCCCGCGCGCGACGAGGCCGATCGCATCACCCCGGCGCTGCGCTCGCTGATGGCCCAACGCGGGCTGCCCGACCTGGAGATCCTGGTGCTCGACGACTGCTCGACCGACGACACGGCCGGGGTCGTGCGCCGGGTCGGGGGCGACGACGAGCGGGTCCGGGTCCTGGTCGGCGAGCCGCCACCCGCGGGCCTGCCGGGCAAACCGCACGCCTGTGCGCACCTGGTCCGCGAGGCGCGCGGGGCGGTGGTCGTGCTGGTCGACGCCGACGTGGAGTTGGCGCCGCACGCCGTCGCGGCCGCCGTGGAACTCCTGCGGGGCAACGGGCTGGTGGCGGTGTCGCCGTTCCCGCGCCAGCTCGCCGACGGGCTCGGACCGCGACTCACCCAACCGCTGTTGCAGTGGTTGCTGCTGGTGCTGCTGCCGATGCGACTGGCCGAACGCTCGCCGAGGCCGTCGATGTCGGCGGCGAACGGGCAGTTCTTGGTGATCGACGCCGCTTCCCTGCGGGCGGCGGGCGGTTACGAGGCCATCGCGGGCGCGGTGCTGGACGACATGGCGGTGGTCCGGCTGCTCAAGCGCGCGGGTGGGCGGACCGCGCTGGTCGACGGGAGCACCGTCGCGCGGTGCCGGATGTACGCCGGGTGGTCGGACCTGGGCCGCGGGTACGAGAAGTCGCTCTGGTCGGCCACGGGGTCGCCGTGGGCGGCTGCCGCCGTGGTGGGCGCGTTCGGCTGGGTCTACCTGGTTCCGCCGGTGGCCGCGCTGTTCGGGTCGCGGGCGGGTCTGGTCGGCTACCTCGCCGGGGTCGCCAGCCGGGTGGTCACCGGGCGCAAGACCGGGGCACGGGTCTGGCCGGACGCGCTCGCGCACCCGGTGTCGGTGGCGGTGCTGCTCGGGCTCGTCGCCCGGTCGTGGTGGGCCCGGCTGACCGGGGGGCTGACCTGGAAGGGCCGGGCGCTGGACGGGAGCAGCTGAGTGGGCGTCGTGGTGATCGGGGCGGGCATGGGCGGGCTCGCCGTCGCCGCGCGACTGGCCGCGGGCGGGCACGCGGTGACCGTGTGCGAGCGGTCCCCGGCATCCGGCGGCAAGCTCGGCGTGTTCGACCGGGACGGTTTCAGCTTCGACACCGGCCCCTCTTTGCTCACCCTCCCCGAGGTCTACCGCAGGCTGTTCGCCGACACCGGCGGTGACCTCGACGCCGTGGTCGAGGTCGCTCCCGTTGAGCCGACCTGCCACTACCGCTTCGCCGACGGGACCGAGCTGGACATCCCGCACGACCACCGCAAGATCCCCGACGCGCTGGCCGCGGCCCTGGGCCCGGCCGCGGGCACCGAGTGGACCGGGCTGATGACCCAGGCGAACCGGCTGTGGGACCTGGTGGGCGAGCCGGTGCTGCGCAAACCGCTCAACGGCGTGCGCGACCTGCTCAAGCACTCGACCAACCCCCGCGACCTGTGGGCGATCGCTCCCTGGCGCACGCTGCACGCGCTCGGGGCGCGCGAGCTCTCCGACCCCCGGCTGCGGCAGTTCCTCGACCGCTACGCCACCTACTCCGGGTCCGACCCGCGCCGCACCCCGGCCCTGATGACCGTCGTGCCCTACATCGAGCAGCGGTTCGGCGGCTGGTACGTGCGCGGTGGGCTGCGCGGCCTCGCCGACGCCCTGCACCGGCACTGCCTCGACCTGGGCGTCACCATCCGCCTGGACACCGAGGTCGCCGAGGTGCGCACCGACCGGAACGGGGTCACCGGCGTCCGGCTCGCCGACGGCGAGCGGCTGGCCGCCACCGCCGTGGTCTCCGACGCCGACGCCGAGCACCTCTACGGCGACCTCGTCACCGACCCGCGCGCGCGTCGCCCCCGGCGCTCCCTTCGGCGCGCCCAGCCGTCACTGGCCGGGTTCGTGCTGCTGCTCGCGCTGCGCGGACGGTCCGAGCTACCGCGGCACCACCGGGTGCTGTTCCCGGCCGACTACGCGGCCGAGTTCGACGCCATCTTCGGCAAGCGTCCGCGCCCGGTCCCCGACCCGACGGTCTACATCTGCGCCCCCGACGACCCCACCGTTCGGCCCGCGGGCCACGAGGCGTGGTTCGTCCTGGTCAACGCGCCCCGCCACGACCCGGCGGGCGGTGTCGACTGGGACGCGCCCGGGCTGGCCGAGCGCTACGCGGACCGGGTCCTCTCGGTGCTGGCCGAGCGCGGCCTGGACGTGTGGGACCGCTTGCTGTGGCGGGAGATCCGCAGCCCGGCGTGGTGGGAGCGGGAAACCCGCTCCCCCGGCGGATCCATCTACGGCACCTCCTCCAACGGGCCCCGCGCCGCGTTGCTGCGCCCGGCCAACCGCTCCCCCGTGCCCGGTCTCTACCTGGTGGGCGGCTCGGCGCACCCGGGCGGCGGGCTGCCGCTGGTGGCGCTGTCGGCCGAGATCGTCGCGGACCTCATCGGCCCCGCGTGATCACCCGCGCGGTTCGGCGAGGGAACGCTTGATACCCACCGCGAGCTGGACCAGACCGACCGCCGCCAACGCCGACCAGGTGACGGCACCGACCAACCCCCACGCCCACCCGGGCCCCGGCGCGCCGCCGGGGAAGACCCCAGCGCCCACGGCGACCACGGTGGTGACGATGACCCTGGTCGGGCGCTCCGCGACGGTCACCGCCCCTGCCCCCGTCATCCCCGCGCCCTGGGCCCGGGCCCTGGCGTACTCGTGCAGCAGCACCGCGGCCGCGACCGCCGCGCACCACCACGCCGGGGCACCGAGCACCACGAGGACACCGACGAACGCCATGTCGCCCAGTCGGTCGGCCACGGCGTCGACGACCGCGCCCAGCGGCCGGGCGCGCCCGGTAAGCAGCGCGACCGCGCCGTCGAGGCCGTCGAGCAGCCCGGTGAGCACGACGAGCAGCGCCGCGAGCAACGGCCACCGCCCACCGGCCGCCGCGACCGCCACGGCACCTGCGGCGCACAGCACACCGATCGCGGAGAGGACATCAGGCGGCACTCGGCGCACCGGCCGCGCGCAGGCGTGCACCAGCCGCAGCCAGCCCACCACGACCGGGCTGCCGGACACGTCGACCCCGTGCAGCCGGGACCAGCCCGCCACGGCGCTCTCGGTGGGCTCGCCGTCCTGCGCCACTGGTGCTCTCCTTGTGTTGATGACCTCACGGTATGCGCCGGTGGGTAGGAACGCCCGCCTACCGGGTACCCGGCGCCCATGACGGTGACCCGAGATCCCGCCGGGTCGGCCGTGCGCCGGGTCCGGGACACAGTGCGGCACGCCGCGGCGGGGTTGCGCGGCCGGGACGTGTCCCTGTGGGCGGCGGGCCTGACCTTCTTCGCCATCCTGGCCACGGTCCCGCTGCTGCTCATCGCCGCCCGGGGGGCGGCCCTGCTCACCTCGCCGTCGGTGGTCCTGCGGGGAGCGCGGGCGGTCACCAAGATGCTGCCCGACGCGCACGATGGCGGAGGCGGCATCGTGGCGTTCGCCGAGGCCGCCCTGCGCATGCCGTGGTGGGTGGCGGTCGTGGTCCTGTTGCCCGCGACGTTCTACGGCGAGGGGCTGCGGCGGGCCATGCGCCAGGTGGCGGGCGCGCCCGTGGACGCGGCGGCCGGGTGGAAGGGGCGGTTGGGCTTCCTGCCGGTCGTCGCCACCGCCCCGGTGGCCGCGATCCTGGTCCTCACCGCGGCGCCGGTCGTCGAACCGCTCTACACCGGCACGGGCTGGTACCCGGTGCTCGGGGTGGTCGTGTCCTTCCACGTGCTCTGGGTGGTCGTGTCCATCGGGCTGTCCCTGGTGTTCGCGGTCAACTCGTCCGCGACGCCGAGCGCGGCGATCGCGGCCGGGTTCGGCCTCGGCGCGGTGCTCTCCGGTTTCCTGCACGGGTTCCTGCTGTTCCTGGCCATCCTGCTGGACTGGGACGCGCCGTTCGCCGGGCTGCCGCTGATCGGCGCGGTCTCGGCCTGGGCGCTGTGGCTCTACCTGCTGCACGTGGTGCTGTTGGTCGGCCACCAGGCGGTCCTGAGCGTCGCGGCGACCAGTCGGGCGGGCCGGGCCGATCAGGTCCACAGTGGTGACCGAGACTGAGGGAGTTGCCCATGGCGGTGTCCGGTTGGCTGCGGCGGCGGTGGCCCGACTCGGTGCCGGTGCGCCCGCTCGAGCCGCAGGAGTGGTCCCGGCAGCGCCCGACCTTCGCCGACGCCCGCCCGGCCCTGATCGAGGCGGCGGTGGCCCGCGCGTCGGCTCGCCCCTCGGGCAACTGGTTCGTCCTCGCGGCGAGCTCGGACATCCGACCCGACCGTCCTTTTGGGACATATGTGGGCGGTGTGGAGCTGGTCGCCTGGCGGGCCGCGGACAACACCCTGGTGATCGGCCCCGGCGCGTGCCCGCACCTGGGCGCGCCGCTGGCCGCCGGGCGGGTCGACTGCGGCACCCTGCGCTGCCGCTGGCACGGCCTGCCCCTGGACCGCGACGGCGGCCCCGGCTGGCGACCGCTGCCCGCGCACGACGACGGCGTCCTCGCCTGGGTGCGGCTCGACGCCCTCGGCGGCGAGGACCCCTTGCCCGCGCCGGTGATCGTCGGGCGACCGGACCCCGCCCTCGGCATCGCCGCCGTGGCGCGGCTGACCGGCGTGTGCGAGCCGGTCGACATCATCGCCAACCGCCTCGACCCCTGGCACGGCGCCTGGTTCCACCCGTACTCCTTCGCCCGGCTGAACGTGCTGAGCGCGCCGAGCGAGACCGGCGGGGGTGACCGTGGCGGTGGCTGTGGCGGTCACGATCGGTTCGTGGTGGACGTGACCTTCCGCCTGGGCCCGCGCCTGGGCGTACCGGTGCGCGCGGAGTTCACCTGCCCGGAGCCGCGCACGGTGCTGATGCGGATCACCGACGGCGAGGGCGCGGGCAGCGTCGTGGAGACCCACGCCACCCCGCTGCCCCGGGGCGTGGACGGACGGGCGCGCACCGCGGTCACAGAGGCCGTGGTGGCGGTCTCCGACCGGGCGGGGTTCGCCGCCGCCCACCGCGCTGCCCCTTTGCTGCGCCCGCTGATGCGCTGGGGCGCCGCTCGTCTCTGGCGCGACGACCTGGCCTACGCCCAGCGCCGCTACGCCCTGCGGCACGGCCCCTCGTGAGTGTCGGTGGACTCCACGGTCGTGCTCAGCGGCCGCGCGGGGTAGCCGCCCGACGGGGACAAAGACGCCGTTGTTGTCGGGTGCTGGGGTCGCCCACCGGGTCCGCGGGTCGCGGTGCCGGATCACGGTGTGTGCCTCGCCCTCGATGCGCACCGCCGGGCGAATCCCGGTCCTGCCCGGAGATCGATGGCGGGGAACTCACCGTCGGGGACATGGTTTGCTCAGGGTTCTCGCATCCGGGACCGGAGGACGTCGAACTCGCACCCCGGCGTGTCCGGGTCGAAGCCGTGTTCGATCAGCCAGCGCGACACCACCAGGCTGCGCAGGGACCACCAAGCGCGGATCACGTCCCGGTCGGCGCCGGTCCCATAGCCCGCGAGCAAGTCGTTCAGGCGCTCCTCGTGCCCGAGGGTCAGGGTGGCCAGGTCGAACATGGCGTCGCCGGGGGCGGCCTCGGACCAGTCGATGACGCCGGTGACCTCGTCGCCGTCGACGAACACATGGGTGATCTGCAGGTCGCCGTGGATGAACACCGGTGTCCACGGCCGCAGCGCGGCCTCGGCGATCTCGCGGTTGCGCAGGACCACGTCGGCGGGCAGCACCGCGTTGTCGAGCAGCCACGCGCACTCGCGGTCGAGCTCCGCCGCCACGTCGTCGAGGCTCCGACCCGGCCACGGTGGCAGCGGCGCGTCGTGCAGCCTGCGGATGGCGGCCCCCGCCGCGGCCCACGCCGCCGGTGACGCGGTCGACGGTTCACCGAGGACGCCGAGCGCCGTGCCGGGCACGGCGGCGATGGCGAGCACCGGCGGCTCGTGCCACAGGATCGCCGGGGTTGGTATCGGCGCCATGGCCATCGCCCGAACCTCCACACCGGCGTGCGCCGGGTCGCCGTCGACCTTCAGGAACACCCCACCCACGCGCAGCGTCGCGCGCTGACTGTGAGCGACAACGACTTCAACCTCGTCCATACCCGGCCATACTGGCCGGAAACAACCGACGAAGTCGCCTGGATTTCGCCGGGGCCGGCCGCCACCGGTCCGGTTCGGCTCGGCCCGATCACGCCACGCGGGCCTGGACGGTCTTGTTGTCAGCGGGGGCCCGCGGTGCCCTACCTCCCCTACGAGCCCAGACCGCCCCTGCGAGGGCACGTCCGGCCACGGCCGCCCTCCGCCTGCCGCCGACCCGGGCGCGACCGGCGAACACGTCGTGGTCGAGGTCGCTGATCCGGTGCAGGATCTCGGCGTAGAGCACCAGTGCCGTCTCCACGCACGGCCGGGACACCGGGTGCAGCATCGGGATGCCGCGTCGAGCGATCAGGTAGACGTCCCGGGCGATCGCCGCCTGGTGACCGAGGGCCGCGCGGACCGGTTTGTCCGCGCGGCCCATCGCGCGGCACCACAGGAGCCGTTCACGGTCGACGCCGAAGGAGGCCAGCTCGTCGGCGGGCAGGTAGACCCGACCGCGGTCGAGGTCCTCGGCGACGTCGCGCAGGAAGTTGGTGAGTTGGAAGGCCCGCCCGAGGGCCGCGGCGTGCGGGGCGGCCTCGGCCTGGCTGGTCACGGTGCCCAGCACCGGCAGCACCTGCAAGCCGATCACCTCGGCCGACCCGTGCACGTACCGCATCAGGTCGGCGCGGCTGGCGTAGTCGGTGACCTGCAGGTCCATCCGCATCGAGGCCATGAACGCGGTGAACAACCCCGGGTCGACGCCGTACCGGAGGGTGGTGTCGACCACCGCGGCGACCACCGGGTGGTCGTCGTGGCCCGCCTCGAGCCCGCGGTCGAGGTGGCGGGTGATCTTCGCGAGGGCGCCGTCGAGCTCGGCCGGTGTCGCGCCCGGGGCGGGTTCGTCCACCAGGTCGTCGGTCCAGCGGGCGAACCCGTAGAGGGCGTGGATCGCGGGCCGCTGGCTCGGTGCGAGCAAGCGGGTGGCGAGGAAGTAGGTGCGCCCGTGCGCGGCGTTGAGCGCGCGGCAGCGGGCGTAGGCGGCGCGCAGCACCGGGTCGTCGATGCCCGCGGCGTCGAGCTCGCGCCGGGTCACGGCGTGGTCCCGGTGATCCGGTCGGCGGCGAGCCGCCCGGAGACCAGTGCTGTCGGCACGCCGACCCCCGGCACCGTCCCCGAACCCGCGAGCACCGCGTTGTCGCTCCAGCGCGGGAAGTTCGCCGGTCGGAACGGCCCGGTCTGGGGCAGGGAGTGCGCGTAGCTGAACGGTGTCCCAGCGGTGTGGTCCTGGGCGGCCCAGTCGGCCGGGGTGACCAGGTGCGTGGCCACGACCGAGCCCGCCAGGCCGGGCAGCAGCCTGCGCTGGGCCACCTCGACGACCTCCTCGGCGTAGGCCTTGCCGTCGCGGGCCCAGTCGATGGCCCCCGCGTCCAGGTTCGGCACCGGGGCCAGCAGGTAGAGCAGGTCGCGACCGGCCGGCGCCAGGGCGGGGTCGGTCGCGGTGGGCCGGGTGATCAGCAGCGACGGGTCGCGCATCGTGGTGCCCACCCGGATGATCTCGTCGAAGGTGCTGTCCCAGGCCCGCCCGAACGAGAGCGAGTGGTGCGCGGTGTCCGGGAACGCGCGGTCCAGTCCCAGGTGGACGACTACCGCCGAGGGCGCCGCGCGCAGCCGGACGAGCCTGCGCGGCGTGCGCCCCAGCAGCCGGTAGGCCGTGTGCGGCTCGGTGGTCAGCACGACCGCGTCGCACTCGACCCGGTCACCGTGGGCGGTGCGCACGGCGGTGATCCGGCTCCCCCGTCGCTCCAGCTCCTCGACCCGGGTGTCGAAGCGGATGTCCACGCCCGCCTCCCGGGCGGCGTCGGCGAGGGCGTCGGGCACCGCGCGCATGCCGCCGCGCGGGAAGTACACGCCTGCCACGGTGTCCATGTAGGCGATCACCGCGTAGACCGCCAACGCCCGGCTCGGTGCCTCGCCCGCGTAGAGCGACTGGAAGGTGAACACCCTCCGCAGCCGCTCGTCGGAGATGAACCGGCCCACCGCGCGGTCGAGCCTGCGGAACCCGCCCATCGCCGCGAGCCGGGCCAGGGTCGGGGTCAGCAGCGACAGCGGCGAGTCGACGTTCGCGGCGATGAACCGGTCGTACTCGACCTCGTGCAGCCGGGTCAGCCAGCGCCGCAACCGCAGGTACCCGTCCGCCTCGGCGGGTCCGGCGAACCCGCGGACCGCCTCGGTCATGGCCCCGGCGTCGCTGTGCACGTCCAGCCGGGACCCGTCGGCGAAGTGTGCCCGGTAGGCCGGGGTCAGCGGGAGCAGCTCGAGGCGCTCCCGCACCGACGAGCCGACCGCGGCAAGGGTCTCGTCGAGGATGTCCGGCATGGTGAGCACCGTGGGGCCGGTGTCGACCCGGTACCCCGCCATGTCGTGCCTGCCCGCGCGGCCCCCTGGGACGCTGTCGCGTTCGAGCAGGGTCACCTGGCGCCCGCGTCCGGCCAGGTGCACGGCCGCCGACAGGCCGGACAACCCGGCTCCCACGACGACCACGTGATCCGTCTTGCCCCGTACGGTGCGCATCGCTCTCCTCGTGGGCCGATCAGCGGTCAGTGGTCTCGTACGCAGCTGAGCCGCGCGAGCCCGGTCAGGTACTCCCGCGCCGCCACCGGGATCGCCGCGGACGCCAGGGCGGCCAGGCCGTTCCGCAACCGCTGATCGATCAGGCGCTCGACGTGGTGCCTGGCCCCCGTCTCCTCGACCACGGCCAGGCACCGGTCCACCGCGTCGTCACCCGGCTCGGGTCCGAGCCGCAGCGCCCGCCGCTGGGCGGGCGTGGCCAGGTCGCGGGCCACCACGAGCACGCTGGTCGCCCGACCCGCGCGCAGGTCCTCCCCGCGTGGCTTGCCGGTGGTCGCGGGGTCGCCGAAGAGTCCGAGCAGGTCGTCGCGGAGCTGGAAGGCCTCGCCGATCGCGTCGCCGTAGACCCCGAGCGCGGCCAAGACCTCGGGCAGGCAGCCCGCGAGGTCGGCACCCAGCTCCACCGGTCTGCGCACGGTGTAGTGCCCTGACTTGGCCCGCGCGATGGCCAGCACCTCGACCAGCGACGGGTCTTCGCTGGCCTGGTTCGCCAGGTCCCGCAGCTGGCCCACGGCCAACTCCGCGCGCATCCAGTCGTAGCGCGGCAGCGCCCGCGCCACGGCGTCCGGGGGCAGGCCGCACTCCCGGAGCAACTGGCTCGCCCACACCAGGCAGAGGTCCGCGGCGAGCACCGCGGCCGACTCCCCGAACCGGGCCGATGATCCCGGCAGTCCGGCCCGCCGGTGCCAGTCGGCGAACCGCACGTGCGCGGACGGCGCGCCCCTGCGGGTGGGCGAGCCGTCCATCACGTCGTCCTGTAGCAGCGCGAAGCAGTGCAGCAGCTCGGCACTGGCCGCGGCGCGCACCGCCGCCGCCGACTCGGGCTGTCCACAGAGCACACCCGCGAGCACGAACGCCGACCGCAGGAACTTCCCGGACGCCACGAACCCGACCAGCACCTCGCCGAGGAACGCCGTCTCGGGGGCCGGTGCGAGGTGCTCGTCGCACCGCTGCGACACGAACACCCCGACCTGCGCCGCCGCCGAGTCACGCACCCGGGCCCGCCACCGGTCGAACGGCTCGTGCTCGGTCACCGGTGTCTGATCCGCGAGCGAGAGTCCCATGCGCACCGCCTCTCCGTCTCGACCCTGACGATGGGCGTGTGCCGTGGGTAGCCGCTAGAGCGCGGTCGAAACGTCGCGGTCACGATCAGGTGCGCTTGTCGCGACCGGGCACAAGCCGTCCGCGGGTGCCCGCACCAGGGGATGTCCGTCACAAACACGGTGTCCACGGTGTGCAGGACCGCTCGACCGGGCACTCAGGACTGCGGGCCATCCGCGACGACAACGGCCGGGTCAAGACACCGGACCACCCGGGACAGGAACTCCACATGCCGACAACCGCGGTCCGGCGACCGGTGTGGCACCGGACTGGGCACAGGCTCCTCCGCTCCGTCGCGGGCACGCGCGTCGTGGGGATCGCGACCGGCCTGTTCGGTGAGAACGCCGACCTCCGCCGTGGGGTGCTGCCCGCGGCCATGACCGTGCGAGTGGACGGTCGTCGGATCGCCGTCGACCGCGCGTCCCTCGCGGCGGCCTACCCCGCGGCGTCGAGCCGGATCGTGGTGCTCCTGCACGGCCTGCTGGACACCGAACGCGCGTGGTACCACCGGGACGAACCGGCTCGATCCCGCTCGGGCACCGACTACGGGAGCAGGTTCGCCGCGGACCTGCCCGCGACCGCGGTCTACCTGCGGTACAACACCGGGCGGCACGTCTCCGACAACGGCCGCGAGCTCACCGACCTGCTGACCCGCCTGGTCGGGTCCTGGCCGGTGACCGTCACCGAGATCATCCTCATCGGGCACTCGATGGGCGGGCTCGTCGCCCGCAGCGCCCTGCACCAGGCCACTGCCGAGTCCGCGCCGTGGACCAGCCCGACGACCCGGTTGGTGTGCCTGGGGACGCCGCACACCGGAGCCCCCCTCGAGCGGTGGGTGGTCCGAACCGCGGCGGTGCTCGACGGACTCGTCGTCACCGCTCCCCTGGCACGAGTCCTCGGCCTGCGCAGCGACGGCATCAAGGACCTCGCCCAGGGCCGCCTGCACCGGGCCCAGTGGTCCGGGCAGGCTGCCGCGGCCGACGCGAGCACGGCGACCAGGCTTCCGGCGGGGCTGCGCCAGTACTTCGTCGCGAGCACGCTCGCCCGCACCGAGGGGAGCCTGTGGGGACGGCTCCTCGGCGACCTGATGGTCGCCTCGAGCAGCGCGGGCGACCACACCCAGACCGCGGACCTCCGGTGGCTCGGCGGCCTCAACCACTTCGCGCTCCTGCGCCACGACGCCGTCTACGACGCCGTGCTCGCCTGGCTGGGCGGTCCCGACGGGGACGAGCGCGCGGTCCGGCACGCGGGAACTCGGCGACCGGGTTAGCCTGGGGGTCCTTTCGTCGGGACGTGCCCAGACACCGCGCTGACGACGATCACCGCCAGACGGCCACCAAGCCGGGACGCGCGTACCCGACAACACCCACTGCGCTGACAACACTCACTGCGCTGTAGCGGAAGAACCGCTGTCATGGGAACCGGACCGCGGCACGCGGCGAGTTTGCCGCGCGTCCAAAGCATTCGATCGATATTTAGTGTCCACAGTGGACAAATTGTCGGGTCCCCGTTCGGGCGGGTGGTTCACGTGTAGGGGTCATCAGCCCCGGGTAGACGAGTCTCACGTGTCGACCAGGAGGATCACGTGGACGCTTTCACACCCGCCAGAATCGTCAAGGACGCCTTGGAAAAGGCCGCGGAAAGGGTCGCCGACCTGGTGACCCCACCCGTTCCCGGCGCACCGGGAAGCGCGCCGCCGGAGCTCGACCCGCCCACGGAGCCGCAGGGGCCGCTGCCGCGCAAGCCCGACCAGGCCTCACCGGACACCCGCACCGCCACCGGGGCCGAGACCGGCGCGGGCCCCGAGGCGCGCGAGCAGCAGGGCGCGTACCTGACCACGGCGACCGGCACGCGCCTGCACGACACCGACCACTCGCTCAAGGCGGGCGCGCGCGGGCCGACGCTGCTGCAGGACCACCACCTGCGGGAGAAGATCACCCACTTCGACCACGAGCGCATCCCCGAGCGGGTCGTGCACGCGCGTGGCGCAGGCGTGCACGGGGTGTTCGTCGGCTACGGCAACGCCGCGCAGGTGTGCAAGGCGGGGTTCCTCGCGGAGGGCGCGACGACACCGGCGTTCGTGCGTTTCTCCACCGTGGTGGGCTCACGCGGCTCGGCCGACACCGTGCGCGACACCCGCGGGTTCGCCGCGAAGCTCTACACCTCCGAGGGAAACTTCGACCTGGTGGGCAACAACATCCCGGTGTTCTTCATCCAGGACGGCATCAAGTTCCCGGACATCATCCACGCCGCCAAACCGCACCCGGACCGCGAGATCCCGCAGGCGCAGAGCGCGCACGACACGTTCTGGGACTTCGTCTCCCAGCACACCGAGGCCACCCACCACGTCCTGTGGCAGATGTCGGACCGGGCCGTGCCGCGGTCCTACCGGATGATGGAGGGCTTCGGCGTCCACACCTTCCGCCTGGTGAACGCCGAGGGCGGGACCACGCTGGCGAAGTTCCACTGGAAGCCCAGGCTCGGCGTGCACTCCCTGCTGTGGGAGGAAGCGCAGCTGATCTCCGGGATCGACCCGGACTTCCACCGGCGCGACCTGTTCGACGCCATCGAGGCGGGCGCGTTCCCGCAGTGGGAGCTGGGCATCCAGGTGCTGCCCGACACCCCCGAGCAGACCTTCGAGGGCATCGACCTGCTCGACCCCACCAAGCTCGTGCCCGAGGAGCTGGCCCCGGTGCAGCCGGTCGGGATGCTCACCCTCAACCGCAACACCACCAACTACTTCGCCGAGACCGAGCAGGTCGCCTTCCACACCGGCCACCTGCCGCCGGGCATCGACGTCACCGACGACCCGCTGCTGCACGCCCGGCTGTTCTCCTACCTCGACACCCAGCTCAGCCGCCTGGCCGGGCCGAACTTCAACCAGATCCCGGTCAACCGCCCGCACGCCCCGGTCAACGACATGCTGCGCGACGGTGCCCACCAGCACGCCGTGCACAGCGGTGTCGCCCCATACAAGCCGAACACCCTCGACGGCGGCTGCCCCTTCCAGGCGGGCATCGACGCGGGCGCGTTCGTCGACGTGGCCGCGACCGTGGCGGCCTCGGTGAAGGAACGCCGCTCCCCCGCGACGTTCGCCGACCACTTCAGCCAGGCGAGCCTGTTCTACCGCAGCCTCACCGCGGTCGAGCGCGACCACGTCATCCGCGCGTTCACCTTCGAACTGGGCAAGTGCTACGAACAGGTCATCAAGGAGCGCCAACTGCGGGTCCTGGCCAACGTCGACACCGAGCTCTGCGCCCAGGTCGCCAAGGGCCTCGGCCTGCCCGCCCCGGAGGCGACCGAACCCCCGCTCGAGGTCGTGCCCAGCCCGGCACTCTCCCAGCTGGGCAACGCGTGGCCCACCGACGGCCGGGTCATCGGCATCGTGGTGGACGCCGACGACCCGGACAGCCTCAGCGCCCTGCACGCCCTCCGCCGGACGATCACCAGCGCCGACATGACACCTCTGGTCATCGCCGCCCGAGGTGGAGAGCTGGCCGACGGCCTGGTGGCGCAGCGGACATTCCTCACCGCGCGGTCGGTGGAGTTCGACACCATCCTGCTGGCCGCCGCACCGCCCCCGGCACCAGACGCGCTGCCCAGCCTCGACGACAGGGCGGGCGCACCGGCGGCCACCGTCGACCCGCGGGTGGTGCTGATGCTCCAGGAGGCCTACCGCCACGGCAAGGCGATCGGCGCCTGGGGTGGTGGCGAAGCCGCCCTGCTGGAGGCGCGGGTACCCCCGGGGGCACCGGGCGTGGTCGTCGGGAACGACCCGGACGACGTGTTCACCGAGGTGACCCGACTGCTGACCCTGCACCGGGTCTGGGAGCGCTTCACCGCCCCCGCGAGGTAGCGGTGCCGGCGGTCCGAGCCGGGAAGTCCTCAGTGGACATACTGGCTCGGACCGCGGTGAACCTGGATCCCCCGGTACGTGGCCTCGGGCGATCTCGACGAGGTCTTCGACCGGGCGAGGTCTACCGGCATGTGCGGGACCGCCGTGACGAACAGGCCGTCCTCGCCGCCGAACCGATGATGGACCATCCCCGGCCTACGCCCGCACGGTAGGCACTCAGGCGGACCGAGCGCGCTCGTGACCGCGTTCGATGGACACCTCCGACACGGCTACCCTCGCCTGCCGCGTGGTGGTGCCTGCGCTACCGCCGGTCCGGGACCCAGCAGGATGGCCTCACCCACAGCGCCTCCATAACGTTCTCCCTGGGTGCGCGACACCGTGTCGCGTCCCGTGTGGACAGAGGTACGAGGAGGACTCGATGGGTGCGTTCAGTCGGCGGAGGTGCTTGGCGGTGGCCGGGCTCGCCGCGGTGTTGGCGGTGGGTTCGCTCTCGCCCGCCGCGGCCTCGACCGGTGCGAGGTGTGACGCGGCCCTGGTCGGGTTGCTCGAGCACGTCACGGTCGTCGACCTGCAGGTGGCCATGGGCGCGCGTCGGCTCAGTTCCGAGCAGGTGACTCGCGGCTACCTGCGCCGGATCGACCAGCTGAACCCCCGCCTGAACGCGGTGGTGCGGGTCAACCCGGACGCGGTCGCCATGGCGCGGCGCAGCGACGCCCATCGACGCGCCCACGGGGCCCGGGGGCCATTGGAGGGAATCCCGGTGCTGCTCAAGGAGAACATGAACACCGCGGACCGCCAGCAGACCACCGCGGGCTCCACGGCGCTGCTCGGGGCCAAGCCCGCGGCGGACGCCTTCCTGGTGTCGCGGCTGCGGGCGGCGGGCGCGGTGGTCCTGGGCAAGGCCAACCTGTCCGAGTGGTCGAACTTCCGCGGGTCCAACCTGCCGGACGGGCGGAGCGCGGTCGGCGGCCAGACGCGCAACCCCTACGTCCTGGACCGCAGCCCGTCCGGTTCGTCGAGCGGTTCGGCGGTGTCCGCCGCGGCGGGGTTGGCCGCGGTCGCGATCGGCACGGACACCGACGGGTCGGTCGTGTACCCGGCCAGCGCCACCTCGACCGTGGGGATCAGGCCCACCCTCGGGCTGGTGAGCCGCGGCGGGATCGTGCCGATCACCTCGCGCCACGACACGCCGGGGCCGATCGCGCGCACCGTCACCGACGCGGCGTTGACACTGTGGGCGATCCAGGGCGTCGACCCGGCGGACCCGGACACCGCGGTCGCGGCGGGCACGCTGCCGGGTGATCCCCGCACCGTCTTGCGGCGGGACGCGTTGCGGGGCAAGCGCATCGGCCTGTGGCGCGAGGGGCACACCGGGGTCGACGCCGATGTGGACCGGGTCTTCGACGCGGCTGTGCGGCGGCTGCGCGATCTGGGTGCCACCGTGGTCGAGGGCGCGGACGTGCCGGACATCCAGGACGTGACGACGGCGCACATGCTGCCCGCGGTGCTGACCGAGTTCAAGCACGACCTGAACGCCTACCTCGCCGCCACACCGGGCAGCCACCCCAGGGACCTCCGCGAGTTGATCGAGTACTACGAGCGGCACCCCGACGGGTTCGACCACCTGCTGTTCGACATGGCCAACGGGACAGACGGCGACCTGACCGCCCCCGCGTACCGGGCCCACCGCGAGGCGGCCACCGGCGCGGCCAGGCGGGCGATCGACGACCTGCTGGCACGGCACCGCCTCGACGCCATCGTCACCCCGACGTCACTGCCCGCACCGGTCATCGGCCGCGAACGCGACAGCGCCCCCTTCGCGAAGACGACCACCCACGCCGCGGCGGGCGGCTACCCGCACATCACCGTGCCGGCGGGCTACTCCACGAACGGGCTGCCCCTGGGCCTGTCCTTCATCGGCACCCGGTTCAGCGACGCCCGCCTGATCGGGTTCGCGTACGCCTTCGAGCAGGCCACCAACACCCGGCAGACCCCGCGCTACCTACCGACAACACATTGAGCGCGGTGGACCGGACCAAGAGGGGCAAGGCGTGACGTTCCTCGACGCCGCGGAGATACACGGGCTCCACACCGACGAATTCCTCGTCGGTGTGGAGCCCTGGAGGGCCGCCGCGACCAAGTCGAGCCGGCCACCAAGTCCAGATTCCTGTCACACACCGGCCGAGAGGGCCTGGACAGCAGCCCGCCAACATCCGCACCGCCGTCGAGGGTTCGCTCAAGCGGCTGGGCACCGACTTGTACCGCCAGCACCGCGCCGACCCCGGCACCCCGATCGAGTGCCCAAGCACCTAGGGCCTGTATCGAAGTCGATCAGAGCCATTCGTTGATCGCGGCGACATAGACGGTGGCTTCGTAGCGCACGGCCAGCTTGTCGTACCGGGTGGCCACGGCACGGTGGCGTTTGAGCCGGTTGAT
>NZ_BSTR01000022.1:21778-129570 GCF_030269645.1 Actinokineospora sp. NBRC 105648 | reverse complement strand
CCCTTCACCCGCCCTTTTTTCACCACCGCGGTGCTCTAGGGGCCCCGCACGAAGCGAGTTCACTAGATCGAGCCCCCATCTTTTCCTCGGGCAACCCAAGCGATGAGCAGCCCGTGGCCCCAGGGCGACACACCTTATGACCTGCCCAAGTAAAGCGGAGGCTCGATTGGGTGGACTGCCACACGAAGGCAGTCCACCCAATCGAGCACAAACGTAACGGGTCTTGCGTACCAGCGGGCTGGGGATTCAGGGATTGAAAGATTGAGAGCGAAGGGCAAGAGCGAAATCTGTTGGGGTTAGGCGTCTTGGCGGTGGTCCACTGTGGTCTGGACTACGAATGGGGGAGTGCTGGTGCCCGTGATCCGGTACCGGTCCCAGGGGTCCGGGTCCGAGAGTTCGCCCTGTGCCTGTCCGCCCGGTGTCTTGAGGACCGCTTGTGTCTTCTTGCCCGCGACCAGTTCGGACAGTGCCTTGTCCGCCGCGATCCGGCCGTACCACCGGTAGTAGCCGTCGATCGGCTGGAAGTGGCCGCGTAGTTCCACGGTGACCGTGAACTCGGTGTCGCCCACGACCAGTGTCGCCTGGCCCTGGTAGCCGTCGTCCTCGGGGTGGTCGGTCATCGGAGCTCCTAGCCTGCGGCCGCGTCGCCGGGGTCGCCGTTGGACAGTTGGACGAGTCGGTTGATTTCCAGGGGTTTGTGCGGATCTATCGTCACGCCGTAGCCGCGCATGGTGCCGTCGATGGCGGCCCAGATGGTCATGGTCAGGTACTCGACCACCGCGTCGCGGCTCATGGTCCTTCGTTCCAGCCACCACTCGCCGACGTTCTGGACCATGCCGACGATGCCGTGGCCCCAGACCTCGGCGCCGCCGGAGTCGATCTGGTAGGTCCGCATGTAGTCGCCGAGCAGGGTGGAGAGTGCGTTGGCGATGACTTCCTTGTCCTCGGCGACGATGTCGGAGTCGATCTTGCGGTCGGCGAAGGTGCTGCGGACCAGGAGCCGGTAGAGGTTCGGGTACTCCTCGATGATCGAGAAGAAGGCGTCCAGGCTCTTGCGGATGCGCGGGAGGGGGGCCTCCTCGCGGTTCATCGCCGGGATGAGGCGTTCGAAGAGGATCTCCGTGCCCCGGTGGCCCAGGGCCAGGAACAGGTCCGCCTTGTCGGTGAAGTGCCGGTAGAGGACCGGCTTGGTCACGCCCGCCTCGGCCGCGACGTGCTCCATGCCCAGGTCCGGGCCGTGTTCGGCGAGCGCGCGCAGGGCGGCCTCGACGAACTCCTCGCGCCGGGCGGCGCGGTGGGACTTCCACCGGTCTCGTCGTGCGTCCCCGGAGTCACCTGAGCTGTGTCGCTTGACACGATCCGCCATGCGATTCATGCTACCAGAAGTAACTGTTACCGGAAGTAACGCGTGACAGTCTGACCGCGTAAGGAGTGACTCGACGATGAGCCGCGCGATGCAGGTGGCCAAGGTAGCCGATCGGGAGAAGACCGCGGGTCGTTTGCTCAAGTCCTCCGCGGACAAGTTCTACGACCCGGACATCGACATCGACTGGGACGCCCCGGTCACCGAGGGGCTGCGCTACCACCCGGAGCACCGGATCTCGCTCTACGGCACCGAGCTGTGGGAGCGGTTGAGCCCCGAGCAGCGGATCGAGCTGGGCAAGCACGAGATCGCCAGCATCGCCAGCACCGGGATCTTCTTCGAGGTCATCCTGATGCAGATGCTGCTCAAGCAGGTCTACCGGCACGACCCGACCACCGACCACGTGCACTACATGCTCTCCGAGATCGCCGACGAGTGCAGGCACTCGACCATGTTCGGCAAGGCGTGCAAGCGCTTCGGGGTGCCCGCCTACGGGCCGCGCGGCTGGGTCAGGTCGCTGGCCAAGATCCTCCCAGCGATCGGCAAGGGGCCCTCGGCCTACGCCGCGATCCTGGTCGCCGAGGAGGTGCTGGACCGGATGCAGCGGGAGAACATGGCCGACCCCGAACTCCAGCCGCTGATCCGGATGGTCAACCGGATCCACGTCCTGGAGGAGGCGCGGCACGTCACCTTCGCCCGCCAGGAGGTCGCCCAGGGGATGGCCAGGGCCGGGTGGTTGGCCAAGCACTACCACCGGGCGCTGACCGCGTTCGTGTCCTACTTCGTGGCGCTGAGCCTGATCAACCCCGAGGTCTACCGGTCGGTCGGCCTGGACCCGAAGACGGCGTGGAAGGCCGCCAAGGCCAACCCGCACTTCCAGGAGACCATCCGGTACTGGGGCGAGCGGATCATGAAGTTCCTGGCCGAGGCCGACCTGGTCGGCGGGCCCGGCATGGTCCTGTGGCGCCGCTCGATGCTGCTCCCGAGGTGAGCGCGTTCACCACCTCGGACGGCGTGCCGCTGCACGTCGCCGAGGCCGGGTCCGGACCGGTCACCCTGGTCCTCGTGCACGGCTGGACCATGGACCACACGTCCTGGGACCCCGTGGTCGACGACCTCCTGGCGGATGACCCAGTGGACCACCCGGTGGGCGTCCGCGTCGTCCGGTTCGACCTGCGCGGGCACGGCAGGTCCGGGGCCGCGCCGCAGGGCAGCGCCACCATCGACCGGCTGGCCGACGACCTAGCCGAACTGGTCGCCGCCCGGACCACCGGCCCGGTCGTGCTCGGCGGCCACTCGCTCGGCGGGATGACGCTGATGGCGCTCGCCGAACGGCACCCCCGGTTGATCGCCGAGCGCGTCTCGGGCGTGGCGTTCGTGGCGACCACCTCGGGCGGCCTGTCCCGGCTCACGCTCGGGCTGCCGCGCTGGGTCGCCGCCCCGGTCCTCTACCTCGAGAAGCTGGTGAACAAGCGGATCGCCAGGTTCCGCCGCCCGGCCCTGCTCGGCCGGTTCAGCGGGTTCGCCCGCCCCGGCGTGCGCTGGCTGGTGTTCGGCCGCGACCCGGTCGCCGCGCACATCGCCGCGACCGCCGCGCAGGTCGGCCGGTGCAACCCGGCGAACATGGTCGGGTTCCGCTCCTCGCTCAACGAGCACGAGCGGGTGCACGCCCTGAGCGCTTACCAGGGCGTTCCCGCCGTGGTGATGGCGGGCGAGCTGGACCGGCTGTGCCCGGTGCCGGACTCGCGGATCATCGCAGGCCGGCTGCCAGACGCCGACCTGCTGGTCTACCCCGGCGCGGGCCACATGCTCAACTACGAGCGCTCGTCCGAGGTCGTCGCCCAGCTCAGCACCCTGGTGGCGCGCGCGGCCGTGCCCACGCTTGCTACTGCGTAGTAAGTTCGGCGCGTGGCCGACATCTTCCGCACCTCCGACGGGGTCGAGCTGAACGTCCTCGACGACCGCGGACCAGGCGTGACCGTGCTGCTCACGCACGGCTGGACCAGCGACCTGCGGGTCTGGGACGAGGTCGCGGCGGCCTTGGCGGGCCGGGTCCGGGTGATCCGGTTCGACCACCGCGGCCACGGCGGCTCGGGTGCCGCCCCGCGCGGTGGCGCCACGCTCGGCAGGCTCGGTGACGACCTCGCCGAGCTGATCGCCGACCGGGTACCCACCGGGCCGCTGGTGCTGGTGGGTCACTCGATGGGCGGGATGGCGATGATGGCGTTGGCCGAGCTGCACCCGGAGCTCGTCGCGGACCGGGTGGCGGCGGCGATGTTCATCTCCACCTCGGCAGGCCGGATGGGCGAGGTCACCTTCGGTCTCCCCAAGCCGTTGGTGCGGTTCGCCGTGAAGGACCGACCGCGTAAGAGCTCTGCTGGGCCTAAGAAGGCGCCCAAGAAGCCGGTAGAACCACCGTCGCGGTTGCGCGTGTTGGGCGGTCTGCTGTTCTTGCGCTGGCTGGTGTTCGGGACCCGGTTCCGGCTGGTGGACGTGCGGTCGGTCGCCGACCAACTCGCCAAGTCCCACCGCGCGAGCGCGGGCGGTCTGCGGCGGGAGATCGTCGGAAAGCACTCTCGGGTGGCCGCTTTGGCGGTGTACAGCCAAATCCCGACCCAGGTGCTCGTGGGACAGCTCGACCGGATAACCCCCGTCGACCACGCCGCCGAGATCGCGCGGGCCATGCCGGGGACCGAGTTCGTCCGCTACCCGGCCGCGGGCCACATGCTCCCGTACGAGCGCGTCGGCGAGGTCGTCACGCGGATCATGGGCCTGGCCCGCGGTGCGCGCACAGCCGGTGCGGCACCAGGTCCTGGTCGGCGGCCACGAGGAGCCGCTCGCGGATGAGGTAGTCCGGCAGCTCGTGCCGGTGGCCCTGCGGCTCGCCCCAGATCTCGGTGACCACCTCGTTGAGCGCCCGTTCCAGGGCGGTGAACGAGGTCAGCCCCATGCACAGCCGGGTCTGCATCCGGTCCAGCGGCCGGGGCGCGTGGATGCCCGGGGTGAAGTACTCCCGGTAGTAGGCCGCCAGCACGGCTCGGTGCCGCGGCTTGCGACCCAGCAGCAGCGCGACCTTCACCGCGGCCCCGTCCAGGCCGATCATCGTCTCCGGGCCCGAGTCGTCCCGGGGGATCTCCCAGGTCGCCGAGCCGTGCACGACCATCCGCAGCCGGGCGTCCCACACCCGGACCTCGGTCTCGCCGTCCGGCAGCGGGAACGCACACCGCTCGCTGACGGTGAACCGCCTGCTCTCCGCCACGACGTACACGGTGAGCTGGTCGTGGCCGTTGACCAGCCACCACCGGCCGTCCATGTGCCGCAGGAACGGCGCGTTCGGCGCCCGCGAGATGCGCTCGTCGGTGCCGCCGCTGAGGAAGTCGCGGTCCAGGGACAGCTGCTCGCCCGGCGGGACGAGCCTGGGTGCCGGGTAGGCGTGGTAGTCGACGATCAGCTCCGCCAACCCGCACCGCCCGCCACATCACCGACCACTGCGGTCACGTTATCCCGGGCGCCCGCCTCGACCGCGGCGCGCACCAACTCGTTCGCGCACTCCGCCGCGGTTGCCTTGCGCAGTGAGAACAAGAGGTCGTGCAGACCCTTACCGAGCGCGTTAGGGAGTCCGTCGCTGCACAACAGGTAGCGCTCACCGGGGATCGCGGACCGCTCCCACAGATCGGGTCGCACCTGGTCTTCCATCCCGATCGCCCGCATCAGCGCCGAGCGCTGGGGGTGCCGGGCGCCCTCCTCTGGGGTCAGGTGCCCGGCCGCCACCAGCTCGTCCGCGAGGGTGTGCGCCCTGGTCAACGGGTGGATGTCGGTGGCGACCACCAGCACGACGCTGTCGCCGACGTGCGCTCCGCGGACGAGCCAACGACCCTCTCGGCGGACCATGGCGGCCACGTCGAGCGTGCTGCCCATGCCCGCGGTGGCCGGGTGCTCCCGACCGTGGGCGCGCACGGCCGCGTTGGCCAGGGACGCCGCAGTGCCGGGGGCCTCGCCGCCGTGCTCGACCACGGCCTGGACCGCCAGCGCGGAGGCGACCTCGCCCGCGGGCGCGCCGCCGACGCCGTCGGCGACCACCAGCAGGCGGCCGCCCGCGTGACTGGCGTCCTGGTTCGTCGTGCGCCCGCCGAGGGCGCTCACGTTCGCCGCCGAGAACTTCATGCGGTCAACGGTGCCTGGTGCCTGCCGAGATCAACAGGGGGAGCGCTCTCCCCTGCTCACTCGTGCGGGTGCAGCGGGAAGCCGCCGCCGATGCCGCGCCAGGCCAGGTTGGAGATCAGCCCGATGGCCTCGTCCTTGGGCAGCACCCGGTTGTCGGCCAGCCACGCGCGCGCCGCGACCTGGCTCACCCCGACCAGGCCGACCGCGAGCAGCCGCGCGCGGTGCTCGTCGAGGCCCGCGTCGGCGGTGATGGTGGCGGTGATGGCGTCGACGCTGGCGCTGGTGGCCCGCTCGATCGCGTCCTGCACCAGCGGCTCGCCGCGCAGGTCGGACTCGAAGACCAGCCGGAACGCCTGGCTCTCGCCGTCGACGAAGTCGAAGTAGGCGCCGACCGCGTTGCGCACCCGGATCTTGTTGTCGGTGGTGGCCGCCATCGCGTCGGTGACCCGGCGGATGAGCTCGTCGACGTGCTTGTCCAGCAGCGCCATGTACAGCTCGAGCTTGCCGGGGAAGTGCTGGTAGAGCACCGGCTTGCTGACCCCGGCCCGCTCGGCGATCTCGTCCATGCCCGCCGCGTGGTAGCCGTTGGCCGCGAACACGTCCTGGGCCGCGGCGAGCAGCTGGGCGCGCCGGGCCGTCCGGGGGAGCCGCGCCCCCCGGCCCACACCGTTGGCCTGAATTGTCTCGGACATGTGCCTCCACCCTCACTTACCGCGTCGTCGGGTCGGGATCGCCAACCCGCACGGGTGGTTCGACCTTACTCGCGGGTATCCCCGTTCGGGGCAACTGATTCAACGACCGTGCTCTACAACAAGTATTCAGTGTGACGCGCGTCTCACTACGGTGAGCCCCGCAGAACGGATGCACACTGGATTGATGACCGGATTGATGAACTCCGCAACAACACTCAGATCGGAGCGGGCCCCGCTGACCGAGGTCCCCTTCTCCGCCGCTGAGCTGCCCGTGATCGATCCGGCCACCAAGGCGTGGCCGGGTGAGGACATCGAGGCTGGTGGGATCCGCCTGCACGTGCGCCGGACGCCCGGGGTCGGCGAGGTCACCGCGGTGTACGTGCACGGCCTCGGCGGCTCGGCGACGAACTGGACCGACCTGGCCGCGCACCTGGCCGGGTACGCCCCGGGCATCGCCGTCGACCTGCCCGGCTTCGGCCGCACCCCACCGCTGCCGGACTACCAGTACACCCCCGAGGGCCACGCGGAGGCGCTCGCCACCTGGCTGCGCGCGCTGGACCTCGGCCCGATCCACCTGCTGGGCAACTCGATGGGCGGCGCCGTGTGCATCGTGCTGGCCGCCCGCCACCCCGATCTGGTGCGCACGCTGACGCTGATCTCGCCCGCGGTCCCCGACCTGCGCCCCAACGTCAACCGCATGTCCGACCGGCGGATGGCGCTGGCCTTCCTGCCGGTGGTGGGCACCTCGGTGCGCAGGCAGCTCGCCCAGCTGACGCCACGCCAACGGCTGACCCAGATGCTGAACCTCTGCTACGCCGACCCGGGCTCGGTGCCCAAGGAGCGGATCGAGGAGGCGGTGCAGGAGTACGCCGAGCGGGCCGAGCAGGCCTGGGCCGCCACCGCGCTGGCGGGCAGCACCATCGGGCTGATCCGGGCCTGGTTCGCCCGCGGCACCCGGTCGCTGTGGCGGTTCATCCCGCAGGTCCAGGCGCCGACGCTGGTGGTCTGGGGCACCGAGGACAAGCTGATGACCGTCCGCAAGGCCCCGCGCACCGCCCGCCTGCTGCAGCGCGCGCGGCTGCTGGTCCTGCCGCGCACCGGTCACGTGGCGCAGATGGAGCGGCCCGCGCTGGTCGCGCGGGCGACTCTGGGGCTGTGGGAGACGGCCGCCGCGGATCGCTGGTGAGCGGCGTGCTCGTCCTTGGGAGCGCTGCGTGATGTGGCACCCTGGTCGCCGTGAGCCGAATGACGCAGGGGGAGCCGGACCCGGCCGCCGAGTCGTCACGCTCCGCATCGGCCGGTGAGCCGGGCGGCCAGGTCGTGACCGAGGACCGCTACCGCAAGGGCTCCCGCCGCACCACCGCCGAGCCGCTGGCGGCCTCCTGGCAGCCGGACAAGCCCAGGGCACGGCGCAAGCGCGGGTTCATCGCCACCTACGGGTGGCGCGTTTACGCGTTGCCCGTGCTGCTCGCCGTCACGGTGCTCGTCCTCGTGCAGACGGCGGGCGACCGCGGCGACACCGCGGGCGGCAGCACCCCGGTGGCCGCGCGGGGCGACACCGGACAAGACGGCGGGGGACAGGGCGACGTCGGCGCGGGCGAGCAGACGCCGAGCGCGCCGGACGTCACCGAGCGACCCTCTGGCCCGGTCGACGTGAACATCCCGTCGGCCGAGCTGCCCAACGGCGGGGCGTTCACCCAGGCGGGCACGGGCAAGTTCCACGGCGTGGCGGGCAGTGGCCCCAAGGTGGGCAACGGCGCGAAGTTCTTCACCTACACGGTGGAGATCGAGGACGGCGTCGACAGCTCGGCCTTCGGCGGTGACGACGCGTTCGCCGCCCTGGTCGACAAGACCCTGGCCGACCCGCGCGGGTGGACCGGCCTGGGCGAGATCTCGGTGCAGCGGGTCGCCCCCGACTTCGCCAACCCGAGCTTCCGGATTAGCCTGACCAGCCCGGACACCGCGCACCGGGCCGACATGTGCGGCTACTCGATCAAGTACGAGTCCTCCTGCTACCGCGGCAGCGAGAAGCGCGTGATGATCAACCTGGCCCGCTGGGTGCGCGGCGCGGTCGCCTTCGCGGGCGACCTGCTGACCTACCGGCAGTACGCGCTCAACCACGAGGTCGGCCACGCCTTCCGCAACAACCACGTCGGCTGCCCGGAGGCGGGCGCGCTGGCGCCGGTGATGATGCAGCAGAGCTTCGGGGTGGCCAACAACTACGTCGCCCAGCTCAACCGCGCGGTGGGCAACCGGGACGCGGTCAAGGAGGACGGCCTGGTGTGCAAGCCGAACGCCTGGCCGAACCCGCAGGCCCGGCCCTAGTACCCAGCCCCGGTACCTGGCCCGTCCAGTCGTCCCGGATCGTGGGAGCGGGGGAAGACCGGGTGGGACTCTGGCGTTGTACCGGTGAGAATCGCCGCGCGTACCCCGTGTTCTAGGAGGACCGATGCCAGGCAGTTTGCCGCCGCTCGTCGAGCCGGCGCAGGAGCTGACCAAGGATGAGGTGGCGCGCTACAGCCGCCACCTGATCATCCCGGACGTCGGGGTGGACGGGCAGAAGCGGCTCAAGAACGCCAAGGTCCTGGTGGTCGGCGCGGGCGGGCTGGGCAGCCCGGCCCTGCTGTACCTGGCCGCGGCGGGCGTGGGCACGCTCGGCGTCGTCGACTTCGACATCGTCGACGAGTCGAACCTGCAGCGCCAGGTGATCCACGGCGTCTCCGACGTGGGCAAGCCCAAGGCCGTCTCGGCCAAGGAGTCGATCGCCGAGATCAACCCGCTGGTGACCGTGGTCCTGCACCAGGAGCACCTCAACTCCACCAACGCGCTGGAGATCTTCGCCGACTACGACCTGATCCTCGACGGCACGGACAACTTCGCCACCCGGTACCTGGTCAACGACGCCGCGGTGCTGCTGGGCAAGCCGTACGTGTGGGGGTCGATCTTCCGGTTCGAGGGCCAGGTCAGCGTCTTCTGGGACGACGCGCCCAACGGCCAGGGCCTCAACTACCGCGACCTCTACCCCGAGCCGCCGCCGCCCGGGATGGTCCCCTCGTGCGCCGAGGGCGGCGTGCTGGGCGTGCTGTGCGCGTCCATCGGGTCGATCATGGTGACCGAGGCGATCAAGCTGCTGACCGGCATCGGCGAGCCGCTGCTGGGTCGGCTGATGGTCTACGACGCGCTGGAGATGTCGTACCGCACCATCAAGATCCGCAAGGACCCGGAGACCAAGCCGATCGAGGGCCTGATCGACTACGACGCGTTCTGCGGCGTGGTCAGCGACGACGCGCAGACCGCGGCGGCGGGCAGCACGATCACCCCGCGCGAGCTCAAGGACAAGTTCGACCGGGGCGAGGACTTCGCGCTGATCGACGTCCGCGAGCCGCACGAGTACGAGATCGTCAAGATCGAGGGCTCGGTGCTGATCCCGAAGGACCGGATCCTCTCCGGCGAGGCGTTCGCCGAGCTGCCGCAGGACCGGCCGATCGTGCTGCACTGCAAGTCCGGTGTCCGCTCCGCGGAGGCGCTGGCGGCGCTGCACAAGGCGGGCTTCAAGGACGCGGTGCACGTCGGCGGCGGTGTGCTCGGCTGGGCGAGCGAGATCGACACCTCGCTGCCGACCTACTGAGCCGCTCGAGCTGCTCGGCCACCGGGCCCCGACCACGCGGTCGGGGCCCGGTGGCGACTTGACAAGATCAACAAATCGTGTCCCCGTGTCGCACGACCACCGGACACCTCGGGCAGGTAGCGTGCCCGCCCGTGAGAACTCCGCCCCCGCCGCACGTCCGCGCCGCCTTCGGCGCCAAGGACGCCGAGCCCGTGCTGATCGAGCAGGGGCCGGTCTGGCGGTGTGACGACCTCGCGCTGCGGCAGGCGGCCAACCCCGCCGAGGCGTCCTGGGTCGCCCAGACGCTCGGCGACCTGCGGGTCCCGGACCTGCGCATCGCCCAGCCGGTCCGCTCCAGCGACGGCCGCTACGTGGTCGGCGGGTGGGTCGGGTTCCGGTACGTCCCCGGCCGCGCCGAGCCGCGCTACGACGAGGTGATCTCCGCCTCGCTCCGGCTGCACAAGGCCACCGCGGAGCTGAACCGGCCGCGCTTCCTCAGCGGCCGCGCGGATGTGTTCGCCATGGCCGACCGGGCCGCCTGGGGCGAGGACAAGAAGACCAAGCTCGACCCGGACCTCGGCGGCAGGCTCTTCGCGCTGCACGCCGAGTCGCGCAAGGAGATCTCGCTGCGCTCCCAGGTCGTGCACGGCGACCTGTTCGGCAACGTCCTCTTCGACGGCGACGCCGCGCCCGGCATCATCGACTTCGCCGCGTTCCACCGCCCACCGGAGTGGGCGGCCGCGGTGGTCGTGGTCGACGCGATGGCCTGGGGCGGCGCCGACGAGTCGATCGCCAAGCGCTGGGGCCACCTGCCGGAGTGGCCGCAGGCGCTGCTGCGCGCCCTGCTGTTCCGGCTGGCGGTGCACGCGCTGCACCCGAGGTCCACCCCCCGCTCGATGCGCGGGCTGGAACGGGCGGCGCAGGAGATCGTCAAGCTGGTGTAGTCGACTGTCCTCAGTGGACTAGTCGCGATGCGCCTTCGCGGCGGCGAAGCAGTACACGCCGAAGGCGGCCAGGCCGATCGCGATCACGGTGAGCAGCAGCATGCCGTAGGGCTGCTCCGCCACCGTGTGCAGCGCCTTGTCCATGCCACCAGCCTGCTCGGGGTCGGCGTTCAGCGCGGCCAGCCCGACCAGCACGGCGATCACCCCGTAGGCCAGCCCCTTCCCGATCCAGCCGACCCGGCCGACCTGCTCGACGAACCGGCGGGACCCGTCGGGCAGCTCGGACATGTCCAGGTCGCGCTCGAAGGACCGCTTCACGCCCTTGTAGAAGATCACCGCGGCGATCACCAGGATGCCGATCGCCGCCGCGCCCACCAGGACCTGCCCGAACGGCAGGGCCAGCACCTTCGCGGTGAGCTCCTGCTGCTTGCCGGTCGAGTTCGTGCTGCCCACCCCGCGGGCGAAGTCCAGCGCGCCGATGCCGATGCCCGCCCCGGTGATCGCCCGCGCGCCCGCGCCAATCCGCTTGCCCAGGCGCTTGCGCGGTTCGGTGACGTAGGTGTAGCCCGCGAGGCCCTCGGTGACCTGCCAGAGGGCGAACAGGAACAGGCCGATGGTCAGCGCCCACAGCAGCACCGGACCGGCGGTGGTCTCCGCGATCTCGGCGATGGCGCCCTTGGAGTCGGTCTTCTCACCGGTCTGCCCGGCCGCGACCTGGATGGCCAGCCAGGCGATCAGGATGTGCACACCCCCGTAGAAGGCCATGCCGATCCGCCCCAGCCGCTGGACCGCCGGGTGTCTTCTCACTTGCCCCATGGTGCGCACACGTGCTGAATACCCCGTATCGGACACGCTCACCCGTCCAGACTCAGGGGTCCACTGTGGACGTTGTCGGGGGTGGGCGCGTAACGGTCCGGGTGCGACAGTCGAAGCAGCGGGTATGAGGTTCATGGTCGCGTTAGCGTTGCTCGCCGCCCTGGTCACGGGCTGTTCCACCCCGGTCACCGGATCCGCATCCGGCACCTCGACCGGTTCAACGACGACGGCGTCGAAGGCGACGGCCTCGTCGGCGGAAGTGACCACGACGGCCAGGCGTCCGACCGCCTCACGACCCACGGTGAGCAGGCAGACGGTCACACGGCCCACGACCACGACCCCGGGCGTCGACCTCACGGTGGACGAGAGCGCACCGTCGCAGTACTGCGACCGGCCGTTCAAGGGCGCACTGGGCAAGGACATGCTCGCCGTCGTCGTGGAGACCCCGACGGGCAGGCTCAACTGCGAACAGGCCGCTGCCATCCTGTTCGACTACTACGCAGCACGGCCGGACCCCAAGACCGGGCAGGCACCGTTCGAGATCGGACCGATGGCGTGCAACCAGGTGCCGGAGGGATCGCTGCCGCAGGTGGTGTGCAAGGACGAGGACAACACGATCTACAGCATGTGGCCCCAGCGCTAGGCGCCGACAGGCTTCCAAAGAAACCCTAAGTCCCTTCAGCCCTAAGTCCCTTCGGCCTTAATCCCTTTGGCTCTTTTCTTTCAATCTCTAAATGTCGAGCCCGCTGGTATGAAAGTCCCGTTACGTTTGTGCTCGATTGGGTGGACTGCCTTCGTGTGGGGGGAGGCGACCGCTAAACTTGACCTGTGGTGGGGATGCCCTTCTCCCCACGCTTTTTCCCCACGCGGTCGCCTAGGGGCCCCGCGCGAAGGCAGTCCACCCGATCGAGCCCTGCTCTTACTTGGGCAGCTCGTGGGGTGTGCCGCACGCCGACCTACGGTCGACCTGCATGGTGGCTCATCGCTGGGGTTGCCCGAGTAAAAGCATGGGCTCGATCTAGTGAACTCACTTCGTGCGGGGCCCCTAGAGCACCGCGGTGGTGAAAAAAGGGCGGGTGAAGGGCATCCCCACCACACGGCAAGTTTAGCGGTACTCCTCCCCCACACGAAGCGAGTCCACTAGATCGAGCATCCGTAGCGGGCGTTGCTTTCCAGCGGGGTCGGCCTCACCGCTGCGGTTTGCTGGGGGACGGGATTCGCTTGGGTGCTAGCAGAGTCGGCCTCACCGCTGCGGTTTGGCGGGGGCGGGATTCGCTTGGGTGCCAGCGGGGTCGGCCTATTCGCTGCGGGGTGTGGTGGTGGGGATTTCGCTGGGTTCGTTGGGAGGGTGGGTCTGCCGTGGGGTGGCGGTGGGGGCGCTGGCTCTGGGGCCGGGCGTCCTGGGTGGGCGGGGAATAATTGAGCGCGCAACTAGCTTGTAGCGGCTGTGGGTCGCCGACCGGGTGGCCCGAGAGTGATGAGGAGGCGCCCGATGCCTGCGATCACCGCTGACACCCTGACCCTGCCCCGCCTGCCGGACCTGCCCGAGTCGGCTACGACTTGGCGCGGGGTGCGCAGGATCGTGCGGGCGGAGAAGTTCCTGGAGGGTGAGGGTTTCCAGGTTCGGCGGCCTTTCCCCGGGGCTGACCTGGCCCTGGCCGACCCGTTCCTGCTGCTCGACCACATGGGTGCGGTCGAGTACGGCCCGGGGGAGGCCAAGGGTGCGCCCTGGCACCCACACCGCGGGTTCGAGACGGTCACCTACATGATCGACGGTGCCATGCAGCACACCGACTCCATCGGTGGCGGTGGTCTGATCACCGACGGCTCCACCCAGTGGATGACCGCTGGGTCGGGGATTCTGCACAACGAGGTGCCGCCGCAAGAGCTGGTCGCCAAGGGTGGGCTGTTCCACGGCGTCCAGTTGTGGGTCAACTTGCCGCGTTCGCTGAAGATGGCGCAGCCGCGCTACCAGGACATCGCGGCGGGTGACGCCATGTTGCTTGCCAGTGACGACGGTGGTGCGCTCGTCCGGGTCATCGCCGGTGACCTGGCTGGACACCGGGGGCCCGGCTCGACCTACACGCCGATCACCTACCTGCACGCGACCGTCAGTGCGGGTGCCCGGCTGGTCCTGCCGTGGCCTGCCGAGTTCAACGTGCTGGTCTACGTCCTGTCCGGTCGCGGCACTGTCGGGGCCGAGGGGAGGCCGTTGGAGGAAGGGCAGTTGGCCGTGTTCGGGCCTGGTGACGCGCTCACCGCGCGTGCCGCTGAGACGCAGCCGGGGAACTCGCCGAGTTGGGAGGTCCTGGTGCTCGGGGGGCTGCCGATCAACGAGCCGGTCGCCCGCTACGGACCGTTCGTGATGAACACCCGCCAGGAGATCATCCAGGCGTTCGAGGACTACCAGGCGGGGCGGCTCGGCCAGATCCCGGCCGCGCACCGGACCGCCGCTGACATCAGGCTGGAGGAGTCATGACCGACGTGCTCGACCTGCTGGACCAGGGCAGGCTGTTCCGGGCGAGCGGTGACCCCAGTACCGCCGCGCGCCACCTCGCCGAGGCGGCGGAGGCCGCGCCGGAGTCCACCGCCGTGCTGACCGAGTTGGCGCTGGCGCACTTCCAGTCGGCCGCCCTCGGCCCGGCCGAGTCCACCGCGCGCAAGCTGGTGGCCCTCGACCCGACCGACGCCTACGCCCACACCCTGCTCGGCCGCGCGCTGGCCAGGCAGAGCAGGCACGCAGAGGCCCTGCCCCACCTGCGCCTGGCCGCCGCGATGACCGGCACGGCCAAGGCCGAGGCCGCCCTGGCGGACTGCCGGGAACGCTTGTCCTAACTGCGGAACGCTTGGCATAGCGCACCTGCCGGACGTCGACCCGCCCCTCACCACGAGGCGCTTGGCCCACTCGACGGCGTCCGGCAGCGCTTTCACCACAAACGCCGGGTCCCCCCTTGATCGCCCTACCCCAAACTCTCCTCGACCTCTGTCGGTTAGTCCTATGTAGACCAGGGAGTCTCTGGAACCCTTCCCCGGCAACACAGTCACCATCACCTCCCACCTGCTCGATTGGGTGGAGTGGTTTGTCTGGGGAAGAAATGAGGCGCTAAGCTGACCCGCGAGTGGGTGACTCCCTTCCCCACCCGCTCTACCCACCGCGCCTCATTTCTTTAGGGGCCCCAGGCAAACCACTCCACCCAATCGAGCACCCCCGCAGCACTCCGCGGCAACCCAGACGGCGCGCCCGCGGCAAGCAAGTCGGCAAGCAAGACAGCAAACCGTCAGCCCGACATCAGCGCCACCCGGCAAGCTATGCACAGCAAGCCAAGGAGAGGTGCCCGGAGCGGCTCAACGGGTTCCAGTCTTCACCGGAAGGGCGCCTCGGCGCCCGCGCAGGTTCGAATCCTGCCCTCTCCGCCGAGTGCGCCGGGACGCGGCCGCCCCCCTGCCAGTCCCGTCCCGGCGCACCGTCAAGCACAGCGAGCACAGCGAGCAGAACCGTCAGGCAGTCACCGACCGCATGGCCAAAGCGATCCACCGCTCCCGGGACTCGACCGGCACCGCCTCGGTGGGCGCGGTGGCCACCAGCAGCGCCAAGTCGGCTGTGGTGATGTCCGCGTGCAAGGCCCCCTGCGCGTGCGCGACATCCACGATCCGCTGCAACTGCCCCCAGCCGCGCTCTTCCAGCTCCCGCAACGAGTCCGACGCCAGCCCCTCCGCTGCCGCCTTCACCGCCCGGTCCTGCGCGGCCAGTCCCACGAAGGTCCGCAGCAGCCCCGTCATCGCCTCGACCGGGTCCGCCCCGGCCTCGACGCGGTCCGCCGCCACGGCGACGAGCTCGACCAGGCTCGAGGTCAGCTCGGCCATGGCCGCGTCGATCAGGTCGGTCTTCGTGGGGAAGTGCCGGTAGAGCGTCCCGACGGCGACGCCCGCGTGGGCGGCGATCTCGTCCATGCCCACCTGCTCGCCGTTGGCCGCGAGCAACTCGCGGGTGGAGTCGAGGATGTTGCGCCGGTTGCGCACCGAGTCCGCTCTCGCCACCGCCTGGACCTCCGCACTTGCCAGAACCTGAACCTTGGCTCACTATAGATGGTGAACGCTAGTTCAGGTTAAGGAGCGAACATGGACGACCTCGCAGTGGTCACCGGCGCCAACGCCGGGCTGGGCATCGAGACCACCCGCGCGCTGGCCGCCCGCGGCACGACGGTGCTGATGGCCTGCCGCAACCAGGACAAGGCCGCGGCCGCGCGCGCCGCCCTCATCGCCGAGGGGGTCGACCCCGACCTGCTCCAGTTGGCCACCCTCGACCTCGCCGACCAGTCCTCGGTCGCCGCGTTCGCCGACCAGGTCATCGCCGAGCACGGCAGGCTCGGCCTGCTGGTGAACAACGCCGGGCTGATGGCGGTCGCCCAGTCCACGACCGCCGACGGGTTCGAGACCCAGTTCGGCGTCAACCACCTCGGGCACATGGCCCTCACGCTGCGGCTGCTGCCGCTGCTCACCGCCACGCCCGCGGCCCGCGTGGTCACCGTGACCAGCATGGGGCACCGGCCCGGCCGGATCCGGCTGGCCGACCCGAACTTTGAGCGCGGCCGCTACGGCCGCTGGCGCGCGTACTTCCAGTCGAAGCTGGCCAACCTGCTGTTCACCGCGGAACTGGGCCGCAGGCTCGCCGCCGACGGCCACGACACGCTCTCCGTCGCCGCGCACCCCGGCTACGCGGCCACCGAGCTGGGCAAGGACGAGCCCCGGTTCGTCGCCACCGCGACGGCCGTCCTGGACCGGTTCGTCGCCCAGTCCGCCGCCGCGGGCGCCCAGCCCACCCTGCGCGCCATCACCGACCCGGACGCCTTCCAGGGTGCCCTCTACGGCCCGCACCGCCGGTACTTCGGCCGCCCGGTCCTCGAGCGCCCAAGCCGCACCGCGCGCGACCCGCTCTTGGCGGCGAAGTTGTGGGACCTGTCACTGGAGCTCTTGGCGCCGATGAAGGTGTTCATGCCCTCTTAGCCAAAATTGGCAAAGGTCAACCTCTTGGTGTAGACGCGCGTCTTACCGGTATGGACGTCGGACTGATCGCGGTGGTGGCCGGAGCGTTCTTCCTGGTGTCGGGCTTGGTGGCCTTCACCCGGCGAGCGCTCCGTCACGGCAGGCAGTCGTCTGGTGACCAAGGTGATACGGTATGCGCGCCGTCGCTCACGGTGACTTAACACAACGCATCCAATCGGCCTCTTGCTTCAGCCCAATTGGGCTGAAAGAGTGAATGACACTCCCGGCCGGCACGCCGCGTGGATCCCCTGTGAGCGGACCTCGACGCTCAGCCTGCGGCGGCCGTCTCTAGGAAGGTGCTTCATGACGCTTGCTCAACAGGCCGTTCCCTCCCCCGGACGCATCGCTGCGGCCCGTGAAATCGAGTCGCTGCACAACGCCGAGCAGTGCAGCCGGGCGGCCAGGACGGTGGCCGACCACGCCGACGACGCCGCCGACTGCCAGCGGCTGCTCGACATGCTCGGCCTCGACCCCGCGCTCGGGAAGCAGCGCGACTAGTCCGGTCGGGCCGCTCCGCTAGTCGAACAACCCGGGCTCCGGCTCCGCCACCACGTCCGCCCAGCGGTAGGTGCGCAGGTCGACCTTCTCACCCGCCGCCAGGACGCCCTCGGCCCGCAGGCGCTCCAGCTGCTCACGGGCCAGGTGCGGGGCCGGGGTCCCGTTCGCCCGCAACACCCGGTGCCACGGCAGGTCGTGCCCGTCCTCGGACAGGATCTTGCCGACCAGCCGGGGCGAGGGTGCACGGGTCAGGCCCGCGATGTCGCCGTAGGTCACCACCCGGCCGGGCGGGATCGCCCGGATCGCCTCGCGAACCCGCTCGTGCAGTTCCTCGTCCACGCTCACCTCACGAATCCCGAGACCAGACCGCCGACGCGGTCGGGTTCCTCAACCGTCACCATGTGCCCGCAGTCCAGGTCGACGAGCTCGACACCGCGGGCCGCGGCGAGGAACTCAGGTCCGACGTAGCGCGCCCGCAGTGCGCGCACGACCAGTGTGCGCACGCGGGGAAGCGGCACAGGTCTGCACATCTCACTCCACGCGGTAGCGACGGCCGCCGGGCTGCACTTGGGGCTCCAAACACCGTATTTGGTTACCCAGTTGTCGGAAACCTCTTCGGCGATCACGTCTTCTTCGGCTGTCGGCCAGTCTTGGCGTTGTGCGGCATAGGGATCCGAGCACTCCCTCTTAGCCGCCTCGGCCGACTCCAGCGCCTCTCGCGGTTTGACGCTCACCGCCGGATCGAGCAAGACCAGTGCGCCTACGCGGTCCGGCGGTAGGCGAAGAGCGATAAGAGCGCCGAACGAATGCGCCATCACCGAGACGCGTTGCAGACCGAAGGTGTCCATCACCGCGAGCACGTCGGCCGTGTGCTGCTCCAAGGTCCAAGGCGGTAGCCGCGGCGAGTCACCGTGCCCGCGCAGATCCGGCGCGATCACCCGGAACGCGGACAGCTGCCACTGGGCGAGGCGGCGGAAGCGCGCGCCGTGCCCGGTCACCCCGTGCAGTGCCAGCAACGGCGGGGCGTCGTCGGCACCGAAGACGTGCACGTTCAGGGCGTCGGCCATGGCCGGATCATTCCACCCCGCCCCGATGGGCGTGCCGCGTCCGGCCTCGTGGGGCGGGCGTGGTCCAATCGGCGGATGGTCGCCGGGAGGTCCCCGCTCGCGCCGCAGCTCGTCCGCAGGCCTGCGGCGCCGAGCCGCACCCTGCGGTGGAGCGAGGACGCGCGGCGGGTCTTGACGGGCGCAGACGGTTTCGTCCGCGTCCTCGGCGGCCCAGGCACTGGTAAGACCACTCTCTTAGCGGAGCTGGCCGCAGACCGCATCTTGCGCGGAGGTGTGGATCCCGAACAGCTCTTGGTGCTCACCGCGAGTCGTCGCGCCGCCATTGACCTGCGCGGACGGATCACCGCCCTGCTCACCGAAGAGGGCTCCCTGCGCACTGTCCGCGAGCCTCTCGTGCGCACCGTGCACTCTTACGCGTTCGCGGTTCTCCGCATCCAGGCGATGTTGCACGACGGGCCTGGTCCGCGCCTGCTCTCCGGACCTGAGCAGGACGCCGTCATCCGCGAGCTGCTCGAGGGCGACATCGAGCTGGGCGCCCGGCACTGGCCCGAACGGTTGCGACCCGCGCTCACCGTGCCCGGCTTCGCCGAGGAGCTGCGCGACCTGATCCTGCGCGCCGCCGAGCGCGGTCTGGGCCCCGAGGACTTGGTTGCCCTCGGGAAGCGCGAGGGCCGCGACGAGTGGGTAGCCGCAGGGCGTTTCGGCCGGCAGTACGAACAGGTCACGCTGCTGCTGGGGTCCGCGGACACCGGCATCGCACACACGACCGCGCCCGCGCTCGACGCCGCGGAGCTGGTCGCGAGCGCGCTGCTGGCCTTCGACACCGACGGTGAGCTGCTCGCCGCCGAGCGCGGCAGAGTCCGCTACCTGCTCGTCGACGACGCCCAGCACCTCGACCCGTTGCAGTACGCGCTGCTGCACAGCCTGGGCGGCGCGGCCAAGGAGTTCGTGGTCGCGGGAGACCCCGATCAGGGCATCTTCTCCTTCCGTGGCGCCGATCCCGCGCTGCTGCGCGACGCAGATCCAGGGGGCGGCACGGTCGTCCTCGGCCCAGGCCACCGGATGGCGCCTGCGGTTCGTAGAGCGGTCTCGCACCTCGCGGCGCGGTTGCCGGGCGCGGGCGCGCGGCGGGTGGACAAGGGGCGCGACAACGGCGGCACGGTGACCGTGCGGCTGCACCCGTCGGCGGCAGCGGAAGCGAGCTGGGTCGCGAACCAGCTCCGGCGAGCCCACCTGCTAGACGACGTGCCGTGGGCCGATATGGCTGTCTTGGTCCGGTCCGCCACGCGGTCCATACCGGTGCTGCACCGTGCGCTGGCGTCCGCCGGTGTTCCGGTAGCCGCTCCCGGAGACGAATTGCCGTTGGCGCAACAGCCTGCTGTACGGCCCCTCTTAGCGCTCTTGCGTTGCGCGGCCGTCCCCGCTCTCCTTGACCCGCCGCTTGCGGAGATGCTGCTTTCCTCTCAGCTCGGTGGCGCCGACCCGTTGGCCTTGCGCAGATTGCGGCGCGGCCTGCGTAGGCTGGAGTTGGCCGCGGGCGGTGACCGGTCCAGCGACGACCTCTTGGTCGAGGTTCTCGCCGACGACGATCGGCTAACCGCCCTCGCCGACACCGAGGTCGGCCCCGTGCGCCGCGTGTCGGGCCTGATGGCGTTGGTGCGCAAGGGGATCGCCGAGGGCGCGAGTCTGGAGCAGATCCTCTGGGAGACATGGCAGTCCAGCGGCCTGGAGACGCGTTGGGTGGCCACGGCTGCCCGCGGCGGGCCGGTGGGCGCCCAGGCGGACCGCGATCTCGATGCCATCGTCGCGTTGTTCCACACGGCTGAGCGCTACGCCGAGCGGTTGCCCGGGTCCGATGTGGTCGGGTTTGTCGACTACCTGGTGTCCCAGCGCATCGCGGGCGACACGCTCGCGCCTAGTGCCCCGCAGGGGGATGCCGTCACCATCTTGACCGCGCACGCCGCCGCCGGTCGTGAGTGGACGGTTGTCGCGGTGCCCGGTGTGCAAGAGGGTGCGTGGCCGGATCTTCGTCTTCGCGGATCCCTCTTGGGCGTGGAACGCTTCGTAGACGTGCTCGCTGGAGTACGTGAACAGGTGGTCTCCGCTACCGCGCCGCTCTTGGCTGAAGAGCGCCGTCTTCTTCTTGTCGCCGCTTCACGTGCTAAGTCGAAGCTCCTGGTCAGCGCGGTACGTGGGGAAGAGGAACAGCCCTCCCGCTTCCTCGCCGAACTCGCGGGCGCTGAGACTGCCGACGCGGACAACGTAGTCCCGATGGCTGAGCAAGAGCGCGCGTTGGTGCTAGCGGATCTGGTAGGTGATCTGCGGCAAGCAGTCTGTGACAACACTGTCGACCCTGCCCGTCGGTCGCTTGCCGCGCGCCAGCTCGCGCGCCTCGCCGAGGCCGGTGTCCCGGGCGCGAACCCCGACAGCTGGTACGGACTCCCGGAACTGTCCACCGCCGCCCCCCTGCGCGCCGCCGACCAGCCGGTGCGCGTGTCACCGTCCACTGTGGAGATCCTGGCCAAGTGCCCGTTGCGGTGGGTGGTCGAGCGGCACGGCGGCCAGGACCCGGCCGAACTGGCCGCGGTGACCGGCACCCTGGTCCACGCGCTGGCCCAGGCGGCTGCCTCCGGTGCTTCCCGGGAGGAGTTGATGGCCGAGCTCGACAAGGCGTGGAGCTCGGTCGACGCGGGCGCGCCCTGGTTCTCCCGCCGTGAGCAGCAACGGGTCCGCGGGATGGTCGACACGTTCCTGACCTGGATGCGGGCCACCCGGTCCGACCTCACCCAGGTGGCGGTCGAGCAGGACGTGAGCGTCGAGCTGCCCGACGCGATCACCGTCCGCGGCCGGGTCGACCGGGTCGAGGTGGACGCCGAGGGGCGGCCGGTGATCATCGACATCAAGACCGGGAAGGCCCCGGTCAGCGCCAACGACGCGCAGGAGCACCCGCAGCTCGCGGTCTACCAGCTGGCCGTCGCGTACGGCGCCTTCGCCGACGTGGGCACCGAACCCGGGGGCGCGCGCCTGCTCTACGTGTCCAAGGCGAACAAGAAGACCGGGGCGACCGAACGCGTGCAGGACCCCGTTCGTGGCGAGACCCTGGACCACTGGCTCAAGATCGTCCGCGAGGCCGCCGCGTCGACGGTCGGACCGGAGTACACCGCTTACGAGAACCCGGATTGCCCGCGCTGCCCGGTGCGGACGGCGTGCCCGCTGCACCCGAGCGGCAGGCAGGTCACGCAGTAGTCACTCGAACAGGTGGTCGATGCCCGCGAACCCCGGATCCCGGAGTTCGCCGAGGTAGGTTGGCCGCATGAGCAAGAGTCCGACGCAGCCGCTCGTCGTCCCCGGGGTCGACGTGCGCTGCCCACCGCCGGCCGACCCGGGCGCGTTCGTGCCATGAGTCTGCCGCTGCCAGGTCTCGCGCTCGTCAGCCCGCGCGACCTCGCCCACGAGCTCGGCCTCGCCCCGCCCACCCGGGAGCAGGCCGAGGTCATCGCCGCGCCGCCCGAGCCCGCGCTCGTGGTGGCGGGCGCGGGCGCGGGCAAGACCGAGACGATGGCGGGCCGGGTGGTCTGGCTGGTGGCCAACGGCCTGGTCACCCCCGACCGGGTCCTCGGCCTCACCTTCACCCGCAAGGCCGCCCGCCAGCTCGCCGACCGGGTCCGGGCCCGGCTGCGCAGGCTCGCGGGTTCCCCCCTGCTCGACAAGCTCGACCCCACCGGTGACCGCCGGGCCGCCGTCTTCGCGGGCGAGCCGACCATCCTGACCTACCACGCCTACGCGGGCAGGCTCGTCGCCGAGCACGGGCTGCGGCTGCCGGTCGAGCCCGGCGCCCGGCTGCTCACCGAGACCGCGGCCTGGCAGGCCGCGCACCGGGTGGTGTCCACCTGGGGGCACGACCTGGACACCGACTACGTGCCCGCCACCGTCACCCAGTACCTGCTCGCGCTCGCGGGCGAGCTGTCCGAGCACCTGGTCGACCCGGACACCCTGGCCGGGCACGCCGCCGCGGTCTGCGCCGCGATCGAGTCCGCGCCCAGGGCCAAAGGGCAGCGCGCCGACCTGTCCCAGGACCTGCAGAAGGTCGTTGTCACCCAACGGTTCCGCATCGCGCTGCTGCCGCTGGTCGCCGCCTACGCCGACCGCAAGCGCCGGGAGGGCGCCCTCGACTTCGGCGACCAGATGTCGCTGGCCGCCCGGCTCGCCGCCGGGCACGTCGAGGTGGTCCGCGGCGAGCGCGAGCGGTTCGGCGCCGTGCTGCTCGACGAGTACCAGGACACCGGCCACTCGCAGCGGGTGCTGCTGCGCTCGCTGTTCGGCAGCTCGCTCGAACACCCCGACGCCGAGCCGATGCCGGTCACCGCGGTCGGCGACCCGGCGCAGGCCATCTACGGCTGGCGCGGCGCGAGCGCGGCCAACCTGCCCCGGTTCACCACCGACTTCCCGCAGAAGCACGGCGGCCGCAAGGAACCGGCCCACAAGTACGGTCTGCTCACCAGCTTCCGCAACCCGCCGGAGGTGCTCGACCTGGCCAACGCGGTGTCCGCCCCGCTGCGCGCGCACGGGGTCGACGTCGACGAGCTGCGCGCCCGCGAGGACGCGCACCCGGGCGACATCCGACTGGCCCTGCTGTCCGATGTGGACACCGAGGTGCAGTGGGTGGCCAACCAGGTCGCCGACCGCTGGCACGCCGCCGTCGAGGAACGCGGCACGCCGCCCACGGCCGCGGTGCTGGTCCGGCGCCGGGCCGACATGTCCGACCTGGCCGTGGCGCTGCGCGAGCGCGGGCTGCCGGTCGAGGTGGTCGGTCTCGGCGGACTGCTCGACGAGCCCGAGGTGCGCGACCTGGTCAGCGCCCTGCGGGTGCTCATCGACCCGTTGGCCGGTACCGCCGCCGCCCGCTTGCTCACCGGTTCCCGCTGGCGGATCGGGGCCGCCGACCTGGCCGCGCTGTGGCGCCGGGCGAGCACCCTGGCGGGCGCCTACGCCACCGAACCGGGCAACCTGCTGCCCGGCGAGGGTGCCGAACAGGCGGGCCTGGTCGACGCGATCGACGACCCGGGCGCGGAGGACGCCTACTCGGAGCTGGGGTACCAGCGGGTGCGCGGCCTCGGGCGGGAGTTGACCAACCTGCGCCGCAGGCTCGACCAGCCGCTGCCCGAACTCGTCGCCGACGTCGAGCGCACGATGTTGCTCGACATCGAGGCCACCGCCCGTCGTGGCGGTGCGGGCCGGGCCCACCTGGACGCGTTCGCCGATGTCGTGGCCGACTACGCCCAGGCCAGCCCGTCAGCCAGCCTGTCGGCCCTGCTCGACTACCTGGCCACCGCCGAGGCCGCCGAGGACGGGCTGGAGCCCGGCGAGGTGGAGGTCGCCGAGGACCGGGTGCAGATCGTCACGGTGCACTCGGCCAAGGGCCTGGAATGGGAGGTCGTCGCCGTCCCGCACCTGGTGCACGACGTCTTCCCCAGCGGCAGGCGCGGGGGCAGCTGGTTGCGCACGGTCACCGAGCTGCCCGCCGACCTGCGCGGCGACGCGGTCGACCTGCCCAGGCTCAACCTGGCGGGCGCGGGCGACCGCAAGGAGGTCGAACAGGCGCTCAAGATCCACCACGAGGAGTTCGCCGAGCGCGGCCTGGTCGAGGAACGGCGGCTGTTCTACGTCGCCCTCACGCGGTCCGAGCGCACGCTGTTCGTGTCCGGTCACTGGTGGGGGCGCACCGGGGGCAAGCCGCGCGGTCCGTCGGAGTTCCTCACCGAGCTGTCCGACCGCACCGAGTTCGTCGACCTCTGGGCCGACGAACCCGAGGAGGGGGCGGAGAACCCCATCGCCAGCGTGGTCAAGTCCGCGCAGTGGCCCGCCGACCCGCTCAAGGACCGGCGCTCCGAGGTGGCCACCGGCGCCGCCCTGGTGCGGGCCGAGCTGGCCGCGGTGCGCGCGGGCGAGGAGTTCGACGACCCGCCCGACGACCCGGACGGCTGGGTCCGCGACACCGACGTCCTGCTGACCGAGCGGGCCGCCGCCGGGCACCGGGAGCAGGTCACCCTGCCCGAGCAGCTCTCGGTCAGCCAGCTCGTCGAACTCGCCGCCGACCCGGACGCGTTGGCCCGCAGGCTGCGCAGGCCACTGCCGTTCCCGCCGAACCCGGTCGCCCGCCGCGGCACCGCCTTCCACGCCTGGCTGGAGAAGCGGTTCGGTTCGCGTGCCCTGCTCGACCTCGACGAGCTGCCCGGCGCGGCCGACGACGACGCCGCCCCGGACGCCGACCTGGACACCCTGCGCGAGGCGTTCCTGCGCAGCGACTGGGCCGACCGGACCCCGCACGAGGTCGAGGTCCCGTTCTCCACCGAGATCGACGGTGTCGCGGTGCGCGGCCGGATGGACGCCGTCTTCCTCGACCCGGACGGCGGCTGGACCGTCGTCGACTGGAAGACCGGCCGCGTCCCCGAGAAGGACCGCTTACCCGCCCTCACCGTGCAGCTCGCGGCCTACCGCCTCGCCTGGGCGAGCCTGTCCAGTGTGCCGCTGGACCGGGTGCGGGCGGCGTTCCACTACGTCCGCCACGACACCACGCTGCGCCCCGCCGACCTCCTCGACGCCGACGGGTTGCGAGCCCTGCTGCGCACGGTCCCTCACGCCCCGTAGCGGGTCACCGGGGCGAAAAGATCTACGATGGCCGCAGCCGAGTGGAGGGGGCCGCTGTGTCGATCGCGATCCGCAACGACGAGCCCGCCCGGGAGGACGCGCTCGACCGCGACAAGATCGCCCGGGCGCTGGCCGGCTCGATCTTCGTCTGCGACACCCCGTTGGTCGTGGGCGTCTACGGGTCCTGGGGCAGCGGCAAGACGACGCTGATGCGGCTGATCGGCAGGCACCTCGACAACACCAGGGGCGCCAACTGCCACACCATCTGGTTCGACGCCTGGCAGCACCAGTTCGACGAGAACCCGGCGATCGCCCTGCTGCACACCATGGTCGAGACCCTCGGCATGGGCGAGGAGGGCCGCAAGCTGCTCACCGCCATCGCGGGCGCCTTCAGCAACGCCGCGCTGCGCGCGATGACCTTGGTCGACGCCGCCACCGACTTCAAGAAGTTCGAGGAGAAGTTCGAGGAGGAGCGGTTCCAGGTCCGGGACAAGCAGGTCCGGCTGCGGCAGCGGTTCGAGGCCCTGCTGGCCAAGGCGACCCGGGCACCCGACGGCTCGACCGCCCGGCTGGTCTTCTTCATCGACGACCTCGACCGCTGCCTGCCGGAGAACATCCTCAAGACCCTCGAGGCGCTCAAGCTGTTCCTCAACATGCCCAACTGCGTCTACGTGCTCGGCGTCGACCGGGAGGCGCTGGAGAACACCATCCGCACCAAGTACACCGACCGCGACATCAGCGGGCAGTACCTGGACAAGATCGTCCAGGTCCCGTTCTCGCTGCCGCCGGTGTCCTCGGCCGCGACCACCACCTTCGTGCGCACCCTGCTGCCCGACGGCCTGCACGACATCGCCGAGGACATCGTCGCGGGCCTGGGGACCAACCCGCGCCGGATCAAGCGGTTCGTCAACTCCTTCATCCTCAACGACGAGCTGGCCAAGCAGACCTTCGCCACGGGCAGCTACGAGGCGCGCACCCTGGCGGCGCTGCTGGTGGTGCAGTACCAGCGCCCGGACTTCTACAAGGAACTCACCGAGTCCCGCGAAGCGCTGCTCCCCGACGCCGACACCGCGGACAAGACCGTCAACCTGCTGGGCAACGACCGCGCCATCGCCCGCCTCACCGCGGCGGTCGAACGCGACCCCACCGCCCTCGACGGCTACATCCACCTCTCCGAGGTCGTCGGCGTCCGCCGCATCGAGTTCGACGTGCTGGTCACCGACATCGGCGACAACAAGATCCAGCTCATCAGGGTGGTCCGCGAGCACAACGGCCTGGGCCTCAAGGAGGCCAAGGATCTGGTCGAGGGCGAGCCACCGGTCACCATCGGCACCGGCCTGACCCGCGCCGCCGCCGAAGCCCTGGTCGAACAAGCCCGCGAGGTCGGCAGCTCCGCTGAGATCAGCTGACCACCCCACCGGACCCGACCCGGGAGCTGACCGGGCACGGTGGGGAACCGCCTACCCAGCCCCACTCACGGCCCCACCCCACTGCTCCCGCCCCGGCCGAACCCGCTGGCTGGCCGCAACCCAACTGGGCCCAATTCCCCACGCCGCGCTGCACGGGCTGCGGTGCTACGGGATGGAGGAGCAGTACGGCGTGGTCGAGACCTCGGCCACAACTCCCGCCTGGACGAGGTCCACGCCAAGGTCCTTCGCCGGGCACAGCCGCTTCCCGACCCGGCCCAACCAGCTCACCCAGCTTGCGCCTGCAAGGTCGACCGACTCGGCCCGGCCTCGGCTCGGTCAGTCCGCTTCGGCCCAGCTCAGATGATTCCGCTCGGTCTGGCATCCCGCCCCGACCGACCAGTTCCGCCGGCTCGCCTCAACCGGGTCCGGTCCGGCCCCAGCCAGCTTGGTCGATCCGGGTTCGGTTCGGCCATCCGACATGGTCGGTCCGCTCCTGCCAGCACTGGTTGATCCGGCTCGGTCCGGCGCGCCTGCCCCGACCAACCTGACCCGCCAACCCAACCGGTCTGACTCGGTCCGACCAAACCCCGCCCGGCCCACCCGATCCGGCCCGACCAGCCCGACCCACCCCGGTCCGGCCTGGCTTGCGCCGGCGTGGTCAATCCGAGTCGATTGGGCCATCGGCTCGGGCGGTCCGCTTGGACCTGGGTCGGGGATTCCGGTCGGTCTGGCGTGCCCGGCCCAGCCAGGTCGCTCGAACCCAACCCCAGCCAGCCCGGTTTGCCGTCGCCGATCTGGCCTGGCTCAGCCCGGCCCACCGGCGAGCCAGAATCCGCCAACCCCGGGCTTCCTGGGTCCTCTCCGAACTCGACCTGATTCGCCCCAGTCCACTCAACCGCCAGGGCGGTCGGCCTGCCCGGCACCCCTGTCGATCTCCCTCAGCGGGCCGAGGCGCGCACGCGCAGGGCCCAGGTGATCAACGGCCACTGCAGCGGCAGCCTGCCCCACGCCACCAGTCGGTGTGGGAGTGGCTTGCTCCGGTAGTCCAAGGCCATCTTCACGTTCGCCGGGAACACCGCCACGAACAGCAGTGCCGCGGCCAGCGCACCCAGGCCGCGGGTGCGCGGGACGGCCACCGCGACCGCCACCGCTCCCTCGGCGACGCCTGAGAGTCGGGTCCACAGCCGCGGGCCGCCCGGTAGCCAGCCGGGGACCATCGCGTCGAACTGCCTAGGTGCGGTGAAGTGCAGCGTGCCCGCCCCGCCGAGCAGGAGGGCGAGGGCGATGGCTCGGCGGGACTCGGTCACGCGGACCACCGTGCCACGGCGCCACCCGGGCAGCGATGAGGCTCACCACACACCCGGGCGCCGCGGCGGTTAACCTTCCGCCCGTGAGTCACACGGTGTTGGGGGATTTCCGGTGATCAGGCCCAAGCGGTCGACCGGCGGCCTGACCGAGCGGGCCGAGCACGACCTGGTCGGCATCATCCGCATGCCGGAGAGCAGCGTCAGCCCGGTCACCTCGATCCTGCGCCGGATCGTCTGGGCCGTGCTGGCCCTGTTCGCCGCGGTCCTGCTGGTCTACCTGGACCGGGACGGCTACCGCGACGTCAACGAGGACGGCATCTCGTTCCTCGACGCGGTCTACTACGCCACCGTCTCGCTCTCGACCACCGGGTACGGGGACATCACCCCGGCCAGCGACTCCGCGCGTCTGATCAACATCGTGGTGATCACCCCGCTGCGCGTCCTGTTCCTCATCGTCCTGGTCGGCACCACCCTGGCGGTGCTGACCGAGCGCTCACGTCAGGCTTTCAAGATCCAACGGTGGAGGTCGAAGGTGCGGGACCACGTGGTCGTCGTCGGGTACGGCACCAAGGGCCGCTCGGCGGTGAGCGCGGTGCTCTCCGACGGTGTCGAGCCCAGTCGGATCGTGGTGGTCGACACCGACCAGGCGATGCTCGACGCCGCGTCGCTGCTCGGGCTGGTCACCGTGCACGGGTCGGGCACCCGCTCGGACGTGCTGCGGGTAGCCGGGGTGCCGCGGGCCAAGTCGGTGGTGGTGGCCGCCAGCCGGGACGACTCCGCCGTGCTGATCACGCTCACCGCCCGCGAGATGTCGCCGAACGCGCAGATCGTGGCCGCGGTGCGCGAGACCGAGAACGTGCACCTGCTGCGCCAGTCCGGCGCCAACCAGGTCGTGGTGTCCAGCGAGACCGCGGGCCGCCTGCTGGGCATGGCCACGCACACCCCGACCGTGGTGGACATGGTCGAGGACCTGATCACCCCGGACGAGGGCCTGGCCATCGCCGAGCGCGAGGTCGAGGAGTCCGAGATCGGCGGCTCGCCGCGGCACCTGCCCGACATCGTGCTGGGCATCGTGCGCGCCGGGCGGCTCTACCGGGTCGACTCGTCCGAGGCGGACGCCATCGAACAGGGCGACCGCCTCCTCTACATCCGTAAGGTCACTCCCGCCGAAGACTGACCTCTTGCGCGGTCTGCGACTATCCGGGGATGCGTGTCCCGTTCGCACTCCCGGCGTCCGTCGTCAAGTTGGCGGGTGTCGCGCTGGGCAGCGTCGTGGTGTCACTGCTGTTGGCGATGATGGGCGCACTGGGCCATTGGTCTTCCGGTCCAGGTGACGTGAAGAGCGTCAGTGCCAAGGTGCTGGCCGGTGTGCCGTGCAACCAGTCGGGGCAAGAGCGGATCTCTTATCAACTGGACGGATCCACCCAAGAGGCCACGCTCGACGCGTGCGGTCATCAATCGGGAGAGACCGTCGAGGTAAGACCGGGTGAAGTTGTTCACCTCGCTGAAGCGACGGTAGGTGCTACGACCGACGCACGCCCTCTTGCGGTAGTACTGCTCATCTTCGCTTGTCTTGGCGGAGCGGGCTTCGTCGAACTGTTCAAGCGACGTCCGCTGCGTTAGCGGCCCACGTGTTGCACGGCTGGGTGCGGTTGTTGGTGAACCCGTGCTCTTGCCACGCGCCGGAGTGCTGCGGGGTCCCGTGGTCGGGCGGGAGACTCTTGTCCCAGTCGCCGCGGTTGTAGCCGTCGGCGAGCATCTCCCGGATCACCTTGTCGGTGATCGCTGCGCCGCCGTGTTGACCGCCCGCGAACCACATCCCACCGAAGCACTGCGCCTGCAGCTCCGAGCGCCGGGACAGCTCCAACCCGGCGGCGGTCTGGTCGCCCGCCTCGTAGCGGGCGTCCCAGTACGCCGAACCGATGCCCGCCAGCGCCTGGATGTGGTGGCCGAACTCGTGGGCGAACAGCGCCAGGTACTCGCCGGTCTTGGTCCCGCTGGTCTCCACCTGCAGACCTTCGAACGGCATGTACAGGGTGCTGTTGCGCGAGCAGTAGAACGCCGCCGCGGTTCCCTTGGTCCTGGTGCCGCACGGGCTGTCCCACTGGGTGCCGGAGGGGAACTCGAGGCCGGGCGTGGCGTACGGCAGGCCCGCGCGTTGCATCGCGGGCGCCCAAGCCTGCTCGAAGCAGGGCAGCGCGGTGGTGAAGAACGCCTTCGTGCTCTGCGGGTCGCTGCGCCAGGCGGGCAGTGCGCAGGTCACCGCGCTGAGCCCGTTGCTCGCGCTGAACAGCGGGTTGTCGGCCAGCGTGTACACCGGCTGGGGACCGGCCGGGGTAGGTGTTGTGGTGGCGGTGGTCGTGCTGGCGCGCGTGGTGGTGCTGGTCGTCGACGTCGTTCGAGTGGACTGAGTGGTGGTGGCTGTCGTCGTCGTTGTCGTGCGGGTGGTCGTTGTGGGGCTTTCGCGGTAAGAGGTGGTCGGAGAGCTGTAACCGACGTCGTTAGTCGACTTGCGCTTACCCGATGACCCCTGGACGAACCCCACCAATCCGACCCCGACGATCAGCAGCGCTACCACCGAGATCGCGACGATCAGCCCGGTGTTCGACTTCGGCCGCATCGGCGGCGCCCACACCGGCGGTCGGTAGCCATAAGGGGCGCCGTAGGGCCCGGGGCCATAAGTCTGCTGTGGAGGGTGGTAACCGGGGAACGGCGGCATCGGCCGGGCCATCGGCGGCGGCGCCACCGGCATCGGCGGCGGGTACGGCCCGTGCGGACGCCACGGCCCCATCGGCGGCTGGTTCATCGATCCCCCGTGCGTCACCCCGGTCCGCCCGATTTGGCCAGACCGGCGGTGAGCATAGGGGCGCTCGACTATCGTTCGCTGGCGTGTTGACGAATTGGGGGGTCGCCGCCACCACGCTGGCGGCAGGCATCGCGTTCGCGGCGGCCCAGCCGTCGTTCCCGTCGGTGCCAACGGGCGTGCCGTCGATCGACTTCCCGGTTCCCCGGCCGGGGCCGACCGGGTCCGGCACGGCGCCGACGATCGACCCGGTGCCGCCCACCGGTCGCCCGGCCCGCCCGACCGGTGGCGTGCAGCCGGTGCTGCCGCGCAGCGTCAACGTCCAGCTCAAGGTGGAGCGCGACGGCAGGCTCACCGTGCAGGAGCAGGTCGTCGTGCAGGCGCGGCAGACCATGACCCGGGTCGCGCCGCTGCGGATCGGTGACCGGGTCTTCACCGTGCGCGACGCGCACGTGCAGGGCAACGGCACCGCCGAGGTCACCGGCGACACGCTCACGATCAAGCTCGAGGGTGGCGCGTCGACGGTCCGCTACACCGTGGACGGCGCCGTCGCCGACCTGGGCGACCGCCTGCAGTTCCGCTGGCAGGTCGCGAGCGGGTGGGACACGAAACTGGTGTTCCTGCGCGCTTCCCTGCTCACCCCGCGACCGGGCCAGGACTTCGTCTGCCTCGCGGGCGCGGCGGGCACCGAGGACCGCTGTGACTCGGCGATCACCGACGAGAGCGGGATCCTCCGGGTCGTCCAGTCCGATCTGGACAGTGGAGCCCGGGTCGATCTCGCCGCCGATCTGGACGCGGGGATGGTGCCTGCGACCGCCCGGTTCGACACATCCGGTCGTACTAACGGTCCGTTCGCGCTAACCGTGCCCGGTGGCATCGGCCTGGGTTTGGTGACCCTCTTGCTGCTCGGCGGTTTCGTCGTGTTGTGGTCGGCGCGCGGTCGTGACGCGAAGGCACTGGTCAGCGAGGTAGCGCCCGTCGACCTCTTGGCCAGGGACGGCAACCGGGTCACATTCGCCTCGCCGGACGGTGTGCTGCCCGGTCAGGCTGGAACCGTTGTGGACGAGAAGGTGGACGCCCGTGATCTGAGCGCCACCGTGATCGACCTCGCGGTCCGCAACTACCTGTGGATCACCGAGTCTGGTGGCGATTGGCAGCTCGTGCGACGCAATCCTGCCGACGACTCACTGACCTCTTACGAACGTGCTGTCTACGACGTCCTCTTACCTAACGGCGCCGAATCGGTCACCCTGTCTGCCTTGCGCTCCACTTCGCTGGACGTCACCGCCGTGCGTTCTGCCCTCTATACGGACGCGGTCAAGCGTGACTGGTTTGGCAGGCGACCGAACGGCATCGGCCGCTGGGGCGTCACAGGTGCGGGGCTCTTGGTGGTTGGTGCGGTCGGCACTGTCCTGTTGGCGGTTGGCAACGGCCCCGCTCTTATCGGCATCGCGGTAGCCGTCGGTGGTCTAGGACTTCTGGTGGGTGCGCGGTTCATGCCAGCCCGCACCAAGCGCGGCAGCGTGCTGGTGCAGCAGGTACGCGGCGTCTTGGTGTTCTTGCGCGAGACCCAGCCGGACGCGGTCCCCGCCGCAGACCGCGAGATGGTGTTCTCCCGCTCCTTGCCCTACGCGGTCGCGCTAGGGGAGACCGAGCAGTGGTTGTCCCGGTTCGCCACTCTCGACTCGTCGGCCGACGGTGCGCCAGGCCTGTACTGGTACGCCACCCAGGACGAGGCGGCGGCCGGTGACCACCAGCGGTTCACCGCCCAGTTCCAGTCCTTCCTGGCCGGTCTCGACGAGGCCCTCGCCGGGCGCTGAGCTGGGCAAAGGGGGTGACTCGCCAACCGGCGGGGGCGCGGTGTACGTTTCGCGCACTTCACTCGATCGTGTACTGGGGAGGCGCGTTGCGCACCATGGCGACCCGGTTCGTCCTCGCCGTCACCGTGGGCCTCTCCCTGGCCTGGTCGGCGACGCCCGCCTCCGCTCAGGACGAGCCGGACTACCCGATCGAGGTGGGTCAGCCGACGCTGGCCACCGCGATCAGCGTGTGCGACGGCGGCACCTCCGGGGTGGAGGTCGTCCTGGACGACCGGACGAAGCCGTACACGGTCACCCTCGCGGGCTCCGGCCTCCCCGCGAAGAAGTCGACCTACGACGACGAGCACGAGGTCAACCGGGTCGTGTTCACCCCGGTCCCGGTGGGCGAGTACACCGTCGAGGTCGCGGGGGCCGACGAGGCGTCCGACGGCGTCCCGGTGGTGGTCAAGCCGTGCTCGGACCTCGACCCGACCAAGGGCGAGCTGTCCATCGACGTCAAGTGCCGCGGCGGTTGGGGCCTGGTGACCTTCGAGGTGGCCAACCCCAGCGGCGACGACGTGCGCACGTACGCGCTGGCGATCAACGGCCCGACCTCTTACAACATCGAGCTCTCCCCGGGGGTGTTCCTCAACATCCACGAGAACCTCTGGGACGACGGCACTTACCAGGCAGCTCTTAGCGGCGACGGGTTTGAGACGCCGTTGGTCAAGCACTTCACCGTCAAGTGCGCCTCGGAGAACTCGCCGCAGCTGGGCACCTATGCGCAGTGCGACGACAAGACCGACGTGACGACTCCGGCAGTGGTGTTCGTCGAAATCGACAACCCCAACCGCGCGGCCGTCGACTACACGGTCACCGCGGGCAAGGTGACCAAGAAGGTCACTGTTGCCGGTGCGGGCCACGGTAGTGCTGACCTGGGTGCGTTCCCCGCGGGGGACTACCCGGTGACAGTTAAGGGCTCAGACGGCACCGAGGTAGAGACCGGGGGCGCGGTAGACCACTGCGCCGACGTGGTCGTCGACCGCGACGGCCTCCAGGTCTCGGTGCGGTGCGTGGACGGCGACTCCGTCGTCACCGCCCGGTTCTACGCGGTCGGGCCGTACCCGGCCGAGCGGAAGTTCAGCGTCGACGGCAACCCGCGCTTCAACGAGACGGTCCGGTTCGACGGTGCCGGGGTCTACCAGTGGACGCGCAGCACCGGCCTCTTCGACGACGGCGTGTACACCGCCCACCTGGTCGGCAGCGGTTTGAAGACCGTCGAGAAGTTCACTGTGGACTGCAAGAAGGCCCCGACCACCACCCCCGCGTCGACCACACCGTCCACACCGTCCAACCCGGACACGACGACGACCTCGCCCGGCACCGTCCCGGCGACCTCGTCGAGCGCGCTCCCGGTGGCCCAGGGCAGCGCGGGCCCGTCGGTCGACGGCGGTCTCCCGGTGACCGGTGCCGCCATCGGTGGCATGGTCGTGCTGGGCGCCGCGGCCCTCGGCCTGGGCGGCTTCCTGCTCGTGGTGGCCCGCAGGCGCCGGGCGAACTGAGTTATCCACAGGCGAACACGCACGGTGTCCGCGGGTGCCGAACCTCCCGTAGGCTCGCGACGTGACCGTTTCCCAGCTGCACAGGTACACCCTCGCCAACGGCCTGCGGGTGGTCCTCGCCCCTGACGACACCTCGCCGGTGGTCGGCGTCAGCGTGCACTACGACGTGGGCTTCCGCTCCGAGCCGGAGGGGCGCACCGGGTTCGCGCACCTCTTCGAGCACCTGATGTTCCAGGGCAGCGAGAGCCTGGAGAAGCTGGCGCACTTCCGGCACGTGCAATCCTCGGGCGGCACGTTCAACGGTTCCACCCACCCGGACTACACCGACTACTTCGAGGTGCTGCCCTCCGCCGCGCTCGAGCGCGCGCTGTTCCTCGAGGCCGACCGGATGCGCGCGCCGAAGCTCACCGAGGAGAACCTGCGCAACCAGATCGACGTGGTCAAGGAGGAGATCCGGCTCAACGTGCTGAACCGGCCCTACGGCGGGTTCCCGTGGATCCTGCTGCCGCCGGTCCTGTTCGAGACCTTCCCCAACGCGCACAACGGCTACGGCGGCTTCGAGGACCTGGAGCAGGCGACGGTCGCCGACTGCGCCGCGTTCTTCGACACCTACTACGCCCCGTCGAACGCGGTGCTCACCGTCGCGGGCGACTTCGCCCTGGCCACCGCCCAGGAGCTGATCGAGCGCCACTTCGGCGACGTCCCGGCCCGCCCGCGCCCGCAGCGGCCCTCCTTCGCCGAGCCGCCGCCCGCCGCCGAGGTCCGCGCCGACCACCCAGACCCGCTGGCCCCGCTGCCCGCGATCGCCGTCGGCTACCGCATCCCCGACCCGATCGACGAGCTCGACGCCTACCTGGCCTACCTCGTCCTCGCGGGCGTCCTCACCGACGGCGACGGCTCGCGCCTGCAGCAGCGCCTCGTCTACGGCGACCAGCTCGTCACCGACGTGAACGCGGGCTGCGGCATGTTCGGCCCGTTCGAGGCCCGCGACCCGGACACCTTCACCATCACCGCGATGCACTCGCCCGAGGTCACCGTCGACACGGTCCTGGCGGCGGTCGACGAGGAGCTGGAGAAGCTGGCCAGCACCCCGCCCGAGCCCGCCGAACTGGCCAAGGTCACCGCCCGCTGGGCGGCGAGCCTGTACAAGGAGCACGACCGGATCGTCAGCCGCACCCTGGCCCTGGGCGCGTTCGAACTGCTCTACGGCAACCCGGCCCTGGTCTACGAACTGCCGACCCGCATCAACGCCATCACCCCCGACGCGGTCTCCGCGGCCGCCAAGGCCCTGCGCCCCGACTCCCGCGCGGTCCTCACCGTGTCGCCGGTAGCGGACCAGGAGTGAGCACGGTGATCGGCACCTATCCCACCAACGGGCTCTCCCTCGGCGAATGGCGCTGTACTAGCGAGGCGACTCCCGGCGAATCGCGCCGTACCAACAAGGCCCCTCTCAGCGAATGGCACCGCATCAACGAGTCGCCCCTCAGCGAATCGCACCGCATCTATGAGTCGCCCCTCGTCGAAACACCCCGATTCGGCAAGCCGACCCGCAGCCATTCGCGACCTGACAACGCGACTGCTCGATTGGGTGGAGCGCCTTTGTGCGGGGGGAGGGGCGATCGTAAACTCGCTGTGGTCGTGGGATGCCCTTCCCCATCCGCTTTTCCCACGACGATCGCCCCTAGGGGCCCCGCGCAAAGGCGCTCCACCCAATCGAGCACCCAGCTGAGCCCGACCTCCGGAAATCCCGCACAAACAAACCCGCCACAGCCCATGCCACACAACGCAGGAGGAGAGCAGTGAGCCGCACCGCAGAGGAGATCGGGCGCACCGAGGTCGGGCCGCGTCCGCTCCCACCGCTCGGCGACCAGCGGGCGGCAGGCAACCTGTCCTCAGTGGACACCGTGCTGGCCAACGGTTTGCGGGTCATCGCCGTGCACCAGCCCACCGTGCCGATGGTGGAGCTGCGGGTGCGGATCCCGTTCGCCGGTGACGCCCCCGCGCACGCGGCCACCGCCGAGGTCCTGGCCGCCGCGATCCTCACCGGCACCGAGCGGCGCGACCGGGTGGCCGTCGACACCGAGCTGGCCCTGGTCGGTGGCGAGCTGTCCGCCGTCGTCGACCCGGAGGTGCTCTCGCTCGGCGGCAACGCCCTGGCCAGCGGGCTGGACACGCTGCTCGACGTGCTCGCCGACGCCCTGACCGGCGCGATCTACCGCGACGACGAGGTCGAGGGGGAGCGGGCCCGGCTGGTGGAGCGGATCGCCGTCGCCCGCTCGCAGCCGAGCGTGATCGCCCGCCAAGCCCTGCAGAAGCACCGCTACGGCGACCACCCGTTCACCCGGGAGATGCCCGAGGCTGTCGACGTCGCCAAGGTCGAGCCCGCCGACGTGCGCGCGCTGCACACCGCCGCGGTGCTGCCGCGCGGTTCCGTGCTCGTGGTCGTCGGCGACGTCGTGCCGGACGAGGCCGTCGCCCGGGTCTCGGCCGCGCTCGCTGGCTGGGAGTCCGACCGGTCGGCCTCGGTGCTGCCGAAGCTGCCCGACCTCACCCCGGGCGACCTGCTCGTGGTGCCCAGGTCGGGCGCGGTGCAGTCGCAGATCCGGCTGTCCGCGCAGTCGATCTCCCGGACCGACCCGCGCTACCCGGCGCTGCAGCTGGCCAACCTGGCCTTCGGCGGCTTCTTCTCCTCGCGGCTGGTGGAGAACATCCGCGAGGACAAGGGCTACACCTACCACGCCCGCTCCTACCCGGAGTTCACCCCGCACGGCGCCACCCTGCTCGTCGACACCGACACCGCCAGCGACGTCACCGCCGCCGCGCTGCTGGAGATCCGCTACGAGCTGGGCAGGCTGGCCCTGGTGGCGCCGAGTGAGTCCGAAGTGGACATCGTGCGCCAGTACGCGGTCGGCTCGCTGCTCACCGGTACGTCCTCGCAGGGCGGCATCGCCTCGCAGGTCGCGGGCCTGGCCGTGCTCGGCCTCGGGGTCGACTGGCTGGTCAGCCACCCGGAGCGGCTCAAGGCGGTCACCGCCGCCGAGGTTGCCGAGGCCGCCGCCGAGTTCTTCGCCCCGTCCCGGTTCACCGGCGTCATCGTCGGCGACCCGGACAAACTGGCCCCGCTCAGCCGCATCGGCGGAGTCCGCTTCCCCTGACCGCCCCCGCCGCACGGGCCACACCCGTGCGGCGGGCACCCGGTCCCCTCCCCACAGGTGATGAGCCCATGACGCCCCGCGAGCCCTTCCAGCTCGGTGCCCGCCCCACCCTGTCCCGCGCCACCGTCCAACGCGACGAGACCGCCCGCAAGGACGACGCCCGGCTCGACCGGCTGTGGAAGGCCGGGCAGGTCCTCCTGGTCGACGCCAAGGGCCGCACCCCGGTCCGCGCGGGCGGCACCGAGCTGGTCCTGCGCCCGGCGGCACTCATCGCCGACACCCGCCCACCCGAGGCAATGCTGCTCGGCGAAGAGGGGGACACGGCGTACTGGGCGCTATCGGCCGTGGAGCCGATCGGTGACCACGCCGTGGCACCGCCCGCCAACGCCTGGGGCATGTGGCCGGGAGCCCGATCGGAGTCGGGTGAGGAATGGCACGACCTGCGCGGCATCGGCGCCCTCCTCGACGACACCGACGCGGGCCTGTTCACCACCGCCGTCGGCCTGGCCAACTGGCACTCCCGAGCATCGTTCTGCGCCAAGTGCGGCGCACCAGTGGAGCGAACGGCGGTTGGCTGGGCAACACACTGCACTGGCTGTGGGCGAGAGGAATACCCGCGCACCGACCCAGCGGTGATCTGCCTGGTCCACGACGGCGCCGACCAGGTCCTGCTAGCCAGACAACCGATCTGGCCCGCAGACCGCTACTCGGTACTGGCGGGTTTCGTGGAGACCGGCGAGTCCCTGGAAGCCTGCGTAGAGCGGGAAATCGCCGAGGAGGTAGGCGTCCAGGTGAGCGACATCCGCTACCTGGGGAGCCAACCGTGGCCCTTCCCCCGGTCGATCATGATCGGTTTCTCGGCAACAGCCGATCCAAGCGAGCCATTCGTCCTAGCCGACGGCGAGATCGAAGAAGCCCGGTGGGTATCCCGAGACGAGATCCAACGAGCATTGGCGGCAGGGGGACAGGTAGATGGCCTGATCCTGCCGGGGGAGACCTCGATCGCGCGGCAGATGATCGCAGGCTGGGCTCTTTAAGTCTCGATAGCAGAAAAGCCGACCTGGCAGGTACACGACAGGTTCCCGACCCCGCTGAAAACGCAAGGGAATCCCGCCCCGCTGGTCCCGCAGCCGAAGGCCGACCACGCTGGTTCTCGCAGCGGCAAGGCCGCCCCCACCCCCACCAAACCGCAGCGGCAAGGCCGCCCCGCCCACCAGGCCGCAGCGGCAAGGCGGCCCCGCCCACCAGGCCGCAGCGGCAAGGCCGCCCCGCCCACCAGGCCGCAGCGGCAAGGCCGCCCCGCCCACCAGGCCGCAGCGGCAAGGCGGCCCCGCCCACCAGGCCGCAGCGGTGAGGCCGACCCCGCTGGTACGCAAGTCCCGCTACGGATGCTCGATCTAGTGGACTCGCTTCGTGTGGGGGGAGAGCACCGCTAAACTTGACCTGTGGTGGGGATGCCCTTCACCCCACGCTTTTTCCCCACAGCGGTGCTCTAGGGGCCCCACACGAAGCGAGTTCACTAGATCGAGCCATGCTCGTAACTCGGGCAACGAAGACGGCAACGCAAGAGCGAGTTCATTGGATCGCGCCCCCGCACATACCCAGGCAACGAAGATGGCAATTCCCCGCCGCGGAGGCCAGAAGCTCAGAGCAGCAAGCTCAACGGGTAGATCAGCGCGATGCCCACCACCGAGATGATCGTCTCCATCAGCGACCAGGTCTTGATCGTCTGGCCCACGCTCAACCCGAAGTACTCCTTCACCAGCCAGAACCCCGCGTCGTTCACGTGCGAGAAGAACAGCGACCCGGCCCCCACCGCCAACGCCAGTAGCGCGGACTGGGTGGGTTCCAGACCAGCTGCCAGCGGTGCGATGATCCCGGCCGCCGAGATGGTGGCCACGGTGGCCGAGCCGGTCGCCAGGCGGATGGCCACCGCGATCAGCCAGCCCAGCAGCAGCGGGGAGAAGTTCGAGTCCTTGGCCAGGCTGGTGATCACGTCGCCCACGCCCGCGTCGACCAGGGTCTGCTTGAAACCGCCGCCCGCGCCGACGATCAGGAGGATGCCCGCGATCGGGGGCAGGGCTTCCGCGATCGAGGTGGAGAGGTTGTCGCGGCCCAGGTGTTTGCCGAGGGTGAACATGCCGACCAGGACCGCGAGCAGCAGGGCCACCAGCGGGTTGCCGATGAAGTCCATCGCGCGCCGGAGGCCGTTCTCCTTCGGCAGCAGGATGTCGGTCAGGGCCTTGCCCAGCATCAGCACCACCGGCAGCAGGACGGTCGCCAGGGTCGCGGCGAAGCTCGGCCGGTCTGTTCGGCGCTCGGTCTCCTCCGCCTCCTCCGGTGGCGCCACGACCGGGACCCAGCGCGCGGCGAGGCGGGCGAACAGGGGGCCCGCGATGATCACCGTCGGGATCGCGACCAGCACGCCCAGGGCCAGGGTCAGGCCGAGGTCGGCCTTGAGCGCGTCCACCGCCACCAGCGGTCCCGGGTGCGGGGGCACGAGTCCATGCAGCACCGACAGGCCCGCGAGCGCCGGGATGGCCAGCAGCATCAGCGGTTGCCCGCTGCGGCGGGCGGTGAGCAGGACGACCGGGATCAGCATGACCAGGCCGATCTCGAAGAACATCGGCAGCCCGATCAGCGCCGCCACCAGCGCCATCGCCCACGGCAGCCTGCGGGCGGGGGTCTTGCCCAGGATCGTGTCGACGATCTGGTCCGCGCCGCCGGAGTCGGCCAGGAGCTTGCCGAGCATCGAGCCCAGGGCGATCAGCACACCGACGCCCGCCACCGTGGACCCGACGCCCTTGGTGAAGCTGTCGATCAGCTTGTCGACCGGCATGCCCGCCACCAGGCCGAGCAGCCCGGCGCCGAGCACCAGGGCGAGGAACGGGTGCAGCTTCGCCTTGGTGATCAGCACGACGATCAGCGCGATGCCGAGCACGGCCGCCCCGATGAGCCGGGTGTCGTGGCCGGTCCAGCCCGCGGCGGTGACCATGGTCATGAGCGCTCCTCCGCCGCGAGCGCCGCGCCCGCGAGTTCGTCCGGGGCCGAGCGGATGTCCAGCCGGACACCGCGTTCGTCGTCGGTCAGGGGTTCCAGGTCGGCCAGTTGGGAGTCCAGCAGCGACGTCGGCATGAAGTGCCCGCTGCGGTGCGACATCCGGTCGGCCAGCACCTCGCGGGGACCGTCGAGGTGGACGAACCACACGTCGTCGGTCGCCTGGCGCAAGAGGTCGCGGTAGGTGCGCTTCAACGCCGAGCAGGTGACCACGCCGCCGCCCTGGTGGCCGCGTTCGGCCATCCACGCGGTGATGGCGTCCAGCCAAGGCCAGCGGTCGTCGTCGGTGAGCGGCGTCCCCGCGCTCATCTTGGCGATGTTGGCCGGTGGGTGGAACTCGTCCGCCTCGGCCAGCGGGACGCCCAGGCGCTCGGCGATCAGCGCGGCGACGGTGGTCTTGCCCGAACCGGAGACGCCCATCACGACCACGACAGTGTGCACAGCGCTCAGTGAAGCTGATAAGTACTACTTATTCAAGAGTTCGCCACGCAAAAGTCATATGAGTGGAACACTGGCCCGCATGACCTCCGGACTCCCCGGCCTGCTGCTCGCCGGGCTCGGCCCCGCCATCGTGAGCGGCGAGTACCCCGCGGGCACCGTCTTACGCACCGAGGAACTGGAGCGTTCGTACCGCGTCTCGCGCACCGTCGCGCGCGAGGCGCTACGGGTCCTGGAGTCGATGCGCCTGGTGTCCAGCAGGCGCCGGGTCGGGATCACCGTGCGCCCGCGCGCCGAGTGGAACCTCTACGACCCCATGGTGATCCGCTGGCGCCTCGCCTGCGACGACCGCGTCCACCAGCTCCGCTCGCTGACCGAGTTGCGCTCCGCCAGCGAACCGGTGGCCGCCGCGCTCGCGGCCAGGCGCGCGACCCCGGAGCAGGCCGGGCACCTCACCGTCCTGGCCGTGCGCCTGCGGTCCTCGACCCACGACCTCCACGAGTTCCTGGTCCACGACATCGCCTTCCACCGCCTGGTGCTGGCCGCGTCCGGCAACGAGATGTTCGCCCAGTTGGGCGACGTCGTCGGCGAGGTGCTGACCGCCCGCACCCACCTGCACCTGATGCCCGAGCGGCCGCACCCCGAGGCCGTGCGCCTGCACGCGGCGGTGGCCGAGGCGATCGCGGCAGGCGACCCGGACCGGGCCGAGACCGCCATGCGAGCCATCGTCACCGAGGTGATGTCGGAACTCCCCTGACGGCGCCCCAACCCCGCGCGCCGGGACTCCTAGGTCGGCGATCCTGTCGCACGCCTCCCGGACGAGGCTTCCTGCCTCCCAGACGAGATTGCTCGCCTCCCGAACGAGGCCGCCTGCCCTCTCGACGAGGTTTCCTGCCTCGTGGAAGGGCAGCCTGCGTCCCAGACGAGGTTGCTCGCCGCCTGGACGAGGCCGCCTGCCTTCTGGACGGGGGAGTCTGCCTCCCGGACGAGGTCGCTCGCCTCCCGGACGAGGTCGCTTGACCCTCCGGCATGAGGGGGACCCCCGATGTCAATTCTGCCAGGTGGCACCGACAAGAACGGGAGCCGAGACGGGAGTTGTCCACAGGGGGCGATGCCGTGCGTGGTCATGACCGGTGTCGTAGGGGGTGCTCGGTCATGGCCGGTCGGGCGCGACAATCGCTGTGGGGTGCGCTGCGGAGCACGTAGTCGACGGGCAGATCAGTGGCAGAATCTGAGATTCCCGATGAAGAGGACAGGTGCGTGCCGCACGAGACGATCTACCGGACGCTGTTCGTGCAGGCTCGCGGTGAGCTGCGGGCTCAGCTGAAGTCGGCGCTGCGCACGGGGTGGACGCGCCGGGTCGACCCGGCCCAGAGGACCCGCACCAGGACGGTGGACACGGTCATGATCAGTGAGCGGCCGAAGGTGACCGAGGACGGGGCGGTCCCCGGGTTCTGGGAGAGCGACCTCATCCTGGGGATGAACGGCACCTCCCAGATCGGCACGCTCGTGGAGCGGGACACCCGGTTCGTGCTGCTCGTGCGGATTCCGTATGACCGCGCGCCGGAACGCGTCGCCTACCTCTTGGCGAGGAAAATGGAAACCCTGCCCGACTTCCTGCGCGTCAAGCCCAAGCGGGCTCAGATCCGCGAACTCACCGCGCACGAGAACCTCGCCATCGCCGCCGATATGCCGATCTACTTCTGCGATCCGCTCGAGCCCTGGCGCGCAGGCAGCAACGAGAACACCAACAGCCTGCTCCGCCAGTATTTCCCCAAGGGAACCGACCTCGCTGGGCACACCCAGGTCGACCTCGACGCCGTCGCTCTCGAACTCAACGGTCGCCCCCGGCAGACCCTCGACTGGGATACACCGCGCGAAAGGCTGGACGACCTGCTGCGCGACCCACCCACCGCGTGCGGCCGGGCGGTCACGGCTTGAGGTCGTCCACCAGCAAGTCGGCCACCAAGTGCTCTGGTACCGCCCATCCGGCGCGCATCGCCTCGATCAGCGACGGGTCCCAAGGGGCCGGGCCGGGTTCGGCGCCCAGCGGTGGCAGGTCGAGTTCGTCGCGGCGGGCGAGTTCCAGCGCCGATCGGTAGTCGTCCGCGCCCATCCGCCACGGGGTGCCGTTGGTCAGGGCCAGGGCTTGGCCCGCGATCAGGAGGCCGTGGGCGTCGAAGTCGCAGTGCACCCGCGCGCCGGTCAGTCGCGGCAACACGTGCCGCGCCACCGGGTTCAGGTGGCCGGACAAGCACACGATCGGGTGGCGTACTCCGGCGGCGATGGCCTCCTCAAGGACTCGTGGGCTGCTGCACACCACCGCCACCGTTCCCGCCGGCACCGCGTCCCGGATGGTCAGGTGGCCGGGCAGACCGGCCGCCGTCCGATCGTCGAAACCCGGAAAGGCCCACGTCAGCACGGTTGTAGACAGGCCGTCGACCAGTACGCCGCAGCGTTCCCACAGGCGGCGCTCCTCCTCCGCCGACCGGGGCAGGGGCAAGCCGTGGGCCAGGGCTGCCCCGCGCAGGACCACGCCGCCGAGTCGTCGGCCGCGGTCGAGGTCTGGCCCGAGGTCGGCCCGGACCACCCAGGAACTGGGCGGCCCCGCGGGATCGAGGTGGATCCGGCTCAAGATCTGCACGGCGGTGCCCGCGAGCGCGGCGAGCCGGTCCGGGGCGATCTTGGCGTAGCGCCGCACCTGGTCGACCCACTGCGCCGCCCACGGCACCGGCAGGCCTGCCACGGCCGCGTGCAGGACCTCGTCCGCCGCCGCGGGCCCGGAGACCGCCTGAGCCACGAATCCGGCGGACAGCACGTCCTCCAGTCCACAGTGGAACACCGCGCGCAGGCGGGCGTCCAGGTCGGTCACCGCGATGGTGGTGCCCACGCCCGCGGTCAGCTCGCGGCCGAGCAGCGCCGACACCGCGGTGGCCGCCGCCGCGTCCGGTGCCTTGTAGCCCAGCCGGACCTGCCCGCGGGCCACCGCGGTGCGTGCCTGCTTCCACAGCACCGCGTACTCCGGGCGGCCCAGCTCCACGTCGGTCACGGGTCGTCGCGCTCCAGTCCGGCGCCGTCCCAGGTGGTGTGCGTGCAGGCCACGCCGTGGCCGGACTTCGGGCGCAGCACGTCGTAGATGTGCATCCGCGGGATCCGGTCGGACACGCCCCAGCCGCTCGGCCAGGTGATCACCCAGTCCATGTCCAGGTCGACCAGCAGCTCCAGCATCCGCGCGATGGTCGGGTCGTCGAGCCGCTCGAACGCCTCGTCCAGCAGCACCAGCCGCAGTGGCGACATCGACGCGGCCAGGCCCGCCGAGATCGCGCCGTAGAACGCGGCGGCCGCGGCGAAGAGGGTCACGTACGAGATCAACCGCGTCTCACCGGAGGACAGCTGGCGCAGCCGCCGCGAGCGCGGTTTGCCGTCCGGGCCGGTGTCGCGCACCCGCACGGTGAAGGCGAACCACGACCGGTAGTCCAGCGCCCGCGCCAAGATCTCGCCGTAACCGCCTGCCGCACTGTCGCGTTCGGACTCGATGCGCTCGGTGAACACCTGCTGCAGCCGGGTGTCCTGCTCCTCGGTCCGCTGGGCGAACGGCACCCGCAGCAGCCGCAGCGCCTCCAGGGTGGCCTCGTCGAGCCACGCCGCAGGCTGCCACTCCAGCTGCACGTGCACGCCCTGGCTCGAGCGCGCCGAGTCCAGCACCTCGTTCATCCGCCGGGTCAGGTCCTCGGCCACGGAGATCTGCGCCGAGAGCCGCTCGGCCAGCTCGCGCACCAGGTGCAGGGCGAAGATCCCCTGGTACTGCTCGGTGAGGAACCCGCGCCGCTCGGCCAGCCGGTTGGCCACCCGCCGGGCGGCGACCGCGACCGGTGCCGGGCCCTCCTCGGCCGACACGACCACGGTGAGGATCCCGGCGTGCCGCTCAGGCAGCACGTTGTGCGTCCCGGCCAACGAGGCTTGCAACGCCTGCAACTTGGTGAGGACGTTCTCCTCGCTCGGCAACCGCTTCGACTCGGCGACCGCGGTCTCCACCAGCGCCCACGCGTCGTCGTCGCTCGACGGCCGGTCCTCGTCGAGCGCCGCAGGCCAGGCGCCGGGCGCGTCCAACGCCTCGGCAAACGCTTGCGCCGCTGTTCGGGCGGCTGACCGCTTGCCGTCGATCTCTCCGGCGCGGGTGTCCAAGAGAGTCTGGGTCTTCACTACCTGGTTCGACAGCTCGCCAGCGGCCTTCCGGGCCTCCGGAAGCTCTTGTCGCGCGGCGCGCCGCTGACGCTCAAGGTCCGCGAGCTGTTGCGCGACCTCTTCCGCCTCACCGCCTACCGCCGCTGTCAGTTCGGCTAGCGCTGACGCCTCACGGTGGAAGGCCACACACTTTTCGTCGGCGACTCGTTCGGCGGTCTCTCGATCGTCGACCGCCGCGTTGTGGTCGTGCAGCGCCTCGACCAAGTCGCGCACGGTGCCCGCAGACCTCTTCGCCAACGCATCGCGCAGGCTCTCCGCAGACCCGCGCGCCTGCGTGGCCGCGCGGTGCGCTTGTCCGAGCGCCTCGGTGTCCGGGGTGAGGCCCGCGGCGCCCGCGTCCTGAGCGAGCTCGGTCTCCATCGCCAGGAACCGGCCCTCGGCCGCCAGGTGCTCAGTGCGGCGGCGCTCGGCCTTGGCCGCCGCCTCGTCGGCCTGGCGGCCCGCCTGCGCGGCTGTCGCGCGGGCACCGATCAACTCGCGGTCGTCGGGGAACGCGTCCAGGTGCTGGTCCCACACCTCCACCCCGCGGGTGCGCTCGCGCAGCTCCGCCTCGGCGGTGGCGACCGAGTCGTGCAGCGACTCCAGGGTCGCCGACAGCTCGGCCATCGCCCGCTCGCGGGCCGCCGCGCGGGCGCCCGCGCCGACGAACTCGGCCTCCGGCTTGGTCATCGACCCGCGCAGCACGCCCGCGCGCCACCGGCCGGACGGCCACACGGCCAGACCGGCGTACTCCTCGTCGTAGGACACCGACGCGAGCAGCGCGGCCACGACCGACGCGGGCACCGGTCCGCCCGGCTCCACCGCCGGGACCAGCGCGGCGGCCAGCGACCGCGGCGCCGCACCGTCCACAGTGGCCAGCAGGCCCGCCAGGTCGGCGGAACCGAGGCCACCGTCGGGGTGCACCCACGCCGTCAGCAGGCCGCTGGCCTGCAACGCCGCCTCCACGCCCGCGCGCTCGGCGGTGCCGAGGCCCTCGGCGAAGTCGACCAGCCGGTAGAACGGCGCGCCCGCGACACCCTCGGCCAGGTGGCCGGGCGGGATCGCGTCAGTGCCCTTGCGCAGCTCGATCAGCCGGGCCTCGCCGTCCTTGATCCGGCCGACCAGCTCGTCCACGCCCTGCCGCGCGGCCACGACCCGCTGGCGCAGCCCGGCCAGGTGCGGGGCCGCCCACTGCCGGGCGGCGTCCCTGGCCGCCCGGGTCGACTCCGGCCCGGCCTGCACGTCCTCGGCCGACGGCGGGCGCGGCGGACGCGCGGCGTGCTCCTCGGCGAACGGCCCGGCGCTGGTCCACCGCGCCGCCTGCTCGCGCCACATCTGCGCGGCCACGCCGAAACCCTGCCGGGCCTCGTTGCGCCGCCCGGCCGCCTCGGTGGCCTCGATCTGCGCGTCCCGGGCCCCGGCCTGCAGCTTGTCCAGCTCTTGCCGGTCGGCGTCGAGCGCGTTCGACCGGTCGTGCAGCGACATCGCCAGCGCGGCCCGGCGAGCGACCACGCTCGCCAGGTCACCCGCCATCCCGGCGGCCGTGGCGAGCGCCTCGGCGAGCTGGTCGGGCGCCACCTCCGGCGGCGTGCGGCGCTGGATGGCCATCGGCTCAGCCTCGGGGTCGGGCTTGGCGCGCACGGTGTCGGACTCGGTGCGCGGCACCGGCCTCGGCGCGACCGGGACCGGCGGGCACAGCGCCGCGTCCAGCCCGGCGGCGGCCACGTCCGCCATGGTGGACTGCGCCAGCTCGCCCGCGTCCTCCAGGTCGCCACCCAGTCTGCGCAGCACCGTCAGCACGGTCTCCACCGCGCGGTCGGCGTGGTTGCGCTGCACACCGGCGTTGTCGAGCGCCGCGCCCGCCGCCTCGCGGGTGCGCTCGACCAGCTTCTCGCGGTCCTGCAGGTCGCGCAGGCCCTGGTAGGCGGGCAACGACTTGAGCGAGTCGATGCTGTTCTCCAGCTCGGCGTCGCGCTCCTCCAGCACGCGCACGTGCTCCTCGGCCGCGCTGTGCCGGGAGCCGTCGGTGGTCAGCTTCCCTTCCAGCTTGCGGATTTCCGCGTGCGCGCTCTCCAGCGCGCGACCGGCGGCCTGGGAACGACTACCGGCGGCGTGCAGCGCGCCGAGGGCGTAGCCGGAGTAGCCGGAGAGGAACGCGCTCATCGCCGCGTCGGCCGCGCTGAGCCGCCCGATGTTCTCCCGGATCGACTCGAGGTCTTCGAACGAGGTGGCCAACTGCTCGACCACGCCCGCGTCCAGCGGCGGTAGCGCGTCGGAGAGGATCTGCTCCAGCTGACCGTCTTGGACCTTCAGACCGATGTCTGGGTTGCGCAAGGTGCGCTGTAGGTGCAAGAGGTCGCCGTAGCGCGCGGCAGGCACGCCGTAGACGGTCTCCGCTACCTTCGCGCGGAAAGCGGCCTCGTCGTAGACCCTGTCTGCCCCAAGGACTTCGCGCAACGCGGCCGGTCCAAGAGGTACGCGGTCAGCGGAAGCGAGCTGGAAGTGCGTGCCCACCCGCGACGGTGTGACGAACCGCCACGAGTCGCTGATCTGCTGGGAGGTCGCCGAGGCCTTCACCCCGATGCCGCAGGTCAGGTACTCGTCGGCGCCCGCGGGCGTGGTGCGGTGCAGCTCGATCCAGGCGTAGCCGATCCGGTTCGGGCCGCCGTCGTAGTCGTCGAGCATGAGCCGCCGGATGGACACCGTGCCCGCGCCCTTGGAGCCCAGGTAGCGCAGGTCGCCGTCGAGGCACAGCGGCAGCAGCAGCTCCAGCGTGCGCGACTTGCCCGAGCCGTTGGTGCCCTGGAAGATCGCCCGGCCGCCGGAGAAGTCGAAGGTCTGCTCGCGGTACTGCCAGATGTTGACGATCCCGCCGCGGTGCAGCCGCCAGCGACCGAACAGCGGCTCGTCCCGCTCGTCCGGGTCGTGCCCGAGCCCAACGGTCACGGTGTCCCCTCCTCGTCGAACAACGACCACCCCGGTTCCGGCGGCAGCTCGGACACCACGGCAGGCCTGCCGGGGGAGTCGTCGGGCTGCGGCAGCCAGCGGTGCGCGGCGGGGCTGATCAGCCAGCCGTCGCCGTCCGGGCGCGCGAGCGTCAGCCGGACCAGCAGCTCGGCCACGTCGGCCACCAGCGCGTCCAGGTCCTCGGTCGCCTGCCGCGACCACGCCGCCGGGTAGTCCTCGACCAGCCGCTCGCACACCTCGCGCAGCGTCGCGTGGCTCACCGCGACCCGACCGTCCGCTCTTGCGGGTCCCGAGTCCTCCGTGTCCGTTGTGGACTCTTCGAACCGTTCGGCCAAGAGCTCCGGCAAAGCCAAGAGGGCGATGCGGGCGACCGTGCCGGTGGACGGGAAGACCACGTCGGTCAGGTACTCCTCCGGGTCGGTCACCGCCACGCCCTCGGCCCGGATCTCGGTGATCAGCCCGAAGCAGCGCTCCAGCAGCACCGACTCCCGGCGCTGCCCGCGCAGCAGCCACTCGGCCTCGGCCCGGGGCAGGTCGGCGTGCAGCGTCACCGGGTTCTCCACCAGCCTGCGCCGCACCGCGTGCTCGGTGCCCAACTGCCCCGGCGCGGCGGCCAGCTCGACCAGCTCGTCGGCCGAGCGCGCCTCGGCGAGCGGGCCCGCGAGCAGCTGGCCGAGCAGGTCGGTGTGGATGGTGATCAGGGCCTCCGGCGGCACCTCGGAGATCAGGCCCGCCACCGTGCCGTCGGTCTCGGTGATCACCCCGAGGCCGATCAGGTGGCGCAGCGCGGCGGTGAGCGCACGGCGATCGGTGACGTCGTCGGCCAGTCGGATGCCCGCCTCGGCTGAGGCGGCGCGTACGTCGGCCACCAGTCGGGAGAGCAGGACTTGGCGCCCCACACCGGTTAGCGCTGCCATCGTCAGGCAGACGTACGCGTACGCCCTTGGGGAGAGGCCGGGCTCCCCGCGCGTGCTGTCTTCGCCTGGGCCGGTCTTGTAGAGCCGCGCAAAGCGGCGCTCCACCACCAAGCGGTAGCCCAAGAGGCTCGCGAACATCTCTTGCAGTGACACGCGATAGCGGTAAACCAGCGGCAAGAGGTCGCCGTCCGGCCCGCCGGGGCGGAGAAGAGGGTGACGCAGCAAGACTTTCGCGCAACGGGCGACGTTGCCCGCGTCGATGTCGGAGAGGTTGCCCAAGACCTCCGTCTTAGCGGCCATCGCGCACCTTCTTACCCGTCTCGACGCGACTGATCCCCAAGATGGTGTCGCGCAACGTCAACGTGCCCGCGGTGCTGCGGATGCGCGTGGTGTGACCGTTCTCCGGCGTGAGGGTGAGCGCCAAGCCGCGCACCTGGTCGGTGGCCGCGCCCGGGTCGGCGGCGCCCTCGCGTTGCGCCATCGCCAGCGTCAGCAGCTCGCACAGCGCGCCCAGCGCCGGGCCGGACAGCGTGACCTCGTCCAGGTTCGCCGCGGCCGCCGCGAGTTCCGCCGCCGCGGCTTCACGGGCCTCGTCGGCCTCGCGGGCCTGCGCGAGCAGCCCCTGCTCGGTGATCGGGTCGTCCATGATCCGCGAGGTCCGCCCGCGCGCGCCCCGGTCGCCCCGGCCGCGCACGCTGACCGACACGTCCAGCGCGGGCCCGTCACGCCAGGGGGTGTGTTCGTCGTCGCCGTCGTGCTCTGGCGCGGGCAGCAGGTTGCGCGCGGAGTACAGGCCGAAGGCGGCCGCGTAGATCGCGTGCGCCCGGTCAGGCTCAGCCGCGTCGAGCCAGCCCGCCAGCGTGATCAGCTCGGCCCGCCTGCTCGGCAGCAACCCGCCGCCGGTGGTGGCCCGGCGGACCGTGGCCAGCAGCGTGCCGATCGCCCGGGTGGTCGCCTCCCGCAACGCGGTGACCTGGCTCGGGTTGCCCGGCCGGTCGGCGAACCAGTCGGTCAGCTCCTGCCAGTCGGCCTTGCCGCGGCCGCGGGTGCGCTCGACCGCGGTGCCCAGCTGCTCCGCGGGACGCAGCAGCCCGAGCAGCTGGGGACGCGCCCCGGCCAGGCTCGCCAACGCGCCCGCGATGGCCGGGGTGTGCCGGAGCACGTCCTCCACGACCAGCTGGATGTACTCGACCAGCAGGTCGCGGAAGCCCGCGATCTCCTCGGGCGCCAGGTGGTGCCGGGTGAGGATCTGGCCGAGGTAGGCGTAGAAGTCGCGCACCGTCACGGCGAGCTCGGCGTGCTGCAGGAACAGCGTGGTGACCCGCTCGGCCAACTGCTCGCGGGCCCGGCGGGCGGGCAGCGACCCCGGGTCGCGCTGGGACCGCGACAGCGCCACGGCCAGCGCCTCGCCCAGCTCGCTGACCCCGCGCTCGATCGCCGGGAGCAGCTCGCGGGAGACCTCCCGGGCGCCCTCGGGCACCCGCAGCAGCTCGTCGACGTCGCGCTGGACGCGGACCGCGAGCTTGCTGACCTGGTAGCGCATCGAGCCCTGCTGGAACTCCGCGATGCTCGCCGCGATCGTCTCCCGGCGGCCGTGCACCAGGTTGCCCCACTCCACCAGCTGCCGCAGCCGGGGGATCACCACGTCGATGTGCGACTCGCCGATGTCGACGCGCCCGTCGCGCTCGGCGGCGGCCAGCGCGCTGGACACCTCGCCCGCGGACAGGTCGGCCAGCAGCGTCGAGGTGAACAGCCGCATGATCGCGAGGTAGGTGTGGTGGTGCTCCCGCGGCTGCAGGTAGGCGTAGAGCTGGAGCCTGCCCACGTCGCGCCCCTGCTCGTCCTCCACGGCGGGCCACGATAGCCCGAGCCGCCGACACCCGCGCACCCCGGCCGCCCGCCCGCGATACGGTTCCCCCACCAGGGGGAAAGCTCAGGAGGAGGGCCCGGTGGCCGCCGCACGCGCGTTGGGACTGCTGTTGGGGGTCGCCGCCGACGCGGTCTACGGGGATCCCCGCCGCGGTCACCCGGTCGCCGGGTTCGGCCAGGTCGCGCAGCGTTTGGAGAAGCTCGCCTACCGCGACAACCGGGTGGCGGGCGCGGTGTACACGGCGCTGCTCACCGGCGGCGCGGTCGGCGTGGGCGTGCTCGCGGAGCGCGCGCGCAACCCGTTGGTCCGGACCGCCGCGACGGCCGTCGCCACCTGGGTCGTGCTCGGCGGGCGGTCGCTGGCGGCTGAGGGCGCGTTGATCGGCAAGCACCTGGACGCGGGCGAGATCGAGGCCGCCCGGACCCGGATCCCGCACCTGTGCGGCCGCGACCCCGAGGTGCTCGACGGCCCGGCGATGGCCAGGGCGACGGTCGAGTCGGTGGCGGAGAACACCTCGGACGCGGTGGTGGCGCCGTTGCTGTGGGGCGCTGTCTTCGGTGTCCCCGGCCTCTTGGGCTACCGCGCGGTGAACACACTGGACGCGATGGTGGGCCACCGGTCCCCCCGCTATCTGCGCTTCGGGTGGGCGTCGGCGCGGCTGGACGACGTGGTCAACCTGGTCCCCGCGCGAGTAGCGGCGGGGTTGACGGTCGTTGGCGCCCCGGTCGTGGGCGGCAACCGGCGCAGCGCATGGGTGGCGTGGCAGCGGGACGCCTCGGCGCACCCGAGCCCCAACGCGGGCAGGGTCGAGGCGGCGTTCGCGGGGGCGCTGGAGGTCCGGCTAGGCGGGCGGACGGCCTATTCCTACGGCGTCGAGGACCGCCCGGTGCTGGGTGACGGTCGGATGCCCGACGCGGGTCACGTGACGCGCGCGGTAGAGCTGTCTCGCGTGGTCGGTGCTCTTACGGCATTTGTCGCTGCCGTGGTGGCCTTGTTCAGCCGCCGCTGAGTTCCGCGCGTTCGCGTTCCTCGTCTTCGGCCAAGATCTCCGAGACGGACTGGCGGCGCGATCGGGTCTCCGCCAGGGAGCCGCCGGGCTTGATCTCGCGCCAGGTGAAGTAGAAGAGCGCGAGCAGTGCCATCGTGCCGAACGCGATCCACTGCAGCGCGTAGGACAAGAACGGTCCAGCTTCCAGTTGCGGTAGCGGTAGCGCGCCGAGCACACCCGGTGCTCCTACCTCCAACTGCAGGTAGCCCGGACGGATGCTCAAGTTCGCGGCCTGGCCGACTACGGCTGGGTCGACCGCATAGACCTGCCGTCGGCCGTCCTCGTTGAACGCGGCCCGCTGTGTCGACTCGCCGAATCGGACCCGCGCGAGGAGTTCCACCTGCCCAGAGGGCGGCGCGGCGTAAGAGGGCACTCGCACACCCTCGCCGGGACGTACGAACCCGCGGTCGACTAGCACTACCGAGCCGTCGGTAAGGCGAAATGGTGTGAGCACCTCGAACGCCGCCGCGCCTTGCACCGTGCGCAACCGCGCTAGCGCTTCCGCCTCGGGGAGGTAAGAGCCCTTGAGCGTGACTCTCCGCCACTCGTCCCCGGGCACCGATCCGAGCGGCGCGGGCGGAGCGTCGAAGGATGCCTGCACCGCGGCGTTGGTCGCGTCCCGCTCCGTGTGCCGGTCGAACTGCCAGGGCGCGAGCAGCGTGAAGCACGTCACGGCGAAGGCGACCGTGACGAGCGCCGACAGCAGCCAGCCGGGCCGGAGCAGCAGTTTCAACCGCACACCCCAACGGTAAGCCAGGCTCACCCGCGCAGCGCCGCCCGGGCCGCCGACACTGTTTGCCGCGCGTAGCCGGTGCCGAAGAGGACCACGTGCACCAAGAGCGGAAACAGTTGGTGCAGCGGCACACGCGACTCCCACCCGTCCGCAAGAGGGGCGTGTTCGTCGTACGCGGAGAGGATGGTGTCGAGCTGTGGGCAGCCGAAGAGGGCGAGCATCGCCAGGTCTGTCTCACGGTGACCACCGTGCGCGGCGGGGTCGATCAGCCACGCCCGGTCGCGTTGCCACAAGACGTTGCCGCTGTGCAGGTCACCGTGCAGCCGCGCGGGCGGCTCGGGCGGACCGGCGAGGTCCTCGATCCGCTCGCACACCGCGTACACCGGGGCCGCGGCGTCCCGGTCGAGCAGACCGAGGTCGACCGCCCGGCGCAGGTACGGCTCGACCCGGTCGGCGGCGTACCAGGCGGGCCAGCGCGGCGCGGGCACGTTGCGCATCGGCGCCAGCCCGATCCACGCCCGCTCCGGTCCCGGCGCCGCCCCGAACGCGTCCGCGCCCGCCCCGTGCAGGTCCGCGAGGCCACGGCCGAGGTCCGCGGCGGCTACCGCGGTGGGGTCCGCGGGCTCGACCTGCTCCATGACCAGCCACTCGTGGTCGTGCGCGCGCACCTGCGGCACCGCGACCGCGCCCGGCTCGGCCAGCCACTCCAGGCCCGCGACCTCGGCGGCGACCGCGTCCTGCCGCGGGTCGTGCTTGGCCACCAGCAGGTCGCCGTCGTCGGTCTCGACCTCGAACACGTGCCCCTTGAGCGCGTGCGACCCGACCGGCCGCACGCCGAGCAACTCGGCCACCGCCAGTTCGGCGCCGCCGGTCACGCTGCGTGGGTCCGCACCCAGGCCAGCAGACCCGGGCTCGCGGCCTCGATCATGGCCATGACCTCGGCGAACCCGGCGGCGCCACCGTAGTAGGGGTCCGGCACGTCCAGGTCCGGGCCCGCGGCCGGGTCGAAAAGGCGGAACAACGTCACGCGTTCGGGGTCTGGCACTCGGGACCGCAATGCGCGAACGTGCCCCTCGTCCATCGCGACGAGCAGGTCGGCGGACAGGTGGTCGTCATCGAGTAGGGCGGCCACGTGGGTGGTCGGGTACCCGGCGCGGGCGAGCTCCCGCGCGGTCCGCGGGTCAGCCGGGTCACCGACGTGCCAGCCGTCGACCCCGGCGCTGGTCACCCGGACCCGGTCGGCCAGGCCCGCCCGGCGCAGGTGCTCGCCGAAGACGAGCGCGGCCATGGGCGACCGGCAGATGTTGCCGGTGCAGACGAAGCAGATGTGCACGCGGTCAAGGGTAAGGAGCGGGGTGTGGACCACGAGCCGTGGTGGGTGGCGGAGTCGGTGTGGCGGCTCCCCGCCGACCAGCGCCAGACCGCCATCGACCGGATCTCGGTGGCGGTGGAGCAGCACATCGTGCTGTGCAGCTCCGGGGACGAGCTGGCCCGCAGGCGGGCCGGGCGGTGGCTGCGCGCCAACGGCCTGGGCGCGCTGGCCGAACTCGACGACTGAGCGCGTGCGTCGGTTCGACAGCCCGCCCCCGGGGACGCGGTAGCCGGACCGCGGGGTGTCGTCGCGGCCGAGGTCGGTCGTGGCGGGCGGGCGGCGGTGCCTAGAATCCTGGCGATGACCAGCGACGACCTGCTCCGGCACCACGGTGATGTCGACGCCGCGCCCGGGTTGATCGACTTCGCGGTCAACGTGCGGGGTGGGCGGCCGCCCACGTGGTTGCGGCGCCGGTTGGCCGAGGCGCTCGACCGGCTCGGCAGCTACCCGGCCGCCGCCGACGACCGCCGGGCCCGGGAGGCCGTGGCGGCGCGGCACGGGCGGGAGCCCGACGAGGTCCTGATCCTCAACGGGTCCGCCGAGGGGTTCGCGTTGCTGCCCGCCCTCGCGCCCACCCAGGCCGCCCTGGTGCACCCCTCGTTCACCGAGCCCGAGGTCGCCCTGCGCACCGCCCGGGTGCCCGTGCGCCGCGTCCTGCTCAGCCCGGACGACGACTTCGCCCTGCACCCCGCCGACGTGCCCCCCGAGGCCGATCTCGTCGTCCTGGGCAACCCCACGAACCCCACCTCCACGCTGCACCCCGCCGACGCCATCCGGGAACTGGCCGAGCGCGCCACCGTGCTGGTCGACGAGGCGTTCATGGACGCCATCCCCGGTGAGCCCGAGTCGCTCGCCGCCGACCGGAACCCCAACCTGCTGGTCTTCCGCAGCCTCACCAAGACCTGGGCGCTGCCCGGCCTGCGCGCCGGCTACGCCATCGGCCACCCCGACCTGCTGGCCCGGCTCGCCTGCCACCGTCCACAATGGCCGGTCGGCACGCTCGCCCTGGAGGCCGTCGTCGCCTGTTGCGAGCCCCCCGCGCTCGCCGAGGCCGAGCTGGCCGCCGTGGAGGCGCGCGACCACCGGCGGGTGCTGCAAGCCGCGCTCGGACCCCTTGTGCTGGGTGACCCGCGCGCACCCTTCCTGCTCATCGAGGTCGAGGACGGTCCCGGCCTGCGGCAAGCCCTGCGGGACAAGGGGATCGCCGTGCGCCGCGGTGACACGTTCCCCGGTCTCGGACCGAACCACATCCGCATCGCCGTCCGCTCACCCGAGGAGTGCGCCCCGCTGCTGGCCGCACTCGCCCTGGAGGTCCACCCGTGACAACCGTCGCCGACGCGGTGGCCGTGCTCGAGGCCGCCTACCCGCCCGCCCTGGCCGAGAGCTGGGACGCGGTGGGGCTGGTCTGCGGTGACCCGGCCGAGGAGATCACCAGGGTGCTGGTCTGCGTCGACCCCGTCGAGTCCACAGTGGACGAAGCGGTCGAGCTCGGTGCCCAGCTGGTCGTCGCCCACCACCCGCTGCTGCTCAAGGGGGTGCACGGGGTGCCCGCCGACACCACCAAGGGATCGCTGGTGCACCGCATGATCCGCGGCGGGATCGCGCTGTTCTGCGCGCACACCAACGCCGACTCGGCTGACCCGGGGGTGTCCGACGCGCTGGCCGCGGCCATCGGGCTCACCGTCACCGGCCCGCTCAACCCGAACCCGGACGGCCGCACGGGTATCGGCCGGATCGGCGAGCTGCCCGAGGCCGAGCCCTTCGCCGTGTTCGTCGAGCGCGTCGCTCGCGCGCTCCCCGCCACCGAGGGCGGGGTAAGGGCCGCGGGTGACGCCAACCGCAAGATCCGGCGGGTAGCGGTGTCCGGTGGTGCGGGTGACTCTTACCTCGCCACCGCTACCGCCGCCGGTGTCGACGCTTACGTCACCGCGGACCTCCGTCACCACCCCGCCGCCGAGCACCTGGCCACCCCCGGCGCCCCCGCGCTGGTCGACCTGGCGCACTGGGCCAGCGAGTGGCCGTGGTGCGGGCAGGCGGCGGAGATCCTACGCGCGGCCATCGGCGGTACGGTCACCGTCGACGTGTCCGCCCGCCGCACCGATCCCTGGACCGCCCAGTCCGCCGGGGCGCCGACCCGAACCGGGAGGTTCACCGGGTGAAAGCCGATCCCGCCGTCCAGCGCCGACTGCTCGAGCTCGCCGAGGTCGACGCCGACCTCGACCGCGTGCGCCACCGCCGCACCAGCATGCCGGAGCTGGCCGAGATCACCGCCGCCGAGAAGGACGTGCGGGCCAGGCGCGACGCGGTCGTGGCCGTGCGCACCCAGCTCGACGACCTCGACCGCGAGGCCGCCCGGCAGGAGAAGGAGATCGACGCGGTCCGCGCCCGCGAGGACCGCGACCGCGGGCTGCTGGCCGGGGGAACGCTGAACGCCAAGCAGCTCACCGACGTCGAGCACGAGCTGGCCACCCTGCGCCGCCGCCAGTCGGTGCTCGAGGACGACCTGCTGGAGCTGATGGAGCGCCGCGAGGCGGTCCAGGGCGACGCCCAGCACACCGGGGTGGAGCTGGCCAAGGCCGAGGCCGCGCTGGCCGACGCCACGCACCGCCGCGACGAGAACCTGGCCGACCTCGACACCCAGGACGCCCGCGGCGGCGGCACCCGGGCCAAGATCGTCCCCGGGCTCCCGGCGGACCTGCTCGCCTTCTACGAGCGCAGGCGGGCCGTCAAGGGCATCGGGGCGGCCCTGCTGCGCTCGCGCCGGTGCGGCGCCTGCCGGATCGAGATCGACACCCGGGAGATCTCACGCATCCGCGAGGCCCCCGCCGACGAGGTCCTGGAGTGCCAGGAGTGCGGCACGATCCTGGTGCGCACCCCGGAGTCCGGCCTGTGAGGGTGCTGGTCGAGGCCGACGGCGGGTCCCGGGGCAACCCCGGGCCCGCGGGCTACGGCGCGGTGGTCCTGGCCGCGGAGACCGGCGCGGTGCTCGCCGAGCGGGCCGAGGGCATCGGCGTGGCGACGAACAACGTGGCCGAGTACCGAGGCCTGATCGCGGGCCTGCGCGCCGCCGCCGAACTGGGCGCCGACACCGTCGAGGCGCGGATGGACTCCAAGCTGGTGGTGGAGCAGATGTCCGGCCGCTGGCAGGTCAAGCACCCGTCGATGCGGCCGTTGGCCGACGAGGCCCGCGCCATCGCCGCGGGCTTCGCGTTCGTCTCGTACACGTGGATCCCGCGTGAGCGCAACCGGCACGCCGACCGGCTGGCCAACGAGGCGATGGACGCCCAGGACAGCGCCAAGGCACAACAGGTCCAGCAGCCCCAGCCCGACCAGCCGAGCAGGCAGACCCGCCCCACCCAGTGCGCCGACCCCGAGCCCCGCCGGTCCTCGCCCGCGGGCTGGTCCGGCGCCCAGGGCACACCGACCAAGATCCTGTTGTTGCGACACGGGCAGACCGAGATGTCGGTGGCCAAGCGCTACTCCGGCCGCGGCGACGTCCCCCTGACCGAGGTGGGCGAGGGCCAAGCCGCCGCAGCGGCCGCACGGATCGCCAAGCTGGACGGGATCGACGCCCAGACCCCGATCATCGCCTCACCGCTCGGCCGCACCAGGCAGACCGCGACCGCGGTGGCCCAGGTAGTCGGCGGACAGGTCGAGACGCACGACGGTCTGATCGAGACCGACTTCGGCCAGTGGGAGGGCATGACCTTCACCGAGACCGCCGAACGCGACCCAGAGCTACACGGCAAATGGCTCTCCGACACCTCAGTACCCGCCCCCGGCGGCGAGAGCTTCGACGCAGTACACCGCCGAGTCCGCCGCGCCCGCGACGAACTGATCACCCGCTTCGGCGGCCGCACACTGATCGTGGTCAGCCACGTCACACCGATCAAGTCACTGCTGAGGATGGGCCTGGACGTCGGCCCGTCACTGCTGTTCCGACTCCACCTGGACCTGGCCTCCCTCTCGATCGTCGAGTTCTACCCAGACGGCAACGCCTCAGTGCGCTTGGTCAACGACATCTCACACCTGGGCTGACACCACAAAACCGAAGCAGAAGCGACTCCCGACCCCACTGGAAAGCAACAGGTCCGGCCCCCGCCAAACCGCAGCGGCATCCCGCCCCCGTTGGCACCGCAGCGGATAGGCCGACCCCACCAGCACCCAAGAGAAGCCCGTCCCCCACTAAACCGCAGCGGATAGGCCGACCCTGCCCGCACGCGACAGGGTTCCGTCCCCCCAAGCAAACCGCAGCGATGAGGCCGACCCCGCTGGAAAGCAACGCCCGCTACGGATGCTCGATCTAGTGGACTCGCTTCGTGTGGGGGGAGAGTGCCGCTAAACTTGCCGTGGGTGGGGATGCCCTTACCCTGCCCTTTTCTCTCCACCGCGGTGCTCTAGGGGCCCCGCACGAAGCGAGTTCACTAGATCGAGCCCCTCATCTTTTCCTCGGGCAGCCCCAGCGATGAGCCACCATGCAGGTCGACCGTAGGTCGGTGTGCGGCACACCGTCCGAGCTGCCCGAGTAAGAGCGGGGCTCGATTGGCTGGACTACCTTCGCGCGGGGCCCCTAGAGCACCGCGGTGGGGAAAAAGCGTGGGGTGAAGGGCATCCCCACACACGGCAAGTTTAGCGGTGCTCTCCCCCCACACGAAGGCAGTCCACCCAATCGAGCACTGGCGTAGCGGGTGTTGCGCCCCAGCGGGCGCGGCATTTCAAGACTGAGGGATTGAAAGATTGAGGGATTGAGGGATTGAAGACCAAGACCGGGGATTGCCAGCGGCCTTGGTGGTGCGCTTTTGAGCGGAGAGGGCAGGATTCGAACCTGCGTGGGCCGAGGCCCTTCCTGGTAGAACAGGAACCCGATGAGCCGCTCCGGGCACCTCTCCCGTTGTCTTGCTGTCTCGCTGTCTTTCCGGTCCCGCTTGCCTTGCTGGAACAAGCTTGACACCAGGCCCTGATGCCCCGCTGACCCTCAGCTGACGGCCCGCTCACCCGCCTGCCGCCGGATCGCGCGCATCCGCAGCTTGTGTGGCCGGAGTACGAACGACAGTGCCGGCCGCACTTGCCGTGCGGAGGCGTGTTCCAACCGCCAGCGGCCGGCGATGGTGGCCAGGGCCAGGGTGGCTTCGGTGAGGCTGAACTTGTCGCCGATGCACTTGCGGGCGCCTGCGGCGAACGGGATGAAGGCCGTGCGCGGGGGAGTGGTGCCGGTTGAGGTGTCCCAGCGGTCGGGGTCGAAGCGCTCCGGGTCGGGATAGAGGTCCGGTCGGTGGTGGATCAGGTATGGGCTGTAGGCGACGGTCGTGCCCGCTGCCAGTTGGTGCCCGCCCAGTTCGGTGTCGGTGCTGACCAGTCTGGTGAACAGCCAACCCGGGGTCCAGACCCGGAGCGACTCGGTGATCACCCGGGCGGTCAGGTCGAGCCGGGGCAGGTCGGCGTGGCTCGCTGTTCGTCCATTGAGGACGGTGTCTACCTCGGCGTGCAGCCTGCGCTCGACCTCCGGATGCGCGGCGACCAGGTGCAGGGCCCAGCTCAGTGCCATCGCCGTGGTTTCGCTGCCCGCCAGGTGGAAGGTGAGCACCTGATCGACGATCTCGTCGGCGGTCAGGCCCTCCTCGGGGTTCTCCGGGTCGCGGGCGAGGAACAGCGCGGACAGCAGGTCGCCGTGGTCGGCGCCGGTGACTCGGCGCTGTTCGATGAGCTCGCTCACCGTGCGCCGCAGCCGTGCGGCGGCTTGATGGAAAGCCCGGTTGCCGAACAGTGGCAGCCGGGCGATGGTCTCCGGCATCACCATCCGCTTGAGGATGCCGGACACCAGGACCTCGGCGTCGTCGTAGGACTCCCGCACGGCCCGCTCGGACAGCGTGTCGGAGAACATGGTGGCGTTGAGGACGTTCACCGTCAGCACCGACATCTCGCGGGGCACGTCGAGCACCTGCCCATCCCGCCAGCCCGCCAGCGCCCGCTCGATCTGGGTCGCCATGACCTCGGCGTAGGCGGGCATCCGCGCGTTGTGGAACGCGGGCTGCAACAGCCTGCGTTGTCGGCGGTGCATGCTGTGCGGGCAGGTGGACAGGTTGTCGTGCACCACTTCGCGGGCGCGGTCGACGAACACGCCGCCCTTGTCGTAGGTGCGGTCGTCGCGGAACACCTCGTTGGCCAGCTCGGCGTCGCAGACCATGACGGCGTCCACCGGGCCGATCTTGACCCGCACCAGGTCGCCCTGGGCGGGCAGCGAGTTCAGGAACGCCACCGGCTTGCGGAGCAGGGGGAGCGCGTGGCCGAGCAGCGGTAGTTTCCCGCGGGCGGTGGGGATGATCGGTGCACTCATGGGGTCACCCTCCAGTTCGACCGTGCGGAGGACGTTACGCCGGCGGGGCGGACAAATGAGACGGTTGTCCGATTCCTGCGAATGGGAATGTGAATGGTGATGGTTTATTGCTGTCCGGGTATCGGGTGTGGAGCGGTGAAACCGTTTCTGGTTGGAGTTTTTCGGCGTCCGGGGCTTGAGTGTAGGCTCGGTCTCACCTCGGTGTAGCCGTCTTCGTTGCCCAGGTTACAAGCGGGGCTCGATCTAGTGAACTCACTTCGTATGGGGCCCCTAGAGCACCGCGGTGGTGAAAAAAGGGCGGGTGAAGGGCATTCCCCACCACCGGCAAGTTTAGCGGTGCTCTCCCCCCACACGAAGCGAGTCCACCAGATCGAGCATCCGTAGCGGGACTTGCGTTCCAGCGGGGTGGAAATCCTGTTGCATACCAGCGGGGTCGGCCTGCCGCTGCGGTCTGGTGGGGTGGGGATTCTGTTGCTTGCCAGCGGAGTCGGCTTCTCCGCTGCGGTGGTGGCGTTGGGGGCTGGTCGGGGGGTGGGTCAGGGTTTTCCCTTGGTCGTCAAGGGAAGTGGACCGTGGTCCTGCGTCGGTGGGATGAGCCCGCGGTCATCCCCGGGACCGATGTCCGTCGTGGCGGGCCCACACCATGATCTTCCCAAGTGGACGACGTGAGGAGGACCATGAGACGAGTGCTGGTGTCGGCCGTTGTGGTGGTGGGGGTGGTTGCCGGGGTCGCACCCGCTGTCGCGCAGGCGAAACCGGTTGAGGTTGGGTGGCGCGCGTGTGGGGAGCGCGGTGCGCAGTGCACCGACATCGGGGTGCCGCTGGACTGGTCGCGTCCCGGTGGTGCGCGGATCACGGTGGCGGTGGCGCGGCTCAAGGCCGCTGATCCGGCTCGGCGGATCGGGGTGCTGTACTTCAATCCCGGTGGCCCGGGTGGGCCCGCCGTGCCGTTGGTGCGGGATCTCGCGGCGGAGTTGTTCCCGGCGGAGTTGCGGGATCGGTTCGACATCGTCGGGGTGGACCCGCGTGGGGTGGGGGAGAGTCGTCCGGCGATCGCCTGCCCGAAGTCGCCCACCGACCTGCGGGTTACCCAGTACCCCGACACGCAGGCGCAGTACCGGCGGTTGGTGGCCTACAACCGGGAGGTCGGGGACGCCTGTCGGCAGGCGACCGGGCCGTTGATCGATCATGTGGACACGGTCAGTGCGGCGCGGGACTTCGAGGCCGTGCGGGTGGCGTTGCGCGCGGACAAGGTCAGTTGGCTGGGGTTGTCCTACGGCACGCTGCTCGGGGCGACCTATGCCCAGCTGTTCCCGAACCGGGTGCGGGCGGCGGTCTTCGACGGGGCGGTGGACCACACCGTCGGTAGTGAGCGGATGGCGCTGGACGAGGCGCGGGTGACCGAGGACGTGTTCGCCCGATTCTCCCAGTGGTGCGCGGACACCGCCGAGTGCGCGTTGCACGGGCGTGACGTGGTTGCCGAGTACCGGGCGCTGCTGGACCGGGCCGATCGGGAAACCATTCCCGCGCAAGGGTTCCCGGAGGGGGTCAACGCCGAGCAGATCGGGTTCGGCATGTACTCCCTGCTCTACCTGACCAGCCAGTGGCCCCTGCTCGCCGAGGCGTTGCGCGACGCCATGGCGACCAGCCCGGACGCTTCGACCCTGGTGTCGGGGGAAGGTGGGCTCGGGACGTACCGGACCATCGGGTGCCACGACTTCCCCAGTGACGTCAGGGGGGCCGCCGACCTGATCGCCCGCAAGCAGACGATCCTGCGGGTGGCGCCGGTGACGCGCGGGTACGTCGAGGCGTGGGACGGTCAGGCGGGATGCGCGGGGTGGCCGGTGCGTCCGGCCAACCCGTGGGGGCCCACGCCGGTGCGTGGCGTGCCCAACGTCCTGGTGGTCGGTGGCGAGCACGACCCGTCCACCCCGCACGAGTGGGCGGTCGGTCTGGCCAGGCAGATCCGGGGCTCGGAGCTGCTGACCTGGACCGGCGTGGGCCACACGGCCTACTTCAACGACCCGGGCACGTTGGCGCGCGAGGTGGCGCACCTGGTCGGGGCCAGGTAGTCGGACCGGGCCTGACCATCCACAGTGGATGGTCAGGCCCGGTCGGTCGGTGCGGCTCCGACCGCGGCGACTCGCCCGTGCTCAGGCGCCCGCGATCAGCCCGACGCCGATGGTGACCATGGTCGCGGCCACCAGCGCGTCGAGCACCCGCCAGGACCCCGGGCGGCGGAAGAACCCGCTGAGCAGTCGGGCGCCGAAGCCGAGCGCGGTGAACCAGCACAGGCTGGCCAGCGCGGCACCCAAGCCGAAGGCCCAGCGGGCCTCGCCCCGGGCGGCGGCGATGGTGCCCAGCAACAGCAGCGTGTCGAGGTAGACGTGCGGGTTGAGCCAGGTCATCGCCAGCGCCTGCAGCACCGCGCGGCGCGGGGAGCCGGTGGTCGGCCCGTCGAGCGGCATGGTCGCGGGCCGCAGCGCCCGGCGGGCGGCGAGGATCCCGTAGCCGATCAGGAACGCGCCGCCGACCAGCGCGACGGCGGTCAGCGCGCGCGGCCACGCCCGCACCACGGACCCGACGCCGCCCACCCCCAGTGCGATGAGGACGGCGTCGGAGCCCGCGCAGATCGCCACCACCGCGGCCACCGCGTGCCTGCGGATCCCCTGGCGGAGCACGAACGCGTTCTGCGCGCCGATGGCGACGATGAGCGAGAGACCGGTGCCGAAGCCGGCGAGCGCGGTGAGGAGCACGGTCCGACCCTAGGAACGACCGTCCCGTGAGTACAGCTAAAGATTCTTACGTATCATTAGGAATCGTGATCACCGACCTGCCGCTGGACCACGTCCGCACCCTGCTGGCCGTGGTCGACGAGGGCACGTTCGACGCCGCCGCGACCGCCCTGCACGTGACCCCGTCGGCGGTGAGCCAGCGGGTGAAGGCGCTGGAGCAGCGGACCGGCCGGGTGCTGCTGACGCGCACCAAACCGGTGCGGCTGACCGAGTCCGGTGTGCTGGTGGTCCGCTTCGCTCGCCAACTGGCCCATCTCGAACGCGACACCCGGGCCGAGCTCGGCCTGACCGACACCGGCGAGCCCGTGCGGCTCGCCGTCGCGGTCAACGCCGACTCGCTGGCCACCTGGTTCCTGCCCGCGCTGGTCGAGGTGCCCGCGCGCCTGCGGACCTGCTTCGAGCTGCGCCGCGAGGACCAGGATCACACCGCCACCCTGCTGCGCGACGGCCTGGTGATGGCCGCGGTGACCTCGCTGGCGGAGCCGGTCACCGGGTGCTCCGTGCGAGCCCTGGGCAACATGCGCTACCGACCTGTCGCGACGCCCGCGTTCGCCGCCGAGTGGCTTTCCGGTCCGCTGCACGCTTCCCTCCCCACCGCACCAGTGGTGGTGTTCGACCGCAGGGACGACCTGCAGGACCGCTTCACCCGCGCGCACGCCCCGGACGCGCCGCCGAGCAGGCACCGGCACCACATCCCGTCGTCGGAGGGATTCCTCGACGCGGTGGTGGCGGGACTCGGGTGGGGGATGGTTCCGCAGGCGCAGGCCGCGGCCCACCTGCGGGCGGGGCGGCTGGTCGACCTCGACGCCGAGCGCCCGATCGACGTGCCGCTGTACTGGCAGCAGTGGAAGCTCGACTCGCCCTCGCTGTCCGCCCTCGCCGACGCGGTCACCGCGGTGGCGGCCACCGCCCTGCGGTGACGCGGGTGCCCCTTGCAAACCCGCGCTCAGAGTCCCGCCGCGACCGCCAAGTCGTCGAAGACGGCGCGGTTGAGCCGGAACGCGACGTTCGCCTCGGCGACCAGGTTCTCCCGCTCGCCCTCGGTCCACGGCGACCCGTCCAGCAGCTCGCGGTAGATGTCCCGGAACGGCTTGGCCTTGGGGATCCCGTCGAAGGTGTAGAACCGGACGCCGTCGGTGTCGAGGCCGTAGGCGTCGTGCAGCCTGCGGCGGATGATCTGGCCGCCGGAGAGGTCGCCGAGGTAGCGCGTGTAGTGGTGCGCCACGAAAGCGCTGCGGGAGGTGAAGCAGACCTCGCGCAGGCGCTCGACGTAGGCCCGCGTCGCGGCCAGCGGGTGCACCGACGCGCGCCAGTCCGGGCCGAGCAGCCAGGCCAGGTCGGCCGCCAGCACGTCGCGCCGGTGCAGCGCGTCGAGCACGAACCGGCCCGCGACCGGGTCGGGCCGCCAGGTCTCGGCGGCCTCCTCCAGGACGGTGTAGAACAGCAGGCTCTGGCCGAGCAGCGCCGCGTAGGACTCCCGGGGCAGCTGCCCGTCGAGCAGGGCGGACACGAACACCGACCGCTCGGCGTGTTCGTGCTCGGCCCGGGTGGCGCCGCGCAGCTCAGCGGCGAAGCCCGCCGGGTGCTGGGGGGAGTCCAGTGTCGTCATCGTTACCTGCCGTAGTCAACTTAGGCTCACCTAACTCGTTGTCCCACCATAGGGTGTGTTGAGCTGGCGGGACCAGGGGCAATTTGTCGGCGGGAAAGTTGCGGAGAGTAACTGATGGTCGAGGTGCTTGCCCGGGTGGTCAACGGCGTTGGTCGGATCACGCTCAACCGGCCCAGGGCGATCAACGCCCTGACCCACGCCATGGTCGTCGAGGTCGACGCGGCCCTGGCCGCCTGGGCGGCTGACGACGGGGTCCACGCGGTGGTCGTCGACGGCGCGGGGGAGCGCGGGCTGTGCGCCGGCGGTGACATCCGCGAGGTCCACGCCGCCGCCCTGGCGGGTGGCTCGGCCGCGCTGGCGTTCTGGGCCGACGAGTACCGGATGAACGCCCGGATCGCCCGCTACCCCAAGCCCTACGCGGCGATCATGGACGGCATCGTGATGGGCGGCGGCGTCGGCGTCTCCGCGCACGGATCCGTCCGCGTGGTCACCGAGCGCACCCGGTTGGCGATGCCCGAGGTCGGCATCGGCCTGGCCCCCGACGTCGGCGGGACCTACCTGCTCTCCCGCGCGCCCGGCGAGCTGGGCACCTACGTCGCCCTGACCGCCTCGACCATCTCCGGCGCCGACGCCGTGCACTGCGGCCTCGCCGACCACCTCGTCACCAGCGACCGCCTTCCCGAGCTGCTCGCCCACCTGGAGTCGGGCAGCCTCGACCTCGTCGGGTACGCGGTCACCCCGCCGCCCTCCCGGTTGGCCGAGCAGGCTGGGTGGATCGATGTCTGTTTCGCCGTCGACACCGTCGAGGAGATTCTCGACCGGCTGGCTGCCCACGGTCAGGTCGCGGTCGCCAAGGAGATCGAGGCCAAGTCGCCGATCGCGCTCAAGGTCACCCTGGCCGCCCTGCGCCGGGCGCGCGAGCTGCCGGACGTCGAGTCGGTGCTGGTCCAGGAGTACCGGGTGTCCGCCGCCTGCCTGCGCGACCACGACCTGGTGGAGGGCATCCGCGCCCAGGTGATCGACAAGGACCGCGACCCGCGGTGGTCGCCCGCGACCCTCGCCGAGGTGACCGACGCCGCCGTCGCGGCGCACTTCGCCGAGCCCGAGGTCGCGTTCCGCCTGACTCGAGGGTGACTCCCTGACTTAAGGGTGACCCCGTGCTCCGTCGGACGACGGACGCGCCGTCGTCGTGGCCCGCCTAGCGTCGCGGGCAGGCCACGACAAGGGGGAAGTCATGGGGGATGGCCGTATCACGGCCCTGGACGTGCTGCGCGGGATCGCGATCCTGGGCACGTTCGGCACCAACGTCTGGATCTTCACCACCCGCGCGGCGCTCGGCGCGGGCGACCCGGTCGAGACCGGGTTGCGGACCCTGAGCAACGGCAAGTTCCTCGCGCTGCTCTCGATCCTGTTCGGCGTCGGCCTGGCGCTGCAGGAGGCCTCGGCGCGGCGGCGCGGCGCGCGCTGGCCGGGGCGCTACCCGTTGCGGGCGGCGCTGTTGTTCGTCGAGGGCGCGCTGCACTACGTCCTGGTGTTCGAGTTCGACGTGCTCATGTACTACGCCGTCGTCGCGGTCCCAGTGGCGTTCTTGGTGGGCCGGGTGTCCGCGCGGTGGTGGATGATCGGCGCGGGTGCGCTGCACGTGGTCTTCGTCGGATTGGTGACGGCTGCCCTGGCCAACGGGGACGCCTCGGTCACCTTGCCCGCGGACACCTCGAGTTGGCTCGGTCAGGTCCAGACGCGCCTTGAGCACGCCGCCGCGTTCCGCGCCGAGGCGATCTTCGTCCTGCCGCTGAGCACGGCGCTCTTCCTCGCGGGCGCCGCTCTCCTGCGGGCGGGAGCGTTCGAGCGGTCGGCCCGTGGCGCGATCGTTCGCCGACGGCTGATCACCTGGGGGTTGGGGGTGGGGATCCCGATCAACGCGCTGACCGCGTACGCCGGTCCCCAGTGGGCGCTGGTCGACCGCTACCTCGCCGCGCCGGTGGTCGCCTTCGGCCTGCTCGGTGCTGTTACCGCCCTGGTTCACCGGATGGGTGCGCCCGGGCTGCTGCGCCGTGCGGTCACCGCGGTCGGACGGTGTGCTCTTTCCTGCTACGTCGCGCAGAACCTGCTGGCCGCGTTCCTCTGCTACGACTGGGGACTCGGCCTCACCGGCCGACTCGGCCACCTCGGTCTGCTGTGGACGGTCGGCTGCCACCTCGTGGTCTCGGCGACGGTGCTGGTGGCCGCGACCTGGTGGCTGCGTCGGCACACCCGCGGCCCGGTCGAGCTGGTCTGGGACCTCGCCTACCGCCGTGACCGCGTGCCGACCAGGTGAGCGGGCTCAGCCGATGGTGACGGGTAGCGGCACGGCCTTGTCCTCGTTGAGCGCGGTGCCCGCGTTCTTGAGCAGCGGCTCGTCGAGCACGTTCGCCCCGGTGACCGGCGCGGTGTAGAAGTGCAGGTTCTCCTTGGGCACGTTGCCCAGGTCGGTGAACAGCGACGAGATCGCCTCCAGGGTCAGCGACTGGCTCACCGCCAGGTGCCGGGCGAACGCCGTCGCGAGCCGCTTGAGCTTGACCGGGTCGCGGGTGACGCTGCCGCTGGTGATCTTGACCTTGAGCGCCTCCAGCAGCTGGTGCTGGTGCTCGATCCGGTCCAGGTCGCCGCGCGGCAGGTCGTGGATCCAGCGGGCCCAGGTGAGCGCGCGCTGGCCGCTCAGGGTGATCGGTCCCGCCGGGTAGTAGGTGCCGGTCAGGGGGTCGGTGCCGGCGGTCTCGTTGATCACCTCGACGCCGCCGACCTCGGTGGTCAGCTCGGCGATCGCGGCCAGGTCGCCGACCGCGATGTGGTCGACCCGCACCCCGGTCAGCGACTCGACGGTGGAGACGATGAGCGGCACGCCGCCCGTGGTGAGCAGGTCGGCGAAGGGCCGCTGCCCGCCCGCCGTGGTGACCAGCGCGTCGCGCGGGAAGGCGAGGGTGTCGGCCCGGGTGCGGGTCGCGTTGAAGTGCAGCAGCACGACGGAGTCGGACGCGCCCGCCACCGTCTGCAGGTCGGTGCCGGCGGGCCGGTCGGTGCCGATCAGCAGCACCGTCTCCGGGGTGGTCGCGGCCAGGCCCGCCAGCGCGGCGGGCGGCCGGTTGGTCAGCCCGTCCAGCAGGCCGGCGGGGAGCACGGTCAGCTGGTCCTCGATCGACCGGCGGACCGACCAGCCCGCGCCGACGGTGACCACGACGGCCGCCGCCAGCGCGGCCACCAGTGCGCGCGCGACCCAATTGGCGCCGCGCCAGATACCCGTCCCGCGTTCACTGCCCGCCTGAGGTGTCATTGCTCGACCATAGGAATGGTCGCCGGGTAGGACCAACCACTGTCCACTATGTAGTGAAGCCAGCCCGACGCGACCACACTTCCGGGGGACAAGGGAGCCGGTCCGCGGGTCGGGCCCGCGGACCGGCTCGACCTCAGGCCAGCTCGCCCCGGTAGCCGATCGGGCCCTCGTTCGGGAACACCGCGGTGCCCGCGAAGGTCCGGCCGTTGTCGAAGAAGGTGATGCTCGCGTTGCCCTGCGGGCCGCTCCAGCTGACGCTGGTGCCGGTGGCCGGACCGCCGGTGCCGACGACCTCGCTACGGCTCTTGATGGTCAGCTCCAGCTGGCCGTCGGGCTGCCAGGCCCCGTTGACCCCGCCGACCTGGTAGAAGGTCTTGTACTTCGCCATGCGGACTTCCCTCACTTCTCGTCCGTCGCTGAAGGGGATCCCCGGCCGGGGGCACTAGATGATCTTGCTCGACCATCATGGCCCAGCCCGGCGGCGCGGCGGAGGGCCGCGCGGCGATCTCACCGGAAAGTACGCCGGTGATCCACCTCGGACCCACGCAGAGCAATCCGATGCCGCTGTTGGGACCACCGACCGCTATCGGGCTCCGCTGACCGGGGCGGGGCGCGGTCCACCGGGTGCCGGGCGGACCTCGACGAGTCCGAAGTGGACAGAACGGGCGGAGTCGCCGCGGCACCGCCGCGCACGCACCGCGAGCGCTGGGTTCACGGCGTGGAGTCCCGCACGGAGCCGCCCACGACCACTCACCCGGGCGTTCTCGTCGGCACCCATACCGACCGCCCGGTGTGGCTCCGCTTCCGTGGTCGGTACCGGTCTCCCGTGGACCCGCTACCGGGCGATCAGGCCGTGCAGCATGGCGGCCTCCACCGCGGCCGCGTGCGCGGCGGGCTCGTCGTCGCGGCGGGTGAAGCAGCGCAGCAGCACGTTGTGGGTGAGCATCGCCGCCAGTTCGCGCGGGTCGAGGTCCGCGGCGAAGACCCCCGCCCGCCTGCCGGACTCGATCACCGGGACCACCAGCCCGGGCAGGTCGAGCTCGCGCTCGACGTCCTCGGCGGTGTCCGGCGAGACCGCCACGTCGTGGATCATCACCACCAGCAGGGCCTCGACGAACTCGCGGTGGTCGATGGCGAAGGCCGCCAGCCGGGTCAGGTAGCGGCGCAGCGCGGCGACCGGTTCCACGCCCAGCGCGATGTCGTCGCCGACCATCGAGCGCAGCTCGGCGTACGGGCCGCGCAGCGCGTCCAGCACGATCATCGACTTGCGCGGGAACAGCTGCTTGACCACCGCCTGGGAGAGCCCGGCCCGGGTGGCGATGTGCGCCGGGGTGGTCGCGAAGTAGCCGCGCGCGGCGAACTCCTTGCGGGCGGCGGCGAGCAGCGCGCTGCGCGGGTGCGCGGGCAGTACGTCGGGCATGGCCGCGGTGAAGCCGAGCATGACCTGGTCGGCCAGCGGGGCGATGACGTCGTCGACGTGCTCGTGCTGCTGCCCGATGTCGAGCAGCGCGCCGAGCAGGGCGACGACCACGTCGCCGAAGAGCTCCTCGGGCACCGCGGCCGGGTCCACCCGGTGCCGGATGGTGAGACCCTCGATCAGCGCGGTGAGGGTCACCGCCAGCATCTCCATCGTGAACGGGGAGCGCAGCGCCACCCCCCAGTGCGCGAGCAGCGGCCGGTAGGCGTCGGTGGCGATCCCGTCGTAATGCGCGTAGACGCCGCGCAGCCGCTTCATCGCGCCCGGGTGGTCGCGGGCCAGCACGTGCGTGGCCAGCAGCATCAGCGACACCGGGTCGTGCCGGACCTGCTGGAAGTCCCACCTGCACACCGCGCGCACGGCCTGCCGGGGGTCGCCCTTGGTCTCGATCATCGACTCGCCGACCACCCGGGCCAGCTCGGTCATCGCCCGGTGCGGCGTGCCGGTGAGGCTGAGCAGCAGCTCCTCGAGGTAGCGGCCCTTGTCGCCGAAGGTGGCGAAGAAGGTCTTCTGGCTGACCCCCGCGCGTTCGGCGATCTCGGCGACGTTGAGGCCGCGGGCGAGTACCTTGAGCCCGTCGTCGAGCAGCTGGGCGGCGCCTGCCTCGAGCAGACGGGCGCGGGCTGGGCCCGGTTCCACCACCAGTGTGACCCCCGGTCGGAGTGCGGCATCGGACGTCAACTGGATCGGCCCAGGTCGTGCGGACGTTAGTGATTACTCACCTGCGGGGGCAACTCTCACTCACTTGGGCTAGTGATCGCGGTTCGCGGCTTCGTTGACCTCTCACCGACCCCGGTCGCAGACTCGGCCGCGGCGCCCCGGGACCCGGCCGGTCCGGTGGCGCCCGCGGCCCGGGGGCATCGGGCCGCTCGACGGACAGCAGGCGAACGGGCACCAGGCTGAGGGGGAGGCTGATGACCACCCTGCTGTTCGTCGGCGGCGCGGGGCACGGGGCGCTCGGGTCGGCGGTGGCGGCGCTCGCGCTGTCGCAGGCCCGCGACCGCGGCATCGGCACGCACCTGCTGGCCGACCGCGCCTCGCTCGCGGCGAGCTCGGCGGTCGCCGCGCTGGCCGACGACGCGACCGAGCTGGACTTCACCGACGCGCCCGACTGCGTCGCCTGGGCCACCGACCAGGCCCGCCGCGGCAACCGGTTCGACCTGGTGCTCGGGGTGCGCGAGTACGCCCAGGTCACCGTGGCCGAGGTGGCCGCCGCGCTCGGCGTGCCGGGCAACCCGCCCGCGGCGGTGCGCCGGGTGCGGGCCAAGGACGCCTGCCGCGCGGCGCTGGTCGCGGCCGGGTTCGACCAGCCCGCCTTCCGGCTGTGCGGGACCACCGCCGAGGCCGGGCACTTCCTGGCCCGCTCCCGGGGTCCCTGGGTGGTCAAGCCCCGGGACGCGATGGGCAGCCTGGGCGTGCGCCGGGTCGAGGGGCCGACCGAGCTGGCCGCGGCGGTGGCGGGGCTGCCGCGGCCGTTCCTCGTCGAGGAGTTCGTCCGCGGCCGCGAGTACAGCGTCGAGGGCTACTTCCGCGCCGGCCTGCCGCACGTCCTGGCGGTGACCGAGAAGCAGGTGACGGCCGCGCCCGCGTTCGTCGAGGAGGGACACGTGTTGCCCGCGCGGCTGCCGGCGGCGACCCGGGCCGAGATCGAGCGGCAGGTGCGCACGGCGCTGCGGGCGCTGCGGCTGAGGTACGGGCTCTTCCACGTCGAGCTGTGGCACACCGCCGCGGGCGTGGTGCTCGGCGAGGTGCACGCCCGCCCCGGCGGCGACTGGATCCACCAGCTGCTCCGGCACGCCATCCCCGGCCTGGACCTGTTCGGCCTGGTCTACGACGACGCCCTGGGCACGCCCCGGCACCCCGGCGTGCCCACCCAGGCCGCCGCCGCGCGCTACCTGTTCGCCCCGCCCGGCCGGGTGTCCAGAGTGGACGGTTGGACCCGGGTGTGCGACCACCCGGCGGTGCTGGTGGCCGACCTGCTGGCCGAGCCGGGCACCGACGTCGTGCCCGCCGTGGAGTCCTCCGACCGCGCGGGCGCCGTCGTCGTCGGCGCGAACACCGCGGGCGAGGCCGCCACGCTGGCCGACCGGCTGGCGTCCTCGGTGTCGTTCGTGGTGGACGCGCGCCCGGCCCGGCTCGCGGGTCACCGCCCGCCGAGGTAGCGGTCGACGTCGGTGTCCGCCAGCTGCCCGAAGTCGTCGTACCACGCGCCCACGGCGGTGAAGTCCGCGGGCGCGTGCGCGCAGACCACGGTGTCGGCCTCGGCGGACAGCGCGGCGCAGGTCTCCGGGGGCGCCACCGGCACCGCCAGCAGCAGCCGGGCCGGGCCGCGCGGGCGGACCCAGCGCAGGGCGGCGCGGGCCGTGGCGCCGGTGGCCAGACCATCGTCCACCACGACCACGGTCCGCCCGGCGACCTGGGGCGGCGGCCGGTCGCCCCGGTAGCGGCCGATCCGGCGGCGCACCTCGGCGCGCTCGCGGAGCACCTCCTCGGCCAGGTCGTCCGCGACGAGGCCGAGCGCGCGCAGTGCCCGCTGGTCGAACACAGCGGGCCCGTCCTCGGCGATCGCCCCGAGCCCCTACTCCGGCCGCTCCGGCTCGCTGATCTTGTGCGCGACCAGCACCCCGAGCTCGCCCTCGGTGGCCCGCGCGACCTCCGCCGCCACCGGCACACCCCCGCGCGGCAGCGCCAGGACCAGCGGCCGGACCCCCTCGGCCAGGTGCGCGCGCACCCGCTCCGCCAGCACCCGCCCCGCCGCCTCGCGGTCCGCGAACCTCACACCCCCAGTGTCGTCGGATCCGGCCCGGTCCGCGGATCGAGCCTGCCCAGGCCCGCCGGGCGTGTGATTCGGCCGGTGCCGGTGGCCCGGTGCTCGGCCGCCTCCCTAGACTCGCGGCGAATTGTCCTGACCGGATGGAAATGAGGACTTCGAGTGGGTCTGCAACTGGGCGATCTCGCGCCGGACTTCACCGCCGACAGCACCGCCGGTGTGATCGACTTCCGGGACTGGAAGAGCGGCTCGTGGGCGGTGCTGTTCAGCCACCCGGCCGACTTCACGCCGGTCTGCACCACCGAGCTGGGCCGGGTGGCGCAGCTGAGCGCGGAGTGGGCGGCGCGCGGCGCCAAGCCGATCGCGCTGTCGGTCGACTCGGTCGACGACCACGGCAAGTGGGTGCCCGACATCAACGAGGTCAACGGGACCACGGTCGACTACCCGATCATCGCCGACCCCGACAAGAAGGTCGCCAACCTGTTCGGGATGATCCACCCGAACGAGGGGGACACCTCCTCGGTGCGCTCGGTGTTCATCATCGACCCGGCCGACAAGGTCCGGCTGACGCTGACCTACCCGAAGAGCGTCGGCCGCAACTTCGACGAGATCCTGCGCGCCCTCGACGCGCTGCAGCTGACCGACCGGGCCGCGGTGTCCACCCCGGTCGACTGGCGCAGCGGCGACCGCGTGATCGTGCCGCCCACGGTGTCCACCGCGGACGCCAAGGCCAAGTACGGCGACGTCGACGAGGTCAAGCCCTACCTGCGCTACGTCGCGGCCCCGCAGGGCTGAGCCGGTCGCGGCGGCGGCCCGGTGGGGCCGCCGCCGCACCCGACGGGCTCGGGCCGCCGTCCGCGTGTGGTTGACTTCCGGCACGAGGTCGGGGCGGTAGGAGGAGCACGTTTTGGCACATCCCGAGCTCGCCGACACCTCCGGGATAACGGACCTGCTCGCGCGGCTCAGGGGTCGCCAGATCACCGCCGTCTCCCGGCTCGCCGCGGTGTCCGCGGATGGCGAGGTCCCGCTGCTCGGCACGCTCGCCTTGGCCCTGGGGGACGGGCAGGTGGTGCTGTCCTACTCCCAAGACGGCCTCGTGCACCTGGGCCCGACCCTGGAACCGCGGTGGCCGACGGAACCCCACCTGCGTTTCCGGCACTCGCCCGGGGCGGAGGAGTGGTTGGAACTGGTGACCGTGGAGTCCTCGGCGGTAGTGCCACCGGTCCCGTTCACCGTTGACCGGGCGGAGGCGTGGGTCGGCATCGGCGACTACGCCGCGGTGACGGTGCTGGCCCTTGCGGATCTCGTTGTCACCACTACCGACGGGTTCGACCTCGAGTGCGTTTCCCGTGAAGAGGCGTTGAGCCGGGCCAAGAGCGTCGCCGCCGCGCTCGGCTCGACCCTGGTGCACGTGCCCGCGGAATGATCACCCGGCTGCCGGGGTTGGCGTTGGTGTCCGACACCACCTCCTGGGGAGCAGACGATGGCCACGGCGCCCAGCTCACGAAGTCTTACCCGCACTGAGCGCGAGGAGTTCCTCGCGCTACCGCACATCGCGATCCTGGCGGTCACGGCGGACGACAACCGCCCTCCGTCAGCGCTACCGACTTGGTACGACTACGCGCCCGGCGGCACGGTCCGCATCCTCTTGCGGCAAGACAAGCGCAAGTCCCGTCTTATTCGGCACGCGGGCGTCGTGTCCGTGTCCGTCCAGAAGACTGACGCGCCTTACCGGTACGTGACCGTGGAAGGGACCGTCGTCCGGCAAGGGCGGCCGACGGAGGAGGAGATGGCGGGCATCGGGCGCCGCTACCTGCCCGCCGACGCCGTGGAGGGATGGGTCGCCTGGGAGTTGGGCGGCGGCAACCCGGTCGGCGAGCCGGAGTACGTGGAGATCCGCCCGGACCGCTGGCTCACCAAGGACTTCGACCGAGGGTGACCGGGCTCCGCTGAATTCGGATAAACCATTGACGCGCGGCATTCGGCTGGGCATGATTGCGCTATACCGAACGACCGAGGAGCAATCATGACCAGCACGCCGACCCGAGGGGCGCAGGGCCGAACCGGCACCGCGACCGTCGTCGCGCTGTCCTCCCGGTCGTATCGACGATACCCGTCCTTCCGGTCTTGACCTGGTGATACGTCAGGACGCGGAAGCCGCCCATCGGGACACCGAATCGGGCGGCTTCCGCTATTAGACGCACCCGAAATAGCTTTGCTCGAACAATTCCGACATTGTCTCCGACGATTTCGGACTATTTTCCCCGCCTGCGAAAGAATGTCGCGGGCACACGGTGGAGATGGGCTGCGGAGCCCGACCCGGCTGTAACCCGGGCGCCCCTCGTGGGCACTGGTGGTTCGACTCCACCCTCCACCACCGGTCCCCGTGGCGCAGTCGGACAGCGCGCGACACTACGAATGTCGAGGCCCCAGGTTCGAGTCCTGGCGGGGACGCACGCGGCGTCGAGGGCACACTCCCGTGCCCTCGACGCCATTGGTCCCCGTGGCCCAGTGGACACGGCACCGGCCTCCGAAGCCGGAGACGCAGGTTCGACTCCTGCCGGGGACACCCGGTCGGGCGCTGCTGATCAGTGGGGCGCGCCGAACCAGTGACCGAGCACCGGTTCGCGAGTGTCCTGGTCGGCCCGCGCACAACAAGTTGCCGAGTCGGAAAGTTTGCAAACTCGGCAAGTTTGGCTAGGCTGTTGGTATGGCGGCTGACGACGGGCTTCGCGAGCGCAAGAAGCGGGAGACGCGGTTCGCGTTGAGTCAGGCGGCTATTGGGCTTGTGCTGGAGCGTGGGCTGGACGCGGTCTCGGTGGCCGACATCGCCGCTGCGGCGAACGTCTCCGAGCGGACCTTCCGCAACTACTTCAGCAGCAAGGCCGAGGCGATCGTCGCCACGCACGTCGAGCGCGGGCGGCGTATCGCCGAGGTGTTGCGGGAGCGGCCGGTCGGGGAACCGCTCTGGGACTCGCTCGTCCACTCGGTCGTGGCGCAGTTCGGGTGGGACGAGGATCCCGAGCCGCGCTCGGCCGCGCGGCCGAAGATCGACGGGTACGCCGCGGCACTCCAGAGGCTGCTCGCCGAGCCTTCGGTTCAGCATGAGGTCTTCCGTGCGCACGCCTCGGCTCAGGACGAGATGACCGCAGCCATCGCCGACCGCACGGGCGCTGGCGCCGAGGACCTGTACCCGCAGATCGTCGCCGCGGTAGTCAGCGCCGGGCTCGGCACGGCGATGGCCCACTGGACGCGCGATCCGACCCGGTCGCTGGTGTCCCTGCTGCACGAGGTCTTCGACCAGATCCGCGCCGGGCTTCCCGCCCCGCACTGACCCGCACGACCAACCACGCGCGAACAATCACCACGACCGATCCCGTCGCGACCAATCCCGTTGCGACCATCTCGCTGCAACCCGATCCCGATGCGACCGAGCCCGCCCGACGGGCCTGTCAGGCATGCCTGGAACAGGAGGAACGACCATGGACGTGGTCATCGTCGGTGCCGGACCCAACGGCTTGCTGCTCGCCTGCGAACTCGCCCTCGGTGGCGTCCGGTCGATCGTGCTGGACCGGCGCACCGAGCCCAGCGCGGAGCCCAGGTCCAACGGTCTCGTCGGGCAGGTCGTCCGGGTGGTCGACCGCCGCGGGCTGTTCGAACCGCTCAGCGGCCACGCCGGTCCGCCCCGCCCGAACAACGCGTACTTCATGTTCGCCGCGATGCCGCTCGACCTCGGCCTGCTCGCGGACAGTCCCGTCTACAACCTGCCGGTGCCCGAGCTGGACACCGTGCGGGTCCTGGAAACCCGCGCGAACGAACTCGGCGTCGACATTCGCCGTGGGCACGGTTTCACCGGCCTCAGCCAGGACGGCGAGGGCGTCACGCTCACCGTCGACGGGCCCAGTGGGACCTACGAGCTCCGAGCCCAGTACCTCGTCGGTGCCGACGGCGCGCACAGTCCCGTTCGCAAGGCAGCCGGCATCGCGTTCCCAGGTGTCACCTACGACCGCAGCACCAACCGCACCGCGCACGTCGCCCTGCCCGCGGAGTTGGTCGATCCCACGACCGGTGCGCTGAACATCCCGGGCCACGGCCGGATCCTGCCGTTCCTGCCCGTCCGCACCGCGCACGGCGGGTTCGCCTACGCGCCGCTGCCCGGTCGTCCGCCGCTGGTCGCCACCACCGAGTGGGACCAGCCGGCGACCGGCGAGCCGATGACCCTCGACGAGCTGCGGGACAGTGTCCGCCGCGTGCTGGGCGCCGACATCCCGCTCGGTCCGCCACCCGGCGACGGGCCGCACGTGCTGCGCAGGATCAACGGCGGCAACACCCGCGTCGCCGAGCGGTACCGGGACGGCCGGGTGTTCCTCGTCGGCGACGCCGCGCACGTCTTCGCCGCGGGGGGCACCGGGCTCAACCTAGGCATGCAGGACGCGGTCAACCTCGGGTGGAAGCTCGCGGCCGCGCTCAACGGCGCCGCCGACGTCCTCGACACCTACGAGACCGAGCGCCGCCCGGTCGCCGACCGGACGATCACCTTCTCCCGGGCTCAGGCCGCGCTGCTCGCCCCCGGCGACGACGTCACCGGTCTGCGCCAGGTGTTCGGCGAACTGCTCGCCCAGCCCGGCGTCGTGCGGTCCCTCGCCACTCTCGTCGCGGGCGCGGACGTCCGCTACCCGGTCGCCGACGGCGCGCACCCGCTGGCGGGGTGGCTCGCGCCCGACCTCGACCTGTGCACCCCGGACGGCGTGGTCCGCCTCGCCGAGCTGGTCAGGACGGCCCGGCCACTGCTGATCGACCTCACCGAGGACGGCGAGCTGAGCGTCGACGGCAGCGACGGCGTCGACGTTGTCCATGCCAAGGCGGACACCGACGTCACCGCGCTCCTGCTCCGCCCGGACTCCTACGTGGTGTGGGCGTCGAACGACGCGCACCCCGACCGGGACGAGCTGCGGGCAGCCGTCGAGGAGTGGTTCGGCGTCCCCGCACGCGCGTGACCTCGACCGCGGCACGCGATCCTCGCAGCCGGTCCATATCGAGCCGGTGTGCGCCGAGGTCCCCGCGGCCGCTGGGTCCGCCGTGCTCAGAAGCGCTCGAACCGGAACGGGTGCAGCGTCTCGTCGTGGTTCTCGCCGAGGACCTCGGCGGCGACCAGGTCGCCCGCGTGCACGGCCAGGGTGGCGCCGCTGTGCGAGACAGCGAAGTGGAAGTTGGGCAGTGCGACCGCCCGCCCCAGCACCGGGAGGCCGTCGTCGGGGATGGGCCGCTCGCCGACCTTGACACTGTGCACGGTCGCGGTGCGCAGACTCGGGTAGAGGGCTCGACCCGCCTCGACGACGGTGTCGATCGCCGAGAGCTCGACGTCGACCTCGCCCGTCTCGGTCACGCGCGCGGCCCGGTCGATCTCCAGCGAGTGCAGTAGAACCCGCCCGTGGACGTCGGGGCGCGCGTGGACTTCCGGCGCATGCACGACCCGTGACACCGCGCCCTCGACCGGAGCGATGCGCACGAGCACGCCGCGGGTGTTGCGCATCGGCAGGTCCAGGCCGGCGAGCGCGGCGATCCGGGCGGCCTGCGGGCCTGCGCAGTCGACCACCGCGTCCACCGACATTGTCCGACCCGAGGCGAGTCGAACCGCTTGCACCGCAACGGTTGTCACCTCGAGGTCGACGACCGCGTCATCCCGGACGACCTCGACACCGCGGGCGGTCGCGAGCAGGTGGTTGATCAACCCGGTCGGTTCGACCCAGCCCTCGCGGGGGAAGTGCGCGATGCCGTCCGCGGGCACCCTGCCGGGGTCGAGACCTGGTTCTAGAGCGAGTGCCTCCGCACGGTCGATCCACCGGGCCTCGTACCCGTAGTCCAGGACTCCGTCGACCTTGCGGCGCAACTCCTCGCGCCCCGCGTCGTCGGCGGCCCACTCCAGATTGCCGTCCTCGTGGTACCAGTCGCCGCGCGCGTCCGCGGCCAGCCTGCGGTGGGCGTCCATGCCCGCGACACTGAGGTCGTGGTAGGTCCGTGGTTGCTTCCCGCACGAGTTGGTCCATGAGAAGGTCGCACCAGAGGTACCACCCGCGGGCGCGCCCGCGTCCACCACCGTGACCCGCGCGCCCCGCCGCGCCAACGACGCCGCGACGGCCGCGCCGTAGACACCCGCCCCGACGACCACCACGTGCTCGACCATGCTCAACCGTCCCCTCGCGGACCTGATGGGCAGAACCGTTGCGGCGCGGGCAAAGCGGCGGACCGACACCGCTCAGACGACCTCGACCATACCCGCCCGGGCGCGCGCGACGGCCGGGAACGCGGCTGTACGAGGGGTTTCCGCTATCGGCGGGGGTGGGCGGTCATCGGGAGGCGGTCCGGGCGGGGGACGACGCTCTGCTTGACCCGGACCCGGTGGTCGGGGTCCGGGGTCAGGTGCCACCGGGAGGTGATGGTGGCGATCAGGGTCAGCATGCTCAGCCACGCGAAGTCGCCGCCGACGCACGCGCGCGGGCCCGCGCCGAACGGTAGGTAGTCGGTGTTGCGCGGGTTGTGGTGGCGGTCGTCGGCCCAGCGGTCGGGGTCGAAGCGCAGCGGGTCCGGGTAGCGGGTGCCGTCCCGGTGCAGCGCGGCGATGCTGATCATCAGCTCGGTGCCCGCCCGCAGCGGCAACCCGCCGAGGGTGACGTCCTCGCGGGGCCGCCGGGACAGGATGGGGGTGGTGTTGGACAGCCGCAGGGTCTCGGCAAGGGCCCGGCCGGTGTAGCGCAGCTCGGCCAGGTCCGCGTAGCCGACCGGGCGACCGGCCAGCACGGCGTCGACCTCCTCCTGCACGCGGCGCAGCACGGCCGGGTGCCTGCCCAGCTGGTGGAAGAATTAGGCCAGCCCGACGCCGGCGTTGTCGACCGCGGCGACGAGCATGGTGACGATCTCGTCGCGCACCTGGGCGTCGGTCATGGTCTCGTCGGTCTCGTCGTCGCGGGCGTTGACCAGCACCGAGATCAGGTTGCCGTGGTCGGTGCCGTCGGCCCGGTAGGTGGCGATGACCTCGTCGGCGGCGCGGTGTATGACCGCCTTGGCCCGCTCGTACCTGCGCCGCCCTGGCGTCCGCCAAGTGGCCACTGTGGACGGTAGGGCCATCTGTCGGAGCACCTCGCCCATCAGCACCGGGAGCGCGCGTTGGACCTCGTTGATCACCGCGGTGGGCTGGGTGGGCAGCAGCGTCCGCGCCAGGACCCGCAGGACGTAGTCGCTGGTGACCTCGTCCACCGCGAGCCGCTGCCCCGGCTGCCAGCCCGCGGTGCGCTCGGCCGCCACCGCGCTCATCGCCTCGACGTAGCCGGGCAGCCGGTTCTGCTGGAACGCGGGCCGGATGAGCTTGCGCTGCCTGCGGTGCAGGACGTCCTCGGAGTTGACCAGGCCGTTGCCCAGGATCGGGCGCAGCACGTCGAACAGCTTTCCCTTGTGGTACTTGGCCGCGTCGGTCACGAATACCTGGTGGATGAGGTCCGGGCTGTTGAGCAGGTAGGTCGGGCTGGTGCCCAGGTAGACCTTGACCACGTCCCCGCCGCGGCGCGCGTCGGTGAGGAACTCCAGTGGCCTGCGGGCCAACGGGATGACGTGGCCCAGCAGCGGCAGTCGGTTCGGGGCGGTGGGCACTAGATCGAGTGGTGTTGCCGTGGAAGTCACCAGGTGTCCCCTCGGACCGGTAGCAGTTTCGTCACCTACCGTGAGCGTATCCCGTACTGGCGCACTCGCAAGTCGGCCCGCGTCGGCCGCGTTCCCTTTTGTGGCAAGACGTCCAGCCCGATGCGATCGCATTGTGTCCGGGCGGAGCGTGCGATACGATGCGATCGCATTGTAAAACATCGGACAGGGGGACACATGGGTGCGAAGGCGCGACCCGACAGGCGGCACGAGGCGCGGTTGCGACGTGGGCGGCTGCTGTGGGACGTGGCGAGCCTGACCTACTACGGCATCGTCGACCGGCTCTGCGCGCCACTGCGGGAGCTGGCCGTGCGGCGGCTGGACCTGCGCGACGGCCAGGCCGTGCTCGACATCGGCTGTGGTAGCGGCGCCACGCTGGCGTCGCTGCGCGCGGCGGTGGGGGAGCGGGGTCGGGTCGTCGGGGTCGACTACAGCCCCCGCATGGTGGCGCGGGCGCGCCGGTTGGTGCGCGAGCGGGGGTGGACCAACGTCGAGGTCCGACAAGCCGACGCCTCGCGCACGGCGCACGGGGTCGGGGAGTTCGACGCCGTGGTAGCGCTGGCGGCCTTCAGCGCGATGCCGGACGTCCGGACCGCCGTCGGACACGCGCGCGACGCGCTGCGGCCCGGCGGGAAGCTGTTCGTCTACGACCTGCGGCCGGTCGGCAAGCGGCTCACCGCCCGGGTCTTCCGCCGCGTCTACGCGGCCCTCGCGGGGTTCACCGGCGCGGACGTCCTCGCCGAGTTGGGGCGCGCGTTCCCCATGCTGGAACCGATCTTCACGCCGGGTCCGAAGCAGTCGACGATCACCCTGGTGCTCGCGACCAAGACCCAGGCCGAGGCGGGCACGACCGCCCGGGCCTGAGGGCAGTGCAGGGACATCGCGGTCCGGATCGGTATCGGGCGACGGTCACGGACCGGCCGTGATCGCCCGGTCGCGGCCTGATCCGTTCGCGGTCGATCGTCGGCCCCGGTGTGTGTCGGTGGTGCCCGGCCTGCTGAGGTTGCGCTGGTGACCAGGGTCCCGGCAAGGGCGGCAGGACAGCCGCGGTCACCCTGGTCGAGCGCACCAGCCGGTTCCCGGTCCTGGTCCCGCTGACCGGAAGGGACTCGCTGACCGTGAGGGAGGCGATCATCTCCGCGGTCGGCCCGCTCCCGGCCTCGATCAAGCGGTCCCTGACCTGGGACCGCTGCTCAGAAACGGCTCTGCACAGGGACATCACGGCCACCGGGCTGCCGGTGTTCTCCGCTCACCCCCATTCCTCGAAGCAGATGCTTCCACCGCCTGAGCTCGCCGAGCCCTGGTGGCCGCGCGTGGTTCAGCGGGCGAAGGGTTCGGGCGGGAAGAACTCGGGGTCCTCCTCGTTCGGGCTGGTGGGGGCGAACTGCCGGAGGTCGCCGTCGCGGAACATCCACAGGCGGAAGAACGACTGTTCCTGATCCATCAAGAACAGTTGGAACTCGTTGGGCGCGTGCCACTCGACCGCGCGGACCCGGTCGAGGACCGCTTCGAGGTCGGCGTGGTTGAGCACGCCCGCCCAGACGTCGCACTCGGGGTACTTCCCGCCGCCCCACTGGGAATCCCGGCCGGTGACCTCCCGGAGGGAGCCGCAGCCGCGGGCCTCCGGGTCGTCGCGGTGCGGCGCTTGGGTGCGCAGCCACTCGCTCAGCTCCACCGCCCGGCCGCGGTCGCCCGCGCCGACCGACACCATCACACTCGCCACCCAGCTCACCCGCCCATCCTGCCCCAGCGCGGCGCGCGGCGGCGATCGGTTATCGCAGCCAGTCCAGTGCCTCCGGGTAGGCGCGCAGGATCGAGACGTGGCCGTCCTCCGGGCGGATCCAGGTCTGCGCGTGCGGGAGCCTGGTGGCCAGCCACTCGGCGTGGGCGGGTGGGACGACGCGGTCTTGGCTGCCGTGGGCGATCAGGACCGGGGCGGTGATCGTCGCCGGGTCGAAGCCCCACGGCTTGGCGAAGGCGACGTCGTCGTCGACCAGGCCGTCGGTGCCCTCCTGGCCCGCTTGCCCGGCGTCCGCGCCCAGGGCCGACCACGGGCCCCGCAGCGCCTCCCAATCGGTGTCGGTGAAGCTGGTCGGGTCGAACTCCTCCGTGTCGGCGAAGCGCTCCCGGGCCGCGCGGCCCACCCGCGCCGCGCGCAGGCCACCGGGGGAGACCATGCCCGCGTACCAGTCGAACTCGTCGGTGGGCGGGGCGATCGCGGCGAAGCACACGGCGGCGGTGACCCGGTCGGGCAGCAGGGCCGCGCAGGCCAGGGCGTGCGGGCCGCCGCCGGAGGCGCCTACGACGACGAAGCGGTCCACGCCGAAGGCGTCGGCGACGTGGGCGGCGTCGGCGGCCGCCGACGCGACGTCGCGCTCGGGGGAACGGGTCGAACCGCCGTAGCCGGGGCGGCCGTAGGACAGCACCCGGATGTCGCGCTCGGCCGCCGCGGCCACCACGGGCTCAAGCAGCGCGCCCGTCTGCGGCGACCCGTGGTGCCACATCAGCACCACCGACCCGCTCCCGCTGTCGTGCGCGCGCAGCACCCGTCCATCGTCCAGCCGCAAGTCCCGCCGTAGGTCCACCCGGCCACACTAACGACCTCGTGCCTGGTTGGGTGGGGCCGCGCGACGCCGCACCCGTGCCCCGGTGGCGCCACATGATCGCGCCCGACCTTGTGGCGCCCAGGTGGTCGACCACCTTGGCCCAGGTCCGCCGCCGGGTAGTCGCCGACCCGGCATCCGCGCTCGGCCAGGATCGGACGGATCTCGTCGACCGCCCGTGTGACGGTGGACCGACCCACCCCTAACCAGTCGTGGGTGACACCATGGCGAAGGTGCACCACGGTGGCCAACAGCCCGGTCGAGGAACACCGACCGGTACCTCGCCTACCGCGCCCACCGCGCGCAGCCTTGGCCGAGCCGCATGTCGCGCGCCCTCGACCCCACCACCGCACACCCCACACAAGATCATCCCGCGCGGCCCCACCCAACCACGCACGAGGCCGTAAGCGAGACCACCGACAGTGCAACCCAGGCGCCGACCGCGCCCGTCCACCGTTCGACCAAGGGGGACATCGTGCCGAGACACATCGTGAGACACACCCTGAGCCGGCCGCTCATCGCTTCAGCGTTCACGGCCTTGGCGTTGACCGGCTGCACCGCGCCACCCGGACCCACGCCACCCGCGCCCGTGCCGTCCGGGCCCGGCACCACGGAACCCGCGCCGACCACGACGGTCGAGCTCGGGGAGCCGTTCCGGCTCTACACCCACTGCGGGATCCGCTACACCCGCTACGCCGACCGCGACTGGGTCGCCGACGAACCCGCTGACGACCCGACCCGCGCGCCCGGCCCGGACGGCGGCACGCGCTACGACGGATACGTCTCCGGCCGGATGGCCCGGGTCGACGACCACACCCTGCGGTTCACCGTCGACCCCGGCACCACCACCGGTGGCCCGAGCGTGGTGACGTTCCGGCCGACTACCGACCCGATCCCGTTGTGCGAGTGAAATAGCGCGGCGCCCGCCGCACCGGCGACGCCTGCTCGTAGGCCGCCGCCAGCGACAGCACCCGGGCGTCGGACCAGCGGCCGCCGAAGAAGGACAGGCCGATGGGCAGTTCGCCCGCGTACCCGGCGGGCACGCTCACATCCGGGTAGCCCGCCACCGCGGCCGGGGTGGAGGAACCGAGGATATAGGCGTCGCCCGCGGCGTAGTCGGTCTTCCACGCCGGGCTGTTGGTCGGTGCGACGATCGCGTCCAGCCGGTTCGCCGCCAGGGTCTCGTCGATCGACCGCCGCGCCAGCGAGGTCGCGGTCGCGCGCTGCCGCCGGTAGGTCGGGTCGTCGGTGCCGGGCGCGGTGAGCGCCTGCTCGAACAGCTCCTGCCCGAACTTGCTCAGCTCCACCGGGTCCCGCCGGTTGAAGTCGACCAGCGCCTGAAGGGTCTGCGGCGCGCCGCGCCGGGTGCGCAGGTACGCGGGGAGGTCGCGGCCGATCTCGGTGACCAGCGCCGGGTACTCGACCGCGCCGATCTCGTCCTGGTACGGCAGGTCGACCTCGACCACGGTGGCACCGTTGACCCGCAACACGGCGATGCTGCGCGCGACCACCCGGTCGACATCGGGGTCGATGCCGGACAGTCGCCACACGCCGATCCGGGTGCCGCGCAACGCGCCGGGGCGCAGGGCCGCGGCGTAGTCGGTGGTCTGGTCGCCGGGGTAGGCCAGCGTCGCGCGGTCGGCCGGGTCGCGGCCCTGCAGCACCGACAGCGTGATCGCGACGTCGGTGACGTTGCGCGCCATTGGGCCCGCGGTGTCCTGCTCGGCCGAGATCGGCGCCACCCCGGTGCGGCTGACCAGGCCCAGGCTCGGCTTGTGCCCGACGATCCCGTTCGCCCCGGCCGGGCAGACGATGGACCCGTCGGTCTCGGTGCCGATCGCGACCTGCGCCAGCGAGGCGGCGATGCCCGCCCCGGAACCGGAGGACGAGCCGCACGGGTTGCGGTCGAGCGAGTAGGGGTTGTTCGTCTGCCCGCCGACCCCGGACCAGCCGGAGGTCGAGTGCGTGGAGCGGAAGTTGGCCCACTCGGACAGGTTCGCCTTGCCCAGCACCACCGCGCCCGCCCCGCGCAGCCGCGCGACCAGCGGGGCGTCGACCAGCGGCGGCGCGCCCGCGAGCGCGCGTGACCCGGCGGTGGTGTCCAGGTCGCGGGTGTCGATGTTGTCCTTGAGCAGCACGGGGATCCCGTCGAGCGGACCACGCGCGTGACCGGCGCGGCGACGGCGATCGCTGGCCGCGGCCTGCGCCAGGGCGGTGTCGTCGACCTTGAGCACGGCGTGCACCTTGGGGTCCACGACGCGGATCCTGTTCAGGTAGGCCTGGGTGAGCTCGACTGCGGTGAGCTCACCGCGGTCCATCAGCCTGCGCAGTTGGGGGATGGTGGCGCGGTCGAGGTCGAAGCGCGTGGGGGTCGCGGCGGCGGGGATCGGGGCCGTCAGGACTGAGGTGATGACGCAGGTGATCGAGAGAACTCGCTTCAGGCGCACGGCTTGATTGAATCGGGGTGCTGGGGTGGCGTCAACTGGGCTCTGCTGTGGGCTGTTCTGCTGCTGGCTGGGCTCGTTGGGGATGGCGAGGGGGCTTGCGGCTCGATGGCGTGGTGTGGGGCGTTGCGGGTCTGCTGGCGTGGCGCGGGGGCTTTGTGGGTGTGCTCGATGGGGTGGTGTGGCTTTGTTTGGGGCCCCTAAGAAAAGAGGCGCCGGGGTGAAGCGGGTGGGGAAGGGATCACCCACGCCGGGACCAGGCTAGCGCCTCTTTTCTCCCCAAACAAAGCCACACCACCCCATCGAGCAGGATTGTTGCCCGGGTGCGGTTGTGGGGTGGTGGCGTTGTGCGGACTCTCCACAGTGGACATTGAGAGGGTCGGTCCGTGGGGTGTTCCGAGGGTGTCGGGGCCGGGGCCGGTGTCGGTGTCGAGGGTTGCGGGTTGGCCCGGGTCTGCGGGTGGACTGGGGGTGTGTCGGGTTGGTCTGGGGTGCTCGGGTGTGGTGGGCGGTTGCCTGGGTGTGGGCGGATGGTCGGGTGTGTCAAAGATGTTTGACATGGTGTCTGGTGTGCTTTACCTTGGTGATGTCAAGTTTGTTTTACAAGGGAGTGGTGGGATGTCGTACGAGGAGAAGGGGGCCTGGGTCTACCTGGTGGCGTCCCTGGGGACCTATGCCTGCTACGTCGTCCTGCTCGTCGGGCGCTGGGCCGGTGACGTGGGCCGGGTTCCCTATGTGGCCACGATGTTGTGGGCCATCGGTGTCGGGGTCGGGGTGTCGGTGGTCGGGCGGGTGCTGGTCGAGGTGCTGCGGCCCAGTGAGCGGCACCGGGGCGACGCGCGGGACCGGGAGATCAATCGGCTGGGGGAGTACGTCGGTGGGTTGGTCCTGGGGATCGCGATGACCGTGCCGTTCGCGCTGGTCCTGCTGCAGGCGCACCGGTTCTGGATCGCCAATGGGATGTATGCGGCGTTCGTGCTGGCGGCCGCCGTGGGGACCGTGGTGAAGCTCGTCGCGTACCGGCGGGGGTTGTAGTGGGGCGGGCCACCCGGATCACCAACTCGATCCGGGCGTTGCGGTTCGCGCACGGTGAGATGACCCAGGCCGAGCTGGCGCGTCGGGTGGACGTGACTCGGCAGACCGTCATCGCCATCGAGCAGGGGCGGTATTCACCGTCGTTGGAGATGGCGTTCCAGATCGCCCGGGTGTTCGGGGTTCCGCTCGGGGACGTGTTCCAGTATCCGGAGGATGAGTGATGAGAGCGATCGTGCAAGAGCGTTATGGTCCGCCGTTGGCGGTCCTCGCGGTGGCCGAGGTCGACAAGCCGGAGCCGGGGCCCGGGGAGGTGCTGGTGCGGGTGCACGCCAGCCCGGTCGTCGGTACCGACTGGCACTGGGTTCGCGGACAGCCTTACGTGGCAAGGGTTTCGGATGGGATGCGCAGACCCAAGTACCGCGTGCCGGGGTTCGAGCTGTCCGGCACCGTGGCGGCGGTCGGGGTGGACGTGCGTACCCTCGCCATCGAGGACGAGGTCTACGGCTGGTCGCGGTGCACGCTGGCGGAGTACGTGGCCGTCCCGGAAGGGAACCTGGCGCCGAAGCCCGCCACGCTGACCCTGGCCCAGGCCGCCGCTGTTCCGCTGTCAGGGCTGACTGCCTTGCAGGCGGTTCGCGACAGCGCGAAGGTCCACTCCGGACAGCGGGTGCTGGTCACCGGTGCGTCCGGCTGCGTCGGGATCTACGCCGTGCAGATCGCCAAGGCGCTCGGCGCCCACGTCACCGCCGTGTGCGGCGCGGCCAAGGCCGATCTGGTGCGGTCGCTGGGTGCCGACCGGGTGGTCGACCACGCGACCACGAAACTGGTCGACGTCGGTGACGACTTCGACGCTTTCCTTGACATCTACGGTAATCCGGCACTGTCGGACTGCAAGCGCGTGCTCCGGCCCGGTGGCACGCTCGTCTTCGTCGGTGGCACTGGTGGCCCGTGGTTCATGGGCACCGACCGGTGGTTGCGCGGGCTGCTCCGGGCGCCGTTCCTGGGTGTCAAGGTCCGCCCGCTCGTGCACAAGAACAGCCGGGACGACCTCGTGGCCCTCACCGGACTGATCGAGTCCGGTGCGCTGGCGCCGGTGCTGGACCGGACCTACCCGCTGGCCGAGGCCGCAGCCGCGATCGAGGACAACCGGGCGGGCCGGGTTCGGGGGCACGCGGTCGTGGTGGTCGAGTCGCTCTGAGATCATGTCGCGGTGGAGCAGCGCGCGGTCACCGTCGGTGGGCAGGTCTTGTCCTATGTGGACTTCGGTGGTCCGGGGCCGTCGCTGGTCGCCCTGCACGGGTCGTTCGGTCGGGGGAGCGTCTTCGCCCGGTTGGCGGCCGACCTGGGTGACCGGGCCCGGGTGATCGCGCCCGACCAGCGCGGGCACGGGCTCAGTCCGTCAGCCGGCGGCTTCGGGCGCGACGAGTTCGTCAGTGACGCGGTGGCCTTCCTGGAGCGGTGGGGGCCGGTCGTGCTGCTGGGTCACTCGCTAGGCGGGATCACCGCGTTCCAGGTGGCCGCGCGCAGGCCGGATCTGGTGCGCGCGTTGGTCATCGAGGACGTGGGGCCGGAGCTGTGCGCGCCCCGGGTCCCGGCACCGGTGCTGGACGTGCGGGGTTGGCCACGATCGGCACTGACCCGCGAAGCACTGGAAGAGGCCATCCTGACCAAGGGAATCCCCGACGCGAGCTACTTCCTGCACAGCGCCGTCCCCGACGCCCACGGGTGGCGGTTCCTGTTCGACTGGGAACAGATGATGGCCGTGCAACAGGGCGGCGTCGGCCGGTGGTGGTCGGACTGGACGGCGACCCGCTGCCCGACCCTCGTCCTGCGCGGCGGCCGCAGTCCGCTGTTCCCCGCCGAGGTGGCCGCCGAGATGCTGTCCCGCCCCGACACCCGCCTGGTCGAGTTCCCGACCGCAGGCCACTGGATCCACGACGACGAACCCACCGCCGTCGCCCACGCGGTCGCCGAGTTCCTGGCCGAGGAACCCCACTGGCCCTGACCGCCAACGGCCTCCCGCCGAGGCTGTCCGAGCGCGATCACCGACAGACGTTGGAGTACTCCCGGCCAACGGCCTCTCGCGTGCCCCGCCGAGGCCGCGTGCCCCCGCCGAGGCACTGTGTGGGTGGACTCACTCGACTCCACTAAGGCCGTGGTCGCCTTGGCAGTCGACATCCCCACCTGCCGCGCGACCTGCTGAACACCGCCCCGCGCCGAGCCACCCACCCCGCCCACCAGCCACGGAACGCTGAGCGCCGGTTCCCAGAACCCGGCCGCCACCCGCCTTCACCACCCGGTCCGAGCACCGACCGTGTGTAGCATCGCGCCCGGGGGACCACCGACGACGGGAGTACTGCCATGGCGACCTCGCACGCCCGAGTGACCACCGACCGCCCAGGCCGCTACGCCAAGCAGCTCGCCGCGCACATGGCCCGCAAGATCACCACCGACTGGGACGCCGAGGCGGGCCACGGCACCCTCACCTTCGCCATGGGCACCGCCACCCTGCACGCCGACCCCGGCGCCCTCCTCCTCACCGTCGACGGCGCCCCCGACGACCTCCCGCGCCTCGAGGAGGTAGTCGGCAAGCACCTCGTCCGCTTCGGCACTAAGGACGAACTGGTCGTCGCCTGGACCCGCGACACCGGCACCCCCGGCACCACCTGGCGCAACGACGAGGACCCCACTCCAGCCCCGGCCCCAGCCGAGTAGCCGAGTAGCCGAGTCGGACCCACTCCTCAGACAAGTCGTAGCGCCCCAGGCACTCCGACCTCTCAAAGCCGCACCCACCCACCCCCCGCCCACCCGGCAAGCACCAATCTCCATTCCCTCAGTCTCTGAGTCCCTGAATCTCTCAGTCTTTCCATCCCTACAGCCAAGCCCGCTGGTACCGCCGGCCCGCTACGGATGTGCTCGATTGGTTGGACTGCCTTCGTGTGGGGGGAGGCGACCGCTAAACTTGCCTCAGTAGTGGGGATGCCCTTCTCCCCACTCTTTGTCCCCACGCGGTCGCCTAGGGGCCCCACGCGAAGGCAGTCCAACCAATCGAGCCCCCCTCTTTGCCCGGGCAACTCGTGGAAACGAGCAGTCCCCAGGCGCGACGCGCCAACCAAAGGCGAAACGAGCCAACCAAGGCCGAACCCTCAAGCCAGCAACGACACCGCGGCGTTCAGCACGATCGTCTCCACACTGTCCACAGCGGACGGATCCGTCCCATTCGGTGACGCGTTCAACGGCAGCGGCCACCCGTACGACACCAGGTAGCTGTTCGGCTCCGCGATCGTGTCGTCGTCCGCCGTGCGCCCGGCCTCGTACCCGCCCATCCACATCTTGTCGTCCGCCGCCACGTAGCACTGCGTCTCGTTCGCGTAGGCCATGATCCACAACGGCCCCACGCCCAGGTCCGCCGCCCGGGCGCGCAGCAGCACGTCGAAGGTGCTCAACACCTCGTGCCCCAGACCCAGGATCGTCAGCCCGCCCATCCGCCACCGCTGGATCGGCATCGGGATCGAGGTGGGCAGCACGCCGTCCGAGATCTGCCGGAGCATCAGCTCGGCGTGTCGGACCGTGTGCCAGGGCACCTGCGCGGAGTCCATCCCCGCGTAGGAGTCCAACCGCGCCTGGTACCGCGCGGCCAGGTCCGCCCGCTCCCGCGGGTTCGTCAGGTCGCGGCTGAACGGCAGCTGCACCTCGATCAGCGCCGTCCCGAACGGCCCGGTCACCGGCGTGAAGTCGTCGTCGTCGATCACCGAGAGCACCGTCTGCGCCAGCTGCTCGCCCAGGTCCGCCACCACCGCGGTGCCGTGCGCGGGCGGGTCGATGTCGCCGGAGCAGCCCTGGAAGAACAGCGCCAGGATCCCCAGCTCCTCGTGGATCCGCTCGGCGGCGTACCCGCAGTAGTCGCTGTCGTAGACCTCGTCGCGGCCCCGGGCCACCGGGTGGCAGGCGTAGCCGAACAGCACGGCCAGCGGCGTCCCGTCGCCCGCGTCGCGGGCCAGCAGCACGGGCACCTGGGGCAGCGTGTACGGCAGCCCGGCCCGGTTGACCCCCAGCTCCACCGAGCCCTCCGCGTAGCCGAGGGTCGCCTCGATCGGCGGCTCCTGCACCGTCTTGCGCACCAGCTCGACCAGCGCGTCCATCAGCAGCCAGCCCGCCTCGTTGATCACGTCCACGTCGGCCTGGCCGATGCCCATGATCAGCACCGGGTCCGGGTGCGTGTCGCCGACGAACGGGCCGGAGTGCGTGTGGCTGGAGACGATCATGAAGTCCTCGGTCGCCACCAGCCGCTCCACCTCGACCACCCGGCGGCGGATCTCCTGGTGGATGTCGCGCGGGATGCTGACCACGTCCAGGCGCAGCAGCACGTTGGGCGTGCCGTTGTCGTGGATCACCATGCAGTGCGCGCGCAGGTCCCGGTCGACGGACACCGGGTGGTGGTTGCCGCGCGGGGTCCAGCCGTAGCCGCCCATCCACAGGCTGGAGTACTCGGGGAAGTGCGGCGTGATCACCGCGTCGTTGTAGGCGACCGCGAGGGTCGAGGCGGTGGCGGGCACCGCGCCCGCGGTGCCCGCGAGCCGGGCGGTGAACACGGCGGTGGCGGCCAACGCGCCACCCCGGAGGAAGGTCCTTCTGCTGATTGCGGCCATGGCGCTGAAGCGTCGGCGGCGCCGTTGACTCCGTCGTGACTCGGTTCTGACTCCGCGGCTACAGCTCGTCGAGCAGCGCCTGGATCGCCCGCGCCGCACCGGTCGCCAACCGCTCGTGCAGCCGTAGCGACTCGGTCAGGTGCCGCTCGGCGTCCTCGCGGTCGCCCAGCGCGGTGGCCAGCAGTCCCAGCACCCGGTGTGCCCCGGCCTGCCCCAGCGCGTTGCCCGCGTCGGCGTGCATCCGGAGGGCCTGCCGACCGTGCTCACCGGCCGCGGCGTGCCGACCGACGGCCAGCTCCGCGGCCGCCAGCACGGTGAGCGCCTGCGCCTCCCGCAGCCGGAACCGCGTGCTGCGGGCCAGTTCCGCGGCCCGCCAGGCGTCCTCGGCCGCCTCCCCGGCCAGGCCGAGGTCGAGCCGGGTGGCCGCCATCCCGATCAGCGCGGCGATCTCGCCCTGCCGGTAGCCCGAGCGCACCGCCAGCGTCAGCGCCGCGGCGTGCGCGTCGAGCGCCGGGTCGTGCCTGCCCAGACCGCGCCGGGCGGTCGCCGTGGTGTTGAGGGTGTCGACCTCGAACCGCAGGTTCCCGGTGTCGCGGGCCAGTTCCAGGGCCATCTCGCCGTACTCGACGGCCCGCTCGTACCGGCGCGCGTCCCGGTAGACCGCGGCGAGGTTCTGCAGCACCTCGGCCTGGTCGTGCCGGGAGCCGAGCGTGCGGTAGCGCGCCAGCGCGCTCTCGTGGCAGGTGATCGCGTCGTCGAACTCGCCCAGCCGCAGGTGGACCGCGCCCAGGGTGTTCAGCGCCAGCGCCTCGGTGTGCACCAGGCCCAGTGGGCCGCACTCGGCCAGCGCGGCGTCCAGGTGCGCCCGCGCGGTGGCCAACTCGCCCATCTCCAGGTGCACCGCGCCGAGCCGGACCCGGGCCACCACACCGCCCGCCGGGGTGCTCCGGCCGAGCGCCTCGGTCAGGTGCCGCACCGCCTCGGACAGCGTGCCGTCCTCCAGGTGCACCACCCCCAGCTTCACCAGCGCGGTGCCCACCGCGGCGGGGTTGTCGCCCGCGCGGTGCAGCGCCAGCGAGCGGCGCAGGTGGTCGAGCGCGCCGACGTAGTCGCCCACGCTCCAGCGCAGCACGCCGAGCGCGCCCAGCATGGTCGCCTCGGCCGCCTGGTCGCCGTGCTCGCGGGCCGCCGCCAGCGCGGTCGTGCCGCTGGCCAGCAGGTCGGAGTCGTGCCGGTGGGTGTGCAGGTAGCCGGTCAACCCGTCGGTGAGCTGCCAGCTCAACGGCCGCAGCGACTCCTCGCCCGCGGCGAACTCCACCGCCGCCACCAGGTTCACCCGCTCCTCGTTGAGCCAGCCCAGCGCCTCCTGCGGCCCCTCGAACCGCGCGACCTCCTCGGTGGGCGCGGTCCTGGGCAGTGCCGGGTCGAGCACCCGCGCGGCCGCGTCGGTGTGGCCGAGGTAGCAGGAGTACAGCCTGCGCAGCGCGGCCTCGCGGAACTCCGGCGAGTCCTCCAGTTCGGCGCGCTCCTGGGCGTAGAGCCGGAGCAGGTCGTGGAACTGGTAGCGGTTGCGCGCCTGCGGTTGCACCAGGCTCGCGGTGACCAGCGTGCCCAGCAGCCGGGTCGCCTGCTCCACCGACTCCCCGGACAGCGCCGCCGCCGCGGCCGGGGTGAAGTCCGGGCCCGGCACGTGCCCCAGCACCCGGAACAGGTGGCGCACCTCGGGTTTGAGCATCTCGTAGGACAGCCCGAACGCGGTGCGCACCGCGGCCTGCTCGTCGTCCTCGATGGCCAGCGCGCTGAGCCGGTTCGCCTGCCGCAGCTCGGTCACGTAGTCGGCGATCGTCGTGGCCGACCGGCTGGACAGGTTCGCGCCCGCGATCCGCACGGCCAGCGGCAACCGCGCGCACAGCCGCACCAGCTCGGCGGCCGCGTCCGGCTCGGCGGCCACCAGCCCCGGCCCGACGATGTCGGCCAGCAGCAGCCGGGCGTCGGCGTCGGGCAGCGGGTCCAGCGCCACCCGGCGGGCGCCCTGCAGCGCGACCAGCCCGCGCAGGTCGTTGCGGCTGGTCACCACGGCCGCGCAGCCGGGCTGGGTGGGCAGCAGCGGCCGGACCTGGCCGGAGCCCGCCGCGTTGTCCAGCACCACGAGCATCCGCTTGCCCGCCAGCAGCGACCCGTAGAGCTCGAGCTGGTCCTCCTCGTCGAGCGGGATCTGCTCCGGGCGCACGCCCAGGCCGCGCAGCAGCTGGGTCAGCGCGCGCGGCACGCCCAGCGGCGCCTGCTGGGAGTACCCGCGCAGGTTGACGTAGAGGCAGCCGTCCGGGAACGCGCCGTCGAGCAGGTGCGCGAGGTGGATCGCCAGCGCGGTCTTGCCGACCCCGGGCGGGCCGGACAGCACGACGTAGCGCGGCGCCCGCGCGGTCGCCGCCGGGTCCAGCAGGCGGGTGACCGCGGCGATCTCGGTGGCCCGCCCGACGAAGTCGACCGAGTCCGGCGGCAGCGCGCTCGCCGGTCGGGGCGCGGCGACCGGGGCGGCGACCGCGAGCCGCAGGGCCGGGTCGTTGTTGAGGATCGCCAGCTGCAACCGCTGCACCTCGTCGCCGGGGTCGATGCCCAGCTCGTCGGCCAGGATCTTGGTGAGCCCGCGGTGCGCCTCGAGCGCGTCGGCCTGCCGGTCGGCCCGGTGCAGCGCGAGCATCAGCTGCGCCCAGAACCGTTCGCGCAGCGGGTACTCGGTGGTCAGCGCGCGCAGTTCGGTGATCACCTGGTCGTGCCCGCCGCTGTCGAGCTCCAGCCGCATCCGCCGCTCCAGCGCCTGCAGCCGCAGCTCCTCGAGCCAGGGCACCTCCTCCCGGCGGATCTGGTCCGAGGGCACGTTGGCCAGCGGTTTCCCGCGCCACAGCGCCAAAGCCGCGCGCAGGTGCACGGTCTCCTGGGCCGGGTCGGCGCGGCCCGCGGCCTCGTCGGCCAGCCGCATCTCCTCGCGGAACAGGGTGAGGTCGAGCTGTCCGGGCGCCACGTCGATCAGGTAGCCGTTCTCCACCGTGCGGACGAGTCGGTAGTCCTCGGCCGGGTCGCCCAGGACCCGGCGCAGTCGCATCACGTAGGCCTGCGCGGTGGGTCGGGGGCTCGAGGGCACCTCGTCCGGCCAGAGCCGGTCGATCAGCTCGTCCACCGTCACCACCTGGTTGGCGCGCAGCAGCAGCGCGGTGAGCACGATGCGCTGCTTGGCCGAGGGCAGCGCGACCTGCTCCCCGTCGCGGAGCACCTCCAGCGGACCCAGCAGCCCGAACCACAGCGAAGCCATCACCCACCGGGACTCTACGGCCACTGATGATGTTGTTCGACGTGTTTCGCACAACGCTGACACCCGCCGTCGTCACCGAGTCACCGCCGAGTCAAGTCCGGATCCCAGGCTTCTGCCCAGCACCACCGCAGGAACACACCGCAGGAACCGAAACGGAGTCCGACCATGTCCCGCACCCGGAGACCACTCACCGCCGCCCTCGCTGCCCTGGCAGGCGCGGGCCTGCTGGTCGCCTTGCCCGCCGCCGCCCACGCGGACGCCCCGCAGGGCGCCCGCATCGCGGTGCTCGAAGGTGACGCCCTCTACGTCAAGGAAGGAGGGCTGGACGCGGACTGGGAGCTGCAGGAGACCGGTGTCACCAAGTTCCAGCTCGACGGCGACCGGATCGGCGTGCGCAAGACCGACGGCTCGCTGCTGGTCAAGGAGGGCGACATCGGCCCGGGCTGGGCCACCGTCAACACCGACTCGGTCATCGACTTCCAGCTGCGCGACGGCCGGATCGCCTACACCGAGGGCCAGGACCTCTACGTCAAGGAGGGGCTCGACGGCGCGATCGAGCACCAGGACGCCCAGGTCGTGAAGTTCCAGCTGGAGGGCGACCGGATCGGCGTGCTCACCCCCGACCACCGGCTGCTGGTCAAGGAGGGTGACCTCGGGCCCGGCTGGGTGGAGATCAGCGCGAACAACGTCACCGACTTCACCCTCAGGAACGACCGGATCGCCTACACCGAGGGCACCCACCTGTTCGCCCAGGAGGGTGAGCTGGACGCGCCCTCGATCGACCAGCAGCAGGAGGTCACCAAGTTCGAGCTGGAGGCCGACCGGGTCGGGGTGCTGACCACCACCGGGAAGCTGGAGGTCAAGGGCGGCGACCTGGAGCCCGGCTGGGCCACGGTCACCGAGCACGCCACCGACTTCAAGCTCGACGGCGACCGGATCGGCTACCTGGAGAACGGCGCCCTGTGGGCCCAGGAGGGCGACCTGGACGCCCCCTCGACCGTGCAGGAGACCGGGGTCAGCGGCTTCGACCTCGACGGCGACCGGGTCGCGGTGATCAAGAACGGCGCGCTGCTGGTCAAGGAGGGCGACCTCGGCCCGGGCTGGTTCACCGCCGACGCCGACTCCGCGACCGACCTGCAGCTGCTCGACGGCCTGCGGCACGGCGGCGGACCGGGGGTGACCATGGACGACCTGCACCAGATCTTCGGCCCGCTCGGCGACGAGCAGGCCACCGAGTCGGACCTGGCGAACCTCAACGCCGCGATGGCCGCGGGCGACGTCGACAACCCGGCGCGCGTCTCCGCCTTCCTGGCGACCATGTTCAGCGAGAGCGGCCTGCGCTACAACGCCCAGGAGATCGGTCAAGAGCACATCACTTACCGCGGGCGCGGCTACATCCAGCTCACCGCGAACTTCAACTACCAGGCGGTGACCGACTACTTCGACTACAACTTCATGGCCGACCCGGACGCCGCCGCCTCGCACGAGTACAGCGCGCCCATCGCGGTCTGGTACTGGACCGTCGCCCGCACCTACATGAACGCCGCCGCCGACGACCTGGACATGGGGCTGGTCGATCGGGGCATCGGCTACGGGGCCAACCCGGCCGAGGACGCCCGCCGCTGCGACCGCTTCAAGACCGCGCTGCGCCACTTCAACGACGGCGAGCTGCCCGACGGCATCAACTGCGTCCGCTACTGACCACCCCGCACGACCACCGAAACCCTCTGAAACCAACACTGGGGACCACACCATGAACACCCTGACCACGAAGAAGGCGCTGGCCCGGCTCGGCCTCGTCATCGCGACCCTGGCGGGCGCGGGCGGGCTCGCCGTCGCCACCGCGCCGGCCGCCTCGGCCACCCCGGCCTGCGAGGTGCTCGCCCCGGGCGCCGCCCCGGAGGCCGAGGACGCCGTCGACCGCGCCTGCGACTACCTCGGCACGCCCTACCTCTACGGCGGCGGGCACGGCGCGCAGCCCGGTCCCACCGGGGGCGGTCTCGACTGCTCCGGGCTGACCCGGGTGGCCTACGCCCGCGCCGTCGACGAGGACATCATCAACGGCACCACCTACACCCAGTGGGACTCGCCGCGGCGGGTGGCGCGGTTCAGCGCCGCCGAGGGCTTCGACCCGCTGCTGCCCGGTGACCTGGTGTTCTTCAGCAACCTCGAGCACGTCGGCATCTACCTCGGCGAGGGCTACATGGTCGAGGCGCCCACCACCGGCATCCCGGTGCGCGTGGCCAGCGTGGCCAACCGCGGCTACTACGGCGCCGTCCGGCTCTACGAGGGCGGCCCGCACACCTCCCCGGCCGACCGGATCGCCTTCGCCGAGGGCGACCACCTGTGGGCCCGGGAGGGCGCGCTGGACGCGGCGAACCAGGACCAGGACGACGACGTGAAGAAGTTCCAGCTTGAGGGCGACCGGGTCGGCGTGCTCACCCCGGACGGCGAGCTGCGGGTGAAGGAGGGTGACCTCGGTCCCGGCTGGGCCACGATCAACACCGACTCGGTGACCGACTTCGAGCTCGACGGCGAGCGGATCGCCTTCACCGAGGGCCAGGACCTCTACATCAAGGAGGGCGGCCTGGACGCACCCCTGGTGCACCAGGACGCCGCGGTGGCCAAGTTCCAGATCGAGGGCGACCGGGTCGGCGTGCTGACCCCGGACGGCGTGCTCAAGGTCAAGGAGGGCGACCTCGAACCGGGCTGGGTGGACATCGCCACCGGCGTCACCAGCTTCCAGCTGCACGGCGCCCGGATCGCCTACACCGAGGGGAACGTGCTGTGGGCGCAGGACGGCGCACTCGACGCCCCGTCCGAGCAGCAGGAGTCCGGCGTGGCGCAGTACCAGCTCTCCGGCGACCGGGTCGCGGTGCTGACCACCGGGGGTGCGCTCGAGGTCAAGGCGGGCGACCTGGGTCCGGGCTGGCTCACCGTGAGCCCGAACTCGGTCACCTCGTTCCAGCTCGACAGCGGCCGGATCGCCTTCGCCAAGGGCGGTGACCTCTACTTGCAGGAGGGCGCGCTGAGCACCCAGGCGGACCTCATCGGCACCCAGGTCGACGGCTACCAGATCGACGGCGACCGCGTCGCGGGACTCAAGGGCGGCGCGCTCTACGTCACCGAGGGCGACCTGGACGAGTGGGTCACCGTCGACCCGGACTCGGTGACCGCCTTCCAGATCGGCGCGGACCTCGGCAAGCCCGTCCGGGTCAGCTGACCCGGTCCGAGGCACTCCCGAAGTTCCTGATACCAGCACGTTCGTCCGGCCCGGGGCGGGTTCGCCCGCCCCGGGCCGCCACCTGAGGGGAAAGACCAATGCGTACTCGTGCCCTGCTCGCCGGTGTCGCCGTCCTGCTGCCGCTGCTCGCGGTGCCCGCTCACGCCGGCGACAGCCTGCCCCCGCCGGAGGTGTGGCCGCGGCCGCACCAGATCAGCCGCTCCGGCGCGGACGTCGTGCTCCCGACCAGTGCCCTGGTGGTCGTCGACCCGGGCACCGACCAGTCCACTCGCGACGGTGTCGAGGACGTGCTCCGGGAGGGCGGGGTGGGCACCGTCGAGGTCGTGGAGTACGGCCACGAGCACGCCTCGCCGCTCAAGGTCCGGGTGGGCGTGCTCAGCGGCGCGAACATCCACGCCGCGGCGGTGACCCTGCCCGCCTCGCTGCCCGCCGAGGGCTACTACCTCACCGCCCGGCCGGGCGAGATCGTGCTCGCGGGCGGCGACGCCGACGGCACCTTCCACGCCACGCAGACCTTCTGGCAGCTCATGCAGCCGGGCAAGATCGCCCCGGTCACGGTGACCGACTACCCGTCTTTCCCGGTCCGCGGCGTGGTCGAGGGCTCTTACGGTCCACAGTGGACGCACGAGGAGGAGCTCGACCAGATCGAGTTCGGCGCGCGGGTCAAGTACAACTCGTTCATCTACGCCCCCAAGGACGACCCCTACCACCGGGACAACTGGCGCCAGCTCTACCCGGCCGGTCGCCGGGCCGAGCTCGCCGAACTGGTGCAGCGGGCCAAGGAGAGCCACATCAAGTTCACCTACGCCCTCGCCCCCGGCCTGAGCGTGTGCTACTCGAACGCGGCCGACTACACCGCGATCACCACCAAGCTGCGTCAGCTCTACGACATCGGGGTCCGCTCGTTCGCCCTGCCGGTGGACGACATCGAGGTCGACGCGGAGAACGACTACCTCTGGCAGTGCGCGGCCGACCAGCAGCACTACGGCTCGCCGACCAAGGCGAACATGGCGCACGCCCAGGTCGAGCTGCTGAACAAGGTGCAGCGGTCGTTCCTGGACACGCTGCCCGGCGCCGCGCCGCTGATCACCGTCCCGACCGACTACTACGACATCGACGACTCGCCCTACAAGAGCACCTACCGAGCCGAGCTGGACAGCCGGGTCCAGGTTATGTGGACCGGGTACGGCGTCACCCCGACCTCCATCGAGGTCTCCGAGGCCGCCGCCGCCGAGACGATCTGGGGTCGCAAGCCGCTGGTGTGGGACAACTACCCGACCAACGACTACGACCAGGCCGCGGGCAGGCTGCTGATGGGGCCCTACGACGAGCGCAAGGCCGGGATCAGCGCGCACCTGTCCGGGATCACCGCCAACCCGATGAACCTGCCCTCGGCGAGCAAGGTCGTGCTCTTCGGGCTGGCCGACTTCACCTGGAACGAGAGCGGCTACGAGCCCGACCGCGCGGTCCGGCAGTTCGCCGAGTGGCTCGGTGACGGCCCCGGCGGCGAGGTCACCGAGGCGCTGCTGGCCTTCTTCGACCTGAACAACCTCGCCCCGGTCGCCGACGACGAGGAGGGCCCGTGGCAGCCGCAGGCCCCCGCGCTGGCCGCGCGGATCGCCCAGTACCGCCAGGACTTCGCCGGTGACCCGCAGGGGGCCATCGACGCCATGTGGGACTACTCCGAGATCCTCAAGACCGCGCCCCAGCTGATCCGCACCGGCACCACCGACGCCGGGTTCGGCGCGGACTCCGACGCCTGGCTCGACGCCCTCGCGCTGTGGACCGACGCGCTGCAGACCGCGTTGGTGGGGGAGTCGGCCCAGGTCAACGGGGACGAGGCCACCGCGCAGGAGCACTTCGCCGAGGCCAACCAGCTCATCGCGCAGGCCCGCGCGATCCAGGTCCCGCCGGGCGAGCTGAACCGGCCGGGCCCGGTGCTGCTCGGCGACGGCGTGCTGGACGTCTTCATCGAGAGCATGTCCACCTGACCGTCGGGCAGGACCGAGGGAGACACGATCGGTGTGATCGCCGCGGGCCCCGGAATAGCCGCCGGGGCCCGCGGCGTTCGCCGTGGTGATCACCACCGGAGCAGGGGAGAACGCCATGACGTTGCTCGACCAGGACACCGAGTTCGGCGCTCGCGTCGCGGAGCGGCTGCGCACCGACTTGATCGCGTGGGTCACCTCGGTCGACCGCGCGGGCACACCGCAGCCCGCGCCGGTGTGGTTCGTCTGGGAGGCCGACAGCGCGACGGTGCTGATCTACAGCACGCCCGACGCGAAACGGGTCGAGCGCGCGCGGGCCAACCCGCGGACGTCGGTGCACCTCAGCGACGAGGGCCTGGGGCAGAACTTCGCCGTGTTCACCGGCGAACTCGCCGAGGCGCCCGACGCGCCCTCGATCCCGGACAACGCGGACTACCTGGCCAAGTACGCCGACCGGATCACCGAGGTCTTCGGCGGCGTCGAGCAGTTCGCCGCGAAGTACACCGTCGCGCTGCGCTTCCGGCCGAGCCGGGTCCGCGGCTTCTGACCCGGCGGGTGGCCGCTCGGCGGGCACCTGGACTGCTTGTGCGGGCTAGGCGCTGCCCTGCGGCTGGTGATCGGCCGTGACCTCGGCCGCCGGGCGCGGCCGGTTCGGGTCGGGCGTCTCCCGGTAGAGCCGCAGCGACAGCACGGCGAGCCAGGTCCAGCCGAGCACCACCGCCACCCAGAAACCGAGCACGACGCCCGGGTTGTCCGACCCGGTGGCGATGCCCGCGAACCCGGCCAGGAACGCGACGCCGGTGGCCCGGGAGTACCAGGACCAGCCGGGCGCGAAGTGCCGCGCCAGCACGAAAGTTGCCGCGATCAGGCACAGGAAGCCGACGCCGCCCGCGACGAAGTGCAAGGTGCCGTGCGGGGTCGGGGCGGCCGGCGGTCCGGCGGGGGTGCCCGCGGGGAAGCCGTTCATCGGGTCCGCGGTGAACGCGCCCGCGGCGACCAGGCCCACGCCGTAGCCGACGATCAGCGCGCTGCCCCACGTCCCGCCCGGCCTGCCGCGCAGGGCCCGCCGGACGCCGACCGCGGCCGCGATCGTCATGAGTCCGCTGAGCACCAGGTTCACCACCTGGATCCAGCCCAGGGGGCCGTTCGCCAGCAGGCTCAGGTCGTGCCGCAGCAGGTCGTAGCCGTCCCGGGTGAGCGCCTGGACCAGGCCGACCACCAGGTAGAACGGGCCCGCGAGCAGGCCGTAGCCGAGCAGCGAGCGGGTGATCGCCGCCGGGCGGTCGCAGTCGTCCCAGGACATCGCGGACCTTCTTTCCGGGGTTGTCTTGCACTGTGCGGTACCGAGGAAACTGCACGGTACAGTACCCATCTGGTACCGTGGCGTGCAACAAGGTGCGAAGGGGGATCGCCGATGCCGTCAGGGCCGGTGGACGACACACTGCTGGTCCGGGTGTCCGCGACCGGACCGGCTGCCGCGCAGGGGACTCCGCGGGAGCGCGGGCCCGACCCGCGTTCGGTGCGCACCCGAGCCGCGGTGGTCGAGGCCGCCACCACGCTGTTCCTGCGGCACGGCTACCTGGGCACCAGCGTCGAGGACATCGCCGCGCTGGCCGCGGTCTCGAAACGCACTGTGTACAACAACTTCCAGGACAAGGAGCGGTTGTTCACCGAGATCGTCATCGGGGTGACCGCCACCGCCGAGCGCTTCGCCGACCACCTGCTCGGCGCGTTGTCCGACGCCCCGGACGTGCCCGCCGCCCTCGGTGAACTCGCCCGCAGGCACCTGGCGGCGATCACCGCGCCGCAGGTCGTGCGACTGCGCAGGTTGGTCGTCTCGGAGGCGTCCCGGTTCCCCGACCTGGCGCGCGAGTACCACCGCCGCGCGCCCGGCCGGGTCTTGGCCGCCCTCGCCGACGCCTTCGCCGCGCTGCACGAGCGGGGCGAGCTCGCGGCCCCCGACCCGGTGCGGGCGGCGGAGCACTTCTCGTTCCTCGTCCTCGGTGCCGCGCTCGACCGGGCCATGTTCGACCCGGAGTCCGAGCCGCCCGCGGCGGCCGAACTCGAGCGGGTGGCCGACGACGCCGTGCGGGTGTTCCTCGCCGCCTACCGGTGAGTCCCTGGGCCGTCGAAGGACCGCCGCGCGCCATTCCCCTTGGATGGTTTGGACCAATAAGGTCTGCTCACCATTTCGGTTGAGGGATAAGGGCGTGCGGCATGGGCTGGATGAAGCGGACCGCGGTCGCGGCGGTCGCGGTAGGACTCGCGCTGGCGGCGGTGACCCCCGCGTCGGCGACCGGGCCGACCGGCGAGATCGTCTACTCGACAAGTGGCGGCGGGCAGGCGCTGGCGCTGACCTTCGACGACGGCCCGTCGCCGGTGTGGACTCCGCAGGTGCTGGACCTGTTGCGGGAGCAGAAGGTCCGGGCCACGTTCTGCCTGCTCGGCGGTGAGGTGGTCAAGTACCCCGAGCTGGTCCGGCGGATCGTCGCCGAGGGCCACAAGGTGTGCGACCACTCGCTCTACCACGAGGACCTCGGCGCCAAGACCCCCGAGGCGGTCCGCGCCGAGCTGACCGCGACCAACGCCGCGATCCGCCAGGCGGCGGGCGACCCGACGCTGCCGATCCCGTACTTCCGCGCCCCGTTCGGCAGCTGGGGCGGCACCCCGGCCATCGCCGCCGAGTACGGGATGTCCGCCCTCGCCTGGACGGTCGACCCGCGCGACTGGGACGGCTCGCCCGCCGCGGTGATCGTCGAGCGGCTGCGGTCCCAGCTCTACCCGACGGCCGTCCTGCTCAGCCACGACGGCGGCGGCGACCGCGGCCCGACCCTGGCCGCGTACCGGCAGCTCATCCCGGAGTGGAAGGCGGCGGGCTGGCGGTTCGACTTCCCGGCCGTGACCGGCGGCCCCTACCCGGTGCGCTGCACCGCGCCCACCTGGGCGCGCAACGGCACCTACACCGCGGGCGCCCGGGTGTCCCACGACGGCCGGGTGTACCAGGCCAACTGGTGGACCCGGTCGGAGCGGCCCTCGGGCGCGCCGTGGGTCTGGTCGGACCTCGGGGTCTGCTGATCGATCCCCGGTCGAGCCACGTCGCTCGTTGATCTTTTCGGTCCGAGGGGCCGCGGGCAGGCGCCCGCGGCCCCTCCGGCGTACCCGGCGATCGTCCGAATGCGACACACGGCGGTCCGCGGGCCGGTGCCGGGCAACCCGGTGGTGTGGTTGTGCGCGATTCGGGAACCGTCCGACCGGGACTGATCAGACCGGGAGCGATACCACCCGATTGATCCACAAGTATCACTTGACCGAGTTGCGGCGACAACTAATTGCTGGTCCTGGTGTGGGCCACGCCACCGGTGTGGTGTAAAGGATTGCGCCGATCGGGTGGTCGCGAGCTCTGGGGTATCCCGTCATGTGGATGTTGCCCCCTATCCTCCGGCGCGCACACCAGATGGAGAAGTGAGGAACGTGAGTCGACCCGACCATGGGCGGACCACGGGCGCGCGCGGGCACACCACCGCGGCGCCCGGCTCGATGACCCGCGACCCGGGTGGACCCGCCACGGCCCCGGCCCGCCGCCGCGGGACCGCCGCGCGGTGGCGGGGGTGACCGGCCCGATCCCGCCCCGGCAGACCTCCGTACCCGGACTGCTGGCGGACGAGTTCTTCCTGACCGGCCTCGACGACGTCACCGGCGAGCAGCGGCTGGAGCCGCGCGCGCTCGGCGTCGGGCTCGGCGCGGCCGTGCTCGGCGAGCTGGTCCTGGGCGGGCGGCTGGTGATCGACGACGGCAGGCTGCGCGCCTTCGACGAACCGTGCGCCGACGAGCTGCAGAACCGGGTCCGGCAGTGGGTGCGCAAGGACCGCTCGGTGGTGCTGGCCCGGGACTGGATCCGGGTGCTGGCCGCGCGCGAGATCGCCGACCTGGTGCGGCACCGGCTGCACGCGGCCAACAAGGTGGTGCGCAGCACCCGGCGCAGGCTGCTGCGCAAGCCGCTGGAGATCTACGCGCCGCCGTCGCTGAGCACCGCGGCCGCCTCCGGCGTGCGCATCGCGGGGAACCTGAACGTGCCGCGCGACCTGAACCCGGCGGACCTGCTGCTGGCCGGGCTGCTGCGCGCCACCGGTCGCGACCGGTACGTGCTGAGCCACTGCGACCCGAGCGTGCACGACGAGCTCACCCGGCAGCTGCGGCGCAACCTCGGCCCGGACTCCAGTCAGCTGCTCGCGCACACCACCGACGTCCTCGTGACCGAGACGCTCACGCCGTTCTGACCCCCCTCGAACCGGTCCCCCCGTTCCGCCGAATGGAGTACCAGTGTCCACAACCGCCGCTCAAACCCTCGCCGGGCAGCGCGTGACCACCGCGGGGGTGGTGTTCTTCACCGCCTCCGCCGCCACGCCGCTGACGGTGTGCGCCGCGATCGTGACCACCGGCCTGGCCGCCACCGGCAGGCTCGGGTTGCCGCTGGCGTTCGTGGTCATCGCCCTGGTGCTGGCGGTGTTCAGCGTCGGCTACGTGGCGATGGCGCGCCGGGTGCCCAACGCGGGCGCCTTCTACACCTACGTCAGCCTCGGTCTGGGCCGCCCGGCCGGGGTCGGCGCCTCCTGGGTGGCGCTGCTGGCCTACAACGCCCTGCAGATCGGGCTCTACGGGGCGATCGGCCCGACCGCGGCGCCGCTGCTGTCGCGCTGGTTCGGCGTCGACCTGCAGTGGTGGGTGATCGCGTTGATCGCCTGGGCGGTGGTGGCCGTGCTGGGGCTGCGCCGGATCAAGCACTCCGCGCGGGTGCTGCTGGTGCTGCTGGCGGCCGAGGTCGCGCTGGTGCTGGTCTACACCGTCGCCAACTTCGCGAACCCGGGCGACGGCAGCCTGGGCTTCGAGGGCCTGGCCCCGGCCGACCTGCTCGGCGCCGCCCTCGGCCCGCTGCTGGGCCTGGCGGTGCTCGGCTTCGTCGGGTTCGAGCAGAGCGCGGTGTTCTCCGAGCAGGCCAGCCCGAGCGCGGTGCGCCGCGCGACGGTCATCTGCGTCGGCGGTCTCGGCCTGCTCTACACGCTCTCGTCCTGGTCGACCATCCAGGCCGCCGGGCCCGAGCAGGTCGTGGCCGCCGCCGCGGCGCAGCCCGCCGGGGTGTTGTTCTCCCTCGCCGAGAAGAACCTGGGCCCGTGGGCGGCCGACGTCGGCCAGGTCCTGCTGGTGACCAGCGTGCTGGCCGCGCTGATCAGCTTCCACGCGACCTGCTCGCGCTACACCTTCGCCCTGGGCCGCGACCGGGTGCTGCCCGCCGTGCTGGGCCACACCACCCCGCGCACCGGGCAGCCCGGACCCGCGTCGCTGAGCCAGAGCGCGATCGCGCTGATCGTGATCATCGCCTACGCCGTGGGCGGCTGGGACCCGCTGACCCAGCTGTTCTACATCGGCGGCACGGCGGGCGCGCTGGGTGTGCTGATGCTGTTGTCCGCCACGGCCTTCGCGACCGTGCGCTACCTGCGCGAGCACGAGGACGACGACCTGCGCTCGGCCCGCCGCTTCGCGCCGCCGATCGCCGCGGTCGCGGTCACCGCCATCCTGGTGCTGGTGGTCACCAACTACGCCCTGCTGCTCGGCGTGCCGCCGACCTCGCCGCTGCGCTGGGTGATCCCGGTCGTGTTCGGCCTGGTGGCGGTGGCGGGCTGCGCCTACGGCGTGCTGCTGCGCAAGACCCGGCCGCAGGTCTACGACGCCATCGGGCGGGGCGCCCGGGCGCTGGCCGACCGGTGATCACCCGCGCCGGGGCGGCCGACGCCGGGCACTGCGGGCTGCTGGTCGCCACGGCGTTCCAGCACCTCCCGCAGGCGGCCTGGCTGATCGGCGACGCCGAGCGCAGGCTGCCGGTCATGGCGGCGAACTTCACCATGCTGGTGGAGCACGCGCTCGCGCACGGCCACGTCGACCTGGTCGACGACCGCGCGGTCGCGGTCTGGTTCCACCGGGAGGCGGGCGTCGAGATCCCGGAGCCGCCGGACTACGACGCCCGGGTGGACGCCGACTGCGGCGAGTACGCGGACCGGTTCCGCGCGCTGGACAAGGCTTTCGAAGCGCACCACCCGACCCGGCCGCACCACCACCTGGCGCTGCTCGCCGTGCACCCGAAGGCGCAGCGGGCGGGGCTGGGCGGCGAGCTCCTCCGGCACCACCACTCCACTTTGGACAGCGGTGGGCTGGACGCGTTCCTGGAGGCGAGCACGCCCGAGAGCGCCCGGCTCTACCACCGCCACGGCTACCAGCCGCACGGTTCGCCCTACGCCCTGCCCGACGACGGGCCGCTGATGTGGCCGCTCTGGCGGTCGGCGGGGGCCGAGTAGCACGATCGCCGGCCACTCGGCCGCCCCGCAGGCGGGGCGGCCGAGTGGTGGTGTCCCTATGTGGTTGTCAAGCCGCTGTGGGAGCCGGAGCTGGTTGGGCGGTAGTGGGTGCAGTTGCGGAGCATCGCTTGGAGGACGTCGCAGCGGCGGCGAGCCAGACAGATGAGCGCGGCGTTGTGCTTCTTGCCCTCGGCTCGTTCGCGGTCGTAGTAGGTGCGGCTGACCGGGTCGTGCAGGGCAGCGAACGCGGCGCGATGCCGGGCATCGACATCAGGACCTCGGCAAGTGGGTGCGCGTCAAGTGCCCCTTCAACCTGCTCAGCGACCTGTTTGGGTTGCTGCGGCGCAGTTTTCAGACTGTCGGCCGGCCTCGGGAGAACCACGTCGGCGGCCGCGGAGCCTGACACGATCACCTTCTGCTCGCCGAGGGCGATCATGATCGCCTCTCAAGGTGGCGGCCGTGCCCTGTCAGTGGTCCTCGATGCCACCGAACCCGGTGACCCCCGGATCACGCGTGCGACTGGGGGCGTGCGCCACACCGAACCGGCGACCACAGCTCCCTGATCAGGAACTACGGAGAAGGTAACGAGGAGAGGCGTGCGTGGTCGCCTGCTCATCCTCGATCAAGATCGACACCGGCCTGCTCGGTGTCGGTCGGTCCTGACATGCTGGGCCGGTGGATCTCTCGCCGAAGGTGTTCCTCAGCTACGCGCACGACACGGACCAGCACAAGGCCGAGGTGCGCGCGCTCGCGGTGCTGTTGGAGGGGGCGGGTATCGCCGCCGACCTCGACCAGTGGCGCACCGCGGCCCGGCAGGACTGGTCCAGCTGGGCCATCGGCGCCATGACGGCGGCCGACTACGTCGTCGTGGTCGCCTCCCCGGATTACAAGCGGGCGGGCGACGGCCTGGGTCCCGGCCAGGTCAACCGGGGTGTGCAGTCGGAGGCGGCGGTCCTGCGCGACCTGCTGCACGGCGACCGCCCGACCTGGTTGCCCAAGCTGCTGCCGGTGCTGCTCCCCGGCCACGCGGTCGAGGAGATCCCGCACTTCCTCCAGCCGCACACCGCCGACCACTACCCGATCCCCGCCCTCACCCCCGACGGCGTCGAGCGCCTGGTCCGGGTGATCACGGCCCAGCCGACCCGGGTCCGACCGCCGCGCGGCCGGATCCCGCGCCTGCCACCGCTGACTGACTGACCGGCCGAGCGGTCGGTGGTGGCGATCGTGCGCGCCGACTCGGGGCGAGGTGACCACCCGCCGCCGCAGTCCGCACGGGGCAGGCGGCTACCTCGGGCTGACCGACTGGGGCGCGGTCGCCGCCAGGTGTTCGAGGTGGTCCGCGGCCGCTGAGGCACCGCCCGCGGCGTGGAACTCCGCGCGGATCCGGCGCGCGGCCGCGCGGAACGACGGCTTGGTCAACACCGTCGACACCGCCTCGGTGATGGTGGCGGGGGTGGCGCGGGTGAAGCGGAGCCGGACGCCCGCGCCCGCGGTCACCACCTGCTGGGCGATCACCTGCTGGTCGTCGCGGATCGGCGCGACCACCAGCGGGAGCCCGTGCCAGAGCGCCTCGCACACGGTGTTGTGGCCGCCGTGGCAGACGACAGCGTCCACTTGGGACAGGACCGAGAGCTGCGGTGCCCGCCGCACCACCTCGACGTTCGGTGGTGCCGGGCCCAGGGTGCCCACCGGGTCGACCAGCACCGCCTGCCACCGGCTCGCGGCCAGGGCGGCCAGGCTCGCGGCGAGGAAGCGGCCGCCGACGTCCACGTTCGCGGTGCCCAGCGTGACCAGGACCCGGGGCGCGGGACCGGGCCACGGCGGGTGCCAGGCGCGATCGCCCCGGTCGGCGATCGCGGGCCCGACGAACCGCACCGGGCGGGTGACCTCGCCGGTCAGCGCGCGGGTGCTGAACACCAGGATCAGCGACGGCGAGAACCGCGGGTCGAACCCGCACGCCTCGACCAGGACCCGCTCGACCCAGTCGGCGATCACCGGCGAGTACGGGTCGACGAGCTCGGCCGAGGTCGACGCCGAGGTGACCCACGGGACGCCGTGCCGCCGCGCCACCACCGCCCCGGCGTAGGCCTGCTGGTCGGCGATCACCACGTCCGGCCGCGCCCGCTGGACGGCGTCCGCCACGACCGGCGCCATCACGTCCGCCAACGGCACCAGGTAGTCCTGCACCAGGAACTTCAACGCCGCCGCCCCGCGCAACCCCGGTGGCCGCGGCGGGATCCCACTGAGGTCGCACGGGTGCACCACGTGGTCGGCGGGCACCCACTGACCGCCCCCCACCCACTCCACCGCGTGCCCACGCGCCCGCAACGCGGCCACGACCCCCAACAACGGTGCCACGTGCCCCATCAGCGGCGGCACCACGACCAGGAACCGGCTCATCCACCCGCCGCCTGAGTGGTGGTGGACCGGGCTGGCCCCGCGTCGACCCACCAATCGCGAGCCGACCCGCGTTGTTGGGTGGCCAGGCGGGTGGCGTGTTCCGCGGGCTGCGGATCGGTCCAGCGATCGCAGAGCCGGCTCATCTGCCCACCTCCTGAGTGGTGGTGGACCGGGCTGGCCCCGCGTCGACCCACCAATCGCGAGCCGACCCGCGTTGTTGGGTGGCCAGGCGGGTGGCGTGTTCCGCGGGCTGCGGATCGGTCCAGCGATCGCAGAGCCGGC
>NZ_BSTR01000022.1:0-21681 GCF_030269645.1 Actinokineospora sp. NBRC 105648 | reverse complement strand
GGCTCATCTGCCCACCTCCTGAGTGGTGGTGGACCGGGCTGGCCCCGCGTCGACCCACCAATCGCGAGCCGACCCGCGTTGTTGGGTGGCCAGGCGGGTGGCGTGCTTCGCGGGCTGCGGATCGGTCCAGCGATCGCGGGATCGGGTCATCCGCCCTCCCCGTGAGTGGTGGTGGATTGGCGCATCGCCCCGCCGATGGCGAGCCGCCCCACCGACCGGTGTTGTCGGGTGGGGCGGATGGCGTGTTCCGCGGGCCGCGGAACGGCCCAGTGATCGCAGAGCTGGCTCATCTGCCCACCTCCTGAGTGGTGGTGGACCGGGCAGGCCCCGCATCGACCCACCAATCGCGAGCCGACCCGCGTTGTCGGGTGGCCAGACGCAGGGCGTGCTCCGGGCGGCGGATCGGCCCAGTGATCGCAGAGCTGGCTCATCTGCCCACCTCCTGAGTGGTGGTGGACCGGGCAGGCCCAGCGTCGACCCGTCGATGGCAAGCCGACCCGCGTTGTCGGCTGGCCAGGCGGATGGCGTGCTCCGCCGGCTGCGGATCGGTCCAGCGATCGCGGGATCGGGTCATCCGCCCTCCCCGTGAGTGGTGGTGGATTGGCCCGGTCGCGCATCGCCCCGCCGATGGCGAGCCGACCCGTGTTGTCGGGTGGCCAGACGCAGGGCGTGCTCCGGGCCGCGGATCGGTCCAGCGATCGCAGAACTGGCTCATCCGCCCAACTCCTGAGTGGTGGTGGACCGGGTAGACCCAGCGTGGACCCACCAATGTCGAGCCGGTCCGCGTTGTCGGGTGGCCAGGCGCATGGCGTGTTCTGCGGGCTGCGGATCAGTCCAGCGGTCGCGGGACCGGCTCATCCGCCCACCTCCTGAGTGGTGGTGGACCGGGTAGACCCAGCGTGGACCCACCAATGTCGAGCCGGTCCGCGTTGTCGGGTGGCCAGGCGCATGGCGTGCTCCGCGAGCCGGGGATCAGTCCATCGGCGGCGGGTCGGGCGGCTGCCCGTGGTCCGTTGTCGGGTGGTCGCGCACAAGAGCCCGTCCCGGAGGCAGCGCTCGGTCATGGCGCCGCCCGCGCGTGGAGCCAGGGCAGGGCTATCTCGGCCACCTCGCGCGGGGCGTAGGTGAGCAGCATGTGCTCCTGATCCGGTATCACAGCCACCGTGCAGTCGCGCAGGAGCGGCACGAACTCGTCGAGCCTGGTGGACAGGTCGGAGGCGCCGCCGACGACCAGCAGCACCGGGGGGCGGATGGCCGCGATCCGGTCGGCGTCCACCAGCCAGCGCGGGTCCACCAGTTCGGCGGTGGCGCCGGTGTGGGCCTCGAACTGGCGGGTCGCCGCGGCCATCTTGCGCACGATCTCGGTCTCCCCGGCCAGGTACTCCTCGTCCACGATCGCGGTCTCCACCTCCCGCAACCCCTCGACGGTGCGGGCCGCCCACGCCTCGGTGGGCGGCTCGGACTCGACCACCACCACGTCGAGCACCCGCTCCGGGTGCAGTTCGGCCAGCGCGAAGGCGACGGTGCCGCCGAAGGAGTAGCCGAGCAGGTGCACCGGCTCGGTCACGCCCAGCGCGTCGAGCACGCCGACGGCGTCGGACACCGCGTCGCCGATCGTGTAGCCGGTGCTGGTGCGCTCGCTGCGGCCGTGGCCGCGCAGGTCGTAGGTGATCACGTCGAAGCCCAGCTCCACCGCCGGGCCCGCGAGGGTGAAGTAGTAGCTGGCCAGTGAGTCCACCAGCCCGTGCACCAGCAGCAGCGGCGGTCCGGAACCGCCCAGCCGCTGCACGTGCAGCCGGGTCCCGGCGACCGCGACGTAGGCCATCACGGACCATCCACACAGGACTCGACGTAGTCGACCAGGTCGCCGACCCGCAGCCCGATGATGTCGTCGATCTCCAGCGTGGACAGGTACCGCGGGAAGTTGATCGCGGCGCCGTAGCGGTCGGCCAGCTGGGTGCCGAGCACCACGATGTCGATGGACTCGAACTCCAGGTCGTCCTGGAACGAGGTCTCCCGGGTGATCTCCGCCGCCGCGCCGTCCCGGTCGAGCACCCGCTCGATCAGGACCGCGACCGTGTCGAGCACCCCGGTGTCGGTGGTCATGTCAGCTCCTCTCCTCGGTCCAGGCGACCACGACGTCCAGATGGGGCAGAACTTCGGTGCGTACGGTCCACGAGCCGGTGTTTCCCTTTACCAGCAAACGATCTGGTCCGTCCACACTGACCAGTGGATTCCCCGCGGCCGCCCGCTCCGCCCGCTCGACCGCCGCCACAGCGGCCGCCGCCGGGGTCGCGCCCAAGGCGATCCCGACGCCGGTCGCGGTGCGCAACCGGGTCAACGCGACCGCGACCCCGTCGGCACTGGCCACCGCGACGTCGAGGTCGGGCAGGGTGAACCCGTGCCTGCCCAGCACCCACGGCCCGTCTTCGGTCTCACCGGTGGTGATCTCGGCCGGGAACACCTGCGGGCGCTCGGCGAGCAACCGGGCGCGGACCGCGTCCTTGAGCGCGATCCGTCCCAGCAGCCAGTCCCGCTTCGCCCGGGGTGGCACCGCCGTGTAGTCCTCCCACTCCTGCCGCGTGAGGTAGTTGCGGGCGATCAGCTCGCGGCTGGCCAGGTCGGACCAGCGCTCCCGGACGACCACCCAGTCGCCGTGCGGCTCACCGAGCAGGGCCGTGCCGCCTTCCCGCTCCAGGCCGATGACCCGCTCGTCGCTGGAGAAGCGGCGCAACTCCCACTCATCCGCCTGCGCCCACACCGTCCCGTCGGCGCGGACGAGCTGCAGCCGCGCGGTGACCGAGGTGCCGGTGACCGACTCCACGACCGCCAGGCAGGTCACCTCGTCGCCGGGAACCGGTGCCGGGCCGGAGAAGCGCAGGTCCGCGAACCGGACCGGGACCGTGCGGCAGTCGCGGTCGTACTGCTCCAGCGTCCAGTAGCCGACGAGTTGGCCCGCGCTGTCCAGCAGCGCACCCGGCGCCGCGGGGACGGTTAGCACGCCGCGCACGTGCCGGTCACTGATCCCTTCGATCACCGACACACCTTGGTAACCCGGGCCGTGGAACATCCAGCGCCGCTCGTACATCTGCCGCCCGGTCAGCAGCGGTGTGCGTTCAGGGGCAGGCACCGGCCACGCCGCAGGGGGAGCGGAGTATCCGGGTGCGACCTCGACCACCGCGCGGGCATACCCATGTGCGACGACTTCCAGCCCACCGTCGATCGGCGTGACCTCCACCTCGACCCGAACCGCGGGTTCGACCGCCATCCACCGCTGGAACCGCGCTTCCCGCACGCGCACCACCACCTGACCGTGCGCGGTCCGTTCGGCGGCCACCACCAACTGCCGCAGCAACTCGGTCGCCGGCACGACGGGGAACCCGTCGTACTGGTCCGGCCAGTCCGGAGGCACCTCGAAGAACCGGTGATCACGCAGGTAGGGCAGGGCGCGCAGGGACATCTCGTGCGTGGTCCGCGTCGGGGTGGTGGCGCGCGCGGCGGCCAGCACCGCCAACGTCGCGTTCTCGGTGTGGCGCAACAGGTCCCGTACGGGCTCGGCCACCACCCTGGCCGCCCCCACGCCGAGCAGGCGCGGTGCCTCGGCGCCCAGGCTGACGATCTTGCCGCCGAGGTCGAGCCGGACCGACCGGCCCGCGGGCAGCGCGGTGATCAGGTCGGTGTCGACCGCGCCGCCCTCCGCCCAGACCGCCGCGAGCACCCGGGCGAGCTGGGCGAGCCCGCCGCGCCGCGGCGAACTGGCGGCCACCGCGAGGTGGTCGCGGTCGCGCAGCACGTCGCCGATCAACCCGGCGACCTGACCGGGTCCCACTTGGACGAACACCCGGACCCCGTTGTCGTACAGGCGTTCCACCAGCGGCCGGAACCGCACGGGCTCCAGCAGGTGCCGGTAGAACAGCGCGCGCACCTCGTCGACGTCGTCGGGGTAGGGCGCGACCGTGGTCGCCGACCAGACCGGCACCGCGGGTGGCCGCAGCGTCAGCTCGTCGGAGTCGGCCCGGATCTGGTCGAGGTAGGGCCGCAGCCGCGGGGTGTGGAACCCGGACCGGAACGGCAGCTCCTGGCCCAGCACCCGCTCGTCGAGCAGCTCGGTCAGCAGCGCGCGCACGTGTTCCGCCGGACCGCAGACGACGCACTGGTTGGGCGAGTTGTCGTGCGTGAGGGTCACCTCGCCGCGCAGCCGGGGCGCCAGCCAGTCGGCGGACGCGCCGACGGTGGCGAAGACCAGGTCGGGGACCCGGAACCCGTCGAGGTCGAACGCGGCGAGCACCGCGTCCAGCTGGGTCGCGTCGTACATCCCCGAGGTGACCATCGCGGTCCACTCGCCGACGGAGTGCCCGGCGAGCACGTCCGGTCGCACCCCCTGGGCGCGCAGCGCGGTGTCGAGCAGCCTGCTCACCGCGACCAGCGCGGTGCCGTGCCGGGCGAGGGTGTCGGCGGTCAGATCGGGCGCGGGCACACCGAACCGGGCCGCCACATCGCTGACCTGGGGCGCGAAGTCGGCTTCCAGCCCCGGGTAGACGAACGCGATCCGGTGCTCGGGCAGCAGTGGGCGCGGGCTGAACCAGACGTCGCCGCCGCGCCACGGCTGTCCGGCGGCCAGGGCCCGGCGAGCGGTGGCCAGCTTGCGCTCGGTCGGCTCGACCACCGCGATCCGACAGCGCCCGTTCCCCTGCGACGAGCCGGAGTCGAGCAGATCGGCCAGGTCATCCGGTGTGTCCGCCGCCAGCCGCAGCACCCGCACCGGCTCGCGCACCAGGACCGGCGGGACCGGCGCGGCCGATGGGCTGGTGTCCTGCTCGAGGACCACGTGCGCGCTGATCCCGCCGAAGCCGAACGCGTTGACCGCCGCCCGGCGCGGACCGGTCCACGGTCGCGCCCGGGCCAGCGGCCGGAACCGGGTCGCGGCCAGGTCCGGGTGCGGGGTCGCGCAGTGCAGGGTCGGCGGCAGGACGCCGTGGTGCACCGCCAGCGCCGCCTTGATCAGCCCGGCGATGCCCGCCGCGGGCATGGTGTGCCCGATCATCGACTTGACCGAGCCGATCACCGCGGGCGCGCCCGGGCCGAACACCTCGCGCAGCGTCGCCAGCTCGGCGGCGTCGCCCGCCGGGGTCGCGGTCCCGTGCGCCTCCAGCAGGCCCAGCGAGTCCGGCGCCGCCGGGTCCAGCCCGGCCGCCGCCCAGGCCCGCCGCACGGCGAGCACCTGGCCGCGGCTGTCCGGGTGCATCAGCGTGGTCCCGCCGCTGTCGCTGGCCACCCCGGTGCCGCGGATCACCGCGTACACCCGGTCGCCCGCGCGGTGGGCGTCGGCGAGCCGCTTGAGCACCACCACCCCGGTGCCCTCGCCGATCACCAGGCCGTCCGCGTCGCGGTCGAACGGTCGGATGCGGCCGCCCCGGCTCAGCGCGCCGAGCCGGTCGAACACGCTCCACAGCGTCACGTCGTGCCCGTGGTGCACCCCGCCCGCGAGCACCACGTCGCAGCGGCCATCCACCAGCTCGCCCACCGCCTGCTGCACGGCGATCAGCGAGGACGCGCAGGCCGCGTCCACGGTGTAGGCCGGGCCGCCGAACCCGAGCCGGTTGGCCACCCGGGAGGCGGCGAGGTTGGGCACCAGCCCGATCTCCGCGCCGCGCGAGGGCGGCCCCAGCTCGGCGGCGAACCGCTCCCGCACCCGGTCCAGCGCGGCGTCGTCGACCTCGGGGAACAGCTCGCGCAGCGACACCAGCAGCTGGTGGGCCACCCGCACCCGCAGGTCGATCCGGGCCAGCCCGGCGGTGATGTAGCCGCCCCGGCCCAGGATCACCCCGACCCGCTCGGGGTCGGCGGGCGGGCCGCCCGCGTCGGCCAGCGCGGCCTGCGCGACGTGCAGGGCGATGAGCTGGTCGGGCTCGGTGTGCGGCAGCGCGGCGGGCATCACCCCCATGCCGATGGTGTCCACTGTGGCCAGTTCGGCGAGGAAGCCGCCCCGGCCGCCGGGGAACGGGAGGTCGTAGTCCGCCGGGATGCCGGTGACGCAGTCGACCCCCTCGGCCAGGTTGCGCCAGTACGCGTCGAGGTCGCGCGCCCCGGGGAACAGCACCGCCATCCCCACCACGGCGACCGGCTCGGTCACCATCCCGAGGCGGTGTAGGCGACGGACGCGCCGGTGCCGCGGGCCAGCTCGCCCAGCAGGCTGAGCGCGCCCTCCGCCGGGTCGAGCAGCCCGACGCCGCGCCGGGCGTAGTCGGCGGCCAGCTCGGGTCCGACCATCCCGCCGTGCGTCGAAGCGGGTGCCCACGGTCCCCAGTGGACGGTCAACACCCGGGATCCGCCGCGGGCGGACCGATCCTGGCCGATGGTGTCGAGCGCGTCGTTGGCCGCGGCGTAGTCGGCCTGGCCGCGATTGCCCAGCAGGGCGGCGACACTGCCGAACAGCACCACGAACCCCGGTGGTTCACGCAGGTCGTCCAGCGCGGACAGCAGGTTCCGCGCGCCGTCGACCTTGGTGGCGAAGACGCGGGCGAACGAGTCGGCGGTCTTGTCCTCGAGCAAGTGGTCCTCGATGACCCCGGCCGCGAACACCACCCCGTCGAGCCTGCCGTGCTCGGTGGCCACGTGCTTGACCAGCGAGTGCACCGCCTGCCGGTCGGTCACGTCCACCACCGCGTACTCGGCCCGGCCACCCGCCGCCCGCACCTGGTCCAGGGTGGCGGCCACCTCGCGCCGGGCCAGCACCCGCCGGGCCGACCGGTCCACTTCGGCCGGTGAGCCGCCCGCCCCGGCCAGGGCGGCGCGCAGCTCGGCAAGGTCGTGCGCGTCGGCGAGCCCCGGCGGCTCCGGGTCCAGGGTGGTGCGCCCGGCCAGCACGAGCAGGCAACCGCGCGCGGCGAACTCGACGGCCACCCGCGCGGTGATACCCCGGGCACCGCCGACCAGCAGCAGCACCGAGTCCGGGCCCAGGTCGAGGGCGTCGGCCGACCCGTCCGCGAGCGGCCGCTCGACCAGTTCCGGCGCCGTGCGCTCGTCGCCCACTCGCACCACCGGCGGCGACTCGGCGGTGCGCAGCTCGTCGACGATGTGCACCGCGACCGCCTCGGCGGGGCCGTCGGCGACGACCAGCCGGACCGTCGACTCAGGGCGTTCCCGGGCGATCGTCCGGATCAGCCCGGCCAGGCCCGCCGCCGGGCCGGTCAGGGCCGGGACGGCGACCACCAGACCGCGCGTGCGCAACGCGCCCTCGCGCAGCAGCGGGAACGCCCCGGGCAACGTCGGTTGGTCGGTCTCGGCGTAGCTGTCGAGGTGCACCAGCAGATCGACGTCGGCCAAGCCCGCTCCGGTCGGATCCGCCGTGCCGACCTCGGGTCCGGCCACCTCGGTGACGGTCGCGCCCGCGATGACCAGCAGCCGGGCGAGGTGTGTGCCGACCTCGGTGTCCGCGCCGGTGATCGCGATCCGCCGCCCGGCCAGGTCGACCCGCGCGCCCGCGGGCGCGGGCACATCGGTCAGCACGAACCGCTTCGGTGGCACACCAACGGTCCCGGACTCGTCCCGTTCGCCTGGACCGGACGCGGTGGTGGGCCCCGGCTCGCCGGAGTGGCCGTCGATCCACTCGGCCAGGCCCGCCGCGGTGCGGACCTTGGCCAGGTCCTCGACATCACCCGCGGCGAGGTCGAACCGGACGGCCAGCTCGCCGACCAGCTCGGTTCGCTTGATCGAGTCGATCGAGAGGTCCCGCTCCAGGTCCAGGTCCGGCTCGATCATCTCGACCGGGTAGCCGGTGCGCGCGTTGATCAGCGCGACCACCTCCGCCAGTGCTGGCTCGCGCTGCGCCGGGATGGTGACCACCGGGGTGGGCGCGGGCGCCGGTTCGGGCACCCGCACCGCGGTCGCCGCGATCGGGGCCGGTGCCCGTTCGCCGCCGAAGTAGGCGAGCAGGACGTCGCGCTGGGCGGCGACGAACTCCCTGGTGGCCCGGAAGTAGTCGCTGACGACCTCGTCCGGGTCGCCCGAGCGCGGTTCGGCGCCGAGCGCGACTCGACGAGCCGGGCTCCCGGCGCCGGGCAGGTAGGCGCCGTCGGTGGTGCGCACCGCTTGGCCGTCGACGGTCCAGGTGACCTTGGCGGGCGCGGCCCCGGCCAGGTCGACCGCGTCCCGGCCGAGGAACAGCGGGGCCAGCCGCGGCCGGACCCCGGCGAGGGCCAGGTCGGCGACCCCGGCGAGCGCGCCCGCCAGGCCGCCGTCGAGCTGCTCGAAGTGGACAGTCTTGTGTGGACGGTCAGCGAGCGTCGCCGCCACCAGGCCGCTGAGCACCTGCCCGGGGCCGCACTCGACGAACACCCGGGCCCCGTCGGCGTGCATCGCCGCCACCTGCTCGGCGAAGCACACCGGTGACCCCAGCTGCGCGCCCAGCTCGGCGCCGAGCCCGGCCGGGTCGGTCGGGTACGGGCTCGCCGTGCGGTTCGACCACACCGGCACCTCCGGGGCCCGGGTGGGCAGGTGGTCGACCAGCGCGGCGAGCGCGACGCCCGCGCCCGCGACGACCGGGCTGTGGAAGGCGCAGGCCACCGGCAGGTCCCGCACGGTGACGCCCGCGGCGCGCAGCCGCGCCACGGCGGTCCCGACGGCCTCGGTGGGCCCGGAGACCACCACCTGGGTGGGCGCGTTGTGGTTGGCGATCACCACGTCCGGGAGGTCGCTGATCTCCCGGCGCACGTGCTCGGCGTCGGCGGCCACCGCGGCCATCGTGCCCGGGTCGGAGCCCGCGGCGGCGAGGATGAGGTCGGCTCGCGCGGCGCTGAGCTCCACCAGGCTCGCCGGGGAGAGGCTGCCCGCCGCGCACAGTGCCACCAGCTCGCCGTAGCTGTGGCCGCCGAGGACGTCGGGGCTGATGCCCAGCGAGGTGAGGAAGTGGTAGGTGGCCAGTCCGGCGATGCCGAGCGTGGGCTGGGCGACCCGGGTGTCCCGCAGCCGTTCCTGTTGCGCGGCGGCGGCTTCCGGGTGGAACGCGGTGGGCGGGTACAGCGCGTCGGCCCACGGCGCGCCCAGCCGGAGGAGGTCCTGCAGCTCGGGGAAGGTGGTGAACAGCTCGCCCGCCATGCCGACGCGTTGGCTGCCCTGACCGGGGAACAGCAGGGCGATCTTGGGCCGCTCGGGCGCGGGTTGGTCGAGGACCTCCTCGGCCAGCCGGGTCCGCAGCTCGGCGAGGTCGTGCGCGACGAACGCGCGTACTGTGTCCTTTGTGGACCGGTCGAAGCGGGCGGCGGCGGTGCGCGCGAAGTCGCGCAGCCGCGCGCGTGGGTGCGCGGACATCAAGTCGCGCAACCACACCACGTCCTCGCCACTGGCGAAGGCGAACAGCTCCGCGGGCCACTGGTGTGCGCCGTGCCGCGGGGCGGGTGCGGCGTGCCCGGTGAGCACGGCGTGGAAGTTGGTGCCGCCGAAGCCGAACCCGCTGATGCCCGCGACCCGGTCGGCGGGCGCTACCGCCCACGGCCGCGGCCGGGTGGTGAAGGTGAACGGGCTCTCCGGCGACCAATTGTCGGCCGGGGTGGTGAGCGCCGTCGGCGGTTGGACGCCGGTGTGCAGCGCCAGCGCCACCTTGACCAGCCCGGCGATCCCGGCGGCGCACTTGGTGTGCCCGATCTGCGACTTCACCGACCCGAGCACGGTGGCTCCCGGTGCCGCGCCCGCCTCGGTGAACACCGCGGTGAGCGAGGCCAGTTCGACCCGGTCGCCGACGGCGGTGCCGGTGCCGTGCGCCTCGAGCAGCCCGACCTCGGCCGGGGAGCGGCCCGCGTTGGCGTACGCCCGGCCCAGCGCGGTCCGCTGGCCCTCGGGCCGGGGCGCGGTGAGCCCGAGCGACCGGCCGTCGCTGGCGCTGCCGATGCCGCGGACCACCGCGTACACCCGGTCGCCGTCGCGCTCGGCGTCGGCGAGCCGCTTGAGCACCACGCAGCCCACGCCCTCGCTGAGCGCGATCCCGTCTGCGGCGCGGTCGAACGGGCGCGACCGACCGGTGGGGGACAGCGCCCCGACCGCGCCGAACAGCCGGTAGTCGTAGATCCCGTTGTGGGTGTCGACCCCGCCGCACAGCACCAGGTCGGCGGTGCCCGCGACCAGTTCCCGGCAGCCCGCGTCCAGCGCCGCGAGCGAGGACGCGCAGGCGGCGTCGATGGTGTAGTTCGCGCCGCCGAGGTCGAGCCGGTTGGCGATCCGGCCGGAGATGACGTTGGCCAGCACCCCGGGGAAGGTGTCCTCGGTGAACGCGGGCAGCTGCGCGGACAGGTCGGCCGGGACGTCGGCGAGGTGGCCGGGCAGCATGGCCCGGAGCATGACCCCGTTGGACATCTCGCCACCGGACTCGGCGCCGAACACCACCGCGGTGCGTGACCGGTCAAACGGCCGCTTAGCGTAGCCCGCGTCGGCCAGCGCCGCGCAGGCGACGTCGAGCGCGAGCAGGTGCGCGGGCTCGATGGCGGCCAGCGAGGCGGGCGGGATGCCGTAGCGCAGCGGGTCGAACGGCACCCGCGGCAGGAAACCGCCCCACTTGGACACCACGGTCTCCGGGCCGCCGGTCGCCGAGTAGTGCACGCCCGGGTCCCAGCGGTCGGCGGGGACCTCGGTGACGGAGTCCACATTGGCCAGGGTGTTGGCCCAGAACGCCTGCGCGTCCTCGGCCCCGGGGAAGACCCCGGCCAGCCCGATGATCGCCACGTCCAGCGGCGCGGGCACCGGTTGCTCGGGCTCGGGTCGGGCCACCGCGTGTTGCCGCAGCAGCCGCGCGGCGCCGTCGGAGACGGCCTCGTGCAGCTCGGCCACGGTGGTCACGCGGTCGCGCAGCACCGAGACCTGACCCGTCATGAACAGCCCGTCGGTGAGCTGCGCGGCGCTGTCGACCGGGAGCAGGGCCTCGCCCACCCGGCGGATCCCCTTGCTGGCTATGCGCAATCGGCCGATGTTGAGCTGTTCGAGCCGCTCCCAGACGGCCCGCTCGGGCAGGCCCTCGGCGCGCAGCCGGTCGCGGGTGGTGGCGAACTCGGCGGTGAACGGGCTGTCCACGCAGCGGGTGCGGTGGCCGGGGGCGGTCTCCAACACCGCGGTCGCCCGGGCGGTGACCACCTGGTCCTGGAACATCGTGCCGATGGCCCGGGTGCGCACGACCTCCTCGGTGAACAGGTAGGCGGTACCCATCAGCACGCCGACGCCCGCGCCCCGGCCGGACAGCGGCGCGGCCAACGCGGCCACCATCGCCGCCGACCGCGCGTCGTGCACCCCGCCCGCGAACAGGACGTCCACAGTGGACTCCGGGTGGTGCTCCAGGAAGTCGGTCAGCACGTCGACCTGGGCCTGCCACAGGCAGAAGCTCGACCGGGGGCCGATGTGCCCACCGCACTCGGCGCCCTCGAAGACGAACCGGCGGGCCCCCGCGGCGAGGAACTGCTCCAGCAGCCGGGGGGAGGGCACGTGCAGGAAGGTGGCGATCCCCGCCGCCTCCAGCGTGGCGGCCTGGCTGGGGCGGCCACCGGCGATGATCACGCTGTCCGGCCGCAGGTCGTGGATGACGGCGAGCTGGGCGGCTCGGGTCTCCTCGGGCGCGAAACCGAGGATGCCCACGCCCCACGGGCGGTGGCCCAGCCGGTCCTTGGTGCGGGCGAGCAGCGCCCGCGTGGCGCTCGCGTCGGACAGGGCGAGCGCGAGGAACGGCAGGCCGCCCGCCCCGGCGACCGCCTCGGCGAGGTCGGGCTGGTCGCTCACCCGGGTCATCGGGCCCTGCGCGACCGGCAGCCGGGTGCCCAGCCGGTGGGCCAGCTCCGCGCCCGGGCCCAGGGTCTCGGCGACTTCCGGGCGCCGGGCCGCAGTGATCGCCGAGTGGATCGCCCGCACGACACGCGCGACGTCGCCGTGCCGCGCGGCGAACTCCCGGGCGAGGTAACCGTCCTGCCCCACCGGCAGGTCCGGGCCGCCGGTGCGCGGGCGCAGCAGTCGGCGGCCGTCGACCAGCACCGTCTCCGAACCGTCCATTGTGGCCAGTGCGGCCGCGGTGCCCGGGTCGGGGGTCGCCTCGGCCAGCAGGGCGAGCTGGGTGTCCAGGACGACCCCCGCCGCGCCACCCGCGACGGCGGCCGCCGCGGTGTGCGGCCCGATGCCGCCCACGGCCCACACCGGAACGTCGACGGCGTCGAGGAGCTGTTGCAGCAGAACGAAAGTGGTCAGCTCGCCGACCCGCCCACCGGCCTCCGCGCCGCGCGCGATGATCCCGTGGGCGCCGTCGGCCACCGCTCGGCGGGCCTCGGCCAGACTGGTCACCTCGACGAGGGTGCGGACCCGCCCGACGGGTGCCCCGACGCCGGTGACCACGAGGTCCACGCCGTCGGGCAGGTCCGACTCGGTCAGCGCGCAGTCGGCGCCGAGCCGGACCCCGAAGCCGGATGTCCAGTGCGCCAACAGGTCCAGCTGTCTGCGTGCCCCTCGATCGCCGGTCCCCAGGTCGAGCACCCCGTGCGCCCCGGCGGTGCCGACCGCGGCCACCAGCCGCGCGTCCGGCTGCCCGAACGGGCTGATCCCGACCACCGTGTCCGTCCCGAGAAACATGACGTCCTCCTTACGTCCCACAGAAACCCCAGGCACGTGAAAGGGTCGACCACCCGGAAACAACAATCACCTTCACATTTCCCGCGAGAGTGGCGACAATGGTCGGCGACTGCATCCACCGCGGATCTTATACACAGTAGACAACCGGCCGAGGGCGTCTTGATCGTGCCCGGTGGATCAGCCGTCCTACAACCGAGTCGGTTCATCGGACAACTAGTTCGAGTGACCCTGCGGCCGTCCGGGGAGACGTTTCGCTCGACGCTCGAACCGGGGGTAGTGGCGCGTGGGTCAAACTCGGCCGATCAGGTGGAAATCGGGACCGGGCGCCGGGTAGTGCGCGGGCCCGTGGACCCGCCGCGGTCGGGCGCATGAACACCTGATCGGCCCAGCGCAGATCACCGAACCGGCCCAACGCGGGGGTCGGTTCTCCGCGCGGGGGGTGTGCCTCGCCGGATGTCCGACCTCAGACAGCGACACTCGCGAATGGACGATCGGGACCGTCGCATGTGGCCGGAAATGACGACTTGTCACCAGTTCGGAATAGCCGAGGGGATTCTGTTCGGCTTTGTCGTCTCTCGGGCCGGTGTCGGCTCGGTCTCAGGCTGGTTTCGATCGCATGGGTGTGGCGCCCCGGGGCAGGGTGGGTCGGCTTCCCTGCGCCGCGAGTGTCCAAGGCTGGGCGGGGTGCTATCAAGGGCGCCTTCGGCGTCGCTGCGCGATCGGCGAGCCGACCCTTGACAGCACCCCGCCCAGCCTTAGGGGCGGCCGGTATGGGGAAGCGGGGGCGATTAAGCCTGTTGGGGGGCGAGTCGCGTTGTCGGCCGGCGGGAAGGTGGGAGGGGATCGATGAGGGGTGGCCGCTGGTGATCGGGTGAGGTGGTGGGTCCGGTGAGGTGGGGGAGTCCGGTGGGGTGGTGGTGTGCAGTGGTGTGCGGACCACTGCGGACCAGGTCAGTGTCGGGGGGTGAGGAAGTCGGATAGGGGGACCGGGGTGAGGCCGTCTTGGGTGGCTCGGTGGAGGAAGGCCTGGTAGTCGGCGGTGAAGGTCTTGCGGAAGTGCATCAGGACGATGTCGCCGGGGCGCAGGTGGTCGCCTGCCTGGAACTGGACCACGCCGTCGTTGACGGCGGCGGTCCACAGGACCAGGGCGGCCATGCCGCAGTCGGCGGCCGCGCGGCGGGTGGTGTCGTCGTAGTTGCCGTAGGGCGGGCGGAAGAGGGTCGGCCGCTGCCCGAAGTCCGCGGCCTCGGCCGCGGCGTCGTCGCAGATCTCCTTGTGCTGCAGGGCGTATGGCTTGCCGCGCAGGTTGGGGTGGTTCACGGTGTGGTCGCCGATGACGCTGTGCCCGCGTTCCTGGATGTCGCGGAAGTACTCCGGCGCCGGGCGGAAGTAGCGCTCGTTGAGGAACAGGGTCGGTCGGGCCCCCGAGGTGGCGATCAGGTCCGGGGCGGCCGGGTCGCGGACCTCGCCGTCGTCGATGGTGAGGAAGACGTAGCGCTTGTCGGTCTCGATCTTGCGGACAACCGGGGCCAGGCCGCCCACGGTCGCGGGTGCCTCGGCCTGCCCGGTGCCGAACGGGTAGGGCTCGGGGGCCGCGGCGGGTGAACCGCTCGGTGCCGGGGTGGACACCGGTGCCGGTTCGGGCGGTTTCCCCTGTGGTGTCTGGCTTCCCGCGCAGCCACCCAAGCACAACGCGACAACCAGTAGGGCTGTCGTCGACTTCCACATCAGCGCTTCCCCCTGACACAGGACACTCCACCGTGGAAGACGCCACGGCGGCGCGCGCGGTTGCCCCGGGTCTTTGTGATCTTTGGGTGGGCCGGGGGCGGGCGGTCGATCGCTCGCCGGTCACGGCCTCCTGGGCGGGACGTCGTCCGGGAGCCGGGTGGTGTTCACCCGGGCGCGCGCTGTCCGCGATGTGAGAGGGCGGTTCTCGGGTACGACACCGGCCTACCATCCGTGGTCATGAGTGCACCCGAAGCGACCGCGCTCCCGCTGATCGACATCGCCCGGTTCCGCGACCCGGCCGAGCGCGACGCCGTGCTCGTCGAGTTGCGGCGGGCGGCGCACGAGGTGGGCTTCTTCTACGTCGTCGGCCACGGCGTGCCGGAGGCGCTGACCGACGGGATGTTCGAGGTGGCGCGCAGGTTCTTCGCGCTGCCGGTCGAGGACCGGCTGGCCATCGAGAACGTGCGCTCGCCGCAGTTCCGCGGGTACACCCGCACCGGCCACGAGTACACCGGGGGAACGCCGGACTGGCGCGAGCAGATCGACATCGGCCCGGAGCGCGCGGTCGAGGACCTCGGTCCGGGCGACCCGCCCTGGCGGCGGCTGATCGGGCCGAACCAGTGGCCCGCGGCGCTGCCCGAGCTGCGCGAGACCACGCTCGCCTGGCAGGCCGAGGCGCTGCGGGTGAGCCGGGAGGTGCTGCGCGCGCTGGCCGCCGCGCTCGGCCAGGACGAGGGCTACTTCGACGCCTGGTTCGACGAGGAGGCCGCGACGCACGTCAAGGTGGTGCGCTATCCCGGCCGCCCGTCCGCCGAGTCGGAGCAGGGCGTCGGCGCGCACAAGGACTACGGCTACCTCGCGCTGCTCCAGCAGGACACCGTCGGCGGGCTGCAGGTCCAGGCGGCCGACGGCGGGTGGATCGACGCGACGCCGGTGCCGGGCAGTTTCGTGGTCAACATCGGCGAGATGCTCGAGATCGCGACCGGCGGCTACCTGACCGCCACCCGGCACCGGGTGGTCAGCCCGCCCGCCGGGGTGCAGCGGTACTCGGTGCCGTTCTTCCTGGGGCCGCGGCTGGACGCCGTGGTCGAGCCGCTGGAGCTGCCCGCCGACCTCGCGGCCGCGGCGCGCGGGGTGAGCCAGGACGCCGACAACCCGCTGCTGGCCGCCTACGGCGAGAACGCCCTCGTCGGCTGGCTGCGCTCGCACCCGGAGGTCGCCCGGCGCTGGTGGGGCGACGTCCTGGCGGAGCGCGGATGAGCGAGCGGTGGGCGTTCGAGACCCGGCAGGTGCACGCGGGCGCCCAACCCGACCCCGCCACCGGCGCCCGGGCCACACCCATCCACCAGACCACCTCGTTCGCGTTCACCGACGCCGGGCACGCTGCCGACGTGTTCGCGCTGCGTGACCTGGAGACCCACGCCTACACCCGGGTCTCCAACCCCACCACGGCGGTCGTCGAAGAGCGGCTGACCGACCTGGAGGGTGGGGCCGCCGCCGTCGCGGTCGCCAGCGGGCAGGCCGCGACCGCGCTGGCACTGCTCAACCTCGCCCGCGCGGGCGACCACATCGTGTCCTCGGCGGCGCTCTACGGCGGGTCGTACAACCTGCTCGCGCACACCTTCGCCGATCTGGGGATCACCGTCGACTTCGTCCGCGACCCCGACGACCTCGACGCTTGGCGCGCCGCCGCCCGCCCCGAGACCAAGGCGTTCTACGCCGAGACCATCGGCAACCCGCGCGGGAACGTGCTCGACGTCGCCGCGGTGGCCGACACCGCGCACCAGGTCGGCGTCCCGCTGGTGGTGGACAACACCGTGCCCACGCCGTACCTGTCCCGCCCGATCGAGCACGGCGCGGACGTGGTGGTGCACTCCACCACCAAGTTCCTCGCGGGCCACGGCACCGGCATCGGCGGGGTCGTGGTCGACAGCGGCCGGTTCGACTTCACCGCCGAGCCCGCGCGCTGGCCCGGCCTCACCGCCCCCGACCCGAGCTTCCACGGGCTGGTCTTCGCCGAGGAGTTCAAGGAGCTCGCCTACGCCCTGCGGCTGCGCACCCGGCTGGTGCGCGACCTCGGCCCGGCGGTGTCGCCGTTCAACAGCTTCCTGCTGCTCAACGGCATCGAGACGCTCTCGCTGCGGATGGAGCGGCACGTCGCCAACGCGCACACCGCCGCCCGCTGGCTGCGCGAGCAGTCCGCGGTCACCGAGGTGCACTACGCGAGCCTGCCCACCAGCCCCTGGCACGAAGCCGCGAAGCGCTACCACCCGCTCGGTGTCGGTGCCGTGGTCGCCTTCGACCTCGCGGGCGGGGCGCGGGCGGGCAGCCGGTTCGTCGACCGGCTGCGGCTGTTCAGCCACCTGGCCAACATCGGCGACGTGCGCAGCCTGGTGATCCACCCGGCGTCGACCACGCACGCCCAGCTCGACCCGGCCGAGCAGCTGGCCAGCGGGGTCGGCCCCGGACTGATCCGGCTCTCGGTCGGGCTGGAGGGCGTCGACGACATCATCGACGACCTGGCGGGCGCCCTCCGCTGACCACCGAACCCGTAACGAGGGGTGGACGATCATCGACGGACAGTCATAGGCTGCGGCCGCGGTCGGACTGAGGTGGGTGCGGGTGACGTCCTTGCGGGCAACGGTGGCGCGGCAGTTGCGCCGCACCGGCGGGAGGCTCACGGCGGGCACCGCGGTGATCGTCGTCGTGCTGCTGGCCGGGGGAGCGGCGGGCGCGTTCGGCGCGGTCCACCGGGCCTCGCTGTACACCGACGCGGCCGGCCCGCTCGGCCGGGCGGCTGCCGCGGCGTTGACCATCCACCAGTCGGTGGCCGACGCCGACGCCGCGTCGCTCAACGCCGTGCTGGTCGGCGTGGACGTGGACGGCGCCGCGGGGCAGCGCGACGCCAACGAGCGCGGCCCGGCCGTGGTCCTGATGGACACCTTCCGCCAGGACGTCACCGCCGCGTCGCAGGCGTTGCAGGCGGTCTCGGCCACCTCGGCCGACCCGGCGGCGGTCGCGGCGATCTCCGAGCTGACCCGCGCGCTGCCCTACTACGCGGCGCTGGTCGAGAACGGCTGGTCGCTCACCAGCCGGGGTTTCCCGCTCGGCACCTCCTACCTCACCGAGGCGTCGAACCTGGCCAAGCGGCTGCTGGCGAGCGCGGAAACGCTGCGGGACCAGACCTTCGCCGCGCTGGAGAGCGCGTTGCGGGAGGCCAACGCGACGCCCTGGCTCGCCCTGGCCACCGTCGCGCTCGCGCTCGTGCTGCTGGTCTGGCTCCAGGGGCGGGTGACCAGGACCTTCCGTCGCAAGGTCAACTACGGGCTGGCCGCCGCCACCCTGCTCGCCCTCGGCGCGGGTGGCTGGTTGGTCACCGCGACCACCCTCGGCGCGAGCCGCGGCGGCGACAGCCTGGACGTGGTCGAGGGCCAGGTGCGGCCGGTGGCGGCGGCCCGGGTCGAGGCCCGCAAGGCCGACGCGTTCGAGGCGCGGATCGTGCTCTACCCGACCTCGGACGACTTCGCGCAGCTGCGCCGGTCGTGGGACGAGGCCGACCGCCTGCTCGGCGAGGCCCGCACCGACACCGGCGCCGCCCGCGCCACCGTCGAACGCTGGCGCGACGACCCCGACAACGTGCTCGCGCCCGAGTCCCGTCGCGACTACCGGCCCGCGGTCCACGCCATCACCACCCTCCCGGCCACCGGGCCGCCCTACGACGCGCTGGTCGAGGACGGGCTCAGGGCCACCGCCGACCGGCTCTGGCGTTCGGCCGGGACGTCCACGGCGTCGGCGCGGGACGCGGTGAGCGGGGTGGGCTACTCGGTCGGCGTGCTCCTGCTGCTCGCGGCGGGCGCGGCCGTCGTGGGCATCCGTCCCAGGGTGGGTGAGTACCGGTGAACCGCCTCGGTTGCCTGCTGGCCGTTCTCGCGCTCACCGCCGGGTGCACCGCGACACCGGAGGTGACCGCTCCGACGAGTGTCCCCCCGATGACGCTCTCGCCCGCGGGCTACGCCTCGCCGGGGGCGACCAGCGCGCCGGTCGACTGCTCGGCCAACCCGCCCGCCCCGCCCGACACCGATCGCCTCCGGGTGATCCGGGGCCGCGGGCACCTGCTGGTCGGCATCAGCCAGACCACCTACCAGCTCAGCCACCGCGACCTGCGCGACGGCCGGATCAGCGGCTTCGAGATCGACCTGGTCCGCGCGATCGCCACCGAACTGCTCGGCCCCACCGGCCCGGACCAGGTCCAGTACGTGGTACTGCCGACCGACAAGCGCCTGGACAGCATGCTCGAGCCGGGCCCGGAGGCGGTGGACCTGGTCGTGGCCGACGTGTCCTACCGGTGCGAGCGCGAGGTCAAGTACCAGATCGCCTACTCCACCCGCTACCTGCGCGCGCCGCAGAAGCTGCTGGTCCGGCAGGAGACCGACATCCCGCCGGTGGTGGGGATCTCGGCGCTCGCCGGGAAGCGGATCTGCGCGGCGGGCAACACGACGAGCATGGACTACCTGCGCGCGTCGGTCCCGGAGGCGGTGTCGGTCTCGGTGTCCGACAGCGCCAGCTGCATGATCCTGCTCCAGCGCGGCGAGATCTACGGCATCTTCACCAGCGACGTCATCCTCGCCGGACTGGCCGACCAGGACACCACCACCAGGATCGTCGACATCGACCCGGCCGACCCGCGCACGCCCGCGGTCGACCAGATGGGCGTCGTCGTCCGCCGGACCGACCGGACCCTGCTCGCGGGCGTCAACGCCGCCATCGGCCGGGTCCGCGCCGACGGCTCCCTGCAGGCCAGCTACGACCGGTACTTCAACGCCACCGGCCGGAACTGGCGCGACCGGATCCCGGCGGGCTGACCCCCGGGTGGCGCGATCTGTGACACGCTTCCCGGCATGAGCGAGTACGACTACGACCTGCTGGTGATCGGGTCGGGCCCGGGCGGGCAGAAGGCGGCGATCGCCGGGGCCAAGCTCGGCAAGCGGGTCGCGGTCGTCGACAAGCAGGACATGGTGGGCGGGGTCTGCGCGAACACCGGCACCATCCCGTCGAAGACCCTGCGCGAGGCCGTGCTGTTCCTGACCGGGATGAGCCAGCGCGACCTGTACGGGGCCAGCTACCAGGTCAAGCAGGACATCACCATCTCCGACCTGAGCGCCCGCACCCAGCACGTGATCGGCCGCGAGGTCCAGGTGGTCCGCGCCCAACTGCACCGCAACCAGGTCACCCTGCTCAGCGGCACGGCCCGCTTCGTCGACCCGCACACCGTGGCCGTGCAGGGCGCGACCCGCGGCGAACACGCGACCATCACCGCCGACAAGATCGTGATCGCCACCGGCACCCGCCCGGCCCGCCCGGCCCAGGTCGACTTCGACGCGGCCCGGGTCCTCGACTCCGACGAGGTGCTGAACCTGACCGAGATCCCGACCTCCCTGGTGGTGGTCGGCGCCGGGGTGATCGGGATCGAGTACGCCTCGATGTTCGCGGCCCTGGGCTCCCGGGTCACCGTGGTCGAGCAGCGCGAGCGGATGCTGGAGTTCTGCGACCCGGAGATCGTCGAGTCCCTCAAGTTCCACCTGCGCGACCTGGCCGTCACCTTCCGCTTCGGCGAGAAGGTCGTCAACGTCGCCGTCTCCGACAGCGGCACGGTCACCACGCTGGCCAGCGGCAAGCGGATCCCGGCTGCCGCGGTGATGTACTCGGCGGGCCGGACCGGCGCCACGGACGCACTGGACCTGGAGAACGCGGGCCTGGAAGCCGACAAGCGCGGCAGGCTGTCGGTGGACCCGCACTACCGGACACCGGTGGACCACATCTACGCCGTCGGCGACGTCATCGGCTTCCCGGCCCTCGCGGCGACCTCGATGGACCAGGGCAGACTCGCGGCCTACCACGCCTTCGGCGAGGCAACCAACGAACTCTCGGCACTCCAGCCGATCGGCATCTACACGATCCCGGAGATCTCCTACTGCGGGTCGACCGAGGCCGAACTGACCTCCTCGGCGATCCCCTACGAGGTCGGCCTGGCCCGCTACCGCGAACTGGCCCGCGGCCAGATCGTCGGGGACGCCTACGGCATGCTGAAGCTGCTGGTGTCCACTGTGGACCGAAAGCTGCTCGGCGTGCACCTGTTCGGCACCGGCGCCACCGACCTGGTCCACATCGGACAGGCCGTGATGGCCTGTGGCGGGACAGTGGACTACCTGGTGGACACGGTGTTCAACTACCCGACCCTGTCGGAGGCGTACAAGGTGGCGGCCCTGGACGTCACCAACAAGATCCGAGCCCTGGAACGCTTCAGCGTCTGACGACCTACTGCCCCAGCCCCAGCCCCAGCCCCAGCCTCACCCCGTCCCGACCCAGCCCCGCTCCAGTCCGAGCCCCAGCCCAGCCCCCGCGAGCCGGCTCGGCCAGGTCCAGCACACCCTTGTCTTGCCCTTTCTTATTTGTCCTTTGCTTCGGCTCGAAATCTCAAGCCCTACGGAACGCGACACCCGTTACGGATGTGCTCGATCTGGCGGACTCCCTTTGTGTGGGGGAGGAGTGCCGCTAACCTTGACCTGGTGGTGGGGATGCCCTTCACCCCACGCTTTTTCCCCACAGCGGTGCTCTAGGGGCCCCGCGCAAAGGGAGTTCGCCAGATCGAGCCTGCGTCTTAGTCGGGCAACCTGTATGAGCTACGCCCAGTCGAGGGCGGCGAACAACGCCGTGTGTACCCGAGTAAGAGCGGGCTCGATTCAGTGAACTCACTTCGTGCGGGGCCTTGACCTCAAGGGGTCGATGCGCCGGGTGTGGGATGATCTCGGTGGGCGAGTGATCGGAGATTATGTCTGTGGCGGGTCATGTGGTGTTGGGTTGTGAGGATCGGGAGACGATCTCGCGGGAGTTGGCGGCGCGGCGGTCGTTTCGGTTCATTGGGAAGGTGTTGGGTCGGCATCATTCGGTGATCGCTCGTGAGGTGGCCCGTAATGGTGGGCGGCTGGCTTATCGCGCGGTGAAGGCCGGTAAGCGGGCCAGGGTGATGCGGGGTCGGCCGAAGTCCCGGAAGTTGGAGCGGCCGGGTCGGTTGCGGGATTGTGTGGTCGAGGGGCTGGGCAATCGGTGGTCGCCGCAGCAGATCGCGACCAGGCTGCGGAGGGATTTTCCGATGGATCCCGGGATGCGGGTGTCCCATGAGACGATCTACCAGACCTTGTTCGTCCAGGGCGAGGGCGAGCTGCGGGCCGTGATGCACAGGGCGTTGCGTTCCGGGCGGGCCAAGCGGGTGTCCCCGTCGCGGAAGGCGCCCCGGCATGACCTGATCACCGGGATGGTGTCGATCAGCGAGCGCCCGAAGGAGGCCGACGACCGGGCCGTGCC
>NZ_BSTR01000021.1 GCF_030269645.1 Actinokineospora sp. NBRC 105648 | reverse complement strand
GGGGAAAAAGCGTGGGGTGAAGGGCATCCCCACCACCAGGTCAAGGTTAGCGGCACTCCTCCCCCACACAAAGGGAGTCCGCCAGATCGAGCACATCCGTAACGGGTGTCGCGTTCCGTAGGGCTTGGGGATTAGGGAATGAAAAGCAAGGGATTCAAATAGGGACGAGAGACAAGAGTATTGGCTGGGGCTTGGGGTAGAACAGGGGCGTGGGAGATCGGGCCCAAGTTCAGGGGGGCGGGAGGGTGGGGTTGGGGCGCGGGTGGGGATGGCGCGCGGGTGGGATTGAGGCTGGCTGGCCGGGTGCTACAGGCCTTCCATGATGTCTGTCTCGGTGATTCCTGCGCCCTGTCCCGCCCGGATGAAGTACTCCGTGCCGAAGGCCATGGCGAATCCCTCGTCCGGGATGGCCAGGAAGAAGCTGTCCTCGGCGATCTGGCTGGCGTGGGCTCGCATGGCGGCTCGCTTGGTGTCCAGGTACTTGGTGACGTCGACGGCGGCCGTCAGTTCGATCTCGGGCTTGCCCATCTCGATGTCCTCCGGCGGACCGAATGACTCGTCGCCCGCTGCCCTGGCCTCGGCCATCCTTCGGCGCATTTCGTCGCGGTTGACTGTTGCCTGGTAGACGCGGGGGGTGCCTGCCAGTTCCGCTGCTCGGGCGCCGACTCGGTGGACCTGGATGTGGTCCGGGTGTCCGTATCCGCCGTTGTCGTCGTAGATGGTGAGGACGTCGGCGGATTCCTGGGTGAGGATGGCGGCCAGGCGGTTCGCGGCCTCTTCCACCGACGCCTGCCAGAAGGTGTCCGGGCCGTCGTTGGTGGGGTCGCCCATCATGCCGGAGTCCTGGTAGCCGAGGAACTCGACTCGGGAGACGCCGAGGATGTCCGCGGCGGCGTGGGTTTCCAGGACGCGGCGGGTCCAGAGTTCCTCGCCGTCGGCGAGGAAGCCGTCCTGGACCTCGCCCAGTTCGCCTCGGGTGGCGACGACCAGGACGACTCGGTGGCCCTCGTCGGCGGCTTTGCGCATGACGCCGCCACAGGAGATGCACTCGTCGTCGGGGTGGGCGTGGAATGTCACCAGTGTGGCCATGACGCCACGGTAACCCCGCCCACCGACAGGTGGCAGCGGTCAGCCGAGAGCGAACACGCTGGTCTCGGCGGTGACCGCCTGCGCGGGGGCGTCGGTCAGCACCGACTCCAGGATCTCGCCCACCCGGACGGCCGTGTTGGACAGCAGGGTGGCGGTGATGCCGTGCGCGTGCTCGGTGCCGCCCTGCAGGTAGATCCCCGCGCGCACGCCGGGAGCCGTTCGCAGCCGGTAGTCGCGGGCCAGCACCGGCCTGCCCTCCGGGCCGCGTTCACAGACCGAGGCCGCGCGGCCGAGCAGGTCGAAGACGTCGCCCGGGGTGTAGCCGGTCGCGTAGACCACGGCGTCGCACTGGATCGTCTGGGTCTCGCCGGTGGGCAGGAACTCGACCGTCACGTAGACCGCGTCGTCGGTCTCCCTGGTGTAGGTGACGCGGCTGGCGTTGCGGATGTCCAGGCGCTTGCGGCCGGTGACCAGCTCCCGGTACTCGCGGCGGTAGAGGTCCTCGATGAGGTCCATGTCGACCACCGAGTAGTTCGTGTTGCGGTGGTAGTCGAGCAGCATCTGCTTGACGTCCTCGGGCGCGCCGTAGAAGTGGTCGACCGCGCGCGGGTCGAAGATGCGGTTGGCGAACGGGCTGTCGTCGGCCGGTGCGTACCCGTAGCGCGCGAACACCGCGCACACCTCGGCGTCGGGCAGCGCGGTGTGCAGCTCCGCCACCGTCTCCGCGCCACTCTGGCCCGCACCGACCACCAGGACGCGGCGCGGCTTGGTGGCGACCAGGTCGCCGATCCGGTGCATCAGCTCGATGTTGTGCCACACCCGCTCGGAGGTGACCGCGTCGGCGGGCAGCCGCGGCCGCAGACCCGTTGCCACGACGACGTTCCTGGCCCGGCAGGTGACCACGGTGCCGTCCGGGCGGTGGGCGATGACGTCGAGGTGCTCGACCTGGCCGGCCACCTCGACCGGGCGGACCGAGACGACCTCGGTGCCGTAGCGGACCTGGTCGGCGACCCGGGCCGCGGCCCACTCGAAGTAGTCGTGGAACTCGGTGCGCAGCGGGAACATCGTCTTGTGGTTGATGAACTCGACCAGCCGGTCGCGGTCGCGCAGGTAGCACAGGAAGCTGAAGTCGCTGGCCGGGTCGCGCATGGTGACCAGGTCCTTGAGGAAGGACACCTGCATGGTCGCGTCGTCGATCAGCATCCCCCGGTGCCAGCCGAAGCCCGCCTGCTTCTCCAGGAACACCGCCCGCAGGGCCACCTCCGGGTGCCGCCGGTTGTGCTCGTCGACCGCGATGGCCAGCGCCAGGTTCGACGGTCCGAACCCGATCCCGACGACGTCGAACACCTCGTGCGGCAGAGCGTCGCTGGTCACTGCGGTCCCTTCGTCGACATCAACGAGCTAGGTGAGGCTAACCTAATAAATCCACCAGCGGGAGTCCCCGGAGATCCCGGTGCCGTGGCGTGGGTCTCGTCGCGGCCAGCACCAGCAGCTCGCGGGCCAGGTCGTCGAGGCGCAGGCCGTCGAGCAGCGCCGGGTGCGCGGTGATCACGAGCTGGTGCCGGGCGGATCCACTGCGCGCCAAGGCGAAGCGGATGAGCGGCGGCCGCGCGAGGTCGAACGGTACGGCTCGCTCCACAGTGGCCAGTTCGGCGCTGTCGGCCATCCGGAACGCCGCGACAGCCGGGCAGCGCACCGCGTAGGTCGCGCCGTCGACCTCGCGGAACGACCTGGACAACGTGGAGTGCTTGCGCACCAACACATCGGCCGCCCCGCACAGCGCGACCGGATCGACCTGGCCAGACAGCTCGAGCACCACCTGCACGGGTGCGCCCGCCGCGGCCGGGCGCACCGGGCTCGCGTCCCACGGCCTTTCGGCGAGCGCCACCAGCACCCGGAACCACGACGCGGCAAGGGCGTCGACATCGGCGGCGAGCGCGGGCTCGCGCCACGACCAGAACGCGTGCAGCCGTGGCCCGTCCGGCCCCTCCTGGACCTCCACGACCACCTCGACGGCGTGCGCGTCCAGTCCGTGCTCGACGCCGTGGCGACCGAGGTAGGTGAACCCGATCGACGGCCCGAAGTGCTGGCCCGCAAGCGTTTTCACCGTGTCCGACAAGCCCGCCCCACCGTCGACGGTGAACGCCCGGCCAGCGGCCACGACCAGGGCCGAGCGCAGCACGTCGGCCACCCCCGTGCCGAACACCGCCGGGATCTCGCCCAGCAGCGCCGCGGTGGTCACCGCGTCCAGCACCGAGGTGTCTACTGTGGACATGTCGGCGCCGGTCACGGGCGCGCGGCGAGGTAGCCGCCCATGTGCTTGAAGTAGTCGTGCGCGGCCAGCTCGGTGCCGTCCGCGGTCCGGACCCGGGTGACCAGCAGCGCGCGGTTGCGGCCGCGGCGCGCGTCGGCGCCCGCGACGATGGCGACACCGTCGCCCTCGCGGTAGAAGATCCGGCCGGGCGTGCCGCCGTAGTTGGCCTCGGACACCCGCGCGGCCACGATCTCCAGCCGCTTGCCGCGGTGGAAGCAGAACGCGCTCGGGTACGGCGCGGACTGCGCCCGCACGAGCCGGTCGAGCTCCTCGGCCGACCAGGTCCAGTCGACGCGCAGGTCCTCTTCGGCGCGCTTGTGGAAGAAGCTGGCCTTGGACCGGTCCTGCTTGGTGAACTCGGTGCGGCCCGCGGCGATCTCGGCCAGCCCGTCCACGGTGATCGGCCCGAACAGCTCGAGGGTCTTGGCGAACAGGTCGGCGGTGGTGTCGCGCGGGCCGACCGGGACCGCGCGCTGCAGCACGATGTCGCCCGCGTCGAGGGTGTCGTCCATCATGTGCGCGGTGACGCCGACCTCGGGCTCGTCGTTGATCAGCGCCCAGATCAGCGGGGAGAACCCGGCGTAGGCGGGCAACAGCGAGTCGTGCACGTTGAGCGTGCCGCGCTTGGGCAGCTCGAAGATCCGCGGCGGGATCCAGGTGCGCCAGTTGGTCGCCACGATCACATCGGGGTCCAGCTCGCGCAGCGCCTCGAACAGCTCGTCGTCGTCCGGGCGCTCGCGCACGATCACCGGGACGCCGTGCGCCTCGGCCAGCTCGGCGACCGAGTCGCTCCACACCTTCTCGTACACGCCCTCGCCCGGCGGGTGGGTGACCACGGTGACCACCTCGTGCTCGGACTCCAGCAGCGCCTGCAGGGTGCGGTGCCCCCAGGTCTGAAAACCGAACATCACGACCCGCATGGGCCCTCCCGCTTCGCCGTAAAGTTAGCCTCGCCTTGCTTAGGCCATCCTTACATCTCACCGAGGCGCTCAGGTACCCCTGTTGGCACGATCACGGGCTTATTGCGGCTGTGGTGGCCCGTGTCAAGCCGCCATCCGAAGTGGATCTATACACACGTCCATCCCCAGCCTGGGGAGAACTCGGTGTGGACAGCGCTTGTGAAACTGTTCACGACCTGCGGCGATGCTCCCGGGAACGGCCTCGGTGGCCCCCAGGCCGGGCGCAGGCTCAGGCCCCGCAGGCGGCGGCCCGGTCCAGCAGCAGGGCCCGCTCACGGGCGTTGCGGGTCAGCTCGGCGGCCCGCTCGAACTCCACCCGGGCCTCGGCCGGCCTGCCGAGTTTGGCCAGCAGGTCGCCGCGCACACTGGGCAGCAGGTGGTAGTTCCTCAGCGCGGGGTCGTCCACCAGCAGGTCGACCAGGTCGAGCCCGGCCTGTGGACCCTCGGCCATGGACAGCGCCACAGCCCGGTTGAGCTCGACCACCGGCGACGGCCTCGCCGCCGCGAGCTCTTCGTAGAGCGCGGCGATGCGCGCCCAGTCCGTCTCCGCGGCGGTGCGCGCACGGGCGTGGCAGGCGGCCAGCGCGGCTTGGAGCGTGTACGGCCCGCGCGGGGCCAGGCCCTCGGCCCGCTCTAGGGCGGCCAGTCCGCGGCGGATGTGGATCTGGTCCCAACGCGACCGGTCCTGGTCGAGCAGCAGCACCGGGGTGCCGTCCGCGGTGGTGCGGGCCCGCTGCCGGGACGCCTGGATCTCCAGCAGTGCCACCAACCCGTGCACCTCGGGCTCCCGCGGCATCAACTCGGCCAGGACCCGACCGAGCCGCAAGGCGTCGGCGCAGAGCTCCGGGCGCATCCAGTCGTCACCGGCGGTCGCCGAGTAACCCTCGTTGAAGATCAGGTAGACCACCTCCAGCACGGATGCCAGCCGTGGGGCCAACTCCGCGCCGGACGGGACCTCGAACGGCACGTCCGCCTTGGCCAGCACCCTCTTGGCCCGGACGATCCGCTGCGCGACAGTGGCCTCGGAGACCAGGAACGCCCGGGCGATCTCCTCGGTCTTGAGGCCGCCGAGCATCCGCAGCGTCAGCGCGGCCCGGGCCTCGGTGGAGAGCACCGGGTGGCAGGCGGTGAAGACGAGCCGGAGCAGGTCGTCCTCGATGGCGCCGACCTCGGGGAGCTCCTCGGTCTCGTCCAGGGTGTGCGCGAGCTGGGCGTACTTGCGGTCGAGGTTCTGCGAACGCCGGATGTGGTCGATGGCCCGCCGCTTGCCCACCGCCATCAGCCAGGCCCCGGCGTTGCGCGGCACACCGGAGGTCGGCCACTGCTCCAGCGCGGCGACGAGGGCGTCCTGGGCGAGCTCCTCGGCGAGCCCGACATCCCGGACCAGACCGGACAGCCCCGCGATCAACCGCCCGGCCTCGATCCGCCACACCGCCTCGACTGCCGCGACAGCCCGGTTCCCGCTCACCCCCCAATCAGAACAGCAGGGTCACCCCAGGGCAAAGCCCGCCCCCCGCCCCGCCCCACCTACACCCGGCACCCCGCACCCCGCACCCCGCACCCCGCACCCCGACGAGCAACCCACACTCGCCACCCCACCACCAGCCCAACCGCACCCACCCGCCCAACTGCTCGATCGGGCGGACCGGCTTTATCTGGGGGGAAGAGGCGCTAAGCTGCCTGGCAGGTGGGTGGATCCCTTCCCCACCCGCTTTACCCACCGCGCCTCTTCCGGGGTCCCCAGATCAAGCCGGTCCGCCCGATCGAGCCCACAACGCGACTCTGGCCCCTGCGAGCAGGTCCACTCCATCGCGTCGCGGCCAAGGCACCGGGCGAGGGGCTGTCACTCGAAGTCGGAGAACTCGACGACCTGGCGGACGTCGATCTCGATGTCGTGCCCGAGCACCTCGGCGAACTTCAGCGCCCACCCGATCGCTTCCTCCCTGGTCTCGGTCCGCACGATCGAGAACCCGGCGATCAGTTCCTTCGTCTCCGCGAACGGACCGTCGGTCACCGTCGTCGCGCCGTCCTTGACCACGATCCGCGAGGCGTCCTTGGTGGGGCGCAGGCCCTCGCCCGCCAGCTGCACACCGGCCGCCTCCACCTCGGCCATGAGGGCGCCGATCCGGGCCATCTGCTCGGGGGTCGGGGGCACACCGGCCTCCATGTCGGCGGTCATCTTGTGCATCATCATGTAGCGCGGCATCTCAACACTCCCTGGAAACTGTGCCCGGACCGTTGTCCTGGCCTCACTGACGCGTCGAACGGCGCGGACCCGGATCGACACGGGGTCGACAAGAACTTCTAAGAAGTTCTCGTGCGCACCGTGCGCAGGCTAAGAGCAGCCCGCAACCTGCGCAAACGGCTCACGCCCGCGCCCATCTGCCGCCGCAGGTCGTCCACGGTGGACCAGAAGTGGGCTGCGTTCTGCTCGGTCGGCTCCACCGGGCCGAACACGGTCGCGTCGGCCGCCCGGGCGAGCCGCAGGACCTCGGCGTCGCCCAGGACGTTCGCCTGTTCCGGTCGGGTCAGGCCCAGCGGGACCGCCGTGCCCAGGTCGCGGGCGCGGTCGATGATCTCCTGCCAGCCCGAGGCGACGCGGACCGCGGGCAGGCCGGTGCGCCTGCGCTTGCGCCTGCGCAGGGCTTTGCCGCCGATGATCACCGCGCAGACCAGGGCGACCAGCAGAACCGGCGGCCCGCCCCAGGTCAGGATGGTCACCAGGTAGGACGGCAGCTCCCAGAAGCCCTCGTCCCGCGCGCCCGCGCCGCGCCCGAGGTTGGGGTCGACGCGGCTGGCGTCGGTGAGCGAGCTGGGCGGGTGGACGGTGTTCGGCGGCGGGACGATCGAGGCGTCGGTGTTCTCGACCTGCTGCGGCGGGACGCGGTCGGGCTTCTTCGAGCGGTCCGGCATGAACTCGGTGTTCATGATCGTCGCCCACCGCCCGTCGGTCAGGTGGACCTCGACCCAGGCCTGGACGTGCTCGCCGCGCACCACGCCGTCCGGGCCCGGTTTGGCGCCGAGGACGACCCGGGCGGGCATCCCGAGCTGGTTGGCGACCAGGGCGAACACCGACGCGTACTGCTCGTCGTCGCCGACCGGGCGCTGGGCGTTGAGGAAGCTGGTGAGCCGCCCGACGCTGTGGCCGGGCAGGTACTCGGTCTCCCCCGGCCCGCCGTCGCTGAAGGCGCCGTTGTCGCGCAGGTAGGACGCCACGGCCCGGAGCTTGCCGCCCAGGTCGGTGGCCTTGCCGGTCCAGGTGCCGGTCTTGGCCGCGACAAAGGTGTAGGCCGCCGGGGAGAGCGTCGGCCTGCCGAAGGGCTGCGGGTCGGCGGGCAGCGGCACGACGTCGGTCACCGCGTCCACCGTGTAGGTGTCGCCGGTGCGCAGCCGGTCGGTGACGATGCCCGCGGTGGTGGCCAGGTTGAACCGGAAGCTGTCGGCGTGCCCGGTCGCGCTCGGCCCGGTGAACCGCACCGCCCTGGGGGTGCCGGGGGTGGGCAGCCAGGGGTTGACGTCGTAGGCGGTGGCGTAGGCCGCGCCAATCGTGACCACCACCCCGGTGCTCGCACCCTCCACAGTGGACGGAATGCGCGAGCCGACGCGCTGGAAGCCGTACTTGGGCGCGCCGGGCACGACCTCGTCGGCGCCCGAGCCCGCGCCCCACACCGCGCCGGTGTAGTCGTCCAGGGTCGCGATGCGGACCAAACCGTCCTTGGGCAGGCCCTTGACGGTGAACAGGGTCTGGTCCCACAGCTGGTTGGCGTTCTCGGTGTACTTGCGGAAACCGACCAGCGGGCTGGCGTAGGCGTTGAGGTCGAACGGCGGGGTGATGTGCTCGCGCAGCACGGTCCGGTGTCCGCCCGCGCCCGGCAGCACCGGGGCGGCCACGACCGCGACCGCACCCGCCACACCGATCAGCGCCGCGCCGGTCACCAGGCGGGTCGCGCGCCGGGCGCCGTCGCGCAGCGGTCGCCGACGGCGACGGGCGCGCACGGACGTCCAGAGCAGCACCAGGCAGGCGAACGCGCCGCCCTGCACGGTCGGCAGCACCGGCGACGGCGTGCCCAGCAGGATCACCGCGACCAGCACGGCCGACGGCGCCACCGCGGGCGCGGCGCTGACCTTCACCCGGCGGGCCACCGTGAAGCCGACCGCGCCGCAGAACAGGCCCAGGATGTAGGGGATCACCAGCAGCGGGCCGCTGCCGTCCACCGGGGGCAGCGTGGTGAGCAACTGCTTCCAACTGTCCACACCGGACCGAGCGAGCGCGCTGAGCACGTCCGGCCCGGGCAGGAACCCGGCCACCGCGCGGTCGCGCAGCAGCACGGCCCCGCCGAGCAGGAAGTACACCGCCACGGTCATCGCGGCGACCGCCACCAGCGGCAGGCGCGCGACCGTGGCTACGTGCCCGACCAGCAGGCCGAGACCGAGCCCGGCCAGGCCGACCCAGAGGAACGGCCAGCCGTCGTAGCTGGTCGCGAAACCAGCGATGGCCACCACGAACAGCGGCACCAGGAACGCGGCGTCCGCGAGGTCGGCGCGGGTGGGAACGACGGACCTCATCCCAGTGGCCCCCCGTCGAGCACGGCGCGCAGGTCGGTCAGGTCGCGCACGGCGGCCACCGTGAGCCCGGTCCCGCTGGAGATCCCGGCCTGCGCGGCGGCGGAGACGGTGATGGCGGCCTTGCGGATGTCGGAGGGGAACTGCGCGCAGGCGCGCAGCAGCTCGGCGAACGAGCGCTCGCCACCCGCGACGACCACGACCACGGTGGCGTCCGGCGCGAGCCGCGCGGCGCGGGTGGTCAGGTCGTCGAGGCCCATGGTCACCGGGGTCACCCGGGCGAGCCCGTCGAGGGCGCGCTGGGCGGTGGCGTCGTGCACGACCTGGTTCGCGGCGAACAGGGTCAGGTCGATCTCGTCCTGCACCGCGCGCAGCGCGAGCGACCCGGCGACTGAGATCGCGGTCTCGAAGTCCGCCGGATCGGGGTAGGCGGCGAGGTCGCCGTCGACGGCGATCACCAGGCGGGCGCGGCGGGTGTCGAGGTATTGGCGCACCAGGAAAGTACCGACGTCGCCACCCGCGCTGGCCATCTTCGCCGACGAGCGCCAGTGGATGTGCCTGCGGTCGTCGCCGGGGGCGAACTCGCGCAGCGTGTGGAACGCCAAGTCGCTTGTGGACAAATCAGTGGTGGTGTAGCCCTCGAGGTCGCGCAGCATGCCCGCGCCCAGCGCGCCCAGCGGCACGGTCACCGGGTGCACGAACAGCTCCTGCGTCTGCCCCCAGGAAACGGCGCGGCGCAGCATGCCCACCGGGTCGCCGCGCACGGTGACCGCCGGTCCGACCGCGATCACGCCGCGCTTCTCCGTCGGGATCGGGAAGAGCTCGCGGTGGACCTGCCCGGCGACCAGGCCGGGCACCTCGACCACGTGCACGTCGTCGTTCACCGCCAGCTCCAGCTCCAGCGCCAGCAGCCGCCCGGTCCGGGTTCCGGCCACCTCGACGACGCAGCCCGCGGGCTGCCCCGCCACCACCCGCTGCCGGTCGAGCCCGAACCGCACGGCCAGCGCGTTGCGCCCCACCGCCCAGCCCAGGCACACCGCGAACGCCAGCACACCGGCCGCGCCCGCCACCACCAGCTCGACCCAGCCGAGCACCGCGCCGCCCACCCAGGCCAGCACCGAGCCGACGGCCACCACGGTGCCCATCGGGGTCACCGAGCGCAACGCCTCCGCGATCGCCGCCACGTCAGCCCCGGGCGACCGGGGGCGCGACGTCGGCCAGCAGCTTCTCGATCACGTCGGTGATCGAGACGCCGTCGAACTGCGCCTGCGCGTTGAGCAGGATCCGGTGGCCCAGCACGGGCAGCGCCAGCTCCTTGACGTCCTCGGGCGTGACGAAGTTGCGGCCCTTGGTCATCGCCCAGGTCTTGGCGCAGCGCACGTACGCCAGGCAGCCGCGCACCGACACGCCCAGCCGGACGTGCTCGTGCTCGCGCGAGGCCTCGGCGATGTGGCTCACGTAGGCGAGCACGGCGGCGTCGACGTGCACCCGGTCGGCGGTCGCGGCGAGCTGCGAGACGACCTGCGAGCTGATCACCGGCTGCACCGCCACCGACCGGTCGCGCACCGACGCCGCCGAGAGCAGCGCCACCGTCGCGGTGTGGTCGGGGTAGCCGATGCTGGTCTTCATCAGGAACCGGTCGAGCTGCGCCTCCGGGAGCCGGTAGGTGCCCGCCTGCTCGATCGGGTTCTGCGTGGCGACCACCATGAACGGCTTGCCCACCTCGTGCGAGACGCCGTCGACGGTGACCCGGCCCTCCTCCATCACCTCCAGCAGCGCCGACTGGGTCTTCGGCGAGGCCCGGTTGATCTCGTCGGCCAGCACGATGGAGTGGAAGATCGGGCCGCGGTGGAACTCGAACTCCTGCCTGCGCTGGTCGTAGATGGTCACCCCGGTGACGTCGGAGGGCAGCAGGTCCGGGGTGAACTGGATGCGCGAGTTGGTGCCCTGCACCGACCGGGCCAGCGCCTTGGCCAGCATCGTCTTGCCGGTCCCCGGGTAGTCCTCCAGCAGGAGGTGCCCCTCGGAGAGCAGGCAGGTGAGCGCGAGGCGGACCGCGTGCTCCTTGCCGACGATCGCGACGCTGACGTTCGCGACCAACCGGTCGAAGGTCTGCGCGAACAGCTGCGCCTGCTCCGGTGTGGCTGTCATTGCCCGTTCCTGTCTTCCTGTGCTTGCACGATCACCAGATCATCGAGCCGGGGACGCCACCGCAGGTGACGTAGACCTTGGTGCCCGGGGACCCGTAGAAGTTGCGGGTCTGGCGGGTCTCGTTGGGGTTGAAGTTCTCGTTGACGAACGTGCCCGGCTTGTCGGCGCTGAACGAGCAGTTGACCGCGGTGAGGAAGTTCGCCGTCTGCACCTTGATGTAGGCGCAGCTGGCGTCCGTGCAGGCCGCCGGGTCGCTGCCGCAGGCGTTGGCGCAGTTGGCGCCCTTGGTGACGGTCACCGCCGGGGCGGGCGGCGGCGGACCGGTCTTCTGCGTCTTGGTCTCGGTGAGCGTGGGCCTGCCCTTGTCGGTCACCGTGACCTTGATGGTGTCGAGCTTGTTGTAGTCGAGGGTGTCCTTGCCCGCCTTGGTGAACACGCCGACCCCGGTCTCGAACGACACGTCCTGGTCGTCGGTCTGGACCCGCACCGTGGCGGGCTTGCCGTTGGCGTTGACGCTGATGCTCCAGTTCACGTCCTTGCCGCTGGTCGAGGTGGTGACGACCAGGTCCTTCATCGGGCCGTAGGCGGTGACGTCCTGGCTGGCGGGCACGTTGCACGGGTCGCCCGCGTACGCGCCGCCGCCGCTGCCGTTGCAGGTGCGCAGCGCGATCTTGGTCAGCTCGCCGTTGGGCAGGCCGTTGATCGTGTAGCTCGCGTTGTTCCGGCCGTCGGGCGGGAAGGTCCAGGTGCCGCAACTGTTCCCGCCGCCCCAGGAGCAGGTGACGGTGTTGGTGCGGCCGTGCGAGGCCGGCGCGTCGAAGGTGATCTTCGCCTGACCGTCCACACCGGTCGCCTCGGCCTCGTAGGCGCCGAACGGGTCCGGGGTGGCGGTCGCCTCCATCTGCGCGCCCGGACTCGGCGCCGAGACGTGCTCGCCGGGCGCGGAGTTGGACGCGGTGACGGTGTAGGTGTAGATCGTGCCGTCGTTGGCCAGGCCGTCGTCGGCGCACGAGGTGGCGGTTGCGTTGCGGCACACCGTCTTGTCCCGGCCGCCGCCGGTGCGCTGCACGGTGTAGGTCACCGGGCCGGGCCCGTTCGCCGACACCGCGCCCCAGCTGACCTGAACCGCCCGGGAGGACTGGTCGGCCGACTGGGCCGCGGTGAAGGTCGGCGCGTTCGGCCGCGACGGCGCGCCCGCGGACTGGCCGGTGGTCGAGGTGGCCGGGCCGGGCCCCTCGGCGTTCACCGCGACGACGGTGAAGGTGTAGACGGTGTCGTTGTCCAGCCCGCTCGCGGTCGCGCTGGTGGCGCCGCTGGAGGCGGTCGTGCGGCCGCCGCCGGTCCAGGTGATCTCGTAGCGGGTGACGGCGCTGCCCTCGTTCTTCGGCGGCGTCCAGTCGAGCAGCACCGAACCGTCCTGCGGGCGGGAGGCGGTCAGGCCGCCGACCGCGCCGGGCACCTCGTCCGGCTTGGCCCCCGCCGAGCGGCCGCTGGGCTTGCCCCAGCCGACCAGGTTGCGGGCCTTGACGCTGAACGAGTACTCGCGGCCGTTGGTGAGCCCGGTGATCGAGCACGGCGAACCCGCGCAGGACTGGGTGCCACCGTCGTAGCCGACCTCGTAGGTCTCGATCGGCGCGCCGTTGTTGGCCGGTGTGGTCCAGGACAGCTCGACGACCTTGCTCAGCGTCGTGCGCCCCGGCACCGGCGTGCCCGGCGCGTCCGGGACGCCCAGCACGCGCAGGGTGATCCGGCCGGGGACCTTGCGGTCGTTGCGGTTGCGGTCGGCCACGTCGGTGACGGTGACCTCGAAGGACATCGAGCCGTGCGCGTCGCCGCCCGGGGTGATCCGGACCGTCGAACCGTCCGATGTGGACGAAGCGCTCATGCCGTCGACCTGGCGCACGGACAGCACCGAGACGACGGGGTCGCGCAGCCGGGAGCGGACGTAGGCGGAGACGTCGACCACCGCGGTCTCGCCCGCCTTGACCCCGTCGATGGACACCGGCGACACCGAGGGCGCCGGGACGGCGATCACCCGCACGGTCAGCGGGGTCGGCGCGCCGGGCGAGCCGTCGACACCGACCTCGAGGACGCCGTTGGCCCCGGGGCGGGCCGCGCCGGAGGCGGTGAGCCGGATGGTGCCGCTGCCCTGGCCCGCGATGTCCACGCCGCCCGGCTCAGCCTTCCAGCGGGCCGTGTACTTCAGGTCGGCCGCGCCGCCGGGCTTGGCCGTCCACACGTGGCAGACCGAGGTGATGTTCATCCCGACGGTGGTGCCGCCCGCGATGAGCGTGATGGGTCCGTTGGGGCAGCGCAGGATCGGCACGTCCGGACCGACCTGGACGGGCACGGTGATGTAGGCCGTGGTGCCCTCGGTGAGCGTGCCGTTGGTGACCTGGAAGGTGACCGCGGCCGGGCCGTTGTAGCCGGGGACCGCGGTGAGCACGAGGCCCTGGTCGCCCTCGTTGCGCACCTTGAGCCCGATCGACGGCGAGGCGGAGATCCGCTCGGTGAGCGTGAGCTTCACCGGCTTGCCCGCCGGGTCGACCACGTAGTCGGCGATCGAGACGGTCTTGCTGCCGTCGGCCGGGACCTCGATGCTCTGCTCCGCCTTGCCGTACGGCGCGCCGTTGCCCGCGGCGGGCACATGCACCAGGCCGAGCGCGGAGGCGCCTCCGCCGTCGCGCACCTCGTAGGCCACGGTGCGCGGCTGGTCGAGCACCGGGATGGTGATCTTGCCGCCGGACACGGTCGCCTTGGGGTCGAAGACCTGCGGGACGGTCAGGTCCTCGGGCGCGCCGTCGACGTCGCCGGCGGCGGCGAGCACGTCGACCTCGACCGTGCCCGCGCCGGGACCGGGGTTGGCGTAGGTGTCACCCGCGATCGGCGGGACGTTGTAGTCCTTCTGGCTGCGCACGGTCAGCGTCGCGATCGACGCCTCGCCGAAACCGCCCGTGCTGGCGTAGGACACCACGAGCGGCTTGCCGGTGAGCTCGGGCGCGGTCAGCTCGACCAAGCCGGTGTCGGCGTTGAGCGAGACGTCCGGCGGCAGACCGGGATTGCGCTCGGCGAGCGGCCCGACGCGCACGGTGTCGCCGGGGGCGCGCAGGTCGTTGGCCAGCACGTCGATCGCCAGCCGGATGCCGGGAGCGGCGGTGACCACGTCGTCGACGGCCACTGCGGGCTGCGGGTCGCCGGGCGGCACGATCGCCACCCGCACCTGCGACTCAGCCGACTTGCCGTACGGATCGGTTACCACATAACCGAAGGAGTCGGTGCCCGCGCTGGTCGGGTAGGCCTGGTAGGTGATCGAGGTGGCGCCGATCGCGATCACCCGGCCCAGCGCGGACGCCGAGCCGATGCCGGTGACGGTCACCGAGTCGCCGTCCGGGTCCAGCCCGGTGGTCGGGACGACGATCTTGATGGTGTCGCCCGCGACCGCCCTGGCCTCCACCAGCTGCGGCGCGGGCGCCTGGTTCGGCGCGGACGGGGTCGGCGCCGGGGTGATCGTCACGTGCGCGTGGCCGACGGCCTGGTCGCCGTTGGGGTTGAGCGCGACGTAGTCGATGGCCACCTTGACCGGCGCGTCGACGCTGCTCGGCGGGACGTAGCGCACGACGTTGCCGGTGACGAACGCGTCACCGACCTGCTTGCCCGGGTCCTGCAACCCGGTGACGGAGAGCTTCCCGCGCGCGGGCGCGCCCTCGACGTTGGCCTGCAACGAGATCGGCGAGCCGCCGGGGGTGGTGTCGTTGTCCAGCACCGGGATCGCCACCGAGTCGCCCGCGCGGACCACCGCGTAGTCGTCCTTGGGCACCGGGGTGTCGTCGGCGGGCGGGCCGAGCTGGGTGACCGACACCTCGCCGGTGACCGCGCCGGTCAGGCCGTTGGTGACGGTGTAGCGGACCACCTGCGGGTTCGGGCTCAGCGCCGGGGTGAGCGCGGTGATCCGCAGCCAGCGGCCCTTGACGATGGCGACCTTGAGCTGGTCGTCGCGCGCCGCCTCGGCGGTCTGCACGACCAGCAGCGAGCCGGACGGGTCGACGTCGTTGGCCAGCACGTCGACCAGCGTCGGCAGCTGCGCGCGCACCACCGCGGTGTCCGGCACGGCGACCGGCGGCAGCGGTGTGTCCGGGGCGGCGGTGGCATCGATGCGGATGCTGCCCTGGGCGAACGGCGCGTTGCCGAACGCGGCCGAGTACTCCAGGAACACCGTGCCGGGGCGGGACACCGTGACGGTCACCAGCCCGGTCTTGAGGTCGGTGACCACCGCGGCCCCGGGCGGCGCGGCGAGGTCGCCCGCCAGCCGGACCCGCGCGGCCGGGTCGGTCGGGTCGGAGCCGGGGCGGTCGTTCTCCAGCGGGCGCACGGTGATCGGCCTGCCGACCTGCCCGCGCGCCACGTCCGGCTCGGCGACCGCGGCGACGGCGTTGGTCGCGGTGGGCTCCTGCACGGTGACGGCCTCGGTGCCCGGGACGGGTTCGGAACGGCCGTCGGTGACCCGGTACCCGACCTTCTGCGTGCCGGATTGCTTGGGGGCGGCGAACTCCACGAAACCGGCGGGAGTCGTGGTGACCGCGCCCGCGTCGACCTTGGCGTCGGCGAGCACGATCGGGTCGCCGTCGAAGTCGCGCCACTCGCCGAGGGCGGGCAGCGACAGCGTGCCGCTGGAGGGCACGCTCCACTCGCGCGGCTTGTAGCCCGCGCGCAGCTCCGGCGGCTTGTTGTCGTCGGCACCGCGCGACTCGACGTTGACCGACGCGGTGGCGTTGAGCCCCTTGCCATCGTCCACTGTGTACTTGAACCGGGTGTTCACCCCGGACTCCGGCATGGTGACCTGCACGCTCTGCCCGTCCGGCGCCACCGCCAGGGCGACCGCCGGGTTGTCCGGGGCGGTGATCGCCGAGATGGACAGGATGTTGCCCGCCGGGTCGGAGTCGTTGTCCAGCACGTGCAGCACGGTCGTGCGGCCCGGCCGCGCGCCGAGCGTGTCGTCCACGGCCTTGGGTGGCTTGTCGTTGGCCGCGTCGGTGTTCTTGTCGTTCTTGGTCTTGTCGCTCGGGTTCAGCACCGGCGGCGGCTTGACCGCGGACCAGTCGTCGACCTTGCGCCGCGTGGTCAGGTCCCACACCGCGCCGGTGGCCAGGTCGTTGAGCACGACCGCGCCCCGGTTGACCCGGAACACCGGCTTGACCAGCGCCTGCTCGTCGCGCAGCCCGCCCGGGGCGGCCTTGGCGCCGAAGCAGGAGCTGACGTACCCGGAGGGGGTCTTGGACCACGCGGCGTGCACGCAGTCACCCAGCCGCACCGGCGCCGCGGGCGGGCCGGCACCCACCTCGGACAGCGTGCCGACCTGGCCGCCCTCGATGCCGACCGTGATCAACGCCTTCGACGTGGCCAGCACCACCACGTCCGAACCCGGCCCCGGCACCTGCACCCGGGCCTGCTCGTCCGCGCCGACGTCGATGTCACGACCGTCGGGGAGCACGACCTTGCCCGCCTCGGCGTCGAGCACGACCAGGTCACCGCCGACGCTGGTCACCTGCACGCTGCGCAACGGGTGCGGCAGCGCGGCGTAGTCGGGGTTCTCGAAGTCGCCCTCCGTCGGCCGGATCGTCGCGGTCTTGCCGGACTCGGCCACGACGCGCACGGTGCCGTCGACCCCGACGGCGAAGTCCGCCACGCCGTCCACCGCGGCGACCGGGGCGTTGTTCGGGTCCAACGTGCCCATGTTGGTCATGCCCGCGCGGGTGTCGACCCGGGTCGCCCACACCCGACCGGTCTTCGGGTCCAGCGCGGCGAGCGTGCCACCGGCCATCGCGATCTTGGTCTCGGCCGCGATCGAGAGCCCCTGCTCGGGCAGGGCCACCGCACGCGCCACGTCGACCGGGAACAGCCTGCCGGTGATCGCGTCCCGGGCGACGACCGCGGCACCGTCCTGGACGATGTCGAGCTGGTAGGTCTGCTGCGTACCACCGGGCGGGTAGAAGGCGGCGTCGAGGGCGCCCGCGGGCCGGTTCAGCCTGCCGAACAGCCCGTCCCGGTCGCTGGTCACCCAGATGCCGCCGTCGTCGAGGTCGACCTGGCGCACCGGGTACCCGGTCGATGCGAGCGCGAACGCCACCAGCGCGGTGGCACCCACCGCCAGCACGACCGAGGACGCGATGGCCGTGCGGTGTCGCCTGAGAAAACCCACGTGTCCCCTGCCAGAGTCCCCGAGCCGTCAACCGGCCGTATCGCCACCGGCGGTGCCGGTGTTGCAGAGCGCCCGCTCGCCGGCGCGCCAGGTGAAGGTATCGCCGGCGCGCGGCGCTGAGTAGGCCCGGGAAGCGAATTCCGGCCCGCGGCCGCGGCTGTGGGTGACACCACAGCGGGCGCACGGGCCAGTGGTGGACCACTCCGCCGGCCGACTAGGCCGATCGGCCTAAGATCGAGTCTACTTAGGACACTCCGGGCGCGTCGGCGACGTGGTCGACCACGACCGCGGTCACGTTGTCCCGACCACCCGCCGCCACGGCCGCCCGCACCAGCCGCTCGGCGGCGGCCCGCGGGTCGGGCTCGGCGGCCAGGATGTCGGCGATGGTGCCGTCGTCGAGCTCGCCGGTGAGGCCGTCGGAGCACAGCAGGAAGCGGTCCCCCACGGTGGGCGGGAACACGAGCAGGTCCGGCTCCGGCGCGACCGGCGCCCCCAACGCCCTGGTCACCACGTTGCGCCGCGGGTCCGTGGCGGCCTCCGCCGGACTCAGCTCACCGGCCGCGACCAGCTCGGTGACCTCGGAGTGGTCGACGGTCAACTGCGCGAACTCCTTGTCGGCGAGCCGGTACACCCGCGAGTCGCCGACGTTGAACACCACCCAGTGCGCGGACCCGGCGAAGTCCACCAGGCAGATCCCGGTCACCGTCGTCCCCATCCCCGCCTGCTCCGGGTTGCGCGCCGCCGCCGCCAGGATGTCGGCGTTGAGCCGCATCACGTGCCTGCGCACGTCATCGGGCCGCACCGTCCCCTGCTCGGCCCCCAACCGGGCCAACCCGGCGACGGCCAGCCCACTGGCCACGTCCCCGGCCGCGTGCCCACCCATCCCGTCGGCCACCGCGAAGACCGTCCCGGTCAACACGAAGTTGTCCTCATTGGCGGCCCGCACCAGACCCACGTCGCTCGCGGCCCCGGCCCGAATCGTCGGCTCCCCGCTCACCCGGGCACCCCCCACTCCATCGACAGTCGACGCCCCCATCGTCGCAGCACAGACCTGAGGTGCACGTCACGTGTGCGCAATCCCGCCCCACCGCGGATCCTTTCGTCCGTTACGCCCCCTCACACCCCTCAATCCCACGTCGGCGACCAGGCATCGGGACCCCAACCGCCAGTCCCCACCCACCCGTCGGCCCACCCCAGCCACCAGTCGCCCGCCGCCACCCAGCCATCACCACCAGTCGCGTCCCCCCACCACCCAGCCGCCAGTCGCCCGCCGCCCCCTCAGCCACCGCCACCAGTCGCGTCCCTCATCACCCATCGCCACCCGACAACGCAAGCCGCCCCCGCAGTGGCTTAGTCGTCCCCGCTCCCTGATACAGGCCGCCTCTAGCGCTGGGTGGGTGCTGTCAAGGGTGGAGCGCAGCGGAATCGCGCAGCGACGCCGAAGGCGCCCTTGATAGCACCCACCCAGCGTTAGACGATCGCGGCGACAGGAAGCCCGCCCCACCCCAAACCCAGGCGCGGCTGAACCCACCCGACAAACGAAGAATGAGCCGGCACCGGGACTCGAACCCGGAACCTTTCGCTTACAAGGCGAGTGCTCTGCCAATTGAGCTATGCCGGCGTGGCGCCCGCGGACGCCCTCACCATCGTAAGCGGGAACAGGCCCGGGGTTGCGGGGTGCCCCATGATCGGCGACCGTCGGCACAGACATGGGATGACCCGGGAGGAGACGGAGTGGCGAGCGGTCGGGCCAGGTGGCGCAGGTGGGGCAGGTCGTCGAACGGGCAGGTCAGCGGCCCGCCGGTGCGCCCGACCGCGGAGCAGGTGCATGGGCCCGCGTTGCCCGAGGAGCGCACGGTGCACCTCGTGCTCGACCTGGCGCTGCGGATCGGCGAGGTGCAGATGGCGTCCGGGGCCGGGGCGGCCGACGTCACGGCCACGATCATCGCCGTGTCGGACGCCTACGGGCTGCCGCACTGCGAGGTGGACGTCATCTTCACCTCGATCACCGTCGCGTGCAGGCGCGGGACCGAGGAGCCGCCGATCACCTCACTGCGGGTCGTGCGGTCGCGCGGCCTCGACTACACGCGCTTGGCCGCCGTCGAGACGTTGGTGCGGCGGATCACCGCGCACCAGGTCACCGTGCGGGACGCGCAGGCGCAGTTGGAGCAGATCACCACCGCCGCACACCCCTACCCGCGATGGGTAGCGACTACGGCGTTCGCGGGCATGGCAGCTGCGGTCACCGTGCTCATCGGGGGCGCCGCCGACATGGCGCTGTTCGCGGCGGTGATCACCGCCGTCGTCGACCGGGTGGGCCGGTTACTCAACAAACGCGCTCTGCCGTTCTTCTTCCAGCAGGTAGTCGGCGGCGCACTGGCTACCGGTGCTGCTCTGACCCTCTTAGCCACTGGAGTCATCACCGCGCGGCCAACTGTTCTTGTCGCCGCGGCGATCACCGTGCTCTTGTCCGGGCTGTCAGTCGTGTCCACCGTGCAAGACGCGATCACCGGCTACAACGTCACCGCGGCCGGTCGCACGATGGAAGCGTCGTTGATGACCGCGGGTCTCATCGGGGGCGTCGTGTTGGCGCTCAACATCGCCACCTCCTTGGGCATGGCATACACGCCTCTTGGCGATCCTCTTCCCGCGAGCGCTCTTCGACTACCGGTTCAGACAATCGCCGGAGCAGCTGCCGCTGGTCTCTTCGCGCTAGCCAGCTACGCCACTCCCCGTGCCCTCTTAGTCGCATCGGCCGCCGGAGGCGTAGGCACAGCGGGTTACGGCGCGCTGGTCCTCGCGGGCGCGGGTCCGATCGCCGCGTCGGCAGGAGCTGCCGTCGTCATCGGCTTCGCGGGCGGGGTGATCTCGCGCAGGCTGCGGATGCCGCCGCTCGTGGTGGCCGTGTCCGGGATGGTGCCGCTGCTGCCCGGCCTTACCACCTACCGCGCCGTCTACGCGCTCGCCGCCGAGCGCAGCACCAGCGGCCTGCCCACCCTCATGCTCGCCGCCGCCATCGCGCTCGCGCTGGCCGCCGGGGTGGTGCTCGGCGAGTACCTGGCCCAGCCGGTCCGCAGCGGTCTGGGCAGGCTCGGGCGGCGGCTGTCCGGCCCCCGGCTGTCCGGCCCACTGCGCCCGACCGAGCGCAGGCTGGAGTAAACCCCCCGGTCGCGTGAGAGTCGCCACGTCCGGGTGGCCCCGGTCGCAGGACGCGGGCGGGCCCGGGAATGACTAGCCTTCGGTGCGGGGACCCGCCAGTGCGACAGGAGGCTCGGCAGGCGTGAGCAGCGACAACGGCGCGGATTTCATCGTGGCCGCCAACCGGTTGCCGGTTGACCTCGAGCGCCTCCCGGACGGCTCGCAGCGCTGGAAGCACAGCCCGGGCGGCCTGGTCAGCGCGCTGGCCCCGTTCCTGCGCAGCCACAGCGGCGCTTGGGTCGGCTGGCCCGGCGTGCCCGACGTCGACGTCGAGGAGTTCACCGAGGACGGCCTGCGGCTCTTCCCGGTCGCGCTGACCGCCGACGAGGTGCGCGACTACTACGAGGGGTTCTCCAACGCCACCCTCTGGCCGCTCTACCACGACGTCGTCGCGCCCCCGGTCTTCGACCGCGGCTGGTGGGACAGCTACGTCAAGGTCAACCACCGGTTCGCCGAGGCGTGCGCGAAGGTCGCCGCCCAGGGCGCGACCGTGTGGATCCAGGACTACCAGCTCCAGCTCGCGCCCGCGATCCTGCGCGAGCTGCGGCCGGACCTGCGCATCGGCTTCTTCCTGCACATCCCGTTCCCGCCCACCGAGCTGTTCATGCAGCTGCCCTGGCGCGCCGAGATCGTCCGCGGCCTGCTCGGCGCCGACCTGGTCGGCTTCCACCGGCCCGGCGGCGCGCAGAACTTCCTCTGGCTGGCCCGCCGCCTGCTCGGCCTGGAGCCGACCCGGGGCGCGGTCGGCGTGCGCACCCGGCCGGGCGTCATCCAGCTCGGCGACCGCGCGGTCCGGGTCGGCGCGTTCCCGATCTCCATCGACTCCGCCGGGCTGGACGCGCTCTCGCGCAAGCGGGAGACCGTCGCGCGCACCCAGCAGATCCGCTCGGACCTGGGCAACCCCAAGAAGGTCATCCTCGGGGTGGACCGGCTCGACTACACCAAGGGCATCGACCTGCGCCTCTACGCGCTGCAGGAGCTGCTGTCCGAGGGCCGGGTCGACCCCGACGAGGTCGTCATGGTCCAGCTCGCCACGCCCAGCCGGGAGCGGGTCGAGCACTACCAGCGGATGCGCAGCGACATCGAGCAGGTGGTCAGCCGGATCAACGGCGAGTTCGGCCGGGTCGGGCGGCCGATCGTGCACTACCTGCACCAGTCGGTCGGGCGGGCCGAGCTGACCGCCTTCTTCTCCGCCGCCGACGTCATGCTGGTGACGCCGGTGCGCGACGGCATGAACCTGGTCTGCAAGGAGTACGTCGCCTGCAGGCACGACCTCGGCGGCGCGCTCGTGCTCTCGGAGTTCGCGGGCGCCGCGGCCGAACTCACCAGCGCCTTCCTGGTGAACCCGCACGATCTGGACGGGGTCAAGAACGCCATGCACGCGGCCCTCACGATCGATCCAGCCGAGGGTCGCCGTAGGATGCGCGCGCTGCGGCGACAAGTGCTGACCCACGACGTCGACCGGTGGGCTCGCTCCTTCCTCGACGCGTTGGACCCCGAGCACGCTCACTGAGCAGACCGCCCCAAGAACCCTGCCAGAGTCCAAGGAGAAGGCGTTGACCGCCGAGGCCCTCCCTGCCGAGCTGCGCCGCGCCATCGTGCAGATAGCCCGCACGCCCCGGCTGCTGGTCGCCTGCGACTACGACGGGACGCTCGCGCCGATCGTCGAAGACCCGGAGAAAGCCCGCCCGCACACCGAGTCGGTGGGCGCGCTGCGCTCGCTGGCCGGGCTGCACGAGACGACCACGGCGGTGATCTCCGGGCGGGCGCTGCGCGACCTGGCGACGCTGTCCCGGCTGCCCTCGGAGGTGCACCTGGTCGGCAGCCACGGCTCGGAGTTCGACGTGGGCTTCGTGCACGCGCTCGACGCGACCGCCCGGGAGCTGCACCGCCGGGTGGCGGCTGAGCTGGAGCGGCTGATCGAGGGCGCCGAGGGGGTGGCCCTGGAGGTCAAGCCCGCCAGCATCGCGGTGCACGTGCGCCGGGCCGAGGCCGACGTGGCGAACCTGGTGCTCGACAAGGTCCGCGGCGGGCCGTGCCACTGGGAGGGCGTGCAGGTCACCGAGGGCAAGGCGGTGATCGAGCTGGCCGTGGTGCAGACCGACAAGGGCCACGCCCTCGACGTACTGCGCCACCAGGTCGGCGCCACCGCGGCGATCTTCGTCGGCGACGACGTGACCGACGAGAAGGCCTTCGCCCGGATCGCGGGCCCGGACCTGGGCATCAAGGTCGGCGACGGCGAGAGCCTGGCGGCCTACCGGATCGACGACCCGGTCTCGGTCGCCACCATGCTGGCCTTCGTCCTCGAGCAGCGCCGCGGCTGGCTCTACGGCGGCCAGGCCCCGCCCATCGAGCGGCTGTCCATGCTGGCCAACGAGCGCTCGGTCGGCCTGGTCACCCCGGACGCCCGGCTGACCTGGCTGTGCCACCCGGAACCGGACTCGGCCGCGGTCTTCGCCGACCTGCTCGGCGGCCGCACGGCGGGTCACTTCTCGGTCGCCCCCGAGCGCGGCGGCCTCCCGCTCGGGCAGCGCTACCTGCCCGGCACGATGACCGTAGAGACCCGCTGGTCGGGCCTGCTGGTCACCGACTACCTCGACCACGAGGCCGCACCGCACCGCACCGACCTCACCCGGGTGCTCTCGGGCAGCTCGCCCGCCGTCGTGGAGTTCGCGCCGCGCCCCGAGTTCGGCCAGGTCCAGGTGCGCCTGGCGGCCAGCGAGGACGGCCTGCGCGTGCTCGGCACGTCCGACCCGATCTCGCTGCGCGCCCCCGGCGTCACCTGGGAGATCACCTCCGACGGCCAGGTCGACTCGGCCCGCGCGGTCGTGACGCCCACCGCGGACACCCCGATCGTCTTCGAGCTGCGCTGCGGCACCGACGACCTGTCCCAGCACCCGGTCAACGAGGTCGACCGCAAGGCGATGGCTGCGGCGTACTGGACCGACTGGCTCGACACGCTGGTGCTGCCGCCGGTCGAGAAGGACCTGGTGGCCCGCTCCGCGCTCACCCTGCGCGGCCTGTGCCACAGCGAGACCGGCGCGATCATGGCCGCGGCCACCACCTCGCTGCCCGAGGAGATCGGCGGCATCCGCAACTGGGACTACCGCTACTGCTGGCTGCGCGACGCCTCGATGACGGCGAAGGCGTTGGTGTCGCTGGGTTCCACCGCAGAGGCCGAGGCCTTCCTCGGCTGGGTGCACGGCGTCCTGGCCACCATCCCCGGCCCGGAGCGGCTGCACCCGCTGTACACGATCGCGGGCACCACCCTGGGCCCGGAGGCGGTCATCGACACCCTCCCCGGCTACGCGGGCTCCCGCCCGGTGCGGGTCGGCAACCTGGCCAACCAGCAGGTCCAGCTCGACGTGTTCGGCCCGGTCGTGGACCTGGTCGCCGCGCTGGCCGAGGCCAAGGGCGCGCTCTCGGACAGCGACTGGGCGATGGTCCAGGCGATGGCGGAGGCGGTCACCCGGCGCTGGCACGAGCCCGACCACGGCATCTGGGAGGAGCGGCACCGCCCGCGCCACCACGTGTACTCCAAGGTCATGTGCTGGCTCACCATCGACCGCGCGCTCAAGCTGGCCGCCGCCCACGACCGCGAGCCCGACCCGGCCTGGGCGGCCCTGCGCGAGGAGATCGCGGCCGACGTCCTCACCCGCGGCTGGAACGACGAGGTCCGCTCGTTCACCACGGCCTACGACGGCACCGACCTGGACGCGGCCACCCTGATGATCGGCATGGTCGGCCTGATCGACCCCACCGACGAGCGCTTCCAGGCCACCGTCACCGCCACCGAGGCCGAGCTCCGCAGCGGCTCCACGGTCTACCGCTACCACCGCGACGACGGCCTCCCCGGCGACGAGGGCGGCTTCCACATCTGCGCGGCGTGGATGATCGAGGCCTACCTGCTGACCGGCCGACGCCCCGAGGCCGAAGACCTGTTCGCCCAGATCGTCGACGCCGCGGGCCCCACCGGACTGCTCCCCGAGGAGTACGACCCGGTCGCCGAGCGGTCCCTGGGCAACCACCCCCAGGCCTACTCCCACCTGGGCCTGATCCGCTGCGCCCAACTGCTGTCCGCCTGACCACCCGCGGGGGCCCAGGCCCCCACGGGTGGATTTCAACGGAAAGCGACTGCCCGACTCCACGGTGTCGATACGCTCCGGTCCGCAACAAGTTCGCGGATCGGGGGACCAATGCCAGACGGCCAGCCGCCGGGGAACGTCGAACACCAACTGGACGTGGAAGTCACCGTCGCCCAGGTGCACGAGGCGGTGGCCAAGGTCCTGCCAGGAACCCAGACCCCCTTCGCCGCGGGCGGCGGCGGAGGCGGCCAGTACCAACTGGCGAGCGTCGCCGAACTCGACGCCCTGATCGCCCAGTGGCAGGTAATCCACGACAAGATCGATTCCACGGGTCAGAAGCTGCGGCAAGCGCGAGACCTCATCGAGCCGCCCGCCGCCGACGAGATGAGTCGCAAGGAGGCCCAGGCGACCGTGCACAGCCTCAACCAGGCTCGCGACCACAACGTCGCCATGCGCAAGTACGCGACCGCTTATATAGACAAGCTCGTCGCCGCACGGCAGGCGTACGAGAACACCGAGCAGCACAACGCGGCCGCGCTTCGACTGACAGGCGGAGGCTGAGCATGCCACGACCGTCGACGCGCCTCCTGGTCCTGTTCGCCGCCACGTCTCTGCTGGCGGCCTGCTCTGAGCCCGGCAGAGCCGTGCCGAGCACTTCGACTACGTCGACAAGTGCCAGGGAAGACGAGACCTATGGCGCCCCGAGGGTCAGCGACCCGATCGACCCACGAGAGTTCCGCAAGAGTCCCTGTGCCGTCCTCACCGAAGCCCAGTCGACGGGATTGGGCTGGGAGCGCGAAGGCAGCGCCTCCAGCTTGGACAGCAAAGATCCTTACTGCGACTGGGACAGCAAGGATGGCCGCGAGAACTACGTGTTCGGTTGGCTCGCGTCCAATGCCAGGGGACTGGCTGACACCTACCGGGCCAATGCCACCATCGCGGACTTCGCCGCGTACTGGGAGCCGACTACGGTGAGCGGCTATCCCGGGGTCTTCGAAGACGGCACAGATGACCGCGCCGACGGCTTCTGCAACCTGGTGGTCGGTATCCGCGACGACCTGACCTTCCGGGTGGGGGCGAGCGGCGGGTCCGGCGGGGAAGCTTGCAGCAAGATCAAGAACATGGCGGAACTCGCTATCAAGACCATGCGGGGGGCATGACATGGCAGGGATGTCGGGTCAGGACATCTACGACAACTTCCACAACGGTCCGGGTGGCGGGCGCCTCATCGGGGCAGCTGAACTAACGCGCGCCGCGGCCGAGGAGTACGAGGAGTGCGCCCACGACATCGTCGACCTGACGCGGCGGATGGAGGAGGCGTGGCAGGGGGATGCCGCTGGGGCCGCGCAGCGGGGGGCCGGGCCGCTGGTGGTGGAGCACCGGCTCGCGTCGCCGGAGTTGGGGGTGGCGCAGGACTTGACCTATCGGCAGGTGGAGTCGTTCGACCACGCGAAGAACTCGGTGCGGCCGGTGCCGGAGCGGCCAGCGGAGCCGGGGTTCTGGGACAACGTGACGAGTTTCGGTGGGGCCACGACGAGCTACGAGGCGCACCTGCGGGCGCACAACGCGGTCAGTGGGCACAACGTGGCGGTTATGCGGTCCTATGAGGACGCTTCCACCTACAACGCGGGTGCGATGCCCGGCACGTACGGGAACCTGACCCCCGACCAGGCCGAGATCGTCATCGGGAGCCCGGAGCAGCCCACCGAGGTGGGTGGTGGAGACCCCAGGGAGCGGGGCTACTGGGACCCGAAGCCGGTGCACACCAGCAGTTATCCGCAGGCCGGGGAGCACGGCGGGCCCGGCCAACCAACCACGCACCCGTCAAATGTCGAGTCGGGCGGCGGTCCCACCACCGGCGCGCGGGCACCGGTACCAGGACCGGTCGTGCCGCGGCCAGGGGGCGACACCCCCGGGACGAGCGGACCGGGCGGGACAACCGGGCCGAGCGGATCGGGCGGTACACCTGGACCAGGCGGGACAACCGGGCCGTGGACAGGCCAGCCGCCCGGGGCTCGACCGGGCGAGACAGGTGGCCCCGGGACAACGAGGCCCATCGGGTCTCGCACGGGCGACGCAGGCGGCTCCGGGGCGAACCGGCCGGTTGGGTCTCGTGCCGGCGGTCCCGGGGCAGGCGAAACGGGCGGCCGCCGGCCAGGTGCGCCCACCGGACCTCGCACGGGTGACACCGGCGGCCCCAGGGCAGGAGCCGGCGAGCCCAGGGCAGGAGCGGGCGAGCACGGTGGTCCCAGGGCAGGTGCCGGGGAGAGGGGAGGCGCGGGCGAAAGGGGAGGCCCCAGGGCAGGTGAAACCGGAGGTCCCAGGACAGGCGCGGGGGAACCCGGCGGCCCCAGGGCGAGTGAGACCGGTGGACCACGAGCGGGCCAGGGCCGGGGCGCGGCAGGGCGCGAACCGGGCTTCGCGGGGGGCGGTGGTGGCCACGCGGGTGAGGATGACGTCGAGTACCCCCGGCCCGCCTACCTGCTCGAACACGACCCGGAGGGCCTGTTCGGGTCCGACGAGATCACCGCGCCGCCGGTGATCGGGGGGTAGACAAAAAAGTGCTCGACAGACCCATCGTCCTCTCCGTCGACACGCTGGCGCGGATCACCGCCCGCATCGGCGAGCTGCACGTCGCCTTGGCCCCGCCCGCGACCTGGCTCCCCAAGCAGGCCGACGAAGAGGCCGATGACCGCGCCCGCGAAGAACTCGCCCAACTGGGCGGCATCGACCGCAGGGGCAGGCTGGATGCCGACCTCGCCGCCACCCTCGCCCTACTGTGCGCGCCGCACAACGAGTTCTACGGCTGGATCACCAGCCACGGCCGCACGATCGGGGTGTTGGCGGCCTCGACGGGTCGCGACGCCGTACTCGCGGTCCGCACGGACCGGGAAGTCCACTTGAAACAGTCCACACCAGACAAGCTCGCCGAGCGGCTGGCCGCCCAGGTCCCGGAAGTCCCGCCCGGACAAGGCCCCTCCGTCACCATCACCCCGACCGCCCCCACCAGCCGGATCACCGCACCGGCACGGCGGAGCACCCCGGAGCTGGACCTGGCCCGCCGCATCGCCGCGCTGCCCACCACCGGGGGCGGCGAGCTCCACACCGCCGTCCGCGACGACGCTGGCCGCAGGCACGCGATCGCCCACCCCCTGCGCTACGCCGACTCCACGCACGGCCGCTGGCTCAACGCCACCCTCCGCGACGGCCGCGTCCTCATCGCGCCAGCGAGCCGCGACACCCTGGCCCGCCGCCTGCACGACGCCCACCGAGCGCTCACTTGAGCCCGAACACCCGCCGCGCGTTGCCGGTCAGGAACAGGTCCAGGCCCGGGGCGTCCAGCTCTAGACCATCCACATCGGACAGTGCTTGCATCGGCGTGATCATCGGGTAGTTGCTGCCCCACAACACCTTCTCCCGACCGTCCGCCCGCAGGTAGCGCACCAGCTCGGGCGGGTAGCGCCGGACCGTGTACGCGCTGGTGTCGATGTGCACGTTGGGGTACTTGCGCGCCAACGAGATCATCTCCTCGGTCCACGGGTACCCGATGTGCCCGGCGACGATGGTCAGCTCCGGGAAGTCGAGCGCCACCCGGTCCAGGTACGGGATCGGCCGCCCGGGTTCGGAGGACCGCAGCGGCCCGGTGTGGCCGACCTGGGTGCAGAACGGCACCCCGAGCTCGACGCACGCCGCGTAGAGCGGGTAGTACCGCCGGTCGTCCGGCGGCAGCCCCCACAGCCACGGCACCACGCGCAGCGCGACGAAGCCGAGCTCGGTGATCGCCCGCCGCAGCTCGCGGACCGCCGCCACCGGCCGCAGCAGGTCGACGGCGGCGACACCGGCGAACCGGTCGGGGTGGGCGGCCACGAAACCGGCCACCTCGTCGTTGCCGATCAAGACGCCCTCGGGGCCGTGCCACGCGCTGACCAGCCCCACCCGCACGTCGGCCTGGTCCATCGCCATGGTGGTCACCGCCAGCGGCAGCTCCGCGGTCGGCAGCGGCTGCCCGGTCCACCGGCGCAGCGACTCGAACATGTCGTGGCCGAGGAAGGCCAGGGTCGGGTGCTGCATCCACGCATCGATGGCCACCACCCCATCATGCCCGCGGGCACCCCGGAAGTCGCCGACCGTTCACCCAGGCTTCACGTCACGATCGAGTGAAACGGCGTCCTAGGTGGCGTTGGGGCACCAGGATCCTGAGGTGGAGGGATCGAATGAAACGTCAGGTCAGCATAGGTTTGGCCGTGGTACTGCTGGCCGCCGTGGTCGTCGCGATCATCATTGGATCGGGTGACGACACCCCGGAAGCGGGCGCTTTAACTACCGTGCGTGGCGTCGGCGGTTCGGAGAAGGCGGCCTACTTCGCCGACCAGCGGGTGGTCGCCGCGTTCGCCAAGCACGGCCTGCGGGTCGAGCTGGACTCGGCGGGCTCGCGGCAGATCGCCACCACCGTCGACCTCGCGCCCTACGACTTCGCCTTCCCGTCCTCCTCCCCCGCCGCCCAGCGGATCCAGCGGGACAAGAAGGTCACCACCGTCTACACGCCGTTCTTCTCGCCGATGGCGGTCGCCACCTTCGAGCCGATCGTCGAGCTGCTGCGCGGGCGCGGCGCCGTCCGCAAGGGCCCCGGCGACTACGAGGTGATCGACCTGGCCGCGTACCTGGAGCTCAGCGCCAGCCGGTGGGACCAGCTGCCCGGCAACACCACCTACCCGGCACGCAAGAACGTGCTGATCACCACCACCGACCCGCGCGACTCGAACTCCGCGGCGATGTACCTCGCGGCGGTGTCCTTCGTGGCCAACGGCAACGCGGTCGTCAGCTCCCCCGAGGCCGAGGCCAAGGTCCTCCCGGCGATGGGCAAGCTGTTCCTGGACCAGGGTTACACCCAGAGCAGCACCGAGGGCCCGTTCGAGGACTACCTCGCCGCCGGGATGGGCAAGACCCCGATGGTCCTGATCTACGAGTCGCAGTTCCTCGACCGCCAGGTGCGCGGCGACACCCGGCCGGCGATGCGCCTGCTCTACCCGGCGCCGACCGTGCTGTCCAAGCACACCCTGGTGCCGCTCAAGGGCCAGGGCGACCAGGTCGGCAGGCTGCTGACCAGCGACCCGGACCTGGTCCGGCTGGCCGCCGAGTTCGGCTTCCGCACCAGCGACCCCAAGGCGTTCCAGCAGGTCGTGGCCGAGCGCAAGCTCACCGCCCCGGCCGACCTGGTCGACGTCGTGGAGCCGCCGAGCTACGAGACGCTCGAGCGGATGCTGGACGTGATCGGGAAGCAGTACCGGTGAGCGAGCTCGCGCTGACCCCGCCCGACCCGGTCGAGCCGGTACCGGTCGAACGGGCCGCCGGGCTGATCCCGCTCGACGACCAGACCCGGGTCGCCGCCGCCGAGCGCGCCGAGCGGTTCTCCGCCGAGCTCAGCGCGCTCGACCCGCGCTCCCCCGGCTTCACCGACAAGGTCGACGAGCTGCTTTCCGTGGGGGAAGCGGACATGCGCGTCGCGGCCACCATCGCCGGTGGCCTGCTCGACCGCTCCGTCGACGCGCTCGCCGGGGCGCAGGGTCGCCGACCGGGCCCGGAGCAGCGGATCACCACCAGCCTGGCCGAGCTGCGCCGCGCGGTCACCGAGCTCGACCCCGGCGGCCTGCCGACCACCCAGCGCAAGCTGCTCGGCCTGATCCCGATGGGCAACCAGGCCAAGCGCCTGCTCGACCGCTACCGCGCGGCCAACACCCCGGTGAACCTGCTGGTGGTCGACCTGCGCACCCGCCAGGACCAGCTGCGCCGGGACAACGCGGCGATCAAGGGCGAGCGCGCCCGGCTGTGGGAGAACATGTCCCGGCTCTCGGAGTCCGCCGCGTTCGCCAAGGCGCTCGACACCGCGGTCGAGCGGCAGGCGGGCGTGCTCGACTACGCCGACCCGGCCGCGGCGAACTCGCTGCGCGCCGACGTGCTGCACCCGGTTCGCCAGCGGCACCAGGACATCCTGACCCAGCTGGCGGTCAGCGCGCAGGGCTACCTCGCGCTGGACCTGTTGCGCCGCAACAACGACGAGCTGATCCGCGGTGTCGAGCGGGCGTGCTCGACGACCGTCTCCGCGTTGCGCATCGCCCTGGTGGTCAGCGGGGCGCTGGCCAACCAGCGCGATGTGCTCGACGAGGTGGCCGCCCTGCGCGGCACCACCGAGGGCTTGATCCGCACCAACGCCGACCTGCTGGCGCTGCAGACCGACGAGATCCGCAAGGCGAGCACCGACCCCGCGGTCGGCGTGGCCACGATCAAGGAATCGTTCGACCAGATCTACCGCGCCATCGACGCCGTCGACGAGTTCCGCGCGGGCGCCACGCAGAGCATGGCCACTACGGTCGCCGCGCTCACCGGCGAGCTGCGCCGCGCCGAGGACCACCTGCGGCGCTCGCACGCCACCGAGATCACGGGAGAGGCATGACCACCAGGTTCATCGCGGGGGTGCTGGCGCTGGTCACCGGCGCCGGGCTGCTCGCGGGCTGCTCCGACGACAGCGCGGGCGGCACGCCCAGCCCACCGCAGGCGGGCAAGCTGCGCATCCTGGCGGGCAGCGAGCTGGCCGACCTGCAGCCGGTCCTCGACCGCGCCGCGCAGGCCACCGGCGTCCGGGTCGAGTTCACCTTCTCCGGCACCATCGAGGGCGCCCAGACCCTGGCCGCGGGCGCCGCCGACCAGGCCTACGACGCGGTGTGGTTCTCCTCCAACCGCTACCTGCAGGCCCTGCCGGAGGCGGCCCGCAGGCTGGGCAACGCGTCGAAGATCATGAGCTCCCCGGTGGTGCTCGGCCTGACCAAGTCCAAAGTGGACTCCCTGGGCTGGGCCGGGAAGCCGGTCGCCTGGGCGGACATCGCCAAGGCCGCGGAGAGCAGGTCGTTCAGCTACGGCATGACCGACCCGTCCGCGTCGAACTCGGGCTTCTCCGCGCTCGTGGGCGTCGCCTCGGCGCTGGCGGGCTCGGGCACCGCGATCAGCGCCGAACAGGTCGCCGCGGTCACCCCCGAGCTGAAGAAGTTCTTCACCGCGCAGGCGATGAGCGCGGGCTCCTCCGGCTGGCTCTCGGACGCCTACCAGCGCCGCGCCACCGGCACCGACCCCGGCGCGAAGATCGACGGCCTGGTCAACTACGAGTCGGTGCTGCTCAGCCTCAACGCCTCCGGCAAGCTCCCCGAGCCGCTGTCGCTGGTCTACCCCAGCGACGGCGTGGTCACCGCCGACTACCCGCTCACCCTGCTGTCCACCGCGGGCGACGACGCCCGCCACGACCACCAGCGGCTCAGCGACTACCTGCGCACCCCTGACGTGCAGCGCGACATCATGGCGCAGACCCACCGCAGGCCCGGCGTCCCCGGCGTCGACCTGGCGCCCGAGTTCGGCGGCCAGAACCCGGTGGAACTGCCCTTCCCGGCTAGCCAGGAGTCCTTCGACGCGCTGCTCTCGGCCTACTTCGACCAGATCCGCCGCCCCTCGCGCACCGTCTACGTGCTCGACACCTCCGGCTCGATGGCCGGTGAGCGGATCGACGCCCTGCGCTCGGCCCTGGTCGGCCTGACCGGCGCGAGCGACGACCTGGTCGGGAAGTACCGCCGGTTCCACGGGCGCGAGGAGGTCACCTTCATCCCGTTCAGCACCACCCCGGCCGCGCCGATCGCGTTCACCGTGCCGGAGAAGGACCAGGCGGGCGAGCTCGCCAAGATCAAGTCGACCGCCCAGGGGCTCAGCGCGAACGGCGGCACGGCCATCTACGACAGCCTGGACAAGGCCTACGACCTGCTCGCCCGCGACCCGCTGGGCGAGCGGTTCACCTCGATCGTGCTGATGACCGACGGCGAGAACACCAGCGGCCGCGACTACGCCGACTTCGAGCGCGACCAGGCGGGCCGCCCGGCTGAGTTGCGGCGGGTGCCCGTCTTCCCGGTGCTGTTCGGCGAGGGCAGCGCGGACGAGATGAACGGGCTGGCCCAGCAGACCGGCGGCAAGGTCTTCGACGCCCGCGGCGCCGGTCTGCAGCAGGTGTTCCGGGAGATCCGTGGCTACCAGTAAGCGGTTCGGCCGCTACCTCGGCTCCACCAAGAACCTGGTCGGCTGCGTCGGTGGCCTGGTCGGTGTCGTGCTGCACCTGTTCGGCGTGGCCGGGAACCTGTGGCTGCTCGTCGTCGTGGGCCTGTACCTGGTGGGCGCGCTGGCCGCGCCGCCGGAGAAGGTGCACCTGGCCACCGACCCCAACGCCGAGGCGTCCCGGCTGCGCGCCGACCTCGACGCGCTGCTGGCGAAGGTCCGCGCCCAAGCCGACCGGATGCCCGAGGGCGCCCTGCCGCGCCTGGAGCGCGTCGCCGAGATCCTGAGCGCGGTGCTGACCCGGCCCGCCGAGCTGGCCGCCGACCCGGAGGCCGCACACGGCACCACCCGCCTGGTCCGGGTCGACGTGCCGCTCGCGGTGGAGACCTACCTGAACCTGCCGTGGTGGTTCGCGGTGGCCAAGAAGGTCAACTCGGGCACCCCAACCGCCGCCGAGGAGCTCACCGCCCAGCTGGAGCTGCTGGAGGCCGACGCGGAGTCGGTCGCCTCGGCGTTCTTCGCCGACGACCTGCGCCGGTCGTCGGACCACACCCGCTACCTGCGCGACCGCAACCAGGACTGAGAACGCGATCGGGCACTTCGGGCAACTACCGGTGTGACGATGGCGAGCATGACACCGCGGGACACCGGTGACCGCCCGGACCTCAGCGGTTCCGGCGCGGGCCCGGCCCTCACCCGCCTCTACGACGCACACGCCCGCGAGCTGCACCGATACCTGGCGCGGCGGCTCGACACCGCGACCGCCGACGACCTCGTGGCCGAGACCTTCCTGATCGCCTGGGAACGCCGTGCCGACTACCGCCCCGCGCGGGCGGGGGTGCGGGCCTGGCTCTACGGCATCGCGACGAACCTCGCGCGCAGGCACGCCCGCGACGAGGTCCGCGGCCTGCGCGCGATGACCCGGTCCGGCTCGCAAGCCGAGCAGGGCGACCCGCTCGACACCGCGGCCGCCGCCCGGGTCGACGCCGCCGCGCAGGCCACCCGGCTGGGCGCGGCGCTGGCGGACCTGCGCCCGGTCGACCGGGACGTGCTGCTCCTGGTGGCCTGGGCGGGTTTGACGCCCAAGGAGGTCGCGGACGCGCTCACCGTCAACCAGGCCACCGTCCGCACCCGGCTCCACCGCGCCCGCACCGCGCTGCGCGGCCACCTGACGAAGGAGAACCCCGCATGACCGACCTCGACGACCTGTTGGCCGACTTCCGCGCCGACACCCCGGAGATGACCGAGCACGCCTTCACCAGGGGCCGCGACCGCCTGGCCGCCCGGATCGAGCCCGCCGGGGCACCGGAACCGATCACCGAGCGCGAGGCCGTCGTGATCCCGCTCGGCACCCGCGCCGACCGCAGCCCGCCACGCCGGGCCGCGCCCTGGCTGGTGGCCGCCGCGGCGGTCGCGGTGCTCGCCGCGGGGGTCTTCATCACCCAGGACCAGCAGCCCACGACGACCCCGGGAGCACAGCGCGTGAGCACCGCGCGCACGGCGGACCCCGCCACCTCCACGGTGCCGACCCCGGTCAGCACCTACGAGCTGCCGCCGCAGCCCGCGCAGCCGGTCAACCCGGCCGCCGACCTGATCACGACCCCGGGCACGGACCTGGTGGTGCCCGCGGGCCAGTTCCGGTACGTGCGGCTGGCCGGGACCCAGGACGGCCTCGACGGCGGGCCCGGCGGCACCGCCACCCGTGAGTACTGGGTGCCGACGGACCTCGCACAGGGCCAGTGGCTGCTCGAGGTCAACTCCACCGGCACGATCCAGGGCGCCCCGGAGGGCGGCCACAGCACCGAGCGCGGCACCGCCGAGCAGTTCGACGGCGTCCTGATCGCCCGCCTCAACGGGCTCGCCGCGGACCCCGCCGCGGTCTACGCGAGCCTGCGGACGCAGTTCGGCACCACCGAGGCACCGGCGACCAAGGCGGCCGCCTACCTGATCGACCTGCTGCGCAGCCCGTGGGCCACGGCCGCGCAGCGGTCGGTGCTGCTGCGCACCCTGGGCTACCTCGACTCGGTGACGGTGCTGCCGAGCCAGCAGACCGCCGACGGCCGCCCGGCCGTGTCGGTCGGCTGGTCCCCGGACGCGGACTACCGGCACGACCTGCTGATCGATCCCGCGACCGCCCGGGTGATCGGCGACCGCAACGTGGCGACGCGGCCCTTCAACGGCTTCACCGCCGACCAGGCCTTCACCACCACGGCGGTCACCGAGGCCGTCGTCCCGACCCAGGGCACCCGCCCGGGGGCGTGAGCACCGGGGAGGCCGACCTGGGGGCGGCCTCCCCGGTCAGGCCCGCAGGACCTGGAGGTTGTTCATCGCCGACCCGAGGTCGGTGACCACCCGCACCTCGATCCCGTCCGGCACCTCACCGGAGTCGACCGGCACCAGCGCCTTGGTGAACCCCAGGCGCATCGCCTCGGCCAGCCGGAGCCGGACGCCGCTCACCCGGCGGACCTCGCCCGCCAGCCCGACCTCACCGAGCACCACGAGGTCGGGCGGCAGCGCGACGTCGCGCGCCGCCGTGGCCACCGACAGCGCGACCGCGAGGTCGGCGGCGGGCTCGGCGATCTTCATCCCACCGACCGTCGCGGCGAACACGTCGGCGTCACCCAACCGGATGCCACCGCGCCTTTCCAGTACTGCCAACACCATCGCCACCCGCGACGAGTCCAAACCGGACACTGCCCGGCGCGGTGTGCCCAATGCGGACTTGGCCACCAGCGCCTGCACCTCGCCCAGCAGCGGTCGCTTGCCCTCCATCGCCACCGTGACCGCGGTGCCCGCCACGCCCGCGTCGCGTCGGTTGAGGAAGAGCCCCGACGGGTCCGGCACGCCGACGATGCCGCGGTCCACCAGCTCGAAGCAGCCCACCTCGTCAGCCGGGCCGAACCGGTTCTTCACCCCGCGCAGCATCCGCAGCGCCGAGTGCCGGTCGCCCTCGAAGTGCAGCACCACGTCGACCAGGTGCTCGAGCACCCGCGGCCCCGCGATGGAGCCGTCCTTGGTGACGTGGCCGACCAGCAGCACCGGCAGCCCGCGCTCCTTGGCCAGCGCCACCAGCGCCGCGGTGACCGCGCGCACCTGGGTGACCCCGCCCGGCGCGCTGTCCACCGCGGGCGAGGACATCGTCTGCACCGAGTCGACCACCAGCAGCCCAGGCCCGACGGCGTCCACGTGGCCCAGGATCGCCGCCACATCGCTCTCGGCGGCCAAGAACATCGACCCGTGCACGTTCCCGGTGCGCTCGGCCCGCAGCCGCACCTGGCCCGCGGACTCCTCGCCGGTGACGTAGAGCGTCGGCCCCTGGTCCCCGTCCAGCGCGGCCCACTGGTAGGCGACCTCGAGCAGCAGGGTGGACTTGCCGACCCCGGGCTCACCGGCGAGCAGCACCACCGCGCCGGGCACCAGCCCGCCGCCGAGCACCCGGTCCAGCTCGGAAACGCCGGTGGGGCGGGCTTTCGCGGACTCGACGTCCACTTCGGCGATCGGCCGCGCGGGCGAGCTGGGCGCGCCCGCCGCGATCTTGACCCGGGGTGCGCCGACCTCTTCGAGGCTGCCCCACGCCTGGCACTCCGGGCAGCGGCCGAACCACTTGGCCACCGCGTGCCCGCACTCGGCGCAGCGGTAGTTCAGCTTGGGCGAGGTCTTGGTGGCCACGGGGGCACGCTACGGCCGGGCACCGACAGAGCCGGGGACGCGGGCGCCCCGGGTTCCGCGGCCCCGCGACCGGTCGCTCAGTGCTCGCTCTCGCGGGGACCGTTCGGCGCCGCGATCGGCAGCTCGATGGTGACCGCACCGGCCTTCTCGAAGACGAAGGTGACCGGGATGGTCTTGCCCGGGTCGAGCCGCGCGCGGACCGACTTGAGCACGATCTCCAGCTTGCCCAGGGTGACCTTCGCCGAGGTCGAGGTGGGCGCGCTGGTCGAGGTCGGCGTGACCGAGGTCCCGGGGGCCGAGCTGGCCGCCGACGAGGACGACGCGGACGACGACGCGGCCGAGCTGGACCCGGGAGCCGAGGAGGCGCTCGAGGGCGCGCCGGAGCTGGGCGCCGCGGACGAGGTGATCGAGGCGGTCGGCGTCGGCGTGGTGGCCGCGCTGGACTTGGGCGCCTCCGCCTCCTCGCCGGGCTTGCCGACGGTGAGCGCGGTGCCGCCGGGCAGCGCGGTGTCGCCCTCGACCTCGACCTCGGCCGAGACGGTGGAGGTGACCTCGACGAGCTTGTCGTCGGAGCCACCGGCGTTGACGATCGCGAGCACCAGCGGGGCGTCGGTGCCCTCGGCGTAGTAGCCCTTGACCGGGTAGGCGAGCATCGCGTCGCGCAGGCCGATCGGGCCCGCCTGGGCGAGCGCGCCGTTCACCGCGGGCAGCTGCGAATCGGTCTGGGTGATCTGCCCCGCACTGCACCCGGCGACGCCGAGCGCGGCCACCAGGCCGAGACCCAGAGCGGTCGGGACCAGGCGCTGCCGGGCGACCGGGTTCTGCTGTGCACGACTCACGGGGGCTCCTGCGTCGCTAGCGGACATTCCACCTACCGGCCGGAAGCCTAGCCCGCGCAATAGATCGGGTCCGCGCGTGGTCGGACAATCGCGCGCGCGGTGTCGGGGGAATCACGTCCACTGTGGATGAGATCGACTCGCTGATCGACTTCCGCCCACCGCCGAGCGCAATGGGGGCTGAGTACGCGCAAAGAGCTCTTGTCAACCCCTGCCCGTTCCCTGATGTGGCCTTTGACCTGCGTAGACGGTTCACAGGTCCATCTCCTAGACCGTGCGACCCGTGTTAAGATGGAGGCAGCGAAAGGGGCAGAGGACACATGGTTTTCAAGGTCGGAGAGACCGTCGTCTACCCGCACCACGGTGCCGCACTCATCGAAGCGATCGAGACCCGCACGATCAAGGGCGAGGAGAAGAAGTACCTCGTCCTCAAGGTCGCGCAGGGTGACCTCACGGTTCGCGTCCCCGCAGACAACGCCGAGATCGTCGGCGTGCGGGACGTCGTGGGCCAAGAGGGTCTCAACCGCGTGTTCGACGTGCTGCGCGCGCCACACACCGAGGAGCCGACCAACTGGTCGCGTCGGTACAAGGCCAACCTGGAGAAGCTCGCCTCCGGCGACGTCAACAAGGTGGCCGAAGTGGTGCGAGACCTCTGGCGGCGGGAGAAGGACCGCGGGCTGTCCGCAGGCGAGAAGCGGATGCTGGCCAAGGCGCGGCAGATACTGGTCAGCGAGCTGGCGCTGGCCGAGGGCACCGACGAGGACAAGGCCGAGGTCCTGCTCGACGAGGTCCTGGCAACCGCAACCGTCTGAGGCGCACGTCCGACCGGGCCACCGGGCGGATCGGCCCGATTGAGACATGCATGACACCGCAGTGGGACCGCCCCGGGTCCCGGACAGGCAGTGAACAGGCCATGAACACGGTGGCCATCGTGCCTGCCGCAGGTAGGGGTGAACGCCTGGGCTTCGGCGTGCCCAAAGCACTGGTCCCCGTTCGCGGGAGCGCTCTACTGGCACATGCCGTGCGCGGCCTGCTCACCGCAGGTTGCGTGCGGCATGTCGTCGTTGCGGCGCCCCCCGCCGAGGTCGAGTCCACCGCGAAGCTGCTGGCCGACGCGGGCTTGCCCGCCGATGTCGTCCCCGGTGGTGCCGACCGCACCGACTCCGTGCGCCGCGCTCTTCGGCACGCGCTCACCGCCGTCCCGGACGCCCGCGTGGTGCTGGTCCACGACGCGGCGCGCGCGTTCACCCCGCCGCAGGTCATCCAGGCCGTCGTCGACGCTGTGCTGGCGGGCGCGCCCGCGGTGATCCCGGTGCTGCCGATGGCTGACACCGTCAAGCAGGTCGACGCGGCGGGCGTTGTCCTGGCCACCCCCGACCGGGCGGCGCTGCGCATCGTCCAGACCCCCCAGGGCTTCGACGCGGCCACTCTGACCAGGGCATACGCGGCGGCTGGCGACTCCGCGACCGACGACGCGGGGCTGGTCGAGAAGCTGGGCGTCCCGGTGGCCACCGTGCCGGGACATCCCTATGCGATGAAAGTCACAACCCCCTTCGACCTGGCCATCGCCGAGGCCGTGCTGTCCGCCGTGGAGGTCTCGTGAGGGTGGGAATCGGCACCGATGTTCACCCGATCGAAGTAGGCCGGGACTGCTGGCTGGCCGGTCTGCTCTGGCCCGGCGTCGACGGCTGCGCGGGGCACTCCGACGGTGACGTGGCCGCGCACGCCCTCTGCGACGCGCTGCTGTCCGCCGCGGGCCTGGGCGACCTGGGCGCGGTGTTCGGCACCGGCGACCCGCGCTGGGCGGGCGCGCACGGCGCGACGCTGCTGGCCGAGGTGCGCACCCGGGTCGAGGCGGCGGGCTACCGGGTGGCCAACGCCGCGGTGCAGGTGATCGGCACCAACCCGAAGATCGGCAAGCGCCGGGCCGAGGCGCAGGCGGTGCTGTCCGCGGCGGTCGGCGGCCCGGTGTCGGTCTCCGGCACCACCACCGACGGGCTCGGGCTGACCGGCCGCGGTGAGGGCATCGCCGCGGTGGCGACCGCGCTGCTGCTCGCCGCCGACTAGTCCGGACGCGGGCGTCGGCCTAGTCCGGACGCGGGCGTCGACCAGGTCCCGGTCGGCGGGATGGTGGGCGCGGCGAGCCGGTCGGATCTATGTTTCGACCATGGGATCTTCACTATCCGCGAACGCCCGGGCCCTCTTCGAGGGCAAGAACTACGTCACCCTGGCCACGCTCAACGCCGACGGCAGCCCGCAGACCTCGGTCCTGTGGGCCCGGCTCGACGGTGACGACGTGCTGCTGTCGACCGTGGTCGGCCGCCAGAAGGAGAAGAACCTCCGCGCCGACCCCCGGGTCAGCCTGAGCGTCTTCGACATCGCCAACCCGTACAACTACGTCGAGGTCCGCGGCGTCGTCCAGCTCACCGAGGAGGGCGGCAAGGAGCTGATCAACGAGCTGTCGCTGAAGTACGTGGGCAAGCCCTACACCTCCGACGGCCCGGACGACGTGCGGGTTGTGGCGCGCATCACTCCGGAGCGGGTCACGGGCAACGCGGCCTGACCTCTAGCGTGGACGCCGTGGCCATCCGCGGCGTCCTGCTGGACTTCTCGGGCACCCTGTTCCGCCTGGAGCCGGGTGCCGCGAGCGTGTCCGGGCTGCGCCTGCGCGACGGTGCCGCCCTGGACGCCGACCGCTACGCCGAGCTGCTGGCCGTGATGACCGTGCCGACCGGTGTGCCGGAGCACCTGCCCGCCGAGCTGCACGAGGACTGGCACCGCCGCGACCTCGACCCCGAGGTGCACCGGTCGGCCTACGAGGCGTCGCTGTCCGCCCCGGCCATCGGGCTGGCCGACGGGATGCCCGCCCTGCTCTACGACGTGATGCTGGCGCCCGGGTCGTGGCAGCCGTACCCGGACACCGGCGCCGCGCTGCGGCTGCTGCGCGAGCGCGGTCTCCCGGTGGCCGTGGTCAGCAACATCGCCTGGGACATCCGCCCGACCTTCGCCGCGCACGGTCTGGCCGACCTGGTCGGGGAGTTCGTGCTCTCCTACGCCGAGGGCCTGGTCAAGCCGGACCCGAAGCTGTTCGAGCTCGCCTGCGAGCGGATCGGTGTCGAGCCGGCGGACACCCTGATGATCGGCGACAGCGCCGAGGCCGACGGCGCCGCCGTCCGGGTGGGCTGTCGGTTCGAGCGGGTGGAGCCGCAGGCGACCGCGAGCCGCCCCGACGCGCTGCTCGGCGCGTTGCGCGCGCATGGCATAGCGGGCTGAGATAAGCCAAGAGCACGCCGTTAGTCAATCCTGGCACGAGTGACCTCTGCGTTACCCGTACCATTTCCCCAGTAAATGCTGTGCTCCCACCAGGAGATCCCCGTGCCCCTGCACATCTTCGACAGCGCAAGCCGCAGCCTGCGTGAGTTCACGCCGCTGACGCCAGGGGTCACCACCATCTACGTCTGCGGCGCCACCGTGCAGGGCATCCCGCACATCGGGCACGTGCGCAGCGGCCTGAACTTCGACGTGATGCGCCGGTGGCTGACCCACCAGGGTTCCGACGTGCGGCTGGTCCGCAACATCACCGACATCGACGACAAGATCCTGGTCAAGGCCGCCGACGCGGGCAGGCCGTGGTGGGAGTGGGCGGCCACGCACGAGCGCGCCTTCAACGAGGCCTACGACGTGCTGGGCTGCCTGCCGCCGTCGATCGCGCCGCGGGCCACCGGCCACGTCACCCAGATGGTCGAGATGATGCGCGAGCTGATCGACCGCGGCCACGCGTACCCGGCGGGCGGCGACGTCTACTTCTCGGTGTCGTCCTACCCCGCCTACGGCGAGCTCTCCGGCGCGAAGCTCGACGACGTGCAGCAGGGCGAGACGCTGGCGCAGTGCAAGCGCGACCCGCGCGACTTCACGCTATGGAAGGCCAGCAAGCCGGGCGAGCCGTCTTGGCCGACGCCGTGGGGCGAGGGCAGGCCGGGCTGGCACCTGGAGTGCTCGGCGATGGCGCGCGCCTACCTGGGCCCGCAGTTCGACGTGCACGGCGGCGGTCTGGACCTGGTGTTCCCGCACCACGAGAACGAGCAGGCCCAGTCCCGCGCGGCGGGCGACGGCTTCGCCCGCTACTGGATGCACAACGCGTGGGTCACCCTCAGCGGCGAGAAGATGGCCAAGTCCCTGGGCAACACGGTGTCGATCCCGGAGATGCTCAGCCGCGTGCGCGCCCAGGAGCTCCGCTACTACCTGGCCGGCCCGCACTACCGGTCGATGATCGAGTACTCCGAGGCGGCACTGTCCGAGTCGGTGCGGGCCTACCAGCGCGTCGAGCACTTCGTGCACAAGGTGGCCCAGCGCACCGGCGTGGTCACCCCCGGCGACCCGGGCCCGGAGTTCGCCGCCGCCATGGACGACGACCTGGCCACCCCGGCGGCACTCGCCGCGGTGCACAACGCGGTCCGCGCCGGTAACACCGCGCTGGACGCCAACGACGAAGAAGGCGCACGCCAAGCCGCCTCGGCGGTGCGCGGCATGACCGGCGTGCTCGGGTTGGACCCGCTGTCACCGCAGTGGCAGGACAAGTCCAACGCCGACACCGGCCTGCGACAGGCGCTCGACGCCCTCGTCGAAGACCTCCTCGAAGAGCGCCAGCGCGCCCGGGCGGATCGGGACTTCGCCCTGGCCGACGCCATTCGAGACCGCCTGCTCATCGCGGGCGTCGCCGTCGAGGACACCCCCGGCGGTCCATTGTGGACACTGAAGGACAGCTGACGTGGCAGGGAACTCACGGCGCCAGGGCGCGATGCGCAAGCCGGGCTCCAAGAAGGGCGCCGTCGTCGGCTCCGGCGGACAACGGCGCAAGGCACTGGAGGGCAAGGGCCCCACGCCCAAGGCCGAGGAGCGCCCCGGCCACCACGCCTACCGCAAGTCGAACGCGGCAGCCAAGCGCACCCAGGGCCGATCGAGCAAGGACAAGCCGACCAACGAACTGGTGGCCGGCCGCAACCCGGTGGTCGAGTGCCTGCGCGCCGGGGTCCCCTCGACCGCGCTCTACGTCGCACTCGGCATCGAGGCCGACGAACGCGTCGCCGAGTCGGTCCAACTGGCGGCCGACCGGGGCATCTCGGTCCTGGAGGTCTCCCGGCTCGAACTCGACCGGCTCACCACCGGCGCCATGCACCAGGGCCTGGCCCTCCAAGTCCCGCCGTACGAGTACGCGCACCCGGACGACCTGCTGGAAGCAGCGGCCAGCACCGACGACCCCCCACTGATCGTCGCCCTGGACGGCGTCACCGACCCCCGCAACCTCGGCGCGGTCATCCGCTCAGCAGCGGCCTTCGGCGCGAACGGCGTCCTACTGCCCCAGCGACGCAGCGCGGGCATCACGGCCGTGGCCTGGCGAACGAGCGCGGGCACAGCGGCCAAGATCCCGGTAGCCATCGCCACCAACCTGACCCGACAGCTGCGCGCGTTCGCCGACGAGGGCCTGATGATCGTGGGCCTGGACGCGGACGGCTCGATGGAACTGGACGGCCTGGAACTGGCGACCTCACCACTGGTGGTCGTCGTCGGCTCCGAGGGCAGGGGCCTGACCAGACTGGTCAAGGAAACCTGCGACGCCACAGTGTCCATTCCGATGTCAGCGGGCGTGGAATCACTCAACGCGTCGGTGGCGGCGGGAGTGGTCTTGGCAGAGGTGGCTAGAAGGCGAAGGATCGCAGGCAGGATCTAACCAAAAACTCCGATCCTCACCCACCTCCCGATCCACAGTCTTCAATCCACAGCCTCCAATCTCCACCCCTATTTCTCAGTCCCTATTCCTCTATTCCTTCAATTTCTAAAACCCGAGCCCGCTGGTACGCAACACCCGCTACGCCAGTGCTCGATTGGGTGGAATGCCTTCGTGTGGGGGGAGAGTACCGCTAAACTTGCCGTGTGGTGGGGATGCCCTTCACCCCACGCTTTTTCCCCACCGCGGTGCTCTAGGGGCCCCGCGCGAAGGCATTCCACCCGATCGAGCCTCCGCTTTACTTGGGCAGCTCGGAGGGTGTGCCGCACGCCGACCTACGGTCGACCTTGTTGGCGGCTCGTCGTTGGGGCTGCCCGAGGAAAAGATGGGGGCTCGATCTAGTGAACTCACTTCGCGCGGGGCCCCTAGAGCACCGCGGTGGTGAAAAAAGGGCGGGTGAAGGGCATTCCCCACCACCGGCAAGTTTAGCGGTACTCCTCCCCCACACGAAGCGAGTCCACTAGATCGAGCATTCGTAACGGGACTTGCGTACCAGCGGGGTCGGCCTATCCGCTGCGGTTTGCTGGGGGACGGGGCCCTTCTGCTTGTCGGTGGGGTCGGCCTATCCACTGCGGTTTGCTGGAGGACGGGGCCCTTCTGCGTGCCAGCGGGCTCGGCCTATCCACTGCAGTTTGCTGGAGGACGAGGCTCTTCTGCGTGCCAGCGAGGTCGGCCTATCCACTGCGGTACCAGCGGGCGGGGATCCTGTTACGTGCCAGCGGGGTTGGGAGCTCTTGCATGATCACCCAGGAGATCCCCGCCGGGGCGGTCGTCGGGTTCCTGGTGGGTGAACTGCGGGTCCCGCTTCGCCTGCACTAACCTACTACCCAGTCAAGAAGAGGGGGTGGGCGTGTGTCCGGGTTCCTCGACGACTTCGCCCGCCACTGGCCGGTGTACGTCTCGATGCCGTTCGTGGCGGCTGTCATCGGCTACGTCACCAAGCGGGTGGCCATCGAGATGATGTTCCGGCCACTGCGCTTCGTCGGGCTGGTTGAGCCGTTCCTCGGGTGGCAGGGGGTTGTCCCGCGCAATTCGGCGCGGATGATCCGGGTGTCCGCTGAGTTGATCACCAGCAGGCTGGTGGACCCGAGGGAGATCGTCGAGCGGCTGGACCCCGACGAGGTGGCGCGGCAGATCCAAGGGCCGTTGCTGGTCACGGTCGACGAGATCGCGCGGGAGGTGCTGGAGAAGCACCACCCGCAGTTGTGGGAGATGTTGCCGATCCTGGCCCAGGACCTGATCATCAAGCAGGTCCAAGCGGGCAGTCCGGCCCTGGTCCGCAAGGTGATGGCCGAGATCCGGGCCAACATCGGTGAGGTGCTCGACGTCCAGCAGGTCGCCGTATCCGCGCTGGAGCGGGACAAGGAGTTGCTGGTCCGGCTCGTGCGGGACATCTCGCGGCCGGAGATGGCGTTCATCGCCCGCTGCGGCATCTACTTCGGGTTCGTCCTCGGTCTGGTGCAGACCGCTGTCTGGGCGCTCACCCGTGAGCCGCTGGTGCTGCCGATCTTCGGCGCGGCCATCGGCTGGTTCACCGACTGGCTGGCCATCAAGCTGGTGTTCTTCCCGCGCGAGCGCACTCGGCTCTTCGGCCTGGTCCCGTTCCAGGGGGTCTTCCAGCGCCGTCGGGCCGAGGTGGCGCGGCAGTACGGCGACCTGATCGCCCGGGAGGTGATGACGGTGCCGAACATCGTCGACGGGATCCTGCGCGGTCCGAAGTCCGACCGGTTGCTGGCCATGATCCAGCGGCACGTGCAGAAGAGCGTCGACGAGCAGGCCAGCATCGCCAAGCCGTTCGTCGCGGTGGCTGTGGGCACGCGCCGGTTCCAGGAGATGAAGCACGACGCCGCCGACAAGGCGATGACCCGGTTGACCAGCACGGCCCTCTACGCCGAGCCGTACGCGCGCGAGGCGCTCGACATCGGCAACACCATCGCCGCCAAGATGAACGAGCTATCCCGCGAGGAGTACGAGGGCCTCTTGCGTCCCGCGTTCCGGCAGGACGAGTGGAAGCTCATCGCCGTCGGTGCGGTGATCGGGGCGCTGGTCGGTCACCTGCAGGCGATCCTCATGCTGCACTGACCCGGGTGCGCCTGGCCCGGCTCACGACCCAGCACACCAGGTAGATCAAGAACGAGATAGCGGTGACGAAGGCGCTCACCGGCGCGCCCGGGGCCAGCGACAGGATGATCCCGCCGACCGCCGACACCTCGGCGAACAGCACCGCCAGCAGGGTCGCGCGCAGCGGGCTCGCGGTGATCCGGCAGGCCGCCGCGGCGGGCGTCACCATCAGCGCGAGCACCAGCAGCGACCCGACCGTGCGCACGCCCAAGGCCGTCGCCGCGCCCACCATCACGGCGAACACCAGGGCCAGCGCCGTCGTCGGCACCCCGCGCGCCTTGGCGACCTCGGGGTCGACGCTGGCGAACAGCAGCGGCCGGTAGAGCGCCGCGAGCAGCCCCAGCACCACGATCGCGCACCCGCTCAGCAGGGCGACGCTCGCGAAGTCCTGCCCGACGATCTGCCCGGTGAGCAGGCCGAACTTGTTCGACGCGCGGCCCTTGTAGAGCCACAGCATCAGCACGCCCAGGCCCAGCCCGAAGGCGAGCACCACGCCGATCACCGAGTCGTAGTCCGAACTCCGCCGCGACAGCAGCCCCAGCACCAGCGCGGCCACGATCGCCCCGGCGAGCGCGCCGTTGCCGACGTCCCAGCCCAGCAGCAGCGCCGCCGCGCCGCCGGTGAGCGCCAGTTCGCTGGTGCCGTGCACCGAGAACGCCATGTTCCGGCTGACGATCAGCGGCCCGAGCACGCCCGCCAGCAGGCCGAGCACGCTGGCGACCAGCAGCGCGGTGAGCACGAAGTCGTAGCCGAGCAGCCGGGCGGTCAGCTCGAAGTCGAAGAGCTTGTCCATCAGTGGTCCGCCAAGTGGTGCCCAGTGACGCCGTGGTGCCCAGCAGCGCCGTGGTGGGCAGTGGCGCCGGGCAGCGGCGTGGTTCCGTGGTGCGCGGTGTCCTCGCACAGCTCGCTGTGCGTGCCGACGACGTGGATCTGGCCGCGCACCCGCACGACCGCGACCTCGGTGCCGTAGAGCTCGCTCAGCGTCTCCGTCGTCATGACCTCGTCCGGCGACCCGATCCGGAACTTGCCGTCGACCAGGTAGAGCACCCGGTCGACCAGCGGCAGCACCGGGTTGATCTCGTGCGTGACGAACAGGACCGCGCTGTCGTTGGCCCGCCGGTGGCCGTCGATGAGCTCGCTGACCGCGCGCTGGTGGGCCAGGTCGAGGGAGAGCAGCGGCTCGTCGCAGAGCAGCACGCTGGGGTCGCCGACCAGGGCCTGGGCCACCCGGAGCCGCTGCTGCTCACCGCCGGAGAGCAGGCCGACCGGGCGCTCGGCGTAGGCCGTCGCGCCCACGGCGGCCAGGGCCGCGTCCACCCGGCGCCTGCGCTCGCCGATCCCGCGCAGCCCGAGTCCCCAGGTGTGCCCGTCGTAGCCGAAACCGACCAGGTCGCGCCCGCGCACGGCGACCGTCGGGTCGAGGGCCCGCTGCTGCGGGATGTAGCCGATGTGCCGGTTGCCGCGCCCGGGCGGGGAACCCGCCACCCGGACCGTGCCCGCGCTCAGCCGTTGCAGTCCCAGCAGGACCCGCATCAGGCTGGTCTTGCCGGAACCGTTGGGCCCGAGCACGGCGACGAACTCGCCGGGGGCGATCTCCAGGTCGAGCCCGGCCCACAGCACCCGGTCGCCGTAGGCGAGCCGGGCGCCCGACAGCGCGACGGCGGGGGTGCTCACGCGGCCGCCACGGCCCGCGCGAGGTCATCCACCTGAGTGGTCATCCAGGCAAGATAGTCGGTCGCGCCGGGTGGCAGCGTCTCGGTCACACCGACCACCGGCACGCCCGCGGCCACGGCCTTGTCCTTGAGCTGCTTGGTCACCGGGGTCTCGGTCTGGCTGTTGTAGACGACCACGGCGACCTCCTTGTCGGTGACCAGCGCGTCGGTCTTGGCGACCGCGGCGGCCGACGGGTCGGACTCCTCCTCGATGGCCTCGGAGAACTCCTCCGGGGTCGCGTCCGACAGGCCCGCGGTCGCCAGCAGGTAGGCCGCGACCGGTTCGGTGGCCACCACCTTGGCGCCCGGCTTGGCCCGGCCGATGCCCGCGGCCTTGGCGGCGATGTCGTCGAGGCCGTGGGCGAAGGTGGCGGCGTTGGTCCGGAACACGTCGCGCTTGTCCGGGGCGACCGCGCTCAGCTCGTCGACCAGCTTGTCGGCGACCCGGTGGACGGTGTCCAGGTCGTACCAGACGTGCTCGTTGACCGCGGGCTCGTGCGCGGCCTCGTTCGGGACCGGCTCACTGGACTGGTGCTGCCCGCCCGAGTCGCCCTTGCCCGCGAGCTCGAAGGCGACGATCTTGCGCGCGTTCGCGCCCGCGGTGTCGGCGAGGCCGGTGAAGAAGTCGTCGTAGCCGCCGCCGTTGGACAGCACGACCTTGACGTTGTCGAACGCGACGGCGTCGGCGGGCTTGGCCTCGTAGCCGTGCGGGTCGGCGCCGGGGTCGCTCAGGATGGCGGTGACCGACACCGCGTCACCGCCGACCGCGCGCGCCACGCTGGCCCACACGTTCGTCGAGGCCACGACGGCGATCCGGCCGTCGGCACCGGCCTGGCCGGGTGACCCGCCACACGCCGAGGCACCGATCAGGGTCAGCGCGCCGACCAGGGCAGCCGCGGTTGCGGACCGGGTGGGACGCGAGGTCATGGGGCACTCCCGAGGGGGTCGTGGTCGCCTTCCGCACGACAATGGAAACCGTTGTCGCTTTCAGCCTACGTCACGGACGCCGTTAGCGTTAACCCGACCGGGTGAGACCAACCGGGGGGCCGACTACCGGCCGGACTTCTGCAATTGGTTCTGAACCGTTACGGTCAATCCATGGCGCGGTCTATGCATGTGCGACGCCCGGCGACCCTCGCGTCGCTGGCGGCGGAACTCGGGGTCTCCCGGACCACCGTCTCCAACGCGTACAACCGGCCTGACCAGCTCTCCCCCGAGCTGCGCAGGCGGGTCCTGGAGACCGCGCGGCGCCTCGGCTACCCCGGTCCGGACCCGGTCGCGCGGTCCCTGCGCACCCGCAAGGCGGGGGCCGTCGGCCTGCTGCTGACCGAGAACCTCTCTTACGCCTTCCGGGACCCAGCAGCCCTCGGCTTCCTCGAGGGGCTCGCCCTCGCGTGCGAGGGCGCGGGCCAGGGTCTGCACCTCGTCCCGGTCAACCCGGAGCGCGAGGACGTCGCCGCCGTGCACCGCGCGGGCGTGGACGGGTTCGTCGTGTACTCGGTGCCCGACGACGACCCGCACCTGGCCGCGGTGCTGTCCCGGCCGGTGCCCACCGTGGTCGCCGACCAGCCGCACGTCGAGGGCGTCGACCGGGTCGGCATCGACGACCGGGCCGCGATCACCGTGCTCGCCGACCGGCTGATCGCCCTGGGCCACCGCCGGGTCGGCGTGGTCTGCATGCGGCTCGCCCGCGACCGCAACGACGGCTTCGCCACCGTCGAGCGCGCCCACAACGCGCACTTCCACGTGCAGCGGGCCCGGCTCGCCGGCCTGGAGGACTCCTTCAGCGCGGTCGGGGTCGACTGGAAGCGCGTACCGGTGGTGGAGCGCTTCGACCACAGCGTGGCCAGCGGCGCGTCCGCCGCCGCGCAGCTGCTCGACGCCGATCCCGAGGTCACTGCCCTGATCTGCACCTCGGACATCCTCGCCCTGGGCGCTCTCACCGAGGCCAGACGCCGCGGGCTGCGGGTGCCGCAGGACCTCACCGTCACCGGCTTCGACGGCATCACCGACGCCGACCGGGTGGGGCTCACCACGGTGCGGCAACCGGTCCTGGAGAAGGGCCGAGCCGCCGGGAAGCTGCTGCTGGCCTCCGTCGACCCGACCCGGCCGCGGCAGATCACCCTGGACACCGAGCTGGTGCTCGGGTCCACGGCCGCCCCGCCGCGCACCGCCGAGGAACGCTGGTTCGGCCCCTGACCGGGCGGACGAATCCAGCGACCGCGCGCGGTCAGGGCTTGATCGTGAACGGCACCGGTTTGCCCGCCAGCTCACCGAGTCGGCCGGTGACCAGGTAGTCGCCGGGGGCCACCGCACTGCGCTTGACCGGGCAGCCCTTGGCCGACGTGCGGCCCGCCCAGCGCACGTCGAACGCCTGCCGCTCCCCCGGCGCCAACACCTGCCGCTGCTCGCCCTTGGCCGGGGTGCAGTCGTTGCTCGACCACAGCCGCGTGGCGCCGTCCGGGCTGGTGATCACCAGCTCGCGCTGGGCCCGGCCGATGTCGCGGGTGCACGGCACCGGTCCGCCGTTGGTCACGACCAACCGCAGCAGCGGCCTTTGGCCCACCCGGACGGCGGTGGGCTCCATCTCGGCGGTGACCACGACCGCGGCGTCCGGGCATGGCAGGTTCGGGTCCGGTGGCGGCGTGGTCGTGGTGGGCGGCACAGTCGGCGGCGCGGCGGGCGCGGTGCTGGTGGGCGTGGCCGACGGCAGCTCACTCGAGGTCTGGGAGCTGGGGGCGGTGGAACTGGTGCCCGGGGTGCCGAACTCGATCGTCGGCGGTGCGCTGCTGGACGTGGGCCGGGCGCCCGCCCCGACCACCGGGATTCCCTCGTCGGTGCCGAGCAGCCCGCCGATGATCCAGATGAGCACGACCACGGCCACCGCGGACCCGCCGACCGCCAGCAGTCGTCGGCGCAGGTAGACGGCTCGGGGCCGCGGCTCGTTCGGGTCGATCATCCGCAGAACGGTAGCTCCGGCGGTGCCGTCCGCGGTGGTCGACACTTTCGCTCAATCGGGGGTTGTCCGCTCGCTCAACAACACGATCAGTGAGCTTCGTCAAAGTACCCTTGTCTGGCAACTGGCAAGACAGGTCCAATGAGGGCCAGGAATGTCCGAATCACCGGAGGCCGCCGTGACCGCCATCGACGACCTGCTGCAGCGCCACATCGACGGGCCCGACCACGGCGCCCCCGAGGTCCCCACCCCGGTGCCCAGCCTGCACCTGGCCGTGGTGACCTGCATGGACGCCCGGATCAAGGTGTTCGACGTGTTCGGTCTCGTGCACGGCGAGGCGCACATCCTGCGCAACGCCGGGGGGATCGTCACCGACGACGTGATCCGCTCGCTCTCGATCAGCCAGCGCAAGCTCAAGACCCGCGAGGTGATCGTCATGCAGCACACCTCGTGCGGCCTCTCGACCTTCACCGACGACGAGTTCCGGGCCGACCTCGAGGCCGACACCGGCCTGCGGCCGACCTGGGCCGTCGAGGCGTTCCGCGAGGTCAAGGACAGCGTGAAGCAGTCGGTGGAGCGGGTCCGGCGCAGCCCGTTCGTGCCCTACATCGGCAACGTGCGCGGGTTCGTCTACGACGTGCAGACCGCCGCGCTCACCGAGGTCGACTAACCTCGCCGGGTGATCGATTCGCTCCTCGACTGGTTCGACGCCAACGCCCGCGACCTCGCCTGGCGCCGCCCCGGCACCACCGGGTGGGGCGTGCTGGTCAGCGAGATCATGCTGCAGCAGACCCCGGTCGCCCGGGTGGAGCCGATCTGGCTGTCCTGGATGGCGCGCTGGCCAGTGCCGTCGGCGCTGGCCGCGCAGACGCAGGGCGAGGTGGTGCGCGCCTGGGGCAAGCTCGGCTACCCGCGCCGGGCGCTGCGCCTGCACGCCGCCGCGGCGGTGATCGCGAGCGACCACGGCGACGTGGTCCCGTCCGATGTGGACACGCTGCTGGCGCTGCCCGGCATCGGCGCCTACACCGCCCGCGCGGTCGCCGCGTTCGCCTACGGCCAGCGCTGCCCCGTCGTGGACACCAACGTCCGCCGGGTCGTCGCCCGCGCGGTGCACGGTGCCGGTGACGCCGGGCCGCCCTCGGTCACCCGGGACATGGACGACGTCGAGGTGCTGCTGCCGATCGAGCCCGCCCGGGCCGCTCGGGCGTCGGCGGCGCTGATGGAGCTGGGCGCGATCGTGTGCACCGCTCGGGCGCCCAAGTGCGTGGACTGCCCGGTGCTCGACCAGTGCGCCTGGCAGCGCGCGGGTCGGCCCGCCTACGCGGGCCCGGCCAAGGCCGTCCAGCGGTTCGCGGGCACCGACCGCCAGGTCCGGGGCCTGCTGCTCGACGTGCTGCGGGGGACGAACGAGCCCGCCGCGAAGGGCAAGCTCGACCTGGTCTGGAGCGACGCCGGGCAACGCGACCGGTGCCTGCACTCACTGCTCTCCGACGGGCTGGTGGAGCAGACCTCTGACGGGCGCTTCGCCCTGCCCGGCGAACACTGACCCGGTCCTGAGAGGCTCGCGACATGGCGCAGGGTGTTGTGGTGCTGTTCGACCGGCAGGCGGAGCGGGCCGTCACGGACCTGCTCGACCGGCTCGACGCCGCTGGACTCCCGTCCGCGCGGAAGTTCCCGCCGCACGTGACGTTCGGGATGGCCGCGGAGATCCCGAAGAAAACCCGGGCGGCGCTCAAGGCGGACCTCAAGCTGCTCGCCGTCCCCAACCTGTGGCTGCACGCCCTGTCGACCTTCTCCACCAGCGAGAACGTGCTCATGCTGGGCGCGGTCACCGACGGGGAGCTGCTCGCGGTGCACTCGGCCGTGCACGACGTGCTCGCGGGGAAGGTCCGTCACCCGAACAGCTACTACCTGCCCGGCTCGTGGGTGCCGCACTGCACGCTGCTGCACGGGGTGCCCGACGACGACATCGTCCGCGGCTTCCAGGCCCTCTTCCCGGTCGGGTCGATCCAGGCGCGGGCCCGGCAGGTCGCGATCTTGGACACCGCGTCGCACGAGGTCGAGGTCCTGGTCGACCTCTAGCGGCCCAGCAACCCGGATAGGAACGCCTCGACCGCGCCCCGGTAGGTCTCGGGCGCGGAGTCGTGGATGAGGTGGCCGCTGCCGGACACCACGAGGTGCGTCCCGCCGCCGGGTGCGCGCAGCGGGATCTGCGCCTGCTGCCCGGCGGGCATCACCGAGAACTCGGCCTCCACCGCCAGCACCGGGCAGCGGACCCGTTCCACCAGGTCCCAGTAGTCCCGTTCGCCCCACTCCGCGGCGACGTCGAACAGCTCGTCCGGGCCGGCCAGCAGGTGGTAGCCGTCGGCGCGTTCCTCGACGCACTCGGCGAAGTAGTCGCCCGCCGGGCCGAAGAACGCGCGCACGTGGCCCAGCGACGGGAACGGCACCGGCCAGGCGTCGAACAGCGAGCGCCAACCGTCCACAGTGCGTCCACGCAGGTCGATCCCGACGTCCTCGACCACGATCCCGCGCACCGCGTCGGGGTGCTCGGCGGCGAGTGCGATGGCGTGCAGGCCGCCCATGGAGTGTCCGATCACGACCGCGGGCTCGCCGAAGTCGTCGAGCAGTTCCCGGGCGTCGGCGACGAAGTCGGGGGTGCGCCACTGACCGCCCCGGAACGGGCTGCGGCCGTGGCCGCGGGCGTCCAGGCCGACGACCCGGCCGTAGGCGGTGAGCCAGCGGGCGACCGGCCACCAGGTCGACGCGCGGCCCATCAGCGCGTGCAGCAGCAGGATCGGCGGGCCGTCGCCGCCGAAGGTGACCACGTCCGGCCTGCTCATGGGCCTGAGTCTGCCCGAACGAACCCGGGCTACACAGCCGGGCGACCATGATGGGGCCGCCCCCGAACCAGCTTGGAGTTGTCGCGATGCCCCGGGTCGCCCCCGTCCGAGTCGTGTGCGTGCTGCTCACGGCCACGATGTTCACCGCCTGCACGAGCGCGGGGGACGAGACGGGGAAGTTCAGCAAGTCGAACGAGCCCGCGCCGTGGGGGGTGGGCTCGCCCGGCATCGGCGACCCGTACTACCCCGACGACGGCAACGGCGGCTACGACGTCACCGCGTACGAGGTGTCCATCAGCTACGACCCGGCGACCCGGCAGCTGATGGGCGACACCACCGTGGTGGCCACCGCGACCGCGGCACTGTCCCGGTACAACCTGGACCTGACCGGCTTCGACGTGTCCGAAGTGGACGTCGACGGCGGGCGGGCCGCGACGACCCGCGACGGCGAGCACGAACTGGTGATCACCCCGGCCGCACCGCTGACCAAGGGCGCGACGTTCCGCACCCGGGTGCGCTACACGGGCGTCCCCACCGCGGACAAGGACAGCACGCTTGGCGCGGGCGGCTGGCAGATCGCCAAGTCCGGTGGCGCCTTCGCCGCGGGCGAGCCGCACTCGGCGTCGAGCTGGTACCCGGTGAACGACCACCCCTCGGACAAGGCCACCTTCCGGCTGGCCGCGCGGGTCCCGGACGGCTGGAGCGTGATTTCCAACGGCCGCGAGGAACCCGCCAAGACCGAGGGCGGCTGGACCACCTACACCTGGGTGGAGCCGAACCGGATCGCGCCGTACCTGACCACGGTCGGCATCGACCGGTGGACCTTCGAGCGGTCGGCGCTGCCCGACGGGACCCCGGTCGTCAACGCCTACGCCCCCGGCGCGCAGGACAAGCGGCGGGTCGAGGCCCGGGTGCCCGAGGTGCTGGCGTTCCTGGCGGGCAAGTTCGGCCCGTACCCGCAGAGCGCGGCGGGCGGGATCTTCCTCAACGAGAGCATCGGGTTCTCGCTGGAGACCCAGGGCAGGCCCACCTACGCCAAGTGGGCCGACCTGGACGTGATCGTGCACGAGCAGGCCCACCAGTGGTTCGGCGACAGCGTGTCCCTCGAACGGTGGTCGGACGTCTGCCTGAACGAGTGCTTCGCCTCCTACGCGCAGTGGCTGTGGCGGGAGAAGGAGGGCGAGGACCTCGACGCGACCTTCCGCACCGAGGTGGCCAGGGCCTCGGACAAGTTCTGGAAGCGCCGACTGGTCGACATGGGCCCGGGCAACGAGTTCACGGCGGTCTACGACAAGGGCCAACTCGCCGTGCACGCCCTGCGCAGGCAGCTGGGCGAGGAGAGGTTCGACACGCTGCTCAAGAAGTGGACCCAGACCCACCGCGACGGCAACGCGTCCTGGGCGGAGTTCACGGCCATGGTCAACGAGGTCTCCGGGCACGACCAGAGCGCGTTCTTGCAGGCCTGGTTCCACCAAGCGGACAAACCGGCCGAGGACCTGCTCTACCCGGGGTCGCTGCGCAAGTAGGCTGGCCCCATGGCAGTCGTGAAGATCAACGCGATCGAGGTCCCCGAGGGCTCCGGCCCCGAACTGGAGAAGCGCTTCGCCGCGCGGCTGGGCGCGGTCGACGGGGAGCCCGGCTTCCTCGGCTTCGAACTGCTGCGGCCGACGGCGGGCGAGACCCGGTACTTCGTCTACACCCGATGGGAGACCGAGGAGCACTTTCAGGCCTGGGTCAACGGCTCCGCCCGCGAGGCCCACTCCGGCGAACGCGCCAAGCCGGTCGGCTCCGGCTCCAGCCTGCTGGAGTTCGAGGTCGTGCAGAGCGCGGCACCTCGGGAGTGAGCGACGGGTTAGACCGCGCGGCCGAACTGGTGGCCGGCGCGGACGCGGTCCTGGTGTGCGCCGGAGCAGGCATGGGCGTCGACTCCGGCCTCCCGGACTTCCGCGGCGGCGCAGGATTCTGGCGGGCATACCCACCGTACGAGCGACTCGGCCTGCGGTTCGAGGAACTGGCCGACCCGGTGCACTTCGTGGAAGACCCAGAACTGGCCTGGGGCTTCTACGGACACCGGCTCGCGCTGTACCGGAACACGATCCCGCACGCGGGTTTCGCGATCCTGCGGGACTGGGGCGCCCGCGCCTTCACGTCCAATGTGGACGGCCAGTTCCAGTTGGCGGGTTTCGCTGACGTAGCCGAGGTCCACGGCTCAATCCACCACTTGCAGTGCACACTGCCGTGCCGCCGCGCGGTATGGGCGGCGACGGTGGACGTGGAGGTCGACCCGGAAACGATGCGTGCCGTCGGCGGGCTGCCCACCTGCGAGAGTTGCGGGGCACTGGCCCGGCCGAACATCCTGATGTTCGGGGACGCGCACTGGGTACCGGACCGCAGCCAGGCGGACCTGGACGCACTATCGGAATGGCGCCGGTCGTTGCGGGGCCGGAACCTGGTGGTACTGGAAATCGGCGCGGGCACGGCGATCCCGACGGTTCGACGACACGCGGAACTGGCGAGCGCGGCCACGGGGAACTTGATCCGCATCAACCCGCGCGAGCCTGAGATCCGTCATGGTCGAGGTGTGGCCTTGGCGATGGGCGCGGTGGAAGCGTTGACGGAGATCCAGAAGCGGCTCTGAACTCTCTCCGTGTTCAGCCTGTATGGGCTACGTCCTGTGTCGGGAGCGTAGGCATTACAGGTTACCCAAGTAAGAGGGCGCTCGATCTAGCGAACTCCCTTTGCGCGAGGCCCCTAGGCGACCGCGTGGGGAAAGAGCGTGGGGTGAAGGGCATCCCCACCACTGAGGCAAGTTTAGCGGTCACCTCCCCCCACACAAAGGGAGTCCACTAGATCGAGCACTTCCGTAGCGGGGCCGCCGGTTCCAGCCAGTGCGATTATTGGAAGAGACAAAGAGAGGTGGATTCCCCTCCTCTCTTCCTTCAGTCTGCCCGGCCCTGCCCGAACCCCTCCCAACTGCCACCTTCCCGCCCAAGTGCTCGATGGGCTGGAGTGGCTTTGTTTGGGGAGAAAAGAGGCGCTAGCCTGGCCCAGGCGGTGGGTATCCCTTTCCCACCCGCTCTACCCACGGCGCCTCTTTTCTTAGGGGCCCCAAACAAAGCCACTCCAGCCCATCGAGCATGCCCCACCAAGTAAGCGCCGGGCGGCACCGCTAGCGCCTCCCCGGACAAAACGGCTGGCAGCGCAAACCGAGCACCTGAGCAAACGGCCGACTTCAGCATTAGCGCGGTAAGGCCAGTTCGGTGAAGAGGGCGTTGTGGTCGCTGCCCGGCAGGTCGTAGACCGCCGCCGAAGTGGCCCCGATCCTCCGGTCCACCAGCACATGGTCGATCGTGACCGGCGGCCCGAACGGAGCGTGGGACCAGGTTGGCCGCATGGCCTCCCCCGTCAGCTCGGCGGCGTCCGAATACCCCTTGTCGATCAACGAGGTCAGGGCCCGGTGGTCCAAGGTTGCGTTGAAGTCGCCCGCCAGCACCCGGGGTCTGCCGCGTGAGTCCGGGCTTGGGACGAGCCCCAGTTCGTGTTGCCACTTCTTCCGCTGCGCGTCCCCCGTCACCGGTGGTGCGATGTGGATGGCGACCACCTCGAGGTCCACCGCTCCCGACAGGTCCAGCACGGCGGCGGGCTGTTCGAACGACGTGTCGTCGATCAGCACGATCTGTCGCAGTGGGACTCTCGCCAGGATTCCGCCGCCTGCGCCGCCCGGTGATGTCCGCACGACTCGGTAGGGCAGCAGTTGCTCGATCCCTGCCGCGTCCAGTGCGTCCAGGGCTGCTGGGGTCAGCTCTTGCAGGGTGAGCACGTCGACCCGCGCGTCGCGGACCAGGCGGAGCACGGTGGCGGTGTCGGCTTGGCCCAGGCGCAGGTTGGCCGAGAGCAGGCGGACGCGTTGGCCCGGTGGGATCGGGTCGCCGTCGGGGAGGATTCGGGGGACCAGCACGACCGCCAGGGACAGGCTCAAGACCAGGCTGACCAGCGTCAACAGGCGCCTGCGCAGGACCAGGGACAGCAGGGTGACCACCAGGCCGTAGCCGGCGAAGTAGGGCATCGCCGCCAGGGCGGCCACGGTCAGCCAGTTGCCGTCGATCCCGCCCAGTCGCAGCACGCACATCGCGAGCACCGGCAGGACCAGCAGCGTCAGGAACACCGTGACGCCGCGCCTGCGCCGCTTGCGCGGTGGGAGTGCTTCCTCGGGCTCGTAGTCCCGGAAGAGGATTGGGGACTCAGCCACGGCGTTCGTTCCCCCGCTTGTAGTTGCCGGTGGCCCGGGCGAGCAGCTGCTGCGCGCCCTCGGCGTCGGTCCGCTCGAGCTTGGCCAGCAGCGCGGCCGCAGCCTTGCCGCGCAGCGTGGTGACCACCCGACCACCTCGGGCGACGTGCAGTTGGCCGTCCTTGGTCAACCGCCAGTCGAATGGATCCTCCACCAAGCCCATGTGCCCAAGGATGCCTGACAGTCAGTGCGAACCGCTGTCAATTGTCCACAGGGCTGACAGTGGCGTGTGCTGGCGCTGACAGCGCGGCCCGCGAGTCTCTTAGGCGAACGAGAAGGAGGGGGTACATGTCTTACGCAATCGAGGCCGAGGGCTTGGTCAAGCGGTTCGGCTCCACGCTCGCGCTCGACGGGGTGGACCTGGCCGTGCCGACCGGCAAGATCCTGGGCGTGCTCGGGCCGAACGGCGCCGGCAAGACGACCGCGGTGCGCGTCCTGGCGACGCTGCTCCGAGCCGACGAGGGGTGGGCTCGGGTCGGTGGCTACGACGTGGTCAAGGACGCCACCGCGGTCCGCGGGGTGATCGGCCTCACCGGGCAGTACGCCTCGATCGACGAGGACCTGTCCGGCACCGAGAACCTGGTGCTGATCGGCAAGCTGCTCGGCCTGTCCAAGGCCGCCGCCAAGGCCAGGGCCGCCGAGCTGCTGGCCAAGTTCGAGCTGTCCGACGCCGCGAGCCGGTCGATCAAGACCTACTCCGGTGGCATGCGCCGTCGTGCCGACCTGGCCGCGAGCCTGGTCGGTCGGCCGGACGTGCTCTACCTGGACGAGCCGACCACCGGTCTGGACCCGCACAGCCGCAACGAGGTGTGGGGCACCGTCCGGGCCCTGGTCGACGACGGGGTCACGGTGCTGCTGACCACGCAGTACCTGGAGGAGGCCGACCAGCTGGCCGACCTGATCACGGTGATCGACCACGGCAAGGTCATCGCCACCGGCACCCCGCACGAGCTCAAGCGCCGCACCGGCGGCCAGAGCCTGCAGGTGCGCCCGACGCTGGCGGTGGACGTGCCCGCCGTGGCCGGGATCCTGCGCGACCTGACCGACACCGAGCCGCTCGTCGACGCCGACAACGGCGTGCTCAGCGTGCCGGTGGACAACCCGCTGCTGCTCTCCACCCTGGTCCGCAGGCTCGACGAGGTCGGCATCACCGCCGACGAGCTCGCCCTGCGCCTGCCCAGCCTCGATGAGGTGTTCCTGACCCTCACCGGGCACACCGCCCCGGTCCACGAAGGGAGCCTGGCATGACCACGGCCACGCCACCGCTCACCCACGTCGGCCCGGGACTGGCCGTGCGGCACGGTCTCGCGCTCGCGGGCCGGGCGATCATCAAGATCCGGAAGAACCCGGAGTCGCTGCTCGACGTCACCCTGCAGCCGATCATCTTCCTGCTGCTGTTCGTCTACCTGTTCGGCGGCGCCCTGCAGGGCAGCTCGGACGCCTACCTGCAGGTGCTGCTGCCCGGCCTGATGGTGCAGAACATCGCCTTCGCCAGCCTGGGCACCGGCATGGCGCTCAACACCGACATCACCAAGGGCGTGTTCGACCGGTTCCGCAGCATGCCGATCGCCCGGTCGGCGCCGCTGATCGGGGCCGTCCTCGGCGACGTCGTGCGGTTCGTGACCACGCTGACCGTGCTGTTCGTGGTGGCCACCATCATGGGCTTCCGGGTGCAGACCGACCCGGGCCGGTTCCTGATCGCGATCGCGCTGATGATCGCGTTCGGACTGTGCCTGTGCTGGGTGTCGGTGTTCGTCGGGATGCTGGTGAAGAGCCCGCAGGCGGTGCCGGGCACGCTGGTCGCCTTCGTCTTCCCGCTGACCTTCGGCAGCAACGTGTTCGTCAGCTCGAGCACCATGCCGGGCTGGCTGCAGGCCTGGGTGGACATCAACCCGGTCACCCACCTGACCAACGCGGGCCGCGGTCTCCTGCTGGGCGGCGACTGGGTCGGCGACGCCGCCTGGGCCTTCCTCTGGGCCATCGCCATCGCCGCGGTGTTCTTCCCGCTGGCCCTGCGCGCCTACCGCAGGCGCGTCGGCTGAGCCGAGCCGCTCGGGTCCCCGTCCACCACCGGTGGGCGGGGACCTTCCGGTTTGCAGTCCACAGTGGACTTACGCTCGCCCTCAGTTCCCCAGGATCCGGCTCAGCTCGGCCAACGCCGCCGTGCGCGGCAAGGCCATGCCGGACTCGTACGCGGCCACGCGGCCGTCCGCACCCAGCAGTTCGTCCATCTTGGACGTCAACTCCACCAGTTCGGGGTTGCCCAGGTCCGGCGCACCCCGCACGGCCGCGGCGACCCCGAGCAGCCGGGCCGCGCCCATCGCGTCGCCCCGGGCGAAGAGCACCTGGGCGGTGACCTCGCCGAGTGTTCCCGCGATCGGCATGTCCGGGATGCTCGCGATCGCGGCCAACGCCTCGCTGAGCGCGGACAGGGCGAACTCCGGGTGGCCCTCGGCGATCGAGAGCTGGGCACCGGCGGTCGCGTACAGCGTGAGCCAGTGCGGCGGCCTACCGGGCAGCGCGGTCAGCGCGGCCTCCCCCGCGTTGAGCACGGCACGGGCGGCGGGCAGGTCGCCGCGCTGGCGCAGGATGGTGGACAGCCAGGCGAGCAGGACCGCGCGGTTCTCCACGTTGCCGGACCGCTCGGCGATCCGGAGCGCCTCACGGGCGTCGCGCTCGGCGCCCGCGAGGTCGCCCGCCCGGCCGCGCTGGATCGCCAGCCTGCCCAGGCTGCCGGGCAGCTCGTCCACCGCGCCCAGTTCGCTGACCAGGCGCACGGCCTCCTCGTTGGCCTCGATCGCGCCGACGTGGTCCCCGCGCAGCGACCGCCGCTCGGACACCTGGCCGATGGCCATCGCCTGGCCCCAGCGGTCGCCCAGCTCGCGGAACCGGGTGAGCGCCGCCTCCACCGCCACCTCCGCCTCGGCCAGGTCGCCCTGGTTCTCCTGCAGGAACGCCTGGCCGAGCAGCGCCAGCGCGCGGGCCCACGGGTCCGGGTGGTCGATCATCCTGGCCACGTTGGCCAGCGCGTCCGCCATGTCACCGGAGAACGCGGCGAGCAGCGGCTCGACCATGGCCATCATCGGGTAGTGCGAGATGGCGTCGGTGGCGGCGAGGTCGGCGCGCAGCTCGCGCACGACCTCGCGGTCGGGGATCCCGCCCGCCTCGGCGAAAGCCGCCAGCGCGCGCAGGGTGGCCCGGGCGTGCGCGGGCGCGGGCCCCGGCAGCGCCACGACCTCGGTGACCACCTTCATCGCCTCGCGCTGCTGCCCGGCGACCATCCAGAACCAGGTGGCACCCACGGCCAGCCGGTGCGCCAGGTCGGCGTCGGCCGCGCCGATCGCGTGCCGGACGGCGGCCAGCATGTTCTCGTGGTCGGCGGTGATCCTGGCCAGCCACCCGACCTGTTCCGGCCCGCGCAGGTGCGGCTCGGCCTCCTGCAGGAAGGCCAGGAAGTAGCGGCAGTAGCGATCGCGGACCCGCTCGGTCTCCCCCGACTCGGCGTGCCGCTCGGCGGCGTAGGCGCGCACGGTCTCCAGCATCCGGTAGCGCACCTGGCCGTCGCGGCCCTCGGCGGCGACCACGATGGACTTCTCCACCAGCGACGCCAGCACGTAGACGACGTCCGCGGCGGGGAGCAGGTCGTCGTCGGCCGCGACCGCGGCCACCGCCTCGGCGGTGGCCGCCGCCGGGAACATGGAGAGCCGGGCGGCCAGCACCCGCTCGGGCTTCTCCAGCAGGTCCCAGCTCCACTCGACCACGGCGCGCAGCGTGCGGTGGCGTGGCAGGGAGGTGCGGCTGCCGCCGGTGAGCAGGCGGAACCGGTCGTCGAGGCGTTCGGCGATCTGCCCGACGGTCATCGACCGCAGCCGGGCGGCGGCGAGCTCGAGGGCCAGCGGCAGGCCGTCGAGCCTGCGGCAGATCTCGGCGACGGTGGCCGCGTGGTCGCCGTCGACCCGGAACCCGGGCGCGGCGGACTCGGCCCGGTCGGCGAAGAGCCGGACCGCCTCGGTGCCCGCCACCTCGGCGGCGGGCGCGTCGTCGGCCGGCAGCCCCAGCGGGCCGACCGGGAAGACGACCTCGCCGGTGATCGCCAACGGCTCCCGGCTGGTGGCCAGCACCCGCAGCCGGGGGCAGCGGGCGAGCAGGCTGTCGGCCAGCGTGGCGGCCGCCTCGATCAGGTGCTCGCAGTTGTCCAGCACCAGCACGCAGCGCTGGGTGCCGAGCACGTCGGCCAGCCGGTCGAGCGCGTTGCTGACCCGCGGCCCGGTGCCCGGGTTGTCCATCAGCCTGGTCTCCCGCACCCCGAGCGCGGCCAGCGCGGCGGCCGGGACGTCGTCGGTCGCGCGGACGCCGGCCAGCTCGACGAACCAGGACTGACCGTCCTGGGCGGCCACGACCTCGGTGGACAACCGGGTCTTGCCCGCGCCACCGGGCCCGACGAGGGTCACCAGGCGGGTGCCGCCGAGCAGCCGGGACACCTCGGCCAGCTCGGCCCGCCTGCCGACGAAGCTGGTCAGCGCGGCGGTGACGTGCCGGGTGGGCGGGGCCTCGATCTCCCCGCGCAGCACGGCCAGGTGCAGGTCGCGCAGCTCGGGCGAGGGCTCCACGCCGAGCTCGTCGGCCAGCGTTGCCCGGACCCGCTCGTAGACGGCCAGCGCGTCCGCCTGCCTGCCCGCGAGGAACAGGGCCCGCACCAGCAGGGCGGCGGGCCGCTCGCGCAGCGGCTGCTCGGCCACCAGGGTGCGCAGCTCGGCGATGACCTCGGTGTGCCGCCCGGACCGCACGTCGGCGTCGAGCCGGTCCTCCACCGCCGCCGCCCGCAACTCACTGAGCCGGGTGACCGCCCCCGCCGCGAACGGCGCGTCGTCGAGCCCGGCGAGCGCCGGGCCGTGCCAGAGGTCGAGGGCGGTGCGCAGCTTGTCGGTGGCCTCGGCCAGCCGACCGTCGGTCAAGGCGGCCCGCCCCTGCGCGGCCAACCGCTCGAACCGGTGCACGTCGACGTCGTCCTGGCTGACCAGCAACCGGTACCCGGTCGGGTGCGACTCGACCAGACCATCGGCCTCCGGACGAAGCCCGCGGCGCAGCCGCGAAACGAGGGACTGCAAGGCGTTGGTGGCGTCGGCGGGCGGATCCTCACCCCACAACCCGTCGATCAGCGCGGCGGTCGGCACGACCCGCCCCGCGTCGAGGGCGAGCCGGGCCAGCAGCATCCGCAACCGGGCCCCGCCCAGCTCGACGACGGCCCCGTCACCATTGGCGAGCCGAAGCGGGCCGAGCAACGCCACCTGCACCAGCACAGCTTCCCAGAACAGCCGCGCCCGGTGTCGGCGGACCGCGCAAGGCGGCGCGCGGCCTGCGGCGCAGGTGGCCGGAGGTGATGCGTCAGACAGCGCCGGGTTCGGGCTGCGGCTGGCCGGTGTCGTCCGACCAGATGAGCCAGGTGGTGCTGTCGTCGTCGGCGAGCAGGTCGCAGGCGCGTTCCGGGGTGCTCATGGACAGCCGCACGGGGTTGTCCACGCCGATCACCTCGACGCCGTCGGTGAAGGCCATGCCCCAGGCGGTGATCGCCGCGTCCTCGCCGTTGTCGGGCTCGCGGACCACGGCGAAGAGCCGGGGCGCGGCGTCGGCGACCAGGTCGCGCAGCTCAGGGTCGAACTCGGGGGTGGTCTCCACGGCCAAGTCGATCATGGGTGCTCCAGTTCTCACGGGTGGTGCCGATGCGGTCACCGGCGGTAAGAGCTAGAGTGACGCGACATCCTGTGCAATAAAAGCGGGAATCCCATTTTTCACACGTTCGAAGGAACGGTGAGTGCGGTGTCGAGGCAGGAGAACCCGGTCGTCAACGCGACCGTGCGGCGGTGGCAGCTCACCGAGACGCTCAAGCAGCTGCGCGACCGCAGCGGGTTCACCCTGGACGAGGTAGTGGAGAGGCTGCAGGACCGGGGCGGGAAGTGGTCCCGCTCCAAGGTCAGCCGGATCGAGAAGCGCGAGCAGGGCGTGAAGGACTACGACGTCGAACGCCTGCTGGACGTCTACGACGTGACCGACCCGGACGTCCGGGAGTGGATCCTCGGCCTCGCCGCCCGAGCGGACGAACGCGGCTACTGGCTGGGCATCCGCAAAGACCTCCCCGAGGACTTCCACGGCTTGCTCAACGTCGAAGCGGCCCTGATCGCCCGGCGGCAGTTGGAGACCATGGTGGTCCCGGGCCTGCTGCAAACGCCGGACTACACCCGCGCCCTGGTCATCGGCGCGAACCCGGGCATGGCACACGAACTGGTGGAGCGCAGGGTGCTCGCCCGCGCCGCGCGCCAGCGAGTGCTGACCCGCCCAGAACCGCTGCGGTACCACGTGATCCTCGACGAGACCGTGCTGGAACGACCCATCGGCACACCCTCGGTCATGCGTGGGCAGCTGGCCAGGCTGATCGACGCGGCAGAAGCCGAGCACACCACCATCCAGGTGCTGCCGAGGTCGGTCGGCGCAAGCCCCGCACTGGACGGCTCATACTCGATCCTCACCATGCCGGACCCGATCCCGGACGTGGGCTACACGGAGGGCCCGGGCGGTGCGGTCTTCATCGAAGATCGCACCGAGGTTCGGACCTGCATCGAACGGTGGGGCATCCTCACTGACTCCGCCCTCTCACCTGTTGACTCGCTGGCGTGGATCAAGAGCACCGGGAAGACTTACGACTGATCCCCACCGAGAGGAGAATCCACCGTGGCCAAGGACAGCGTGACCTGGCGCAAGAGCAGCTTTTCCGGCAGCGGCGGTACCGGCGGCGGCGACTGCGTCGAAGCAGCCCGGCTCAACGACGACCGCTATGCCCTGCGCGACAGCAAAAACCCCGCCGCCAGCCTGCCACTGCCCGCAGCAGGCATGGCCGCATTGCTAAGCACCTTCGCCAACCGCTGATCACCGCCCAGAAAGGCGCTCCCCATGGCCCAGGACAATGCGAACTGGCGCAAGAGCAGTCTCTCCGGCGATGGCGGTACCGGGGGCGGCGATTGTGTCGAGGCCGCCCAGTTCGGCAATGGCTATGCCCTGCGCGACAGCAAGAACCCGGACGCCCGCATCTCGCTGTCGGTGGCCGGGATGACTGCCCTGCTGCGCAGCATCACCTCCGAGCGCTGACCGGCCAGGGCCCGGAAACGGCGAAGGCGGCCTCCCCGTGGGGAGACCGCCTTCGTCCGACTAGCTAGTCAGACCGCCTAGGTCAGGCCGCCTGGCTCAGACCGCTTCCTCGGCCGACGAACCCTCGTCGCCCTCCGACTTGGTCGGGCTGGCGGAGGCCGTCAGCTCTACCGGCGGAACGTCCGGGACCTTGGTCGGCTTCGGCTCGCCGCGGAAGGTGAAGTGCGCCTTGTCCGCGTTGGCCTCTTCGCCGTCCCAGCCCTCGACGTCGGTGATGATGATCTGGCCCGGCTCGATCTCGCCGAACAGGATCTTCTCCGAGAGCTGGTCCTCGATCTCGCGCTGGATCGTGCGGCGCAGCGGCCGGGCGCCGAGCACCGGGTCGAAGCCGCGCTTGGCCAGCAGGAGCTTGGCGCGCTCGGTGAGCTCGATGGCCATGTCCTTGTTCCGCAGCTGGGTCTCGACGCGGTTGATCATCAGGTCCACCATGGTGATGATCTGCGGCTCGGTGAGCTGGTGGAACACGATGATGTCGTCGATGCGGTTGAGGAACTCCGGTCGGAAGTGCTTCTTGAGCTCGTCGTTGACCTTGTTCTTCATCCGCTCGTAGTTCGACCCCTGGTCGTTGCCGGAGGTGAACCCGAGGCCCACGGCCTTGGAGATGTCCTGGGTGCCCAGGTTCGAGGTGAAGATGATGACGGTGTTCTTGAAGTCCACCGTCCGGCCCTGGCCATCGGTCAGGCGGCCGTCCTCGAGGACCTGCAGGAGGGTGTTGTAGACCTCCTGGTGAGCCTTCTCGATCTCGTCGAACAGCACCACGGAGAACGGCTTGCGGCGCACCTTCTCGGTGAGCTGCCCGCCCTCCTCGTAGCCCACGTACCCGGGAGGGGCACCGAAGAGCCTGCTGGCGGTGTAGCGGTCGTGGAACTCGCCCATGTCGATCTGGATCAGGGCGTCGTCCTCGCCGAACAGGAAGTTCGCCAGGGCCTTGGACAGCTCGGTCTTACCGACACCCGACGGGCCGGCGAAGATGAACGAGCCCGACGGCCGCTTCGGGTCCTTGAGGCCCGCGCGGGTGCGGCGGATCGCCTGGGAGACGGCCTTGACGGCGTCCTCCTGGCCGATGATCCGCTTGTGCAGCTCGTCCTCCATGCGCAGCAGCCGGGAGGTCTCCTCCTCGGTCAGCTTGAACACCGGGATGCCGGTCCAGTTCGCCAGCACCTCGGCGATCTGCTCGTCGTCGACCTCGGCGACGACGTCGAGGTCGCCGTCCTTCCACTGCTTCTCCCGCTCGGCCTTCTGCGAGAGCAGCTGCTTCTCGTTGTCGCGCAGCTTGGCGGCCCGCTCGAAGTCCTGCGCGTCTATCGCGGACTCCTTGTCCCGGCGGACGTCGGCGATCTTCTCGTCGAACTCGCGCAGGTCCGGCGGCGCGGTCATCCGGCGGATGCGCATCCGCGCGCCCGCCTCGTCGATCAGGTCGATCGCCTTGTCCGGCAGGAACCGGTCGTTGATGTACCGGTCGGCCAGCGTGGCCGCGGCCACCAGGGCGGCGTCGGTGATGGTGACCCGGTGGTGGGCCTCGTAGCGGTCGCGCAGGCCCTTGAGGATCTCGATGGTGTGCTCGAGGGACGGCTCGCCGACCTGGATCGGCTGGAACCGGCGCTCCAGGGCGGGGTCCTTCTCGACGTACTTGCGGTACTCGTCGAGCGTGGTGGCGCCGATGGTCTGCAGCTCACCACGGGCCAGCATCGGCTTGAGGATGCTCGCGGCGTCGATCGCGCCCTCGGCCGCACCCGCGCCCACCAACGTGTGGATCTCGTCGATGAACAGGATGATGTCGCCGCGGGTCTTGATCTCCTTGAGGACCTTCTTCAGCCGCTCCTCGAAGTCGCCGCGGTAGCGCGAACCGGCGACCAGGGAGCCCAGGTCCAGGGTGTAGAGCTGCTTGTCCTTGAGCGTCTCGGGCACCTCGCCCTTGACCACCATCTGGGCCAGGCCCTCGACCACGGCGGTCTTGCCGACGCCGGGCTCACCGATCAGGACGGGGTTGTTCTTGGTGCGCCGCGACAGCACCTGCATGACCCGCTCGATCTCCTTGGTGCGACCGATCACCGGGTCGAGCTTGCCCTCGCGCGCCGAGGCGGTGAGGTTGCGGCCGAACTGGTCGAGCACCAGCGAGGACGAGGGGGTGCCCTCGCCGCGGCCACCGGTCTCGGTGGACTCCTTGCTGGTCTGGTAGCCCGACAGGAGCTGCAGGACCTGCTGGCGGACCCGGTTGAGGTCGGCGCCGAGCTTGACCAGCACCTGGGCGGCCACGCCCTCGCCCTCGCGGATCAGGCCGAGCAGGATGTGCTCCGTGCCGATGTAGTTGTGCCCGAGCTGCAGCGCCTCGCGCAGCGAGAGCTCCAGGACCTTCTTCGCCCGGGGCGTGAAGGGAATGTGCCCGGACGGGGCGTGCTGGCCCTGGCCGATGATCTCCTCGACCTGCTGGCGCACCCCCTCCAGCGCGATCCCCAACGACTCGAGCGCCTTGGCCGCGACACCCTCACCCTCGTGGATCAAGCCCAAGAGGATGTGCTCGGTGCCGATGTAGTTGTGGTTGAGCATCCTGGCCTCTTCCTGAGCCAGAACGACCACCCGCCTCGCGCGGTCGGTGAACCTCTCGAACATTCGCACTCCCTCGACTGCTGCGCCGGCGGCCCTTCTCCACGTCCTTCGCGTGGATTCAGCACCGTAGGACCACTGTAGTAGGCCCGGCCGCGGCTCTCAGTGCCACTCGCGACCCAACCCGGTCGTGCCTGCCGTCCCGTGATCCTTACGTCTACCCCAACGTGCGGGTCGGCAGTCGGATTCCGCAAGAGATGGCCTGTCCGCTGAGCGCGAACACATCCGCCACCCACACGTGTGGGATTAACGGACACCCCCGTGACAGGCGTTCGTCAGGCACACTGGGTAAGGTAAGGCAAGCCTCAGTTAGCAGAGGATCCAGGGAGGAGGCACCCGTGTGGCCCAACGAGTGCACCCGTAAGGCGGTGGGTGAGCGGCGATGACAGCCGGATACCGCCTGCGGGCCGGCGCCCGAGACCGCCAGGGCTTCCTCGCGGATTCACTCCCCCGAGTGAACGCCCGGCAGGCCCGCACCGAGGTGCGCTACGGCCTGCCGACCGACTCGTCCGGGTGGATCGGCTGCGCCGAGTTCCTGTCCCGCCCGCACGCCTTCGCCGAGTGGCGCGCCGGGCTGGCGGGCTGGTTGGAAGACCGTTATGCGGATTCACCCGATAGGACTACCGCCGGGTACGTGATGACCTGGTACCTCTCGGTGCCCGGCTACGTCGCGGGCCTGCTGTTCCACCACGAGCGCCGGGTGCCCTCGCTGGCCCCGGCCGACCTCGCGTTCCGGATGGCCGAGCCACGCCCGCACCCGGCCGCGGTCGCGGTGCTCTCGCCGCGCTTCGCCTGCCTGCCCGACGACCCGGCAGCGGGCACCGCCTCGGCCACGGTCGTGCCCGACGAGCACGCGCTGGCCTCGATCCTGCGTGGCCGGTTCGCCGCGCACGCCGCGCGGTTCGTCGCGGTGTACGAGCCGCAGGTGCGGCTGGGCAAGCGGATGCTGTGGGCCGCGGCCACCGACGTGCTGGACAACTCGCTGTGGCTGGCGGGCCGCTACGGCGGCGACGAGGGCGGCGGCGTGCTCGACGCCGCGCTGGTCCTCGGCCCGGGTCCGACGCCGTTCACCTCGGCCTCGACACTGCGCCCGGTGGCCGACCCGGCGGGCCCGACCACCTGGACCCGGCGCCGGGAGAGCTGCTGCTTCCACTACCTGCTCGCCGAGGGCCAGGGCGTCTGCCAGAGCTGCCCGCGACTGGGCCGCAAATCGTCGAATTAACCGGATCGGGTGCTTGATTGGCCGCCGAAAGCGGACCGCGGTTCACCCGGCCCGGAGGAGACGCCGGCGTGATTGCGCCACAATCTCGACGGCAATGAACTCTTTTCGCGACCACCCGCGCACAGCGGGTGGCGGATAACAAATGATCACGGAAAACGCAAGGGGCTGCCGACCTGAGCCGGCAGCCCCGAATCCAGCGGGCCTCAGGCCTGCTCGTTGTACGCGTCGAGAACCTCGGACGGGATTCGACCCCGGTCGGAGACCTTCATGCCCTGCTTGCGCGCCCACTCGCGAATGGCCTGGTTCTGCTCGCGGTCGGCCGACGCGGTGCGCGGGGGGCGACCCGGCGCGACCTTGCCCGGCTGGCGCTTGCGGCCGCCGGACCGGCGCGCGTGGTCGACGAAGTCGGCCAGGATGTCGCGCAGCTTCTCCGCATTGTCGCCGGACAGATCGATCTGGTATGACGCGCCGTCCAAACCGAACTCGACGGTCTCCTCGGCCTCGGAACCATCGAGGTCGTCGACCAGCGAGACGGTGACCTTCTGCGCCATATGCGCCTCCTCGGGCTTGAATGTGCCTGCCGGCGTGCCAGCTCAATGAGCGTCGCGGCCACCTGTGGAAAAACTGCCACGGGCAGGCTAGCGCAAATCCCGACGATTGCGTTAGTGCCAGATACCCGAACGGGTCATTCGGGCCGAACCTGCGGGAAGAGGATGGTCTCCCGGATCCCGAGACCGGTGAGCGCCATCAACAGGCGGTCAACACCCATTCCCACCCCACCACTCGGTGGCATTCCGTACTCCAGCGCACGCAGAAAGTCCTCATCGAGCTGCATGGCCTCGTCGTCACCGGCGGCACCCAGTCGGGCCTGATCCTCCAGGCGTTCGCGTTCCACCACCGGGTCCACCAGTTCGGAGTAACCGGTGGCCAGCTCGAAACCGCGCACGTACAGATCCCACTTTTCGGCCACCCCGGGCCGCGAGCGGTGCTGGCGGGTCAGCGGCGAGGTCTCGATGGGGAAATCGCGGACGAAGGTGGGGGCGTAGAGGTCGTTGCCGACCAGGTGCTCCCACAGCTCCTCGATGAGCTTGCCGTGGCCGAGCTTGGGGTCGAGCTCCGCACCGTGCGCGTCGGCGTGCTTGCGCAGCACGTCGACGGGGGTTTCCGGGGTGACCTCCTCGCCGAGGGCGTCGGACAGCGACCCGTACATGGTCAGCGTGGTCCACTCACCGGACAGGTCGTAGTCGGTGCCGTCGGCCAGCGTGACGGTGAGCGAGCCGAACGCCGCCAGCGCGGCCTCCTGGATGAGCTCGCGGGTCATCACCGCGTTGGAGTCGTAGGTGGCGTAGGCCTCGTAGTACTCCAGCATCGCGAACTCCGGCGAATGCGAGGAATCGCTGCCCTCGTTGCGGAAGTTGCGGTTGATCTCGAAGACCTTCTCCAGACCGCCCACCACGCAGCGCTTCAGATACAGCTCCGGGGCGATGCGCAGGAAGAGTTCCGCGTCCAGGGCGTTGGAGTGGGTGGCGAAGGGGCGCGCGGTGGCGCCGCCGTGCATGGTCTGCAGCATCGGGGTCTCCACCTCGGTGAAACCCCGGGAGTGAAAACTCTCACGCAACGACCGCACCACAGCGGCCCGGTTGCGCACCGTCTCCCGGGCCTGCTGGCGCAGGATCAGGTCGACATAGCGCTGCCGAATCCGCGTTTCCTCGGCGAGCTCCTTGTGCGCGACCGGCAGCGGGCGCAGCGACTTCGCCGCCAATCGCCACTCGTCGGCCAGAACGGACAACTCGCCGCGGCGCGAGGTGATGACCTCACCGGCGACGAATACGTGGTCCCCAAGATCGACATCGGCCTTCCACGCGGAAAGCGCGTCCTCGCCGACCTTGTTCAGGCTCAGCATCGCCTGCAGTTCGGTTCCGTCGCCCTCGCGCAGCGTGGCGAAGCACAGCTTGCCGGTGTTGCGGATGAACATGACCCGACCGGTCACCGCCACCCGGTCACCGGTCGCGGTGTCCGGGGCCAGCTCGGAATAGGACGCCCGGACCTGGGCCAGGGTGTGCGTGCGCGGCACTTCGACCGGGTACGGGTCGACTCCGGCGGCGAGCAGCCGGGCCCGCTTCTCCCGGCGGACGCGCATCTGCTCGGGCAGGTCGTCATCGGTCGGGGAGTCGGGCACGCGCTCGTCGTTCACGGGCCAAAGGGTACGGAGATGCACTGGGGTGGCCCAACCCGGTATCCACCGGCGCTATGGCTACGGTTGATTCATGCACGAGCCGGAGTTGTTCGCCAGGCGGGCCAGTTCTTTCGGAAGCAATGCGGCCGCCTATGCCCGGCACCGCCCCGGGTACGCCGAGGAGGCCGTCGAGTGGGTCGTCGGCGAGAGCACCCGGGTGCTCGACCTGGCGGCGGGCACCGGGCGGCTCACCGAGACGCTGCTGGCCTTCGGCCTCGAGGTGACCGCGGTCGAGCCGGACGACGCCATGCGCGCCGAGCTGTCCCGGCTGCTGCCCGACGTGGCCGCGCTCAAGGGCACCGCCGAGCAGATCCCGTTCCCGGACGGCTCGTTCGACGCGGTGCTCGCCGGCCAGGCGTTCCACTGGTTCGACAACCCGGCGGCGCTGGGCGAGATCGTCCGGGTGCTGCGCCCGGGCGGGGTGTTCGGCGCGCTGTGGAACTACGACGACACCTCGGTGCCGTGGGTCGCCGAGCTGGGCGAGCTGAGCAAGACCAGCGTCGGGCAGCTGCGCTCCGACATCCAGGACCACGAGCCGCGCCACCCCGGGCTCACCGAGCCGGAGCGGGCCACCTTCCGGCACGTCCAGCGGCGGACGGTGGAGTCCATGCTGGCCACCCTGGGCACCCACTCGCAGCTGATCGTGGTCGACGAGGCCGAGCGGGCCAAGGTGTTCGACCGCATCCGCACCTTCCTCTGGTCCCGGCCGGAGACCTCCCAGGGCGATTTCGACCGACCGCTGATCACCGAGGTGGCCCGCGCGTTCAAGCGCCACGACTGAGGGTGCGGCTAGCGGCTGTTGCGCTCGAAGACCAGCCGCAGGCCCAGCAGGGTGAGGTCGGGGCGGTGGTGGTCGACGGTCTCGGCCTCGTCGACCACCAGCGGGGCCAGCCCGCCGGTGGCGATCACGGTGACCGGGCCGGTGTGACCGGTGCGCTCCAGCTCGCGCACGATCCGGTGCACCAAGCCGTCCACCTGGCCCGCGAAGCCGAACATGATGCCCGACTGGAGGCACTCGACGGTGTTCTTGCCGATCACCGAGCGCGGCCGGACCATCTCCACCTTGCGCAGCGCGGCGGCCCGGGCGGCCAGCGCGTCCACCGAGATCTCGATGCCGGGCATGAACACCCCGCCGAGGAACTCCCCCTTGGCCGAGATCACGTCGATGTTGGTCGAGGTGCCGAAGTCGACCACCACGCAGGCGGTGCCGTAGAGGTGGTGCGCGGCCAGGGTGTTGATGATCCGGTCGGCGCCCACCTCCTTCGGGTTGTCCACCAGCAGCGGCACACCCGTGCGCACCCCGGGCTCGACGATCACCCGGTGCGCCCGCGGGTAGTACCGGCCGAGCAACACCCGCAGCTCGCGCAGCACCGCGGGCACCGTCGACAGAGCCGCCACGCCGCTGACCCCGCCCGCGTGCTCGCCGAGCAGGCCGCGCATGGTCAGCGCCAGCTCGTCGGCGGTGATCCGGGCGTCGGTGCGCATCCGCCAGTCCCGCACCAGCTCGGCGTCGCGGTGCAGCCCGAGGGCGATGTTGGTGTTGCCGACATCGATGGTGAGCAGCACCGCGGGCTCAGCTCTCGTGCGCGAGCAGCGCGTCCAGCTTGGCCGCGTCGACGGTCTCGGCGGGCGGGTCGGCGGGCGCCTCGGCGGTGACCGCGCCGCTGAGCAGGCCGGAGCCCGCCGGGGCGTGGCCCGCGTCGGTGCCGTGGTGCACCACCGAGTTCTCCGCGTCGACGAAGACGACCTTGGGCTGGTAGGCGGCCGCCTCGGCGGAGTCCATCAGGCCGTAGGAGATCAGGATGACCAGGTCGCCGGGGTGCACTAGGTGCGCGGCGGCGCCGTTGATGCCGATCACCCCGCTGCCCCGCTCGCCCTCGATGACGTAGGTCTCCAGCCGGGCGCCGTTGGTGATGTCGACGATCGCGACCTGCTCGCCGGGCAGCAGGTCGGCGGCCTCGAGCAGGAGCGGGTCGATGGTCACCGAGCCGACGTAGTGCAGGTCGGCCTGGGTGACGGTGGCGCGGTGGATCTTCGACTTGAGCATCGTGCGAAACATCGCGGACCTTCCTTAACCGTGCTGTCCGAGGGACGCCGTGCCGAGCAGCACGGGAACGTTGTCGATGAGCCGGGTGCGCCCGAGCGTGGCGGCGACCAGCAGCCGGGCCTCCCCCTGCTCGGGGGCCGGGCCGAGTTCCGGGTCGCGCAGCGCCAGGTAGTCGACCTCGAGTTCGGGGGTGCCCGCCAAGACCTCGCGGGCGGCGGCCAGAACGGCTCCTTCGCCGCCCTGGCCCCAGTGCGCACCTGCGACAAGAGCGGCCGATAGCGCTACCGCGGCGTTGCGCTGGTCAGCGTCGAGGTAGGCGTTGCGGGACGAACGGGCCAGCCCGTCGCGCTCCCGCACCGTCGGCACCCCGATGACGTTGACCTCCAGGTCCAGGTCGCGGACCATCTTCTTGATCAGGACCAGTTGCTGGAAGTCCTTCTCGCCGAAGAGCGCGAAGTCCGGCCGGACGATGTTGAACAGCTTCGCCACCACGGTGAGCACGCCCGCGAAGTGCCCGGGCCGGGCGGCGCCCTCCAGCTCGTCACCCAGCGGTCCGGGGTGGACGGTGACCTGCGCACCCGGCGGGTAGAGCGCCTCCCGCTCCGGGGTGAAGACCAGCTCGACCCGTTCCGCCTCGCACACCGCCAGGTCGGCCTCGAGCGGGCGCGGGTAGCGGTCGTAGTCCTCGCCCGGGCCGAACTGCAGCGGGTTGACGAAGATCGAGGTCACCAGCACGGTGTTCGGGATCCGCCTGGCCCGGCTCAGCAGCTCGCGGTGGCCCTCGTGCAGCGCGCCCATGGTGGGCACGAAGGCGATCTTGCGCCCGGTCGCGCGCAGCGCCCGGGTGACCTTGCCCAGCTGCTCCGGGTCGGTGTGCACGTGCAGCTTCCCGGCGGTGAAGCGGGTCGTCATGGGGTCTCTTCCTCGATGGCGGCCTCGACCTCGGGCACCAGGTCGGCGCGCAGCAGACCGGAGTCCACCGCCCGCCGGGCGGTGCGCGCGGCCAGGGCGCGGTAGGCGGGGAGCATGTGCGGGGCGTGCTCGGTGAGCACGGTGACGTGCTTGCGGACGGTGCCCACGTCGCCCCGGGCCACCGGCCCGGTGAGCGCGCGGTCGCCGTGGCGCAGCGCGTTGTCCAGCGCGGCGGACAGCAGCGGGCCGAGCAGCCGCTCGGGGGTGCCGATGCCCGACTGGCGCAGCAGGTCGGCGCACTCGCCGACCAGGGTGACCAGGTGGTTCGCGCCGTGCGCGAGGGCGGTGTGGTAGAGCGGGCGGGCCGCCTCGGGCACCCGGACCGGCTCGGCGCCCATCTCCACGACCAGCGCCTCGGCGACGTTCCAGGCGACTTCGTCGCCGTCGGCGGCGGTGACCCCGAAGCTGCACGCGACGATCCGCTGCAGGTCCTCGGGGCGGCCGGTGAAGGTCATCACCGGGTGCAGGGCGAGCCCGAGGGCGCCGTGGTCGGTGACGGGACCGAGCACGTCGACGCCGTGCGCGCCGGAGGTGTGCACGACGATCTGCCCGGGCCGGATGGCGCCCGCGGCGACGAGGCCGCGGACCATCCCGGCCAGCGCGTCGTCCGGGAGGGCGAGCAGGACCAGGTCGGCGTTCTTGGCCACCTCGTCGGGGGGCAGCACGGCAGCGTCGGGCAGCAGCTCTTCGGCGCGCCGGAGGGATTCCCGGGAGACGGCGGACGTGGCGGTGACGGTGTGCCCGGCCCGGTCGAGCGCGGCGCCGAGGACGGCTCCGACCCGACCCGCCGACACGACCCCGACGGCCAGCCGCGCGGGACGGTTCACCGCGGTCCCCAAACCGGCCGTGCGAGCGACGAAACCCGTGAACAGGCCATCGAGTGGGCCATCGAATAGGCCATGGTCAAGCTCTCCCTACCCCGTTCCAGTCCCGCAACGGCGCGGGTACCAGACGACGCCGCGAGAGTAGCCGTCACCGCTCGTGCGGCGACGGTCCGGGTGACCAGCTTCACCGCCCCGAACGGGCTAAGAAACCCGGGCGGCTTCTACCGCGCGGCGGCGGGAAGCGCGCAGCCCGGTGATCAGCTGGGCCTCCCGCTCCGGCGCGTCGGATCCCGCGGTGCCGTTTCCCATCGCGTGCCAGAAGAAGGCCAGCTCGGAGACCGCGGACTGGTAGTCCCCGACGGCGTCCGCGGCTTCCCGGCCGGACAGCTCCCGCACGCGCTTGCGCCACTTCTTGCGGCCTTCGAGGCTGCCCAGCAGCTCCACTTCGGACGCCACGATCCAGTTGGCCTCGACCATGGCGGGTAGCCCCGCCGCGACGACGCGCTGCTCGCGCTTGCGGTGCCAGTGCACGAAGTACACCACCACGCCGAAGAGCGGGACCATCACCAGGAAGTACACCGTCAGGAACGTCGACGCCGAACCGAGCGTGGCCGACCCGTTCCACAGCGCGTGTAGCAAGACCGCGGTCAGGTAGCCCAGCAACGGCGCGAGCACCCGGGTGCGCTTCTTGGTCGCGCGCGCCGCGAGACCGACGCCGATGCCGATCATCACGGTGAACAGCGGGTGGGTGAACGGCGCGAGCAACCCGCGCAGGATGAACGCGGCCACCACCCCCGGCGAGGTGCTGTCGCCCAGGCCGTACTCGGCGAACGCGCGGCCGAAGTAGTAGATGTTCTCGGTGAAGGCGAACCCGGCGGCGACCAGTCCGGCGTAGACGATCCCGTCGATCACGCCGTCGAACTCCGAGCGCAGGAACAGCAGAATGCCCAGGACGAACGCGCCCTTGGCCGCCTCCTCGAACAGCGGCGCCGACACCAGCGCGCTGATCTTGTCCCCGTTGCCCTTGCCGAGCAGCAGGTCGCCCACTGTCTCGGCGGTGTTGTTGATCAGCAGCGCGGTGATCGCCGCACCGCAGGCGCCCCAGCCGAAGGCCAGCCAGAGCAACCGGGCGGGCTCGGGCTCCCAGCGGTCGACCCAGAGGAACGCGGCCACGACCGGGCCGACCGGCAGCAGCGCGGCACCGACCCCGACCAGCTCGGCGACCAGCCCGACCCGGGCGGTGCTCAGCGCGAGCAGGACGAGACCGCAGCAGGCGAGCAGCACCAGTCCCGCGATCGGGAGCAGCACGGTGAACCTGCGGGGCGTGTGCCGCTGCACGGGTGGTTCAGACACGGGTAGTGATCTTAGGGCGACGGCCGCGCGCGGCGGTCAGTCCTCGTCGCGGCGCCTGCGCCTGCGCGGGCCCGCGGCCCCGCCGTGCGCGGCGAGCAGCTCGTTGACCGACTTGCCGGACGCGTGCGACCCGGTGTCCTCGGCCTCGATCTGCTCGTGCCAGGCGGGCGTGCCCTCGGCGCGCCGACGCCTGCCGCCGCCGTCGTCCTCCGGCTCGGGGGTGCGGGCCTGCTGGGCGCTCACCGGCGGGAACGTGCCGGTGAGCGCGCGCCGACGACCGCCCTCGGGCTCGGGCGGGGCGACCGGTGCCATCGCGGCCTCAGTCCGCTCGGCCGCCCGGCCACGTGGCGCGGGTTGCGCGGGAGCGCGCTGCACGGCACCAGGGACGACGGGATCGGTGGTCTTGACCCGTTGCACCGCACCGGGCACGGCCTCTTGGCGCCGCACCGGCTCTTGCGGGATCGGCATCTCTTGGCTCGCCTGCGGCGGCCGGTTCACCGGGGGCCTCTGCTGGGGGCGCTGGTTCGGGCGCGCCGCCGCGGGCATCTCCTGGCTCACCTGCGCACGCTCACGGGCGGCCACCTCTTGCACACCGGGCCTACGCGGGGGCGCGGGCATTTCCTGACTCGCCTGCGCGGCCACCGCGCGCCGGTCGTGGCCGGTCTCTTGTCCATTGGGCCTGCGCGCCGCTACCGGCATCTCTTGGCTTACCTGTGCTCGCGCTACGTCCTGGGCCGGGCGGCCGGGCATCTCCTGCGCCGGGGACCGCTGGCCCTGCTGCGGCCCTTGCGCGGGCGGGCGTCGCATCTCCTGGCTCATCCCCGCCGCCGCTGGCCTGCGGGCCGGTACGGGCATCTCTTGGCTCGGCTGGGGGCCCGGCTGCCGCCGCGGCGCGTCGTGGCCCGCCTGCCTGCGCTGGACCGCGCCCGGGGTCTGCGCCTCCTCGACCGGCCGTTGACCCGACCGGGCCGGGGCTGAGCCGCGCGCCTCGGCGGGCACGGGTCTGGCGTCGGCGTGGGACAGGTCGGGCAGCGCCCGGGCGACCGGCTGCACCCGGGTGACGGCCTTGGCGACCGGCCGCTGGCGCTGCGCCGACGACTGGCCCGGGATCGCCATCCCCTGGCTGGTGCGGGTGCCCGGCACAGGGTGCCTGCCGGACTCCCAGGACGGGGTCCAACGCGGGTCGATCCGGTCGGGGTCCTCGTCGGCCAGCCACGGCTCGGGGGCCCGGCGCACGGGCTCGGCCCGGCTGACCCGCTCGATCAGCTCGGTCTGCGGCTCCCCCAGCGGCTTCTGGACCACCGGTTTCGGCGCGACCGGCTGCTGCACGGACTGGGCCACGACTGGCTGGGGTGCCGCCGGTTGGGCCGCGGCGGGCTGCTGGGCCGCCGCGATCCGGCGGACCTGGTTGCCCGAACGCGCCGGGATGGCCCGGTCCTCGGCGATCCCGCGCATCCGGGTGGCCTCGGCGTGCAGCGCGAACCGCTCCACCAGCACCTCACCGCCGAGCAGGACCTCCAGGTTCTGCCGCAGCGCCCGCAGCTCCTCGCGCAGCTCGCTGAGGTCGTCGTCGGTCCGCTCCTCGACCTTGCGCCGGGTCTCGGCCACCATCTCCAGCTCGAACTCGCGCCGGGCGGAGACCTCGCGCTCCAGCTCCAGCTCGTAGACCTGGTGCAGTTCGGCCGCCTCCTCCGCGCGGTCGGCCACCTGCCTGCGGTACCGGGCCGCGAGGAACGCACCGGCCAGCGCGGCCCACAGCGCCGCCACCACGCCCAGCCGCATCCAGCGCAACGAGTCGCTGAGCACGAGCACGGCGGTGGACGCCAGGGCCAGGGCTAAGGCGGCGATCAGCAGCACGCGCGCCCCGGAGGCGCCGCGCAGCTGGAAGGAGTCGTTCCGGCCGGTCATGGGGCACACCGTACCGGTTCGTTATCTCGGCGAGACCAAACGCGGGATCAGATCTTTCACCGCGATCCCTCGCGGGGCCGCTCGTCGGGGTCCTCCGGGGTCCGGCAGCAGGACTCCAGCCACAGCGCCGCGCCGATCAGCACGGCCGCGCAGATCGCCCCGACCACGCCCGCGCTGACGTCGTGCTTCGCCGCGTCGACCTGTGCGCTCTTCGGCAGCACGAAGCCGAGCACGCCCAGCCAGGCGCCCAGCATGATCGCGCCGAGCAGCGAGGACGCCTTGGCCAGCGCCACCGCCCTGGCCGCGGTGAGCGGCTGCACCGGCCTGCCCTCGGCGCCCCGGATCCGCGCGCGCAGGGCGAACCCGAACGCCACCTCGACGATCGCCAGCACCAGCAGAGTGATGCCCGCCAGCGTGGGCAGCGGCCGCAGCTGCCCGTAGAGCAGCCGTAGCGCCAGGTACACCACGACCGCGCCGATCGCCCCGGCGGGCAGCAGGTCGCGGGGCTTGGTGAACCTCATCGCAGCTCCAGGTCGTCGCGCCTGCGCACACCGGCGGTGTCCAGCCCGGCCAGCAGCGCCGCCGCCGGACCCCGGCCGGGCACCTCGGCCGCCGGGTCGATGTCCAGCCACGGCACCAGGACCGTGGCCCGCTCGTGCGTGCCGGGGTGCGGGAGCAGCAGCTCGGGGTCGTCGCTGCGGACGCCGTCGACGGTGACCACGTCCACGTCCAGCGTGCGCGGGCCCCAGTGCTCCAGCCGGACTCGCCCGGCCCGTTCCTCCAGCGCCTGGCCGCGGCGCAGCCACCCCCAGGCGTCGGTGCCCTCGTCCTCGACCACCAGCACGGCGTTGAGGAAGTCCGGCTGGTCGGTGACGCCCCAGGCGGCCGTCTCGTACACCGGGGACACCGCGACCAGCACGTCGGCGAGGCCGTCGACGGCCACCCGCAGGTTCGCCAACCGGTCGCCGAGGTTCGAGCCGATGGACAGCACGGCGCGGCTCACCGGCGGCGCGACCGGCGCACGGTGACCGCCACGTCGGCGAAGGTCAGCGGGATGGGCGCGCTCGGCTTGTGCAGGGTGACCTCGACGGCGTGCACCCGCTCGTCGGCCATCTCCGCGTCGGCGATCTCGGCGGCGACGGTCTCGATCAGGTCCCGCGACGGGCCCGCCAGCACCGCGGCGGCCCGCTCGGCGAGCTCGCCGTAGTGCACGGTGTGCCGCAGGTCGTCGGTGGCCGCGGCCTCGCGCAGGTCGATCCACAGCGTGATGTCGACCACGAACTCCTGCCCGTCGCGCTTCTCGTGGGCGAAGACGCCGTGGTTGCCGCGCACCCGCAGGCCGGTCAGCGTGATCCGGTCGGTCATCAGCCTCCTGTCATCGCGGCCGCGACGGCCACCGCGTCGAGCGAGCGCCGCACGTCGTGCACCCGCACCCCCCAAGCTCCCGCCGCCGCGACCAGCGCGGAGATGGCCGCCGTGGCGTCCTCCCGACCGCTGGGCGAGCGCGGCGTGCCGTCCTCGCCCGCGAGCAGCCTGCCCAGGAACCGCTTGCGCGAGGCCCCCACCAACACCGGGAAACCCAGCTCCAGCAGGGCGTCGAGGTCGCGCAGCAGCGCCCAGTTGTGCGCGCCGGTCTTGGCGAAGCCCAGGCCCGGGTCGAGCGCGATCGCCTCGGCCCGCACACCCGCCCGCAGGGCCGCGTCGACCTGCGCGGACAGCTCGGCGCGCACCTCGGCCACCACGTCGACGTAGTCGGCCAGGGTCTGCATGTCCCGGCTGTGCCCGCGCCAGTGCATCAGGATCCAGGGCACCCCGGTGTCGGCGGCCACGCTGACCATGTCCGGGTCGGCGAGCCCGCCGGAGACGTCGTTGATCACCGCGGCGCCCGCGGCCACCGCGGCCTCGGCCACCCGGGCGCGGGTGGTGTCGACGCTGACCAGCACGCCGGCGGACACCAGGTCGCGGATCACCGGCACGACCCGGGCGATCTCGGAGTCGGCGTCGACCCGCTCGGCCCCCGGCCGGGTGGACTCGCCGCCCACGTCGACCAGGTCTGCGCCCTCGGTCCAGAGCGCGACGCCGTGCCCGACCGCGTCGTCGTGGCCGAGGTAGCGACCGCCGTCGGAGAACGAGTCCGGGGTCACGTTGAGCACACCGACCACCGCGCACCGGCCGGGTTGGGGCAGCAGGGTCACCGGCTGCGCCCGTTGATCAGCTGGATGGCCTCCGCGCGCGAGGACGGCGAGGACTTGAGGATGCCGCGCAGCGCCGAGGTGGTGGTGCGCGCGCCCGGCTTGCGGATGCCGCGCATGGCCATGCACAGGTGCTCGGCCTCGATGACCACGATCACCCCGCGCGGCTCCAGCTTGCGCATCAGCGCGTCGGCGACCTGCGAGGTGAGCCGCTCCTGGACCTGCGGGCGCTTGGCGTAGAGGTCGACCAGGCGGGCCAGCTTGGACAGCCCGGTGACCCGGCCCTGCGCGTTGGGGATGTAGCCGACGTGCGCGTGGCCGTGGAAGGGCACCAGGTGGTGCTCGCAGTTGTGCGTGAGGTGCCCGGCGACCAGGAAGGTCGGGTGCGGGTCGCAGGTGAGGCTGTAGACGGTGTCCGCGGCCGCGACCGGGCGCACCGACTCCACCCGCACCCACCGCGACTGCCCGAGGGTGGTGGTGTGCTCGGGGGCGAAACCATGCCGGAGCAGCCAGTCGCCCCGGTCGGCCGGACCGGCTCCGGCGGTGACGAACTCCCGGGTGGGCGCGGCCGAGCCGGTCCACTCCAGGTGCGCGCCCGCGACGTCCCCGGCCTCCCGCCACCCGGCCGAGGTGGCCAGCGGGTGGTCGGCGGTGACGGTGAACGCGCCCGCGGTGGTGCGCACCTCGACCAGCTCGCGGGAGCGCTTGGCGGTGACGCCGATCACCGTGGTCGGCGCCAACCGTCCACCCGCGAGTGTCCACAGCAGATCGCCGGGCCGGACGTCGGCGGCCGCGCGCGGGCCGTCGACGGCGTCCACCGGCTGGTCGGCGGGCACGCAGGTGGAGTACATCGGGATGTCGGTGACCAGGACGAGCTCGTCGTGGCTCTCGTCGAAGGTCTTGTCCAGCACCGTGTCCGGCTCGGTGTAGAGGCCGGCGAACAGCTCGGCGTAGGCCCGGGCCACCCGGGCGGGGGTCTCCAGTAGACCGTCGCGGTCGGGGTCCTCGCCGCAGGCGAGGAGCAGCTCGCGGATGGCCCGCTCGGCGCGGTCCCGGTCAAAGCCCGGGGCCGGGACGGATTCCGTCCCGGCCCCGTTGCGGCTGGTCGTCATCGGTACCTCCGGATCGTCGCGGCACGTCGCCGCCACCATCGCATCAGGAACCGTTGCCGCGCCCACCGGAGTCCTGATCCCAGTCCTTGGGAGCACCCGACCGGTCACCGGGCTGCTGCGCCTCGTTCTGGCGCTCACCCCAGGTCGGCTGCCAGGACTGGTGCGGACCGCCGGACTGGCCCGGCGTGGTCGCCGGGGTCCACCCGGGCGGGGCGCCGTAGTGCGGCGGACCCGAGTGCCTGCCGGTCGACTGGCCGCCGTAGGGCGGCGGCTGCGCGCCGTAGGGCGGCGGGCTGCCGTAGGGCGGGGGCGTGCCGTTGGGGCCCGCCCCGTTGACCGGGGGCAGCTGCGGGTTGGTCCGCGGCGGACCGCCGGGCAGGTCGCCCGTGCCCGGGATCGCCGCCACCGGTGTGGGCACCGGCTCGGGCTTGGCGTCCTCCGGCCAGGTCTCGCCGCGCTCGAGGGCCTGCTCGCGCAGGGTCTTGATCGGCGGCTTGTCCGACGGCGTGCGCTCACCGAAGTCGTTGAACGCGGTGATCCGGGGCCGCTTCTCCACCTTGGAGAAGATCCGCTCGAGGTCCTTGCGGGTGAGCGTCTCCTTCTCCAGCAGCTCCACGACCAGGTCGTCGAGGACGTCGCGGTAGGTGTTGAGCACGTCCCACGCCTCGGTGTGCGCGGCCTCGATGAGCTTGCGCACCTCCTCGTCGATCTCGTGCGCCACCTCGAGCGAGTAGTCCGCGCCGTGGCCCATCGACCGGCCCAGGAACGGGTCGCCCTGGTCCTGGCCGTAGCGGACCGCGCCGAGCCGGGCACTCATGCCGTACTCGGTGACCATCGCCTTGGCGATCTTGGTGGCCTGGTCGATGTCGCTGGACGCGCCGGTGGTCGGCTCGTGGAACACCAGCTCCTCGGCCGAGCGGCCGCCGAGGGCGAACACCAGCCGGGCGATCATCTCCGAGCGGGTCATCAGCTGCTTGTCGTCCTCGGGGACGACCAGCGCGTGCCCACCGGTGCGGCCGCGGGGCAGGATGGTGAGCTTGTAGACCGGCTCCAGGTCGGGCATCGCCCACGCGGCGAGCGCGTGGCCGCCCTCGTGGTAGGCCGTGATCTTCTTCTCCTTGTCGGAGATGATCCGGCTCTTGCGGGCGGGCCCGCCGATGACCCGGTCGACCGACTCCTCCAGGGCGGCGCCGTCGATCAGCGAACCACCCTGGCGGGCGGTGAGCAGCGCGGCCTCGTTGAGGACGTTGGCCAGGTCGGCGCCGGACATGCCGACGGTGCGCTTGGCCAGGCTGGCCAGGTCGGCGTCGGGCGCCATCGGCTTGCCCTTGGAGTGCACCTGCAGAATCTTCTTGCGGCCGGTCAGGTCGGGCGCGGACACCGGGATCTGCCGGTCGAACCGGCCCGGGCGCAGCAGCGCCGGGTCCAGGATGTCCGGCCGGTTGGTGGCCGCGATCAGGATGATGCCGCCGCGGGCGTCGAACCCGTCCATCTCCACGAGCAGCTGGTTGAGCGTCTGCTCGCGCTCGTCGTGCCCACCGCCGAGGCCCGCGCCGCGCTGGCGGCCGACCGCGTCGATCTCGTCGACGAAGATGATGCACGGCGAGTTCTGCTTGGCCGTCTCGAACAGGTCGCGGACCCGGGAGGCGCCGACACCGACGAACATCTCGACGAAGTCCGAACCCGAGATCGAGTAGAACGGCACCCCGGCCTCACCGGCGACCGCCCTGGCGAGCAGCGTCTTGCCGGTTCCCGGCGGCCCGTAGAGCAGCACGCCCTTGGGGATCTTCGCGCCGAGGGCCTGGTAGCGCGCCGGGTTCTGCAGGAAGTCCTTGATCTCGTAGAGCTCCTCGACCGCCTCGTCGGCCCCGGCGACGTCGCCGAAGGTGGTCTTGGGCATGTCCTTGGGCAACTGCTTGGCCTTGGACTTGCCGAAGTTGAGCACCCGGTTGCCGCCACCCTGGACGTTGTTCATCATCCACATGAGCAGCAGCAACAGCAGGCCCAGCGGGATGAGGAAGATCAAGATCTGGGTGAGGAACGAGTCCTGCGTGACGTTGGTCTTGAACTCGGTCCCGGTCTTGGCGACCAGCGCCTCGTAGATCTGCGCGGTCGCCTGACCGGGGTACTGGGCCAGGATCTGGGTGACCTGCTGACCGTCCTGGTCGATGGGGGTGTTCAGGGTCAGCTTGAGCTGCTGTTCCTTGTCGCCGAGCTCGGCGACCTTGACGTTGCCGGCTTGGATCTGGGCGACGGCCTTCGACGTGGGCACCGAGGTGTAGCCCCGCGTGTCGTCGAACAGCATGCTGAAGGCGAAATAGATCAGCAACACCGCCAGGATCCACAGCAGCGGGTTGCGAAGCAGGCGCTTGCGGTCCATTCACTTACGGCCGCGAGGCGGCCTCCACCCTCCCTGACGTGCACGTGAGGGCAATGACGACCCATTACCCGGCCGGACGAGGCAGCTCCGGTCTGCCCAGAGTACCGTCCGCGCTGGCACCCTCACCGACCGAAGTCCGGCGAAGCTGCGCATTGGGGACAACGCGCCGGACCGCCGAACGGTTCCCGCGCCCCCCACCGAGGCCCCGGACGGGCCCCGGGGCCGCCTCAGGAGGTGTAGACCCTGGGGTCCAGCGTGCCGATGTAGGGCAGGTCGCGGTAGCGCTCGGCGAAGTCGAGGCCGTAGCCGACCACGAACTCGTTGGGGATCTCGAAGCCGACGTACTTGACCGGCACGTCGACCCGGACCGCCTCCGGCTTGCGCAGCAGGGTGCACACCTCGAGGGTGCGCGGCCCGCGCGAGGCGAGGTTCTTCAGCAGCCAGGACAGCGTGAGCCCGGAGTCGATGATGTCCTCGACGATGAGCACGTCGCGCCCGGCGATGTCGCGGTCGAGGTCCTTGAGGATGCGCACCACGCCCGAGGACGAGGTGGCCGACCCGTAGGAGCTGACCGCCATGAACTCCAGCTGCACCGGCACCGGGAGCGCGCGGGCCAGGTCGGTCATGAACATCACCGCGCCCTTGAGCACGCCGACCAGGACGAGGTCGGAACCGTTCTCCGGGTAGTCGTGCGCGACCTGCTTGGCCAGCTCCGCGATCTTCTCGTCGATCTGCTGCTCGGTGATCAGCACGGAGGCGATGTCGCCGTCGTACACGGTTCCCCTCTCAGGTTTCCGGACCCTCGCAGCTCAGCCTGCCATGCGCGCGGCGAGCCACCAAGCCGCCGGGGAGGCCGATGCCGCGCTGGCCGTGCCAGCCGGAGATCAGCTCGTCCACCGCACGCAGGTGGGCGTCGGTCAACTCGGCCACCCCTGCCTTAATCAGCCACGTCCGCAGCACCCTGCGGCGCACGGCGGCCGGTAGCGGGGTGAGTTCGGACACTGCCAGACCGTCACCGCCCGCGGCCCGCTGGTAGGCGTCGGTGGCCAGCTCGTCGAGCGCGGCGAGGTCGTCGCGCAGCTGCGCGCCGGTGCGGGCGAGGGCGGCGGCGACACCGCCCTGGAGGACGTCTTCCAGCAGTGGCAACACTTCCGTGCGCAGCCGGACCCGGGTGAAGCGCGGGTCGAGGTTGTGCGGGTCCTGCCAGGGCTTGAGCCCGAGGGCGGCGCAGGCGGCCACTGTGGTCGTCCGGGCTAGACCGAGCAGCGGGCGGGCCCACGGGTGGTCCAGCGGCCGCATCCCGGCGATGGAGCGCGGCCCGGACCCGCGACCGAGGCCGAGCAGCACGGTCTCCGCTTGGTCGTCGCGGGTGTGACCAAGAAAGACCCAAGTGTCGCCCGCGGCCTCGCGGAGCGCGGTGTAGCGCGCGCGTCGTGCCGCGGCCTCCACGCCACCTGGTCCGTCTACGACAACGCGCAGGACGCGTACGTCAGCCAGGCCCAGTGCGGTCAGCTGATCGGCGGCCCACGCCGCGGTGCTCGCGGAGCCCTCTTGCAGACCGTGGTCGACGATCAAGCCGTCCACGCGCAGATCCATCTTGGCGCCGACGTGCTGTGCGGCGGCGGCTAGCGCAAGAGAGTCCGCACCACCGGAGACAGCGACAGCGATGCGGTCTACCGGGTGCGCTTCGGCTAAGAGATCACGCACTGCCACCCGGACCTCGGCGACGGCTGGAGCGGGTTTCACCGGTCGAGCACGCGCCGGATCCACGCCTGCGGGTCGCTGAGCTCAGCGCGCAGCGGCAGCGTTTCCGGCGAGTCCCACACGGTGTTGAAGCCGTCCATGCCCACCTCGCCGACCACGTGCGCGGTGAACTTGGCACCGACAGCGTACTGCTTCATCTTCGCGTCCACGCCCAAGAGGCTGCGCAGCACGCGGTCGAGCACACCGCCACCGCGCCTGCGCACGGTGAACCGCTCGCGGATGGTCGAGACGGTGGGCACCACCAGCGGCCCCACCGCGTCCATGACGTGGTCGGCGTGCCCCTCCAGCAGGGTGGAGATCGAGATGAGCCGGTCGAACACGGCCCGCTGCTCGGGCGCCTGCAACAGCTCCATCAGACCCATCGGTCCGCTGGAGGCGGTCGGGTCCGGCTTGCTCCTGGCCGCGCGGAGCAGTTCGGGCAGCCGGGCGACGGCGCTGTTGGCGCGGTCGTCGAGCCCGGAGATGAAGGTGCCGACCTGGCCCTGGAAGTAGTCGCGCAGCCACGGCACCGCGGTGAACTGCAACCGGTGGGTGCACTCGTGCAGGCACACCCACATCCGGAAGTCCTCCGCGGGCACGTCCAACGCCTGCTGCGCGCCGACGATGTTGGGCGCGACCAGGAGCAGCTTGCCCGCCGGACCGCCGCCGAACGGGTCGTACTGCCCCAGCACCCGGCTGCTCAGATAGGCCAGGACCATGCCCACCTGCACCCCGGCGGTGCTCGCCAGGACCCCGCCGACGACCTTGCCCGGGCGGGTCGGCAGCGCGCCCGCGGTGAGCGCGGAGATGCTGTGCGCGGCGGCCTCGACCCAGTGCTCGCGGTCGACCACGTCACCGCCGAGCAGCGGCAGGCCCGCACCGAGACCGGTGACCTCGCGCACGTGCGACTCGGCCTCGGCGGTGATCTCGCGCAGCCGGGCCACCGAGTGCTCGGCGACCTCGCGGGAGACCGCCGGACCGGGCCGGACCAGCCTGCGCGCGGTCGAGATAGCCAGCTCCCAGTCGACCGGCGCAACCCCGCCCGCCGCCCTGGCCACGTCCGCCCCGGTCGCGTTCACACGGTGGACGCTACCCGAGCAGAGGTGATCTCACCGGCAGCCGCATTGGCGCAGGGTGGCCGCCACGACGTCGAGCGCGGGACGCGCGGCATCCGGTTGCGCGCCGTTCGACATCAGGGCGAACACCAGCAACCTGCCGTCCTTGTCCAGCACGACCCCGGCGAGCGAGTTGACGTTCGACAGCGTGCCGGTCTTGGCCCGGATCCAGCCCTTGCCGTCGGCGGCGGGGGCCGCCTGGTAGCGGCCCGCCAGGGTGCCGCTGCCGCCCGCGACCGGCAGGCCGCCGAGCAGTGGCCGCAGCTTGACCGTGCGCGGGTCCTTGCCGTCGGGGGCGGCGGCGACCCGGAGCACCTCGGCGAGCAGCGCGGCGGACACCTGGTTGAGCGTGGAGAGCCCGCTGCCGTCGTTGAGCTTGAGCGTGCTGACGTCAAAACCGTTGTCCTGCAACGTCTTCACGATCGCGGCGGTGCCACCGGAGAACGAGGTCTCCTGCCCGGTGGCCTTGGCGACCTCGTGCGCGAGCGCCTCGGCGAGGACGTTGTCCGAGCGCTGCAGGGCGTTGTCGACCAGCTCCACCACCGGCGCCGACCGCACCTCCCCGAGCACCTTCGCCCCGGGCGCCGCGGTGGCGGTGGCCTTGGCGGGCACGGTCGCCCCGATCCGCTTGGCGAACTCGTCGGCCAGCGTGCGCGCCGGGTTGGCCGAGCGCGGCGAGACCGCCTTGGTCGGGTCGACCCGACCGCCGTCGAGCATTGCCGGGACCATCGGGGCGATGTAGCCGCCCGCGACGTCCTGCGGGTCCCAGCCCTTGGCGATGCTGTCGCCGGTGTAGCGGCCGAGGTCGAGCAGGACGGTGTCCACCGGCCCGCTCGCCTGCACCTGCTTCACCAGGTCGTCGAGGTGGGCCGCGCCCGGGTAGACGGAGTTCTTGCCCGCGGGCAGCGAGGACAGGGTGAGGTCGCCGCCACCGACGATGATCACGGTGCCGGGCTTGTCCCCCGCCACGACCTTTGTGGAGAGCTGCGCGGCGTGCGGCAGGGCGAGCAGCGCGGCGGCCGTGGTGAGCACCTTGGTGGTGGACGCGGGGACGAGCGTGGTCTCGGCGTTCTGGGCGAAGAGCACCTGGTTGGTCGCCGGGTCGACGACGGTTCCGGTGAGGGTGCCCAGCGCCGGGTCGGCCACCGGTCCGGCCAGCGCCGCCGCCACCCCGGCGGCGGTGGGCGCGGGGATGTCCGCGCCCGGCCCCTTGAGCGTCGGGGTGAACTGCACCGGCGGCGCTGGCGGCGCGATAGCCACCTCGACCGCGGCGGGGGTGATGCCGAGCTTGGCCTTGAGCCCGGGGACCCACATGACGGCGGCGGTGAGCCCGAGGATCACCGCCACGACGGCCGCGGTGAGCAGGCTCTTGCGCGGACGTCGGCGCGGTCCGGGCTCCTGGGTGCCGACGCTCGGGGTGGCCGAGGTGGGGGGTTGGGCGGCGGCGGGTTGGGCGGTGGGCGGTTGGTCCGGTCTGCCGGACACCGGCCCGGGCGCGCCGACACCGTCGGCGCCGAGCGGGCGGACCGGAGTCGGCTCCCGACTGATGGCGGCGACGTTGATGACCTGCGTCCGCTCGGACACCTGCCCCGACCTGCCCTGGTTCGGCCCGCCAGGCTGCGATCCACCAGGCTGCGGCCCGCCGAGCGGCGCACCGGTGTGCGGCCCACCGGGCCGATTCGGACCACCCGGCTGACCGGCGGGCCGATTCGGGCCACCGGCCTGGCCGGGACCACCGGGCCTGCCAGGACCACCGGCCTGACCAGGACCACCCGCCTGGTTGGCACCACTGAGTTGACCAGGACCACCGAGTTGACCAGGGCCACTGGGCTGACCAGGGCCACTGGGCTGACCGGCGGCTCCGGGCTGACCGAGGCCGCCGCCCGGCCGGTTCGGGCCCGCCTGAGCGAGACCGCCGACCGGCGGCCGATTCGGCCCACCGGGCTGACCCGCACCACCGGGTGACCGGTTCGGATCTCTCGAGGTGCCGGCACCACCGCCGGCCGACCGGTCGAGATCACCCGGCTGACCGGGCTGCCGATTCGGATCACCAGGCTGCGCGGTACCACCAGCGTGCGGCCGGTTCGGATCACCGGCCTGGCCAGGGCCACCAGCGGCAGGCCGATGGGCATCGCCAGACAGGCCGAGGCCACTTGCGGGCAGCCTGCTCGGATCACCGGCCTGGCCGGGGCCACCAGCAGGCGGCCGATTCGGATCACCCGACGGCGCAGGGCCTCCAGCAGGCAGCCGACTCGGATCACCGGGCCGGCTTGGCCCACCGACCGAAGGCCGATGGGAGTCGCCAGACAGGCCGGGGCCCCCGGCAGGCAGCCGGCTCGGATCACCGGACAGACCGGGAGCAACAGCGGCAGGCCGGCTCGGGTCACCAGGCAGAGCGGGACCACCAGCAGGCGGCCCGCTCGGGTCGGCGGACTGGCCGGGAACACCTGTGGGGGGCCGGTTCCGGTCTCCCGGCTGGGCGAGAACGCCGGTCTGCGGCCGGTTCGGGCCGCCATGTCCCGGTGGCCTGCGCGGGCCGCCAGCCTTGAAGGACTGGGTCTGGTCGCCGGGGCCACCAGCCTGTGCGGGACGCGGGCCACGCCCGAGTTCGGCGGCAGGGTGCTGCGCGGGATCCCCCGGCGGGCCGACGGCGGGTGGGTTGGCAGCCAGTGGGTTGGCAGCCAGTGGGTTGGCAGCGGTGCCCGAACGAGGTCCCTGGGCAGGTGGCCTGCTCGGGTCTCCCGGTCGGCCTGGCCCCTGGTTCGGGGCGGCACCGGGCACGCGGGTTCCCACGGGTACAGCGGCTCCCGAGCCGGGCGGGCGGCCCGCGGGCGGCGGGCCGGGTGGCACCTTGGCAGCGCCTGCGGCCGGGCCCGGTGTGTTCGGGCGGCCGGGCGCCGATGGCGCGCGGACCTGCGGTTTGGGCGCGGGAATGGTGGTGTCGCCACCGGGGACCGGTCGCTGGTCGACCTTGGCCGCGTCCGCCTGGCCCGACCCGACGCGCTCCGGGCGCTGGGCAGAGCCGCGCACGGTCTGCTCCGGATCACCGGCCTCGACACCGCCTGGTCCGACACCGCTGGGTCCGACACCGCCGGGCTGGACTCCACCCGGTCCACCGCCAGGCTGAACCCCACTCGGTCCACCGCCGGGCTGAACCCCACTCGGTCCACCGCCGGGCTGGACTCCACTGGGTCCACTGCCACGCCCGGCACCACCCGGTCCGACACCACCGCGCCCACCGGACTGGACACCGCCGGCCCGAGCATCGCCGGCCCGGGCATCGCCGCGCTCAGCCCGGGCGGTCGGGCGGGCCGGGTCGCGGACCGTGGTCTCGCCGTCGTCGCCAGGTTCACCCGAGCGGGTGGACCCGGGTTCGGGCGTGTCGGCCGGTCGCCGGACGTGGGTCTCGTCACGTAACGCCGGGCCCGCACCAACGGGTGGCTCGGCGCCGCTCGGGCGGGTGGTCTCGTCGTCGTCCGCGGTGGGCCAGCCGGTGCCGTCGTCGGTCGGCCATGCCGGGTTGTGGTCGGGCACACCGGTAAGACGTTTGTCCTGGTCACCAGGTTGCGGCGGGAGCGCTTCCCGATCTTGCCGGACGGTCGGGTCCTGCTCGGGCACGCCGGTTCCTCCCCATGGCCGCTGGCGAACGTCACACCACCCGCTCGCGGTATCGGTGCGGGCCGGGGAGACGCCGTGGTCCACACTAGTGGCGTAGCGAAGAAGGCGAAGAGGAGCGAGGAACGGCGTGGAATTCGACGTCACCATCGAGATCCCCAAGGGGAATCGCAACAAGTACGAGATGGACCACGAGACGGGGCGCATCAAGCTCGACCGCACCCTCTTCACCGCGACCCAGTACCCGGCCGACTACGGCTACGTGGAGAACACCCTGGGCGAGGACGGTGACCCGCTCGACGCGCTGGTGCTCGTGCAGGAGCCCACGTTCCCCGGCTGCCTGATCCGCTCCCGCGCGATCGGCATGTTCCGGATGACCGACGAGAAGGGCGGGGACGACAAGGTCCTCTGCGTCCCGTCGCACGACCCGCGCACCGAGCACCTGCGCGACATCCACCACCTGGCCGAGTACCACCGGCTGGAGATCCAGCACTTCTTCGAGGTCTACAAGGACCTGGAGCCGGGCAAGAGCGTCGAGGGCGCGAGCTGGGTCGGGCGGGCCGAGGCCGAGGCCGAGATCCACCGGTCCTACGACCGGCTCAAGGAGTCCGGTCTCACGATGCACTGAGCCGCCCCAGGCGGTGTGCCGAGCCGTGCCCGGTGACTGACCGGGCAGGCTCAACGCCCCGCGCCGGGTCCCGGCGTGGGGCGCGCGGTCACTCGTGGACCCAGCGCAGCGTGCCGAGGGCGTCGACGTCCGGGCGGTAGTCGCTCTCGCTGCCGCCCTCGAGGCGGTCCGCGGCTCGTTCGACCAGCTCGACCAGGTTCCCGGCGTACCGGTGGCCGGTCGGGTACCGGTAGAGGCCGCCGCCGCGCAGGTAGATCACGCCCTTGTCGTCCTTGGCGAACGGGACGTCGCCCGCGCGCCAGTCGGTGCCCTCCTCGCACATGGCCACGGCGGTGGTGAGGATCTCCCCCGCCGACATGAGCCGGTACGACGGCGGCAGGGTGAACCCGTCGGCGCGCGCGCCGTTGTGCCGGGTCAGGGTGATCACCAACTCCGACGGGAGCGGGCTGCCCAGGTCGCGCTGCAGGGTGATCAGCTCGGCTGTGGTGGCGGGCCGGTTCCACGCCGCCGCGGTCGCGGGCGCGTTGCTCACCAGCCAGTTCTCCACCCGCGCCCAGGCGCCCTCGACGCGTTCGGCGAACGCCGCGGGCGGCAGCGCGAGGGTCACGGGACCGTCCGCCGACCCGCACCGGGCCGGGGCGACGGTGGCGCTGGTGGCCGGGGTCGGCGGTCGCGCCTGGTCACGCGCCACCCCGATGGACAGCGCGAGCGCGATGATCAGTCCCCCAGCGGTGAAGATCCCCAGCACGACGCGCATCGATCACCCCCCGAGATGTCGCCCAACAGGATGACACAGCGAGTGCACAGCCCTCACCCAGGCAATCGTCCGACCATGGGTGACATGACTCAGATCGCCGATCACGACCGCGGGCTCGCCTTCGACCTCGCCACGCTCGGCAGGCGCCGCCTGCTCACCCTGCTCGGCGGCACCGGCCTCGCGGTGCTCACCGGCTGCGCCACCGCGGACCAGACCGGGTCGAGCCCGCCCGGGACATCCGCCGCGGGCACCACGACAACCGGGGCGGCCGCTGCCTGCGGGGAAGAGACCCCACAGGAAACCGCGGGCCCCTACCCGGGCGACGGGTCGAACGGGCCGAACGTGCTCACCGAGAGCGGGATCGTGCGCGGCGACATCCGCAGCAGCTTCGGCACCTCCAGCACCACCGCCAAGGGGGTGCCGCTGACGATCGAGCTCACCATCCTCGACTCGGGCAAGGGCTGCGCGGCCATGTCGGGAGCGGCGGTCTACCTGTGGCACTGCGACATCGACGGCAAGTACTCGCTGTACTCCCAGGGCGTCACGAACGAGAACTACCTGCGCGGCGTGCAAGAGACCGACGCACAAGGGAAAGTCACGTTCACGAGCATCTTCCCCGCCGCGTACTCCGGCCGGTGGCCGCACATCCACTTCGAGGTCTACCCGAGCCTGGTCGAGGCCACGAAAGCGGGCAACCCCACCAAGACGACGCAGTTGGCCCTACCGGAGGACGTTTGCACCAAGGTGTACGCGACCGACGGGTACAGCCAGAGCGTCCGCAACCTCGCTCGGTCCTCTTTGGACACGGACAACGTGTTCAGCGACGGCCACGACACCCAGCTCGCCGCGGTCGCCGGCAGCACGAGCGGCTACACCGCGAGCCTCACCGTCCGCGTGTGACCGTCCGGACAAGACAAACGGCCCCGCACTCCGAGAGGAGTGCGGGGCCGCTTCGACAGCGAGACCGTCAGTGCATGGCCACCGGAGCGGGGGCCTCGGCCTTCTCGGTCGCGGCGTGCTCGTCGGCCGCCCGCTGGATGCCGGACTTGTCCGACAGCGGGGTCTCCTTGAGGAACCAGATCAGCGCGAACGCCACCAGGGTCACCAGGCTGCCGACCAGGAACACCGTGTCCAGCGAGTTGGCGAAGCCACTCAGGATCGGGCGGGCCAGGGTCGGGTCCAGCGTGTTGAGGAACGCGGTGTTGTTCAGGTCGATCCCGGCGCCGCCGCCCAGGCTCTGGGCGAACTGCGGGTTCTCCTGCAGCGCGGCCAGGAACGCCGGGTCCGTGCGGACCGAGGCGAACGCGTCGGCGATCCGGTCGCCGACCACGCTGAACAGGATCGAGAGGAAGACCGCGGTGCCGACGGTGCCACCGATGGACCGGAAGAAGGTGGCCGAGGAGGTCGCCACCCCCATGTCCTTGACCGGCACGTCGTTCTGGATCGCCAGGATCAGGGTCTGCATGCACAGGCCGAGACCGATGCCGGCCAGCACCATGATCAGCATGACCGACCACACCGGGGTGTCGACGCCGATCTGGCTGAACAGGAACAGCGCCACCGTGGTCGCGCCCAGGCCGATGATCGGGTAGATCCGGTAGCGACCGGTCTTGGCGATCAGCTGCCCGCTGCCCAGCGCGGCGACGAGGATGCCGAAGGTCATCGGCAGCGTCATCAGACCGGACTCGGTGGGCGAGGCGCCCTTGACGATCTGCAGGTAGAGCGGCAGCGACATCATCATGCCGAACATGCCGACACCCATCACGAAGTTGACCACGTTGGTCAGCGCGAAGGTCTGCCTGCGGAACAGGCGCATCGGCAGCAGCGCGGCGTCGCCCATCTTCCGCTCGATGTAGATGAACGCGGCCAGGCCGATCACGCCGATGGCGTACATGGCCAGCGCGCGGCCGGAGTCCCAGCCCCACTCACGACCCTGCTCGGCCACGATCAGCAGCGGCACCAGGCCGATGGTGAGCGCGATGGCGCCCCAGTAGTCCACCCGCTGCGGCACGCGGCGGTGCGGGACGTTGAGGTAGCGGGCGACCACGATCAGCGCGACGATGCCGATCGGCACGTTGAGCAGGAACACCCAGCGCCAGCCCTCGAGACCGGCGAAGTGGTCCATGCCGGCGAAGGCGCCGCCGACGACCGGACCGGCCACACTGGACAGACCCCAGACGGCCATGAAGTAGCCCTGGTACTTGCTGCGCTCCCGCGGCGGCACCATGTCGGCGATGATCGCCAGCGCGAGCGACATCAGGCCACCGGCGCCCAGCCCCTGCACGGCGCGGAAGGCGGCCAGCTCGTACATCGAGTTCGCGATGCCGGAGAGGACCGAGCCGACCAGGAAGAACGAGATGGCGGTGAGGTACATCGGCTTGCGCCCGAAGATGTCGGAGAGCTTGCCGTAGAGCGGGGTGGAGATCGTGGCGGTGATCAGGTAGGCCGTGGTGGCCCACGCCTGGATGGTCTGGCCGTTGAGCTGGTCGGCGATCGTCTTCATCGCCGAGGCCATGATCGTCTGGTCGAGCGCGGCGAGCAGCATGCCCAGCATGAGCCCGGAGAGCACGGTCAGGATCTGCCGGTGACTCAGCTGCCCGGGTGCGGCATCCGAAACCGGAGCTGACATTACTTTCCCCCTTCGGAACGCGCGAAGGCCGCGCATTCGGTGATGAACGTAGGCAGGTAGTTGGCGTGGTCGGCCAGGAAGCGCTCGAACAGGACCACGAAGGTGTCCAGGTCGGCGGGGTCCCAGTGGCTGACCATGCGGGCGAGGGACAGCGCCATCCGGGCGCGCTGCTCGGTGAGCAGCGCGGTCCCGGCCTCGGTGACGGCGAGCAGGCTGGCCCGGCCGTCCTCGGGGTCGGCGCGTCGTTCCACCAGCCCGTCCTTGACCAGGGTCGCCACCTGGCGGCTCACGGTCGACGGGTCGGAGTGGATGGCCTCGGCGAGTGCGCTGGAGCGGCTGGGGCCCAGCGCCACGAGGTTCTTGAGCAGCACGATCGATGAGCGGTCGATCCCCACCTTGCTCATCCGCGCGGCGATGGTCGCTTGCTGCTTGCCGAAGGCGAACAGGACCGAGGCGAGCCGCTGCCCGTGCTCGATGTCCTGCGCGGTGAGGCCGGTTGCCGCGGCGTCGATGTCTGGCGCGACCACTGGACCTCCCGAGTTGCTTGCATCATCCAATTAGTTGTTCGATACAAGCATGCGCCGACCGGGTGACGGATCGCAACCCAATAACCTGCGACCCCGCTCACAGTGAAAAAAACCCCGGCACCGTTCCCAGCGCCGGGGTCGTTCCCACTATTCCCGCAGGTCAGGACCACCCAGGCATGGGGTACCCGGCGAGCAGCTCACGGACCTCGGCGGCGATCGCGTCGGTCTCGGCCTCGTCACCAGCAGCGATCGCCCGGTCGATCCATTCCGCCAGACGTGGCATCTGGTCGACACCGAGACCACGCGTGGTGATCGCCGCGGTGCCGAGCCGGATGCCCGATGGGTCGAACGGCTTACGCGGGTCGAACGGCACCGAGTTGTAGTTGAGCTCGATGCCCGCCCGGTCGAGGGCGCGCGCCGCGGGCTTGCCCGCGACCGCCTTGTTGCCCAGGTCGACCAGGATCAGGTGGTTGTCGGTGCCGCCGGAGACCAGGTCGAACCCGCGCTCGACCAGCGCCTCGGCCAGGGCGCGCGCGTTGGCCACGATGGCCGCGGCGTAGTCGCGGAAGCCGGGCTGGGCCGCCTCGCCGAGGGCCACCGCGATCGCCGCGGTGGTGTGGTTGTGCGGACCGCCCTGCAGCCCCGGGAAGACCGCCTTGTCCAGCGGCTTGGCGTACTGGGCGTCGGACATGAGCATCGCGCCGCGCGGGCCGCGCAGGGTCTTGTGCGTGGTGGTGGAGATGATCTGCGCGTGCCCGACCGGCGACGGGTGGGCACCGCCGGCGACCAGGCCCGCGATGTGCGCGATGTCGGCCACCAGCACCGCGTCGACCTCGCGGGCGATCTCGGCGAACCCGGCGAAGTCGATCGTGCGCGGGATCGCGGTGCCCCCGCAGAAGATCAGCTTGGGCCGCTCGGCCAGCGCCAGCTCGCGCACCTCGTCCAGGTCAACCCGGCCGGTGTCCTTGCGGACGCCGTACTGCACCGCGTCGAACCACTTGCCGGTGGCCGAGACGCCCCAGCCGTGGGTCAGGTGGCCGCCCGCGGGCAGCGCCATGCCCATGACCTTGTCGCCGGGGTTGACCAGCGCGAGGTAGATGGCCAGGTTGGCGGGCGAGCCGGAGTAGGGCTGGACGTTGGCGTGCTCGACCCCGAAGAGGTCCTTGGCGCGCGCGATGGCCAGCGCCTCGACCTGGTCGACGTACAGCTGGCCCTCGTAGTAGCGCTTGCCCGCGTAGCCCTCGGAGTACTTGTTGGTCAGCACGGTGCCGGTGGCCTCGAGCACGGCGGCGGAGACGTAGTTCTCCGAGGCGATCAGCCGGACCTTCTCGTACTGGCGGCGGGCCTCGCCCTCGACCAGGGCGGCGACGTCGGGGTCGGCGGCGGCGAGGTGCGGGATGGCGGGCTGGTGCATGGCGTCCTCTCAGAGCGTGCGGCGGCAGGCCGGGGGCACCCAGGCGTCCGGCGCCGCATCCGCTCTCGTCGCTCCCCGGTGGTTCACGTCCACCCGCACACGCCAGTCACGACTCGGGGAGATCCTACACCTTGACGACCGCAAGTTACCGACGAGTAATGTGGCGCGCATGAGCACTCTCGACTGGGTCGCCGAGGCGATGAAGAAGACCGTCCCGTGGGTCGCCACCGCGGGCGTGGAGTTCACCGAGATCGCCGCCGACCGGGTGGTGTGCTCGCTGCCCGACGTCGAGGGCCAGCGCAACCACGTCGGCGGACCGCACGCGGCGGTCGTGTTCGGCCTGGCCGAGACCGCCTCGGGCGCGGTCGGGCTGGCGTCGTTCGCCGCCGAGATGGGCCGGGCGACGCCCCTGGTCGTGCGGTCGGAGATCCGCTACAAGAAGCTGGCCCTGGGCCCGCTCACCGCCGAGGCCGTGCTGACCCGCCCGGCGGCGCAGGTGGTCGCTGAACTGGACGCGGGCACCCGCCCGGAGTTCACCGTCGAATGCACCATCCGCAACGCCGAGGGCGTCACCACAGCCGAGATGACCGTCGTCTGGACCCTCCGTCCAAACCGGACCTGACCGCTCAGCTCTCGCGGTCGTCACACCGCGAGCTCGGGAGCAGGCTCGGCCGCCTGCCCCGCTTGTCGATCCCGTGCAGGTGCTTCTCGTAGCTGTCGTCCCACCCACGCTGGACGAACCGGCGCAGGGCGTCGCTGACCGCCCGGCACAGCCCGGGCGAGCTGTCCCGCGGCAGCCCGACGCCGTAGTACTCGTCGCCGGGAAGCACCTGGACACCATCGATCTGATCGCGACAGCTCCAGTTCGGCAGGTACGCCTGCAAGATCACCGCGTCGGTGGACACCGCGGTGACCGCGTCCCGCCCGAGGCAGAACTTCTGCATGCAGTCCGCCAGCCCGTTTCCCGGCGTCACCTGCAGGTCCGGCAGCTGCGCGCCGAACCGCTCGGCGGCCCGGGCCCCGGCCGGGACGCAGACGACCGACCCCTTGAGGTCCTCGATCCGCTGCGCCTGCTTGCCCTTGTGCAGGATCACGCCCGGCTTGTCCTGGAAGTACGGGCCGGAGAAGTCGTACAGCTTCTCCCGATCGTCGGTGATCGAGAAGTTGGCCACCACCATGTCCACCAGACCGCTGTCCAGCGCCTCCTCCCGGCTACCGGTGCCGAGCGGGACGAGCACGGCCTCGAAGTCCATCCCGTTCCCGAGCGACTTGGCGACGTCGACGTCGAACCCGACCAGGTCACCGTGGCCGCCGCCGGGGAAACTCCACCCGGGGAGCTCACCGTTGACCCCGATCCTGACCTTGCCCGACCAACCACCCCAGCCGCCGAACCGCCAGAGCCCGAACGCGGTCAGCGATCCGGCGAGCAGGACCGCGACGGCGACGAGCGCGCTCACCCGGCGGGCCTGGTTCGGCTTGCGCACGAGCGGTCCGACGAGATCCTTGTGGCGGACCACCAGGAGCGAGGCGACGAATCCCGCGACCCCCAACGGGAAGCTGAGCACTTGCGCGACGCTGGCGCCCCAGCCCAGGTCGTAGAAGAAGATGACCGTCACGACGAGCGTCGCCGACAGCAGCGGCACCACCCAGTACATGTCCCGCACCAGGCTGGGAGCTGGGTGCTCGGCCTCGACGGGGGCGCCTGACGCGGTCGGTCTCGGTTCCGCTTGCTCGGACACGTGCTCGTCTCCACCTGGTCGACCCGTCGGGAACCGACCCGCCGGGAGCGGGTGGTGCGCGTCGCCTGCTACCTGGTTGGACCGGGCGGGCGGGTCAGGCGTGCGGCGTACGGCGCGCTGGCGACAATGCCGGACCGGCAGTGGACGAGGGGCTCGAAGTGGGATCTGTCAATGTTCTGTCCAGCCGGTCTGACTGAGGATGTCGGACCGGGAGTGCGTGAGCGCTGGTCAGGAAGGTCTGGTGGGGCGCGGTAGGGCAAGGGCGGCGTCGACCTCCGTGTGCGCCTCCGGGTGCTCGGCCCACCACTGCGCGTACGTCGGGTTCCGGTCGACGATCGACCGGTAGGCATGCGCCACGCAGGCGAAGACCTCGTGCTTGCGGCCGCCCAGGACGCCGTCGAGTCGGATCACCAGGACCACCGGGAGCCGCAGCACGGCGCCGCGCAGTGGGCGGATCACGAAGCCCGGGCCGCTCAGCGACGCGGGCTGGGCCAGGCAGACCGCGCCCGCGGCGGCCAGGGCCATCGCGGTGCGGCCCTCGGTGACGTGGTGGGTGATCCGCGGGGTGAAGCCGACCTTCTCGCAGGCCTCGCGGAAGCCCAGCCGCATCGTGTCCTGGTCCGGTGGTGGCACGACCCAGTCCAGGTTGGCCAGGTCGGCGAGGTCGACCTCCTCCTGGACGGCCAGCGGGCTGTCCGAGCTGAACGCGACGAACTGCGGCTCCTCGACGATGGTGCGCACCTCGACGTCGCGCAGCTGGCGGTGCTCCATGCCCTCGAACCGCTCGAACACCGCCAGGTCGGCCTGCTTGGACGAGATCAGGTCGAGCAGCGCCGGCCCGGACGAGTCGATCTCGGTGCGCAGCTCCGAGCAGCGGATCCAGGCCCGCAGCTCGGCGATCAGCGCGCTGGTGAACAGCATCGGGCTGGAGGCCACCACCAGTGGCGCCTCGTGCGGGTTCTGCGTGTGCGTGCGCGCCGAGGCCAGCAGCGCCGACATGTCCTCCAGCACCACGCGGGCCGAGCGGACCACGCTGCGTCCCAGTTCGGTGGGGACGCTGCCGTTGGAGGAGCGGCGGAACAGCTCCCCGCCGACCAGCCGCTCGATGGACCGCAGCTGCGCGGTGAGCGCGGGCTGGGTCACGCCGAGCCGGATGGCCGCCTTGGACACGCTGCCCTCCTCCGCGATCGCGCAGATCGCCCGCAGGTGTCGAAGCTCGAGTTCGGCCATAAGGAAACTTGATACCCCGTTCGGATGAGGTGCGGCTAGTGAAGCACGGCATATTTTCTTGTACCGGTCGCCCGCGCAGCCACTGAGCGCGCAGACACCGGGGGCACAACCCTCGAGGTCCAGACTTCCGGTGCCCGGCACTGCCCACCCATGGCGGTGCCGGGCACCGGCTTCACTTCAGACCTCGCGCGTTCCCACCTCTTCAGTTCCTACCTCTTCCGTGCCGATCTCTCGCGTTCCTACCTCTCGTGTCCCGACCGAGTGCCTGCGCGCGAGCTCCTGGTAGATCGCGGCGTTGTGGTCGACCCAGATCTTCGGGGTGCCCTCGAGCGGGACCAGCCGCTTGGCCGGGACGCCCATGGCCACCACCTCCGCCGGGATCTCGCTCCCGGGCCCCACCATCGCACCAGCCGCGACCAGCGCGCGCTCGCCGATCACGGCGCCGTCCTGGACCGTGGCGCCGTTGCCGATCAGCGCCTGGGCCCCGACGGTGCAGTCGTGCACCACGCACAGGTGGCCGATGGTGGAGTTCGGGCCGATCTCGCAGCCGTTGACGTTGGTGTGGATGACGGAGTTGTCCTGGACGTTGGCACCCGCGCGGATCACCACCGGCCCGAAGTCGGCGCGGATCACCACCCCGTACCAGACCGAGGCCCCCGCCTCGACCGTCACGTCACCGATCAGGGTGGCGGTCGGGGCGATCCACGCCCCCGGATCGACCCGGGGGATCTTGCCTTCGAACGAGAACATCGGCATCGCCCCACAGTAATCTCGGCTCGTATGAGGCTCGACTCCGGCGGCTACGCCGCGACCGTTACCGAGGCCGCCGACGCGGTGGCCACCGCCGAACGGGCCGGGTACGACGGCGCGTGGATCGCCGAGACCCAGATCGACCCGTTCATCGGGGCGGCCGTCGCGGCCGAGCGGACCGAGCGGATCGAGGTGGTCACCGGGATCGCGGTGGCCTTCGCGCGCAACCCGATGACGGTGGCGGTGCAGGCCAACGACCTGCAGCTGCTCTCCGGCGGTCGGTTCGTCCTCGGGCTGGGGTCGCAGGTCAAGCCGCACATCACCAAGCGGTTCGGGATGCCGTGGTCGGCGCCCGCGGCCCGGATGCGTGAGTTCGTGCTGGCCGTGCGGGCCATCTGGGAGGCGTTCGAGACCGGTGAGCGGCTGCGCTTCCTCGGCGAGTACTACACGCACACGCTCATGACGCCGTTCTTCAACCCCGGCCCGAACACGCACGGCAACCCGCCGATCTTCCTCGCGGCCGTGGGCGAGCGGATGACCGAAGTGGCCGGGGAGGTCGCAGACGGCCTGCTCTGCCATGGCTTTTCCACTGAGCGCTACCTGCGCGAGGTAACGCTACCGGCGGTGAAACGCGGTCGCGCCAAGGTGGGTAAGACACTCGACGGCTTCGAGATCAGTGGACCGTCATTCGTCGCAAGTGGAACTACCGAGGCTGAGCTGGCGGGTGCGATAACCGAGGTTCGCAAGCAGATCGCGTTCTACGGTTCCACTCCCGCCTACCGCGGTGTTCTTGAGCTGCACGGCTGGGGCGAGCTGCAGGACGACCTCAACGCACTGTCCAAACGCGGACAGTGGGACGAGATGACCGCGTTGATCGACGACGACGTGCTGAACACCTTCGCCGTCGTGGGCTCCCCCGCGGCAGCAGCCGCGGAGATCAGGCGGCGCTACGGCGACGTGGCGAGCCGGATGACCGTCACGCCACCGGTGGCCGCCGCCCTAGGCGACCCGGATTAGCGCCGCCCCGGCGAGCACGAAGAACACCAGCACGACCAGGGTCGTGGAGTTCCCGCCGGTCGAGCTGGTGACGAGCTGGTCGACGGCGCCGGTGAGCACCACGCCGCAGTCGGCGGTGACGGTGTGCCGACCGGGCTTGACCTTGCTGAACTCCACCTTCGCGGTGAACCCGCCGGTGCTGTCCGACGTGGTCGCGCCGACCTTCTCGCCGCTGGAGGTCAACAGCACCGTCCGGTTGGGCTCGCACCCCTGGCCCGAGGCCGACAGCGGGTCACCCGGGCGGATGCTCTTGCGGTCGAGCTTGAGGCCACCCTCGACCGGCTTCTCGTCGGTGATCACCGTGGGCGTGGTGGTCAGCGTCGGTAGCGGCGTGGTGGTCGTGGTGTCCGTCGTGGTCGGCGGGGTGGTCCCGGTCGTCGTGGTCGTCGGCGGGGTCGTGGTCGTGGTGACCCCGGGGCGGGTCGTCGTGGTGGTGGTGACCGGCGGGCGCGTCGTCGTGGTGACCGGCGGGACAGTGGTGACCGGCGGCGTCGTGGTGGTCGTCGGGGGTCGCGTCGTGGTGGTCGGCGGGACCGTGGTGGTCGTGGTCGGCGTGGTCGTGACGGTGAACCGGGTGATCGCGCCGTAGTCGCCGCCGCACACGGCGTTGATCGGGTAGGTGGCGGGCTTGGCCGTGGCGGGCGCGGTGACCCGGATGGTCCCGGTGCTCTTGCCACCGGTGGTCACCGACGGGATGGTGCCCAGCGACCAGCTGAAGTTGATCGAGCTGCAGTAGCGCGGCGAGGCGAGCGTCCACGTGATCGTGAAAGAACTGCCCGCGGGCCCGGAGGTCGGGCTGATGCCCAGGCTGAGCACCGACTGCGCGGCGGCCGGTGTCGCGGGCACGAGAACGAGGAACCCGGCGGCCGCCGCAACGACCAAGCCCGCTAAGCGTCCAACAGTGCGCACGACCCCTACCCCTGTTCATTACCCCGGTCAGCCGGAACGCTCCGGATGAGCACCGACTCGCTGTAGCATTCCGCCTCGATCGGGCCCTGCTCAACCAGGAGTTTTACCCATGGGACGTCTCATCGCCGCCGCGGTTGCCCTCGTGACCGCCGCGTTGGTCCTCGGTGCGACCCCCGCAGCCGCCCAGGACGCCGACGATCCACTCAGGGTGACGGTTACCCTGGACGGTCAGGACATCACCGACCGCACCGTCGAGCTGGTCCCGACCAAGCCCGCCGAGGTCTCGATCACGGCGGTGAACCGGGGCACCAAGCCGCAGAAGGTCCAGCTGGTGCGGATCTCCGGGGTGGCGCTCGCGCTGACCTTCTTCGCCTACGACACCACCCTCCCGTTCGACGTCCCGGCCGGTTCGCGGGTCGTGCGGACGTTCCCGCTCGACGTGCGCGACCTGGAGGGCCAGGCCATCGGCCTGCTGCCGACTTCGGTGGAGCTGCTCTCCGAGGACCGCCAGGTGCTCGGCACCGCCAGCACGGTCGCCGACGTGCGCGGCACGGTGTGGTCGGTCTACGGCGTGTTCGGCCTGGTGATGCTCGGGCTCACCGCGCTCATCTGGGCGACCGTCCTCATCGGTCTCGCCCGGCACCGCCTCTCGCCGAACCGGTTCCGCCGCTCGCTGCGGTTCCTGCCCGCGGGCTTCGGCACCGGGCTGGTCGCGGTGGTGACGCTGTCGGTGCTGCGGCTGGTGCCGCCCGAGCCCGAGGTGGAGATCCCGATCGTGCTCGGCGCCGCGGCGATCGCTATGGTGCTCGGCTTCCTGACCCCGCACCCGGTGCCGCCCGCGCCCGAGGTGCCCGCCGACGGCCACACCGTCGGCATGACCACGCAGCTGATCGATGGCGAGACCGTCGACCAGCGCACCCAACGCAACACCCAGAGGTGGCCTGGATGACCGCGCCCGCCGGGCTCGCCGCGGCACTGCCGCAGTACAGCGTCGGCCAGAAGATCGGCTCCGGCGGCATGGGGGTGGTGTTCGAGGGCGTGCACCGGTCCCTGGGCAGGCACGTGGCGATCAAGCAGCTGCCCGCCGACCTGGTCGGCGACCCGGACGTCAACGCGCGGTTCGACCGCGAGGCACGGGTGCTGGCCAGCCTGGACCACCCGCACATCGTGCCGGTCTACGACTACGTGCAGACCGGCCGGGACAACCTGCTGGTGATGGAGAAGCTCGACGGCGGCACCGTGCACAGCCGCTTCCACGGCGCCGGGCTGACCGGTGAGCAGTCGTGCGCGATCGCGCTGGCGATGCTCGGCGGACTGCACGCCGCGCACGCGGCGGGCGTGCTGCACCTCGACGTCAAGCCGAAGAACCTGCTCTTCACCTCGGCGGGGGTGATGAAGGTCGCCGACTTCGGCATCGCCCAGGTGGTCAGCGAGGGCGCGACGATGATGACGCACGCGGGCGAAGTGCTGGGCACGCCCGCCTACATCGCACCCGAGCAGGCGATGGGCAACGCGCTCACGCCCGCGGCCGACGTCTATTCGGCTGGGACAGTCCTCTACGAACTGCTCTGCGGCGAACTCCCCTACGACCGCACCCGCGGCGCGGTGAGCATGATGCGGCAGCGGATCTTCAGCGACCCGGCCCCGCTGCCCAGGGTGCCCGAGCCGCTGGCCTCGGTCGTGATGCGCAGCCTGGCGCGCGAGCCGATGCAGCGCTACCGCGACGCCGAGGCGTTCGCCATCGACCTGAGCACCGCAGCCACGGTGGTGTTCGGCGCGGGTTGGCTGGAGCGCTCGGCGGTTCCGGTCCACTTGGCACCACGGGTCACCGGGTCGATCTCACAGCAGATGAGCCGCCAGCCGGACGCGCCGACCGTGATCACCCCACCGATCCGGGCGATGACCAGCGAGGGCACCCGCACGCTGGAGCCCGCCGACTTCCGCGGCAAGCAGCTGCGCCCGGCCAGCGAACTGATGCGCCCGACCGGCCCGTCCCCACTGTGGCCGGGCATCGTGGCGGCGATCGCGGTAGTCACGCTGATCGTGGTCGCCTTCCTGGCCCCTTCGACGCTGCGCCACCCACCCTCGACCCTCGTGCTGGACGGCCAGACCGCGGACGCGCCGGTGACCTTGGACTTCAGCAAGCCGTTCACAGTCGCGGGCAAAGCCAACGGCGAGGTGCAGGTGCAGTTCGCCGTCCGCGCGGGCGGCGTCCTGCTCGGCCGGATGATCGTCCCCGGCGTCACCCCGGAAGCCGACGGCACCTTCCAGACCACGATCAAGCCCAACCCCCTACTCCGCTGGGTCGTCGGCGGCGCCGTGACCGGCGAGGTACAGATCGGGCCCCAAGCCGCCGAACAGTTCACGGTCCGCACCGAGCACCCACTGGCCAGCGTGATGGGCGCAGGCAGCCTGCTGATCGGCCTGTTCGCCTTGGCCTACGTCGAGTCACTGATGCGCGCACTGCGCCGAGGCTTCCGCCGCCCAGCCGCACCATTCGCCGCTGTTCCGTTGGGGGCGCTGTTCGGTGCCTGCCTGTGGCTGTTCATCTCCACGGCGACTGTCCGCGAACCGGCGGTGGGATATGGGGTGACCTGCGCGATCATTGGGGCGATCGCGGCATGCGGCTTCGTCCTGGCGACTTCCTGGTCGGCAAGGCGCAGACTGCGGGGATAGGGCCTGCGCTCAAATTGGCGGTGCACTACTCGGCCACCAGAACACAAAGAATCCCGAGCCCGCTGGAACGCACCCGAACGCCGCCACCACCACCAAACCGCAGCGAAAGCCCGCCCGCCGCTGGTGCGCAACAGCATCCCAGCCCCCGCTGGTACCGCAGCGGATAGGTCGACCCTGCTGGCACCCAAGTGAGTCCCGTCCCCCAGCAAGCCGCAGCGGTGAGGCCGACCCCGCTGGAAAGCGAGTCCCGTTACGGATGCTCGATCTAGTGGACTCGCTTCGTGTGGGGGGAGAGTGCCGCTAAACTTGCCGTGGGTGGGGATGCCCTTACCTGCCCTTTTCTCTCCACCGCGGTGCTCTAGGGGCCCCGCACGAAGCGAGTTCACTAGATCGAGCCCCCGTCTTTTCCTCGGGCAGCCCATGTCTACGAGCCACCCGTGGCGTCGACCCCAGGGCAGCACATCCCATGAGCTGCCCGAGTAAGAGCAGGGCTCGATTGGCTGGACTGCCTTCGCGTGGGGCCCCTAGGCGACCGCGTGGGGAAAAAGCGTGGGGAGAAGGGCATCCCCACCACAGGTCAAGTTTAGCGGTCGCCTCCCCCCACACGAAGGCAGTCCACCCAATCGAGCACAAACGTAACGGGCGTTGCGTACCAGCGGGCTCGGCATTTAGAGATTGAAAGATTAGGGATTAGGGATTAGAAGCGTTGCCTCTGCATTATCCCGGGAGTAGGGGGATGTCGGCGACTGAGGGCAGTAGGTGCGTGTGTCGTTCTCGGCCGAGTGTCTCGGCGTCTTGAGAACCGGTAAGCACTCCTACGACGTACCGGGCACCAGCGTTCGTGCCCGCGCGCAGGTCGAGCACCGTGTCGCCCGCCGTCAGGACTGTGTTGGTGGTGTGCGTGCCGGTGGCCTCCATCGCGCGGAAGATCATGTACGGCGCGGGTCGGCCCGCTGCTACTTCGTCCACGGTGATCAGGGCGTCGATGGTGTCGCCGATCTTCCAGTCCAGGCGGGTGAGCAGGTCTTCGGCGATGTCGCGGGAGAAGCCCGTGGTGAGGGCGACCTTGGTGCCATGGGCGCGTAGCTCAGCCAGGGCGGCTTCGACGCCGGGCAGTGCGGTGGGTGGGTCGGCCTCGTAGGCGGCGGCCAGTCGGGTACGGAAGTCGTCGAACACGGTGTCCACTTCGGCAGGTGCGCCGGCGAGCAGGGCGGCGATGGCCTCGCGCTTGTCCGCGCCCATCCAGCGGTGGATGGCGGCGGCCGGGACCAGTGCGCCGGAGGCTGCGGTGACGGCGTCGGCCAGTGCCCGGTAGACAGCGCCGCCCTCCTGGACGGTGGTGCCGGCCATGTCGAGGGCGACGAGGTCGATGGTCACGAGGTCTCCTTGAGGATGTGCGGGCTCACTCGACCCGCCTGGACGTTGTCGATGGTGAAGGTGACCAGGTCGGGTCGGTACCGGTCGTCGCCGTATTCGACTGTGGTGCCGGCGGCGTCGGTGGCGCGGCGGCGTTCGCGCAGCAGCGGTGCGCCTTCGGTGATGGTGAGCAGGTTCGCGTCCGTGGTGGTGGCGGCGATGGCGTCGATGGTGTGCCGGGCGGCGCGCAGGTCGATGCCGCGGCTGAGCAGGTGCTCGTAGATCGATCCGCCGTCGGCGTCGAAGTCGAACAGCAGTCTGCCTACCGGCTCGATGAAACTGCTGCGCTCGAGCATGGTCGGGATGCCGTCGAGCAGGCGCAGTCGCAGGACCTCCACCACCGGGGTGCCCTCGTCGACACCCAGGGCGTCGGCGGCGACCGGGCTGGCGCCGCGGCGGGCGATCTCGACGGTGCGCTGTCCCGGTACCCGGCCCATCTGCCGGGCCCACCGGGTGAACGACAGGAAGGTCTCGAACGGCTGGGCGACCGCACTCTGCCGTACGACCGGCGGTTTGCCCTGGCCACCGCCGATCAGGCCCTCGTTGCGCAGCGCGGCGAGCGCCTGTCGTACCGTGCCGCGGGAGGCGGCGAACTCCTCGCAGAGCTGGGCCTCGGACGGCAGGGCGGCGCCGACCGGCAGCTGGCCGCGACTGATCCGGCCACGCAGGTCGTCGGCCACCCGCAGGTGCAGCGGTGGGGTCACATACTTGACCATACGAGTGCCCGGGTACCCGCTGTCAAGTTGTCCCGCTGTTCGCGTTGAGCTGGATGAACAACGTGGAAACTTGTCCAAACAAGTGCCGTGCAAACCTTGCGATCACCGCGCGCCAAGCCGCACCTTCTGTGCCATGACAACCCCCTCCCGGCACGTGGACCTCGCCGTGGTCGGCGCGGGCATCGTCGGCCTGGCGCACGCGGCGGAGGCCGTCGACCGCGGTCTCGACGTGGTGGTCCTCGACCGCGACGAGCGGGCCGTGGGTGCCTCGGTGCGCAACTTCGGCCACATCTGCCTCACCGCGCAGCACGGCCGTGCGCTGGAGTACGGCCTGCGGGCCCGCGAGCGGTGGCTGGCGCTGGCGGCCAAGGCGGGGTTCTGGGTGTCGGAGGCGGGCACGGTCGTGGCCGCGCGGGCCGAGGACGAGGTCGCGGTGCTAGCGGAGTTCGCCGCGCAGCGCGGTGACCAGGTCGAACTGCTCGACGCGGCGGGCGTGCGGGCCCGGCTGCCGCTGGTGTCCGACGAGGTCAGCAGCGGTGCGTGGCTGCCGCTGGACCTGCGCGTCGACCCGCGGGAGGCAGTGCCCGCCATCGCCGCGTGGCTGGCCGCGCACGGTGTCAACTTCCGCTGGCGCACCACGGTGACCGGGGTCGGCCCGGGCGAGGTGCGCACGACGCGCGGCACGGTCACCGCCGACCGGGTCGTGGTGGCGGTCGGCCACGACGTCGACCGGCTGCTGCCCGACGTCGCCGAGGAGGCAGGCGTGCAGCGGTGCCTGCTGCGGATGCTGCAAGTGTCCACACCAGACTCAGCGGTGTTCGGCCCGGCCGTCCTCTCCGGACTCTCGATGCTGCGCTACGACGGTCTGCTGGCGTGCCCGTCGGCCGACGCCGTGCGGCAGCGGTTCGCCCGCGAGCACCCGGATCTGCTCGACGTGGCGATGAACCTGATGTTCACCCAGCGCCCCGACGGCGACCTCGTCATCGGCGACACGCACCACTACGGCCACACCCACGACCCGTTCGACGACGAGTCCACCGGCGACGCGGTCCTGCGGGAGACCGCCCGCCTGCTCGGCGTCCCCACCCTGTCCGTCCGCCGGCGCTGGCGCGGCGTCTACGCCTCGTCGGACAAGACGGACTTCCTTGTCGCACAGCCCTTCGACGGTGTCCGCGTGGTCTCGGTGACCTCCGGCATCGGCATGACCACCGCGTTCGGCCTCGCCCCCGCCGTCCTCGACGACCTCTGCTAGGAGTCCCCACCATGAAGCGCATCGCCATCGTCCTCGCCGCCGCCGCCCTGGCCATCTCGGCCTGCGGCGGCTCGGAAAACCCGGCGGCGCAAGGGAACCCGTCGTGCCCGAACGGCGAGGTGAGATTTGGCATCGAGCCCTACGAGGACCCGGGCAAGCTGACCCCGGCCTACCAGGTCCTCACCGGCGCCCTGCAGCGCGGGCTGAACTGCCCGGTGAAGCTGCAGATCGTGCAGGACTACTCGGCCGAGGTGCTGGCCATGCAGAACGGGAAGCTGGAACTGGCCCAGTTCGGCCCGCTCGGCTTCGTCTTCGCCAACCGCCGCGCCAACGCCGAGCCGGTCGCCTCCTTCGGTGACGCCCAGGGGAAGCTGACCAGCTACAAGGCCGGGATCTACGTCCCCAAGGACTCCCCCGCGCAGAGCCTCGCCGACCTGCGCGGCAAGTCGCTCGCCCTCTCCGAGCCCGGTTCCACCTCCGGCGACGCCCTCCCCCGGGCGGCGCTGGCGAAGGTCGGCCTGGACAAGGCGTCGGTGAAGCTGGACTACGCGGGCGGCCACCCGGAGGCGCTGCTGGCCCTGACCAACGGCAAGGTCGACGCCGCCGAGATCAACACCCAGCAGCTCGCCACGGCGACCGCGGCGGGCAAGTTCGACGCGTCGCGGTTCCGCCAGATCTGGGCCTCCGACCCGATCCCCAACGATCCGATCACCGTGGCGGGCAGCACGGACGCCAGGTTCAAGGACGCCGTGCGCGCGGCGCTGCTCGGGCTGAAGCCGGACGAGGTCGCCAAGGTCGGCGCCCTCCTCGACGTGGACCCGGCGGGCCCGATGGTGGCCGTGGACAAGTCCACCTACCAGCCCCTCTTCGACCTGGCCGACACCCTGGGCCTGACCGAGGGCGACGTCTGACCCGCGACGGGTCCCCCGAACACCAGCCGACACGACCTTGGATGGGGAGCGCCATGACCACCAGCCTGGACTCCGGGCTGTCCGTGCGCGGACTGCGCAAGTCCTACGGCGGCCGCACCGTGCTCGCCGGGGTCGACTTCGCGGTGGCCGCGGGTGAACTCGTGGTCTTGTTGGGCACCAACGGTTCCGGCAAGTCCACCGCGCTGCGCTGCGTCATCGGGCTGACCGAGCCGGACGGCGGCGAGATCACCCTCCGGGGGAAGTCGCTGAAGGGCCTGAGCGGCACCGAACTCGCCCGGTCGCGGCGGACCGCGGCGATGGTGTTCCAGCAGATCCACCTGGTGCGCAGGCGCAGCGCGCTGGACAACGTGTGCGCGGGCGGGCTGGCGGGACTGCCGCTGTCCCGCTCGCTCGCGCCCGCGCTGTTCCCGCGCGAGCTGCGTGAACACGCGATGGCCTGTCTGGACAGGGTGGGTCTCGCCGACCGCGCGCACGACCGGGCGGGCCGCCTGTCGGGCGGGCAGCAGCAGCGGGTCGCCGTGGCGCGGGCGCTCTGCCAGGGCGCGAAGGTGCTGCTGGCCGACGAGCCGGTCTCCGCGCTCGACCCGGCCGCGGCGACGCAGGTGATGGCGCTGCTCGCCGAGCTCGCCCACCGCGACGGTCTCGCCGTCGCCGCGGTGCTGCACCAGCCCGAGCTCGCGCGGCGGCACGCCGATCGGGTGCTCGGGCTGCTCGGTGGCGAGATCCGGTTGTCTTGCAGGGGAACCACACTGTCCGATTCGGACATCGAGGCGCTGTACGCGCCGGACCGAGTGGAGGAAGCGTGACCGCGACCGAGCGCCCCCGCCGCCCGGTGCCCGCCCGCGCGCGCAAGCCGCTGTACGTGGCCGTGGCGGTGATCGCGGTCGTGCTCGGCGCGGCGCACGTGCTGGCCTGGCAGGCGACCGAGGTGTCACCGGGCGCGCTGGTCGACGGCTGGCGCGGGATGGCCCGCTTCCTCGGCGAGGCCCTGCCGCCGGACCTGGACTGGGACGAGGTCGTCCAACCCGGCCTGGAAGCCTGTCTGACCACGCTCGCGATCGGCCTCCTCGGCACCACGCTGTCCGTTCCGGGCGCTTTGGTCCTGGCGGTCCTCGGCACACGTGGGCGACACCCGGTCGTGTATCAGCTATCGCGCTCGGTGATGTCGTTTCTGCGTGCGGTGCCGGACGTGGTGTTCGCCCTGGTGTTCGTCACCGCGGTCGGGCTGGGCCCGTTCGCCGGCGTGCTCGCGCTGGTCTGCCACAACGTCGGGGTGATGGGCAAGCTCTGGTCCGAGGCGGTGGACGAGATCGACAGCGGCCCGGCCGACGCGCTGCGGGTGTCCGGCGCCGGTGCGGTCCAGGTGCTGGCGAACGCGGTGCTGCCCGCGGTGGTGCCGTCGCTGGTCGGTCTGCTGCTCTACCGGTTCGACGTGAACGTGCGCTCGTCGCTGGTGCTCGGGCTGGTCGGCGCGGGCGGGGTCGAGTTCCTGATCAACCAGTCGATCCAGCTGTTCGAGTTCGACCAGATGGCGACCTACATCCTGATGGTCCTGGTGCTCGTCGTCGCGGTCGACCTGCTCAGCGCCGCGGTCCGGCGGCGTCTCAGCGATTGAGGGATGACGTTGCGACGATCGAGTGACTACTAAATGTTCAAGTAACACTTGGTGACCGACGCACCGATGCACCCCCCACACCGTCCGGTTCGGAGGGAGCCCCATGGCGACGCGGAGAACCACCGTGGCGGGCACGTCACTGCTGTGCCTGGCGTTGCTCGGGGGCTGTGCCGCCACCGACCGGACGGCGGCCGAGCCGGTGGGCAGCGCACCGCCCGCCGTCTCGACCACAACCGCGGAGCCGACCACCACGACCACGACGCCGACACCAACCGCGCCGGCGAAAGCCACGGTGTCGGAGGTCGTCGATGCCCGAACCGTCCTGACCTCGGCGGGCAAGAAGGTGGTGGTGGCCGGCCTCGCGGCTCCCGGTGAGTGCTGGCAGGCCGCAGCACAGGAGTACGCGCGCGGAATCCTTGCGGGACAACAGGTCTACCTGTCCGATGTCGGTAACCTGACACTCGCGGACGGAACGGACTTCGCACTTTCGGCCATCAGCAAGGGAATGGCCAAGACCACGGCGGTGGCTTCGCTGACGTTGACCGACGCCCAGCAGGTGGCGCAAACCGCCGCCCTCGGCCTTTGGGGAGCACCGTGCTCCGGTTCGGACAGCACGCCGGTGACCACGAAGCGCGCCGTCCAACCGCTGGTGCCCGTCGTGCCCCCGCCGCCAGCACCGGCACCGGTCGAGGAACCCGTTGCCGCGCCAACAGAACAGGGCGGCGCGTACTACAAGTCCTGCGCCGAGGCCAAGAAGGCGGGCGCGGCACCCATGCACCGGGGCGAGCCCGGCTACCGCGCGGCCCTCGACCGCGACAAGGACGGGATCGCTTGCGACACCTGATGCTCAGGTGCGCGGCAACAGCGGTTCGCAGTGGTGTTGCGGGTCTTTCGGGCACGCCCAGGAGACGACGCCGTCGATCGTGGTGACGCTCAACGGGTGCTGGTGGTCCGGGCACGGTGGCAGCGCCGCGCCCCAGCTCTCCTCGATCGCGTGGTCCTGGATCTGGTCGGCCATCGCGGCGACGGCCAGCGGGACGGGGACGTCGAGGGAGAAGTTGTAGTAGCCCACGGTCGCCGCCCCGGTCGCGGTCGCCTTCCACATGACAGTCGCTCGGAGCTCACGCGACGGGGGTAGATCCCCGAACGGCTTGGGGAGTGGGAACGGCGACACCCGCTCCGGCGCCTCCCCGACCGACAGCAGCCGCCACTCGGCCGCCTGGTCGCCGAGCCGCGCGAGCACGGTCTCGGCGACCATGCGCACGTATTCGATGTCGCTCATCTTCCCAGTATTGCTGGAAACCAGGTTTCGCGACTAGGCCAGCCGGTACAGCAGGCTGTCGACCTGGTCCTGCCGGATCTCCTCGACGGTGATCGACGGGTCACCGATGTGCGCGTGCGCGATCTCCGCCGGGTCCGGCTGCGCGACGGCGTCCGGCCAGGTGTCGGGCTTCCAGAGCCCGGACCGCACGAAGGCCTTGGGGCAGTGCGTGTACACCTCGTCCGGCTCCACCACCAACGCCGCCCGCGGCGGCTTCCCTACGGCGGTAAGGGTTTCCAGCAGCTCAGGACGGGCGGAAACGCAGGCCCGACCGTTGACCCGCAACGTCTGCCCCCGGCCCGGGATCAGGAAGATCAACCCGACCCGCCCGGTCTGCACGACGTTGCGGAAGGTGTCGATCCGCTTGTTCCCGGTGGCGTCCGGCACGACCACCTCACCGGTGTCCAGCACCGTCACGAACCCGGCGGCCCCACCGCGCGGGGTGACGTCGCACCGGCCGTCGGCGTCGAAACTCGCGATGAACAACATCGTCGAGCAGGCCACGAACTCGCGCGCCAACTCGTCCACGGCCGAGATGACCTTCGCATCCGCCCTCGGCCCCGGCGCCTCGTAGATGTCCCGCAACCCGGCCTCGGTGGTGATGGCGTCAGCGAAGAGGTTCACGCCCGCACGCTACCGGCGCCCCCGCCCCCCTGGCCTGGTATTTCCCGCCACCCCCGCAGGACCGGATCCGCCACTGGGGCCAGCCCCGCGAACACGTCAGGCCCCGTCCAACCAGTGGTTGGACGGGGCCTGACCTGCGTCTACGGTGGAGCCGCCTAAGGGAATCGAACCCTTGACCTGTTCATTACGAGTGAACCGCTCTGGCCGACTGAGCTAAGGCGGCGTGACCGAGAACCACTATACCGGGTACCCCCGCGTCACCAGCAGGGGCCCGCGTCGTTTACTGGTTGGTAGCGAACTGCGTGACGAGGAGGACCCCGACGATGCAGCGACGTCTGCCCGCCGTGCTGGCGGTGCCCGCGGTGGCTTCCGTGCTGGTGTTGGCCGCGGGCCCCGCGGCGGCCCAGGTGCCCACGACGCCGGTACCGCCACCCGCCAGCCCGACGGCCCCGCCCCCGTCCGCACCGGTCGGCCCGCAGCCGCTCGGGCACGCGGTCGCCGACGCCGGCACCGGCCTGGCGGTGGTCCGGCTGCTGCCGAACTCGGCACCGACCAAGTCGATCATCCCGGGGGCCGAGGACAAGCTGCCCAAGCAGTCGGCCGTGGAGCTCGGGTTCGGGCTGGCCAGCGCGCAGGCGAACTCCGAGGCCTACCTGGCCTTCGAGAAGTCGATCGCGCAGGCCTCCCCCGGCGGCATCGCCGTGCAGGGCGCGAGCCCGCAGACGCCGGGCGCGCTCGCGCAGACCGCACCCCCGAACAACGCCGAACCGCGCACCGGCGGTATCAACCCGCCGTCGTCGCCGCTGGACACACTGGTCAAGGCCGGTGTGCTCAACGGGCGCGTGCAGGCGCAGTGGAGCGACACCCTCGGACCGTGCGTCAACACCATCTCCGACGCGTCGACCGAGCTGGCCAGCCTGTCGGCGCTCAACGCCATCCCGACCCTGCCCGGCGTGACCGACCTGACCGGTGTCTTCGACGCCCCCAACCTCGACAACGCCGGTGACCTGGCGATCATCGACGGCCTCAAGGGCCTGACCGGCCCACTGAGCACCCTCGGCGGCGTACTCGGCGGCCAGGGAAGCACCACCGGCTCCCTCCTGAGCCTGCCGAACACCCTCTCGGCCCGCTCGGTGGTCCGGCTCGTCGACATCCCGGGCTCCCCCAACAAGGCGGTCCAGTCCGTCTCCACCATGCAGGTGGCAGCCGTCAAGCTGCTCGCGGGCACCCCCTTCGAGGTATCGATCAACGTCGTCAGCCAGCCAACCCTGACGGTCACCTCCACCGGCGACAAGGCGACCTCCACGGTCCAGTACACGGCACCGGTCCTCGACGTCGTCCAGGGCGGCAAGAGCCTCGGCCGACTCGACGCCGCCAACCCGAAACTGGACATCCCGATCGGCATCCCACTGCCCACCGGCACCGCCGTCCCCGGCCTGGACAAGCTCCCGATCATCGGCGGCCTCCTGGCAGGTGGCCAGGGCCTGCAGGACGCACTGGCGAACGGCCTGAAGAAGCTGGACCTGGGCGTCATCCGCCTCTCGGTCGCCGGCCTCAACCAGAAGAGCGAAGAGTCCACCCAGCCCTTCAAGGGCTTCCAACTGGGCGCCACCGCACGCATGCTCGACCTCCAGATCCTCCCCACCGACGCACTGGGCCTGCCCAACCTGCCCTCCGCACTGGCCCAGGTCTCCCTGGGCGAACAGGTCGCCCGGGCCTACGCACCAACCGGCGGAGTGATCTGCGGGACGGCGACACAACAGCCGGTCAACCCACCCGCACCGGCACCGCAGGGCAAGGCGACCCCGCCGCCACTGGCTTACACCAACGCGGCCTACCAGGCCGTGCCGATCTTCTGGACCGGCACGGCGATGCTGCTGGTGGGGGTCGTCCTGGTGGCCGCACTCCCCAACCGCCGCCGGCCCGCCACGGCCCGGACAAAGCCGAAGGCAACCAGCTAACCAACCGACACCCGGGCGCCCCCGGCACCCAAACCTGATCACCAGCGGCCCTTGTCCACCAACGGACAAGGGCCGCTCCCATTCCCTCCCACCGCCCCCCTTCCCACACCTCCCCTTTTCCCGCTTCGCCCTTCCTTCCCACTCCCCTTTCCCGCACTCCTCTTTTCCCGCATTTCCCACCCCCCACCCCTTGCCCTTATCTTTGCCCTCAATCTTTCCAATCTCTAAATGCTGAGCCCGCTGGTACGCAACACCCGTTACGTTTGTGCTCGATTGGGTGGACTGCCTTCGTGTGGGGGGAGAGCACCGCTAAACTTGACCTGTGGTGGGGATGCCCTTCACCCCACGCTTTTCCCCACCGCGGTGCTCTAGGGGCCCCACGCGAAGGCAGTCCAGCCAATCGAGCCCCGCTCTTACTCGGGCAGCTCGTGGGGTGTGCCGCACACCGACCTACGGTCGACCGTCTTCGGCGGCTCATCGCTTGGGCTGCCCGAGGAAAAGACGGGGGCTCGATCTAGTGAACTCGCTTCGTGCGGGGCCCCTAGAGCACCGCGGTGGAGAGAAAAGGGCAGGGTAAGGGCATCCCCACCCACGGCAAGTTTAGCGGCACTCTCCCCCCACACGAAGCAAGTCCACTAGATCGAGCATCCGTAACGGGACTTGCGTTCCAGCGGGGTCGGCCTCACCGCTGCGGTACCAGCGGGGGCGGGATCCTGTTACGTGTCAGCGAGTCGGGAATCTTCTTTTGCGTTCCAGCGGAGTTCGGTCAGCCCATGTACAGCTGGGTGACCATCGCTTCTATCGCGATCCTCGGCTTGACGTTCAGCTCAATCGCCTCACGGCAGTCCAGGACCGCTTCCAACCTGCGCAGTGCCGACTCCGGTGTCCAGCGTTCCGCTGCCTGGCCGGAGCTTTCCGCGTGGTCCGGGTGGTTCAGTGCCGCAGGTGCGCCGGAGGCTGTGACCAGCACGTCTCGATAGAAGCCGGCCAGGTCGACCAGGGCCAGGTCCAGTGCGTCGCGCTGGGTTCGGGTGGCTCGGGACTTCTGGCGGCGTTCCAGTTCCTTGATGGCTCCGGCCGTTCCCCGGGTCGCCGAGGCGGTTCCCTTGCCCGTGCCTCCTGCGCCCATCGCCGTCTTCAGCGCGTCCTTCTCGGCTTCGTCGCGTGAGCCGCTGACTTCGGTGGCGTCTGTTTCGGCTGCCTTGACCAGGTCGTCGGCCGCGTCGAAGACGTCGGAGAGTCTGCGGAGGTTGATCGGGATTCGGAGGACCTTGTCCCGGCGTTCGCGGGCGGCTGGGTCGGTGGCGAGGCGGCGGGCTCGGCCTACGTGGCCGCCGCAGACAGAGGCTGCCCATTTCGCGGTGTCCGCGTCGATGCGGTCGCGTAGTTGCAGGACCTCGGCGATGGCCGGTGGTGCGGGGGTGCGCAGGGCGATCACCCGGCAGCGGGAACGGATCGTCACGGAGACGTCGTCGGGGTGGTCGGAGGGGGCGCACAACAGGAAAACCGTGCGCGGTGGTGGTTCCTCGACTGCCTTGAGCAGGGCGTTGGCGGCGCCTTCGGTCAGGCGGTCGGCGTCGGTGATCACGACGACCTGCCAGCGGCCGCCGGTCGGGCGGCGGGCTGAGGTCTGGACCAGCGCGCGCATCTCGGCCACCGAGATCGACAGGCCCTCGGGGACCACCATCCGGACATCCGCGTGAGTGCCGGACATCGCGGTGTGGCAGCCCTGGCACTGACCGCAGCCTGCGTCGCCGGTGGTGCACTCCAGTGCGGCCGCGAAGGCGCGGGCGGCGACCGAGCGGCCGGAGCCCGGGGGGCCGGTGAACAGCCAGGCGTGGGTCATGCCCGCTGCCGTGCCGGTGCCGTCGACCAGGTTGGCGGCCGCCTTGGCCGCGGTGTGCAGGACCTCCACCGCGTCGGGCTGGCCGACCAGCTGGGACCAGACCGTCATGAGCCCGCCTCGGCGGGCACCGGCTCCAGCCTGGCCAGCTTGCGGCCCGCCATGGTGGTCTGCACGGCCAGGCGGACCCGGTCGTGGACGCCCTCGGGGCTGCCGTCGCCGTCGACGACCACGTAGCGGTCGGGGTCGGCGGCGGCCATGTCGGTGAGCACGCTCTGCACGTGCCAATGATGCTCCGCGCTGCCCGCGCGCGGTTGCAGGGTGCTGGGGTCGCGGTCGAGCAGGATCGTGATGTCCGGCCGCAGCCGTACCGTGGCCCAGTCGGCCAGGCCCTCGAGCTCGGCCGGGTCCAGGCCCGCGGCGACCGAGAGGTGGGCGAGCGGGCTGTCGATGAACCGCTCCATCACCACCAGTGCGCCCCGGTCCAGCGCGGGCTGGATCTGCCGTTCTACCAGGTCGGCCCGGACCGCCGCGGCGACCAGCGCGTGCGCGCGGGCGCTGGAGAGGCCGGCGTCCACGAGCACGGTGCGCAGCCGGACGTCGTCGAGGGCCGGGTCGGTGGCGAGCAGGACCTCCTTCTTGCCGGAGGCGCGCAGCCAGTCGGCGAGCAGTTCGGCCTGGGTGGAGGTGTCGAGGTGGGTGTCGCCCTCGACCGCGATGAGCATCCCGGTGCTGCGGCGCGGCTTGCGGCGGATCGCGGCCAGCAGGTCGGACACGATCGTCTCGGAGCGCCGGTCGTCCATCTGGCGGTAGGCCAGTATCCCGACCAGCGCGGCCAGCACGCCCGCGCCGAGCAGCACCGGGCGGGTGCCGTCGACGATCATCACCCGGCCGAACAGGGTGATGTTGTGCGGCTGGACCAGGCCGACCAGCACCGGCGTCAGCGCCATCGCGCCGGCCAGGATGATCTTCATCAGGGACTGGTAGATCGCGTTGATCCGGCCCCGGATGGCGTCCTCGACCTGGGTGCCGATGATCGTCACGCCGGTCAGGAACGCGATGCCCGCGCCCGCGCCGAGCACGGCCACGGTGATCAGCGAGACGGCCAGGTGCGGGGACAGCGCGACCAGCAGCTGCGCGATGCCCGCGACCACGATCGCGATGCCGAAGAGCCGGTTGCGCGGCAGCCGCAGGGCGAGCTTGGGCGCGGTCCCCATGCCGGTCGCCAGGCCGATGAACAGCGCGACGAACAGCAGGCCGAACGCGCCATCGCCGCCGCCGAGGCTGTTGGCGTAGAGCTGGGCCGAGCCGACCAGCGCGCCCGCGGCGGCGAACGCGCCGACCATGCCGATCAGCAGGCCGCGCACTATCGGGGTGGTGCGCACGAACCGGCCAGCGTCCCGGATCATCGCCATGATGCCGGTCTTGGCCGCCTCCTCCCCCTGCTCCGTGGCGCTGACGACGCGCCGGGACAGCTCCGGGATCCGGGTGGCGACGATGATCGCGCTGCTCAGGTAGAGCAGGCCGTTGATCATCAGGATGACCTTGGCCACCCCCATGCCCGAGTCGTCGGGCTGCAGGTTGAGGTTGGTGGCGATGCCGGTGATGGCCGCGTAGAGGCCCGCGCCGCTGATGACCGCGATGCCGTAGGTCATCACCATGCCGAGCTGGTTGGCCGTCTCCACCTGGTCGGGCCTGCGCAGCAGGTTCGGGACCGCGGCGTCCTTGGACGGGATCCACAGCAGCGCGCAGCAGCCGACCAGGAAGTTGCCCGCGAACAGCCACCACGGCGAGCCGACGATGGCGATCGAGAGGAACAACCCGCAGCGCGCGATGTCGGCGAAGACCATCACCTTGCGCCGGTCGAACCGGTCGGCGAACAGGCCGCCCAGCGGCGCGAAGAGCAGCCCCGGGAGCAGTTGGGTGAGCACCACACCGGCGAAGGCGAAGCTCTGCGCCTTGTAGTCCTCGGTCAGCTTGGACGCCAGGCCCGCGAGCGCCAGCAGCGAGAGCCAGTCACCGACGCTGCACAGGTAGGTGACACCCCAGAGCCTGCGGAACGGCCTGATGGACAGCACGCTGCGCGCCCGGTGGGTCATCGACCCCTCGGACCCCTTCGGCGCCTCGGCACCGGCCCTGCCGTTCCCGTTCAGGCCCCCCACCCACCTTCCACGCGGTCACCACGTCCAGCGTAACCGGGAAGCGATTACGACCTGGTCATCCGGGTGGCGCACGGCAAGCACCCACCCGGTCACAGCCCGCCAACAAGGACGACCCGAGTTACCCGGAACGGGTGTATCTCGTGCCGACGGTGTCCAGGCTAGCCAGGCGGAACCGGGGAACGCGTGACAGGAGGTGACCTGGCCGAGTCGACCGCCGACCCGGCCGGGTGCTCACTTCGACTTGGCGGGAGTCTTCTTGGCGGGTGCCTTGCGGCGGACCGGGGCGGCCCGCTTGGGGGCCGGGCCCTTGGCGCGCTTCTCGGCCAGCAGCTCCGCCGCGCGCTCGTCGGTGAGCGTCTCGACGTTGTCGGCCTTGCGCAGGGACGCGTTCGTCTCGCCGTCGGTGACGTACGGGCCGAACCGGCCGTCCTTGATCACCATCGGCTTGCCGGACACCGGGTCGTTGCCGATCTCGCGCAGCGGCGGCGCGGCCGCGGCGGCCTGCCGACCCCGCTTCTTGGGCTCGGCGTAGACCTTGAGCGCGTCCTCGAGGCCGATGGTGAAGATCTGGTCCTCGCTGGTCAGCGACCGGGAGTCGGTGCCGCGCTTGAGGTAGGGGCCGTAGCGCCCGTTCTGCGCGGTGATCTCCTCGTTGTTGGACGGGTCGACACCGACCACGCGCGGCAGCGACAGCAGCTTGAGCGCGTCGTCGAGGTCGACGGTGTCCAGCGTCATCGACTTGAACAGCGAGCCGGTGCGCGGCTTGGGCTTGGCCGGGGCCTTCGCCCGGGTCTTCTTGGCACCCTCGACCGGCGCGGGCTCCTCGACCTCGGGCAGGACCTCGGTGACGTAGGGCCCGAACCGGCCCTCCTTGGCCACGATCTCGTGCCCGGTCACCGGGTCGGTGCCCAGCGAGCGGCCCTCCATCGGGGTGGAGAACAGCTTCTCGGCGATCTCCACGGTGAGCTCGTCGGGGGCGAGGTCCTCGGGCAGGTTCGCCCGCTGCGCCACGCCGTCGACCTCGCGCTCCAGGTAAGGCCCGTACCGGCCGACGCGCACCACGACCGGGCGGTCCTCGGCGTCGGTGAACACCTGGATGGAGTTCACCTCCTTGGCGTCGATGTGCTCGACCCCGGAGCCGACCAGCTTCTTGAGCCCACCGGAGCGGCCGACCGAGCCCTCGGGGCCGACCTCGCCGCCGAAGTAGAAGCCGGAGAGCCAGTTCGTGCGCTGCTGGGTGCCCGCGGCGATGCCGTCGAGCTCCTCCTCCATCGCGGCGGTGAAGTCGTAGTCGACCAGCCGCTCGAAGTGCTGCTCGAGCAGGCCGATCACCGAGAAGGCGATCCACGACGGGACCAGCGCGGAGCCCTTCTTCCACACGTAGCCGCGGTCCTGGATGGTGTTGATGATCGAGGCGTAGGTGGACGGGCGGCCGATGCCCAGCTCCTCCAGCGCCTTGACCAGGCTCGGCTCGCTGTAGCGCGGCGGCGGGCTGGTGGTGTGCCCGTCGGCGGAGAGCTGGGTCGCGGTGACCGGCTGGCCCTTGGTCAGGATCGGCAGCCTGCGCTCGGCGTCGTCGGCCTCGCCACCGGCCTCGGAGTCGACCGCCTCGACGTAGGCGCGCAGGAAGCCGGGGAAGGTGATCGTGCGGCCGGAGGAGGAGAACACGCAGTCCTCGCCGCTGGCGGCGTTGCCGGTGATCCGCACGGTCATCGTGGTACCGCGCACGTCGGCCATCTGGGAGGCGATGGTGCGCTGCCAGATCAGCTCGTACAGGCGGAACTCGTCGGCCTCGAGCTCCTTGGCGACCTGGCCCGGGGTGCGGAAGACCTCACCGGCCGGGCGGATCGCCTCGTGCGCCTCCTGGGCGTTCTTGACCTTGCGGGTGTACTGCCGCGGGGTCGGGTGCACGAACTGCGGGCCGTAGAGGTCGGTGGCCTGCGAGCGCGCCGCCTGGATGGCCGTCTCCGACAGCGTGGTGCTGTCGGTTCGCATGTAGGTGATGTAGCCGTTCTCGTAGAGCCGCTGCGCGGTGCGCATCGTGCGGTCGGAGCCGAAGCGCAGCTTGCGGCCCGCCTCCTGCTGCAGCGTGGAGGTCATGAACGGCGCGTACGGCTTGCGGGTGTACGGCTTCTCCTCGACGCTGGAGACGGTGAGCGCGGCGCCCTGCAGGGCCTCCATCAGGCGACGGGCCTCGGCCTCCTCGAGCAGGAGGACCTCGGCACCGGCCTTGAGCTTGCCGTCCTGGCCGAAGTCGCGGCCGGTGGCCAGGCGGGTGCCGTCGACCGAGAGCAGCCGGGAGCCGAAGGTGGGCGGCTCGGCGGTCTCGCCCGCGTCCATGGTCGCCGAGATGTCCCAGTAGCCCGCCGCGACGAACGCCATCCGCTCGCGCTCGCGCTGCACCACGATCCGGGTCGCCACCGACTGCACGCGGCCCGCCGAGAGCCGCGGCATGACCTTCTTCCACAGCACCGGGCTGACCTCGTAGCCGTAGAGCCGGTCGAGGATCCGCCGGGTCTCCTGGGCGTCGACCAGGTCGCGGTCGAGGTCGCGGGTGTTCTGCGCGGCGGCGATGATGGCCGACTCGGTGATCTCGTGGAAGACCATCCGGCGCACCGGCACCTTGGGCTTGAGCGCCTCGAGCAGGTGCCAGGCGATGGCCTCGCCCTCGCGGTCGCCGTCCGTGGCGAGGTAGAGCTCGTCGACGTCCTTGAGCAGGCCGCGCAGCTCGGTGACGGTGGCCTTCTTGTCCGGGGTGACGATGTAGATGGGCTCGAAACCGTTGTCGACGTTGACCCCGAGGTTGGACCACGACTCGCCCTTGTACTTCTCGGGCACCTCGGCCGCCTTGCGCGGCAGGTCGCGGATGTGGCCGCGGGATGACTCGACGACGAAGTTCCGGCCCAGGTAGGAGGCGATCTTGCGCGCCTTCGCAGGCGACTCGACGATCACGAGCCGACGTGGCTCGGCACCGTCGGTGCCGCTGCCGTTCCTCTTCGTCCCAGCCGAGCCTGCCACGCTATCCCGCTCTCTTTACCCCGTGTCCGTCCCGCATCAGCCTGTCAGTGTGCACGCCGTGCCGGGAACGCCCTATCCCAGGTTGCCCCGCCCGGCGGATCAGCCGACGAAGTATGCCCTTTTTCCACCAGTAGCACGCTCAGGACACGACGCGCATCCGCGAAACGGCCGGCCACTGGTCCGCGCAGCCCGTTCCGGCGGGTCGTCCGACCAGTTCGAGCAGCCGCGCGAGCCTGCGCCGACCGGTGATCCGCAGGGCGGGCCCCGCCTCCGCTGTGGCGGACATAGTCGCAGGTAGACCGCACTGCGCGAGGGAGTCGAGGAGTGGTTGGTGGGTCTGCGGCGCGGCCGGGTCGAGGGGCAGCAGGTAGGCGCCGTCGGCCCAGTGCCCGGCGGCCAAAACCCACATTCGCAGAACTGCCCCATCAGGGGTGAAATCCCGGGGCACCGCCTTGGCCGCACCGCGCGTCCACTGGGCGGCGAGCGGGGCGAGGTCCACCCGGAAGGCGGTGCGCAGCAGCAGCCCGTCCACGGTGTCCAGCCCGGTCCCGACGCCGCGCTCGGCACAAGCCTTGACCAGGGCGTTGGCCCGCCAGGAGGCGGTGAGCGGCAGGGTGAGCCGGGCGGTGGCCTTGGCGAACACCACCGCCTGACCGGGCCCGCACAGCAGGCCCGCGAGGTCGGCGACCCGCGGGTGGCAAGCCTCAGCGGAGAAGAAGGACATCTGCTGCGCCACGGCGGCCAGAATAGAACAGGGGTTCGATCACCGTAAAGCGCCGCGGAATCGGTTCAGCCACGCAACGAGGGCAGTCGTGCGCACTGCGGCGCGGATTCGGCCCATCGGGTGAATTCCGTGCCCGCCGTTCCCGCGAGCGGCTGGGTGAGGTCGAGGGCGGCCAGTTTCGGGGCCACCTCGGCGACCGCCTGGGCGACGACATCGGGGGCGGTGCTGCCGTCCAGCGCCGTCTTGGCCTCGGAGAGCGGTGCCCGCAGCCCGCGGTAGGTCTCCTCGGCGATCTGCACGATGCGATCGCCGCCCTCGATGGGAGCGGGCCTTAAGGAAGAGAAGGCGCTCACCGCGGTGCTCAGGCTGTCGGAAAGGCCACCCAGGTAGCCGCTGAGCGCCGTCCTGAGCGCCGCCGGGTCGGCGGGGTCCAACGCGGGCGGCGGGGCGGCGAGCGCCGCCTCCGCCGCGACCACGACGCCGCACACCCGATCGGCCCACGCGGTCTTGGTCCGCGCGTCGGGCTCGGGCGCGGCCGTGCACGCCGCGGCGAGCACGAGGCCCGCCGCGGCCACGGTCAACGCGGATCGGCTCAGGAGGTCGGGGAGCTGCTGTTGGACGCCGAGGCGCCCGCGTCGCCGTCGAGCTTCTTGCAGGTCGGCGCCTGCTGGAAGGCCGCGTCCAGCTCCTGGTTGCCCTTGAGCGAGGCGGTCGGGTCGTCGCTCTCGGAGAGCTTCTGCAGGTTCTCCGCGACCTTGACGAAGCCGGCCTGGAACGCCTCGGGGGTCGAGGTGTCGACGCTCGCCAGCTCGGTCTTGGCGCTCTCCACGACCGTCTTGGCCTGCTTGATGCCCGCGGTGGCCTTCTCCACCAGCTGGTCGCCGTCGGCGACCGGCGGGGCGCCCGCGGACTGGAACCCGCTCGCCATGGTGTCGAGCGCGCTGATCTGCTTGTCGAAGTAGGCGTCCAGGTTCGTCTTGGCCTTCACCGGGTCGCTCGGGTCGAGGTTGGGCGCCTGGCTCAGCTGGGCCACCTGCGGGGCGACCGTGGAGCAGACCTTCTCCGCCCACGCGACGGCGCCGGCGTTGGCGCCACCCGCGGAGCTCGCGGTGGTCGAGGCGGGCGCGGCACCGGACGAACTGCTGCCCGTCCCGGAGTTGCCGCCACCGCAGCCCGCCAGGGCGAGGGTGAGGGCACTGGCCGTCGCGGTGACCGCGACGAGACGACGGAGCATGTCGACTTCTCCTTGCAATTGGTTGTCCCGGGACCAGCCGGGCGATGGTCACGATGCTCGCACAGGCGGCAAGTGGACCGCGGACCGGACGAGGCCGGTCCCGCTGTGCGCGGGACCGGCCTCGTCGTCGGGCACGAGCGTGCGGATCAGGCGTTGGCCTTGGCCTCGGCCGGGGTGTCGGTGATCGCCGTGCCGCGCCGCTTGGAGATCACGACCGCGGCGATGATCAGCACCAGCGCCACGACCGCGATGCCGACCCGCAGCCCGGTGGAGGCGTCGGCGCCGACCGAGAACGTGACGATCGCCGGGGCGATCAGCACCGAGACCAGGTTCATCACCTTGATCAGCGGGTTGATCGCCGGGCCCGCGGTGTCCTTGAACGGGTCGCCGACGGTGTCGCCGATGACCGTCGCCGCGTGCGCGTCGGAGCCCTTGCCGCCGTGGTTGCCGTCCTCGACGAGCTTCTTCGCGTTGTCCCACGCGCCACCGGAGTTGGCGAGGAAGACCGCCATCAGCGTGCCGGTGGCGATCGCACCCGCGAGGTAGCCCGCGAGCGGGCCGACCCCGAGGCCGAAGCCGACCGCGATCGGGGCGAGCACCGCGAGCAGGCCGGGGGTGGCCAGCTCGCGCAGCGAGTCGCGGGTGCAGATGTCGACGACCTTGCCGTACTCCGGCTTGGCGGTGCCCTCCATGATCCCGGGGATCTCGCGGAACTGGCGGCGCACCTCGAAGACGATGGCGCCCGCCGCGCGGGTGACCGCGTTGACCGCGAGTCCGGAGAACATGAACACGACCGCCGCGCCGATCACGATGCCGACCAGCACGTTCGGGCTGAAGACCAGGTAGAGGAAGGCGTTGCCGCCGTCCTCGGCCGTCTTGCCGACCTTGGCCAGCGCCTTGCCGATCGCGTCCTGGTAGGAGCCGAACAGCGCGGTCGCGGCGAGCACCGCGGTGGCGATCGCGATGCCCTTGGTGATCGCCTTGGTGGTGTTGCCGACCGCGTCGAGCTCGGTCAGGATCCGCGCGCCCTCCTCGGTGACGTCACCGGACATCTCGGCGATGCCCTGGGCGTTGTCCGAGACCGGGCCGAAGGTGTCCATGGCCACGATCACGCCGACGGTGGTGAGCAGGCCGCAGCCCGCCAGCGCGATGGCGAACAGCGCCACGACCACCGAGCCGGAGAGCAGGAACGCGCCGTAGACGGCACCGCCGATGACGATCGCGGTGTAGACCGCCGACTCGAAACCCACCGAGATGCCGGACAGGATCACCGTGGCCGCACCGGTCAGCGAGGTCTTGCCGACCTCCTGGACCGGCTTGTGCTCGGTGCCGGTGTAGTAGCCGGTGAGCCAAAGGATCACGCCTGCCAGCACGATGCCGATGATCACCGCGATGGCGGCGATCACCGCCGGGCTGCCCGGCTCGGCGGTCTGGGTGCTGCCGGTCAGCTCGGAGAACGAACCGGGCAGGAAGATGAACGAGGCCGCGGTGCACAACACGGCCGAGACCAGCGCGGAGATGTAGAACGACCGGTTGATCGCGGCCAGGCCGCCCTCTCCCGGGCGGGCCTTGGTGATGTAGACACCGAGGATCGCGGTGATCACGCCGAGGGCGGGGACGATCAGCGGGAACAGCAGCCCGGCCGAGCCGAACGCGGTGCTGCCCAGGATGAGCGCGGCGACCAGGGTCACCGCGTAGGACTCGAACAGGTCGGCCGCCATGCCCGCGCAGTCGCCGACGTTGTCGCCCACGTTGTCGGCGATGGTCGCGGCGTTGCGCGGGTCGTCCTCGGGGATGCCCTGCTCGACCTTGCCGACCAGGTCGGCGCCGACGTCGGCGGCCTTGGTGAAGATGCCGCCGCCGACGCGCATGAACATCGCGATCAGCGCGGCGCCGAAGCCGAAGCCCTCCAGCACCTTGGGCGCGGTGCCGGTGTAGACCAGCACGACGATCGCCGCGCCGAAGAGGCCGAGGCCGACGGTGGCCATGCCGACCGCGCCGCCGGTGCGGAACGCGATGCGGGTGGCCTTCTCCCGACCGCCGTCCTCGTTGGCCGCGGCGGCGACCCGCAGGTTGGCCTGGGTGGCCAGCCACATGCCCAGGTACCCGATGGTGAACGAGAAGACCGCGCCCACCAAGAAGAACAGGGACCGGCCTACCCGCTCGCCCAAGCTGTCGGCGGGTAGCAGGAACAGCAGCAGGAACACGGCTGTACCGAAGATGAGAAGTGTGTTTCGCTGCCGTTTCAGATAAGCCGCAGCACCCTCTTGGACCGCCTTGGCGATGTCCTGCATCTTCACGGTGCCCTGGCCCGCGGCCAAGACCTCCTTGAGCAGCACATAGCCGACGGCAAGAGCGGCGAGGGCGATCACGGCGACCACGGCGACTACACCGCGGTCCCCGCCGGTGAGCGTCAGGCCCTCCGCGAGGAACTGCCCGGACATCCGTCCTCCTGATGATCTGCCTGTTACAGCGCCGACATCCGCCATTACCAGACGACGTCTACCGACCCCGTTTTCGCGTGTGCGCCACCACAATCGGTGGGATGTCGGCGGAGTCTATTGGTAAAGCGGATCACATACGCGAGCCGTCCCATACCGTGCACGGTGGGTGACGTTACGCGGGCGGACTGTGACCGATATCTCATGATCATTTTGCCGGGTGCCGGGGCTGTCGGTGCGGTGTGCGAAGCTCGCCGGGTGAGTGTCGACGCGGCGACCGACCGTGGTGCCGTGCTGCTCGGACGGGTGCTGGCGGGGGTGCCCAGCGGCGAGAACCCGCTGACCCACGTGGCCCAGTTGCCGGAGCGCGCGGCCACCATCGTCGCCTGGCCCGCTTGGGCGCCCGCGTCCGTCCGCGAGGCGTTCGCCGCCAGCGGGGTGGCCGCGCCGTGGGCCCACCAGGTCGAGGCGGCCGAGCACGCCCACGCCGGGCGCAGCGTGGTGATCGCCACCGGTACGGCGTCCGGCAAGTCGTTGGCCTACCAGCTCCCGGTCGTGACGGCGCTGACCGAGGACCCGCGGGCGACCGCGCTGTACCTCTCGCCCACCAAGGCACTGGGCGCCGACCAACTCCGCTCGGTCCGCGCGCTGGAGCTGTCCGAGCTGCGCGCGGCGAGCTACGACGGCGACACCCCGATGGCCGAGCGCGACTGGGTCCGCGCCCACGGGCGCTGGGTGTTCACCAACCCCGACATGCTCCATCGCGGGATCCTGCCCGCGCACGGCCGCTGGACCACGTTCCTGCGCAGGCTCCGCTACGTCGTCGTCGACGAGTGCCACTCCTACCGCGGTGTCTTCGGCTCGCACGTCGCGCTGCTGCTGCGCAGGCTGCGCCGGGTCGCCGCGCGCTACGGCGCCGACCCGGTGTTCGTGCTCGCCTCGGCCACGGTGTCCGACCCGGCCACCTCGGCGTCCCGACTGTCCGGTGTGGACTGTGCGGCGGTCACCGAGGACGCCTCCCCGCGCGGGGCCCGCACGGTGGCGCTGTGGGAACCGCCGCTCACCGAGCTGTCCGGCGAGAACGGCGCCCCGGTGCGCCGCTCGGCGGGCGCGGAGACCGCCCGCATCCTGGCCGACCTGGTGATCGAGGGCGCCCGCTCGCTGGCGTTCGTCCGCTCCCGGCTCGGCGCGGAGCTCACCGCGATGGGCGCCCGCCGGATCCTCGACGAGGTCGACCCGGACCTCGGCGCCCGGGTCGCGGCCTACCGGTCGGGCTTCCTCCCGGAGGAGCGCCGCGCCCTCGAACACGCCCTGGCCTCGGGCTCGCTGCTGGGCGTGGCCAGCACGAACGCGTTGGAACTGGGCGTGGACATCGCAGGCCTGGACGCGGTGGTGGTCGCCGGGTTCCCGGGCACACTGGCGTCGTTCTGGCAGCAGGCGGGCCGCGCGGGCCGGGCCGGCGACGGCGCCCTGGTGGTGTTCGTGGCCCGCGACGACCCGCTGGACACCTACCTGGTGCACCACCCGGCCGCGGTGCTGGACAAGCCGATCGAGGCGACGGTCATCGACCCCGGCAACCCGTACGTGCTCGCCCCCCAGTTGGCGTGCGCGGCGGCCGAGCTGCCGCTCACCCCGTCCTGCCTCGCGGCGTTCGGCGACGGCGCCGAGGCGGTGCTCGACGACCTGGTGGCCGACGGTGTCCTGCGCCGGAGGCCGACGGGCTGGTACTGGACGTCCCGCGACCGCCCGCACAGCCAGGTCGACATCCGGGGCTCGGGCGGCGACCAGATCGCGGTGGTGGAGGCCGACTCCGCGCGGATGCTGGGCACGGTCAACCCGGGCAGCGCGTGCTCGTCGGTGCACCCGGGCGCGCTGTACCTGCACCAGGGGAAGTCCTACGTGGTAGACGAACTCGACCTGGCGGCGGGCCTGGCGCTCGTGCACGCGGAGAACCCGGACTGGTCCACCTCACCGCGCGAGGTCGTGGACATCTCGGTCCTCTCGACCCTGTCCAGCGCCGGCTACCCGACCGCGACCGGCGGGGAGATCCAGGTCTGCTTGGGTGAGGTGGCAGTCACCTCCCAGGTGGTCGGCTACCTTCGCAGGCTCCCCTCGGGCGAGGTCCTGGACCAGATCCCCCTCGACCTCCCCGAGCAAACGCTGCACACCCGAGCGGTCTGGTACACGATCCCCCCGGCCGCCCTGGCGGCGGCGGGCGTGGACGCGGGCGCGGTCCCCGGCGCCCTGCACGCGGCCGAGCACGCGGCGATCGGCCTGCTGCCGCTGTTCGCCACCTGCGACCGCTGGGACATCGGCGGTGTCTCCACAGCCCTGCACCCCGACACCGGCGCCCCCACCATCTTCGTCCACGACGGCCACCCCGGCGGCGCGGGCTTCGCCGACCGGGGCCACGCGGCCCTGATCCCCTGGCTGCACGCCACCCGCCAGGCGATCGCGGCCTGCGAGTGCCCGAGCGGCTGCCCGTCCTGCGTCCAGAGCCCCAAGTGCGGCAACGGGAACGAGCCCCTGGACAAGGACGGCGCCATCAAGGTCCTCACCACCACCCTGACCGCCCTGCGACAGCGGCAAGAGCGCTGACACCGCACCCACCAACCGATTCCTCGATGGGATGGCAGTCCCACCAAGACAAACTGAGGTTGTCCCCTTGAATCGGACGCCCTGATCCCAGACAGCGGTCTGGGGAAGGATGTTCCCCGTGTCAGGCAAGTCGAGGTACCCCGAGCTGTTCCGCAGGGACGCCGTCGCGCTGGTCCGTTCGTCGGATCGGCCGTTGCGGCGGGTCGCCCGTGAGCTGGGGGTGAACCACGAGACCCTGCGTAACTGGGTCCGCACCGACGAACAGGACCGGGCCGCTGCGCCGGCGGGCGGTGTGTCGGCCGACGAGCGCCAGGAGCTGCGGGAACTGCGAAAGCGGGTGGCCGAGTTGGGGTTGGAGAAGGAGATCCTGCGCAAGGCGGCCGCGTGTTTTGCCAAGGGATCGGTCGTTGACCCGCAGCTACCGGTTCATCTCCGAACACCGCCGTCTTCGGCGTCGCCCGGCTGTGCAGGGTCCTGGGCGTGCGGCGTCCGGGCTTCCACGAGTGGTTGGCCAGGGCGGAGCGGGCCGCGGACGACGAGGGGTTGGCCGCCGAGATCGGCGAGGTCCACGCGGGTCACCGGGGCGCGTATGGGCGTCCGCGGATCGTCGTCGCGCTGCGCCGCCGCGGCCGGCGGGTGAACCACAAACGGGTCTCGCGGGTCATGCGCGAGCACGGGGTGGCCGGTCTCACCCGCAGACAGCGCAGGTCTTTGACCAGACCCGATGTCGTGCCGGTGCCGATTCCGGACCTGACCGGTCGTGACTTCACCTCCCCGGCGCCGGGCCGGCGGCTGGTCGGGGACATCACCTACCTGCCCACGCGGGAGGGCTGGCTCTACCCGGCCACGGTGATCGGCCTGCACAACCGCGAGGTCATCGGACACTCCATGGCGGAGCACAGGCGCGCCCAACTGGTCCGCGACGCCCTCGACCTCGCCGTCCGACGCGATCTGACCGACGACGACGCGATCTTCCACACCGACCGCGGCACACAAGGTGAGTTCAACTGGTCGTCGCAACACCTCGATGACGGAGGTGTTGGATGGGATGGCCGAGGAAACAGGTGCCGCAGGCACCGAACGGGGCTCGACGTCAGTGGGCTGCGGACAGGGCGATGCGGGCGCCGATGCGCTCACCGGGGCGGCCGGAGCCGTCGCGAGCGGTTCAGCGGGATTTCTGGCGGCTGATCGCTTCCGGGGTCACGACGGTCCAAGCCGCGGAGGGAGTCGGCGTGTCGTCACCGGTCGGGATCCGCTGGTTTCGACACGCTGGCGGGATGACGCCGCTGAGCCTCGACGATCCCGCTGGCCGGTACTTGTCGTTTGTTGAGAGGGAAGAGATCGGGCTGCTGAGGGCTCAGGGCAAGGGTGTGCGTGAGATCGCCCGCACGATCGGCCGCGACCCTGGGACCGTATCTCGTGAGCTGCGGCGCAATGCCGCGACCAGGGGTGGCAAGCCGGTCTACCGCGCCGTGGTGGCGCAGTGGAAGGCACAGCAGGCAGCCAAGCGCCCGAAGACGGCGAAGCTGGCGAGTGACAAGCGGTTGCGTGAGTACGTGCAGGACCGGCTTGCCGGCGATGTCCGTCGCCCTGACGGCACGGTCGTCGCGGGCCCCGAGACACCGCCGTGGAGGGGGTTGAACAAGCCCCATCGTCAAGACAGGCGCTGGTCGACAGCGTGGAGTCCGGAGCAGATCGCGCATCGTCTGAAGGTCGACTTCCCCGATGATGAGTCCATGCGCATCAGCCACGAGGCGATCTAGGAGTCCCTGTTCATCGAGGGGCGTGGCGCGCTCAAGCGTGAACTGGTCACGTGTCTGCGCACGGGTCGAGCGCTGCGAGAGCCTAGGGCCCGGTCGCGGAACAAGCCGCAGGGACACATCACCGCCGATGTCGTCCTCAGCGAGCGCCCCGCCGAGGCCGAGGACCGAGCCGTCCCCGGCCACTGGGAAGGGGACTTGATCATCGGGACGGGCAGGTCGGCAATCGGCACCATTGTCGAGCGCAGCAGGTCCACGCTTCTGGTGCACTTCCCGCGGTTGGAGGGCTGGGGCGAGAAACCACCGGTGAAGAACGGGCCCTCGCTCGGCGGCTACGGGGCTCTCGCGATGAACGCGGCGCTGGCCGCGTCGATCACCCATCTGCCCGAGCAACTGCGCAAGACCGTGACATGGGATCGCGGGAAGGAGCTTTCGAGCCATGCGCAGTTCGCGTTGGAGACCGGGACGCGGGTGTTCTTCGCCGACCCGCACTCACCTTGGCAGCGCCCGACGAACGAGAACACCAACGGCCTGCTACGGCAGTACTTCCCCAAAGACACCGACCTGTCGCGCTGGTCAGCTGAAGACCTCGAGACCGTCGGGACTGCTCCGAGATTGGTTGACACCTGACCTGTGAGGGCTCGCGTCCTCGCTGGAAGGATGTCTCTGTGCCCAAGCCATACCCCAGGGAGTTCCGCGACGATGTCGTCGCTGTCGCGCGCAAGGG
>NZ_BSTR01000020.1:11197-131740 GCF_030269645.1 Actinokineospora sp. NBRC 105648 | reverse complement strand
CCTACACTCGCGAACACTGGGGAATAGAGAACAAATCTCATTACGTACGTGACGTCACCTGGCGCGAAGACGCGCATCAATCGCACACCGGAAGCGGGCCACGAGCCATGGCGACACTCAAAAATCTTGCCGCCGGCCTGCTGCGACTCAACGGTCATCATGACATCAAGCGAACTACCGAATCAATCTGCCGAGATCGCACCAGAGCACTGCCACTACTCGCCACCTAAAGTGACACTCCGCTACTCAAGGTGATCTTGATCTAGCCCTGCCCGACGCCGCGGACTCACCATCCGCCACGAGACCAAAACCACCCACTACCTCGCCTTCGTCACCCTCGCCGCCGCCCTCACCTGCTGGAACAAACTCACCAAATAAGACACGGTCTAAGCGGGCGTGGAACCCACAGTCGAAGCGGACCCGCGTCCCACCATCACACCTAAACACCCTCATGGCCCCTCCGACGACCGATCGCTGCGGGAGCGCGCGGAACCGCGATAGTGGTCGGAGACCCGCTGACGCTGATGTGGCCACTGGTCGCCCGCCGCGCTCCAGGCGTCCTGCCCAACCGAAGTTGGTGCGCGTCGCGTTCACCGCGCTATGTCAACAAGGCTGCCCGCTGGCTTGGTGACGACCGAGGTCAACCGGTTCCGCCGTTTGACGTGATCTTGGTCCGGGCACCCCCCGGGTGACTCCTGGGGGAGGCCGGATGAAGCTGAAGAGGCGTTGGTGGCTGTGGGTCAGCGCGGCCGTGGTGTGGTTGGGTTCGAGGCTGCTCTTGGCCGGGCTGAACGGCGAGCTGCGCGACTGGCTCGGTCGTGAGCTGTGGGTGAAGGCTCTCTCGATCAGCATGATCTCGCTGCTGCTGGTGTTGGTGTTCGTGGGTCTCTGGTCGGAGATCCGCCGAGAGCGGCGCCGGGAAGAAGCGGACAAGCGCGCTACACCAAGAGGGGGTGGCCTGTGAACAAGCCTGGGCTCTTCGTGCTGACCTGCGTGGCCGCGGTGGGAGCTGGTGGGGCGATCGGTGGTGGCCTCGAGCGGATGACCGGGCGGTGGTGGCTGCGGTACGTGGGTCTCGGTATCGGTCTTCTGATGGTGGTGGTCCTGGTGATCCGCCGCGCCAAGGTCTTGGACCAGCCCGTTCCCCAGGGCAGGCAACTCACCTTGGCCGTGGCGGCTCTGGTTCTGGTCACCGCGCGCGGATTGTCGTCCCTGGTGGGCGTTTCCTCGTGGGGAGGCTTGGGTGACCTCGCCTTCCTGGTCGCCTTCTTCCTCCTCTTGATCTTCCAGCTGAAAGCCGGAAGGGCCGGGACTGGGCCGTCCTGAGCACGCCGTGTGCACGAGCGCTGGAGACAGGGCGCGGTCCGCTACCTGCAGGAGTTCGGGCCCGACACCCTGATCGTGGTCGCCGCGTTGCTCGAGGAGGTCGCGCTGCGCCCGGACGCGATGCCCGCCCGGTACCGGGCCCTGGTACGCAGACTGACCGAGTGCGTGCAGGTCACCGGGCCAGCTGCAACCCCGAGCGGCACGGCCTGCGGCACCCCCGAGGCTGACCCGCCGCGGCGTGGACCGGCTGACCCTCACGCACGACCTAGCCCCGCCACCCCGCCCGGCCCGCCACGACGACGGCGAGCGCGCTGCTGCGGCGGTTGGCCCCGCTCGCGGGGCGGTTGCTGTGATGGTGGGCTGAGTCTCCCCCTGGGCGCGTATGTCGGAAAGTGTGCGCTTGGGGTTCGTCGTCGTTCGGTCGTTTGAATAGCGAGAATCCGCCATTGTCCAGACCATTGCGGGCCTGTCACCTGGCACATTCACTCAGGGGTCAAACACATTCTCCTTCCGCTACCCCGGTGCGACCCTGGTCGGGTGGCAGCGGGCGCGGGGGTAGTTGACGACGGGACCGATGAGAGCGTCGAGGCGCGGCTCGGGCGGTTCTTCGACTCGGCCACCGGGGGTGCCGCGCTCGGGCCGGACGACGACTACTTCGCCCTCGGGCTGGTGAACTCGCTGCTGGCGCTGGAGATCGTCGCCTACGTCGAACGGGTCTTCCAGGTGCGGGTCGAGGTCGAGGACCTCGACCTGGACAACTTCCGCACCATCGCGCGGATCGCCGCCTTCGTCCGGGGGAAGTGGGGGTCCGGTGGCGCTGGCCGGCCTGCTTGAGCGCGCCCGCGCCGAGGCGGGGGACTGGGATCGGGTCGGTGCGCTGCCCGCGGACGTCGTCCGGGACGTGGCCGCGCTCGGCCTGCTGGGCAGCGACGTGCCCTCGCGGTACGGCGGCCTCGGCCGCGACGCGCGCGAACTGGGCGAGTTGTGCGCCGCGCTCGGTGGCGCCTGTAGTTCGCTGCGCAGTTTGGTGACGGTGCAGGGCATGGTGGGCGCCGCGCTGCTGCGGTGGGGCACCGAGGCGCAACGCGCGGCCTGGTTGCCCGCGTTGGCCAGTGGCGCGCTGCGGGCCGGGTTCGCCGCCACGGAACAGGGCGCGGGCACCGAGTTGGCCGCGGTGGCGACGGAGTTCACCAGGCAGGGCGGCGAGATCGTGGTCTCGGGCCGCAAGCTCTGGATCACCTTCGGCCGCTTCGCCGACGTGTTCCTGGTGCTGGGCCGGTATCCGGACGGGCTGGGCGCCGTGCTGGTGGAGGCGGACCGGGCGGGTGTGCGGGTCGAGCCGGTGCACGGCCAACTCGGCCTGCGGGCGGGCGGACTGGCCGACGTGACCTTCGACCAGGTCCGGATCCCGGCGGAGAACGCTCTGGCCACCAAGGGTTTCGGACTGTCCCATGTGGTCGGGACGGCCCTCGACCACGGCCGGTTCACGGTCGCCTGGGGTTGCGTCGGGATCGCCGAGGAGTGCCTGGCGCTGGCGGCCCGGCACGCGGCGACCCGGGTGCAGGGCACGACCCGGTTGGTCGAGCACCAGGTGGTCCGCGCGGCCCTCGGCCGGATGCTGGTCGAGACCGAGTCGGCCCGCGCGCTGTGCGAACGAGCCGCTGACGACCGCGGCTCGATCCCGCGCACCGTCACGGCCAAGTACGCCGCGGCTCGGGCGGCCGCGCACGTGAGCACGCAGGCGGTGCAGGTCCTCGGCGCCGCGGGCTGCGCCGACGGCGCCGCGGTGGCCCGGTTCTTCCGCGACGCCAAGGTCATGCAGATCATCGAGGGTGCCGACGAGGTCGCCGAGGTGGCGATCGGCGAACACGCTGTCCGCCGCCACCTGCTGGAAGGAGACCGCCCGTGCACGTGAAATGCCTCGTCTGGGACCTGGACAACACCCTGTGGGACGGCATCCTGCTCGAAGGCGACGAGCCCGTGCCGTTCACCGCTGCGGTGCGGACGCTGCGCGCGCTCGACGAGCGCGGTGTCCTGCACGCGGTGGCGAGCCGCAGCGACGCCGAGCAGGCCGCCGGCCACCTCCGGCGGCACGGGCTGATCGACTTCTTCACCGTGGTCGAGGTCGGCTGGGGCGCGAAGTCGGCCGCGGTGGCGCGGATCGCCCAGACCCTGGACATCGGCGTGGAGACGCTGGCCTTCGTCGACGACGACCCGGTGGAGCGCGCCGAGGTCGCCGGCGAACTGCCGATGGTCCGCTGCTACCCGGCGGGCGAGGCGGGGGCGCTGCCCGACCGGCCCGAGTTCCAGCCACCGTTCATCACCGCCGAGTCGCGGCAGCGGCGCCTGCTCTACCGGGCCGCGCGGCTCCGGGTCCAAGCCGAGCAGGAGTTCGCCGGTTCGAGCGCGCAGTTCCTCACGTCGCTGGAGTTGGTGATGACGATCCGGCGGGCGACCGAGGACGACCTCGCCCGCGCGCACGAGTTGACCGTGCGCACCCACCAGCTCAACACCACCGGCCTGACGTTCGGCATGGCGGAGCTGCGGGCGCTGTGCGAATCCCCGGACCACGAGGTCCTGGTCGCCCGGCTGACCGACCGGTTCGGCGACTACGGCACGATCGGCATCGCGGTCACCGATCTGTCCACAACGGACGCCGTGCTCAAGCTGCTGCTGATGTCCTGCCGGGTGCTCTCGCGCGGGGTGGGTTCGGTGTTGGTGGAGCACGTCGTGCAGCGCGCGCTGCGCGCCGGGCGTCGGCCGGTGGCCGAGTTCGTGCCCACCGGCGTCAACCGGGCGATGCTCGTGACGTTCCGGTTCGGCGGTTTCGAGGTGGTGCGCGAGGACGCCGAACGGCTCGTCCTCGCGGTCGACCCGGGCAGACCGCGGCCGCCGGGCCCGGGGCACGTCACAGTGCTGGCGGAGGATCCGGTATGAGCACGGTGGCAGTCCTGGGCGCGGGGACGATGGGGACCGGCATCGCCCAGTGCCTGGCGCAGGCCGGGTGGGACGTGGTGGTCGTCGACCCGGACGCGGGCGCGCGGGAACGGGCGGGCGCGCACCTGGCCGACCAGGTGCGGCTGGCCACGCTGCTGCGCCGGGTGGCGCCCGGCGACGACGTCGTGGGCCGGGTCCGCTGGGCGGCCGACGCCGCCGCGCTCGGCGCGGCCGGGTTCGTGATCGAGTGCGTGCCCGAGCGGGTTCCGCTGAAGGAAGGCGTCTTCCGCGTCCTGGACCGGACCTGCCCGCCGGACGCCGTGCTCGCCTCGGCGACCTCGGCCATCCCGATCGCCCGCCTCGCCGCGTGCACCGCGCGGCCCGAGTTGGTGCTGGGCCTGCACTTCATGAACCCCGCGCCGCTCAAGGACACCGTCGAGGTCGTCCGCGGCGACCTGACCGGCGCGGACACCGTGGACCGCGCCCTGGCCCTGCTCGAGGGCATGGGCAAGCGCGGCGTCGTGGTGGCCGACGGCGCCGGGTTCGTGATCAACCGGGTGCTCCAGCTGGCCATCAACGAGGCGGCCGGGGTCGTGCTGGCGGGCACCGCCGACGCGGCGGCGGTGGACGAGCTGTTCGAGTCCTGCCTCGGGCACCCGATGGGGCCACTGCGGACCGCCGACCTGATCGGCCTGGACAACGTGGTGGACACGCTGCGGGTGCTGGCCGAGCACACCGGGGACGCCCGGTTCACCCCGTCCGACCTGCTGGTGGAGCTGGTCGAGTCCGGCAGGCTCGGGCGCAAGAGCGGCCACGGGTTCCACGAGTACCGGAACACCCGGTGAGCGTGCCGCTGGGCGAGGTGTTCCGCGAGCAGGCCGACCGGACGCCGGACGTGACCGCGGTGGTCGCCGGCGCCGACCGCGCGACCTTCGCCGAACTGGCGGCACGGGCGGACCGGCTCGCTCGGCACTTGGTGGAGCGCGGCGCGGGTCCTGAGGTCCCGGTCGCGCTGTGCGCCGCGCGGGGACTGGGGATGGTGGTGGGCCTGCTGGCCGTGCTGCGCTCCGGTGCCGTGCTGGTGCCGGTGGACCCGGTGTACCCGGCAGAGCGGCTGGCCTTCCTGCTCGCCGACTCCGGTGCCGCCATCGTCCTCACCCAGCGCGACCTGACCGACCGACTGCCGTCCTCGGCGCACCACGTCTTCCTCGACGATTCCCTACCCGACAACGATCCAGACGCCACCGCACTCCCGTGTCCGACAACGGGGAACGCGGCATACCTCATCTACACCTCTGGCTCTTCAGGCCCGCCCAAGGCTGTCGCCGTCTCGCACGGCAGTCTCACCAACCTCTTCCTGAGCCACCGGGCGCAGTTCCTCGATCCCGCGGCGGATGGACGGCGACTCCGCGTCGCGCACACCACCTCGCTGTCGTTCGACGCGGCTTGGGCGCCGCTGCTGTGGATGTTCGCCGGGCACGAGCTGCACGTCGTCGACCGGGACACCCACGACGACCTGGAGGCGATGCTGGCGCACATCGCCCACCGGCGGATCGACGTGCTCGACGAGACGCCGTCGTACCTGCGCCTGCTGGTCCGCGCCGGACTGCTCGACCGCCCCGGGCACCGCCCGTCGGTGATCACCGTGGGCGGCGAGGCGCTCGACGACGACTTGGCCGCGGCCCTGGCCGCCGCCGATGCCATCTGCCACAACCACTACGGTCCGACCGAATCCACTGTGGACGCACTGGCGTGGCGGATCAGGCCGGGGGAGCGGCCGTTGATCGGGAAGCCGGTGGCAGGCACCCGGATCGCCGTGCTGGACTCCGGGCTGCGACCGGCGGGCCCGGCACCTGGTGAGTTGTACCTGGCCGGCCCGGGGCTCGCGAGGGGGTACCACCACCGCCCCGGTCTGACCGCCGAACGTTTCGTGGCAGACCCGTTCGGTCCACCCGGATCACGCATGTACCGCACGGGCGACCTGGTCCGCGAACAGGCGGACGGACAGGTCGAGTTCCACGGCCGGGCCGACGACCAGGTGAAGATCCGAGGTTTCCGGGTCGAGCCGCGCGAGGTCGAGGCGGCCCTGCTGCGACACCCCGACATCACCGAAGCCGTTGTGCTGGCCGAGGAACACGAGCAGGGCCACCTGGTCCTCGTCGCCTACCTGGTGACCCCGCGGGAGGTGGACTCGCGAGCGTTCCTGGCCGATCGGCTGCCCGCCCACCTGGTACCCGCCAGGTACGTCGTGCTCGACCGGATGCCGCTGACGCCCAACGGGAAAGTGGACCGCCGAGCGCTGTCCGCGATTCCGGCGAACCGCCATCGCGCGGTGGCGCCGAGGAATCCGACCGAGGAGCTGGTAGCCGGGGTCTGGCGTGACCTGCTCGGTGTCGACGAGGTCGGGGTGCACGACGACTTCGTGGCGCTCGGCGGCGATTCGATCCTGGCGATCCGGGTGGCCGCCCAGCTGCGGCGGCACGGGATCGCCGCGCCGGTGCGCGACCTGCTCGACCACCGGACCGTCGCCGACCTCGCCGAGCGGCCCGCCGCGCCCGCGGCCGACATCGCCGCCGTTCCCCGCGACCGTGCCTTGCCGATGTCGGCCGCGCAGAAGCGGCTGTGGTTCCTCGACCAGTTCCAACCGGGCGGCACCGAGTACAACACCCCACTGGCCTTCCGGGTCCGGGGGCCGCTCGACCTCGCCGCGCTGGGCCGGGCCCTGGACGCGCTCGTGGTCCGGCACGAACCACTGCGCACCACGTTCGCCGACGCGGCGCAGGTGATCGGTGCGGCCTACCCGGTGCCCGTCGTGCTGGTCGACCAAGATGGCCTGCACGAGGACCTGCGGCGGCCGTTCGACCTGCGGCGCGGCCCGTTGCTGCGGGTGTCCGTGGCCGTGTCGGCCGACGAGGACCACGTGGTGGTGCTCAACCAGCACCACATCATCACCGACGGCTGGTCGATGGACCTCATCGCCGAGGAACTCGGCGCGCTGTACTCGGCGGACGTCCTCGGCGAGTCCGTCGAGCTCCCGCCGCTTCCCCTGCAGTACGCGGACTTCGCGGTGTGGCAGGCGGGAGGGGACTGGGCGCCGCAGCTCCGCTACTGGGAGCGCCAGCTCACCGGGCTGGTCCCGGTGCCGCTGCCCACCGACCACCCCCGACCGCCAGTGCGGGCCGCCGCGGGCGCCGTGCACCGGTTCGAGATCCCGGCGCCGCTGGCCGAGCACCTCGCCGAACTGGCCAGGGCGTGCGGTGCGACGCTGTTCACGGCCCTCGCCGCGTCGATCCAGGTCCTGCTCGCCCAGCACACCGGCGCCCGGGACATCGCGCTCGGCACGGTGACGTCCGGGCGCGACCGGCCGGAGTCGGAGCGGATGCTCGGGTTCTTCGTCAACACCGTCGTGCTCCGCTCCCGGGTGGACACCGACCTGTCCTTTGTGGACTTCCTGGAACGGGTTCGGGTGACGGTCCTGGACGCGTTCGCCCACGACGCGGCGCCCTTCGACCGGGTGGTGGACGCGGTCCGCCCGGACCGGGACGCGGGCCGGGTGCCGCTCATCCCGGTGATGCTGGTGCTGCAGAACGAACCGGCACCGCCACGCCTGGCGGGCCTGCGCACCGAGCAGGCCGACCTCCCGGCGCGGACCGCGATGTTCGACCTGACCTGGGAGTTCCAGCCGCGCGACGGCGCGTTGGCCGGTGTGGTCGAGTACGACACGGATCTCTTCGCCGCCGACACGGTCACCCGGCTGGCCCGGCACCTGCTGGTGCTGCTGGACGGGATCGCCACCGACCCGCACCGCGCGCTGTCCACGCTCCCGGACGACATCGAGCGACCGCGGCTCGCCCAGTGGGCCGAGAAGGCCCCGGACCACGTGCTCACCGGCCAGCCGGCGCGGGTGGCGCCGAGGACCGCGGTCGAGCGGACGCTGTGCCGGGTGTGGTCGGCGGTGCTCGGGGTGCGCCGGGTCGGTGTCGACGACAACTTCTTCGACCTCGGCGGCGACTCCATCCTGTGCATCCAGGTGGTGTCCCGGGCGCGGGCCGCGGGCCTGCGGCTGACGTCCAAGGACATCTTCCTCCGGCAGACGATCGCCCGCCTGGCACCGCTGGTGAGCGTCGAGCGAGCCGTCGACCACGCCCACGCGACCGGCCCGGCGCCGACGACACCGATCCAGCGGTGGTTCTTCGAGACCGTCACGGCCAAGCCGGAGCACTACCACCAGCGCCTGGCCGCCGACCTGGCCGACGACGTCGACGAGGACGCGCTCACGACCGCCATCGCGGCCGTCCTGGCCCGCCACGACGCGCTGCGCACGCGGTTCGAGCGGGCGGACGGCCAGTGGCGCCAGCACCTCGACGCCGAGGACGACCTGGGCGCGGGCGCCCTGTTCAGCGCGCGGATCGTGGGCAAGCGACTGGTGCTGGCCGCCCACCACCTGGTCGTCGACGGCGTGTCCTGGCGAATCCTGCTCGCCGATCTGGAGTCGGCCTACGGGCTGGCGCGGTCCGGCGAACCGATCGACCTCGGACCCCGGACAACGTCCTATGTGGACTGGGCGATTCGCTTGCGCGACCATGCGGGCACGGGTGCCTTCGACCACGAACTGGACTACTGGACCGACGTCGACGCGCGAGTGCGCGACCAGGTGCCCACCGACTTCACCGGTGAGAACACGGTGGCCTCGGAGCGCGAGATCACCGTGCGGCTCGACACCGACACCACCACCGCGCTGCTGCACGCCGTGCCCGCCGTCTACCGCACGCAGGTCAACGACATCCTGCTCAGCGCGCTGGGTGTGGTGCTGGCCGCGTGGACCGGCCGGTCGCGGGTGTCGATCACCCTGGAGGGCCACGGCCGTGAGGACGTGCTGCCCCGGAGTGATCTGCCCGAGATCGACCTCTCCGGCACGGTCGGCTGGTTCACCACGACCTTCCCGGTGGTCCTGGACATCCCCGGCCCGGGTTGGGGTGGTGTGCTCAAGTCGGTCAAGGAACAGCTGCGCGCGATCCCGGATCGGGGCTTCGGCCACGGTGTGCTGCGGTACTTGCGCGCGGCGCCACTCGACGCCGAGCCGTCGGTCTGCTTCAACTACCTGGGGCAACTCGGTGGCGCGACCGGTGGGTTGTTCCGCCGCCCGCCCGAGGCGATCACCCTCGACCGCGCCGCCGCGGGCGACCGCGGCCACCTGATCGACATCACCGCGACGGTGGCGGGCGGTGAACTTGAGTTCGCGTGGTCGTACTCGGCCAACCGGCACGACGAACGCACGATCACCGATCTCGCCGACCAGGTGCTCGACGCCGTGCGCGCGATCGTCGAGCACTGCGCCGAACCCGGCGCCGGGGGCGCCACGCCGTCGGACTTCCCGTTGACCGGTCTCGACCAGGCGGGCGTGGACCTGCTGGTGGGCGACGGCCGGGCGATCCGGGACGGATATCCGCTGACGCCCATGCAGGGCGGCATGGTGTTCCACACGCTGACCGACCCGGGATCCGGGATCTACGTCGAACGCGTCCACCTGGAGCTCGGCGGGGTCACCGACCTCGACGCGCTGGAGCGGGCCTGGCTGCGGACCTTCGACCGCACGCCGGAACTGCGGACGTGCCTCGTGTGGACGGCCGACGGCCCGTTGCAGGTGGTGCGCTCCGACCTCACCCTGCCGGTCGTGCGCGACAGCGACGACCCGGCGGACGTCGAGTTGACCGACACGCCCCTGACGCGGCTCGCGCTGGGCCGGATCGACGACGACACCGCGCGGGTGGTGTGGACGTTCCACCACCTGCTGCTCGACGGGTGGAGCGTGGTCTCGGTCCTGTCCGACGTGCTCGCCCGGTACGCCGGGGTCGAGGTCCCCGCGCGGCCGCCGTTCGCCGACTACCTGCGCTGGCTGTCCGAACAGGACAGTGTGCCTGCGGAGGACCACTGGCGCACGGTTCTCTCCGGCTTCCACACCCCCACGCCGCTTCCGTTCGACCGGCTGCCCGACGGCAGGCACCGGACCAGGGCGCACGCCGTGCTCGATGTGCGGTTCCCGTCGGCGGTCCCCGTCGAGTTCGCCAGGGCGCACCGGCTCACGGTCAACACGGTGGTCCAGGGCATGTGGGCGGTGTTGTTGTCCCAGTTCGGCGGTGTCCCGGACATCTGCTTCGGCGCGACGGTGTCCGGGCGGCCCGCCGACCTGTCCGGTGTCGAGTCGGTGATCGGGATGTTCGTCACCACGATCCCGGTGCGGGTGGCGGTCGACCCCGCGCGGGAACTCGCCCCCTGGCTGCGTTCGCTCCAAGAGGCCCAGGTGGAGGCACGGCCCTTCGACCACGTGCCGCTCGCGCGGATGCGGTCGTTCACCGATCTGCCCGCCGGGTCACCGGTGTTCGACAGCATCGTGGTCTTCGAGAACTACCCGTACGACCGAGGCGCGTTCCACGGCGTCACGGTGACCGAGGTCGACTCGATCGAGACCACCAACGTGCCGCTGAACGTCGTGGTGACCACCACGGGCGCGGATCTGGCGGTGCGGCTGGCCTACGACCCGGCGTTGTTCGACGAGGCCACGGTCGCGCGGATGGCGGACCACCTGGTGTCACTGCTCACCGATGGCCTCGCCGACCCCTGGTCGCCACTCGACCGATTACCGCGTGTACAAACCTCGGTGTCGTCACTCACTCTTCCATTGCCGCACAACGAACCTGCTCCCCACATCGAGCCCCACACCCCGACTCAGCGCACGCTGACGAGGATCTGGGCGGACCTGCTGGGGGTCGAACCACCGGGCGTGCACGCGGACTTCTTCGCCCTCGGTGGTGATTCCATCCTCAGCATCCGCCTCACCGCACGGGTTCGCGCCGAGTTGGGCGTCTACCTCTCACCCCGTGCGGTGTTCGACCACCCCACGATCGCGGCGCTGGCGGATCTCGTCTCGGACGGCACCCAGGCAGGCGATCTGATTCCTCCAGTGCCGCGCGATGGTGCGCTGCGCCTCTCCCATGGCCAACAACGGTTGTGGTTCCTGCACAACCTCGCGCCGCACAGCGCGGAGTACAACTCGTCGCACACGCTCCGCCTGGTGGGGGAGTTGGACGTCGGGGTGCTGGCGGCGGCGCTGACCGCGATCGCGGCTCGACACGAGGTCCTGCGGACGACGTTCGCCGACCCCGGTGTGCCGGTCATCCACCCGCCCGCACCGATCCCGCTCCCGGTCACCGATCTGACCGAGACCGATCTGGACCGGCGCCTGGCGGCCGAAGAGGCCCGCCCGTTCGACCTACGCCGCGGGCCGGTGTTCCGCGCCTCCTTGTTCCGTGTAGGCAGTCAGGACCACGTGCTGCACCTGGCACTGCACCACATCGCGGCCGACGGCTGGTCCATGGGCGTGTTGAGCAGGGAACTGGTCGCCCACTGCACCGCCGCCGAACTGCCGCCGCTGGAGGTGCAGTACGTCGATTTCGCGCACTGGCAGCACTCGATCGACGTCGACGCCGACCTGGCCTACTGGGGCGCCCAGTTGGACGGCGTCGCGGCTCTGGAACTCCCCGCCGACCGCCCGCGTCCGGCGGTGCGGACATCGGCTGGTGCGTATGAGCGATTTGGAGTACCGGTCGCGCTCGCGACCCGACTCCGAACCCTGGCCGCCCAACGCGACACGACCCTGTTCACCGTGCTCCTGGCGGCCACGAAGGTGGTTCTGGCGCGGTATTCCGGTCAGGACGACATCGCGGTCGGCACGGTCGTCGCCGGACGGGGCCGTGCCGAGCTGGAGCACCTGATCGGCTTCTTCGTCAACACGGTGGTCGTCCGCTCCCGGGTCGACGAGACACTGCCCTTCGCCGACCTGCTGGCCCGAGTGCGCGCGACGGTACTGGCGGCGTTCGACCACGCGGGTGCGCCGTTCGAGCAGGTGGTGGCCGCGGTCGACGCGCCCCGGGACACCCGCCGCACCCCGCTGGTGCAGGTCCTGGTGGTGCTGCAGAACACCGTCGAGAACCTCCCGGCCCTGCCCGGTCTGCGGGTGGCGGAAGTGGAGGCCGTCAACCCGGCCGCCCAGTTCGACCTCACCGTCGAGTTCCGCGAGCACGCGGGCGGGCTGGCCGTCGACCTGTGCTACAGCACCGATCTGTTCGACCCGGCCACGATCACCGCACTCGGCGACCACCTGCTGGGTCTGCTGGACGGCATAGCGTCCACTCAGGACACCCCGCTGCGCGGCCTCGTGCCCGCCCGCCGGACCACTGTCGTCGACCTGGTCGAACGCGCCGCGCGCCGACACCCCGACCTGCCCGCGGTCCGGGCGGACGGCCGGACGGTGACCTACCGGGAACTGGTCGCGAACGCCCGCGAGTTGGCCGCCCGGCTCATCGGCACCGGCGTCCGCCGGGGTGACCGGGTCTGCGTCGTGCTCCCGCCCGGTGAACGGGTGGTGACCAGCGTGCTCGCCCTCGCGATGATCGGCGCGCCCTACACCACCGTCGAGCCGGACGTCCCGGCCGACCGACTGAAGTCCATTGTGGAGGACAGCGGCGCCGTCGCCGTGCTGACCGCCGACACCACCTTTCCCCCCAGCGCCAACCGATCCTGGCCTCGGCCGGGACCGGGTGATCCGCTGTGCTGCGTCTACACCTCCGGCTCCACCGGCCGTCCCAAGGGTGTGCTGATCACCCACGGCGGCGTCGTGGACCTGGTCGGTTGGCACGGTGCGGCCTTCGGCGGTGCACCGGGCGAGGCCACCGGCCAGTGCGCGGGTCTCGCGTTCGACGCCTCGGTGTGGGAGATCTGGTCGGCCCTGTGCCGGGGCGCCACCCTCTGCGTCGCGGTTCCGGAACTGCGGCACGACCCGCGCGCGCTCGCCCGCTGGATCATCGAGGAAGGCCTCACGCAGTGCTTCCTGCCGACCGTGCTCGCCGAGCGCGTGATCACGGCGGGCTCGCTCACCGCCGCGACCCGGCTGCGCCACCTGCTGGTGGGCGGTGAGCGGCTCACCAGGCTGCCCGCGGGCCCGGTGCCGTTCACGCTGGTCAACGCCTACGGGCCGGTCGAGGCGACGGTGGTGGCGACCGCGTTCGACACCACCGGCTGGGCCGCGCCGACCCCGCCGCCGATCGGCCGCGCGGTCGACCACGCCCAGGTCCACCTGCTCGACCGCTACCTGCGCCCGGTCCCCACCGGCGTCACCGGCGAGCTGTACATCGGCGGACCGGCGGTCGCGCTGGGGTACTGGGGAGCGCCCGCGCGCACCGCAGGCCGCTTCGTCGCCGATCCGTTCACCACCGAGCCGGGCGGCAGGCTGTACCGCACCGGAGACCTCGCCCGGCGCACCGCCGACGGGCTGCTCGACTTCCGCGGCCGCGCCGACCGCCAGGTCAAGGTGAACGGCGTGCGGGTGGAACTCGACGAGATCGAGCACGTGCTCGCCGAACACCCGGCGGTCGTCGAGGCCGTCGTGCTCAACGAGTCCGGACTGCCCGCGTACGTGACGACCTCGTCACCCGCCCGGCTCGACGAGCTGCGCGACTGGCTGCGCGGGCACTTCCCGGAAACCCTGGTGCCGCGGCGGATCACCGTCCTGGACACGCTGCCGGTGACCGCGAGCGGCAAGGTCGACCGCCCGGCGCTCGCCCGGCAGGCGGGCTCGGCCCCCGCGCCGGAGCCGGTGGCCCGCCCGTCGCGGACCGAGACCGAGCGCGCGGTCGAACGGCACTGGGCGGACCTGTTGGAGCGGACCGGGTTCGACGTGCGCGAGAAGTTCTTCGACGCCGGTGGGTCGTCGATGAAGTTGATGGACCTGCGTGACCGGCTGGAACGGCTGTGCGAGCGGGAAGTCCCGATCGTGCTGCTGTTCGAGCACCCGACCATCGAGGCGATGGCCCGCCTGGTGGACCAACGGCGCGGCGCGGGCGGTCACGTCCGGCGCAGCTACGGCCTGTGAGAGGAACCGGGGTTCGTTGTGGACGAAGTGGCGATCATCGGGGCGGCTGCCCTGCTGCCCGGGGTCGAGGGCCTGGCCGGGCTGCACGAGCGGCTGCTGGCCGGCTACCACCCGGTCGGCCAGCCCAGCCCGCAGCGGCTGCGCTACACCGGCGGCTCACCGGGCACCGAGTACGTGCCGATGGGCTACCTCGACCGGGTGGACCTGTTCGACCACGCCTTCTTCGGCGTCTCGCTGCGCGAGGCCGAGCTGACCGACCCGCACCAGCGGCTGGTGCTGCAACTGGCGCACGAGGCGGTGGAGAACGCCGGTTACGCCCCGGGGGAACTGCGGGGGTCGCGGACGGCGGTCATCCTCGGCGAGGCCAGTTCGGACTACAACACACTGGTAGAGGGCGGTGATCCGCTGGGAATGCTCGGTGACGCGACCGCGGCCCTGGCCGCGCGGGTGTCCTACCTGCTGGACCTGGTCGGTCCCGCGTTCGTGGTCGACACCGCGTGCAGCAGCAGTCTCACCGCGGTCGTGCACGCCGTGCGGGCCCTGCGCAACGGTGAGGCCGATCTCGCGCTCGCGGGCGGGATCTGCGTCCAGCCGGTGTTGACGCCCCAGCGCGACCGGGTGCCGGTGCGCGGGCTGGAATCGCCGACCGGGGTGTGCAGGCCGTTCGACGAGGACGCCGACGGCACCGTCGGCGGCGAGGGCGGCGCGGTCGTGCTGCTCAAGCCGCTCTCGCGCGCGCTCGCCGACCGGGACAACGTCCTCGCCGTCATCCGGGGCGCCGCGGTCAACCACAACGGCTACCGCGCGGCCAGCATGGGCGCGCCCAGCCAGGTCGCGCAGGCGGAGGTGATCACCGAGGCGTGGCGGGACGCGGACGTCGACCCGCGCACGCTCGGCTACGTCGAGTGCCACGGCTCGGCCACCCCGCTCGGCGACGTCGTCGAGGTCGACGCGCTGCGCCGGGCGTTCCTGGACGCCGGGGTCAGCACCCCGCACTGCTCGCTCGGTTCGGTGAAGGCCAACCTCGGGCACCTGGGCGGCGCGGCGGGGGTCCTCGGCCTGGTCCGGGCGGTGTCCGGGCTGCGGCACGGGGTCCGGTACCCGCACCCGCACTTCCGGGCGCCGAACCCGATGATCGACTTCAGCGGGCCGGTGTACGTCGACCCGGCGGCGGGCGCCTGGCCGGGCACCCCCCGGCGCGCGGGCCTGAGCTCGTTCGGCCTCACCGGCACCAACGTGCACGCCGTCCTGGAACAGGCACCCGGGCTCCCCGCCGACGAGACCGACTGGGTGGGCCCCGAACTGGTGACGGTGTCGGCGAAGTCGGCCGCCGCGCTCGACCGCTACCGGACGCGGTTGGCCGACTTCCTCGACACCACAACGCATTCGCTGCGGTCGGTGGCGCACGCGATGAACCGTGGCCGCGACGACTACCTGTACCGGCTGTCGTTCGTGGTCTCGGACAAGGCGGAGCTGGCGAAAGCGCTGCGGGCCGCCGTCCTCCCGACGGAGGCCGCGCCGCACGAGCCCCGGATCGCCTTGCTGTTCTCCGGCGACGGAAGCCTCGAAGCCGGGCCGGACGAACCGGCCGCCACCGACCCGCGCGGCCTGCTCGTCCGCAGGCAAACCGAGCTATATCAACGGATCTCAGCCGCCGGCATCACCGACAACGACTTCATCGGCGCCGGCGCCGGGAACCTCGCGGTCCGGGTGGCCAAGGACGAACTGTCCCTACCGGACGCCGAGCGGGCCGCCGCGGACGCGGGACCGGCGACCGTCGACCTCGACCGGCTGCGCGAGGTGGTCCAGTCGTTCCGGCGCGACGGCGCGGTCTTCGTGGAGGTGGGTGCCGACGGCCTGCTCTCCCGGGAGATCGCCCGGATCGCCCCGGATCTCCCGACGATCGCGGTGCGCGGCGGTGACGTTCTCGACCTGCTGGCCCGGATCTACACCCGCGGTGGCGCGATCGACTGGGAACGGCACTACCGGGATGCCCGGATCGCCCGTGTCGAAGCGCCCACCTACCCGTTCGAACCCACCCGGTGCTGGGTCGAGGCACCCGCCCCGCCGCCGGTCCGCGTCGACCCGCCGCCCCGGCCCCGCGCGCCGTTGCCGGACGTCGACGCCACGGCGCTGATCGCGACCGTCTGGCAGGACGTGCTCAAGGCCGACGCGGTGGACGCCGAGTCCGACTACTTCGCGCTCGGCGGCACGTCCATCGCGGGCATCAGCGTGCTGCGCAGGTTGGCCGACGCCCTCGGTGTGGAGCTGACCTTCGCCGACCTCTACGCCCACCGCACCGTGCGCAGCCTCGCCGAACGGGTCGACGGGCTTCGGTCGTCGGGGGCGCGGACGCAGACCGGCCGGACCATCGCGCCGATCGCGCGCGGCGGGCGGCTGCCGCTGTCGTTCGGCCAGGAGCAGCTGTGGTACCTCGACCAGCTCAACCCCGGCACCCCGCTCTACAACATCCCGGTCGACCTGCGGCTGCGCGGCCCCCTCGACGTCGACGCGCTGCGCGGGGCGTTCGTCGACCTGGCCGCCCGGCACGAGGTGCTCCGCACGAGCATCCGCAGCGACGACGGCGAACCGTACGCGCACGTCCTGCCCGCGGGCCCGGCGCTGCCGGTGGTCGACCTGACCGGTCTGCCGACCGCGCAGCGCCACCGGGAGGGCGGGCGCCTGGCCCTGGCCGAGGCGGTCCGGCCGTTCGACCTCGCCGACGGGCCGCTGCTGCGCACCACGCTGCTCAAGCTCGGTGCCGACGACCACGTGCTGATGTACACCTTCCACCACATCATCTTCGACGGCTGGTCGCCGTCGGTGTTGTTCCGCGACCTGTTCGAGTTCTACCGCGCGCGGGTCGAGGGGGACTCGCCCGACCTGCCCGAACTGCCGGTGCAGTACGCCGATTACGCGGCCTGGCAGCGGTCCTGGCTCAGCGGCGAGCGGCTGGAGTCCGGTTTGGACTTCTGGCGCGCGGAGCTGGCGGACCTGCGCCCGGCCGAGCTGCCGACCGACCGCCCCCGCCCGCCGGTCCGCGACTTCGCGGGCGACGTGGTGGCCTTCGCCGTCGCGGCCCCGCTCGCCGCGCGCGCCCGCGAGTTCAGCAAGCGGCACGGTGTCACGACGTTCGTCACCATGCTCGCCCTGGTCGACGCGCTGCTGCACCGCTGGGCCGGGCTGCGCGACGTGGTGGTCGGCGTCGGCACCTCGGGCCGGACGAACCCGAACACGCACGGCATGATCGGCTACTTCAACAACCTGCCGCCCTTCCGCACCGCGGTCACCGGCGACCTCACCTTCACCGAGTTGCTGCGCCGCTGCGCCGACACCGTCGCCGGGGTGCTCGACCACGAGGAGATGCCACTGGAGAAGATCGTCTCCGCGCTCCGCGGCCGCCGCGACCCGGCCCGGCAGCCGTTGTTCGACGTCGCCTACACCTACCAGAACGCGCCGGGTGCCGGTTCCGACCCGGCCGGGCTGGCGATCAGCGGGTTCCTCGACAGCGCGATCGGCGGGATCCCGCCCGGCACGGCCAAGTTCGACCTGACCTTCGGGGTGACCGACCAGGACGACGGCGAGATGTTCGCCTACGTGGAGTACGCGGTCGCGCTGTTCGACCGCGACACCGTACGCGGGCTCGCCGACTGGTTCCTGGTGCTGCTCGACGCCGTGCTGACCGCGCCGGACACCCGGCTCGACCGGCTGCCGGACAGCAGCCCCGCGCGCGCCGACGAGCGGCTCGTGTCCGAGCGCTTCGCCGAGCACGCCGCCGAATCGCCAGAGAGCACCGCGGTGGTGTCCGACCGGGGAGTGTGGACCTACCGCGACGTCAACCGGATGGCCAACCGGCTCGCCCGGCGCCTGGTCGGGGCCGGGGTGGGCGCGGGGTCGCTGGTGCCGGTGGTCGCCGGGCGCGGCGTCGAGCTGGTCGTGGGCTGGCTGGCGGTGGCCAAGGCGGGTGCCGCCTACGTCCCGGTCGACCCCGCCCTGCCGGGGCGGCGGATCGCCGAGGTCCTGGCCGAGACCGGCGCGACGGTCGTGCTCGGTCCGGGCGGGCTCGCCATCGACATCGCCGCCGCGGCCGCGAACGACGACGAGAACCCGCCGCCGCGCTCGGGTCCACGGGACCTGGCCTACGTCGCGTACACCTCCGGCTCCACCGGCAGGCCGCACGGCTGCGAGGTCGAGCACCGCAACCTCGCCCACGTCGTGGGGTGGTACCAGGGCCAGGTGCGGCTGTCCGCCGGGGACGACACGACGCAGGTCGCCTCGCCCGGGTTCGACATCGCCGCGCTGGAAGTGTGGTCGCCGCTCACCTGCGGCGCGACTGTCCACTTCGTCCCGACCGTGCTGGAGGAACCGGGCAGGTTGCTGCGCTGGCTGGCCGACCACCGGATCACCGCGGCCTTCCTGCCGACCCAGCTCGCCGAGGTCGTGCTGACCGAGGGCGACCGGCCCGACGACCTGGCCCTGCGGGTGCTCGCCACCGGCGGCGACCAGTTGCGGGTCCGCCCACCGGCCGGGACACCGTTCCGGTTGCTCAACATGTACGGGCCCACCGAGTGCACGATCGTGTCGACCGCGGGGGAGACCCGCCCGTCGGACTCACCCGGCCTCCCGGACATCGGCCGCCCGCTCGCGGGCGCCTCGGTGTACATAGTGGACAGTCTCGGGCGGTTGGCCGAGGAGGGCGAGGTCTGGGTGGGCGGCGCTGTCGTCGGCCGCGGCTACCGCGGTCTGCCCTCGCTCACCGCCACCCGGTTCGTGGCCGATCCGTTCTCCGGTGAACCGGGGGCGCGTCTGTACCGCACCGGCGACCTCGGGCGGTGGCGCGCGGACGGCACCATCGAGTTCGGCGGCCGGGTCGACGACCAGGTCGCCGTCCGCGGCCACCGGGTCGAACCGGCCGAGGTCGAACGCGTGCTCGTCGGCCACCCGGCGGTGCGCGAGGCGGTCGTGGTGGCCACCACCACGCCCGGCGGGGCCACCCGGCTGGTCGCGCACGTCGTCACCACCGGACCGGTCCCGGACCTGACCGCCTGGGCAGCCGCCGCGCTGCCCGGGTACATGGTGCCCGCCGAGGTCGTCGAGCACGACCGGCTGCCCAAGACCGCCACGGGGAAGCTCGACCGGAGAGGTGTGAAGACGATGACGGTACCAACGGTTTCCACGACCACCGCGGACGCCGCGCCTGCCGCGTCCGCGGTGTCTCATGTGGACATCACGCGCGGCTCCGGCGGCATCGACGCCGCCGAGGTGCTCGCCCGGATCTGCGCGGGCCTGCTCTCGCTCGACCGGGTCAGCCCGGACGACAACTTCTTCGAGCGCGGCGGCGACTCCGTGCTCGGCGTCCGGGTCGCCGCACGGGCCGCTCGCGAGGGCGTGCACTTCACCCCTCAGCAACTGCTCCAGCACCACACCCTGCGCGAACTGGCCGCAGCGTCCACAGTGGACCGCCCAGCCCCGGTCGCCACCGCGGGCGCCGCCCGGCCCGCGCGGGTCGCCGCGACGACCACGGCGCGCACCGGTGGGCCGATCCACCTCACCCCGATCATGCGCGCCTTCCTCGACCGGATGCCCAACCGGGCGCAGGGGTTCATCGAGGTCCAGCCGCTGGAGACCACCACCAGGGTCGACGGCGAGACCATGCGGCTGGCCGTGGAGCACGTCCTGGCCCGGCACGAGCCGATGCGCTACCGCTTCCGCCGCAACAGCCTCGACTGGCGGATCGACTGCGTCCCGCTGGGCGCCCTGGACGTCTTCGACACCCAGGTCCTGCCGCGCACCGACGACGCGGGCGAGCGCGCCGTGGTCGTCGCCGACGTCGCCGAGCTGCGGTCCCGGATCGACCTGGAACGCGGCCCGGCGGTGCGGGTCCGCTACTACGACCGCGGCCACAACCGGGGCGGCTGGCTGGTGTTCGTGATCCACCACTTCGTCTTCGACAACATGGCGACCGTCATGCTGATCGACGACCTGGACCGGGCGCTCTCGGACCTGCTGGCCGGGCGCCCGCTGCCGACCCCCGAACCGCTGCTCACCTGGCGGGAGTGGTCCCAGCACCTGCACGACATGGCGGGCTCGGACGAACTGGCGGGCGAGTTGGCCTACTGGACCGGCGTCCAGCGCGCCGGGGCCGCCACCATCCCCGCGGGCCTGACCCCCGGCACCGCGGGTACCCCCGGCCCCCTGGTCAGCCGCACCCTCGACCGCGCGGCGGAGGTGCTCAAGCAGGGCCGGGCCGCCGACGAGGCCGCCATGACCGCCTTCGCCTGCGCGCTCGCCCGGTGGCGCGGCACCAGCAGCGCGTACGTGATGACCGAGGGCCTGGCCACACCGAACGCCTACCGGCCGCCCGGCCGCTCGCCCGCCGTCGGCTGGTTCACCACCGTGCACCCGCTGCTGCTGCCGGTCGACCCGGCGGCCGGCGTGCTGGACAGCCTGCCCGAGGTATCCGACCGGGTCCGGTCGGTGCCCAACGACGGTGTCGGCTACGGCATCCTGCGCCACCTGACCCCGCACTCGCCGCGGGTCGCCGACCTGCGGTCGCTGCCAGAACCCGACGCGCTGGTGCTGCACAGCTCGCACGACGGCAGCCGGTTCGACTCGGGCGTCGCCCTGCTGCGCAACCGCTCCGACCTGTTCGCCGACGTGCCCAAGCCGCTGGTGGAGTGCTTCCCGCTGGTGCTGACGACGAACGTGGTCGGCGACGCGCTGCGGATCGCCGTGCAGCACGACGGCCGCTACGGCGACGTCGAGCCGCTGGCCGACGAGGTGGCGCGCGCGTTCGCGGAACTGGCGTGACCGCGCTGCGCGCCGCGTCCTGGTACCTGCCGGAGCGGACCGTAGCGGTGGCGGACCTGCCCGAACTCGCCGGGATGTCCGGCGCGGAGCGGGAGACCTGCCTGGCGCTGGGGATCGACCGCGTCCCGGTCGACGACTCGCTGACCGCCACCGACCTCGGTGTGCGGGCCGCCCGGCAGGTCCTGGTCGAGGCGGGGATCAGCGCGGCGGAGGTCGACGTGCTGATCGTGGTCGAGTCCCGCGCGCCGCGGGCCCTGGTGGCGTCCGAGGCGACCCTGCCGCAGGCGCTCCTCGGCGCGGACCGCGCGCTGTCGTTCACCGTCGGCGGGTTGGGCTGCACGTCGATCGTGCCGGGTCTGCTCGCCGCCCGCGGCCTGCTCGCCGCCGATCCCGACCTGGCGAACGTCCTGGTGGTGCACGGCAGCAAACCGGCCACCCCGCACCGCTACCGCCACCCCGTCACCGTCAACGGCGACGGCGGCCAAGCGGTCCTGGTGGCCCGCGACGGTCCGGTCCGCATCCGCGACATCCTGGTGGAGACCAGCGGCAAGTACTGGGATCTGTTCCGGATCGACTACCGCGACCTCGCCTGGGCGCGGTGGCGCGAGGAGTGCACCGACCTGCCGCGGTACTCCTTCGAACTCGCCGTGGAGACGCGCAACCGCTTGCAGTCGTTGCTGGCTCAGTTGTTGCGGCGCAACGGGATCCGTCCAGGGGATGTCGAGCACTACGTCAGCCAGAACCTGTCGGCCGGGGCTTTCCGGTTCTACCAGGAAGCGTTGGACCTCAAGCTGGCCGACGCCTGCTCCGTGAACCTGCGCCGCTACGGACACCTCGGGCCCAACGACGCGTTGCTGAACCTGTACACGGCGATGGGCGGGGGATCGGGGCTGGCCGTGGTGTTCAACGTCAGCCCGGCGGCGTCGTGGAGCGCGATGTTGGTCGAGTTCGGCGCGACCACGGCACGATCACACCACCTGTGAGGTCGCGGAACCCCTTCGAGGCGCTGGAAACCAGCGTGCGGGAGCTGGCCGCTCAGGTCCAGACCTGTAGTTCACCTTGACCAGGTACGCGTCGTGCCCGGCAGGCGCGCCGGTTAGGGGATGGACCCGCATGCCGTGGAACGTGACGCCGCCCAAGCGGATGTCGGTGGGGTGGAACGAGCGCAGCTCCTCGGTGAGCAGGAGCTCGACTTCGGCCAACGGGTGCATGGGTGCTCCGTTGGACGGTGCCGTCGTCACCGCGGTCGCTCGTCGTGGCTGACGTCGCGCACCGTCGTCGACTCGTGAGGCAGGCTCGTGTCGGATGCCGTAGTCCCCATCGAGATCGTGTTAGGCGACCCGGATGCACCGGGGTCGCGTTGCGGGGCGCAACGTTCGGGTCGACCCGCCGGTGCGGTGGATCTTCCGCGGCCACTGGTCCACCCGGCCGCACGGGGTGGGGCGATCCCCTACCGCTCGACGCGGCATTAGGCGGATTCTCGGTCACGACCCGGCGAATGCGGTCCACGTGAACGACCGGACCCACCACCATGTGGGGTCCTGTGGCCCAACAGGGCCCAGCCACGAAGGGGAGGACTGTGGACGAGACCACGCCGCCGGAGCCGCACGACGAGACCCCGCAGGACGTGGGCGGCGAGAGGCTCTTACCCCCGCCGATACCAACGCCTGCGCCGGTCCTCGGCCCCGAGCGCCGTCCGGAGCAGGCGCCGGACCCGGAGCCGAACGCGGGCACCACCCCGCGGCCGCCCGCGCCTGCCGACACAGAGCCCGAACCGGTGCCCGCAGCGCCTTTCGGGCCCGACACCGGCCCCATCCCGGTGCTGCCCCAGACGATCGCGTACGGCGTCGGCGCCGGGCCGGAGACCGGCGGGTACGCCCGGATCGACCCGGCATCGGTCCACCAACCGCGGCCGGAGCCCAGCCCACCGCCCGCCGTCGACCCGCTCGCCGCCGCGCTGGGCAACGCCTCCCTGCTCGCCATCGGCTACCTCCTGCTGCGCAGGCGTTGGCTCGCCGTCCTCGCGGTCCTGGTCACGGTCGGCTACCTGCTGGTCTCCGCGCTCGTGGTCCGCAACGTGTTCTTCCACCTGGTGCTCGTGCTGTGGGCAGGCGCCCTGGCCTGGCACGGGTGGTGGCTCGCGGCCAAGAGCGACGCCGTGTCGAGGCCCCGGCGGCAGCGCGTGATCGGCGGCGCCGCACTGCTCCCGGTGCTCTTGGTCGTCACGCTGCTGCGCCTCGACGCCGCGGGTATCGAGTCCGACAGCGACGCGGCCCGCGACGGCGGCGACTGCGACCGGACCGTCGCCGAGGTGCAGCGGCTGTCCTTCGCGCACCAGCTCGCCGACCCGCCGCTCGTCGTGCGCGGCGAGCACGCCACGAGGACGTGCTTGCGGCTCGCCGCGTCCGCCGCGGCGCTCAAGGCTGGGCTCAGCGGTCGGAGCGCCTCGCTGTCCGAGGGGTTCAGCGGGCTGGCGGGCCTGTTGCAGGACGAACCGGCGTACGACAACGTCGTCCGCCACGTGCTGGACGGCTTCCTCGCCGACCTGTCCGGTCGCGAGCCTTGCGAGGTCGCCGACGTCACCCAGTGGCTGCGCGACCACCGGCCAGACGGCGATGCGCTGGGCCGCGCGGCCGACGTCGTGCCCAGCCTGGAACCGCGGGCGCTGATGTCGTGCGGCGACCGCCTCGTGGAGCGGGGGTCGTTCCAACCCGCCCTCGCCCGGTACAAGACGCTGGTCGCCAAGTACCCGAGCCACGAACTCGCACCGCGCGCCAAGGAAAGCGCGCAGAAGGCCCAGTGGGCGATCGAGCTGGAGGCAGTGCGGTCCGCGCTCGGCGTCTCGACCGGCGTCCGGCCTCCGTACTGCGACGCCGCCACCCCGTACACCGCCGCGCCGCCGCACGGTCCGCCGGGCCGCGCGTACGTCGCGGGCTCGAGCGAGTACACCAAGCGCCTGCCCGCCGACTGGCTCGTGGACGACGTCGCGAAGGCCACCGTCGTGCTGTGCGTGAGCCCGTCCGCCCAGGGCTCCGTCGCGGAGACCTGCCCCTACAAGGAGGTCGGCGGACTCGGCAGGCGCAGCACCATCTCGTTCCACCGCATCGCGATCCCGGTGCGCGCCATCGAGTTGGCCACCGGCCGGGTGCTGTCCGACAGCACACTGGAGATCGGCGGCGCGACCTGCCCGGAGTTCATCACCGCGAAGTCGGGCGACGTGCAGGAGAAGGTCACGCCGACGGACGCCGACGTGCACGCCGCGTTCGCACCGCTGGTCAAGCGCTGACCTGACCCGGGCCCGTCCGGCGCCGGACACCACGGCGTTGACACGGCCTCAGCGGGAGACCGCTGTCGGGTACGGCCACCTCGGTGGCCGTACCCGAACTCCGCGTTCCGCGACGCCCGAGGGGACGCGCATCGGGTCGCCGGTGCGGATGACGATTCCAGCGCCTGTTCGTCCTCCGGGGCCGCGAGCGCCTGATGATGATCGTCCGGCCACAGCTACATGCGCACGGCGTGGAGCAACTCGGCCTGGTCGCGGCTGATGCCGCTGGAAGCGATGAACATGGAGTTCGTCATCGGCACCGCCAGCGTCACCGACCAAGACGGCGATCTCGCCCGTCTGGTGGCCACCCACCCGGCGAGCAACCAGTTCCCCGACGGCGTGGACACCCTCCTGACATGGCAGGACCGCGACGATCGAGACGTTGAAGCCACCGAGGTGCGCCGCCACGCCCAGTCCGCGTTCGCCTCGGCGGTCACCGCCCTGGGTCGCCCGGTGCCGACCACGGTGGCCGGCCTCGCTGACCTGCTCGCCGAGATCGGCGTCTGCCAGCACACCCGCACCGCCGACGGCACACACCGGTGGCGCGTACCCCTCGACATCACGGGCCTGATGGACGCACTGCCCATCCCCGCGGACTGGATCGCACGGTAAGACGAGGTCCGCTGGATCACTCGAACCGCCGGCCCGGCGATGGCGCTGCGCAAGAGCCTGCGGGCGCACCACGGGCGCGATCGGGTGAACTCCACGCTGCAGCGGCTGGCCGGTGAGGCGACATGCCGGTCAACACCGTGCGGGCCGGCCTGGACGGACTGATCTACCGCTTCGACATCGTGGTGCTGCGCCAGGACACGCCACTGGATCGCCGCGACCTCGCCGCGCTGGCCGAGCACGCCCGCGTCGGCATCGTCATCGACTGGGCCAACTCTGCATTCGCCGCCGATCAAGACGAGGACGCTGACGAGATGCGGTTCCACTGTGACGGCGCGCCCTGGCAGGCCTACCGCGGCATCGCCGACGACACACGCATCACCGACGACTCCCGCGACATCATCGGTTACCTGAACTTCACGATCAGCAAGCCCGGGGGCAGTACCTTCACCACCTGCCTGGCCACCCTGGCCCGACGTCGGTCGGGGCGATGGTCAACTCGCTCATCGAACTGGAGAAGGCCGGGTTGCTGCGCGGGCGTACCGACACCCAGCTCGCCGAAATGGCTGCGGCGCCGGACCAGTTCGCCAACGCGTAGCCGACCTGTTCACCACAGTCCGCTACCCGGCGGTGCCATCTTTCGGCCGGGCGGCTGACTGTGCCCCTGCCGTTGTTCCCCCGGTGCCGAGCTGGGTTTCCGACTGGTGGGCTCCCATACTGAACGTCGTGCCGACATGCCAATCCGGCCACCATCGGGTGATTACCCATTGGTCCCGTCGACGGTGGCTTCCCTAGGCGCGAAGATCGTCCGATGCAGACCAACATCAACAATCGCTCTGTAGAGGGCAAGTGGGACCGCCAGGGACGCCGTCTTCTCGTCCTCGGCCTTTCTCTCGCGGGTGTGCTTGGAATCGTCGGCACGCTCGCCGTCAAGGACATTGGCGAGGTCATGGTCAAGCTGAGTGCCGCAGGCATCCCCGGATGGACCTACGGTGCCGCCCTGTTCGGCGCTCTGGCTGGGTTCGCGCAGGTCATTAAGGCGTCTGCGGGCCTCGTCGACAAGTTCGTCAAGCTGATCACGGGCCGCTGCCTGGACAGTGGCTCCCAGGACGACAAGGGGTCCGAAGGCAACGCTGCCCACGACAAGGTCGGGGTCTGACCCGCGCCATCCGCTGGTGTTCTTCAAGTCCACTGTGGAAGCTGGCTAGCCGGTGACGACCATCCGCGAATTGGTCAGCGCCGTGAGCTCGGTCATGCCGCCGATCATGCCCTTGTAGGTCTGGGGTGCCGGGTGCATCGGCACCCGGTGCGCTTTTGCAGGCGTTGGCGCACGGGTTCGCCGGACCATTCGTTGTAGGAGATGTCGGCGACGAGCCACTACGAGGTGCGGACCCCGTCCACTTCGCCGTAGCCCAGCTCCTGCGGCCTGCTCGGCCAGGCCGCCGGTCTTGCGCAGTTGGTGGGCGGGAGGGCGCCGGCCGGTCCCGGGTTCGTGAGTGTTGCTGTCTCAGCCGGTCGGTCGATTCTCCTGCTCGTGTTGGACTTGTGCGGACTGAGTACTTGTTCGAGTCTTGTCTGTGGTTAGCCTTGGGGTTCGGGCATGTTCATGGAAGGGGTCGATGGTGGAGATGGCGCGCTCGGAGCATGAGGTGGCCGTGCGGCGGCACATGCGGGGGCTGACGGAACTGGTGTGGCCGCAGGGGTGGCCGGAGGTGCTGGACGGCCGGGCGATTGACCACAATGCGCAGATCCTGGTGAGCATGTGCACCCTGGCGCGGGAAGTGGCGACAAATCTCCGCGCTCGGTTGACTGACAAGTCAGGGGAGGATGAATTGGCTGTTCTCGCTGATTGCGAGAGCGCGATCACGCAGGCCATGACCAAGGCGATGCAGTTCTCGGCTGGGCGGCAAGGAGCTTGATCCCCTGGTCGGCGGTATCTGGCTGGCCAGGGGGTGGATACGCTGCGGGGGCGATCGCATCGACCTGGGGAGACACATGCGCGCCTTCTGTGCTGGGATAATCGCGTTGGTAGCCGCTGTCCTGATCTCGACCCCCGCCTCGGCGTCCGCTGATCTACTGCTGCCGCCACCCCCACCGCCGCCGGACTGCGGGGAGCGGGTGCAGGCCTACGCGCGCACTGGTCAGCCTGTCAACGCCTGGACAGTCCGCGTCACAGGTCCCGGCCTGACCGATATCCTGCCTGGCAACGCGGGCAAGGCATTCCTGGCCTTTGACGACGACGACGCGACTGAGACCCGTGAGGTGTTCGTCGACCCTTCGCACCCCTTGAACGTCTTCGCCGTGGTGAACGGCACCGTCTTCATCACCGTGTCGGTCACCGATGTTAACGTCCGCCGCACCTATTGCGCCAAGACGATCAGATTCGCCCATCCGTAGTGTTGATTCAAGGCCATCGGGCACGCTGTTAGCACACGTGAGAGGACGACCGAGGTTGCGTGTTGCGCGCCGAAGAGATCCGACACGTCAGCTTCTATAGCCTGCAGGCGGCGACCTACGGCTACGGCGACGGTGAGCTGGCAGCCGCGCGCAGGGCATCGGCGAGTCCGGACAGGACCGCGTGCAGTTCCGCGGTGAGGTCAGGTGTCGCGCATCCCCGTGTTCGCGGGTGGTTGGCAGGACGGTAATGTTGATCATGGGTGTCCACGGTGGCGCCGAGAGTGGTCTCGATGAACCGGCTGAGCAGCCATGACGTCCTGGCCGGAGCCGTTGACGATCAGGACGAGGACCGCATCGACCTCGATCTGCTTTGCCGCTCTCGCCGAAGATCGACCACGTCCCGATCAGCGGTCCGGCCGACACGGCGGTGCCGAGTCCGATCGCGGTGTCGGAGGACTAGCCGGGCGGCCAGGAACGCCAGCAGCACTGCGGTGCTCGCGGCGATGAGTGGCCGGGCGGAGCCCTTGATCGACCGGTACCCAGTCGACTCGACCATCAGCATCGCAGCGTACGGGGCGAGGGTTGCGGCGGTGGTGGACGCGCTTGGCGCGCAACCTCGACAGTGCCGCGGCCACGGATACCTCCACGGCTGGACGATCGTATCCGGTTCATCACCCAACTCGACCTCGGCGGTATCAACGCGAATCGTGCTCACGTTGAGGTCGCACGCCCGTCGGATGGAACATGGCACCATTCAGCCGGCTGGCACGCCTACCGCGACGCAGAGGAGCAGGCATGGCGGACCAGACGACGGCGCGGGGTAGCTCGACCGACGCGGCGGTGCCGTTCAACGTGCTGCTCGTCGAGGACGACGAGGGCGATGTGATCATGATCCGCGAGGCGATCGAGTCACGCAGCACGAACACCGAACTGCATGTGGTGAACGACGGCATCGAAGCGGTCGCGTTCCTGCGCCGGACCGACGGTTACGGTGACGCGCCCCGGCCGCGACTGATCCTGCTGGACCTCAACATGCCGAGGATGGACGGGCGCGAGGTGCTGGCCGAGATCAAGGCTGACCCGGAGCTGATCACGATCCCGGTCGTCGTGCTTACCACCTCAGCCGCCGACGAGGACGTGCTGAGCAGCTATTCGTTGCACGCCAACGCCTACGTCACCAAACGTGCGGATCTCGACGAGTTCCTCGCCGCGGTCGGCAAGGTCGACGAGTTCTTCGCCGCCACCGTGCGCCTGCCCGCTTGACCTGTTGGTACTGAATCCCGCCGAGCCACCACGGAGTGCGTATACGGGCGAGGTCATGGTGGGCAGGTCAGACAACCTGGTAGGTGAGTACAGGTCCGTCCGATAGCTACAGTGCGACGTAACGCCGCTTTCGAGAACGCGGCGGCGGTAACGACGCGTATACGACTCCTCGATCCGTGCTCGTGGCCGACACGCCTGATGTTGTCGACACGGGCGGTTCCGAGACACTGCTGAGCAGATCATGGTCCAGACCATGACGCGATACGGGGTGAGATGCGCGAGCCGGAGCTCAACGACTTGTCGTTGGGCAAGGCGGCGTTGGTGGACTCCCAGGTGATTTGCCGCCGACGGCGACGGCGAGGTGAAGCGGATGGAGGTGGGGTGACCGCGTGGCGTCTTCGTCAGCCTTGCCAGGGGCGGACGTTGCCCCAGCCCCAGGTGGGCACCGGTTCGTTCGGGTTCGGCTCGGCGCCCGGGCGGGAGAGGATCACCGCCATGCGGGTGCCCCACTCGAGGTAGCCGACGAACGCGGACCGGAACTCCGGGTCATCCGGTAGGCCGACCTCGTCGGCGGTGTCCTGCAGGAGGGTGATCCACCGTCGGCGCTGTTGCTCGTTGATGCCCCGGCCCAGGTGTTCGGCGACCATGTGCGCGTGCCCGCCGTGCTTCTCGGAGTACGTGCGCGGTCCGCCGAAGACCTCGCCGAGCCAGGTCGCGACATGTTTGGCGTGGTCGGGGTTCATGTCGGCGAACAGCGGTGCGAGCAGTTCGTCCTGGGGGACGCGCTGGTAGAACGCCTGGAACAGCTTCTCCAGCGCGTTCGCGCCGCCCGCCCACTCGTACAGGGTCGGCACCGAGCCGCCGATGTCGATCGGTGTGTAGTGGCGCATCTCCTCGATGTCAGCGACGAACTCGCGGACCTCGGCGAGGAACGGCGGGAAGTGCGGGCCTCGGCGAAAGCCCTCGAGGTGGTCGCGGGTGGAGGTCCAGGTCAACCGGACCACGTAGCGTCCCGGCTCCTCCTCGCAGCGGCTGAGTTCGATGTCGCGGCACTCGGGCGCGGCGGCCAGATGCACGGCCGCGCGGCGGTAGGCGTCTTCGAACCCCGCCGCCCGGTCGGCGGGTACCCGGTATCGGATGTACTCGATCGTCACCCGCGCAGTCGAGCACCTTGGGTCGGCGCGGGCAAGTACGTACCTTGTGGTGCGTGAACGTGCGCAGGACGAGGTACTACTGCCCGGTCGAGTTCGCCGTCGAGGTGATCGGCGGCAAGTGGGCCGTGGTCGTGCTGGCCCACCTCAAGGACGGCGAACACCGCTACGGCGAGCTGCGCAGACGGATGCCCGAGGTCAGCGAGAAGGTCCTCACCACCCGGCTGCGCGAACTCGAGGACGCGGACCTGGTGGAACGCACCTCCGACGGCGGCACCCCGCCCGCAGTCACCTACCGGCTGACCCCCGAGGCCGCCGAACTCACCCCGGCACTACGGGTCCTCTACGACTGGGGTCGACGCCGAGCCGAGCACCAGGGCATCCCGATCGAGCCGGTCTGCTGACCACCGACCCGACAGGACCGGCCCCGCCACCCAATGACGTCGACTGCATCCGACCACTGAGTTGGTCCTGTGCGGCCGGCGGGGATGGGGCAGCGGGGCGACTCGTGATGGAGGCGGGGCGGATCCCGATGCGTCCACTGTGTGGTCTCGCTGTGGTTGAGGGGATTGAAGATGACCCTTGATGGCGCCGCCAGCAGGGCAGTTGAGGTCAACAGCGGGTATCTGCGCATTGAACGCACAGATCGCAGCTCGGGTCGGGCGTGGTCCACGCTCTTGGCAGTTCCGCGTCTGCCCAGCACAGCGTGCCCACCGGGGTGTATCCGCAGAACGCGCTGTGAACCACCTGTGACCGGAACCCGAGGTCACCCGGGCGGTCTCTGGGGTTGGTGATCCATTCCTCACAGTGCCCGCACAGGGAGCACTGTCCGCGTTCTCAGACAGGCGCCCCACCATGGGCTTCGTCTTCGACGGAAGGATCGCCGTGCAGCAGCGACAGACACCGGTCAGCGGATCCCGCTGGGAGCCACCACCCCTGGGCAACGACGTCCCCCCGGTGACGATCCCGGTCGTCCCGATCGAGGCGGGCGGACCCGCGCGAGGACCGCGGGGTGAGGTGCGGCGCGTCGTGGTGGCCGCCGCCGTCGTGGCGGGGGTGCTCGTCGGCGGGACCGCGGGCGTGGGCATCGCCTCGGTGACCATCGGGTCCACCGACCCGACCGACCTCGGCACCTCCCAGGTCGTGCCGGGTGGAACCGGACCGGACGGTCCCGGCGACCTCGGTGGCCGAAGCGGCGCGGGCGGGCCCGGAACCCGAGGCGGCACCGGGATCGGCACGTGACGACCACGGCGGGGCGGACGATTGGGTCGGCGACCGGAACGCCCTCGTTCACCGGCGCCCGCGTCGACCGCGCCGTGCGCCTGGCGACCGGGTCGGCGCTGTGGCTGGGGCTGCTGCTGGTCACCTACTGGTGGGTGGCGGGTGGCGGGATCACCGGGCTGACGTCGTGGACGGCGGGCCTGCTCTCGGTCGGGCGCCTGGCCGGGCTGCTCGGCTCGGCGCTGCTGCTCGCCCAGGTGCTGGCGATGGCCCGGATCCCGGTGGTGGAGCGCGCTTTCGGCCAGGACGCGGTGATCCGCCACCACCGGATACTCGGGTTCACCTCGCTGAACCTGGTGCTGGCGCACATCGTCGTGATCACCTGGGGCTACGCGGCGGGTGAGTTGACCGCGGTGCCCACCGCGTTCTGGGACCTGGTCACCGACTACCCCGGCGTGCTGCTCGCGCTGGCGGGGACGGTGTGCCTGGTGCTGACCGCGGTGAGCAGCGTCCGCGCGGCCAGACGACGGCTGCGCTACGAGTCCTGGCACCTGCTGCACCTCTACGCCTACCTCGGCGTCGGACTGGCCCTGCCGCACCAGCTGTGGACCGGGCAGGAGTTCCTGACCTCGACCGCGGCGACGGTGTTCTGGTGGGCGCTGTGGATCGCCGCGGTCGGAGCCGTGCTGATCTGGCGCGTCGGCCTGCCGGTGGTCCGCAACCTGCGCCACGACCTTCGCGTGACCACGGTGGTACCGGAGTCGGACGGCGTGTTCTCGGTCTACCTCACCGGCCGCGACCTGCACCGGCTACCCGCCCGCGCGGGCCAGTTCCTCGGCTGGCGCTTCCCCGGCAGGCCCGGGTGGACCCGCGCCAACCCGTACTCGCTCTCCGCCGCCCCCGACGGACGCAGCCTGCGGATCACCGTCAAAGCCCTCGGCGACGGCAGCGCGGCGCTCGCCGGTCTGGCCCCGGGCACCCGGGCGCTGTTCGAAGGCCCCTACGGCAGGCTGACCCAGCGGGCCCGCACGTCCGACCGGGTGCTGCTCGTGGGTGCCGGGGTCGGCATCACCCCGCTGCGCGCGCTCGCCGAGGAGATGACCGGCGACGTGGCGGTGCTGCACCGCTTCACCTCCCAGCCGCTGTTCGCCCGGGAGTTCGCGGTGCTGGTGGCGGAACGCCGACTGCGCGTGGTCGACCTGCCCGGGCACCGCCGCGGCGGCGATTCCTGGCTTGGCGACGGGATCGCGCCGGTGGACGACGTGTCCGCCCTGCGCGCACTGGTACCGGACATCGCCGCGCGCGAGGTGTACGTGTGCGGTCCTGAACAATGGACGGCGCTAGTGCGCGCCACCGCCTTGGCCGCGGGCGTTCCCGCCGAGCGGCTCCACATCGAGAACTTCGCGTGGTGACGACATGAGACGAATAGTCCTGTGGGCCTTGAGCACCATGACCGTGGTCGTGCTCCTGTTCGGCTACCACACCTCGACCTCGGGCGCGCAGTCCTCGGCGAAGTCCGCGGAAGTCCGCCAGACAACCGGCAGCGGCACCACCGCAGGCGGTGACACCGTCACCGGGGACGCCGCGGACACCCGCTGGGGCCCGGTGCAGGTCCGCCTGACCGTCTCCAGTGGACAGATCACCGCCGTGGACGTCGTGGAGTACCCGGACAGCAACGGCAAGGACAAGCAGATCAACGCCCGCGCCCTGCCCATCCTGGTGCAGGAGACGCTCGAAGCCCAGTCCGCCGACATCGACATGGTCAGCGGCGCCACCGTGACCAGCGACGGCTACCTGCAGTCGCTGCAGTCAGCCCTGGACGGAGCCGGACTGTGAAGCGCTACGTCGAGCACGTCATGAACATGCCCGTGAGCCTCGCCCTGCGCGGCAGGCACACCGACGACCGGAGGGCCCGCGCGGCCTGGGCCGCGGTGATGGCCGACCTGCGCGCGGCGGACCGCGTGTTCAGCACCTACCGCCCCGACTCACACATCTCCCGCCTCAACCGCGGCGAACTCACCCCCGCCGAGTGCCCACCCGAGGTCACCCAGGTACTCGCCCTGGGCCACGAAGCCGAACACGACTCCGACGGCGCGTTCAGCATCCACCGCCCAGGCCCCGACGGGCACCGCACCCTCGACCCCAGCGGGGTGGTGAAGGGCTGGGCCGCCGACCGCGCCGCACGCCACCTCCGCGCCCTCCCGGACACCGACTACTGCCTCAACACCGGCGGCGACCTCATCTGCCGCACCCTCGACCCACACACCCGCCCCTGGCACATCGGCATAGAGCACCCGCACAACCCCCAGGCGGTGATCGCCGTCGTCCCGATCCACGACGGCGCGGTCGCGACCTCCGGGGCCACCCACCGCGGCAACCACATCACCGACGCCCGCACCGGCCGCACACCCACCGCCATCGCCTCGGTCACCGTGGTCGGCGCGACCCTCACCCACACCGACATCGACGCCACAGCCGCCTACGCCAACGGCCCCAAGGCGACAGCCTGGCTCAGGACCCGCCCCATCCACGCCGCACTGCTGGTGTGGCAGAACGGCACCACCACCCTGATACCCGAACCATCAGCCTGAACGCCCTGGCACACCACGGCCCGACCGCGACCGGCGGCCCTGTGACCCAAGCTGAGCTCCGTGTCGTTCAACGCCCACCTGGTCCACCGGAAACGCCCTCGACACCGCCTGGCGAGACCTCGTCGACCGCTTCGTCCCAGTCGTCCACCTCCCTGACTTCGGCGGAACGGAGCCCACACGACGCGGCCGTCCCGGCGCATGCCGACCGCCGAGCTCCGTGGTGGCCCACCGCTCGCCACCCTGGTGATCGGCTCCGGCTTCGTCGTCCGACGTTCTGGCCCGAAGGCGTCGTTCCAATACGCCGGAAAGAGCTGTCGCCGCCGCAGGCAGTGAGTGCATCGCCGCGCTCGACGCGAGCGCTACCTCGTCGCCCCACCGGTGCCGGTCGGAGCGTCCGACCTACCGTGAACGTCATCGTGATCGGCAGTTGCGGACACCGGCCACCGGTCCCTCTGCTGATCAGGGCTCGACTTGACCACTCTCGACGGCACGGCTGGGACTTCCTGCACCTGTACTCCAAGACCAGTCACGTCGTCGTCTGCTCCACCGTCCACGAGAAGCGCCACGACGTGCCCGTCGAGTACTCGGTGCGGGTGCGATCGCCGCGTCGCCGGCGGCTTAGACCTCGTCGCATGTGGTTGGTTTTTTGAAGCAGGTGAGGGCGGCGGTGAGGGTGGGGAAGCCGAGGTAGTGGTGTCCGTGGTGTTCCCATCGGGTGCCGATGCGGCGGTAGTGGTTGGTGAGCCAGGACAGGGGGGTGCGTTCGACGACCCGGCGGTGCCGGCCCAGCCTGGTGGAGGTGTCGATGCTCTTGCGGCTGGTGCGGACCATGATGCCCCGGTCGATCAGCCATTTTGCGGAGTTCGCGGACGTCGTAGGCCTTGTCGGCGTGGAGTTTGTCCGGGCGGAACCGGTGTCCCCTCCTCGGTGTGCGCACCCGCGGGACCGCGTGGAGCAGGGTGGGCAGGGCGAGGTGGTCGTTGAGGTTGGCCGCGGACACCCCGACCACCAGCGGCAGGCCCGTCCGGTCGACCAGGACGTGGATCTTCGACCTATTCTTGCCCCGTCCACCGAACTCGGACCGGTTACAGAGCCCCCTTTTTCGCCCGGGTCGCGGCGGCGTCCACCACGACCCGCGACCAGTCGAGCAGTTCGCGTCCACCGAGTCCAGGGCGAACAGTGGCTTGAGGAACCCGGCAGGGCGGGTCAGCGCGGCTGGTCGCCGCCGTAACCGTCCACCCGCCGCGTCGCGCCCACGCGGTCACCGCCCGGACCTGTCCATCCGCGAGGGTCGGCGGTTCGGCGTAGGCGGGCAGGTGGTCGCTGCCTTGGCGGCGGCCAGGCGCTTGCTGGGGTGGATCAGCTCGGCACCGACCGGGTGCTCGGCGGCGCGGGCCCGGTCGACGCGCGTACGTCCGCGCCGTAGTACCGCGCGGTCATCGTTCCCGGTCATTCACGCTGGGTGAGCGAGAGAGTTTGCCGCACTGGCAACGAATATGAGCGGAATCGCCGGATCCGCCAACGGCACCGGGTGCGGTTACCGCGTCCGGAGTCGCCACCCCAGCAACGAGATCACCGCCATTGGGACGACCAGCAGCGCTGGCGACCACCGGGGCGCGTGGTCCACCACCACCGCCCCCGCCCCGGCCCCCACGATCAACGCGGTCAGCACCCGGGCGTTGGGCAGCAGCTCGTGTCTCGGTCGGCGGGCGGCGACTCCGCCGATCAGTGTGGTGAGCGTGCCGGTCAGGTAGGTCGAGGACAGTCCGGGTACGCCGAAGCGCTGCACCGCGCTGCCCTGGATGCCCAGGGCAGCCGCCGCGATCGCCAGGAGGGTCAGCCGCAGGCCGGGCGAGCGCTCGCCCTGGGTGAGTTCCCACAGCACCGCGAACACGGTCAGCGCGGCCAGTTCCAGACCCAGCGCCGCGGTGACCTGTCTGGGCCACACGGGGTCCTTGTCCGTCGCCGTGCCTGCCACCCAGGCGCCCACCAGCACGCCCAGGACGTAGGCGGCGATCGCGCTGCCCGCGTTGCGCGCGAGTTCCGCGTCCGCGGTGCCGGTGGACAGTCCAAGCAGGACCATGTTGCCGGTCATGACGCTGGAGAACGCGCCACCGAGGGCGAGGAAGCCGGTCGCGTCGGCGGCCCCGGTGACGAAGGTCAGGGCGACGACCAGCGCGTGCCGCTCGCGCAGGGCGCGATCGTCGGCGGGACGTCGAGTGGACCGGGTGATGGACATGGCGGATTGTCTTTCGTATACGCTAAACGGGAGTACGGGCGGCGGACAGGGGAGTGCGGTGGACACCACGATCGGGGCGCAGCACATGCCATTGCGCGACCAGGTCCTGGTCGCGTTGCGCCAGCGCATCGTCAACGGCGACTACCCACCCGGCGAGCGGCTCACCGAGGACCGGCTGGCCGAGGACTTCGGCGTGTCCCGCAACCCGGTGCGCGAGGCCCTGCGGGTGGTGCAGGCCGAGGGATTCGTTGTCATGGTCCCGCGCCGCGGCGCCGTGGTGGCCGTCCCGGACACCGCCGCCGTCGCGGACATGTTCGCCGTCCGCGAGCGGTTGGAGACGCTGGCCGCCCGGCTCGCCGCGCAGCGGGCCACCCCCGCCGACATCGCGGGCCTGCGGGCGCTGTTGGAGTCCGCGCGGGAGGCGACCGACCGGGAGGACTTCGGCCGGGTCGCCGAGCTGAACACCCTGCTGCACACCCGCGTGATCGACATCAGCGGGAACAAGTGGCTCTCCTCCATCGCCACCGCCTTGTACCTGCAGGTCCAGTGGGTCTTCCGGATGGGTGCCCCGGACCGCGCGCCGCACTCCTGGGTGGAGCACATCCGGTTGGTCGACGCGATCGAGGCGGGCGACCCGGACGCCGCCGAGGCGGCCGCCAAGTCCCATGTGGACGCCGCGTCGGTCGCGGCGATGGCGGGCGCCGAGCACGGCTGGGAGTGATCCCCGGCCGTGCGCCTCACCGGCCGCACGCGTACCCCTGCATCCCGCGCGGGTTCGCGCCCGCGGCCAGCACCCCGGTGCCGGGGTCGCGGGTGACCGCGCACATCCGGCCCAGGCTCCACGGGTCCGACAGCTGGATCCGGTGGCCTTGGGCGGACAGCGCGGCCACCACGGCCGGGTCCAGCCGGTCCTCCACCACGAGCACTCCGGGCTCGATGTCGCGCGGGTAGAAGGAGTTCGGCAAACTGGTGGTGTGCCAGGTGGGGGCGTCGATCGCCTCCTGCAGGTCCTGACCGCCCGCGAGGTGCCGCAGCAGGAACAGCAACTGCCACTGCTCCTGCTGATCGCCCCCCGGTGAGCCGCACGCCAGGACGGGCAACCCCTCCCGGAGAACCATCGTCGGCGTCAACGTCGTGCGTGGTCGCGCCCCCGGTCGCAGGCTGCCCGGCAACCCGTCCTCCAGCCAGAACATCTGGAGCCTGCTGCCCAGCGGGAATCCCAGCTCGGGGATCACCGGGGAACTCTGCAACCAGCCACCGCTGGGCGTCGCGGAGATCATGTTGCCCCACCGGTCGACCACGTCCACGTGGCAGGTGTCGCCGCGCGTCACCCCGTTCGCCCGCACCGTCGGCTCACCGGTCGTCGGGTCGGTCGGCAGGTCGGCGGGCCGGGTGCGCAAGTGCCGGGCCAGTCGCGGTTCCCGGCCGTCCGGGCTGCCGGGCCGCACCTCGTGGCTGGCGCGGTCGGTGATCAGCGCGGCGCGTTCGGCGGCGTACCCGGCCGACAGCAGAGCCGCCAAGGGAACGTCCGGGCTGTCGGCGTACCAGGCGTCCCGATCGGCGAACGCCAGTTTCATCGCCTCGGCGATCACGTGCACGCCGCGCGTGGTCGACGGGTCGAGCGCCGCCGGGTCGCCCACCGCGTCGAGTGTCGCGAGGGTCTGGAGCATCGTGGGTCCTTGGCTCCACGCCGACACCTTGGCGACGGTGTGGCCGTGCCAGTCCAGCGTGACCGGGTCCTCCCAGGTGGCCGAGAACCCGGCCAGGTCCGCGCCGGTGATCACCCCGGCGTTGCGGGCGCCGCTGGAGTCGCGGAACGGCTGTCGCGCGAACCTGTCCACGGCCTCCGCGACGAACCCCGCCCGCCACGCCTCGCGTGCCGCGTCGATCCCGGCTTCGCGGTCGGGACCGCGGCTCTCGTCCACTAGCCTGCGCAACGTCCGGCCGTAGTCGGGGTTGGCGAACAGCGCGCCGGGCTCGGGCGGCTGCCCGCCCGGCAGCCACAGCTCCGCGGACGTGTGCCAGTCCTCGGTGAACAGTTCGCGCACGGTCGCCACCGTCGCGCTGACCGCCGCGGTGAGCGGGTGTCCGGCGCCCGCGTAGCCGATCGCGGGTTCGAGGACCTGCTCCAGTGACATCGTCCCGTGATCGCGCAGGAGCAGCAGCCACGCGTCGACCGCGCCCGGTACGGCGGCGGCGAGCGGGCCGCTGCCGGGGATCAGCGCCATGCCCAGGTCGGTGAAGTGCTCGATCGTGGCCGCCGCGGGCGCCGGGCCCTGGCCCGCGAGCACCACCGGCCGCGGGTCGGCCGCGGTGGCCACGATCGCGGGTACCTCGCCGCCGGGGCCGTTGAGGTGCGGTTCGACGACGTGGAGCACGAATCCGGCGGCGACCGCGGCGTCGAAGGCGTTGCCGCCGCGCTCGAGCATCCGCATGGCCGACTGGGAGGCCAGCCAGTGCGTGGAGGAGACCATGCCGAAGGTGCCGCGCAGGGTGGGGCGGGTCGTGAAGGTCATGCGTGCCTCTCGGTCCGTGCGGTGGTCGGCGTCGTGCGGAGGTCGGGACCGGTCCCGTCGGGCTGGACGAGGTGGCAGGCCGCGGTGCCGTCCCCGAGGTCCACCGGTTCCGGCACCTCGGCAAGGCACCGGTCGAAGGCCAGCGGGCACCGGGTGTGGAACCGGCAGCCCGACGGCGGGTCCAGCGCGGAGGGCAGGTCGTCGCCGAGCAGCACCCGGGTGCGGGCGCGCTGGCGCGACGGGTCGGCCACCGGGGCGGCGGCCAGTAGGGCCTGGGTGTACGGGTGCGCCGGCTGGGCGAAGACCCGCTCGCGCGACCCCTGCTCGACCAGTTGCCCGAGGTACATCACGGCGATCTCGTCGGCGAGGTATTCCACGGCGGACAGGTCGTGGGTGATGAACAGGCAGGCGAACCCCAGGTCGCGTTGCAGGTCGGCCAACAGGTTGAGCACGGCGGCCTGCACCGAGACGTCCAGCGCGCTGGTCGGTTCGTCGGCGACGAGCAGGGTGGGGGAGGAGATCAGCGCGCGGGCGATGCTGACCCGCTGCCGCTGCCCGCCGGACAGTTCGTGCGGGAACCGCCGCGCGACCTCCGCCCGCAGCCCGACCCGTCCCAGCTCGGCTCGCACCCGCTCGTCGCGGTCCCGGCGGGAGACCCCGCCCAGACGCAGCGGCTCGCCGACGATGTCGCCGACGACCATCCGCGGGTCCAGCGAGCCCGCCGGGTCCTGGAAGACGATGGAGACGTCCTCGCGGTGCGCGCGCAGTCGCCGTCGGGACAGGTGGGTGATGTCGGGCCCTGCGACGCGGACCGTGCCCGCGGTGGGCTCCAGCAGGCGCACGACGCAGCGGCCGACGGTCGACTTGCCCGAGCCGCTCTCGCCCACCAGCGCCATCACCTGGCCGGGCTGGATTGTCAGCGAGACCCCGTCGACCGCCCGCACCGCGCCGAAGTGCATGACCAGGTCGACCAGCTCCAAAGCCGGTGCCGTCACGATGCCGCCCCCCGCCGCTGCCGGACCGGGTGCCAGCAGGCCGCGCCGTGGCCCGACCCGCCGGGCGGGTCGAGCCGGGGTTCCTGGACCCGGCAGTCGTCCTCGGCCGCGGCGCACCGCTCGGCGAAGGTGCACGCGTCCGGCTGGGTCACCAGCACCGGCACCAGTCCCGGGATCTCCCGCAGCCGGTGCGTTCCCGCGTGTTCACCGGGCACGGGCGAGGCCGCGAGGAGGCCCGCGGTGTAGTGGTGGCGGGGCGCGGCGAACAGGTCGTGCACGCCCGCGCGCTCGACGATCCGGCCCGCGTACATGACCAGCACCCGGTCGGCGATGTCGGCGATCACGCCCAGGTCGTGGGTGATCACCAGCACGCTGGTGCCCAGCCGTTCGCGCAGGTCCCGCAGCACGTCCAGGATCCCCGCCTGCACGGTCACGTCGAGCGCGGTGGTCGGTTCGTCGGCCACGAGCACCTTCGGTCCACAAGCGACTGCCATGGCGATCATCACGCGTTGCCGCATGCCGCCGGAGAGCTGGTGCGGGTAGTTGTCGACGCGGTGCGCAGGCGAGGGGATCCCGACCAGCGCGAGGAGTTCCACCGCGCGCGCCCGCGCGTCCCGGCGCTTGAGGCCCTCGTGGACCCGCAGCACCTCGCCGATCTGCCGTCCCACGGTCAGCACCGGGTTCAGCGAGCTCATCGGCTCCTGGAAGATGTAGGCGACCTCGCGGCCCCGCACCCGCCGCAGCACCGATTCCGGGGCGCCGATCAACTCGGTGCCGTCGAGGACCGCCGAACCGGTGACGTTCGCGCTCGACGGGAGCAGACCCGTCAGGCTCATCGCGGTCACGCTCTTGCCGCACCCGGATTCGCCGACCACACCCACGATCTCGCCCGCGTCCAGCGACAGGTCGACTTTGTCCACAACGGACAGCGGGCCGGTTTCGGTGCGGAACACCACGGACAGGTCGCGTACCGTCAACACGCTCATCTGGTGCTCCCCTTGGGATCGAGTGCGTCGCGCAGGCTGTCGCCGAAGACGTTGAACGCCAGTGCCAGCAGCATGATCGCCAGGCCGGGCAGGATCGCCGACCACGGCGCCCGCGCGGCGAACTGCTGCGCGGTGGCCAGCATCGTGCCCAGGCTCGGGTCCGGCGGCTGGATGCCCAGGCCGAGGAACGAGAGCACGGCCTCACCCAGGATGGCCGCCGGGATCGCCACGGTCGCCTGCACCAGCACGACCGAGGTGGCGTTGGGCAGCACGTGCCTGCGCAGGATCCACAGGTCGCCCGCGCCGTCGACCACCGAGGCGGCGACGAAGTCCAGGGACTTGAGCCGCAGCGTGTCCGAGCGGACCACCCGGATGATCCCGGGGATCTGTGCGATCCCGATGGCCACCGCGGCGTTGGCCAGGCTCGCGCCGCGGATCGCGGCCAGGCCCACGGCCAGGATGAGGAACGGGAAGGCCAGCATGAGGTCGGCCAGCCGGGAGATGACCGCGTCGCAGGCCCGGAAGTACCCGGCGGCGAGCCCCAGCGGCACACCGATCACCAGGGCCGTGGCGACCGCCAGCACACCGACGGTCAGCGACGCGCGCATCCCCAGCATGATGCGCGACAGCACGTCGCGGCCCAGGTCGTCGGTGCCCAGCGGGTGGCCGGGGGTGCCGGGTGGTGTGAAGGTGCGGCCGAAGTCGGTGGCTTCCGGCGCGTAGGGGGCGAGCCACGGCGACAGGACCGCCACCAGGACCGCCAGGGTGAGGACGACGAAGCTGACCACGGCGAGCGGGTTGCGGCGCAGCCTGCGCAGGAGCCGTCCACGATCGGGGACGGTGGTCGTCGTGGTCATGCCGCCGCACCGCCGACCCTGATCCGCGGGTCGATCAGCGAGTACAGCAGGTCGACCAGGAAGTTGATCCCGATGTAGGCGGTCGCGGTGACCAGCACGACGGCCTGGATCACCGGGTAGTCGCGCTGGAACACCGCGTCGATCGTCATCTTCCCGAACCCGGGCAGGCCGAAGATCTGCTCGGTCACCACCGCGCCGGAGATGAGCGCGCCCAACTGCAGCCCGACGATCGTGACCACCACGATCAGGCTGTTGCGCAGCGCGTGCCTCCCGATGACCGCGCGCGGCCGCAGACCTTTCGCCTTGGCGGTGCGCACGTAGTCGGTGCCGAGCGCGTCGAGCATCGACGACCGGGTCTGGCGCATGATCACCGCCGAGAGCCCGGTGCCCAGGATGACCACGGGCAGCACGATGTGGTGCAGGTTCGCGACCGGGTCGTCGAGGAACGGCACGAAACCGGAGGCCGGGAACAGCCCGGTCGAGACCGACAGGTACAGGATCGCGACCAGTCCCAGCCAGAAGTGCGGCACGGACAGCCCGATGAGTGCCAGCCCGTTGGCCAGCCACTCCGCGGGCCGCCCGCGCCGCACGGCGGCCACCGTGCCCGCGCCCACGCCGAGCACGGTGGCCAGGAGGATGGCCAGCAGGGCCAGTTCGATCGTGACCGGCAGCGCCGTGCCGAGCATCGCGGTCACCTCGACGCCGGTCCGGGTCGAGGTCCCGAGGTCGCCGCGCACCGCGTTCCAGGCGAACCGTCCGAATTGGACGAACACCGACTGGTCGAGGCCGTACTCGGCGCGGATCGCGGCCAGCGCCTCGGGGGAGCGGTCCTCCCCGGCCAGTGCGAGCGCGGGGTCACCGGGCAGTGCCCGGATCCCGAGGAACACCACTGCAGTCGCCAGGAACAGCGTGAGCAGCGACTGCCAGGCGCGGGTGAACAGGTAGCCACGCATGTCGGCTACTTCGCGAACCCGGCCGCGGCCACCCGGATCACACCGTCGGGGAAGACCCGGACACCCTTGACCGAGTTGGCCACGCCGGTGAGGTTGCGCTGGCGGTAGAGGTAGACCAGCGGGGAGTCGGCCTGGACCTTCGTCACCGCCTGGCCGTAGAGGTCGCGGCGCTCGGCGAGGTCCTGCGACTGCCGGGCGCGCTCGAGCAGCGCGTCTAGGTCCTTGTCGTTGTAGCCCGCGACGTTCTGGCTGCCGCCCGTGCCGACGAAGTTGGTGATGTTCGCGTCCGGGTCCACCCGGCCGGACCAGCCCAGCTGCAGCAGCTGGAAGTCGCCGCGGTCCTGCTGGTCGAGCAGCGAGGCGTACTCCACCGGCTTGATCTTGAGGTCGAACCCGCCGTCCTTGACCATCGACTGCAGGGCCTGGGCGAGCCGCAGGCTGTCCGGGTTGTTCGCGGTGATCATCTCCACCGGGAACGGCGTCGGCACCCCCGCCTCGGACAGCAGCTGCTTGGCCTTGGCCGGGTCGTGCGGGCTGCACGCCTGCGCGGCGGGGGAGGAGAACTCGCTCTTGGGCGAGATCGGCGAGCAGGCGACGGTGTTGAGGTCGTTGAAGATCACCTTGACCAGCCCCGCGCGGTCGATCGCGTACTCGAAGGCCTTGCGCACCTGGGGTTTCGTCCCGAGTGGACCGTCAACCGGCTTGGCGGGCTTGCCGACGCCGTCGACGTTGCCCACGTTGAAGCTCACGGCCTGGTAGCCCAGCGACTGCGACTGCAGGACCGTCAGGTCCTTCTCCCCGCGCAGGGTGGGCACGTCGCTCGCCGAGAGCGTGTCGGCCACCTGCACGTCACCCGAGCGCAGGTTCGCCGAGCGGATGTTGGCGTCGGTGATGATCCGGTAGGACAGGCCGTCCAACCGGATCTTGGCGGCGTCGTAGTAGTTCGGGTCGCGCACCAGGTCGATGGAGTTCTGCGGCACCCGCTTGCCGAACTTGAACGCCCCGACGCACACCGGGGCCGTGGCGAAGTCCTTGCCCAGCTTGGCCGTCGCCGTCGGGCTGGGCACCATGCCCGCGCGGTCGGCGAGCGCGGCGGTCAGCGGTGCGAACGGTTTGGCCAACCGGATGACCACGGTGGTGGCGTCGGGGGCCTCGACCGAGGTGATCGGACCGAGTTCGCTCTTGCGCCCGGACCCGGCCAGCGTGAGGTGGCGCTCGATCGCGGCCTTCACCGCGGCCGCGTCGAAAGCGGTGCCGTCCGCGAACTTCACGCCGGTGCGGACCGGGATGGTCACGGTCTTGCCGCCGTCGGACGCGGTGGGCAGCGCGGTCGCCAGCTGGGGCACGATCTTGGCCTGGGCGTCGACGTCGTAGAGCTTCTCGCACATGGCGTTGAAGACATAGCGCGAGTACAGGCTGCGCGAGAGCGTCGGGTCGAGCTGATCCGGCTCCGCGGACAACGCCATGACCAGCGTGCCGCCCGACTTCACCTCGTCGGGAGCCGCGGGCTCGCCGAAGGTGTCACTATCCGTCGCGGCAGCCCCCGGCTGACCACCTCCGGCAGGGTCGACGGCCGAGCACCCTGCCGTCAGAGCCGCGGCGACCAGCGCGGTGGCGAGCAGGTGTTTGCCCAGCGGGCGAGCTGAAAGACCAGGTAGGAGGGCCCGTGTGCGCATGGTGTCTCCTGTCGGGAGTCGAGTGCGGCGGAGCGTATGTTGTATACGAGATTCTCGCAAGGGTTCCAGTTTCGAAGAGTGGCAACCCAGAGCCGGTTCCGGTAACGAGGTCGTGGAGACTCGGCCACGTCGCCTGCGGGCGCACGTCACGCTGAGCGGTTAGTCGGAACCCTCCGGCGGGAACCCGGCGACCGGCTGCTGATCGTCAACGAACGCCACCTGGGATCCGCGCTGGACCGCCACGTCTGGCACGGCGTCGAGCCAAGCATCCCGATGGCCGGCCCTACCTCGGGGGTAGGGCGCGCGCTACCCCCGGCACGGGCCCCTGCTGGATTCACACCGGACCGCGGACTTCCTAACGTTTCCGTCACCGGGTAGTCGAGATCCAGAGGAAGACATTGATGAACAAGAGAACGCGACGTGCGTGTGGGGCGGTGCTCGTGGCAGCGGGGTTGATCGGCGTGGTGTCGCCGACGGCGGTCGCGGACGCCGGGGCCTCGGTCCAGGAGCGGCAGGGTCGGGCAGGCGTGGGTGCGGCCTTGGATGAGCTGGCGGGAGCCAGCGGTGGCGGCGGCGTGGTGCTCCGGGTGAACGACCGGCGAGGGGAGTGGGTCACCAGTGCGGGAGCCGCGGAACTCGGCAGGTCAGCCAGACCCGTACCCACCGGGCGTTTCCGCGCGGGCAGCATCACCAAGACCTTCGTGGCCACCACGGTGTTGCAGTTGGTCGGCGAGGGGAGGATCTCGCTGGACGCGCCGATCTCCTCGTACCTGCCCCGGTACGGCCTCGACCGCCGCATCACAGTCCGCATGTTGTTGCAGCACACCAGCGGTCTGTTCAACTACACCGGCGACGTGCGGGCCGACGGCACCCCGGATCCCGGGATCCCCATGTGGGATCAGGCGTACCTGGACAATCTGTTCCGCACCTACCGCGCCGAGGAACTGGTGACGTTCGCGCTGGCCAAGCCCGCCCGCTTCGAGCCGGGCGCGAAGCACGCCTACTCCAACACGAACTACACGCTGCTCGGGCTGCTGATCGAGAACCGGACCGGTACCGACTACGCGACCCAGGTCGAGAGCCGGATCCTCAAGCCGCTCAGGATGAACGACACGATCCTGCCCGGCACGAGGACCGGCATCCCCGGCCCGCACGCGCACGGCTACCTGACGTTCCAGCAGAACGGCAAGCGGAAGGTCGTCGACATCACCAGGATCAACCCGTCCTGGGCGGGTGCGGCAGGGGAGATCATCTCCACCACCGCGGACCTCGACAGGTTCGTCTCGGCACTGCTCGGCGGCAAGCTGCTCAAACCCCGTCTGCTCGACGAGATGCGCACGTGGATGCCGACAGGCGCGCCGGGGGCCTCCATCGGGCTCGGGCTGTTCGCGAACGAGTTCGCCCCCGGTTGCACGGCTTACGGTCACACCGGCGGCACGCAGAGCCAGACGTCGTACATGTACAGCACGGCGGACGGCACCCGACGAGTCGAGTTCTCGGTGAACCACGGTGTACTGGACCGCGCCGACGGGGACGCCATCCAGCGCATCGCCGCGGCGACCACAGCGCTCGCGGCGAAGGCGCTCTGCGGCTAGACAGCGTCCCGCAAGTCGACGAGCTTGACGGCAGCAGACGGCTCCGTTCGCCGCGGTGTAACGTCAGTGGCTCTGTATGGCGATTACGGTCAGTCACCGTCACGCCTCAACCGCGCCGGCCTCGGCCTGGTCATGATCGTCGCTCCAGCCCGACCTGGCCGCCGTCCTGGGCGGTTTCGGGCGGGCCCCGGTCACCGGCGCGCCCCTGCTCGGGCGGCTCGGGCAGGTGGATCACCCAGCGCCTGCCGGTAGGTGTCTGCGGGCGTTGTGGGTGCTGGGGACGCGCCACGGCGGTTGCCGCGTGGTCGTCGGCTGATCAGCCGATCATTTGTGCCAGGGCAAAGAGAGTCGTCTATTCCCGGTTTTGTGTCTTCGTCACATATCCCGGACCGGAGACAAGACCCCCGAACGGGGGTCAAGGTCGCGGGGGAACGTCTCGCGCAACGCTCGCTGGTCCACCACCTCGGGTGGGAACCAGGGGACAGGATCGCGGCCGTTCTCGGTCGATCGTGCGTCCAGCTCGTCCGCGATCATACGGTGCCCTTGGCGTTGGACCCGAGGACGCGCCTGGCCCTTCCCGCCGCGGTCCTACGCCAGTGCAGGGTGGCTGCCGGCGATCAGGTGCTCGTGATCGCCATGGCCGACTACAGCAGCCTGGTAGTCCACTCGAACCGCCGTCCACTTGAGCCGTCCGTGAGCTCAGATCCAGCCTTCTTCCCAGGCGATGCGGGCGGCGTCGTGGCGGGAGGTGACGTGCAGCTTGGCCATGGCCGAGGACAGGTAGTTGCGTACCGTCCCGTGGGCCAGGTGGATGTTGCTCGCGATGTCGAGCACCGAGCCGCCTGCCCTGGTCAGGCGCAGGACTTCGAGTTCGCGGGTGGTGAGCGGGCAGTTGTCCTCGGTCAGCGCGCTGGCGGCGATCTCCGAGTCGACGTAGCGGCCGCCTGCGTGCACGTCGCGTAGGATTGAGGCGAGTCGGGAGGCGGGTGTCGTCTTGGGCACGAAGCCGCGTACCCCCGCGGCCAGGGCGCGTTTGAGGACGCCGGGGCGGGCGTGTCGGGTCACTAGTACCACGGGGGTTCCCGGGCCGATGGCCGCGGCGGCCGCGACGCCGTCCCGCCGGGGCATCTCCAGGTCCAGCACCGCGATGTCCGGCGCGTGCTCGGCGACCGCGGCCACCGCCGCGTCCCCGTCGCTGACCTGGGCGACGACCGTGATGTCGGCCTCCAGCTCGAGCAGGGCCGCCAGCGCGCCGCGGATCAGGTCCTCGTCGTCGGCCAGCACCACCCGGATCACCGGGCCGCCGCCTCGCCGACGAGGCGGAACACGCCGTCGCCGCCGTCGGCGCGCACCAGGCCGCCGACGGTGGCGAACCGCTCGCGCAGGCCCGCCAACCCGCTGCCGCGCTCGCCCGCGACGCCGGCCACGCCGTCGTTGCGCAGTTCCACCAGGACCCGGCCCTTCGCCACGCGCACCACGAGCGCGCACTCGCCTGCCGAGCTGTGCCGCAGGATGTTGGTCGTCCCCTCGCGCACCAGCGCGCCGAAGAGCGGTTGCAGCGGCGGCGGCACGTCGGCCGCGCTGCCGTCGACAGTGGTGCTGATCCCCGCCGCGCGCAGGATGTCCACGGCGTTGCCGATCTCGGTGGACAGGCTGGTGCGCCGGTAGCCGTAGACCACCGCGCGGGTCTCGCGCAGCGCCGTCCTGGCCAGCTCGCTCACCTCCGCGGCCTGGGCGCGGGCCGCGTCGTCGTCGTGCCCGATCAGCCGCTCGGCCAGCTCGCCCTTGAGCGCGATGGCCTGCAGGTGGTGGCCCTGGATGTCGTGCAGGTCGGCGGCGAAGCGCAGCCGCTCCTCGGCGACGGCCAGCTCGGCGGCAACCTGCCGGGCGTCGTCGAGCTGGCGCACCACCGACCACAGCCAGACCTGCAGGAAGTTGCTCACGCCGAAGAACAACGGCATCAGCGCGCAGATGACCAGGCGCGTGGTCAACCCGGCCAGGTCGCCGTCGTGCGGCAGGACCGCGGCGCCGACGAGCGCGACCACCAGCCCGCCGCCCAGGACCAGGCCCCAGCGGCGCCACCCGGTCCGGTGCGCGGCCAGCGCGCCCAGGACGCTGCTGGGCAGCATCGCCCAGGACACCGTCCTGGGGATGACCGCCACCGACAGCGCCCACGCGCCCAGCGCGACCGCGACCGTGGCCTCGACCTCCCAGCGCCGCAGCCGGTCGACGCCGAGCCCGGGCATGCTGTGCGCGCTGATCCGCACGTACTGGGTGACCACGACGGCCGCGCTCAGACCCAGCAGCGCCGTCGGCAGTGGGGCGACCGGGCTGCTCAGCAGCTCCAGGGACAGGACGAGGACCAGGACCCCGGCGGTCGTGCCCAGCGTTCCCCACGTGTAGTAGCGCACCCGGTCGAGCGGCGCGCGCGAGGATCGGGTCACGGTGTGAATGTACGAGGGTGGTCACCGTGCGCGCAGGTGCGGGTCCACACCCGTCGGCCTGACATTTGTCACCTGGACCGGTGTCGATCACCCGGGTGGTGCTGATCCGTGTGCCTACCGGCAGGCCCGGCCCGGCACCAGGCTGGGTGCCATGACACAACCAGTGATCGCGGTGCGGGGGCTGCGCTGCCGCCACGGGGAGTTCGAGGCGGTGCGCGGGATCGACGTCGAGGTCGGGGCGGGCGAGCTGTTCGCCCTGCTCGGCACCAACGGCGCGGGCAAGACCACCACCCTGGAGGTGCTGGCGGGTCACCGCGCGCCGTCCGACGGCCACGTCCGGGTGTTCGGGCTGCGGCCGGACGCCGACCGGTCGCGAATCCGCCCGCGCATGGGGGTCCTGCTGCAGGACAGCGGCACCGGGGGCGAGCTGACCGTGCTGGAGACGCTGCGGCTGTGGGCGGCGCTGACCTCCCGTCCGTCCGATGTGGACGGCGCGCTGGACCGGGTCGGGCTCGCCCACCGGGCGGACGTGCGCACCGCCCGGCTCTCCGGCGGCGAGCGCAGGCGGCTCGACCTGGCCGTGGCGACGCTGGGCGACCCGGAACTGCTCTTCCTCGACGAGCCGACCACCGGGCTGGACCCGGAGTCGCGGCGGCAGACCTGGGAGCTGGTGCGCGGCCTGGTCGCCCGCGGCACGACCGTCCTGCTGACCACGCACTACCTGGAGGAGGCCGAGTACCTGGCGCACCGGCTGGCGATCATGCACGAGGGCCGGTTCGCGGTGTCCGGGACGCTGGTGGACGTGCTCGAGCGCGAGTCGTCCCGGATCTCGTTCGTGCGCCCGCTCGGGCTCGAGGCCGCGGACCTGCCGCCGCTCTCGGGAGCCCTCGAACCGGAGGCGTTCGCGGCCGGTCGGGTGGAGCTGCGCACCCGGGCACTGCAGGACGACCTGCACGTGCTGCTCGGGTGGGCCGCCGCCCGGGACCTGCAACTGGCCCAGCTGCGCGCGCACCACGCGTCACTGGCCGAGGTGTTCCACGGCGTGCGCGACTCGGTGGTGGCGGCGTGAACGGCGTGCTCGCCTTGTCCAGGGCCCAGTGGCTGCTGCTCGTCCGGTCGCGGACCGCCGCGGCGATGGCCCTGCTGTTCCCGTTGCTGCTGGGCGGTTTCATGGCCTTCGGCACCGCCCCGGAGTGGAACCTCGCGCTCACCCTGCAACTGCTCGCCGCGCAGGGGGTGACCGTCTACGTCGGGGTGACGAGCGCGTTCGCCGCCCGCCGCCAGGACCTCACGCTCAAGCGGCTGCGCTCCGGGGAGCTGCCCGACGCCGCGATCATCGTCGGCGTGCTGGCGCCCTTCGTGGCGCTGGGGCTGGTCCAGTCCGGGCTGATGGTCGTGCTGGCACAGGTGGCGGGCGCGCCGTTGCCGGACCGGCCGTTCGCGCTGCTGCTGGCGATCGTCGGCGGTGTCGCGGTGAGCGCGGCCGCCGGACTGCTGACGACGGCGTTCACCGGCAGCGCCGAGGCGGCCCAGATCACCACGGCGCCGTTCTTCTTCGCCACGCTCGCGGGCGGGATCTGGGTGTTCACCACCGATCCCGCCGCGGTCGAGCGCTGGCAGCTGTTCGCCCCGGGCGCGGCGGTGGCCGACCTGGTGCGCGGGTCCACGCAACCGCTGTGGTGGCCGGTGCTGGCCCTGCTCGCCTGGGCGGTGGCCGGGTGGGTACTGGGGATCCGGAACCTGCGCTGGGACCCGCGCGGCTAGCGGGTGTTGGGCGCGGTGCTCGTGGTCGAGCACCGGGGGAGCCGGGTGGCGGCCTCCAGGACCGGGGGTCTGGAGGCCGCCACCGGGGCGGACTAGCCGAGCTGCGGGACCCGGTCGCCGTAGCGGTCGAGCAGCGAGGCGTTGGCCGCGTCGCCGCCCTCGCTGTTGGAGCTCTGCCACAGCGGGACCTCGACGCCCGCGGCCGCCGCCTTGTCGAAGACCCGCGCCAGCACCTGGTTCCACAGGTAGGCGTTGCTCAACGTGGACAGCGAGGCGGTGACCGGGTGCTCGGCCGGGTAGCTCACGTCACCCGGGCCGGTCAGCGTGTCGAGGATGATCGTGGCGTTGACCGACAGCTTCGTCCCGGCCCGCGCCGGGGTCTCCGCCGAGGCCGCGGGCGAGGTGACCGCCACGACCGGGCAGCCCGCCGCCAGCGCGGTCACCGCCAGCTCCACCGGGTAGTGGTTGATGCCCGAGTTGGAGAAGACGAAGAGCACCTCGTGCCCGGACAGCGGCACCAGGCCGAACACCGACCGGGCCAGGCCCGGTCGCCGCTCGGCCGCGGTGGCCCGCCGGGCCCCGCCGAACACCTGCAGCTCCTCGGTGAACAGCGGTCGCACGCAGGCCAGGCCGCCCGCGCGGAAAAACGTCTCGGCCACCGCGGCGAGCGAGTGGCCCGCGCCCGCGGTGAGGACCAGGCCGTCGGCGCGCACGCACGCCAGCACGAGGTCGGACACGTCGTCCAGCGCGTCCGCGTTGTGCTCGCCCACCTTCGCCAAGTGGGCCAGGACCTGCCCGCCGTAGACGTCTTCTGCCATGGTGCCTCCAGGTTGTGCGTCGTTAGTGGAGCTCTTCGGGACGGTCCGCGTCGGCGCCGTCGGCCACGTCGTCGCACGCGACGCCGGTGACCGGGTGCCGGGCCAGGTAGGGCCGCGCGCCGGTGTCGCCCTCGGCCAGCGCGGCGACCCCCGCCCAGTGCGCGCGACCGAGCAGGACGGGGTGGCCGGGGACCCCGGCGTAGGTGGCCCGGACGAGCGCGTCCGGGGTGGCCAGCGCGGCGAGCCGGTTCACCGCGGCGGCGGTGATGCCGGGGGTGTCGACCGGGAGGACCACCACGGCGGTCTGGTCGCCGAGCGCGGCGAGGCCGACGCGCAGCGACGAACCCATGCCGGTGGCCCAGTCCGGGTTGATCACCACCGTGGCGCGCAGCGGCGGCACCCGCTCGGCGCCCGCGCCCAGCACGACCACGGTGTGCGCGAGGTCGGCCAGCGCGCCCAGGGCGTGCTCGACCAGCAGCGCGCCCCGGTAGGGCGCCAGTGCCTTGGGCAGGCCGAACCGGCTGCCACCGCCCGCGGCGAGCAGCAGGCCCGCCACGTCGGGAACCGCCATGGCGAGAGCCTAGAGGGGACTACCGCAGTTGATCGAGCAAGAGGCCCGTGAGCAGGTCGGGAGCCTCCTCTGGGAGCCAGTGCGAAGCGTCCTCGACCAGCTCGAACCGGTATGGACCATTCACCCATTCGGCGCAGCCGAAGGCGGCGGTGGAGCCGATCGCGACGTCCTCGGTGCCCCACACGTACATCGTGGGCACCGCGACCGCGTCCGGGACGACGTTCCACCGCTCCGCGCGGAACCAGTTGAGCGCCGCGGTCAGCGCCCCCGGCTCCCGCAGCCGGGTGACGTACTCCTCCACCGAAGAGGGTGGGATCCGCCACTCGAACAACTGGCGCAGGGCGGCGGCGTTGTCGGCCAGCAGCCGCCGCTCCGCCGAGCGCTCCTTGAGCACCGGGATGTGCTGCGAGCGCTGGGCCTGCTCCTCGTCGGTGCGCCGCGCGGCGGCCAGCGCGGCCGGGTGCGGCGCGGACACGGCGGTGAGCCCGCGCACCCGGTCGGGGTGCTCGGCGGCGAGGTGCCAGCCGACGACCGCGCCCCAGTCGTGGCCGACCAGGTCGAACTCCGCCCAGCCGAGCGCGTCGGCCACCGCCAGCACGTCGCCGACCAGCGCGTCGACCTGGTAGTCGACCGGGTCGGGCGGGCGCACGCCGGGGGAGTAGCCGCGCTGGTCGAAGGCCACCGCGCGCAGACCCGCGTGGCCGAGCACGGCGACCTGGTGCTCCCACGCCGTGGCCGCCTGCGGGAAGCCGTGCAGCAGCAGGACCGGCTGGTCGCCCGGCGAGCCCGCGGCCAGCGCGTCGAAGGTGCCCGCCGCGGTGGCGATCTGGAGGTGCTCGGTCACGGCCCGCAGGCTACCCAGCCGCACCGACACCGCCCGGCTCGACCAGGCCGGAGGGCGCTGGTGAGCGAAGATTGAACTGTGGACGACTCGACCGGCCCCGCGCCGAAGATCACGGTGTACGGCACCAAGCGCCCGGACGAGGTGCGCGCGGTGGTACTGGTGCTGCACGGCGGGCGGGAGCACAGCCGCGCACCCGCTACCCGGTTCCAGCTCGCCTACCTGCGGATGCTGCCCTTCGCCAAGGACATCGCGCGCAAGAGCAAGGGGCAGGGCGTCTCGGTGTGGGTCCTCAAGGACCGCTACCGCGGCTGGAACGCCCCGGACCTCGACCCGGTGCGCGACGCGGAGTGGGCGCTCGGGGAGATCCGCGCCACGCACGGCGACGTCCCGGTGGTCCTGGTCGGGCACTCCATGGGCGGCCGGGTGGCGCTGCGGGTCGCCGGTGACCCCTCGGTGATCGCGGTTTGCGCGCTCGCGCCGTGGACGGCCGCGGGCGAGCCGGTGCGGCAGCTGGCCGGCCGGACCTTGCTGATAGCGCACGGTTTGCTCGACCGGACGACCGATCCGCGGCTGTCCTACAGCTTCGCCGAGCGCGCGAAAGCGGTCACCGACCGGGTCGTCCGCTTCGACGTGGCGGGCGAGCGGCACGCCATGCTGCGCAAAGCGGACAAGTGGACCAGGCTGGTCACCGGGTTCGTCCTGGGCGTGCTCGACACCCAACCGATCGACCCCGTCATTACGAACGCCATGGGACAGCCCGCACCGGAAGGGCTGCGGGTTCCGCTCTAGAGGAGGACCAGTGACGGGTGGCGACAGACGGCGGGTGGCTGTCATCGGCAGCGGGGTCTCCGGGCTCACCGCCGCCTACCTGCTGCAACGCCGCTACGACGTGACGCTGTTCGAGGCCGACGACCGGCTCGGCGGCCACGCCCACACCCACGACCTGCCCACCCCCGACGGGGGCACGGCCCAGGTGGACAGCGGGTTCATCGTGCACAACGAGCGGACCTACCCGAACCTGCTGCGGCTCTTCGGCGAGCTCGGGGTCGAGACCCGCGAGTCGGAGATGTCGATGAGCGTGCGCTGCGAGGGCTGCGGCCTGGAGTACGCCGGGGCGCGCGGCGCCCTCGGGGTGTTCGCGCAGGCGCGCAGTCTGCGGCGGCCGGGCTTCCTGCGGATGCTGGCCGAGGTGAAGCGGTTCCACCTGCACGCCAAGCGGGTGCTGCGCGAGGACCCGGGCGAGATCACGCTGCGGGCGTTCGTCGTGGTGGGCGGGTACTCGAAGTACTTCGTGGACCACTTCCTCATCCCGGTGGTGTCCGCGGTGTGGTCCTCGGGCGCGGAGCTGAGCATGCGGTACCCGGCGCGGTACCTGTTCGAGTTCCTCGACCACCACGGGCTGCTCTCGATCAGCGGGTCGCCGCAGTGGCGCACCGTCGTGGGCGGCTCACGGACCTATGTGGAGCGCGCGGCCAAGGGCCTGAGCGCGGTCGCGGTGTCCACTCCGGTCCGCGCGCTGGTCCGCCACCCGGACCACCTCGAGGTCCGCGACGACGCCGACCAGGCGCACCGGGTCGACCACGCGGTCGTGGCCACCCACCCCGACCAGGCGTTGCGGCTGCTCGTCGAGCCCACCGCGGCCGAGCGCGACGTGCTCGGCGCGTTCGACTACTCGACCAACGAGACGCTGTTGCACACCGACGCCTCGATCCTGCCGCGCTCGCCGCGGGCCCGGGCGTCGTGGAACTACCTCAAGCCCGCCTGCGACTCCGCCGACGGCCCGGTCAAGGTCAGCTACCACATGAACCGGCTGATGGGCCTGGCCGAGCCGGAGGACTACGTGGTGACGCTCAACGCCGAGGAGCTCGTCGCCCGCGGCCGCGTCCTGCGCCGGATGGTCTACGAGCACCCGATCTACACCCCCGAGTCGCTCGCCGCGCAGCGGCGGCTGCCCGAGCTGAACGACGGCCGGGTCGCCTACGCGGGCGCCTACCACGGCTGGGGGTTCCACGAGGACGGTTGCGCTTCCGGGGTCCGCGCGGCCGCGGCGCTCGGGTCTGGCTGGTCCACATGACAGCCGCCCTCTACGACGCCACCGTCCGGCACGCGCGGATGGAGCGGATCGACCATTCGTTCTCGCACCCGGTCTACATGTGGCTGGTCGACCTCGACGAGCCGCCGCGGCTGCCGTGGTACCTGCGCCCGTTCGCCCGGTTCGAGTCCCGCGACCACCTCGGCGACCCCGCACTGTCCATCAAGGACAACCTGGCCCGCTGGCTGGCCGGTCAGGGGATCGAGGTGACCGGCCAGGTGCTGATGCTGGCCAACGCGCGCGTGCTGGGCCACGTTTTCAACCCGATCACCGTCTACTGGGTGCACGACGCGGACGGTGCGGTGCGGTGCGTCGTCGCCGAGGTCCACAACACCTACGGCGAGCGCCACTGCTACCTGCTCCGAACAGATTCCGAGGGGCGGGCGAGCACGGACAAGGAGTTCTACGTCTCGCCGTTCCTCGAGATGGGCGGGCACTACCTGATGCGGATGCCGCGCCCCGGCGACCGGCTCTCGCTCACGGTCACCCTGCGGCAGGACGGCAAGACCCCGTTCACCGCGACGCTGACCGGCACCCGCGCGCCCGCCACCCCGGCGGCGGTGGCCCGGATGGTGCTGCGTCGCCCCCTGATGACCCAGCGGGTCACCGCGCTGATCCGCGTCCACGGGATCGCCCTGTGGCTGCGCCGGATCCCGGTGGTCCGCCGCCCCCGACACGTTCGGCAAGAAGGAGTCCAGTGACCGAGACATCCCTGCGGCCCGACGGTGTCGGCGCCGACCGCCCCGTCCAGTCCGCCGCGGACTGGGGTGACCTGTCCACCCCGCCGCGCAACGCGGCCCGGGCCCGCATCGCGCGGGCGCTGTTCGCCAACGCCGTGCGCACCCTGCCGGTCCGCGTGGTGCTCCCCGGCGGCCGCCGCCTCGGCGTGGGCGGCCCGACCTCGCCGGTCATGCGGATCCACCGCCCGGAGGCGTTCTTCCACCGCCTCGGCGTCGACGCCAAGATCGGCTTCGGCGAGGCGTACATGGTCGGCGACTGGTCGACGAACTCCCTGGCCGAGCTGCTCACCGAGTTCTCCGCCCGGATGAGCACGCTGATCCCGCCGCGCCTGCAGGCGTTCCGCCGCTGGGTCGACCGGCGCCAGCCCTCGACCGAGGAGAACACCCTCAGCGGGTCGCGGCAGAACATCCAGCGGCACTACGACCTGTCCAACGAGCTGTTCGCGCTGTTCCTGGACGAGACGATGACCTACTCCTCGGCGATCTTCGAGCCCGGCGTGACCGACCTGCGGACCGCCCAGCTGCACAAGATCGACAGCGTCCTGGACCACGCCAGGGTGGGCCCGGAGAGCCACGTCCTGGAGATCGGCACCGGCTGGGGCGCGCTCGCCATCCAGGCCGCCAAGCGCGGCGCGCGGGTGACCTCGCTGACCATCTCCGCCGAGCAGAAGGCGTTGGCGGAGCAGCGGATCGCCGCCGAGGGCCTGGCCGACCGGGTCCAGGTGCTGCTGCGCGACTACCGCGAGGCCCAGGGCAGCTACGACGCGGTGGTCAGCGTCGAGATGATCGAGGCGGTGGGCGAGGAGTACTGGCCGACCTACTTCAGCGCGGTGGACCGCCTGCTCAAGCCGGGCGGCCGGTTCGGCCTCCAGTCGATCACCATCGCGCACGACCGGCTGCTGGCCACCCGCGGCGGGTACACCTGGATCCACAAGTACGTCTTCCCGGGCGGGATCATCCCGTCACCGGAGGCGATCGAGCAGAGCCTGGCCACGCACACCGGCATGCGGGTGCACGCCTTCCAGGACTTCGGCCACGACTACGCCGAGACGCTGCGCCAGTGGCGCCTGCGCTTCCTGGCCCAGTGGCCCGCGGTGTCGGCGCTCGGCTTCGACGAGACGTTCCGCCGCATGTGGGAGTTCTACCTCGGCTACTGCGAGGCCGGCTTCCGCTCCGGCTACCTGGGCGTGCGCCAGCTGTCCATCGGCCGCTGACCACGTCATAGAGCGCGCTTGGTCGCCACAGCTCGGCGACCAAGCGCGCGAACCCCATACCGGCATTGGTGCGAACGGGTATCGGCAGTCGAGTCCGCGCCAAGGGCGGCGAATGGCTCGATAGTCTCGCGCCATGGGGTACGGAGGGCGCGGAGCCGGAACCGCGACGGCAAAACGAAATCGATCCGGTCGTGGCGGACACTACACGCCGAGGTTGCCAGGTCTGTTGTTAACCGCGCTGCTCGCACTTGCGCTTTTCGTAGTGTGTGTTGTCGCTATCGGTATCTTGTTGGGATGGCTTTCCGGGGTTCGGCTACTCCCATTGCGCGCTGGTGTGGTCACGCCGGAGCGGCTCTACGACCTCGCCAGGACTACCGTCACGGTGGGAACCTTGGCGGCAGGCGTGTTCGCCGTGGTGTATGCGTATCGCAAGCAGCGGATCGACGAGGCGTCGAGCTTCCGCGCGGATGCCGAGCAGTTCAACAAGCGCTATCAGGATGCCGCGGTTCAACTGGGCCACGAGCGGGGCGCGGTGCGCTTGGCGGGTGTGTACGCGATGGGTCGTCTCGCCGATGACTGGGGCGAGGCGAGGGAGATGTGCGTCGATCTGCTCTGCGCTTACCTGCGGACCCCGTACAGGTCGTCGGCCGGGCACGACGACGAATCGCTCGTCCGCGCGACCATCTTCGACCTGATCCGCGCGCACACGGTCGATCCGGACGATCCGGCGAGTTGGTCCGGTATGGATTTCGACTTCAGGGGTGGCACCTTCGACCAGTTCAGTCTCGCCGGGGGGAACTTCAGGGGCGAGGTGAACTTTTCCGATGCGGTCTTCACGGGGATGCATCGCAGGCCGGAGGGTAGGAACTACGGGTGGTTCGGTTTCGAAAACTGCACGTTCGAGGGGGACGTTTCATTCTTCCAGGCGCGATGTGACGGTGGCATCATGTGTTTCGACCAGGCCAGGTTCGCTGCTGTGGTCCACTGGGGAGGCAGTGTCTTCAACAATTTCAACCTGTTCTTCAGGGGCAGTGTGTTCGAGGGCGGCCGAGTCTACTTCGGTGGCAGCATTTTCTGTCAGACGTCCGACGGGCGCAGTCTGGGTAATGTGAACTTCGATCGGGCTGTGGTGCGGGAAGCTGCGATCGTGTTCAACGCGGTCGAACTCGTGGGTCGAGTTCTCCTGAATCTCAAGGGCATGGTGATGGGTGCTGGCGATTGCACGCTTCGACTGTGTTTCAGTGCTGTCAGAAATGATTCCGAGATGCGTCCGAGAGTTTTCGTCCCGGCCCGGCTGGGGCGCCACCCGGGGTTCTCGTGGGAAGCGTCATTCGTGAGTGCTCCGACAGCCAGGGTGGCGCGTGTACTGTCTGGCGCGCGAGTGGGCGAGTCCGGCACGTGACGGGATGTGCCCGGGGTCTCGCTTGATCAACTTGTGACCGCGGGCGGTGGTGGCGTGGCAACCTGATCCGTGGTGCCGCGTCCTTTCCGGTGGAGTGGGACAATCCGGGAGCAGGCCCGGTGGAGGGACACGGTGTTCGTGAGGCGTCAGGCTGGGGGACTCGGATGAGCTACGGACAGGGTCCCGAGCGGCCCGGGTACAACCCGACGCGGAAGATGGCGCAGCCGCACCAGGAGCAGTTCGGCCGGTCGCGGGACCAGCGGCCCAACGACCCCCGGCAGGGCGGTCCCCGGCAGGGCGATCCCCGTCGCGGCGACCCCCGGCAGGGCGATCCGCGTCGCGGTGATCCTCGGCAAGGTGACCCTCGGCAAGGTGACCCGCGGCAAGGCGAGTTCCGGCACGGCGACCCCCGGGCCAACGACCCCCGGGCCAACGACCCCCGGCAGCGCGACCCGCGCCAGGGCGATCCGCGGGACCCGCGCGGTTTCGGCGGTCCGCCGCCGCCGCGCCGCAAGCGCCGGGGCAAGCGGATCGCGCTGACCGTCCTCATCGTCATCGTGGGTCTGGTGGCCGGTCTGTGGATCTACCTGGAGACCTCGCTGAACCGGGTCGCCGCCCTCACCGACTACGAGGGCAGGCCCGCCGCGGGCTCGGGCACCAACTGGCTGATCGTCGGCTCCGACAGCCGCGAGGACCTCTCCGCCGAGGACGAGGCGCGGCTGGCCACCGGTGACGCCAAGGGCAAGCGCACCGACACGATCATGCTGATGCACCTGCCGGACAACAGCACCAAGCCCACCCTGGTCTCGCTGCTGCGCGACTCCTACGTGGACATCCCGGGCAAGGGCAAGAACAAGCTCAACGCCTCCTTCGCCTTCGGTGGCGCGCCGCTGCTGGCCAAGACCGTGGAGCTCAACACCGGGCTGCGCCTGGACCACTACGTGGAGATCGGCTTCGGCGGCTTCGCCGACGTGGTCGACGCCGTCGGCGGGGTCGAGATGTGCCTGCCCAACCCGATCGACGATCCGCTCGCGGGCATCAACCTCCAGGCCGGTTGCCAGGAGCTCGACGGCGCCAACGCGCTCGGTTACGTCCGCACCCGCAAGGGGCCGCGGGCCGATCTCGACCGGGTGATCCGCCAGCGCGAGTTCATCGGCGCGCTCACCGACAAGGCCACCAGCTTCGGCACCCTGGTCAACCCGTTCCGGCTGTTCCCGCTGCTGGGTGCCGCGCCCGCCGCGGTCACCGTCGACGAGGGCGACCACCTGCACAACCTGCCCAGCCTCGCGCTGGCCATGGGCGCGGGCGACGGGCTGACCACCACCACGGTCCCGTTCGGTGGCGCCAAGTCTGTGAAAAACATCGGCTCGGTGATCGTGTGGGACGACGCGAAGGCCAAGCGGCTCTTCGACGCCCTGCGTACCGACGTCGCGGTGCCCGCGGACGTGATCGTCGCGGCGCCCAAGTAGACCGTTCGGCGGCACGGCGGTGGCCTGCCCGGACCTGGTGTGGTGACGCGCTGTTGCCCTAGTCTCGCCGTCGGCGACCGAGACCCGGTCGCCGGCAAGGAGGAACAGTGAAGTCCCTGCTCATCCGGGGTTTGGTCACCGCCGCGCTGGTCGCCGGTGCCGCGGTCGCCGTCCCGGGCGTCGCGTCCGCCGACAACCCGCCGAAGGTGACGAAGGGCCCGTGCCAGTACACGGAGACCCCCGAGGACCCGGCGGCCCGGCCGGTCGGCCTGCCCCGCGATCCCCGGCACACCCCGAACCGCGGCACGGTGAAGGTGGAGCTGCCCACGTCCCAGGGCCGCATCGGGCTCACCCTCGACCGCGCGAAGGCGCCGTGCACGGTGCAGAGCTTCCTGCACCTGGCCGAGCACCGGTTCTACGACCTGACCACCTGCCACCGGCTGACCGCCTACCCGACCCTCAAGGTCCTGCAGTGCGGCGACCCCAAGGGCAACGGCGAGGGCGGCCCCGGCTACAAGTACAAGGACGAGCTGCCGACCGACCTGCCGCCGTGGCCGGGCGACACCACCGGCACCCGCAAGCTCTACGCCCGCGGCCTGCTGGCCATGGCGAACGCGGGCCCGGCCACCAACGGGAGCCAGTTCTTCCTGGTATACGGCGATTCCCGGCTGCTGGCCAACTACACGGTGTTCGGCAGCGTGGACACCGCGGGCCTGGCGACCCTGGACAAGGTCGCCGCGGCGGGCATCGTGCCCACGGCCGAGGACCCGGCACCGGTCGACGGCACCCCGGTGAAGACTACCAAGATCCTCCGGGTCCGCGTGGCCTGCTGACCCACACCGCCAAGGGGGCCGCGTTCCGCACCGGGACGCGGCCCCTTGTCTGTCCCGGGAACCCACACCCCTGGCACTTCCGCGTTGTCAGGACTTGACCGGATGAGTGGCGACAAGCGGCCAGACCGGCCGATACCGGTCACAGGCGAAGCGGTGCTGGTGGCGTTACTCCCCGTCGCCGGCGGGGTGGTTCGTTCCCTGGAGCGGGCGGCCGATGCGGCGGGGCTCAGGATGTTGCCAGGACCGCCGGGTCGAGGTAGCCGGGGTCGTGGGCGGCGCGGGCGGGGAACGGCTCGTCCGGGTCGTGCTCTTCCTCTTCCTCCGCGAGCCGGTCCACGAGGTCGAAGAAGCCCTGCTCGACGGGACGCAGGCTCGCGACCACTCCCGTCAGATCCCGCTCGCGCACGAAGCGCGCCCCGTCCCGGCCGGCCGACAGCACCGACAGCCACGCCCCGTCCGGCGTGAGCAGGCTGCCGCTGGTCTCCGCCCAGAACAGGACGGTCTGCTCCGCGGCGGCGTGCACGCCCGCGCCCGCGAGCATCAGCAGGGCCGTGTGCACGCTTTCCTTGTCGTAGCCGAGGAAGAACAGGTACGCCTCCAGGGCGCCGTCGCGATAGCGGAGCAGGGTGGCCGTGCCGGAGTCGGCGGCGTCGACCTGGTCGGCGAAGAACTCGCGTGGTGTCCGGCCGGTGGGCAGGTCCGACCAGGCCGCGGGCTGGTCGCCGTCCCAGTACCAGCCGTCGAACATCCGGTCGGGGTTGGTGATCACCTCGGGGCCGGGCACCGAGCTGAGCCAGACGTCGAAGGCCGCCCGGCTCAGCTCGATCCGGGCGGCGACCATGAAGCTGTCCGACACGACATCCTCCAGACTCGGGGAACGCGCGCAGACTAGCGGCCTGCCGGGGCGCCTGGGCACCCGGCAGGCCGTGGGCCTAAGCCGTCTTGGACTGCTTCTCCCGCAACACTTCCAGCGCGCGGTCGGCGTGCACGTTGAAGCGCAGCTCGCTCTTGACCGCCTCGAGCACGGTGCCGTCGGTGTCGATGACGAAGGTCTTGCGCTTGGTCAGCAGCGGGCCGAACTTGCGCCGCACCTCGAACTTCTTGGCCACCGCGCCGTCGGGGTCCGACAGGAGCGGGTAGTCGAACGAGTGCATCGTGGAGAACTGCGCCTGCTTGTCCACCGCGTCCGGGCTGATGCCGATCCGGTGGGCGCCGACCGCGGCGAACTCCGCCGCCAGGTCGCGGAAGTGGCAGCTCTCCGCAGTGCAGCCGCCGGTCATCGCGGCCGGGTAGAAGAACAGCACGACCGGGCCGGTCGCCAAGAACTCGGACAGGCTGCGGTCGGCGCCCGTCTCGTCCTTGAGGGTGAAGTCCTCGACGTGGTCTCCTGGCTTCATGCGGGTGCTCCTCGTTTCCTCGGCGGCAGCGGGAAGAACCCGCTGGTCCGCGCCACGTAGTCGGCGTAGCCGGGACGGCTCGACGACAGGTGCTTCTCGGTCAGGGGTTTGCCGGTGCCCTTGGCCAGCATGAAGGTCATCAGCACCGGCGACAGGACGGTGGCCGCGCCCAGCCACGACGAGCAAGCGACCAGGTAGAGCCCCCACCACACACAGGCGTCGCCGAAGTAGTTGGGGTGGCGGGTGTAGCGCCACAGGCCAGTGTCGAGGACCGTGCCCTTGTTCGCCGGGTCGGCGCTGAACCGGCTGAGCTGCCAGTCACCCACCGACTCGAAGACGAAGCCGGTCAGCCACACCGCGATACCCGCGTAGGCGATCGGTCCGAACGTCGAGTACTGCGCCACCTGCACCGGCAGCGACACGAACCACATGATCGCGCCCTGGGGGAGGAACACGACCCGGGCCATGTGCGCCAGCGGGCTGCCCTTGGCGTCGGCGAGGATCTTGACGTAGCGCCGGTCCTCCGGCTTGCCCCGGTTGCGCCGGTGCAGGTGCACGGCCAACCGGACGCCCCACACGACCGGCAGCACCGTCGCGACCAGGCGGACCGCCAAGTCTCCTGTGGACAGTGCAAAGGTGACGATCGCGATGACCGCGAAGCCCAGGCCCCACACCGTGTCGATGGTGTCGAACTTGCCGCGCCGCACGCTGATCGCGAAGGTGATGGCGAGCACCACCACGACCGCCACCAGGGTGGCCGCCAGGTTGAGCAGCAGGCTCACGCCTTCTCCAGCAGTTCGGCGCGGGTGCGCGGCAGGCCGGACGAACCGGTCGCGGTCGGTCGGACCGCGAGGATCTGGTCGACGCCCATCCGGTTCTCCCGGAACGCGCCCGCGCTGCCCACCATGTAGAGCCGCCACACCCGGAACTGCTGCTCGCCCGCCAGCGCGACCAGCTCGTCGCGGTTGCGCTCGAGCGTGCGCGCCCAGGCCTCGATGGTCCACACGTAGTGCTCGCGCAGCGCCTCGACGTCGCGGACCTCGAGCCCGGCGTCGGTCAGCAGGTCGATGGTCTGGCCGACCGGGCGCATGTTCATGTCCGGGGCGATGTAGGTCTCGATGAACGCCCCGCCGCCCTGGGCGACCGCGCCGCGTGACATCTGCTGCAGCAGCAGGCGGCCCTCGGGCTTGAGCATCCGGTACAGCGTCGCCGCGTACACCGGGTAGTTGCCCGCGCCCACGTGCTCGCCCATCTCCAGGGTGCCGATGGCGTCGAACGGCGGGTCGTCGAGCTCGCGGTAGTCCTGCAGCCGCACCTCGACCTGGTCGGTGAGGCCCTCGGCCTTCACCCGGTCGAGGATGAACTTGCGCTGCTCCTTGGACAGGGTGATGCCGGTGACGTGCACGCCGTAGTACTTCGCCGCGTGCACCGAGAGCGAGCCCCACCCGCAGCCCGCGTCGAGCATCCGCATCCCGGGCCGCAGGCCGAGCTTGGCGCACACCAGGTCGAGCTTGTCGCGCTGGGCGTCCTCGACGGTGTACTCGGGATCCGCGGAGGTCCAGTAGCCGCACGAGTAAGCCATCTGCGGGTCGAGCACGCGCTCGTAGAAGGCGTTGGACAGGTCGTAGTGGTGCGCGATGGCGGCGCGGTCGCGGGCCTTGGTGTGCTCCTGGCCGGACAGCCGCGCCTCCTCGGCGGGTGGCCGCGGTCGTGGGCCGACCACGCCGAGCCGGACGGCCTTGGCGAAGAGCCCCGCCTTGTCCCGCAGGGCCAGCTTCGGGCGGCTGATCTTGTTCTCCCTGGTCAGCTCCCAGAACAGGGCCAACGCCTCGCCCAGGTCGCCCTCGACGTCGAGGTCGCCGCTGACGTACGCGCGCGCCAGGCCCAGCTCGTTCGGGTCCCACAGCAGGCGGCGGAGCGCTCGACGGGACCTGATCACGCCCACCGGCCCGCCGTGCGGGCCCGCCTCGCTGCCGTCCCAGGCGCGCAGGCGGATCGGCAGGGGCGCGCCGAGGACGCGCTCGACGACCTCGGCCAGGGTGTTCGCGATTGGGGTGGATCCGGCCACCGCGCGGCTCCGATCGTCGGGGGACAAGGTCATGGGTCATTCGCCGCCACCGCGGGTGGGGATGGGCGGGCCCGATCAGATTGTCGGCCGTCGGCTGCCTCCCCGCGCGGGGAGGCACTAGTGCTTCGACCGGATCCGCGAGCCGAAGCGTGACCGGCGATCACCCTCGGTGGAATCATCAGGGCGGTGGACACCATCGCGCCCCCCGTCGCCCCGCCCGCCACGCGGCTCGCCAAGGTCGCGACCGAGGTCTTCTCGCCCGCTGTCGTCGTCCTGATCCTGCCGCTGGCGGTCGCCTGGGTGGCCACCGGGCACGATCCGGCGGCCACAGTCCTCTGGGGCTTGGTCGTCGCGGTGTTCTCCAGCGTGCTGCCGATGGCTTTCATCATCCGCGGCGCCCGCGCGGGGCGGTGGGACGGCCACCACGTGCGCGACCGCGAGCACCGTTTCCTGCCGCTGCTGGTCGGTTTGGCCTCGACCGCCGTCGGCATCACCATCCAGGTCCTAGCCGACGCGCCGCGCGACGTGCTCGCGCTGTCCCTGTCGATGTTCGCCACGCTGGTGGTCTGCATCGCGATCACCACCGCCTGGAAGATCTCGCTGCACGCGGCCGTGGCCGGGGGAGCGGTGGCCATGACCACCCTGCTCTACGGTCAGTGGGCACTGCTCCTGCTGGCCCCGCTAGCCCTGGTCTGCTGGTCCAGGGTGGTGCTGACCGACCACACCGCCGCCCAGGTGGTGGTCGGGGTGCTGGTCGGCCCGCTAGTCGGCGGGGCGGTGTTCCTGCTGATCCGCTGATGACTGCGTGAACACGCCTGGTCACGTACGGTGTCCTCGGTGGTGGCCGCGCGTTCAACTCCTGGTCGCCGCTGTACCGGAGGCTCCACTGGACAGCGTTACCCGGCGAGGAGGAGCGGCGCATGCGGACGCACTGGCGAGGACACGCACGGCTGGTCACGGCGGCACTCTCGGCGCTCGCGCTGGCCGGGGGCGCGCTGCCCGCGGCGGCCGCGGCGGCGCCGGGGGTGGTGATCAACGAGGTCGAGTCCAACGGCGGCTCGCCGGGTGACTGGGTCGAGCTGGTCAACACCTCGGCCGCGGCGGTCGACGTGTCCGGCTGGGTCGTCAAGGACAACGACAACTCGCACGCGTTCACCATCGCCTCGGGCACGTCGGTGGCCCCGGGCGGGTACCTGGTGGTCGACGTCGACCCGGTCTACGGCCTCGGCAGCGCGGACTCGGCGCGGCTGTACCGGTCGTCCACCCTGGTGGACTCCTACACCTGGAGCGCGCACGCGACCACGACGTACGGCCGGTGCGCCGACGGCGTCGGGGCGTTCGCCACGACCACCACCCCGACCAGGGGCGCCGCGAACGCGTGCCCGGTCACCACCTCCGCCTGGCCGGGCGACGCCGCGGTCACCACCGCGGACGCCTCGAACGTGTTCGGCACCAACCTCAGCGGCCTGTCCTACCAGGGCACGGGGGTGGTGTGGGCGGTGAAGAACGGCCCCGGCACGCTCTACCGGCTCGTGCCCAACGGCAGCGCGTGGCGCCCCGACACCACGGGCGGCTGGGCGTCGGGCAAGGTGCTGCACTACGCCAACGGCTCCGGCGACCCCGACGCCGAAGGCGTGGTCGCCACCCCCGACGGGCTGGTCGTGGCCACCGAGCGCGACAACAGCGGCGGCGGCAGCGCGCTCAAGGTCCTCCGCTACGACGGCACCTCCTCGGCGTCCACCCTGAACGCGACCGCCGAGTGGAACCTCACCGCCGACCTGCCGTCGGTGGCGGCCAACAGCGGGCTCGAGGCCATCTCGTGGGTGCCGGACTCGTTCCTCACCGCTCGCGGCTTCCGCGACGAGCACACCGGCGCGGCGTACAACCCGAGCACCTACGCCGGCCACGGCACCGGCCTCTACCTGGTCGGTCTCGAGGCCAACGGCACCGTCTACGCCTACGCCCTCAACCAGTCCGGCACCTCCTACACCAGGGTCGCCACCGTCGCGAGCGGCTTCAGCGGTGTGATGGACCTGGAGTTCGACCCCGCGTCCGGGCACCTGTGGGCCGTCTGCGACAACACCTGCCAGGGCCGCTCGGCCACCCTCGACGTCAACGCCCAGGGCAAGTTCGCCGTCACCGCGGTGTACAACCGGCCGACCGGGATGTCCGACTACAACAACGAGGGCTTCGCCATCGCGCCGCAGGCGGCGTGCGTGAGCGGGCGCAAGCCGGTCCTGTGGGCCGACGACGACAACGACGGTGGTCACGCGCTCCGCGCGGGCACCCTGAACTGCGCCACCGCCCGGTAACCGTCCGACCGGACTCTCCTCAAGTGTGATTTCCCATTATTTCGCCGCGCGGGTGGGCCTTCCCCCGCGCGGCGATTTAATGGGTATCGCCACTTAATTGCGCGCACATTCCCCTCCCGTAGGTGCTCAGGGAGGGTGATCCGTGGTGGCCGCAATTCACGACCCTGCTCGCGGTCGCCACGCCCGCGGTAGTGCCGTGGGCGCGATAAAGGAGAGTTTCGATGAATTACAGGTATTCGACGCGTGCGTTGGCGGTGGCGGGCGTGGTGGCGGGCGCCGCGCTGGTCGCCGCGGTGGTGCCCGCCACCGCAGCGCCCGCCGAGGGCGTGGTCCGCGGCGCGGGCGCGCCCGGCTCGGTCTCGGGCAGCTACATCGTGGTGCTCAAGGACACCGCTCAGGCGAACCAGGTCGACGCGGTCTCCGCCGACCTGGCGGGCCGCTACGGCGGCCAGCGCAAGCTCACCTACTCGGCGACCATCCGCGGCTTCTCCGTGGCGATGTCGGAGACCCAGGCCAAGCGGCTCGCCGCCGACCCGCAGGTCGCCTACGTCGAGCAGGACGGGACCGCGCGCGCCGTCGGCGAGCAGCCAAACCCGACCTGGGGCCTGGACCGGATCGACCAGCGCGCCCTGCCGGTGGACAACAAGTACGCCTACCCCAACGACGGTGACGGCGCGACCGTGTACGTCGTGGACACCGGCGTGTACCGCGGTCACTCGGACTTCGGCGGCCGGGTCACCTCGGGCCGCGACTTCATCGACAACGACGCCGACGCCTCGGACTGCCACGGCCACGGCACGCACGTCGCGGGCACCGTCGGCAGCGCCACCTACGGCGTGGCGAAGAAGGTCAAGATCGTCGCGGTGCGGGTGCTGGACTGCCAGAGCTCCGGCCAGTGGTCGCAGATCATCGGCGGCTTCGACTGGGTCGCGGCCAACGCGGGCGCCAACTCGGTGATGACCGCGAGCCTGGGCGGCAGCAGCAACTCCTCGGTCGACGACGCGGTGGCCAAGGTCGTGGCCAAGGGCATCACCTCGACCATCGCCGCGGGCAACAACAACGGCGACGCCTGCCAGACCAGCCCGGCCCGCACGCCCAACGCGATCACCGTGGGCGCCACCGACAACGCCGACAAGCGGTCGCTGTGGACCAACGGCCAGGGCTCGAACTACGGCACCTGCGTCGACCTGTTCGCCCCCGGCACCAACATCACCTCGACGCTGCAGAACGGCGGGTCCGGCCAGATGTCGGGCACCTCGATGGCCACCCCGCACGTCGCGGGCGCCGCGGCGCTGTACCTGACCGCCAAGCCGGGCAGCACGCCCGCTCAGGTCACCCAGGGCCTGCTGGCGGCCACCACCCCGGACAAGGTCACCGACCCCAAGGGCTCGCCGAACAAGCTGCTCTACGTCAAGGAATTCGGCACCGGCCCGAACCCGGGCACCTGCGCCCCGCAGACCAGCTCCGGCGCCGTCTCGATCCCGGACGCGGGCTCGGCGGACTCCCCGGTGACCATGGCCAACTGCACCGGCAACGCCTCGGCGTCCACCACGGTCAAGGTCGACATCGACCACACCTTCACCGCGGACCTGGCCGTCGACCTGGTCGGCCCGTCCGGCGCGGTGTTCAACCTGCGCCCCTCCGGCGGCCTCGGCGACGCCGCGGGCATCCACACCAGCTACACCGTCGACGCCTCGGGTGAGCAGAAGAACGGCACCTGGAAGCTGCGGGTGAGCGACGTCTACCGCTTCGACACCGGCGCCATCACCTCTTGGACGCTGACCCCGTGACCACCGCGAAGTCCACAGTGGAGAGACCAACCATGTTCAGGAACAAGCGTTCCACGCGCGCCGCCGCGGTGGTGATGGGCGTGGCGCTGACCGCGCTCGCCGCCGTCACGGTCGCCAACGCGGCACCGATCGAGACCGGCAACCGGACCGCGGCCACCTTCGAGGGCGACACCCCGTCGCCACCGCCGGGTGACGCCTCCGCGTTCATCTACAAGGGCCAGGACGCCACGCTGTCGGAGTACCCGCCGGTGATCGCGGCGCTGCGCGCGGGCGGTGTCCGCCCCAAGGGCCAGTCGTGCACCGGTTCCGTGGTGGGCAAGCGCTCCATCGTCATCGCGGCGCACTGCAACGGCCTGGAGGGCACCAAGACCTTCAACTACGGCCTCGACGACCTCAACGTCGGCACCGGCACCACGCTGACGGTGAAGTCCTACGAGGTGCACCCGCGCTACGTCAACTTCGACCAGGGCTACGACGTCGCGGTGGTCACCACCAACGAGGACATCCCGCTCTCGCCGGACAAGTGGGCCAAGTTCGCCACCTCGGCCGACGCGGGCGTCTGGAAGATCGGTGACCAGGGCCTGAGCCTGGGCTACGGCAAGAAGACGCACGAGGACAGCCCGGCGGACGTCTCGCTGGACAAGCAGAGCTTCCCGATCGTCGACGGCGCGAGCGTGTGCCAGGGCGTCGGCGCGGGCTTCAAGGCCGCGACCATGATCTGCGCGGGCTACCCCGACGGGCGCACCACGATCCTGCCCGGCGACAGCGGCGGACCGCTGGTCGTCAACGGCAAGCTGGTGGGCCTGGCGTCCTGGAGCCGGTCGGACTTCAAGTGGTACGGCATCTGGAGCAGGCTCGACAACGACATGGGCGACTGGGTCAAGGAGAAGGTCGGCACGACCCAGCCCGCCGAGTTCGGTCTCGCGGTCAACCCGACGTCGGTCCGGGTCGAGGCGGGGTCGAGCAACTCCGTCGCGGTCAACACGACCGCGGGCGCCTCGCCCGAGGACGTGGCTCTCTCCGCCTCGGGTCTGCCCTCCGGGGTGGAGGCGGTGTTCCAGCCGGGCTCGATCAAGACCGGCGAGGGCGCGAAGCTCTCGTTCAGCGCGGCCGCGGGCACGCCGGACGGCACCTACACGGTGACCGTCACCGGCAAGACGGCGTCGGCGACCAAGCAGGCGCCGGTGTCGCTGACCGTGGGCAAGGGCGGCGGTCCCGGCGGCGAGTTCGGCCTGGGCGTCAGCCCGGCGGCGGTGAAGGTGGACCCGGGCAAGTCGGTGTCCACCAACGTGACCAGTGAGGTCGTCGGCGGCGCTTCCGCCGAGATCACCCTGTCGGCTTCGGGTCTGCCCTCGGGCGCCGAGGCGGTGTTCCAGCCCTCGACGATCACCTCCGGGCGGACCGGCAAGCTGACGATCACCACCACGGCGAGCACGCCGAAGGGCGAGTACCGGGTGACTGTCACCGGTACCTCGGGCTCGGTCAGCAAGCAGGCCGTGCTGACGGTGACCGTCGGTGATGGTGGGCAGCAGCCGGGTGGGCTCACGGTGGCGCTCTCGCCCGCCTCGGGCAGCATCCAGCCCGGCGGTGCCCTGTTCCCGAACATCCGGGTGACCGGGGCGACCGGGTCGGTCACGCTGTCGACCAGCGGGGTGCCCGCCGGGGTGACGGCGCAGCTGGTGCCCGCCACGATCAGCGGGAACCAGAGCTCCATGCTGTTCCTGAACGCGTCGTTCTCGGCCGCGCCGGGGACGTACAAGATCAGGGTCACCGCTACCGGGGGCGGGAAGTCCGGGTTCGCGGACTACACGCTCACGGTGGGGTCGCGCTAGCGGGGTCGCGGCTGGGCCGGGTGGGAGGTGCAGGCTCCTGCCCGGCCCCTTCCCTTGCTCGTGTTCCTGCTTCGTGTGTTCCGCTTCCCTTGGGTGGCATGGGTTCTGCTTCCCCTTGGGTGGCGTGGGTTTTGCTTCCCTCGGGTGGCCTGGGTTCTGCTTCCCCTACGCCAAGTGTGACTACGGGCGGGAAGCGGTTGTCAAGGCGGGAGAGATGCCTTGACAACCGCCTCCCGCCCGTGTTTTGGGCTGCGTATGGGATGCAGGGGCGGGAGTGGTCAGCGGGGGGAGCGGGGGCGGCGGGTTGGAGTTGGTGGGGTGGGGGTGGTGGTTGCTCGTGGGGTGAGTTGGTCGGGCTGGGTTGGGGGACGGGCTGGGTTGGGACAGGCCAAGTGGGGACGAGCTGGGTCGGGACAGGCCAAGTGGGGATGAGCTGGGTCGGGACAGGTCGGGCCGGGACAAAGCTGGGTCGGGACAGGTCGGGCTGAGTCAGGCAGAGGTGAGTCAGGCCGAGCCGGCCGGGCTGAGCGGGTGAGCCGAGGTGAGCCGGGCATGGCGCTGTGAGCTGGGCGCCCCGGGCCGGGCTGGGGTGAGCCAGCCGACCTGAGCCGAGCCGGGGCGCTGCTGGAGCCGGCCGGAGTCTAGTCGGGTGGGGGAGTGGATTCGGCCACGAAGGCCGCTCTGGAGCGGAGGCCTAGTTTGCGCATCGCCTTGGCCACGTGGTGTTCGACGGTTCTGGAGGAGAGGTAGAGCTCTTCGGCGATCTGGCGGTTGGTCCTGCCTGCCGCCACCATGCCGACCACCTCGCGTTCGCGTGGGGACAGGTCGTCGCCGTAGCTCTTGCGGCCGCGTGGGGTGCCTTGGCGGAAGCGGCGGGCCATGTGCCTGCACCTGGCCTCGTCCCTGGTGGCGCCGAGGCGGGCGAAGGTGGTGGTGGCCAGGGTCAGTTGCGCGGTGGCGGTGGCCGTGTCGTCGGCCTCCAGGGCCGCTCTGGCGGCCGCCTCGTGGGCGGTCGCGCCGGTGTGGGGTTGGGGGAGGGCGTCGTAGCGTTCCGCCGCGCGGGCGAAGTGGGTCGAGGCGGCGGCGTGGTTGTTGGTGGCGGTGTCGAGGATTCCTTGGCACAGCTGGGCTCCGGCGGCGGCCAGTGGGGCGTCGCGGCCGTGGATGCCCTCCTCGAACTCGACCACCAGGTGCCGTGCGTCGTCCAGCCTGCCCGCGCGGACCAGGGCCCTGGTCGCCTGCGGGGCCAGGTCCGAGGCCCATACCCAGACCCCCTTGCGCCGCACCTGGGCCATCGCCCGGTCGGCGAGCACGGCCGCCGCCGCGACGTCGCCGCGGCTCAGGGAGATCGCGACGCGGCAGGCGGCGGCGGAGATCGAGACCGGGGCGTTCTCCGGGGCGGCGGCCAGCGCGTCGTCCACGTGCCGTTCGGCCTGGTCGCGGTCGTCGCGGGCGAGGGCCAGCCAGGCCAGCGCGAGCCAGGCGTCCACGGCCAGGTACGGCATGTCGCCCGCCTGCTCGATCAGCAGGTCGGCCGCCTGCGGGAGGGTGTCCCACCGGCCGGTCTGCACGTCGAGGCGCAGCGCCGTGCCGGTGGCCAGCAGGGACAGGAACGGCACGTCGGCGTCGGCCAGCAGGGCGCCGCCGGTGCGCAGGTACTCGCGGGCCTTGCCGTAGTGGCCGGTCCACGCGGTGGCGTCGGCGAGGTTGTTGTACGCGCGGCTGAGCTGGCGGCGGATCCGGGACGAGCGGCCCGCCTCCGGCAGCGCGGTGACCGCCGCCCACATCGCCGGGTCGGCCAGCTGGGCCAGGGCGGTCACCTCGTTGGCCCGCACCGAGGCGATCAGTTCGGGGTCTCGCACGGTATCCAGCGCGCGCAGCGCCTCGGCCAGCCAGCCCAGGTGGAACTCGACCGGGCGCGTGCCGAAGCTGGGCAGGCTCAGCGCGGCCATCCCGCGCATCGCCAGCGCGGGGCGGTCGCGCAGGTCCAGCACGGCCATCTCGATCTCGTTCTGGCCCAGCTCGATCCGGCCGACCTGGTTGATCAGCAGCCTGCCCAGGTTCAGCCGCACCTCGCCGCGCGCGGCCCGGCCGAGGGACTCCTCGCGCAGCACCGCCCACAGCCGCTCGACGGTGGTGTCGTGCGCGATCCCGTTCAACGCGACGCGGCTCAGCCGCACCGCGAGGGTGTTCCTCGCCCGGGTGGGCAGGGCGTCGTCGACGAGCGCGTCCTCCAGCAGCTGCAGCGCCAGCGCGGTGTCGCCGACCTCGGTGGCGTGGTCCACCGCGGCCACGGTCTTGCGCGCCCAGTTCGCCAGGTCGCCCGCGCGCCGGTGGTGGTGGGCCAGCCGGACGACCGGGGGATCGGGGCGGGCCGCGAGCAGCTCGGCGGCGCGGGCGTGCAGCCTGCGCCGGGCCGGGCCGGGGATCGAGACGTAGGCGGCCTGGCGGGCCAGGGCGTGGCGAAGCGCGTAGCGGGGTGTCCCGGTGTCGTCGGTCTCGTGCAGCACAGCGGCGCCCAGCGCGCGGATCAGCGCGCTGCCCACCCGGCGCGAGGGCAGGCCGGCGACCGCGGCGATGTCCTGCTCGGTGGCGGGCATGTCCAGCACGGCGGCGGCGTGCACCACCGCGGCCACGGTCGGCCCGAGCCGGGCGAGGCGGTCGGACATGGTGTCGCGCAACAGGACCGGGATGTCGACCAGGTCGAGCAGGCGTGGTCGCGGCGCGGCGCCCGCGTCCCGGACCTCGCGCAGGACCTCCTCGATCACGAACGGGATGCCCGCGGTGCGGTGGTGCAGCTCCACGGCGAAGTCCTGCGGCACCTGGGCCGTGCCGAGCAGGTCGGCGGCCAGCGTGCCGACCGGTCCCGGTCCCAGCGGGCGCAGCCGCAGCAGCGAGTTGCGGCCGTCGGCCAGCAGCCGGTAGCCCGAGCCGGGCAGCAGCGTCGCGCCGCCGACCCGGTGCTCCTCGCGGCGGTAGCTCAGCACGGCCGACAGCTCGGCGGTCGGCTGCCCGGCCAGGAAGCGCAGCAGGTCGTGGGTCCCCTCGTCGGCCCAGTGCAGGTCCTCCACCACCAGCAGCGTCGGCCCGAGCGCGGCGAGCAGCTCGCGCACCGCGCGGAACACCCGGTGCCGGTCGACCGCCGCGTCGCCGCGCTCCGGCTCCGGCGGCAGCAGCGGCGCGAGCTCGGGCAGCAGCGGGCGCAGCGCGCCGGTGACCGCGGGCAGCGCCCCGGCGACCCGGTCGAGCCGGGACCCGGCCTCGCGCAGGATGTCGACCACCGGGCCGTACGGCAGCGGGGTGCGCATCGGTTGGCAGGCACCGAAGAGCACCGTGCGGTCGGCCACCTGCGGCAGCCGCAGCAGCTCCCGGATCAGCCGGGTCTTGCCCACCCCCGCCTCGCCCTCGAGCAGCACCACCGCGGGCGGCCGCGCGACGGTGCCCGCGAGTTCGGCCAACTCGGTGGCCCGGCCGACGAATATCGACGTCGGCATTCGCACCGGGGGGAGTTCTGGTTGCGCCACGATCGCACGTTACCGGCGCGGATCCCGACTGAGAAGGGCACGTTTTACCGGGAGTTCGACTTTGAATGGGTACACCCACAAATAGCGCGCGCCATTCACTCGACTTCGCCGCTGCCGCATGGTTGTGCCGAGCGGTGTCCCCTTTCCCTGCCCTGTCGCCGCTCTACGAGGGAGTCCAAGAATGATGAGTCGGAGAACAGGCCTGGCCGCGCTCGCGGTGGGTCTCACGTGCGCCGGGCTGGCCGTCGCGGTCCCCGCGGGCGCGGCCGCCCCCGCGGTCGGGACGGTGGTGCAGGCCAAGCAGCACTACGCGGGCCAGTACATCGTGGTGCTCAAGGACGCGGCCGCGAGCGCCGCCGCCGTCGACACGACCTCCCGGTCGCTGGTGAGCACCTACGGCGGCACGATCGCCTCCACCTACAAGGTCACCACCCGCGGCTACTCGGTGCACGGCATGACCGAGGACCAGGCCCGCAGGCTCGCCGCCGACCCGGCCGTGCGCACCGTCTACCAGGACGGCACCATGCGCGGCGCCGAGGTGCAGACCAACCCGACCTGGGGCATCGACCGGGTCGACCAGCGGGACACGACCCTGGACCGCAAGTACGAGTACAACGCCACCGGCGAGGGCGTGACCGTCTACAGCGTCGACAGCGGCGTCCGGATCTCGCACCAGGACTTCGAGGGCCGGGCCAAGTCCGGTTACGACTTCCTGGACAAGGACAACGACGCCTCCGACTGCAACGGCCACGGCACGCACACCTCGGGCACCGCGGTCAGCAAGACCTACGGCGTGGCCAAGAAGGCCAAGCTCGTCGCGCTGCGGGTGCTCGGCTGCGACAACAACGGTCCGGACTCGCTGCTCAGCGACGCGGTCGAGTGGATCACCGCGAACGGCGTCAAGCCCGCCGTGGTCAACATCAGCATCGGCCAGTTCGAGACCGGCATCGGCGATGAGCAGATCCAGGCCTCGATCCGAGCGGGCTTCAACTACGCCGTCGCCGCGGGTAACAACAACGGTGCCAGCGCGTGCGACTACAGCCCGGCCCGGGTCCCCGAGGCGATCACCGTCGCCTCGATCGACCAGGGCGACCGCCGGTCGAGCTTCTCCAACATCGGCACCTGCGTCGACATCTACGCCCCCGGCGGCAACATCACCTCGCTGTCCTACTCCAGCGACACCGGCACCGCGGGCAACTCCGGTACCTCCATGGCCACCCCGCACGTCGCGGGCGCGGTCGCGCTGTACCTGCAGGGCCACCCGAACGCGACCCCGGCCGAGGTGACCAAGGCCATCACCGACCTGGCCACCCCCGGCAAGGTGACCGACCCGGGCACCGGTTCGCCGAACAAGCTGCTCTACACCAAGGACATCACCGCGACCCCGGGCCCCGGCCCGGACCCGACGTGCGCCAAGCAGACCAACGGCGCCGACGTGGCCGTCCCGGACGCGGGTGCCGCGGCGACCAGCCCGATCACGGTCTCCGGCTGCTCGGGCAACGCCTCGGCCACCGCCTCGGTGGAGGTCGCCATCGCGCACCCCTACCGCGGCGACCTCGCGGTGGACCTGATCGCCCCCGACGGCACCAGCTACCCGCTCAAGGCGGCCTCGGCGGGCGACCCCGCCGACGACGTGCGGGCCACCTTCACGGTGAACCTGTCCAGTGAGGCGAAGAACGGCACCTGGAAGCTCAGCGTGCGTGACCTCTACCGGTTCGACTCGGGCACCATCGACACCTGGTCCCTCACGGTCTGACCGCGCTGCGCCGGACTGCCCGCCCCTGTCCCGGGGGCGGGCAGTCCGCGTTTCTCAGTAGTCCACCCGGCCCGGTCGGGTCCGCCAGGCGGTGAAGGGGGCGGACTCGGTGCCCGTGCGGTGGTGGGTGACGGCCACCGGCCAGGTCTCGCGGGGACGGGCGAGCACGTCGTAGAACTCGCGGTCGTCGAAGCCCGCCTCGGCGGCGTCGTCGCGGTCGGCGGCGTAGACCACCGCGTCCAGCCGGGCCCACAGCGCGGCCGAGAGGCACAGCGGGCAGGGCTCGCAGGAGGACACCAGCACGCAGCCGGCCAGCCGGAAGTCGCCGACGGCGGCGCAGGCCGCCCGGATGGCGACGACCTCGGCGTGGGCGGTCGGGTCGAGGTCCAGGGTCACCCGGTTGACGCCGCGCCCCACGACCTCCTCGCCGCGGACCACCAGCGCGCCGAACGGGCCGCCGCCCTGGGCGACGTTCGCCGTGGCCAGGGCCACGGCCTCGGCCAGCCACCGGGCCGCGGGGACCGCGCCGGTCATCGCAGGGTCCGGCTGCGGCCGCGGAACTCGGCGACGACCTCGTCGCCCCTGGTCACCGTCACGTCGTAGATGCCGCTGCGGCCGTACACCGTGCGCTCGGTCGCGGTGGCCACCAGCTCGTCACCCAGCCGCACCGCGGCGACGAAGGTGATCTCGGCCCCCGCCGCCACGGTCACCGGCCCGTGGCTGTTGCACGCGCAGGCGAAGGCGGTGTCGGCCAGCAGGAACACGTACCCGCCGTGGCCGATGCCGTGGCCGTTGACCATCGTCTCGGTCACCGCCATGCTCACCTCGGCGCGCCCGGGCCCGGCCGAGCGCAGCCGGATGCCCAGCGCGGTCGAGGCGCGGTCGTCGGACAGCATCCTGGTCACCGGTTCCGGGGTCACGCGGACACATGGTAGGCGCGTTACGTCGGACACAAGGTGGTTGCCCTTCCGAAAGTAGGACGTCAAACTATTCCCCTGACGCCCGACCCCTGGAGGTCCCATGTCCGCCGAGCTGTACCGACCGGCGAACCCGGTCCGGTTCGTCACCGCGGCCAGCCTGTTCGACGGGCACGACGCGGCGATCAACATCATGCGCCGCATCCTGCAGTCGCAGGGCGCCGAGGTCGTGCACCTCGGCCACAACCGGTCGGTCCGCGAGGTGGTCACCGCGGCCATCCAGGAGGACGTGCAGGGCGTGGCCATCAGCGCCTACCAGGGCGGGCACGTCGAGTACTTCAGCTACCTGGTCGAGCTGCTGGCCGAGCACGGCGCGGGCCACGTCAAGGTGTTCGGCGGCGGCGGGGGCGTCATCGTCCCCGAGGAGATCCGGCTGCTGCACTCCCGCGGCGTCGCGCGCATCTTCTCCCCGGAGGACGGCCAGACCCTCGGGCTGGCCCGGATGATCAACTCGATGATCGAGGCCTGCGACGTCGACCCCGGTCTGGCCGCCCCGGCGGGCAAGGACGCGCTGCTCGCCGGCGACCACGCCGCGCTCGCCCGCGCGATCACCCAGATCGAGGCGCGCACCCTGTCCGACGAGGTCCGCTCGGCGATCGCCGACACCGCGCGCCCGGTGCCCGTGCTCGGCATCACCGGCACCGGCGGCTCCGGCAAGTCCTCGCTCACCGACGAGCTGGTCCGCAGGCTGCGCCTGGACCAGCAGGACAAGCTGCGGATCGCGGTCATCGCCGTCGACCCCACCCGCCGCCGCGGTGGTGGTGCCCTGCTCGGCGACCGGATCCGGATGAACTCCCTCGACGGCGACCGGGTGTTCTTCCGCTCGCTGGCCACCCGCGGCGCGGGCTCGGAGGTCCCCGAGGGCCTCTCCGACGCCATCGCCGCCGCCAAGGCCGCGGGCAACGACCTGGTGATCGTCGAGACCCCCGGCATCGGCCAGGGCGACGCCGCGATCGTGCCGTTCGTCGACCTCTCGCTGTACGTGATGACGCCGGAGTTCGGCGCCGCCTCGCAGCTGGAGAAGATCGACATGCTGGACTTCGCCGACGTGGTGGCGATCAACAAGTTCGAGCGCCGCGGCGCCGAGGACGCCCGCCGCGACGTCGCCCGCCAGCTGGTGCGCAACCGCGAGGCGTTCGGCCAGTCCTGGGAGGACATGCCGGTCTTCGGCACCAGCGCGGCCACCTTCAACGACGACGGCGTCACCGCGCTCTACCAGGAGCTGCGCACGCTGCTCGCGGCCAAGGGCGTGCCGTTCCACGAGGGCACCCTGCCGCACGTCGAGGGCCGGGTGTCCACCTCGGCGTCCACGATCGTGCCGCCGCAGCGCGCCCGGTACCTCTCCGACATCGCCGAGACCGTCCGCGGCTACCACCGCGCGACCGACGCGCAGGTCGAGGCCGTCCGCGCGCACTCGGCGCTCACCCTGGCGCACAAGGCGCTCGACGCGGCCGGTCTGTCCACTGAGGACATCGACCGGCTGGCCGCCGAGGCCGCGCGCCGGGTCGACCGCGACACCGAGGACCTGCTCGCCCGGTGGCCGGCCACCGTGGAGCAGTACCGGGCCGACGAGCTGGTGGTCAAGGTCCGCGACAAGGAGCTGCACACCCAGCTCTGGCGCGAGACCCTCTCCGGCAACCGCGTTCCCCGCGTCGCGCTGCCCCGCCTGGATGACGACGCCTCGCTGACCCGGTTCCTGCGCAAGGAGAACCTGCCCGGCGGCTTCCCGTTCACCGCGGGTGTCTTCCCGTTCAAGCGCGAGGGCGAGGACCCGGCCCGGATGTTCGCGGGCGAGGGCGACGCGTTCCGCACCAACCGCCGCTTCAAGCTGCTCTCGGCGGGCAACCCGGCCACCCGGCTGTCCACCGCGTTCGACTCGGTCACCCTCTACGGCCGCGACCCCGACACCCCGCCCGACGTCTACGGCAAGATCGGCACCTCGGGGGTGTCCATCGCCTCGCTCGAGGACATGAAGGCGCTCTACGACGGCTTCGACCTGACCTCGCCGACCACCTCGGTGTCGATGACGATCAACGGCCCGGCGCCGACGATCCTGGCCTACTTCCTCAACACCGCCATCGACCAGCGCGTCGACGCGTTCGTCGTGGAGCACAACCGGCAGCCGAGCGCCGAGGAGCACGCGGAGCTGTCCGCGTGGGCGCTGGCCAACGTGCGCGGCACGGTGCAGGCCGACATCCTCAAAGAGGACCAAGGGCAGAACACCTGCATCTTCTCCACCGAGTTCAGCCTGCGGATGATGGCCGACATCCAGGAGTGGTTCATCCGCAACCGGGTGCGCAACTTCTACTCGGTGTCGATCTCCGGCTACCACATCGCCGAGGCCGGGGCGAACCCGATCAGCCAGCTCGCCTTCACCCTGGCCAACGGGTTCACCTACGTCGAGTCGTACCTGGCCCGCGGCATGGACATCGACGACTTCGCGCCGAACCTGTCCTTCTTCTTCTCCAACGGCATGGACGCCGAGTACTCGGTGATCGGCCGGGTCGCCCGCCGGATCTGGGCGGTGGCCATGAAGCAGCGCTACGGCGCGGCGGAGCGGTCGCAGAAGCTCAAGTACCACGTGCAGACCTCGGGCCGCTCGCTGCACGCCCAGGAGATGAACTTCAACGACATCCGCACCACCCTGCAGGCCCTGTGCGCGCTCTACGACAACGCGAACTCCCTGCACACCAACGCCTACGACGAGGCGATCACCACCCCGACCGAGTCCTCGGTGCGCCGCGCGATGGCCATCCAGCTCATCATCAACAAGGAGTGGGGCCTGTCGATGAACGAGAACCCGCTGCAGGGTTCCTTCGTCATCGACGAGCTGACCGACCTGGTCGAGGAGGCCGTGCTCACCGAGTTCGACCGGATCTCCGACCGCGGCGGCGTGCTGGGCGCGATGGAGACCGGCTACCAGCGCGGCCGCATCCAGGACGAGTCGATGCTCTACGAGCACCGCAAGCACGACGGCTCGCTGCCGCTGGTCGGGGTCAACACCTTCCTGCCCACCAAGGGCGAGGAGGACGAGGTCGTCGAGATCGAGCTGGCCCGGGCCACCGAGGACGAGAAGCGCGCGCAGGTCGAGCGCACCCGCGCCTACCAGCAGGCGCACCGCGACGACGCGCAGCAGGCGCTGGCCCGGCTGCGCGAGGTGGCGGGCACCGACGGCAACGTCTTCGACGTGCTGATGGACGCCGCCCGGGTGTGCACGCTCGGGCAGATCACCGAGGCCTTCTTCGAGGTCGGTGGGCAGTACCGCCGGAACGTGTGATCCTGGGCGGTGAGACAACGTGGTCGACGAGGGTGAGGGTGTGCGGGTGAGCGAGATCAGCCGGGTCGGTGTGGTCGGTGCGGGTCTGATGGGGTCGGGCATCGCGGAGGTGTGCGCGCGGGCGGGCCTGGACGTGGTCGTCGCCGAGGTCAGCACCGCGGCCCTGGACGCGGGCCGCCAGCGGATCGAGAAGTCCCTGGCCCGCGGCGTGCGCAGCGGCAAACTGGCCGAGGAGGACCGGGACGCCGCCCTCGCGCGCACCCGCTTCACCACCGACCTCGGCGAGTTCGCCGACCGCCAGCTCACGATCGAGGCCGTCGCCGAGATCGAACAGGTCAAGACGGAGGTCTTCACCACCCTGGACAAGGTCGTCGAGGACCCGGACGCGGTCTTCGCCTCCAACACCTCGTCCATCCCGATCATGAAGCTCGGCATGGCGACCGCCCGCCCGCAGCAGGTCATCGGCGTGCACTTCTTCAACCCGGTCCCGGTGCTCAAGCTGGTGGAGCTCGTCCCGTCCCTGCTCACCGCCGAGGAGACCCGCGACCGCGCGAAGGCGTTCGTCGAGGGCGCCCTGGGCAAGCAGGTCATCCTGTCCCAGGACCGCGCGGGCTTCGTGGTGAACGCGCTGCTGGTCCCGTACCTGCTCTCGGCGATCCGCATGATGGAGTCCGGCTTCGCCTCCGCCGAGGACATCGACAACGGCATGGTCCTGGGCTGCGCCCACCCGATGGGCCCCCTGCGGCTCACCGACCTGATCGGCCTGGACACCACCAAGGCCATCGCGGACTCGCTGTACTCGGAGTTCAAGGAGCAGCTCTACTCCGCGCCCCCACTGCTGCTGCGCATGGTCGACGCCGGCCTGCTCGGCAAGAAGAGCGGCCGCGGCTTCTACCAGTACTGACCCCGGTGATCGACGGTCCGACCTGGCCGAGCTGCGTGACGGATCGTGTCGCGCGCTCAGGTCGGGGGCCGACCCGGACGCCTGGACCGCTGTCCTGATGGTCGCGCTGCTGCGCCTGCGGCGAGGTCGGCGGTGGGCGGAAGCCGAGCGAGGGCACGAGTTTTCGGACGAGCCAACCTGCTCCGGGTCGCCGGGCCGCTCGACCCGTCTGTCGTGCTCCAGGCTTCGCGGGATGGTCGGTCCAGCAGCAGGTGATCCCGGGCGTGCCCTCAACGATGTCGGGTTGCGCGTCCTCGGGCACGCCGAGCGGACGAGGGACACTGATGCCGCGCGGCGCGCCGCCACGCTCTTCGACCGTGCGCTGGTCGGTCGCCGCTTCGTCCTCGTGCGCCCGTTGCACGACGCCCAAGCGGCTGACGAATACCTGTTCTGAGGGGCGTCCGAGCCATTCCAGGGGTCCGGCGCCCGGGGCCGCTCGCCCCGGGCGCCGTCTGCTCCACTGTGGACAGTGACTGCGGCCCGCTCAGTAGGCGTAGGCCTCGATCTCGTTGACCCGGGCGTAGTTGACCTGCCGGGTCGGGCCGACCTTGCCGACGATCCGGACGCCGCGGGTGTTGCGCGGCGGCAGCCAGACCGTCACGGTGGTGGCGGTGTTGTAGTTGTAGGTCTTGACCGTGTCCCACCAGCCGCCGGACTCGTGCAGGACCTGGACGTCGAAGTCGCGCAGCTGGTAGCCCTCGCTGGTGTAGAGGACGATGCGGCCGACCGAGCGCAGGTCGGGCCAGCGGACCTCCACCCACTGGGAGTAGGTCTCCAGGGACGGGAACTCGTCGTTGGCCCAGCTGTGCTCCTCGCCGACCGCGGTGCTCACGTCGCCGTCGTTGACCTTGGCCGCGGCGTAGCCGTCGTAGGTCGAGGACGCCAGGGCGGTGCCGGAACGGGCGAAGTTCTCGCCGGGGCGCGGCGGCCGCGGCGTCGTGGTGGTGGGTGGGATCGGCGTGGTCGGCGGCGAGCTGGGCGGGACGCTCATGCTCGGGGTCGAGTACGCGCCGTTGGGGCCTACGGTGGTGGGGGAGCTGCTCGGGCCGTTCGGGCTGGCGGCCGCGGTGGGGACGATCACGCCCAGGGCGGCCAGGCCGACCAGCGCGAGCGCGGTCGGGAGGTGTCGCTTGGCAGGGAGGCGCACCGGTTGTTCCTCTCGTGTCAGGCTCGGAACAGGTCCGTGCCGGTGAGGGATCATCGCTGGTCCGGAGCCGTCCTGACTACCGCTGATCGGACGCCGTCATTCCCATTCGGTCCAACCTGGCCGGACGGCACGGACTGTCCATCGTGGAGATATCCACTAGGTGGAACTGTTGCCACACGGGCGATCCGGTTCCTAGATGGTCGAACATCTCGATCGCGTCGGTTTTCCGAAGATCTAGTCCTCAATGGACAATGGTCGGTGGAACCCGGCCAGCCAGTGCCAGCGGTCCGGCAGCGCGTCCGCGTCCGGCGCCAGCAGTTCGACCCCGTCCTGGACCAGCCCACCGGTGGCGAAAGCGTCGATCTCCGCGCGCGTCAGCGGTTGGGCGATCCGCGGTGCCGGGTCGTCCGGCCGCGCCGCGAAGCCGGTCACCACGAGCCTGCCGCCGGGGGCCACGAAGTCCGCGATCGCCGCGGTGGCCGCAGCCCGGTTCGCCGCGCGCAAGACCTGGATGGTGTAGGCCTCGAACACGAGGTCGAAGGCCCGCCGCCACTCGGCGGGTGGGGTCAGCACGCTGGCGGCGGCGAACTCGACGCCCGCGTAGGTCTCCGCCGCGGCCGCCACCGCGGTGGCGGAGAGGTCGAACGCGGTCACCGCGTACCCCAGCGCCGCCAGGTAGCCGGCGTCGTGGCCGTAGCCGCACCCCACGACGAGCGCGCGACCGGTGCCGGGGGAGTCGACCGTGCGCACCAGGCGCGCGTTGGGCTGCTCGCGGCGCCAGGGGACCTCCGGGCCCGCACCCGCGCGCGCGTCGGCGTAGAGGCGCTCGAACCAGGTGTTGTCGCCCGCCGCATTGGCCGCGGTGGCCATTCGCACGGCGTGTTCGTGATCCGGGTTCACGCTGCTCATCCACCCATCTTGCCGAATCCCGTTCGGCGGTGGCGGCCGGGTGTCTTGAATACGACGGGGCGGTTTCCGGTATTCGTCGCGGTGGTGTCTACCAGGGCGAACAAGTTACCGATCGGTTCTACTGACGGGGAACCAGGAAAGCTGTTAACACTTTCGGTGAGAACTCCATCACACGCCGAGCGCTACCGGATGGTAGTTCCTCACAGTATTACGGTGACAGTCATCGCATTGCGCCAGCGCGCCGCGGTGGGCGGTGCCCGGCTGGTCGGGCTCGGCTCGCACCGGCCCGCCACCACCGTCGGCAGCGCGGAGATCGCCGCCCGGTTCGGCCGCACCGGCGACTGGATCCGCGAGCGCACCGGCATCGTGTCCCGCCGCTTCGCCAAGGGCGAGGCGATGGAGCCGATGGCCGTCGAGGCGGGCAGGCGGGCGCTCACCCAGGCGGGCTACCTGGCGGCCGACATCGACCTGGTGATCGTCGCGACCTGCAGCGCCCGCACCCCGGTCCCGGTCCGCGCCGCGGGCGTGGCCAAGGCGCTCGGCGTCGGCTCGGCCGCCTCGTTCGACCTCAACGCCGCCTGCGCCGGCTTCTGCTACGCGATGGCCGTGGCCGCCGACCTGCTGCGCGCGGGCTCGGCGCGGCGCGCGCTGGTGATCGGCACCGAGCAGATGTCGGCCTGGGTCGACCCGACCGACCTGGGCACCTCGATCATCTTCGCCGACGGCGCGGGCGCCGCGGTCGTGGAGGCCGCCGACGAACCCGGCATCGGCCCGATCGTCTGGGGCAGCGACGGCACCGCCGAGGCCGCCGACCTGATCCACATCCCGGCCGACGGCCGGATGCGCATGCAGGGCCAGGCGGTCTTCCGCTGGGCCACCACCGAGATCCACCCGATCGCCCTGCTCGCCTGCGAGCGCGCGGGCATCCGGCCCGGCGACCTGGCGGCGATCGTGCCGCACCAGGCCAACCTGCGCATCGTCGAGGCCCTGGCCCGCAAGATCGACGCCCCGAACGCCGTGGTCGCCCGCGACGTCTGCGAGTCCGGCAACACCTCGGCCGCCTCCATCCCGATGGCGATGGACCGCCTCCTCGCCGAGGGCGAGGCCGAACCCGGCGGCCTGGCCCTCCTGATCGGCTTCGGCGCGGGCCTGACCTACGCCGCCCAGGTCGTGCGCCTCCCCACCCGAGTCCCAGCCCAGGTCTGACGCGGCACCGCGCCTGCCCACGTAGACCGCAACGATCGGGTGTCCAGCGCGACCAGGCCCAAGTCGACCCGTCGCGCACGCCGCCACTCACCTCTCCCAGTCCCCGCCACAAACACCCGGCACAACGCCCGCCACCAGCCTCCCCGCCAGTCGCGTCCCTCCCGCCACTGGCCTCCCCGCGACTCGCGTCCCTCCCGCCACTCCCGCCCCGCCAGCCAGCCGCGCCCCTCCCGCCTCTCACACCGAGCCAGTCGCTTCTCCCTCCCCGCCACTCCCGCCCGGCCACCCAACTCACCCCCCAGACCAGTCCGCCCCCTGCATCCCATACGCAGCCAAAACACGGGCGGGAGGTGCTTGTCAAGGCATCTGTCCCGCCTTGACAAGCACCTCCCGCCCGTAGTCATACTCGGCGTAGGGGATTCAGGGGACCCACGACCCGAACACCCACCAGGGCCAACCCAGGGGCAACCCGGCCCGAACCCCCTCAGACCGCCCGACCAGCGATCACATCCCGATACCAGTGGTACGAGTCCTTGGGCGTCCGCACCTGCGACGCGTAGTCCACGTGCACCAGCCCGAACCGCTCCCGGTACCCCTCCGCCCACTCGAAGTTGTCCGTCGCCGACCACGCGAAGTACCCGCGCACATCAGCCCCCTCAGCCATCGCCTGGGCCAGCGCCCGCAAGTGCCCGTCGTGGTAAGCGATCCGGTCGGCGTCGGGCACGCGGCCGTCCACCGGGTCCGGGTCGTGGTAGGAGCACCCGCTCTCGGTGATGTACAGCGGTGGCAGCGCGTCCCCGTACCGGTCGCGGAACATCTGCACGGTCTGGCGCAGGCCGTCGGGCACCACGGCCCAGCCGAAGTCCGTCGTCGGGTAGCCGGTGATCGGTCGCGGCGCGAACGGCAAACCGGGCGGGAGCAAAGCGCCCGCCACCTCCGCGTCGTCCGATGTGGACGCTCCGACCAGGGCGGGCTGGTAGTAGTTGATGCCGTAGAAGTCCAGCGGCGTGGAGATCACCGCCAGGTCGGCCACCACCGGGCCGGGCATCGCCACCGCCAGTTCCTCGACCGGGTAGCGCCCGCGCAGGATCGGGTCGGCGAAGAGCCAGTTGACCAGCGTGTCGTACGACCGCGCGGCCTCTGTGTCCACTTCGGACTCCGAAGCGGGCCAGACCGGCGCGTGGTTGCTCGCGATCCCGATGCCGGTGCACCCCGCCGCCCGCAGCGCCTGCACGGCGAGGCCGTGGCCGAGGAGCTGGTGGTGCACCGCGGGCAGCGCCTCGAACCCGAGGGTCTTGCCCGGGGCGTGGTTGCCCAGCGCGTACCCGAACATGGTGACGACCATCGGCTCGTTGAGCGGCATCCACAGCCGCACCCGGTCGCCGAGCCGCTCGCCCACGACCGCGGCGTAGTCGGCGAAGTGGCCGGTGATGTCCCGGGTGAGCCAGCCGCCCGCGTCCTCGAGCGCCTGCGGGGTGTCCCAGTGGAACAGCGTCGCCGCGGGCGCGATCCCGGCCGCGCACAGCTCGTCGACCAGCCGGTCGTAGAAGTCCAGGCCCTTCGCGTTCACCACCCCGTCGGGCATGACCCGCGGCCAGGAGATGGAGAACCGGTAAGCGCCCACGCCGAGGTCGCGCAGCAGGCCCACGTCCTCGCGGTAGCGGTGGTAGTGGTCGGTGGCGACCGCCCCGGTGTCGCCGCCGCGGACCCGGCCCGGCTCGGCGCAGAAGGTGTCCCACACCGACGGCGCGCGCCCGTCCTCGGCGACCGCGCCCTCCACCTGGTAGGCGGCCGAGGCGACGCCCCAGCGGAAGTCCGGCGGGAACTCGGGGAACGGCATGCGGGAGATCCTCTCGACGAGATCAGCGGACGGACTCGATCCGGTACACCAGCACCGCACCGAGCAGGCCGACCGCCGCGGCGGTCAGGTAGAGCACGGGGTACCCACCCAGGTGCGCCACGATAGGCGCGGCCAGCACCGGGGCGAGCACCTGCGGCAGCGTGTTGGCGATGTTGATCACACCGAGGTGCCTGCCCCGGTCGGCCGCGGCGGGCAGCACCTCGGTGACCAACGCGAAGTCGACCGAGGTGTAGGTGCCGAAGCCGACCCCGAGCACCGCCGCGGCCACCACCGCGCCGGTCCAGGTCGGCCACCCGGCGAGCAGCACCGAGGCCACCGACATGATCACCCCGGACCAGCAGACGAACGCCCGGCGCCTGCCCAGCCGGTCCGAGAGCACCCCGCCGACCAGCACGGTGCCCAGCAGCGCCACCGCGTACACCGCGGTCAGCACGAACACCCCGCCCGCCGGATCGGCGATCCGGACCTCGTCCTGCAGGTAGTACAGCAGGTACAGCAGCGCCACCGCGTTGCCCAGGTTGATCAGGAACCGGGTCAGCCAGGCCCAGCCGAAGTCGCGGTGCCGCAGCGGGTTCACCCAGAACCCGCGCAGGAAGTCGCCGAGGTCCCAGGGCGGGCGCGGTCCGGGCACCACCTCGTGGCGCAGCAGCGCGAACGGCAGCGAGCCCAGCAGCACGGCCACCGCGCACGCCAGGTATCCACTCAGGACAGTCCCGCCGACCAGCGCCAACCCGGTGCCGCCCATGATCCCGGCGGTCTGCGCGAGTCCGAAGTAGCCACCCGCGGTACCCCGCCGCTCGACCGGCACCTGGTCCGGGATGGCCGCGCTCAGCGCGGCGAACGGCGCGTTCAACGCGATCTGCGCCACCGACCAGCCCAGCACCATCCCCGCCACCGAGTCCGCCGCCGCGAGCAGCGCGAGCCCGCCCGCGCCCGCCACGGCGCCGCCGAGCACCCACGGCGCGCGCTTGCCCCAGCGGCCGGTCGTGCGGTCGGAAAGCGCGCCCCACAACGGGTTCGCCACCATCGAGCAGGCCGCGCCGACCCCGGCGACCAGGGCGAGCACCGACTCCTTGGACAGCGGTGCGATCAGGTCGGCCTGCTTGCCGAGCAGGATCTGCAGCGGGCCGTACCAGCCGACGAAGGTGGCGACCGTGGCCAGGCAGAGCGCGGCCGTCCAGCGGCCGGACACCCGGGCGCCCCGCTCGAGCGTGGCCATGCCACCTCCTGGACGCGAGGAAAGGTCACGTCAGGATCTTCGCGCGTCCCCCACCAGTCAAGGGCGCGGCGTGAACTCGTGCGGCCGCTCGCGCAGGCCCAGCAGCCACTGCACGGCCTGCTCGCAGCGCACCGCGGCGAACCCGTCGCCGAACGGGTTGTCGGTGGGCGAGACCGCCAGCCGCTCGACGTGGCTGAGCACCAGCTTCTCGGCGATCCGGGCCACCACCGCGCGGTCTGGCCCGGCCGTCCACGGGTAGCCCGGGCGCTCCGGCTCGGCCCAGGACCCGGGCTCGCCGCCGACCACCAGCGTCGGCACGCCGAAGCTGGGCGCCTGCTCGGCCAGCGTCGCCGAGTCGGTCACCGCCGCGGCCGCGACCGAGAGCAGGCACACCAGCTCCGGCAGCGGCAGCGGGTCGGTGATCGTCACCCGGACCAGCCTGCCCAGCATCTCGTAGGCCAGGTGTCGCAGCGGCCCGCGCGGGGCGGGCAGCACGACCTCCAGGTCCGGGCACGCGAGCACCAGGTCGGCGACCCCGTGCAGCAGCTGTGCGGCGGACTCGGGGCTCCAGCGGGCCGCGTCCAGCACGACCAGCGCCAGCCGGACGTCCCCGGCGACGACGGCGTCCTCGACCGCCTGCACCCGCTCGTCGCGGTGGCGCAGGTGCCGGTCCAGCGCGTCGAACCCGGCGTCGACGGCGGTGCTCCCGACGGTGACGACCTTGGGACCGGCGTGCGCCTCGTCGGCGAGGTTCGCCGAGGCGTCCGGAGTGGACGCCAGGTGCAGCGAGCACACCTGCGCGATCAGCCTGCGGTGGCCCTCCTGCGGGAACGGCTCGGTGAGGTCGTAGGAGCGCACACCCGCGTCCAGGTGGATCACCGGCAGCCGCCGCCAGAACGCGGCCATCGCGGCGCTGAACGCGGTGGCCGAGTCGCCCTGCACGAGCACCGCGTCCGGGGTTCGGTCGGCGAGGGCGTGGTCGAACCCGGCCAGCAGCTGCGCGGCCGCCCGGCTGGTCTCCTGGCCGTCGCGGGAGAGCTCCACCAGCACGTCGGTGGCGATGCCGAAGGCGGAGAGCACCTCGGTGGCCGCCGCCGCGCCGTCGCCGCAGGCCAGGACCACCGGCCGGATCCGCCTGCGGTCGCGCATCGCGGTGGCCAGCGGGGCCAGCTTCACCGCCGCCGCGGCGTCGCCGACGACCAGCAGCACCTCGGGCACCCGACCGGGCTCGGTCGGGACGGGCAGCGGTACCAGGGTGTTCGGCACGGGCACACACACCCCTTCCGCCGTCTCGGTGACCGGGTGAACGGGGGTGGTTCGTCGCCGAGCACCCCGCTGGATTCCCCGTCTCTTCTCTGCGGTATAGCGCGAGACCCCTGAGACGTTACCGGCGGTAGCTTTCGTGTGCCCACTGACACGCGGGGCGTCAGGACTCGGTGCCGCGCTGGGTGTTGTGCAGCCGGGTCGCGTACACCGCGGCCTCGGTGCGGCGGTCGAAGCCGAGCTTGTGCAGCAGCGTGGACACGTAGTTCTTGACCGTCTTCTCGGCCAGGTACAGCGCGCCCGCGATCTGCCGGTTGGTCATGCCCTCGGCGATCAGGTCGAGGATCTTGCGCTCCTGCGGGCTCAGCGTGCTGTAGCGCGGGTCCTCCGCGCGGCCCGCGCGCAGCCGGTCGAGGACGGTGGCGGTGACCCCGGCGTCGAGCAGCGAGCCGCCGTCGGCCAGCGTGCGCACCGCCGAGACCAGGTCGTCGCCGCTGACCTGCTTGAGCATGTACCCGGCCGCGCCCGCCATGATCGCGCCGAAGAGCGCCTCGTCGTCGGAGAACGAGGTCAGCATCAGGCACGCGGGCGGCGGGGTGACCGCCGAGCGCACCTCCCGGCACACCGAGACGCCCTCGCCGTCGGGCAGCCGCACGTCCAGGATCGCCACCCGGGGCCGCACCGCCGGGATCCGGGCCAGCGCCTGGGCGGCGGTCGCCGCCTCGCCCACCACGTCGATGTCGGGCTCCACCTCGAGCAGCTGCCGCAGTCCCCGGCGCACCACCTCGTGGTCGTCGAGCACGAACACGGAAATGCTCATCCGCCTGCCTCCTGGCCTCTCGCCGCCGGGGTGTCCCGCCGCAGCGGCACCCCCCAGTCGACCCTGGTCCCGCCCCCGGCGGGGGAAACGATCTCGCACGTGCCGTCCCACCGGCGGGCCCGCTGGGCCATGTTGGCCAGGCCGCTGCGGTGGGTGATCCCCGCGGGCAGGCCGCGCCCGTCGTCGGCGACCCGCAGCCGCAGGCCGCTGGCCAGGCGGTCGACCGAGACCGTCAGCGCCACCCCGCTCGCGCGCGCGTGGCGGACCACGTTGGACAGCGCCTCGCGCAGGGTGGCCATCAGGTCGAGGGCGACGTCGGCGGGCACCACCGAGTCCAGTGGCCCCTCCAGCCGCACGGTGGGCTCGAAGCCCAGCGCGACGGTGGCCTCGGAGATGGCCCGCAGGATCTCGCCGCGCAGGCTGTACGGGCCGTTCGCGGGTTCCTGCAGGGAGAAGATGCTGCGCCGGATCTCCCGGATGGTCTGGTCGATCTCGGCGACGTAGCCGGTCAGCCGCTCGCCCGCCTCGGGCTGCCCGGGCGCCCGCTTGAGCCCCTGCAGGCCCAGGCCGATCGCGAACAGCCGCTGGATGACCAGGTCGTGCAGGTCGCGGGCGATCCGGTCGCGCTCCTCGTAGAGCGCGAGCCGCTGCCGGTCCTGCTGCGCCTCGGCGAACTCGACGGCCAGCGCGGCGTGCGTGCCGAAGTCGGTGATCATCCGCAGGTCGTCGTCGTCGAACCGGGCGGCGCCGTGCTCGCGGGCGACCATCAGCACCGCGGCCGGGCGGCCGCCGGTGCTCAGCGGCACGAACATCGCGGGTCCCAGCACGTCGATGCCCGGCGGCAGCTGCCGGAAGGTGGCGGCCGAGCGGCTCAGCGTGGCCTCGGCGACCTCGGTGAGCACCCGGGCCCGGCCGGTGCTGAACACGTCGCCGGTGAAGCTGTCGGTGGCCGACATGCGCGCGCCGGTCAGCTCCTCGGTGAGCAGCCCGTCGACCGCGCGGACCTCCAGGAACTCCGGCCCCGCGGGCACCGCGACGAAGGCGAGCACCGCGTTGGCCGTTTCCCGGGCGCGCTGGGCGAGCAGCTCGAGCCCGGTGCCCGCGCACACGCTGGTGCGCAGCACCGAGGTGACCTCGGTGGTCGCGCGCAGCCAGCGCTCACGCCGGTGGCTGCGGTCGAAGTGCCGGGCGTTCTCCACCGCCATCCCCGCCGCGGCGGCCAGCGCGACCACCACGTCCTCGTCCTCCTGGGTGAAGGTCCGGCCGCCGATCTTCTCGGTCAGGTAGAGGTTGCCGAACACCTCGCCGCGCACCCGGATCGGCACGCCGAGGAACGAGGTCATCGGCGGGTGGTTGGCCGGGAATCCCGCCGCGTCCGGGTGGCCGGACAGGTCCGGCACGCGCAGCGGCTCGGGGCGCTCGATCACCAGGCCCAGCACGCCCTTGCCGACCGGCAGTACGCCGATCGCGGCCGCGGTCTGGGCGGTGAACCCGGTGTGGGTGAACTCGACGAGGTGGCCGTCCTGCCCGAGCACGCCCAGCGCGCCGTAGCGGGCACCCGCCAGCTCGCACCCGGCGGTGACGATCCGGCGCAGCATGTCCGGCAGCGACAGGTCGCTGGCGACCGAGAGCACGGCGTCGAGCAGGTGGCGCATCCGCTCCTGGGACACCTCGGCGGCCGCCGCGCGGTCGACCAGGCCGCGGAAGAGCTGGTAGCGGTGCGGCTCGCCGCCGGGTGCCCGGTCCGGGTCGCCCGGCGTGTCCGCGCCCGTCTCCAGCACGGCGCCACCGCCTTCTCCGCCTCGCGTGCGCACGTCCCACGCGCTTCCCGGAATGCCTCGTCCAGGTTTGTCCGATTGATACGCCCGACCACGGAAATCCGACCGGTGCCATCGGTGCGTCGAGCGTCCACGACATTCGCACCGGACGCAAGGGTGCCGCCGCGATGTCACCGAAATGACCAATGATGTTACTCGCTCCCACGCCCGTGGGGTAGTTGGTGACCTTATGGCTCTTGCTCACGCTCCGCTGCCGCGCGGTCACCGCGTGCCGGTGTTCCGTTACCTGACTGGCGGCATCGGTTCCCGGCCAGGGGATTTGGACATCGCTTTCGGTGACCGGGACGACGGGAGTCTGATGGGCTGTTCGGCGCAAATGGCAGCGGCGATTTGTCCGGCGCAATTCGACCTAAATGGCGCACTGTTCCGGGAAGAATGTGATCAGCCGCCGCCATCGACAATCCAGCGCAACGTCCACCGGCCCGGTCCACCGCGCACAACGGTGCGCGAGAGCGGGGCCACATCGATCCGCCAGAAGGCGCCCGGGTCGGCGCGCAGCGCGTGCACCAGCGCGGCCTTGACGACCGCCGGGTGGGTGACCGCGACGGTGTGCCGGTCGGTCGCGGGCCGCTCGTCGAGCCAGCCGCCGACCCGGTCGACCAGCTCCAGCACCGACTCCCCGCCGTGCGGCGCGGCCCCCGGGTCGGTGAGCCAGCGGGTGAGCCCGTCCGGCTCGGCGGCGGCCACCTCGTCGAGCGCCCGGCCGCGCCAGTCACCGAAGTCGGCGTCGCGCAGCCGGTCGTCGACCAGCGCGTCGAGCCCCAGCGCGGCCGCGGTCTGCGCGCACGGCTCGGCGGGCCCGCGCAGCGCCGTCCCCACCCGCCCCAGCGGCGGCCCCCCGGCCGCGGCGGCGATCGCGGCCGCGTCCAACTCCTCGTCGGCCGGGAAGGCCGCGGCCCGGGTCGCCGCCGTGGCCCCGTGGCACACCAGGACCAGCCGGGCGCTCACCGACACTCCTCTGACCAGCCGAATGACATTTCCCACCGTCCGAACGGCCGCGTTGACACCGCGATGTGAACTCCCATACGTTGCCGAGTTGACCCTGATGGTAGAAGGAAGCCGGTGAGACCCCGGCACGGCCGCGCCACTGTGATCGGGCTCCTCGAGCCCGCAGTCAGACCCTCCACCATCGTCTGCTCCACCGACCGGGCCGCGTGAAGCCCCCAGGAGGCACCGCCATGACGCATGCCGTCGCACTCCCCACACCCGTGAGCATCCCCGTTCGGCAGATCCTGCCGTACGCGCTCTTCGCCGGGATCATCTCCCTGCTCGCCCTCTACTTCGTCGGCGCGGAGCAGGGCGCTCTCGCGATCTTCGACGGCACCTACGTGCACGAGCTCGTGCACGACGCGCGCCACCTGCTGGGCTTCCCGTGCCACTGACCGACACCGAGGCGGCCCCGGCGACCTTGACCGTCCGGTCACTGCTCGTCTGGGGCCTGCTGGCCGGCCTGGTCGGCGGTCTGCTCGCCTTCGGCTTCGCCTCGGCCTTCGGCGAACCGTCGGTCGACAAGGCCATCGCCATCGAGGAATCGGCGGGCGCCGAGCACACGCACGGCACCGACCCCGCCGAGCACCACCACGACGAGACCGCCCCCGCCGAGGAAGAGGAGGTCTCCCGGGCCTTCCAGTCCACCGGCGGACTCGGCATCGGGGCCGTCGCCTACGGCCTGGGCCTGGGCGGGCTGTTCAGCCTCGCCTTCGCGTTCGCCTACGGCCGCATCGGTCCACTCACCCCGCGCACGACGGCGTTGACGCTGGCGGGCCTGGGGTACGTGTCGGTCGTGCTGGTCCCGTTCCTGGCCTACCCGGCCAACCCACCCGCGGTGGGCAAACCGGAGACCATCGGCGACCGCACGGCGCTGTTCTTCGGCATGATCGGCATCTCCCTGGTCCTGGTGATCGCCGCGGTGATCCTGGCCAAACGCCTCACCCCCCGCATCGGCGGCTGGTGGGCCACGGTGTCCACGGCGATCGGCTACCTGGTGGCCGTGACCGTGGTCGCCAAGCTGCTGCCGAGCTTCCAGGAGGTGCCGGAGGGCTTCCCGGGCAACGTCCTGTGGGACTTCCGAGTGGCCTCCCTGGGCACCTCGGCGGTGCTCTGGGCGGGCATCGGACTGGTCTTCGCGGCACTGCTGCACCGGGGCCTGACCAAGCTCCAACCGCAGGCAGTCTGAGCCGACTCCACATCGGACGGGCCCCACTCCACTTCGGAGCGGGGCCCGTCCGGCGTTGGTGGTGGAAACGGGCACCCAGCAATCAACGCAGCTGAACCCCGCTCCTGTTGAACGGACAAGATGCCCAGCCCCACCAAACCGCGGCAGGATCCCAAGCCCGCTGATGCGGCAGCCCCCGCCACAGATCTTCCCTCCACCCACCCAACCGCCACGGATAGGCCGACTCCGCTGGAACGTAAGTCCCGTTACGGATGCTCGATCTGGTGGACTTGCTTCGTGTGGGGGGAGAGTGCCGCTAAACTTGCCGTGGGTGGGGATGCCCTTACCCTGCCCTTTTATCTCCACCGCGGTGCTCTAGGGGCCCCGCGCGAAGTGAGTTCACTAGATCGAGCCCCCGTCTTTTCCTCGGGCAGCCCATGTGTATGCGCTATCGGGGGCGTACGTGCTGCCTGTGGAGTGTAGCCACCCGTGGGCCCCTGAATCCCCTACGCCAATTATCACTACGGCCTGCGATTCTTTGTCAAGGCGGGAAAGAGTACCTTGACAAAGAATCGCAGGCCGTGTTTTGGCTGCGTATGGAATGCAGGGGGAGGGCTGGTCTGGGGGCTGAGTCTGTTGTGCCCGAACGGATTGGGGGTGCTGTGGGTGGTTGGTCGTCGATCGACGGAGGGGTCCATGGGGGTGCTGGGCTGTGGGTCGAAGGTGAATGGCGGAGACTGTGGGTCGCGTTAGAGAGTGTGAGTCAGGTGCCTGCGGGGAATGGGCGGAGTGTGGGGAGCGTGCTGATTTCTTGCACTGGCCACAGTCTTAGCCATAGTCGGCCGTCGGTCGAACGGACTTGGTCGCCGGGTACGCCGATCACCCGTTTCACCACCGGTGCCTCGCGGCCGGGTGGTGATAGGACCACGATGTCCAGTCTGGCCGGAGTTCAATGTTGCCGAAAGTGACCGTGAAACGTGAGCTGAGTTCATTTCGGTGAAGCCGCTCGTACGCTGAGTGGTCGACTTCGGTCAGCTTGCGGGTGGTCGCTAACGTTGGCCACCTTACCTGTGACCCGTAGTCACAGTCTCCGTCGCGGCGTTCCCGGTGTCCGATCTCGGCGACCTGTTCATGTCGCTGCTCAGCGTGATCGGCGGCGCTATAGCCGCCTCCTGGGCGCAGCGCAAGGTGAAGAAGGTCGAACCCGCTGTGCCCGAGGCGGTTGAGGCCGTCTAGTCCGCCGCCGCCGCGATGAACGCACGGATCGCCGCGGGGTTCCCGGCCGGGTGGGTGTGCAGGTAGGAGGCGTGCACCCGCCCGTGCAGGAAGCCCTCGCGGTGCACGGTGCCGTCGTGGTCACGCCACACCCACGCCGGGCGCTCGCCGTGCTGGGGGAGCGTGCGGGTGCGGTGGAACTCGTGGCCGGAGACCCGTGCGCCCTCCGGGTGCAGGACCGATGCCGTCAGCGCCACCGCGTCCCGGTAACCCAGCAGCAGCCGGGACGTCATCGACGCCTCCGCCTCCAGTACCCCGCACATCGGGTGACCGTCCAGTTTGGACGCCAGGTACAGCAGGCCGCCGCACTCGGCGTGCACCGGAGCGCCCGACCGGGCGAGCGCGGCCACGGCGTCGCGCAGGGGTTCGTTGGCGGACAACGCTTCCGCGTGCGCCTCGGGGAACCCGCCGGGCAGCACCAGCCCGGCCGTCCCCGGCGGGAGACCCTCGTCGCGCAACGGGTCGACCACGGCCACCTCGGCGCCCGCGGCTCGCAACAGCTCGGTGTGCTCGGCGTAGCCGAAGGTGAACGCCGGACCGCCCGCGACCGCGATCACCGGCCGTCCGGCCACCGGCTCGACCTCGTCCGAGGCGCTCCACAGTGCACTATCCACACTGGACGCTGTCTGGGCGATCCGGACGACCTCGTCCAGGTCGACCGACGCGGCCACCAGGTCCGCCATCGCCGCGACCGCGCGGGTCGCCGGGTCGCCGTGCTCGGCTGCGGGGATCAGGCCCAGGTGGCGCGACGGCACGTCCACCGCCACCGTCCGCCGCACCGCGCCCAGCACCGGGAGCCCGACGTCCACGCACGCCTCGCGCAGCACCTGCTCGTGCCGGTCGGAGCCGACCTGGTTGAGCACCACCCCCGCGATCCGCACGCCCGGTCGGTACGACCGGAACCCGTGCAGCAGCGCGGCGATGCTCGTGCTCTGCCCCCGCGCGTCGACCACCAGCAGCACCGGCGCGTCGATCAGCCCGGCGACGTGCGCGGTGGAGCCGAAGCCCCCTGCCTCGACATGGTGGCCGATGCGGCCGTCGAACAGCCCCATCACGCCCTCGATGACGGCCAGGTCCGCCCCGAGCGCGCCGTGCCGGAACAGCGGCGCGATCCGGTGCTCCCCGACCAGCACCGGGTCGAGGTTGCGCCCGGGCCTACCCGCCGCGAGGGTGTGGTAGCCCGGGTCGATGTAGTCGGGGCCGACCTTGAACGGCGCCACGGTGTGCCCGCGCCCGCGCAGCGCGGCCATCAGGCCAGTGGCCACCGTCGTCTTGCCGCTGCCCGAGCCGGGCGCGGCCACGACGATCCGGGCTACCACTCGATGCCCTTCTGGCCCTTGTGCCCGGCGTCCATCGGGTGCTTCACCTTCGTCATGTGCGTCACCAGGTCCGCACTGTCCACAAGCGACTGCGGCGCGTCCCGGCCGGTGATGATCACGTGCTGGTGCCCCGGCCGGTCGGCCAGCGTCCGGACCACCTCGTCGGTGTCGATCCAGCCCCACTTGAGCGGGTAGGTGAACTCGTCGAGCACGTAGACGCCGTGCCGCTCCTCGGCCAGCCGCCGGGAGATCTCGGCCCAGCCCTCGCGGGCGGCCTCGGCGTGGTCGTCCTCGGTGCCCGCCTTGCGCGACCACGACCAGCCCGCGCCCATCTTGTGCCACTCGACCGGGCCGCCCTCGCCGGTCTGCTCGTGCAGCCTGCCCAGCGCGAGGAACGCGGACTCCTCGCCCACGCGCCACTTGGCCGACTTGACGAACTGGAACACCCCGATCGACCAGCCCTGGTTCCACCCGCGCAGCGCGAGGCCGAACGCGGCGGTCGACTTGCCCTTCATCTCGCCGGTGTGCACGACGACCAGCGGGCGGTTGCGCCGCTGCCGCGTGGTGAGACCGTCCTGCGGCACGACGGTGGGCTTCCCCTGTGGCATGGCGGTCCTCCCTAGGCTGCGCGGGCGGCGCGGACCACGCCCGCGACGGCGTCGGCGGACAGTTCTTCGAGCCGCAGCCCGGTGCCACCGAGCGCGGCGGCGAGCTTGCCCGCCAGCCCGAGGCGGACCGGACCACTCTCGCAGTCGACGACCACGCTCGCCACGCCGTCCGCCGCGATACCGACCGCCGCGCGCAGGGCATCGGCCATCGGGTCGTTAGAGGAACGCCCGCCGCGGTTGACCGCGACAGTCGCGCGGCCATCGGTAACCACTACCAGGAGGGCACGCCTACGAGGATCTCTTAGCCGCTCAGTGGCAAGAGTCTTCTGAGCGCGCAAGAGGCCGTCGGCCAATGGAGTGCGGCCGCCCGTGCGCAGGTTACGCAGACGCGCCACCGCAGCCTCCACCGAAGAGGTGGGCGGTAGTGCCAACTCAGCCTCACCGGCGCGGAACGTGACTAGTCCTACCTTGTCCCGACGCTGGTAAGCGTCACGCAGCAAGGAAATCACCGCGCCTGTCACAGCCGACATCCGCTTGCGCGCGGCCATCGAGCCGGACGCGTCTACGGCGAAGAGCACCAGGTTGGACTCGCGGCCCTCCCGGACCGCCTTGCGCACATCGCCTGTACGCACGAGCAGACCAGGCCCACTACGCCCACGGTCGCGCTGGAACGGCGCGGCAGCTGTAAGAGTCCCCACCAGGTGGATGCCGGACCCCTGCGACGGCGAAGAACGCAGTGCTCGTCCCGACCCCGCGCGAGAGCGCGACCTACGACCGGGCGCACCCTCACCAACGCCCGCGATCTGCAGGGTCCGCGCGCGGAACGCCTCATCTGGCTTGGCGGCCGCGCGGCTGTTGTCGCCGCCCTTGGGCGTTTCCTGCTCTTGGTTGCCCGGGGTCGGCGCGTCGCTCGGCGGCGTGTTCGAGTCTTGAGTGTCCGAGTCTTGGGCGTCCGGCGGCGGTGTGCCGCCGCCGGGACCATCGGTGTTGTCCGGGTCCGGGTCGCGGTCGGCCTCCTCGGCGGCGTCGCGCAGTGCCTGGTCGAGCTGCTCCTGCTCGATGCCGGGCTCGTCGAACGGGTCGCGGCGCCGCCGGTGCGGCAGGGCCAGCCGGGCCGCCACGGCCACGTCGGACTCCTCGACGGCGGGCGCCCCGCGCCAGGCCGCGTGCGCGACGGCGGTGCGGGCGACGACCAGGTCGGCGCGCATGCCGTCGACGTCGAAGGCCGCGCACACTGCCGCGATCCGGCGCAGCTCGGCGTCGGGCAGCAGGACCTCGGGCAGCGCCTTGCGCGCGGTGACGATCTGGTCGGCCAGCTCGGCGTCCGGCGCCGCCCAGGCCGCGCCGAACCCGGCCGGGTCCGCCTCGAACGCCAGCCTGCGCCGGATCACCTCGGTGCGGGTGTCGACGTCCCGCGCCGCCCGGACCTCGACGGTCAGCCCGAACCGGTCGAGCAGCTGCGGGCGCAGCTCGCCCTCCTCGGGGTTCATGGTCCCCACCAGGAGGAACGACGCCGCGTGCGACACGGAGACGCCCTCGCGCTCGACATGTGCCCGGCCCATCGCGGCGGCGTCGAGCAGGAGGTCGACCAGGTGGTCGTGCAGGAGGTTGACCTCGTCGACGTAGAGGACACCGCGGTGCGCGGCGGCCAGCAGACCCGGCTGGTACGCGCGAACACCCTCGGTGAGCGCGCGCTCCAGGTCGAGTGACCCGATCAGGCGGTCTTCGGTAGCTCCAACGGGTAGTTCCACCAGTCGGGCCGGCCGGGTGTCGGACTCGGGGGCGGTGTGCGGGCCGTCCGGGCAGGCCGGGTCCGGGCGGGTCGGGTCGCAGGAGAACCGGCACCCCGCCACCACGGCCGCGGCGGGCAGCAGGGCGGCCAGCGCCCGCACCACGGTGGACTTGGCGGTCCCCTTCTCACCCCGGACCAGGACCCCGCCGATCGCCGGGTGCACGGCGTTGAGCAGCAGGGAGAGGCGCAGGTCGGCGTGGCCGACGACGGCTGAGAAGGGGTATCCGGTGGCTACCGGGCGCAGGGCAGGCTGGGGCACGCCGCGATCCTCACTCCGGGTCCGCGCCCGGGTCGGTCACTCACGGCAGGGCGGAGTGTCCTGGCTCCCGGATTGACGCGCCGCTCCGGCCTTCCCGGGGCGGGTGCCCCGGTGGCGCGCGGGGGAGTGGCGCTCCCCGGTCACAGTGGCGGGACCGCACCGGACTCGCACCGGTTTCCTCGCACACCCTGCTTGGTCGTCTCGCATCGTCGCAGATGGCGGGCCGGCCGACCAACCACTGCTCAGGTGTTTACCGGCACATGCTCGCAGCCGTGGAACCACACGAGGTTCTCCTGGTGGAGGGCCTCATCGGGGTCGAAATCATCCCCCACTGTCAACGCCACGAGATAGGCCGTGTACTCTCCGTTGTCAGTCGAAATGGCTGCGTGGAGCTGTTCACTCGCCCAGTCGCGCAAACCCACGACTAGTTCTCCGATGGTCGCTTCGGCGCATCGGTCGAGCTGGATCCGCTCGGGCCACCGGTATTGGCCCTCGCCGCGCCGCTTGACCAGTGCGTATGCGTAAGACATGCGGTACACCCCTGTGTCTTGTAGGTTAGTTGGTCTTGTAACTTCTATCTGAAGTTTCTAGCACCGCGACCGTAGCAACTCTTCGGGGAGCTTCAATCTGAAGCTGCAATTTTCACTCGAACAGGGGATCCACCAGCGATGACGACAAAGCGAACGGTCAGCGGCAACCGGCGTGAGCTGGGCGCGGCACTGCGCAGCTTCCGCACCCGGGCGGGCTACGCGCGGATCGAGGACGTCAACGAGCTGATCGACGTCAGCGCCGTGACCATGGGCCGGATCGAGAAGGGCGAGGCCCCGGTCGACCGCGCCAAGCTCAAGGTCCTGGCAGGCGCCTACGACCTGACCGACGACGAACTCCACGGCCTGCTCGAACTCGCCAAGCAGACCAGGACCAACAAGGGCACCTTCCCGGCCTTCGTCAGCGTGAAGACGCGGGCGCTCCTGGAGTTGGAGACCGAGGCCACCGAGATCCTGATGGTGCACATCGACCTGGTCCCTGCCCACTTCCAGACTGAGGGCTACATCCGAGCCCTCTTTGAGTCCACTGGCGAGCGCGTGTCCGAGGGCCGCATGAGCGAGTTGATGAACGTGCGCAAGGGCAGGCAGGACAGCCTGGTGAAGGAGAACCCACCCACGGTGCGTGCGGTGATCCACGAGTTCGCCCTGCGGCTGCCGGTCGGTGGCCCGGAGGTCATGCATGACCAATTGGTCTACCTGGCGGGCTTGTGCGACCTGCCGAACGTCGAGATCCAGATCCAGCCGATCGAGGAAGGCGCCTACCCGGGCATGGGCAGCTCGTTCCTGCTCATCCGGCTCGACGACGACCCCGCCACCGACCGGGTACGTGTCGACAGCCATGGCGAAGCGTTCTTCCGTGACCGAACGGCCGCCACGGAGCCGTACCGGGTCGCTTGGGAGCGCAAGCGGGTCGCAGCGCTCAGCTTGCCTGCTTCCAAGGCGCTTATCCTGGAAGCGGCACGCACATACGCGTCTACAAGAGGGTGAATCCATGAGTGGGAGCCTTGAAGGTGTGGTGTGGCGGAAGTCGAGCCGAAGCAGCGGTGCTGGCGGCAGCGGCAACACCAATGACTGTGTCGAGGTGGCGTTCGTGGGCACGGTGTCGCTGGTTCGGGATAGCAAGGGTGGTCCAGACGGCGAGTGCCTGCGCTTGAGCCCGTCTGGCTTCGCGGCGTTGGTCGCGGACCTGAAGCACGGGAGGTGACTGTGAGCGCGGGCCTGGTGTGGCGGAAGTCGAGCCGGAGCAGTGGCGCCGGCGGCGATGGCAACACCACTGACTGTGTCGAGGTGGCGTTCGCGGGTGCGGTGCCGCTCGTGCGGGACAGCAAGGGTGGTCCGGCCGGTGCGGTGCTGCGGTTGAGTGCCGTCGGGTTCGGGTCGCTGGTCGCCACGCTGAAGGGCGACGCGTCCGCGTAGGTCGGTGTCCGGGCGCGGCTATCGTGTCCGTCCGTGGTCACCGTGGTGGGTATCGGAGCTGATGGGTGGGCCGGACTCGGGTCCGCCCAGCGGGCGCTGTTGGCCGCGGCCGAGGTCGTGGTCGGCAGTGCCCGTCAGCTCGACCTGCTGCCCGCGTCGGTCGGGGCCGAGCGGGTCGAATGGCCGTCGCCGCTGGTGCCCGCGATTCCCGGCCTGCTCGCCGCGCACGAGGGTCGGGCGTTGTGCGTGCTGGCCAGCGGCGATCCGATGTTCTACGGCATCGGCACCACGCTGAGTCGGTTCACCGAGGTTCGCGTCCTGCCGCACCCGTCGTCGGTCTCGTTGGCTTGCGCGCGCTTGGGCTGGGCGGTCGAGTCCGTCGAGGTCGTCAGCGCGGTCGCCCGACCACTCGACCGACTGCACGCCGTCCTGCACCACGGGCGTCGTGTACTGGTCCTCAGCGAGAACTCCGGTACGCCTACCGCTGTTGAGGCGTTGCTACGGGAGCGCGGGTTCGAGCACAGCACTCTTACCGTGCTCAACGACTTGGGCGACCCCGCCGAACGGATCAGCACGGCGGCGGACGCGGGCGACCTCAACGTGGTGGCCATCGAGTGCGTGGGTCCGCGCGGCCTGCCCAGGGTGCCGGGCCTACCGGACGACGCCTACGAGCACGACGGCCAGATCACCAAACGCGAGATCCGGGCCATCACCCTCGCCGCGCTGGCGCCCGCCCCCGGACTGCTGCTGTGGGACGTGGGCGCGGGCTCGGGCAGCATCGGCATCGAGTGGTCACGCACCCACCCGTCCTGCCGGACCGTGGCGGTCGAACCGCGCGCCGACCGGGCCGACCGCGTCGAGCGCAACGCCGCTCGCCTGGGCGTTCCCGGCTTGCGCGTGGTCAGGGATGCCGCCCCGGCCGCCCTAGCCGATCTGGACACCCCGGACTCGATCTTCATCGGCGGCGGCGTGACGGCCGACGGCGTGCTTCCCGCCTGCTGGGCAGCCCTCCCACCCGGTGGCCGGATCGTGGTCAACGCGGTGACGGTGGAGTCCGAGTCACTGATCACCCAGTGGCACCGCCAGGTCGGCGGCGACCTGGTCCGACTATCGGTCAGCCGCGCCGCACCGGTCGGCGGGTTCACCGGGTGGCGCCCGATGATGCCGGTCACCCAGTGGTCGGCCACCAAGCCCACCACCACTCCGACTACCGGACCGACCGCGGGCTCGACAGGTGCGGCTGCCGGCCAACCGGTCTCGCCACCAGCTCTCGTGTCACCCGCCGGCCCGGCCGCTGGTCCGACCGCGGATTCGACGGGTGCGGCGGCCGGTCAACCGGTCTCGACGCCGGCTCTCGAACGGCCCACGGGTGCGGCTGCTGAACCGCGCGCGGGCTCGGCCGGTGCGGCCGCTGTCCAACCGGTCTCAAGATCAGTTCTCGTGTCGCCCATCGGTCCGGCTGCTGGATCATGCGCGGGCTCGACTGGTATGGCGGTCGGCCACCTGACTCTCGAGCCGCCCACCGGTCCGAGTGCTGGATTGCGCGCGGGCTCGACGGGTGCGGCCGCTGTCCAACCGGTCTCGACACCGGCTCTCGAGCCGCCCACCGGTCCGAGTCCTCGAGCGGGCCGCTGGCCCGCCGCCCGGTCGCGCGGGGTGGCGGGTGCTCGATCGGCCAGCCCGCCGACTACCGCGTCGTCCGGGGAATCCGCCGCCGATCCCGCTATCGATCCCCTTACCCAGGAGCGCGCATGACAGTCCACTTCATCGGGGCGGGGCCCGGTGCGGCCGACCTGATCACCGTGCGCGGGCGCGACATCATCGCCCGGTCGCCGGTTTGCCTGTACGCGGGTGCGCTGGTGCCGGTCGAGCTGCTGGCCGTGTGCCCGCCCGGCGCGCGCAAGGTCGACACCGCGAACCTCACCCTGGACGAGATCATCGCCGAACTGGTCGCCGCCCACGCCGCCGGTCACGACGTGGCCCGGCTGCACTCGGGGGACCCCTCGGTCTTCAGCGCCATGGCCGAGCAGATGCGCAGGCTCGACGCGGCAGGCATCCCCTACGACGTCACCCCCGGCGTCCCCGCCTTCGCCGCCGCCGCGGCGGCCCTGCGTCGCGAGCTGACCGTGCCCGCGGTGGGCCAGACCGTGGTGCTCACCCGAACCTCGGCCCGCGCGACGCCGATGCCGCCCGGCGAGGACCTCACCTCACTCGGCCGCTCCGGCGCCACCATGGTGCTGCACCTGGCCGTCCAGCGGATCGACGAGGTCGTCGCCGAGCTGCTCCCCAACTACGGCGCGGACTGCCCGGTCGCGGTGGTCGCCTACGCCTCCCGGCCGGACGAGGTGGTGCTGCGCGGCACCCTGGCCGACATCGCCGAGCAGGTCCAGGCCGCCGGTGTCCGCCGCACCGCGGTGATCATCGTGGGCCGGGTCCTGGACCCCGGCGGCTTCTGCGAGAGCCACCTCTACTCGACCGAGCGCGAGCGCCCGTGAGCCCGCCCCGCCCCGCCGATCGCCACGGGTGCCGGGCTCCACGGCCAAATTCACCGCGCTCGACCTCACTGTGCCTATCCGCCGATCGCCACGGGCGCCGAGCCCACTGCGCGACGTCGGTGCGCCCGACCTTCGATCGCCGTGGGTGGGCCTACTGCGCGCTCTCGGTGGACCCGACCGGCGTTCGCTGCGGGCGTGCCCACCGCACGATCTCGGTGTGCTTGTCCGGCGTTCGCTGCGAGTGGGCCTGCTGTGCGGCCTCGATGTGCCTGTCCGTCGATCGCTACGCGGACCGAGCCCACTGCGCGACCTCGGTTCCCCTGCCCCACGAGCGCCGCCGGTGGGTCTCCCGAGCGATCTCAGTGTGCCCGACCGACGATCACCCCGGCGCGGTCGATCACCACCACGTCCACCGCCACCTCGGCCCCGCGGAGCACCTCGACTGCCGTCTGCTTCGCCTGGCGCGCAACGGCATCACCCAGCGGCACCCCCGCCGCCTCGGCCAGTCGCAGGGCCTCCAACGCCGTGTTCCCAGCGGTGATCCGCGCGGCCAGTTCGTCGTCGCCGCCCGCCGCGACCGCGGTCCGGGCGAGCGCGCTCAAGTCCACTTGCGACCGTCCAGAGTGGAGATCGAGGTGGCCGTCGGCGAGCTTCGAGAGCTTGCCGAAACCGCCCGCCACCGTCAGTCGGGGGACCGGGTGCCTGCGCAGGTACTTCAGCACCGCGCCGGCGAAGTCGCCCATGTCGAGCAGCGCGTCCTCGGGGAGCCCGTAGAGCGCCATGACCGTCTTCTCCGACGTCGACCCCGTGCAGCCCGCCACGTGCTCGTACCCCCCCGCTCGGGCGACGTCGATGCCCCGGCGGATGCTGTCGATCCACGCCGAGCACGAGTACGGCACCACCACGCCTGTCGTGCCCAAAATGGACAGTCCACCCAGGATTCCCAGGCGGGGGTTCCAGGTCTTGCGCGCCAGCTCCTCACCGCCGTCCACCGAGATCTCGACCACCACGTCACCGGTGCCGCCGTGCGCCGCCGCCACCGCCGCGACGTGCTCGCGGATCAGCTGCCGGGGCACCGGGTTGATCGCGGGCTCGCCGACGTCCAACGGCAGCCCCGCCTTGGTCACCGTGCCCACCCCCGGACCGGCGCGGAACGCGACCCCGCTGCCCGGCGAGCCGTGGCGGACCGTCGACCGGATCAGCGCGCCGTGCGTGACGTCCGGGTCGTCGCCCGCGTCCTTGACCACGCCCGCCATCGCCTCGCCGCCCGGGTGTTCGCCGCCCAGGTGCTCGACGGCCAGCGCGAACGCCGGGGTCTGTCCCTTGGGGAGGGTGATCGTCACCGGATCGGGGAAGTCGCCGGTGAGCAGCGCGGTGTAGGCCGCCGTGGTGGCGGCCGTCGCGCACGCGCCGGTGGTCCAGCCGTAGCGCAGGCCCTCCGGCGTCCGCCGCTCTCCGGTCATGGCACCAGGGTGACCGATGGACACCGCGCGGGCGCGGCGGGGGTGGTCCGGTGAGGGTCCTCGTCCTGGGCGGCACCGCCGAGGCCCGCGCACTGGCGGCCGCGCTGCACGGGCGCGCGGGTACGACCGTGGTGTCCTCCCTGGCCGGTCGGGTGCGCGACCCCAAGCTGCCGGTGGGGGAGGTCCGGGTCGGCGGCTTCGGTGGTCCGGTCAAGCTCGCCGAGTGGCTGGTCGCCGAGCGGGTCGACGCCGTGGTCGACGCCACCCACCCGTTCGCGGAGCGGATCAGCGCGTCGGCGGCCACCGCGTCCCGCGAACGCGGCGTCCCGCTGATCATGCTGCGCCGTCCGGGCTGGACACCCCGGCCCGGCTGGCACCCGGTGCCCGACCTCGCCGCGGCGAACCGCGCGGCCGCCGACCTGGGGGAGCGGATCTTCCTCACCACCGGCCGCCAGGGGCTGGCCGTGTTCGCCGACACCGACCGGTGGTTCCTGGTCCGCTGCGTCGACCCACCCGACCCTCCGCTCCCAAAGCGGATGCACCTGCTGCTCGACCGCGGCCCCTACACACTCGAGGGTGAGCTGGCCCTGCTGCGCGAGCACCGCGTCGACGTGCTGGTCACCAAGGACAGCGGCGGCCCGCTCACGGTGGCCAAGCTCGACGCCGCCGAGGCGCTGGGCGTCCCGGTGGTCGTGGTCGCCCGGCCCGCGCCACCGGACGTGCCGCTGGTCGCCACCGTCGACGAGGTCCTCGCCTGGCTGGACCAGCGGTGATCGACGGGCTGGCGCGCTGCGCCGTCACGGTGGAGAACGCCCAGGTGGTGGCCTTCCACGGCGACGCCCTCCCCGACGAGGTCGAGCTGGGCGAGCTCGAGCTCGGTGACCCGGCCCGGGTCGTGGTGGCCGCGCACCTGCCGGTCGCCGAGGCGGTCCCGGTCCTCAGCCGGGCCCGGCGGCGCCCCGACGCCCACCCCACCGCGGGCTACTGGGGCTCCGTCGTGCTCTTCGCGCTGCGCCTGGTCGCCCAGGGGCACCGGCGGCCCGAGGACACCGCCCGCCTGCGCGAACTCGCCGCGGCCATGCCCGCCGACGCCCGCACACCGCGCTCCGGCCGCCCCGAGGACCTGGTGCACGCCTTCGTCGCGGCCATCGCAGGCGCGGCCGCCGACGAGCGGCCCGCAGTGATGGACGCCCCGCCCGTGATCGACGAGCCCGAGATCGTGGACGGACTGCGCGGTGCCGTGCGCTGCTCACTCCGCCTGGAGGCCGATGGGACCTGCGTGGCGCAGGCGCACCCGGTCGGCGAGCCCGGGACCGTGTTCGACGCGGTCGAGGTCTGGGCGCGCGGCGACGCCACCGCCCGGGCGACGTTGACCACCGCCCTCACCCGGGGCGCGCGCTCGTGGCCACCACTGCGGCGGCTGCTGCTCCAGACCACCCCCGACCGGATCGCGCTCACCGAGTCCGAGGTCGGTGACCTCCTGACCACCGCCCCGCGCCTTAGCGTGATCGGGCTCGCCGTGCACTGGCCGCGCGACCTGCTGGGCACGCTGACCGAGCACGTCGTCCTCGGCCGGACCGAGCGCGACGGGACGCTGTCCGCGCAGTGGGAGTTCGTGCTCGACGGCGTGCCGCTCACCCGCGCCGAGATCGACCGGCTAGCCGACACACACCACCGGGCCGTGCGGTTGCGCGACAAGTGGGTCGTGCTCGGGTCCGGCCCCGTGCCGCGCGCGCTGCCGCCGATGGCCGCGGCCGAGGCGCTGGGCGCCGCGCTGGTCGGCAGCACGGAGGTCGACGGCCGCCGGGTCGAGGTCGTCGCCGACGGGTGGCTGGCGGGCGTGCGCGCCCGGATCGCCGACCCGGAGTCCGGGGCGCCGGTGGCCCAGCCCGCCGCGCTCGCCGCCACGCTGCGCGACTACCAGCTGCGCGGCCTGCGCTGGCTGGCCCGGATGAGCGACCTCGGTCTCGGTGCCTGCCTGGCCGACGACATGGGACTGGGCAAGACGATCACGCTCATCGCCCTGCACCTGCACCGACAGTCCGATGTGGACACGCGAGGGCCGACACTGGTGGTGTGCCCGGCCTCGCTGCTGGGCAACTGGGCGCGGGAGATCCGCCGGTTCGCCCCGGGCGTCCCGGTCCGGCGCTACCACGGTGCCACCCGGTCGGTCGCCGACGACGGGTTCGTGCTCACCACCTACGCCACGATGCGCCGCGACGCGTCCCTGCTCGCCCTGCACCGCTGGGGGCTGGTGGTCGCCGATGAGGCGCAGCACGTGAAGAACCCCGCCGCGAGCACGGCCAAGGCGCTGCGGACGATCCCCGCGGTGGCCCGGGTCGCGCTGACCGGGACCCCGGTGGAGAACGGCCTGCTCGACCTGTGGGCGATCCTCGACTGGACCACGCCCGGGCTGCTCGGCACCCTGGACTCGTTCCGCGCCCGCTGGGTGAAGCCGATCGCCGCCGACCCCGCCGTGGCGGAGCGGTTCGCCCGGCTGGTGGGCCCGTTCCTGTTGCGGCGCAAGAAGTCCGACCCCGGGATCGCCCCCGAACTGCCGCCCAAGACCGAGACCGACCACCCGGTGCCGCTCACCCGCGAGCAGATCGGCCTCTACACCGCCGCCGCCCGCGGCTCGATGGCCGCCATCCGGGACGCCGACGGGATGGCCCGCCGCGGCCAGGTGATGCGCCTTCTGACGGTGCTGAAACAGATCTGCAACCACCCCGCGCACTACCTCGCCGAGGAGTCGGGCCGGACGGCGGGCCGCTCCGGCAAACTCGCCCTGCTCGACGAGCTGCTCGACACCATCCTCGCCGAGGACGGCGCGGTGCTGGTGTTCACCCAGTACGTGGCGATGGCCCGGCTGCTCGAACGGCACCTGCGCGAACGCGGTGTCGCCACTGGGTTCCTGCACGGCGGCACCCCGGTGGCCCGCCGCGACACGCTCGTGGCCGAGTTCACCGCGGGCGCCTTCCCGGTGTTCCTGTTGTCCCTCAAGGCGGCGGGCACCGGGCTGAACCTGACCCGGGCCGACCACGTCGTGCACTACGACCGCTGGTGGAACCCGGCGGTCGAGGACCAGGCGACCGACCGCGCGTACCGGATCGGGCAGACGCGCCCGGTGCAGGTGCACCGGCTGATCGCGGAGGGCACGGTCGAGGACCGCGTGGCGGCATTGCTTGCCAGCAAAAGGGATCTGGCTGCCTCGGTGCTCTCCGGGGGTGAGTCCGCCCTGACCGAACTGACCGACGACGAACTCGCCGCGCTGGTCGAACTACGCGCCTGACCCCGAAAACCGTTGGCGCGTGGTCGGTTGGGAACGCCAGCATGGGCGCATGGACCTGCACAGCTACTACACCAGCGGCACCACCGAGCACGATCGCTTGTACCGCACGCCGCACGGCAGGCTGGAGCTGTTGCGCACCAAGGAGATCATCCGCCGGGACATCCCGGCCCGGGCCCGGGTGCTCGACGTCGGTGGTGGGACCGGCGCGCACGCCGAATGGCTGGCGGCGGACGGGCACTCGGTGCACGTCATCGACCCCGTCCCGGCCCACGTCGAGGCGGCCGCCTCGTTGCCAGGGGTGACTGCCTCGGTGGGGGACGCCCGGGAGCCGGCCGTGCCGACCGGCAGCGTCGACGTGGTGTTGCTGTTCGGGCCGCTCTACCACTTGTGCGACGTCGCCGACCGGCGACTCGCGCTGGCCGAGGCCGCGCGCGTGCTGCGGCCCGGTGGAGTCCTGTTCGCGGCGGCCATCAGCCGGTGCCTGACGCTGCTGGAGACCGGGAGCGCCGGGCGGCTCTCCGCCGAGCTGGCGCCCCGGGTCGCCGAGGTGCTGGCCACCGGCGCCTACGACGGGCACGTCGGTTTCGTCCCGGCGCACTTCCACGACGCCGACGAGCTCGGCGCCGAGGTCGCCGCGGGCGGTTTCACCGACGTGGCGGTGTACGGGGTCGAGGGACCCGTTTGGCCTACCCTGGACGCACTGGGGGACAACGGGTTCGCCCGAATGGTGGACGCGGCCGCGCGCTGCGCTCGGCTGGTCGAGCGAGATCCGCGGCTGATCGCCGCCAGTGCCCACCTGATCGCAACCGGTAGCCCCCGTGCCGCGTCTTGACTGGTGGACCCACCACCAGGAGGACATCCATGCCCGAAGGAAGCCCGAAGCCTTCCAGAGCCCCCAAGCCTGGCAGAACCCCGCTCGCGTTCGCCCTTGTCCTCGTTAGCGGACTGGCTCTCGTCGGGTGCGGCTCCACCACCTCCGGCGTGCCCCTGCCGCCCAGCTCGTCCGCCGGGTCCGCCCCGGCGTCGGACCAGGACCTGTGCCTGTCCGAGGAGGTGCTCGCGGACCTGCTGGGCGACGTGAAGTCCATCGGCGGGGTCACCGGCGCCGAGGTCGTGGGGCACTGCACCCGGCTGGTGGTGTCGACCAGCCTCAAAGCCGCGGGCGAGGTCTCCGACCGTGCCACCACCATCTGCGATGACGCCGCTGTCCTGGCCTATGGCTTCGGCATCGGCTCGGTGAGCGTGCGGGCCGTGGACTCCTCAGAGCTGGCGACGGGAATCAAGGGCGCGCCCTGCGCACGGCGCTGACACTGTCCATTGTGGAGTGCGGAGATTCGGCCGGACAAGATCGCAACCCGGTGCCCGGCCGTCGCGTCCTCAAAGGCGACGAGCTCCCGCCGCGCTCCACAGGAGGACCAGATGACCCGCACCGCCCGCCTCGCCGCTCTCGTCGTCCCCGCCGCGTTCCTGTTCGCCTTAGGCGGCTGCGGGTCGAGCACACCGATCCCGACCGTGCCCGGCGCGCCCGTGGTCCCCGCCGCGAGCGAGGGCTCAGGCGACCGGGACGCCAGCTGCCCGCCCGCAGCGATCAAGAACCTCAAGGAGGGCATCGGCGCACTCGACGGGGTCAAGGGGGTCGAGATCGTCGGCCAGTGCACCCGGGTCGTGGTGTCCACCGCGTTCAAGGCCAAGGACTCGGCCAAGGCCAAGGCGCTCTGCGACGACGCCTCGACCCTGGTCTACGGCTTCGAGGTCGGCTCGGTCAGCGTCGAGGGCGCGGACGCCACCGAGTTGGCGATGGGGATCAAGGGCGCGCCCTGCCGCGCCGCCTGAGTCACGGGTAGTGCCGGGGGGTGAACACGACCCGGGTGCCGTCGCCTCGTTCGACCACCCGGGTCTGCGAGGAGCCGACCAGCAGCAGGCAGCGCATGTCCACAGTGGATGGATCGAGATCGGCCAGCCGCAGCACCCGGACGGACTCCGTCGGGCCGCCCACGTCGCGGCCGATCACCACCGGTGTGTCCGGGGACCGGTGGCGCAGCAACAGGTCCCGCGCCTCGCCCAGCTGCCAGGTGCGGCTCTTCGACGCCGGGTTGTAGATCGCGATCACCAGGTCGGCGGCGGCCACCGCGTCGAGCCTGCGGGTGATCACCTCCCACGGCTTGAGCCGGTCGGACAGCGAGATCACGCAGAAGTCGTGCCCCAGCGGCGCGCCCACCCGGCTGGCCACCGCCTGCGCGGCGGTCAGGCCGGGCAGCACCCGCACCGGCACCTCTGTCCACTGCGGATCGGTCGCCACCTCGAGGACCGCCGCCGCCATCGCGAACACGCCCGGGTCGCCGGAGGACACCACGGCGACCCGGCGCCCGCGCTTGGCCAGGTCGAGCGCGAACGCCGCCCGCTCGGCCTCCACCTGGTTGTCCGAGGCGTGCCGCTGCTGACGGGGGTTCGGCGGCACGCGGTCGAGATAGGTCTTGTAGCCCACCAGGTCGTCGGCCACCGCCAGCGCTTCCTGCGCCTCCGGCGTCAGCCACGGCCTGCCCGCCGGGCCGGTGCCCACGACCACCACCTCGCCCACCGCCACGACGCTTTCGGCGGATCGCGCGGCCGATCGGACACCGTCGTTGACCGGGCTTGGCAGCAGTGCCAACGAGAAGTACGGCACGGTGGTCGGGTCTACTTCGGACAGTGGCAGACTCCGGCCCTGGTCCCAGGTGGCCCGCTCGACGTAGAGGGCGCGGTCGAGCTTGCCCGCCGCGGCGAAGGCGTCGCGCACCTTGCCGAACGTGCGACCCAGCTTGAGCACCGCGGCCGAGTCGGTCCGAGCGAGGTGCTCGGCCAGGTCGGCTTCGGGCAACGTTCCCGGTAGGACGGTCAGGACTTCTTCACCCTCGACCAGTGGCCTGCCCAGCACCGCCGCTGCGGCGCTGACCGACGTCACACCCGGCACCACCTCGGTGGGGTAGCGGTCGCACAGCCGCTTGTGCATGTGCATGTAGGAGCCGTAGAAGAGCGGATCACCCTCGGCCAGCACGACGACATCGCGCCCGGCGTCGAGGTGCGCGGCCAGCCGGGCGGCGCTGTGCTCGTAGAACTCGGCCATCGCGCCCGCGTAGCCGCCGGGGTGGTCGGTGGTCTCGACGGTCAGCGGGTAGACCAGCTGCTCCTCGATCTGACCGTCCCGCAGGTACGGCTCGGCGACACCGCGCGCGATCGACTTGCCGTGCCGCGCGCTGTGGTAGGCGACGACATCGGCCCCGGTGATCAACCGGGCGGCCTTGACCGTGACCAACTCCGGGTCGCCCGGCCCCAGCCCGACGCCGTAGAGGGTGCCGCTCATTCGACGTCGCTCGCGATCGCGTTGACCGCGGCCACGGCCATCGCGCTGCCGCCGCGGCGCCCGCGCACCACCAGGTACGGGATCTCGCCCGGGTAGGCGGCGAGCGCGTCCTTGGACTCGGCCGCGCCGATGAACCCGACCGGCAGCCCGAGGATCGCGGCCGGCCTGCCCGCGCCCTTCTCGATCATCTCCAGCAGCGCGAACAACGCCGTCGGCGCGTTGCCGATCGCCACCACGGCCCCGTCGAGCCGATCCCGCCACAACTCCAGCGCCGCGGCGCTGCGCGTGGTGCCCAGCTCTTGGGCCAGCCCCGGCACCCGGGGGTCGGACAGGGTGCAGATGATCTCGTTGTCGGCGGGCAGCCGCCTGCGCGTGATGCCCGAGGCGACCATGTGCGCGTCGCAGAGGACCGGGTGCCCGGCGTCGAGCGCCGCGCGGGCGGAGGCCACCACGTCGGGGGAGTGGGCGACGTCGGGGACCAGGTCGACCATCCCGCAGGCGTGGATCATGCGGACCACCACGCGCGCCAGGTCCTCGGGCAGCCCGGCCAGGTCGGCCTCCGCGCGGATCGTGGCGAACGAGCGGCGGTAGATCTCCGCGCCGTCCCGGATGTAGTCGAACACCATCACTCCTGCCGTCCGTCGGCGACCGCTGCGGTCACCTGGTTGCCGGGGATCGCCCGGTCGTCGAGAAGGTAGCCGTCCGCCGTGGCCACCAGGTCGGTCACTGTGACTGCTGCCGTCTGTCGGCGACCGCCGTGGTCACTTGGCCGGTGGGGTTGCCGCGCCGTCGAGAAGGTAGCTGTCCGCCGTGGCCGCCGCATCGGTCACTGTCACTGCTGCCGTCTGTCGGCGACCGCTCCGACCACTTGGCCGCCGGGGATCGCCCGGCCGTCGAGAAGGTAGCCGTCGGCCGTGGCCACCACGTCGATCACCGCACCCGCGGGCCGCCCGCACCGCCGCCCGCAGCCGGACCAGTGCACCGCCCGACCCGGCTGGTCGACCGCCAGCGCGGCGGACCGCACGTCGGCCAGCGCCTTCGCGCACCCCGGCTTGCCCGCGCACGCCGTGACCCCGATTCCTGGCGCCCCCCACTCGGTGAGCAAACCCGCCTCGGCCAGCCCGCGCCCGTCCCCCCGCACGACCACGCCGCGCCACGGCGTGATGATCACCGTGCCCAGGACGGCGGCTTGGGCCGCGGTGATCCGTCCGAGGGGCGCCACAGCGCCGAACCCCGGCGACCCGTCGGCGAACACCAGCGGTCCCATCGGCCCCGCGGTCGGCGGCGCGCCGACGGCGATGCGCGCGTCGCTGGTCCCGACCGCCGCGGCGACCTCGGCCACCTGCGGCCCCAGTTCCGCGATCCGCCAGTGCCCGTCGCGCAATCTCAGGAAGTCACCCGCCAGAGTGACGAGCACCCGCGCCGTGTCCTCTCGCCGAACCCGTATCCCCAGGTCAACACCGCCAAGGAGTACCGCGTGCAGTTGTCCACACCTATCCACAGGCAGCCCGTCCCGTCCCCGCCCGAGCCCTCCCCCCGATAAAATGGGCGTGGGCTGTCCCCCCGGGGTTGGGTGGGGGCCGTCCACTGAGGGGTGAGGGCCGCTTGCGGGGTCTGAGGCGCTTGCGGAGTGGGGGGTGCTTGCGGTTGGCGGGTGGAGGGTGCTCGGGGCGGGAGTGCGGCTCTGAGAATTGCGGCTGTGGTGTGGGTCGACCGGGACAGCGGTGAGGTCGGCGCCCAGCCAGGCCACGTCGCCGGTGCCGTCGTCCAAGGCGAACAGGAAGCGGCCGGGTAGGGCTGCCAGGGCCGGGGTGGCGCGCAGCAGCTCGTCCAGTTCGGCCACGAGGTCACCCGGGCCCAGGGGCGAGGCCATGATGTTGCGCACTTTCTCGTGGCTGAGCGAGGGCAGTAGCCCCACGGCCGCGAGTCGGGCCGCCAGGTCGACCTCCGTACCCGGTGCCAGCCCCCGGACCTGCAGGTTCGCCCGCGAGGTCAGCTCCACGACGCCGTTGCCCAGGTCGGCGGCGGATTCCACCACCACTCGCAGCTGCTCGGCGGTGAGCTGGCCACCCGGGACGCGCACGCGCGCCAAGCCGCCGTCGGCTGCCTGGTGCACGTCGAGCGCGCCGGGGCAGGCGTCGGCGCCCGTTCGGCGCTGGGAGGAGGCCACCGTCCGAATATAGGGTGGTCCGGACACAGCGATGGCACGTGGAGGAAGCCGGTGCGAGTCCGGCGCGGTCCCGCCACTGTCACCGGGGGAGCGGCCCTGAACCCAGGGGAACGCTGATCCGGGAGCCAGGACACTCCTGCCACCGCCACCCACGACCCGGGGCGAGGACCCCAGGAAGGGCCCTCATGATCCTGCTCTTGTCGACCTCGGACACCGACCTCCTCTCCGCCCGCGCCAGCGGCGCGGACTACCGGCTGGCCAACCCCGCCCGCCTGCACGTCGACGACCTGCCGCCGCTGCTCGACGGTGTCGACATCGTCGTGGTGCGGCTGCTCGGCGGACGCCGCGCCTGGGAGGCCGGGCTGGACGCGCTGCTCGCGGGCAGGCGCCCGGTCGTGGTCCTCGGCGGTGAGCAGGCGCCCGACGCGGAGCTGATGGAGTGCTCGACCGCGCCCGGCGGCGTCGTCGCCGAGGCGCACCGCTACCTCGCCTTCGGTGGCCCGGACAACCTGCGTGAGCTTGTTCACTTCCTCTCCGACACGCTCCTGCTCACCGGCACCGGCTTCGCCCCGCCGGTCGAGCTCTCCCCGTGGGGCCACTTCGAGCGCACGCCGCGCCGCACCGAGGGGCCGCGGGTCGGGATCCTCTACTACCGCGCGCACCACCTCGCCGGGAACACCGCGTTCGTGGGGGCGCTGGCCGACGCGGTCGAGGACAAGGGCGGCGTCGCCGTCCCGGTCTACTGCGCCTCGCTGCGCACCGCGCCCGCCGAGCTGCTCGCAATCCTCGGCACGCTCGATGCCCTGGTGGTCACCGTCCTCGCCGCCGGTGGCACGCTCCCTGCCGCCGCGGGTGCCGGCGGCGACGACGGCGCATGGGACGTCGGCGCCCTCGCCGACCTCGACATCCCCATCCTGCAAGGACTCTGCCTCACCTCGGATCGGCAGTCCTGGGAGGACAGTGACGACGGTCTGTCCCCTTTGGACACCGCTACCCAGGTCGCGGTCCCGGAGTTCGACGGCCGCCTGATCACCGTCCCGTTCTCGTTCAAGGAGCAGGACCGCGACGGCCTCTCGGTCTACGTGCCCGACCCCGAGCGCGCCGCCCGGGTCGCCGGGATCGCGGTCAAGCACGCCGCCCTCCGGCACACCCCGGCCGCCGAGCGCAAGATCGCGCTGATGCTGTCGGCCTACCCCACCAAGCACTCTCGGATCGGCAACGCCGTCGGCCTGGACACCCCGGTCAGCGCCATCCGCCTGCTCGACGCGCTCGACCGCGCCGGCTACGACCTCGGTGCCGAGGGCGCCCTCCCCGGTCGCGCGGCAGGCGACGGCGACGCGCTGATCCACGCGCTGATCGAGGCGGGCGGCCAAGACCCGAACTGGCTCACCGAGAAGCAGCTCACCGGCAACCCGGTGCGCATCTCCGCCGCCGACTACCGCGCGTTCTTCGACACCCTGCCCGCCGAGCTGCGCGAGTCGATGGAGCAGCACTGGGGACCGGCGCCCGGTGAGCTGTTCGTCGACCGTTCCCAGGACCCCGAGGGCGAGATCGTGCTGGCCGCCCTGCGGACCGGCAACGTGGTGCTGATGGTCCAGCCGCCGCGCGGGTTCGGCGAGAACCCGGTGGCGATCTACCACGACCCGGACCTGCCGCCCAGCCACCACTACCTGGCCGCCTACCGCTGGGTCGCCGACAGCTTCGGCGCGCACGCCATGATCCACCTGGGCAAGCACGGCAACCTGGAGTGGCTGCCCGGCAAGAACCTGGGCCTGTCCGCGGCCTGCGGCCCGGACGCCGCGCTGGGCGACCTGCCGCTGGTCTACCCGTTCCTGGTCAACGACCCGGGCGAGGGCACCCAGGCCAAGCGCCGCGCGCACGCCACCCTGGTCGACCACCTGGTGCCGCCGATGGCGCGCGCCGAGAGCTACGGCGACATCGCCCGGCTCGAGCAGCTGCTCGACGAGCACGCCAACATCGCCGCGATGGACCCGGCCAAGCTCCCGGCCATCCGGGCGCAGATCTGGACGCTGATCCAGGCCGCCAAGCTCGACCACGACCTCGGCCTGGACGACCGCCCGCACGACGCGGAGTTCGACGACTTCCTGCTGCACGTCGACGGCTGGCTGTGCGAGATCAAGGACGTGCAGATCCGCGACGGCCTGCACACCCTCGGCGACGCCCCGACCGGGCCGGGTCGGGTCAACCTGGTCAACTCGATGCTGCGCGCCCGGCAGATGTGGGGCGGCCAGGCCGCCGCGCTGCCCGGCCTGCGCGAGGCGCTGGGGCTGCGCGAGGACGGCTCGGAGACCCGGACCAAGACCGACGAGATCGACGCCGTCGGCCTCGCGCTGGTGCAGGCCATGGAGGACCACGGCTGGGTGCCCGGCGAGGCCCAGCAGGTCACCCGGGACGTCCTGCACGAGGACAACGCGGCCGTCGTCGACGTCTTGACCTTCGCCGCGACGGAGATCGTGCCGCGGCTGGCCAAGACCACCGACGAGATCGACCACGTGCTGCACGCCCTCGACGGCGGCTACGTGCCCGCGGGCCCGAGCGGCTCGCCGCTGCGCGGCCTGGTCAACGTGCTGCCCACCGGCCGCAACTTCTACTCCGTCGACCCCAAGGCGATCCCGAGCAGGCTGGCCTGGGAGACCGGCTCGGCGATGGCCGAGTCGCTGGTCGCCCGCTACCGCGAGGACACCGGCGAGTGGCCGCGCTCGGTGGGCCTGTCGGTGTGGGGCACCTCGGCCATGCGCACCTCCGGCGACGACATCGCCGAGGTGCTGGCCCTGCTGGGCGCGCGCCCGGTCTGGGACGAGGCGTCCCGGCGGGTCAGCAGCCTGGAGGTCATCCCGCTGGCCGAGCTGGGCCGGCCGCGCATCGACGTGACGGTGCGCATCTCGGGCTTCTTCCGCGACGCCTTCCCGCACGTGGTCTACCTGCTCGACGACGCCGTCCGACTGGTCGCCGCGCTGGCGGAGTCCGACGAGGACAACTTCGTCCGCGCGCACGTCCAGGCCGACGCCGAGAAGGGCGAGCGCAGCGCCACCACGCGGATCTTCGGCTCCAAGCCCGGCGCCTACGGGGCGGGCCTGCTGCCGCTGATCGACAGCCACAACTGGCGCGACGACTCCGACCTCGCCGAGGTCTACGCGGTCTGGGGCGGCTTCGCCTACGGCCGCGAGCTAGACGGCGCCGCCGCCCGCGCGGACATGGAGTCGGCCTACAAGCGGATCAACGTCGCGGCCAAGAACGTCGACACCCGTGAGCACGACATCGCCGACTCCGACGACTACTTCCAGTACCACGGCGGCATGATCGCCACCGTCCGCGCGCTCACCGGCACCGCGCCCGCGGCCTACATCGGCGACAGCACCCGCCCTGAGTCCGTGCGCACCCGGTCGCTGGCCGAGGAGACCAACCGGGTGTTCCGCTCCCGCGTGGTCAACCCGCGCTGGATCGAGGCCATGCGGCGGCACGGCTACAAGGGCGCCTTCGAGCTGGCGGCCACGGTCGACTACCTGTTCGGCTACGACGCCACGACGGGCGTGGTGGCCGACTGGATGTACGACAAGCTCGCGCAGACCTACGCGCTGGACCCGGAGAACCGCAAGTTCCTCACCGAGTCCAACCCGTGGGCGCTGCACGGTATCGCCGAACGCCTGCTGGAGGCGGCCGAGCGCAAGATGTGGGCCGAGCCCGACCCGGACACCCTGCGCCAGTTGCAGGAGCTGTACCTGCAGGTCGAGGGCGACATCGAGGCGGGCTCGGAGTAGATCGGCGGGTTCTCGGCGCGGCCAGGCAGGTTCTTGGTGGTGTGCGGTGCGCGGTGGGCAGCAGGATCGGAGGCATGCTGCCCACCGGTGTCCTGGTACCGCTGATCACCCCGTTCACCGCCGACGACCGCGTCGATACCGCCTCCCTTGAGCGTCTCGCACGGGACGTGCTGGCCGGGGGCGCGGTCGGGCTGGTCGCGCTGGGAACCACCGCGGAGGCGGCGACGCTGACCGTGGACGAACGCGCGACCGTGCTGTCGGTGTGCGCCCGCGTCGCCGACGAGCACGGTGTGCCGCTGATCGTCGGCTGTGGCTCCAACGACACGGCGGGGTCGGCCAAGGCGCTGGCCGAGCTGCCCGACGGTGTCGCCGCGGCGCTGGTGCCGGTGCCGCCGTTCACCCGGCCGACCGCGGACGGCGTGCTCGCCCACTTCGCCGCGCTCGCGGGCCCGGTTCCCCTGATCGTGTACAACGTCCCCTATCGCACTGGACTGGAGCTCACCGCCGAGACCGTCCTGCGGCTGGCCGGGGTCCCCGGCGTCGTCGGCACCAAGCACTCCGCGGGCGCGCTCGACGGCGAAACGGTCACCCTGATGGCCGAGCGGCCCGCGGGCTTCACCGTCTACGGCGGCGACGACGTGCTGATCTCCCCGCTCCTCGCGATCGGTGCCGACGGCGGCATCCTGGCCTCGGCACACCTGGACACCCGCGGCTTCGCCGATCTCGTCGACGCCTGGCACACCGGCGACGTCGCCCGCGCCCGCGCGCTCGGGCACCGCCTGGCCCGGTTGGCCGCGGCCCTGTTCGCCGAGCCCAACCCGGTCGTGGTCAAGGCGGTGCTGCACGCGCTGGGCCGCATCGCCACCCCGGCCGTGCGGCTGCCGCTGCTGCCCGTCTCGGCCGCCGCCCTGGCCCGGGCCCGCGCGGAGATCGACTTGCGGTGACGATCGACTTGCCGTGGCCTGAGGGTTGACCTGGCGCGGCCAGGGGTAAGACCCAGGCGACACACCGCACAGGAGGCCATGATGTCCGCAGACGTGATCGAGTTGATCCTGGCCGACCACCGCCGGTTCGAGGACCTGTTCCGCCTGCTGCGCGACAGCTCCAACGACCGGGACCAGGTGCTCGGCGAGCTGGCCGGGCTGCTGGTCGCGCACGCCGAGGCCGAGGAGTCCGAGGTCTACCCGGCGCTGCGCCGGTTCAAGGGCATCGACGACCACGAGGTCGAGCACGGTGCCGAGGAGCACGCCGAGGGCCACGTGGCCCTGCTCGCCGTGCTGGAGGCGGGGGCGGCGGGCTCCGAGCAGTGGGACGAGAAGCTCGAGGACCTGGTCAAGGCGGTCAACCACCACGTCGACGAGGAGGAGCGGACCATCCTCGACGACGCCCGCCGCAATGTCCCGGACGAGCGCCGCGCGGAGCTGGGGGAGCGGTTCCTCAGCGTGCGCGAGGAGCGGATCAAGGCGGGCTGCGGCGACCTGACCCACGTCCGCGAGCTGGTCGAGCAGACCAAGGACCGGATCGACGACTGAGAGGACTGACCATGATCCTGCGCAGGCTGGCCCGGCCGATGCTCGCCACGATCTTCATCGCGGGCGGCGTCAACGTGCTGCGCGCCCCCCAGGCCCACGTCGAGGCGGCCAAGCCGCTGCTGACCGACACCCTGGACAAGGTGGGCGACAAGCTCCCCGCCCAGGTGCCGACCGACCCGGCCACGCTGGTCAAGATCGACGGCGCGGTCAAGATCGGCGCCGGGCTCGCGCTCGCGCTGGGCAAGTTCCCCCGGCTCGCCGCGCTGCTGCTCTCCGGCAGCCTGGTCCCGACCACGCTGGCGGCGCACCGCTTCTGGGAGGAGAAGGACCCGGAGGAGCGCCAGCGCCAGCAGGTCCAGTTCTTCAAGAACGTCAGCCTGCTCGGCGGCCTGCTGCTGGCCTCGGCCGACACGCACGGCAAGCCGTCGGTCGCCTGGCGGGCCAAGCGCGCCGGTCACGACCTCGGCGACTGGATCTCCGACACCACCGACACGGTCGGGTCGGCGGTCTCGAGCGTGCCGACGAAGGCCAAGAAGGCAGTGGGGAACGTCATTCCCGGCTGAGTCCGGAATCACCAGGACGGCTCACGCGTCCCTATCGGTGGATAGGTTGGTGTGAGCCGCTTCCTGGAGGTGTCCGTGACCCGTGTAGACGTGCCCGAACCCACCGAGTCCGCGATCCGGCGCGCGTTGCGCCGGGCGCGCGACGGTGTGGTGATCGACCAGGTCGAGGCCGAGGTCCTGCTGCACGCGCGCGGTGAGCACCTCGACGACCTGTTCGCCACCGCGTCGCGGGTCCGCGACGCCGGGCTCGTGGCCACGGGCAGGCCCGGGGTGATCACGTACTCGCGTAAGGTGTTCATCCCGCTCACCCGGCTCTGCCGTGACCGGTGTCACTACTGCACCTTCGCGACCGTCCCAGGCAGGTTGCCCGCGCCGTTCCTCAGCCCCGACGAGGTGCTGGAGATCGCCCGCCAGGGTGCCGCCATGGGTTGCAAGGAGGCCCTGTTCACCCTGGGCGACCGGCCCGAGGACCGCTGGGACGCCGCTCGCGAGTGGCTGGAGGCGGCCGGCTACCCGGACACGCTGTCCTATGTGCGCGCCATGGCGATCCGGGTGCTCGAGGAGACCGGGCTGCTGCCGCACCTCAACCCCGGGGTGCTGTCCTGGACGGACTTCCAGCGGCTCAAGCCGGTCGCGCCGTCGATGGGCATGATGCTGGAGACCACCTCGACGGCGCTGTGGTCCGAGCCCGGCGGCCCGCACTACGGCTCACCGGACAAGGAGCCCGCCGTCCGGCTGCGGGTGCTGGAGGAGGCGGGCCGCTCGGCGGTCCCGTTCACCACCGGCGTGCTGATCGGCATCGGCGAGACACTGGCCGACCGGGTCGAGTCGATCTTCGCGATCCGCCAGGTGTCCCGCCGCTACGGCGGTGTGCAAGAGGTGATCATCCAGAACTTCCGGGCCAAGCCGGACACCGCGATGCGCGGCATGCCCGACGCCGAGGCCGCTGAACTGGCCGCCACGGTCGCCGTCGCCCGGGTGGTCCTCGGTCCGAAGGCGCGCATCCAGGCCCCGCCCAACCTGATCGGCGGCGAGTTCGGGATGCTGCTGCGCGCGGGCGTCGACGACTGGGGCGGGGTGTCGCCGCTGACCCCGGACCACGTGAACCCCGAGCGGCCGTGGCCGCAGATCGAGGACTTGGCCGCGCGCACCGCCGAGGCCGGGTTCCGGCTCGCCGAGCGGCTGACCATCTACCCCGAGTACCTCAAGCGCGGCGAGCCGTGGCTCGACCCGCGGCTGTCCGCGCACGTGGCGGCGTTGGCCGACCCGGAGACCGGGCTGGCGGTCGAGGACGCGCCGCTGGTCGGGCGGCCGTGGCAGGAGCCGGAGGTCGCCCTCGTCGACTCCGGCCGCACCGACCTGCACACCTCGATCGACACCGAGGGCCGCACGGGTGACCGCCGCGACGACTTCGACTCGGTCTACGGCGACTGGGAGGAACTGCGCGGCCAGGTCGAGCGCAAGACCTCCGCGGTGGGCGCCGGTGGCGCCATCCGCCCGGACTTCCTCGTGGCGCTGCGCAACGCGGAGCGCGACCCGGCCGGACTGTCCGATTCGGACTCGTTGACCCTGCTCTCGGCGGGCCCCGGTGCCGAGATCGAGGCGCTGGCCGCGCTGGCCGACGCGCTGCGCGCGCAGGCCGTGGGCGACGACATCACCTACGTGGTCACCCGCAACATCAACTTCACCAACGTCTGCTACACCGGGTGCCGCTTCTGCGCCTTCGCCCAGCGCCGCACCGACGCCGACGCCTACACGCTGTCGTTGGACCAGGTCGGCATGCGCGCGGAGCAGGCTTGGGACGTCGGCGCCACCGAGGTCTGCATGCAGGGCGGCATCCACCCGGACCTGCCCGGCACGGCCTACTTCGACATCGCCGCCGAGGTGAAGAAGCGCGCCCCCGGCCTGCACGTGCACGCCTTCTCGCCGATGGAGGTGGTCAACGGCGCCTCCCGGACCAACCTGTCCATCGCCGACTGGCTGAGCGCCGCCCGGGAGTCCGGTGTGGACTCATTGCCCGGGACCGCCGCGGAGATCCTCGACGACGACGTCCGGTGGATCCTCACCAAGGGCAAACTCCCCACCGCCACGTGGATCGAGGTCGTCACGACCGCGCACCGGCTGGGCATCCCCACCACCTCGACGATGATGTACGGCCACGTCGACACCCCGGCGCACTGGGTGGCCCACCTCAAGCTGATCGCCTCGGTGCAGGCCGACACCGGCGGGTTCAGCGAGTTCGTGCTGCTGCCGTTCGTGCACACCAACGCCCCGCTCTACCTGGCGGGCATCGCCCGGCCCGGGCCCACGCACCTGGAGAACCGGGCGGTGCACGCGCTGGCCCGGATCCTGCTGCACGGCCGGATCTCGAACATCCAGACCAGCTGGGTCAAGCTCGGCGACCCGGGCGTGGTCGACGTCCTGCGCGGCGGGGTGAACGACCTGGGCGGCACGCTGATGGAGGAGACCATCAGCCGGATGGCGGGCAGCGACAACGGCAGCTACAAGACCATCGCCGACCTCGAGGCCCTGGCCGCCGCGGCGGGCCGACCGGCCCGGCAGCGCACCACCACCTACGGCGTGGTCCCTCCGGAGCGCCGCGCCGCGGGCCTGGCCCACGACGGGGTGTGGAAGCCGAACCTGCTGCCGATCACCGTTTCCTGACCTAGTCGAGGGGCCGCCCCGGCGCCCCCTCGACCACGTCCGGCTCGACCACGTCCGGCTCGACCACGTCCGGCTCGACCACGTCCGGCTCGACCACGTCCGGCTCGACCACGTCCGGCTCGACCACGTCCGGCTCGACCACGTCCGGCTCGACCACGTCCGGCTCGACCG
>NZ_BSTR01000020.1:0-11099 GCF_030269645.1 Actinokineospora sp. NBRC 105648 | reverse complement strand
CACGTCCGGCCCGGGTGTGGCCTTGGTCCGCAGTGGACCGGCGGCACCGCCGGCGACGTCGCCGGTCCACCAGGGCCGGTTCCGCGCTGGTCCGGGGCCGGCCCGGCCTACCGGTCGGATCTCGGTGACCGCCGATCGACCGCGCCGCCCGGTGGCGGCGCGGTCGGCGGCTCAGACCTCCACGTTCGCGGCCTGCCAGCCCAGCAGCGCCGCGCCCACCCGACCGGCGTCCTGTCCCAGGGCCGCGCGCACGACCTCCGGCCTGCGCTGGAACTTCAACCTGCTCAGCAGCTCGATCCGGACCGGGCCCACCAGGGCCTCGCCCGCCTCGGCGACCCCGCCGCCCAGGACGATCACCGACGGACCGAACAGGGTCACCGCCGAGAGCAGGGCGGTCGCCAGGGCGTTCACCGCGTCCGTCCACACCGCCTGCGCGTCCGGGTCCGTGTCGAGCAGACCCGCGACCCCCGCCGCGTCGGTGATCGCGTGGCCGGTGCGCTCCTTGTACCGGCGCGCGAACGCGGGCGCCGCCGCCAAGGTCTCCAGGCAGCCGCGCATCCCGCACCCGCAGACCGCGCCGCCCGGGTCGACGACCACGTGTCCGATCTCACCGGCGTACCCGGCCGCGCCGAGCATCCGGCCGTCCACCTGGACCGCCGCCGCGATGCCGGTGCCGACCGGCATGAACAGCGCGTCCGCCGCCCCCTTGCCCGCGCCCACGGTGAACTCGGCCAGGCCACCGGTGCGCACGTCGTGGCGCACCAGCAGCGGCACGCCGGTCGCCGCGCTGACCTGGTCGCGCAGCGCGACGTCCACCCAGCCCAGGTTCACCGCCGCCCGGACCAGGCCGAGGTCGTCGTCGACGATGCCGGGCACCGCCACCCCGGCCCCCACGACCGTGTGACCCTCGGACAGGCGATTCACCAGCTCGCCGATCTGCCCGACGTCCGCGACCCCGCCGATCCGCCTGGTGGGCTCGCGCAGCACCTCGACGGCGCGCAGGTCGCGGTCGACCAGCGCTGCCTTGATCGAGGTCCCACCGACGTCCACGGCGACCACGTGCTGGTCCGCTGCCATGCGTTGTACCTTCCCCTGGGCTCCGGGCGCGCTTGAAACTGCTCGCACGCGTCACGAATACTGCGTGATCGGTCAGCCGATGCCAAGCGTTTCGGTCGTTGAATGTGGCCCCACGGGGCGATACCTTGCACCGCCGCGCTTGATCGCGGCGGGCGACGTGGGAGGTGTGGACCGTGGACCGGTACGAGCGGCTGAGCACGCTGCTGGACATGCTCGGGCAGCGGGGCAAGGTCGACGTGGACGACCTGGCCGAGGAGCTCGACGTCTCGGCCGCCACGATCCGCCGGGACCTCGACCACCTGGCCGAGCAGCAGCTGCTCACCCGCACCCGCGGCGGCGCGGTGGCCAACAACGTCGCCTACGACCTGCCGCTGCGCTACAAGACCGCGCGCAACGCCTCGGAGAAGGAGCGGATCGGCAAGGCCGCGGCGAGCCTGGTCGCCCGCGGCACGGTCGTCGGGCTCAACGGCGGCACGACCACCACTGAGATCGCCCGCGCGCTGGCCATCCGGCCCGACCTGAGCCAGTCCGACGAGCCCGCGCTCACCGTGGTCACCAACGCGCTCAACATCGCCAACGAGCTGGCCGTGCGCCCGCACGTCAAGATCGTGGTCACCGGGGGAGTGGCCCGGCCGCAGTCCTTCGAGCTCAGCGGCCCGCTGGCCACCCGGATCCTGGACGAGATCACCCTGGACGTGGTCTTCCTCGGCGTCGACGCGGTCGACCCGGTGCACGGCGCCTACGCCCACCACGAGGGCGAGGCCAGCATCAACCGGCTGATGGCCGAGCGGGCCCGCAAGGTGGTGGTGATCGCCGACAGCTCCAAGCTGGGCAGGCACGCCTTCGCCCAGATCTGCCCGGTCTCGGGCATGCAGCTGCTGATCACCGACGCGGCCGCCCCCGCCGAGTCGGTCGCGGCGTTCCGGGCCGAGGGCGTCGAGGTTCACACCGTCTGATCGGTCGGCCCGGGCCCGTCAGCCTGCTCGGACGGCTCCGTGTGGTCGCCCGGTTCGGGCTGGTCGGTCGCGGCGGCCACCTTGGCCATCGCCGTGCCCACGGCGGTCAGCTCGTCGGCCGAGAGCACATCGACGACCAACCTGCGCACCTCCAGCACGTGGTCGCGCGCGGCCGCGGCCAGCGTCCCGGCCCCCCGCTCGGTGAGCGTGGCGTGCACGCCGCGGCGGTCCTCGGGGCAGGGTGAGCGCTCGACCAGCCCCGCGCGCACCAGCCGGTCGACGGTTTGGCTGAGCCGCGCCCGGGAATGGCTCACCTGGGTGGCCAGTTCGGACATGTGCGCGTGCCCCTCGGACAGTCGCACCAGGATCTCGTACTCGGCCAGCGTGAGCCCGTGGGTGTCGCGCAGGTGCCGGTCGACCCGCGCCAGCAGCTGGCCCGCGCCCTCGACCAGGGCGCGCCAGGACCGCTGCTGCTCGGGGTCCAGCCAGGGCGTCACCGGAGTCACCGGACCAGTCTAGGCACCCCGCACCACTTGTTGACATGGCAACTAGTTGGGGTTATGGTCGCGGTAGTTAAGTTATTAACTACTTGGAGGCAGTGGTGACCGAGCAGGTCAAGGTGGCAGTCGTCTACTACTCGGCAACGGGCAGTGTGCACGCGCTGGCCAAGGCCGCGGCGGAAGCCGCCGCGCAGGAGGGTGCCGAGGTCCGCCTGGTCAAGACCCGCGAGCTCGCGCCCGCGGAGGCCATCCGGTCCAACGAGGGCTGGGCGGCGCACCACGCCGAGACCCAGGACGTGCCCGAGGCCTCGATCGACGACCTGGAGTGGGCGGACGTGATCCTGATCGGCAGTCCGACCCGGTTCGGCCTGCCCGCCGCGCAGGTCAAGCAGTTCATCGACCAGGCGGGGCCGCTGTGGGGCCAGGGCAAGCTGGTCGACAAGGTCGGCTCGTCATTCACCTCCACCGGCACCGCGCACGGTGGTCAGGAGAGCACGATCCTGGCGATCAACAACACCTTCTACCACTGGGGCGCGATCATCGTCGCCCCCGGCTACGCCGACCCGATCCAGTTCCAGGCCGGCAACCCCTACGGCACCAGCCACATCTCCAACAACGGCGCCACGCCGCCGGGGGAGACCGAGCTGGCCGCGATCGCCTTCCAGGCCCGCCGCGCGGTGCAGGTGGCGGCGCGCCTCAAGCGCGGCACCGAGAACAGCTAGCCCCGAGCCGAGGACGAGGGAGGAACCATGGCACTCTCCGAGGACCAGGTCGCCCGGCTGACCGCCGAGCGCGCCGTCCTGCGCACGGAGTTGTTGCGGGACAAGGCCGAGCGACCCGCCAGCGCGGCCCGCGGCATCCACCACACCGCGCTGGTCTCCGGCGACGTGCGCCGGACGGTCGAGTTCTACCAGGACGTGCTGGGCTTCCCGCTCACCGAGCTGTTCGAGAACCGCGACTACCCCGGCTCGACCCACTTCTTCTTCGACGTGGGCAACGGCAACGCCATCGCGTTCTTCGACCTGCCCGGCCTCGACCTCGGCCCGTACGCCGAGGTGCTGGGCGGCCTGCACCACCTCGCGGTCTCGATGGAGCCCGCGCAGTGGTCGGCCGCCCGCGCCCGGCTCGACGCCGCCGGCGTCGACTACGTCGCCGAGAGCGGCACATCGCTCTACTTCGCAGACCCCGACGGAGCCCGGATCGAGCTCATCGCCGACCCCCTGGGCGAGATGTACGGAGAGGTGGTCGTATGAACACCAGGGCCATGAAGTCCACAGTGGACGTCCGGCGCTCGGCCGACCGGTTCGCCACCGACATCGGCTGGCTGGACTCGAAGCACTCGTTCTCCTTCGGGCACCACCAGGACCCGGCGAACACGAACTTCGGCCTGCTGCTGGTCAACAACGACGACATCGTCACCCCCGGCGCGGGCTTCGAGACGCACCCGCACCGCGACATGGACATGTTACCCAACCAAGTACCCTTGTGCGCACGCATGCCCTGACCTGCGGATACTCGCACCTGATGTCGGCAGATGGCTCGTAGGACCAGGGCCGGGTTTGCGTGGTCGGCCACGACCACGTCCGCCGCGTGGCGATAGCGGGTCTTGCGCCGTTGCGCGGACAAGACAGCCGCATGACCAATCGTCGTGAGCGATGGCACGACTGCGCTGGGCGAACGTAACGATGTATGCTGGTCAGAGGCATGGACAGCCCAAACCTGGTGGGGGTCTAGTTGAGCTCTTCCGGTCCGCATCGGCGTACGTCACGTGGCGATGGCGGCCGGCTGTGCTCGGGTTGTCGGGCGGTGCTAGCTGCCGACAACACGGCGAACCTCTGCGGAAGATGTCACCGTGAGCGGCGTGACCAGCTTCTTACACCTACACGATTCGGTTCCGACTTCTTCGAGACAGATGAGTTCCGAGCAGCCTTTGAAAGTGAGCACATTGGCAGGGTTTTCAAGGCTTACCGCCACCACCCACACCACCTGAGAATATTTGGTAAGGCTCTGAGTCAAGAGCTGCTAGGCCGTTGGTTGAATCTCGTTCAGGCCCAAGTAAGCAAACTGGAGAATGGCAAGGCAGAGCAAAATCTCGACTTGCTTCGAAACTATGCACAGGTCCTACACCTGCCGCAAAATCTTCTGTGGTTTGACCTTCCTGGCCAGAGTCGAATAGATTCGCGTGAGCGCACATTCTCTCTGCGTCAGGTTGAGGCCAAGCCAATTAGACGCGTGGAAGAAGATGCGGAACCGCTTGTCCTGACTGCGGCTCGTCTGCGGAGTGACCTGACTAGCACGCTTGCGGTTGGATACATGGGAGACGCCAGCATAGACGAGTGGGAATCTCATGTCCTACGGCTTGGTCAAGCCACAAGATACCGCCCGCCAGCAGTGTTGCTGGGCGATCTCATGGCAAGTATCAAAGAGATGCGCGTCCTGCTTTTGCATTCTGGCACCGCAGAACGTCGACGACGCCTCACCCGAGTAATTGCACAAGTCGCGGGCCTAATGAGCCTGACTCTGCTCAAACTGAAAGACATGGCAGGTTCGCGTGACTGGGTAAAAACAAGTGAACTTCTGGCCGCTGAGACTAATGACACTCAGTTGCAGTCATGGACATATGCACAGGAAGCCTACTTCCACTTCTACGATGCAAATCTTCAGGGCACGATAGAAGCGGCTCAACGTGCCCAAAATGCAAACTCTACAGGAGTGGGCGGCATTCTCGCTGCGGCAGTCGAGGCACGTGCTAATGGCATGTTGGGCCGCAAAGTCGAGACCATTGGCGCAACGAACCGTGCCGAGTTTATGCTGGAAAGCCTCGACTCTGGTTTGATGATCGCCTCTGCTTTTGGTTACAACGAAGCCCAGTTGAGGTTTCACCAAGGAAATGCTTTAACCCATCTTGGCGCGACCATGCCGGCGCTGACTGCCCAAGATCGGGCACTCGAACTGTACTCTGACGATGACTATTTGGATCGAGCGTTGATTCAGTTGGATCGAGCGGAGTGTCTCATCCGTGATGGGGAGATTTCCTCAGCTGCCGAATTGGCGGTAGAAATAGTGACCGCTCTAGAAGATACCCGCACATTAGGAATCATCGCGAATCGGGCACGCGATGTGTTGAAGAATGTACCCGTTGACGCGCTTTCACACCCGGGTATAGTCGACCTCACAGAGGCAATTGAGTCTACCGATCAATAGTTCGATCATCAGAGGAGAGACGTGTCGGACATTGTCATCAGGTTTGCCGAGGAAGATGACCTTGACTCCATTGTGGGACTGCTGGGTGAAATAGATCATTTCTACGGTGACGAGATGGTTGAGTCCACTCATGTGAGGACGGCCCAGACCAAGGCAATTGTCGCCAATCGGACGACCGGAGCTCCGCGAATCATAATTGCGATGGACAGCGCTGGCGACACGCTTGGATTCGCGTCGTTCTCGATCCTGTGGCCGGCCGCAGGATCGAGCACTTCGCTATACCTCAAAGAGCTATTCGTGCAAAGTAAAAAACGAGCCTCTGGTGTTGGTCGAATGCTCGTCCAAGAACTGTTCAATATTGCTAAGCAGCAAGGTTGCACGCGTGTAGAGTGGACAACCGATGTGGCCAATTCTGATGCTCAACAGTTTTATCAGGCAGTCGGATTTGCTCCGTCCTCGGGGAAGCTGTTCTATCGCGCTGAGATTTAGGAATACACCGTTGCGAGGGCTAGAGTCTCGCCAACAGAATGCATATGGGTGAATTAGATTATCAAGTACATCTATTGGAGATAATTACCCCTTTGCGTGTAGCTTAATCCAGTTCATGGCCTGAAGACCGTTCAAATTGCGGTTGATAGTTTGGCCAGACGAAGGACGCCATACGTCGCCGATGATGCAGACAATGGTCTCATGGTCGAGGTAGGTCATTACATCTGCCTGTGGGCATCCGTGTGCTCCGGACGCTGTGACGCGGGCGTACGGCTCACGCAGAGTCGAGACCCAGGCCAGTACGTTGACGCACACTTCGGCTCCTGTCGTGCCTGGCAGCACCAGAGCTGCCCAAGCACGCCGTTCGGTGGAATGTATGGAGACGTAGGTTGGGGTGGCCAGTGTCGGATGAGTGGCAATGTGTTCACGAATGCGATCGGCGACCTGAGTGGTGCGGTTGAACATCTGGTCGGACGCAGCGGGAACGGGCTGATTCATTGGGATGGCCTTGTTCTGTCCAGGTCAACGCCGCGATCTAGACTCGGTTCAGGTAGGCGGAGATTTCCTCAGATGCGTGTCCCGCGGCCCTCATCGCGACATCGATGCTTTGGATTGCCTCATAAGCTGTCGATACTGCTTGCATGAATCCAATGTCATTGCTTGATTCCGCTTCTATGCGGAGCTGGTTGACTGCTTCGCTCATTTCGCGTCGCGCGACGGCAAGCGCCTCGGGGAGCATTGCCATGGTCAAGCTGTTGATTTTTGCTTTGAAGTCATCTAGTGCCATTTCTTGACATATCCCGATTCTTCTCTGAAATACCACTTAGTGAGACAGGGTGCTTCGCGAGTTGTGTAGTAGCCAGTCGAGGGCTGATCTACCGGTGAGTTCGGTGGGAAGACCGATCATCTCGCTTTCGCGAGGATAACTCTCCAACACTACTGCTGTGCCATCCGGCAATCGGCCGTCAAGGCGTAGCCGTGCGACGCTGTTCGCTGTAGAAGGGCGAACAGACAATCGTAGGGAAATAAGACTCGCTCGCCAAGACAAGATGTCTAGGCAGGTTTTCCACAGTACGGCCGTCGGCAGAGTCAGCACGACGTTGATCGCATCTGTGTTGCTGGCGTTTACGGTGGCAAGTTGAACGTCTGGGACGTTGGTCATAGCCACGTGCCGCTTCATTGCGGAGATCATCGTCGATAGTCGAGTCAGGGCAGCGTCGGTGCCGTGGGCTCGATTCACGTCTGTCTTTCTCCAACCAGTGCCCTTGTTCATCCTTTGCATTGTTGCCTTTCGAGGTGGGCAACGGCTCCAGTGATGATCTTGCGAGATGTCGCGGCGTTGAACGCTATCGCCTTGGCGTTGTCGAAATCTTCTCGTGCCATGTCGACAGCGTCACGGTCGTGAGTCCATGAAAGCGAAGTCCGGGTCTCCATCAGCACGGCCTCAAACCGGTTCGACTCAACCAGCTCAAATGCGCCTTCCATTCCTGCATACCAACCCGAGGTAAAAGGAATGATCCGAATGTCGACGGATGGAAGCTCGGACAATGCGACAAGTCGTCGTAGTTGTTCGATCATCACAGCCGAGTTTCCCACTTGCTGATGAATAACCGCCTGCCCAAGCACGACAAACAATTTGGTGTCTGCGTCCATACCCGAACTCTTGAGCGGCCATCTATTGAAATCTAGTCCGTCTGCGGCATTGGAGTAGTCGGAAGTGCGCAGTAGGCAGGGAATCGAGATCGGCGCCATGATCGATATCTCTGATGCCACGCACTCGAACACGCCCATGGCCGCATTCTGCTGTTCGCGCTCAATGTCGGTCTTTGCCGTCCAAAGCCTGTCATTCACATTCCGCGAATACCCTATTACTTGGTTGTACGTTATCTTGTCGGCTCTGTATCCCATCAAGAGGCGAGCGACATGCTCGGAACTGGGCATCCGTTCTCCGCATTCCCATCGTGACAACATCGCAGGGTCGACGTGGGTGACCTCGCAAGTCCGCCTGATAGAAAAACTGTTCGCGATTCGAACACGGCGAAGTTCAGCGCCCAAAAGGACTGCTCTTGGATCTCTCATCGGTCCATTTCTCAACAGCATCAATAATTGTGTTACGAGTCGTGAAGATGACGCGGATCTGGCATATGATCAGTCGCGCGTTAGCCGTCAGCCCACAGCGGCTGGCCTGCCGTCACAACTGCTCAGGTCCCCGTCTGCTCAGGTCCCCGTCTTGCGCAGCATGTCGGAGGTGATTCGGGGTAGTTCCCCGGTGGGCGTATCGTCGTGGTGAGCGGCCACCACCATCCCGCTTTTGTCTAGGTCGTCCGGTCGCCAATTGAGCCGTAGAGGCTGGCAGTCTTGGACTTGACGCGCCACCAATTCCGCTACCCACACCGGTTGCCCCCGCCCTCCCCGGTGCTTTCCCGTAGTCGGTTCGTTGCTCATGCGTTGTCCCCGTCCAAACTCTCATCCCGAGCGTTCTGGACACGTACGGCTATGCCGGTACGTCGGAGCTGTCGTTTCAGGTCGTCTGCTACGTCCGCCCGGGATGACAGGTGCCCGTTGTCCAAGAGCACTACCGCAGTAGCCGCCGGCATTGCCGCTGCGTCGAGCAGGCCACGAAACCCCACCCGGTTCTCAACGTCCAATGGGGAACCGACATCGGTGAAGACAGCTCCGAGGTTCCATCCCTCGCGGGCACACCAGACCGCCAGGCGATTGCGGCAGGCGTGGACGAATTCGGAATCGTCAGCAATGCTACGCACGTAGCCGTACACCAATGGAAAGGGCATGACCAGACTCCAAAGTTTGGTAGCAAAGTTGGGTAGCGGGTAGGGCCTACTTCGTAACCGGCGGCAGGTCCGGGTGTTGTCTTGCCGCCGCGCGGATCTTACGAAGTGCCCGGTCAGCGCTATTAACCACCGGTTGCTCAGCAGCAGACGTCACCAACACGGTAGCCACGCTCAGCGCAGCCAACTCGGTGGTCGTCAGTTCAACCGTGAGTGCCACTGTTTTCGCTGTCTTCTTCTTGCCCATCATGGCCCGTCCGGTCGCAAAACGAAATCGTATGGGCGCCACTCAATGCAAGTGGGCCGTTTGCGCGTTTGCAGCCACTCCAACAACGCCCTTCGCGCGTCGGTTATCGAAATGATTGCGCTTCGCGGGAATGTCAATCCAGTTGACCCGTTGAAAATCAGAATGACATCGGGAACCGACTTTCGAGGGTTGTACGAGTTTGCGACCGGCATTTCAGCATCGTCGTTGTCCATGTAATTTAAAGCGGCACAGCCTGCTTGTGGACGCACGCTAACGCGAAACTGATGGTTAGGAAATGGGCCGTTCTTGTTCTGATGAAACTCTACATCTCCTACAGAGAGCGTGGTTTCAGACCGCACGTGATCAAGGCTCAGGATTTCCTCTATAAGACGCCTGCATTCTGGCATCCCGCGTGCGACTCGGGCTACGTCGTCGTGGGTGTGGCCGTAAGCCAGTAGCGCTGTGAGGACTGGAAGCTCGGTGGCGTCGTTCGTGGTCATCGTGTGGGCGTACCTGCCTTGGAAGCCGGACCCGATGGGTTGCCGGGAGTGACCACCTCACTGTCATAGCGTCAGCGGGTCACCGTCTATATCGATCTAAGAGCGCTCCATTCAAATCCAGAATAACGCCAGGTCAAGGCCATGTTCGAGGTTGTGACCAGCGCTCTGCCGTGCCGTTGACAGGGTGTGACGCGCTCCGGCTGCCAGGGGGTGGCAGGTGTCTGAGGTTGGCTGCGGCAGGGCCTCCGAGGTCGGGGTTGTAGATCAATATTCCAGGGGTGAATATCGTGCTGGATATATTCTTTTCGGGAATATTTATCTGTCCCCGCGGGGCGTTTACCTGGGCTTATTCCGGGGTGGAATGAGGGCATTCCTGGTCGATATGGAGACATCGTCGTGTCTTGGTCTTACTTGAGGCAGCGGTTCGCAGCCCGTGAGTCGCAGCCTAGGGTCAGGATCAAATATTCATGAAGAATAAAGCTTCCAGTAATTCGCGTTGTCTGCTGTCCATCGCTGAGGTTGCGTGGCTTCTCGGTGTCGATAGTTCGCGTGTGTGTCGTGCTATTCGGCTGGGTGTGTTGCCGGTGGTTCGGCGGGGGCGTCGGGTGTTGGTTCCGGCGCATGTGGTGGCGCATCTGGCTTTGGACGCCGGTGCGCTGGTCGTGCGGGGTGAGGCGTGATGGGCGCGGTGAATCCCGATGGTTTCTATGAGGGTCTGGCGGTTGGTCTCGACGGGGTCGAGCTGGTGCCGGACGGGGTGTTGTTCGAGGTGGTCACTCGGGACGGGGCGTGCATGTCCCTCTACCGGTCGGGTGTGGAGCCGGAGTGGTCCGGGCGGGAGATGACCGATCGGGAGACGGCGGCCGTGATCTGTGGGTCGTGTCCGGTGCGGCGGGAGTGTCTTGAGGTCGAGCTGCGTACCTCGGGTGCGCAGACGGTGGGGGTGTGGGGTGCTCTGCCGGCTGAGGATGTGCGGGCGTTGCATCCGGTGTGGTGTGAGCGGCGCGCGCGTCGTGGCACCGAGGGTGGTGGTCGGGCGTGATGCCGCAGTTGACCGCTGTTCAGGTGGTGGCCGGTGTGGGTGTGCTGGTGGTCTCGGCGTGGGTGTGGCGTGCGAGCGCGCGCCGCGCGAGGGCGGCCGAGTCGGCACGCTCGGGTGCGCGGTTGGTGTCGTTGGCCGGGCGGGTGGTGCTCACCGCCGCAGTGATCTTGGGCGTTCAGTGGTTGGTGCTCACCCGGCCCTCGGTGAGCGGGTGGGCCGTGGTCGCCGTGCTGGGCCTGCCGGCGTTGATCGTCTCCTACGCGCTCACCCGGGCTCTGACGGTGACCACAGTGGA
>NZ_BSTR01000019.1 GCF_030269645.1 Actinokineospora sp. NBRC 105648 | reverse complement strand
CCACGCCGTGGAATACGGCATCAACCTGCTCAAACAACACCGGGCGGTCGCCACCCGCTACGACAAACTCGCCCTGCACGACCAGGCCACCATCCACATCGCCACGATCAACATCTGGCTACGCCACCTATGAAACACGGCCTAGCCCGGGCCAGGAAGGCAGACCCGGATCGCGGCACCCGGCTGCCGATCAGTCGATCGCGGCACCCCAGGTGCGGATCTGTCGGGCCCGGCGAGCACGGCGAGGCTAGTGCCCCGCAAGCACGGCAAGGCTTGAGGCCGCGACGAGCCCGCCGGGGACAGCAGGGCTCACCGAGCGCCGAGCCCATGCCCCCATGTCCGCGACCGAGCGGCGCCCCCTGGACATGGCTCAGCGCCGATCCCAGGAACTGGGGTCGGCGCTCGGCCTAGAGGACTGCTGAGGACTAACGCTCTTCGTCGAAGCGCCGCTTGAAGCGCTCCTCCATGCGTTGTGAGAACGAGCCCCGGCGGTGGTGCGCGGCCGCGCCGCCACCGCCACCGGAGGACTCCTCACCCGGCTCCCGATCGGAGCCGCCCTGGCGGATGGCCGTCAGCGTCAGCAGTGCGCCGACGAACATCACCAGGAAGCCGAGCAGGCTCACCACGGGGATACCAGCCGGTTTGAACGGCAGCATCACACCGAACACGAGGAGCGCCACCCCCAGGACGAACAGGGCGACGCCCTGCAGCCTGCGCCGTCGAGACGGCTTGCGGAGTCGGGCACCTCGGACGGTGGAGGCGAACTTGGGATCCTCGGCGTAGAGCGCGCGCTCGATCTGGTCGAGCAGTCGCTGCTCGTGCTCGGAGAGTGGCATACGTTCCTCCTCCGGCACAGCGGTCGCGGGCGCCGGGCGATCACGGTTGCCGCCGGACCCGGCGGGCACCCCGCAGTGGGGGTGTCGCCTCCAGGATACGGGGCGTTTCCCCCGGCGACTACCCGATCCCGGATCACGACGTGACAGCTTTCCCGGAGTCCTCCTTCCGGGGTAGTGCCACCCGGTCGTGTCGGCGCTGTGCGGCCTGGCGCTCACGCTCGGCTTCCAGCGCGATCGGCGCCCCCACCAGGGCCGTCGGGATGGCGAACGCGTCGACCAGGGTGAGCGCGTGCGGGCGCAGGTGGCGGCACAGGTCGTTGACCGCGCCGGTGACCGCCTTGGCCCGGGCCGCGCCGAACCTGCCGTGGCCGAGGAACCAGTCCAGGTCGGCCTCCACCGCGCTGAGCACGTGCAGGTCGCACACCCGGTTGAGCAGGTCGACCGCCCCCTGGTCGGCGCACCGGTCGATCCCGGCGACGAAGGCCTCCAGCACGACCCGCTCGACGTGCACCCGAGCGGCCCGCAGCACGTGGTCCTGCGCGGCGTTGAACACCTCGAACGGGTCGGCGTCGGCGTCACCCGCCCGGCGGAGGCGGCGGGCGAGGGTGTCCAGGACGTGCTTCTCGCGGTCCTCGAACAGCCGCAGGTGCCACCCGCGGTCGAGCAGGTCGGTCTCCTCGTCCTGCGGGGTGACCGCGTTGACCAACCGGCTGATCAGCGTGCGCGCGGCGGTGCGTTCGATCACCGTTCCGACGACCTGGTCGGCGATGAACCGGGCCATCCCGGCGGTGCCGAGCTCGTGCAGGTGCTGCTGGTACCCGGTAAGCAGACCCTTGGCGACCAGCTGGAACAGCACGGTGTTGTCGCCCTCGAATGTGGTGAACACGTCGGTGTCGGCCTTGAGCTGCGGCAGGCGGTTCTCCGCGAGGTAGCCCGCGCCGCCGCAGGCCTCCCGGCAGGCCTGGATCGTGCGGGTGGCGTGCCAGGTGGTGGCGGCCTTGAGCCCGGCGGCCCGGGACTCCAGCTCGCGCTGCCGCCGGTCGTCGTACTCGCTGCCCGAGAGCTCGTGCAGGGTCGTGACCAGCTCTTCCTGGGCGAAGTGCAGCGCGTACGAGGTGGCCAAGGCGGGCAGCAGCTTGCGCTGGTGGGCCAGGTAATCGAGCACGACGACCTCGTCGGGCGAGCCGGGCCGCTCGAACTGGCGTCGGGTAAGCCCGTAGCGAACAGCGATGTTGAGAGCGCTCTTGGTGGCGCTGCCCGCCGCCCCCGCCACGCTGATTCGACCGCGGATGAGAGTCCCGAGCATGGTGAAGAACCGCCGCGAGTCTCCCTCGACCGGGCTGCTGTACGTGCCGTCCTCGGCGACGTCGCCGTAGCGGTTGAGCAACGCCTCGCGCGGCACGCGGACCTGGTCGAACCAGATCCGACCGTTGTCCACCCCGTTGAGCCCGGCCTTGCGACCGCAGTCCTCGATCCGCACGCCGGGCAACACCTCACCGTGCTCGTCCCGAAGCGGGACCAGCAGCGCGTGCACACCGTGGCCGGTGCCACCGGTGACCAACTGGGCGAACACCGCGGCGATGCGCCCGTCCCGCGCGGCGTTGCCGATGTAGTCCTTGCGCGCCGCCTCGTGCGGGGTGTGGACCACGAACTCGGCGGTGGCCGGGTCGTAGGTGGCGGTGGTGCGCAGGTGCTGGACGTCGGAGCCGTGGCCGGTCTCGGTCATCGCGAAGCAGCCGGGCAGGTCGAGCTCCATGATCTCGCGCAGGTACCGCTCGTGGTGGCGCTCGGTGCCCAGCGCCTCGACCGCGCCGCCGAAGAGCCCCCACTGGACACCGGCCTTGACCATCAGCGACAGGTCGCCGAACCCGAGCATCTCGAACGAGGTGAGCGACCCGCCGGTGTCCCCCTCGCCGCCGTACCGCGTGGGGAAACCGACCCGGGGATAGCCGCCCTTGGCCAGCTCGCGCAGCTCACCGAGCACCTGCTCGCGGTGCCGCTCGGTGGTCAGGTCGTGGGTCTGCGGCGAGGGGAGCTCGGCCATCCGCGCCCGGGCGTCCCGGCGCACGTGCGCCCACCGGCCGTCGAGCAGGTCGGTCACGGTGGACGCCGCGACGGGTGGGGTGACCGGGATGTGCATCGTGGACCTCCTGGAAATCGCCTGCCCCGACGCTATCCACAGCGGACCGGACGCGCCCGCCGTGCGGCTGTCGGCGGCGTGCGGTTCCCTTGGTCGCATGGACCCGGTGGCCGCGTTGAAGCAGATCGCGCTGTTCCTGGAACGGGCGGGCGAACCCACCCACAAGGTCCGCGCCTTCCGCCGCGCGGCCGCGATCGCCGCCGACCTGCCACCGGGTGAGCTGGCCCAGCGGGCGAAGGCGGGCACCCTCACCAGCCTCCCGGGCATCGGCGCCGCCACCGCCACGGTGATCACGGAGTCGGTGGCCGGCGCCGAACCCGCCTACCTCACCAGGCTGCTGGAGGGTGCCGGCAAGCCCGTGGCGGGCGGAGCCGCCCTGCGCGCCGCCCTCAAGGGCGACTGCCACACCCACTCGGACTGGTCCGACGGCGGCAGCCCCATCCGAGAGATGGCCGAGGCCGCGATCGCCCTGGGCCACGAGTGGATGGTCCTCACCGACCACTCCCCCAGACTCCGGGTGGCCAACGGCCTCAGCGCCGAACGACTGCGCCACCAGTTGGAGGTGGTAGCCGAACTGAACGTCGAACTGGCGCCGTTCCTCATCCTCACCGGCATAGAGGTGGACATCCTCCTGGACGGGGCACTCGACCAGACCGACGAACTCCTGGCCGAGGTCGACCTGGTGGTCGCCAGCGTCCACTCGAAGCTGCGCATGCCCAAGGCGGAGATGACCGAACGCATGCTCACGGCGGTCGCGAACCCGCACGTGGACGTCCTGGGCCACTGCACCGGCAGACTGGTCACCGGCAAGGGCAGACCGGAATCCGAGTTCGACGCACGAGCCGTATTCGCCACCTGCGCCGACTACGGCGTGGCAGTGGAAATCAACTCCCGCCCCGAACGCCTCGACCCACCCCGCCGCCTCCTCCACGAGGCAAAGGACCTGGGCTGCGACTTCGCCATAGACAGCGACGCCCACGCTCCCGGCCAACTCGACTGGCTCCCCTACGGCTGCGAACGCGCCGAGGAAGTGGGCATCACCGCCGACCGAGTGATCAACACCCAATCCGCCACCGCACTATTAGAGCGAATCGCCAACCGCCCCTGACCCCGCAAAGGGAAGAAGAAGCAGCGGGAAGGAAAAACAGGAGAGAAAAAAGCCAGGGCTTCCCGGATCGAGAGCGGCCCGGTTGGCTTTGGAGGTGCGGGGCGAGCGAGCTGAGACTGACTGATCTCCCCAGCTCCAGCTCCAGCTCCAGCTCCAGCTCCAGGAAAACACAAACAGAATCAGCGCACCATCAATCTCACCAACCAGACGAGCACCCCGCTCCCCAACCCAAGTCGACAACGCCCCTTGACCACATCGGCGCCCACTCGCCCCCTTCCCTCAGCACAGGCCGCCTTTAACGCGGGCAGGGCGCTGTCAAGGGTGGAGCGCAGCGGAATCGCGCAGCGACGCCGAAGGCGCCCTTGACAGCGCCCTGCCCGCGTTAAACACTCGCGGCCAGAGGGAAGCCAGCCCACCTAAACCCAGAGGGAAGCCAGCCCACCTAAAAACCGACGCCCGAAACAGAACATCAAGCGCTAGCCACAGAAGCAGACCCAGCACCATCAACAGCAGCAGCGAACTCCTGCAGCCCCAACAACAAAGCGGCCCGCCCAGCCCCCGACATCCCCGCCAGCACCTCAGCCAAGTCAGCCCGCCGAGCCGCCCGCAGCCGCTCCAGGAACCGCCGACCGTCCCCCGTCAACACGATCTCCACCTCGCGCCGGTCCGCGAGTGCCGGGCGCCGGTCCAGCAGTCCGGCCGCCTGCAGCCGATCGCAGAGCCTGCTCGTCGAGGACGGGATGGTGCCCAGCTCCTCGGTCAGCCGGGTGAGGTTGACCGGTTCCAGTCCCTCCACGAAGTGCAGCGCGCGCAGCTGCATCGCGGGCACCTTCGGGTACACGGCGGTGTTCGCGCGGGTCAGGACCAGTCCCAGGGCGCGGGCGGCCAGCTCGGTCTGCCCCGCGTCGTCCAGGTCCTCGGGCCCGGGTCCGTGCCGTGCAGCCATACTTCACTGTCGCACACCGGTGACACCACTCTCCAGGAGGCGGTGATGAGCTCGATCGCGCACTTCGCCGCGGCGCTGCGTGCGCTGCCCCTGCACTCCTTCGTCGACGAGCTGCCCGCCCTGGTCCGGGAGCACGCCCGGCTGGGCGACGCGCGCGTCCGACTGGTCGACTACCCCGGCACCCACTTGGCCGAGCTGGGCACCGACGACGCCGTCCCGATCACCGGCTCGCTGCCGGGCGCGGCCTACCGGGAGCGGCAGCCCGTGGTCGAGGCCGACCACACCGTTCACCTGCCGCTGCTGACCCGCGGCGAGTGCCACGGCGTGCTCACCGGCAGGCTCGACCACGACCCCGACCAGGCCCGGCTGCGCGCGCTGGGTGAGGTCGCCGATGCCCTCGCCGACGCCCTGCGGGTCGCCGAGATCGGCACCGACCAGCTGTCCCGGGCCCGGCGGGGCAAGCGGTTGACCGTTGCGGCCGAGATGCAGTGGGAGCTGCTGCCCGGGCGCGGCCTGGCCTGCGCCGAGTTCACCATGGCGGGCCAGCTCGAACCGGCGCACGCGGTGCGCGGCGACAACTTCGACTGGAGCCTGGACCCCGGGCAGCTCACCCTGGCGGTCACCAACGGCATGGGCGAGGGTCTCGACGCCGCCCCCTGCTGACCACGATCGCGATCACCGCGATGCGCAACGCGCGCCGGTCCGGGCACGGGTTGGCCGAGGTCGCGGCGCTGGCCGACCAGGCGGTGTGGGGGCAGTACGGCGGCGAGCAGTCGGTGGCGGCGCTGCTGCTCACCCTGGACCTGGCCACCGGTGGGCTGCGGATCGTCGACGCGGGCTCGCCGCAGCTGTGGCGGGCGGGCACGGAGGTCGAGCGGATCGAGCTGGACGTGCAGGTGCCGCTGGGCTCGCTGGAGGAGACCCAGTACCGCACCCAGCAGGACCTGCTCCGCCCCGGCGACCGGCTGATGATCGTCAGCGACGGCGTCTACGGCGCCATCAGCGGTGAGCGGACCTATGCGGAGGTGTCACTGCCGCGCACGATCCGCACCACGCGGGCTCTGCCGCCCGCGCAGGCCGTGCAGGCGGTGATGTCAGCGCTGGCCGTGTTCCGCGACCACCGCGACCTCGACGACGACGCGGTCGTGGTGTGCCTGGACTGGCACGGACCGGCTTAGGCAGCTCGAAAGACAGCGCTAGCTCGCCTCGGCGACGCGCAGCACCGGGATGACCTGGTCCAGACCCGTGATCGTCAGGATCCGGGACAGGAACGGCGGCACCCGGTCGAGCACGACCTCGGCCCCGCGCGGCACCGAGCGCTTGTGCACCGCGATGAACACGCTGAGCCCGCTCGAGTCGATGAAGTCCAGGTCGGACAGGTCGACCACCAGCCGCGCGCCGTCCTCGACCAGGTCGAGCAGGGCTAGCTTGAACCGGCCCGCGGTGTGCGTGTCCAGCTCGCCGGTGACCGCGACGACGGTGTGGCCGGGTGCGGTGGCGGTGACGGTGTGCGAGAACTCGGTCATCGTGCGGTCGTTCCAGTCGTGCCGGTGCGGACGGTGCCGCCCGCCCAGTGGTGTTCCACGAGGTCGCGGGCGAGGGGGAACTCGTGCAGGCTCCGCGCCATCAGGCTGCCGAGCTCGGCGACCAGGCCCACGTCGACGCCGCGGGCGCGCAGCAGCTCCTCGACCCAGGCCGAGGTCTCGGTGAGGGTGCGCGGGTCACCGGTGAGCAGGGCCGCCCAGACCGCGTGCACGGCCTGGTTGACCACGTCGCGGGCGATGACCTGCACGCTGTCGAGGGGTGACTGCGCGGTGGTCACGATCTGCGCCGCCAGCGACCAGTGCTCGCGCAGCTCGCCCACCAGCCGGTGGTGGGCGAGTTCCATCGCGGCCTGCTCGGCGGGCGCGGCGCCGCTCAGCGGGGGGACCGACGGGACGACGGTCGGCAGGCCCGCGACGATCCCGCTTGCCTCACGGGCACTCGGTGCCCACGCGGTCGCGCCGAGAGCGCGCGCCCGCAGGCCGTCGCGGCCGAACGCGGAACCGCCCACCACGACCGGGATCCCGGCGGCGGTGCTGGCCTCGATGAACCGCCGGGTGGTGGCCAGCGCGCCGAGCACCGAGCAGCTCACGGCGGTGGCGTCGGGCCCGAGGTCGTGCAGGTACTGGCTGAGCCGGACCGGCGGCGTGGACGCGCCGAGCAGGGTGGTGTCCCAGCCGTCGGCGCGCAGCGCGGTCCCGATGATCATGGCGGGCAACGCGTGCCACTCGCGTTCCGCGCAAGCCACCACGACCCGCCCACGGGTGGCCGGTGTGCGCCGGACGTACCGGGCCACCGCCTCGGTAGCCGACACCGACACGGCGGTGGCGGCGTGTTCCTCGGCGACAGTCCACTCACCGCGCTGCCAGCGCTCACCGACCGTGCGCTGTGCCGCCGCGATAACCTCGACGAGCACGCTCACCGGGTCGGCCCCGTCGTCGAGCAGCCGCTCCACCACCGCCACAGCGGTGTCCACGTCCACCGAGGCCAGCGCGCCGTCGTAGCGGGCGACCGAGTCGAGCACGTCCGTCAACGCCACTACCTCCCGCAGGCCACCGCGAACAGGGCCATGTCGTCGTGGGCGCGACCGCCCAGGTACTCGACGACGTCCTGCTCGAGGGCCTCGCAGACCGCCTCCGGACCCGCGCCCGCGTAGTTGGGCAGCAGGGCGAGCAACCGGTCCATCCCGTAGAAGCCGTCTTCGCCGCGCGCCTCGTAGATGCCGTCGGTGAACATCACCAGCGTGTCGCCCGCAGCCAGGTCCACGCGCACCTCGCGGTAGGACACCTCCGGGAGCACACCGGCGACGGTGCCGGACACCTCGACCTGCTCGATCGACCCGTCGGCGCGCAGCAGCAGCGGCGACGGGTGGCCCGCGACGGCGAGGGTGACCTCGGCGGAGCGGCCGTCGGCGGCGGGGCGGACCCGCGTGCAGACGACGGTGACGAACTTGTCGGAGTCTTCGTCGTAGAGCACGGAGTTGAGCGCGGACAGCACGGCTGCCGGGCTGCGGTCGAAGTGCGCGGCGGTGCGGATGCTCTGCCGTGCGCGGCCGGTCAGCACGGCCGCCTCGACGCCCTTGCCACACACGTCGCCCAGCGCCAGCAGCCAGTCATCGCCCGCGCCGTGCACGTCGTAGAAGTCGCCGCCGATGTCCAGGTGCTCGGCCGCCGCCCGGAACCGCGCCGAGAGCCGCAGCCCCGGGACCCGCGGCAGCGCGGGCGGGCGCAGGCTCGCCTGGAGCACCGAGGCGACCCGGGTGCGGTCCTCGTAGAGCCGGGCCGAGTCCAGGGCCATCGCGGCCCGGCCGGCGATCTGCTCGGCGAGGTCGACGTCCTCCTGCGGGAAGCCGCGACCGGCGCCGCGCACGAGCACCAGCACGCCGATGGTCGACCCACGAGCGGTGAGCGCCAAGCCGAGCACGTCGGCGGGGCGCAGGGCGGTGGCCTCGTCGCGCAAGCCGGTGTCCGGGATCATGCTGTCCAGGCCGTCGGGCGCCGCCTCGTCGACAGCCACGTGCAGCAGCTCGCTGTGCCCGGACCGCAGCACGCGGCCCAGCCCCAGTTCCTCGGTGACGTCGAGCTCGACCGAGGTGGTGAAGGTCGGGTTCGCCCCGCCGTGCAGGGCCAGCCTGCCGGCGCGGCTGTCGGCCATCGCGAGCATCACCCAGTCGGCCAGCTCGGGCCGGACCAGGTCGAAGAGCCGCAGGATCGTGCGCCGCAGGTTGAGCGAGCCCGCGAGCTCGGTCGTGATCTCGCCGGCGAGCGCCGCCCGCTGCCGCGCTTGGGCGAGCAACTGCTGCTCGGTCGGCTCCGTCGAGGTCTCCTCGCCCAGCGGCGGGACCTGCGAGCCAACGGCGGAGAGCGTTCTCCCGTGCATCATGACGCCACGCTTCCCTCTCCCCGGACGGGAGATGGGGCCACCATACTAGTTGTCCACAGACAAAGAATTGGCCGACTCGCGGACCGGGACCCCCGCACCGCCCGCCACCAGGCCGAAGTCCGCCCACACCCACTTGCCCACGTCCGCGCGCTCGTGCCCCCAGGCGTCGCTGAGCATCTCGACGATGGAGAGCCCCCGACTGCGCTCAGAAAGCAGGTCCGGCGTGCCGCGCACCGGCACCGCGTCCGCGCTGTCGCGCACCCGGAGCCGCACCGCGCCGTCCACAATGGACATCTCGACGCCGATGTCGCCCGTGCTGTGCTCGATCGCGTTGGTGACCAGCTCCGAGGCCGCCAGGACCACGTCGCAGACCAGCGCCTCGCCCACGCCCCACGACCGCAGCGCGGTCGTGACGAAGTCCCTGGCCTCGCCCGCCGACCGGGTGTCCGGTGGCAGGCGGGTGGCCAGATGACGCACCCGGCTGGTATTCGCCGCTTCGCTCACGTCACCTGCCACCACCCCTCGCGCGCGGATCGCCCGCCGTCGATGCTGTGCGGCCGCCGAACCGCGCGGACCCCTCCGCACGGGGCCGACCACGCTCCCCACCGGCTCTGCGAGACCGGAAACCGCTGCCTTCACGCCGGTTGGGATACCCCGATCGGCCCGCGGTGAACCAATGCCCGCGGACCGGCCGCGGCTCAGGCCCGGTCGGCCAGCCCGAACACCTCGGCCAGACCGGTGATCTCGATGATCCGCCGGACCCGCTCGTGCGGGGCGTCCAGGACCAGGGTGCGCCCGCTCTCCTCGGCCTTGCGCAGCGCCGCGACCAGCACCCGCAGACCGGCCGAGTCCATGAACTCCACACCGGAGAGGTCGACCCGGACGCCGGTGGCGCCCGGCTGGCCGAGACCGTCGGCCAGGGCCTGCTCCAGCTGTGGCGCGGTGGCCAGGTCCACCTCGCCGGTGACCGAGACGACGACCGGGTCGGTGCCCTCGCTGTTGATCTCCACTATCGGTCCTTCCTCGCGCCGGCCGTGCCGCCGCGCCCGTGCGCCGCCGTCCAGGCCGACGCCACACTAGTTGCCTCCCCGGTGGGCAGCGCGCCCACCAGGTGTTCCAGACGGCCGTATGACCGGTTGCGGGTTCCCCGTTTCGGCCGTGGGAGCCCGGGGTAGTTCCCGGACGAACCCGCTGTGCGGAGCGGGAACCGAGGAAGGAACCAGCCATGGCCGAGATCACGCGACTGCCCAAGCCCGTCTCCGACGAGTGGGCCTGGCAGCTCAACGGCTCCTGCCGCGGTGCCGACAGCATGATGTTCTTCCACCCCGACGCCGAGCGCGGCCCCGCCCGGCACGCCCGCGAGGAGCGCGCCAAGGCCGTCTGCCGCGCCTGCCCCGTGCTCGAGCAGTGCCGTGAGCACGCGCTCGCCGTGCAGGAGCCCTACGGCATCTGGGGCGCGATGGGCGAGGGCGAGCGCCGGACCCTGATCGCGCAGCGGCGCCGGGCGGTTCGGGTCTCCTGACCTGGCAGGGACTGGCGGGTGACTCACTCAGCCCGCCAGTGTGTCCTCGCCGAGAGCGGCGCGCAGCCGCTCCAGCGTCTTGGCCAGCAGCCGGGACACCTGCATCTGGGACACGCCGACCCGGCGGGCGATGTCCGCCTGCGAGAGACCGCGGAAGAACCGCAGCACGATGATCTTCTGCTCGCGCTCGGGCAGCTCGGCCAGCAGCGGACCGAGGGCACGCCTGTTGTCGACCTCGGCGAGCCGGTCGTCCTCGTAGCCGAAGCGGTCGCCGGAGGGCTCGGCCAGCCGCGCGTCGAGCGAGGTGCCCTGCTTGGCCGCGCTGGCGACCAGGGCCTCGTAGACCTGCTCCTTGGTCAGGCCCAGGTGCTCGGCCAGCTCGCTCGGCTTGGGCGCCCGACCCAGTTTCTGGCTCAGCTCGTTGCGTCCCGCCGCCACCGTGACGTGCAGCTCCTTGAGCTGGCGCGGCACCCGGACCGCCCACCCGGTGTCGCGGAAGTGCCTGCGCAGCTCCCCCATGATCGTGGGGATGGCGAAGGCGTAGAAGTTGCCCCGGTCGGCCTCGAACCGGTCGACCGCCTTGATCAGGCCGATCGTCGCGACCTGGACCAGGTCCTCGAGCTGGTCCCCGCGCCGGTCGAACTTGCGGGCGAGGTTGCGGGCGAGGTCGATGTGGTCGGCGACCAGGTCACCGCGCAGCGTCGCGCGGCGCGGGTCGTCAAGGGCGAGCTCGGCCAGTTCGCGGAACCGGTCGGCGTCTCTAGCGTCCTTGGCGTCCTTGGTCTCGCCGCTGTCCTCCTTGGCGGACTCGGTCACCGTGGCCCCACTCCGGCCGGACCCGGCACGGCCAGCAGCTCGACCCGGATCCGGTGACCGCCCTCGACCGCCTCGACGTCCTCGGTCACCGAGGCCGCCAGGGCGGTCAGGATCTGCCAGCCCATCGGGTCCGCCGAGGGCGGCTGCGCGCGCTCGGCGTCGACCTGGACCCGGACCCGGATGCCGTACTCCTGGGGCTCGAACCACGCGTAGAGCGCGGTGTCGGCCGCGGCGGCGCGGACCAGCAGCGAGCACGCCTCGTCCACCGCCATCCGCAGGTCCTCGATGGCGTCGAGGTCGAAGTCCATCCGCATCGCGATGTCCGCGGCGAACGACCGGAGCAACGGGACCTGTTCGGCGTCGGCCCACACGCGCACCTCGACGTCGCGCACCCCGTGGGTGCGCGCGACCGGGCTGGTTTCGACCTCAGACACTCTTCCTCCTGCCGTCCAAACGCTGGCGTGGACCGTACCGCGATGCGGGAAAATGTGGAGCGGGGTGGGATTCGCACCTGAGGCGTGCCCCGGTGCCCTCGCCACCCCGCCCCACAGCGAGAAGATCGCGGGGCAGGACCCTCTTGCTGGTACCCCGACGCGATCGACTTCAAACGCGCTTATCGGTAGGAGTTTCGGAGGTAGGTCGTCCCGAAGTTCCCCTCGCCCGCGAAGTACTGGCCGACCAGGTAGGCCGGGTCGGTGGCGAGCAGGCCCCGGGGCAGGTCACCGCCGTCGTTGCCGTCGTCCCAACCCCACGCGGTGTTGGCGGCGTTGTCCTTGCCGTTGTCACCGCGGAAGGTGCCGAGTGAGGCGTAGGTCTCGCTGTTGGCCCGCCGCGCCCACAGCCCGCCCGCGGCGAAGGTGTCGACCAGGGTGTAGCCGACGAAGCTGTCCGTGCCGCTCGCCGGAACCTCGGCGGTGCCGCTCGGGTAGTAGACGACACCGTCGCCGTCGGGCGCGTGGTCGGCGTTCTTGGCGTAGACGCCGTGCCCCTTGGCCTCCTGGAAGGTGGTGGGGTGCGCGGCGCCGTTGTAGGTCTGGAGCGTGATCTGCCCGTCGACGCTCTCCCGACCGCTGGTGAACGCGCTGCCCGCGGGGACGTAGGAGTAGAAGTCGGTGTGCGCCACGGTGACCATGGCCTCCAGCGCGCCGTAGGTGGAGCCGTCCTTGCGGACGGTGAGCAGCACGCCCTCCATGTCGTTCTCGTGGGTGAGCAGGCCGAACGGGTCGGGGACGTCCTCCCAGTCGCGCGGGTGGTAGAAGGAGTAGGCCAGGAACCAGTGCGTTCCGGTCTCCACCACGGAGAAGTAGACCGCGCCGGTGAGCCGGGACAGGACGTCGTCCTGGTCCTCCCAGTTGTTCAGGGTGTTCCACTCGCCGTCGAAGTCGACCTTCGACAGGTAGTCGGCGTCGTAGTCGCTGGAATCGGTGTCCTGGTAGTGGATCGGCGCCCAACGGGTGGCCAGGGCCAGGTCGGACGGTGCGGCGGCGGCCTGGGGCGCGACCGCCACCACGGTCGCGGCGGCGATCGCGAGCCCGGTGGCGAGGGCGGCAAGACGGCGGGTCATCGGCGGTGCAACCTCCCGGTCGGAGTTCCTGTAGTCAGGTGATTACCGGAGGTATCCGTCGGGATGGTGACCTGCGCCCGAATCTCTTGTGGCGGCTGGGGTTCGGTGGGGGTGCGCGGTAGGGGCTTGGTGCCCCGCACAGATGCAGTCCACCCAGTCGAGCACCACCACAGCAAGCCCCGACGGCACCCGCCCAAGCGCTACGGAGCGGGCGCGGGCTTGTCGGGCTTGGGTTCGGTGGCGCCCGCCCGGTCCGGTCGGTTGCCCAGCAGCGCCGCGGGTCGGATCGCCGCTGTGCCGAACTTCGAGCGAGCGCGGTCAGCCGCTTGGTCTGCCTCTCGCCAACCCTGTTCAGGCGCGTCCAGCGCCAACTGCTCGGAGCCGCCGGTGCCCAACTGCTCGACCCGCACGCCGATCAGCCGCACCGCGCCAGGTGGTGTCTGCTCGTCGAGGAGCTGGATCGCGGTGCGGTAGATCTCCTGGGTCACGTCGGTGGCCACCATCAGCGTCTTGGCGCGGCTGATCGTGGTGAAGTCGGCGTAGCGGACCTTGATCGAGACCGTTCGGCCGCGCAGTCCGCGTGCGCGCAGCGACGCCGCGGTTCGCTCGGACAGCCTCAGTAGCTCGCGTTTGAGGAGGGCCCGGTCGAAGTGGTCGACCTCGAAGGTCTCCTCGGCGCCGATGGACTTCTCCACGTTCGACGGTTGGACCGCGCGGTCGTCGTGGCCGGAGGCCAGGGCGTGCAGGTGTTCGGCCATCGCCACGCCGAGCATCCGGCGCAGTCGGGGCAGTGGCGCGGCCGCGACGTCGGCGACCCGTTCCAGGCCGACGTCGGCCAGCCGCTCGGCCGTGCGCTTGCCCACACCCCACAGCGCCGACACCGGGAGCGGGTGCAGGAAGTCGGTGATCTCCCCGCGCGGCACGACCAGCATGCCGTCCGGTTTGGCCAGGCCGGAGGCGAGCTTGGCGACGAACTTGGTCGGCCCGACCCCGACCGAGCAGACGATCCCGTGTTCGGCCCGCACGCGCTCGCGGATCCGCGCGCCGACCCCGGCCGGTGTCGTGCGGAGCCTGCGCAGGGCGCCGGAGACGTCCAGGAACGCCTCGTCCAGGCTCAGCGGCTCGACCAGCGGGGTGATCTCGCGGAAGATCGCCAGCACCCCCGCCGAGACCTCCTGGTAGAGCGCGAAGGTGGGCGGCAGGAACACCGCCTGCGGGCACAGCCTGCGGGCCTGGCTGGTGGGCATCGCCGAGCGGACGCCGAAGGTGCGGGCCAGGTAGTTGGCCGAGGACACCACACCCCGCACACCCACGCCGCCCACGACCACCGGGCGGTCGACCAGCTCCGGCCGCTCGCGGATCTCGACCGAGGCGTAGAAGGCGTCCATGTCGACGTGCAGCATCGGGCAGCCGGTGTCGTCCGGCCACCCGTCCGGACCGGCCCGGTACCGCTCGACCAGCCCCCTGGGCAGGTCACCGCTGCGCCCCATGACCCGAGCCAACCACAGGCCACCGACAGCGCCCTCAGCGGCGGGCGACCCCGTGCAACCGGGTGGCGATGTCGCGCAGCGGCGGGGTGACCGCGGCCACCAGCTCCAGCTCGGCGAGCGCGTCCGGGCCGCCCGGGTTGGCCTCCAGCACCGAGCCGGTGACCAGGTCGGCGACGACCGAGTGGCCCTGGATCAGCTCGACGGCCAGCCCGCCGCCCGCCAGCAGCGCGCGCAGGCCCTCGACGTCGAAGCGGCGCAGCAGGGCCTCGCCCGGGCCGCCCAGCGTGCCCGCCGGGTCGTCGAGCAGCCTGCGGGCGTCGACGAGCCGCCCGGAGATCGCGCGGTGCAGCACGGCGGCGAACCGGTTCGCCACCAGCACCGAGAGCACCCCGCCCGGCGCGAGCGCGCCCGCGAGCGCGGTGACCGTGACCGCCGGGTCGTCGACCACCTCGAGCAGCCCGTGGGCCAGCACCAGGTCGGCCGAGCCCGCGCCGACCAGCTGGTCGAGGGCGTCGCTGTCGCCCTGCACGGCGGTGATCCGGTCGGCCACCCCGGCCTCCTGGGCGCGGCGGTGCAGGGTGGCCAGGGCGTTGGGGCTGGGCTCCACGACGGTGACCGAGCAGCCCTCGGCGGCCAGCGCGACGGCGAGGACGCCGCTGCCGCCCCCGACGTCGAGCACCCGCGGGGCCTCGCCCGCGCGGCGGTGGCGGGCGGCGGTCAGCTCGGCGTCGAGCACTCGGCGAACAGCATCCGGTCGCATGGACACGAACTGTAGAGACTCTAAGGTCTAGGTCGTGCAAACGGTGGCGGTGCTCAGCCTCAAGGGTGGCGTGGGGAAGACCACGGTGGTGCTCGGTCTGGCCTCGGCCGCCCTGCGCCGGGGGGCGCGCACGCTGGTGGTCGACCTCGACCCGCAGTGCAACGCCACGGCCACGCTGGACCCGGCCGAGACCGAGGCCACCCTCGCCGACGTGCTGGAGACCCCGCGCCCGGCGGTGCTGCGCGCGGCGATCGCGCCGAGCGCGTGGAGCGGTGAGGTCGACGTGCTGGTCGGCTCCGAGGAGCTGGAGTCGCTCAACGACCCGGACCCGGGCCTGCGCAGGTTGGAGAAGCTGGGCCGGGCGCTGGCCGAGCTGGGCTCGCTGCTGGCCGAGGGCGAGCTGCCCTACCAGCTGGTGCTGATGGACTGCCCGCCGTCGCTGGGCAGGCTCACCCGCTCGGCGCTGGTGGCCGCGCAGGGGGCGCTGCTGGTGACCGAGCCCACGCTGTACGCGGTGTCCGGCGCGCAGCGGGCGTTCGAGGCGGTCGAGGACACCCGGCGCGAGCACAACCCGGACCTGGTGCCGCTGGGCGTGGTGGTCAACAAGGTCCGCACGCACTCCTACGAGCACCAGTTCCGCATCGCCGAGCTGCGGGAGAGCTTCGGGTCGCTGGTGATGCCGGTCGCGCTGCCGGACCGGTTGGCGGTGCAGCAGGCCCAGGGCGCGTGCATGCCGATCCACCAGTGGCACACCCCGGGCGCGCGCGAGGTGGCGCTGGCGTTCAACCTGCTGCTGGCGCGCGTGCTGCGCACCGGCGGGCACGGCAGGCACCAGGCGATCGCCTGGCCCGACGACGAGGCCTCGGGCGAGTGAGCTGATGCCCGAGGGCGACACCGTCTACCGCACCGCGGCCACGCTCTCGGTGCTGACCGGGAAGTCCCTGGTGCGCGGCGACCTCCGACACCCCCGGTTGTCCACTGTGGACTTGAGCGGCCGGGTGGTGGTCGGGGTCCGCACGGTGGGCAAGCACCTGTTCGTGCGGTTCGACCGCGACCTGTCGCTGCGCAACCACCTGGGCATGGACGGCGCGTGGCAGGTGTACCCGGCGCGCGGGCGCTGGCGGCGACCCGCGTTCCAGGCGCGCGCGGTGCTGGTGACCGCCGAGCAGCAGGCCATCGGGTTCAACCTGCACGAGATGGCGCTGGTGCCCACCGACGAGGAGGACCGCCTGGTCGCCCACCTGGGACCGGACCTGCTCGACCCGACCTGGGGACCGTCGCATGTGGACGAGGCGGTGGCCAGGCTGACCGCTGAACCGGAGCGGGAGATCGGCTTGGCCCTGCTGGACCAACGGGTGATGGCGGGGGTGGGCAACGTGTACAAGGCCGAGATCTGCTACCTGCTCGGCGTGTCGCCGTGGACCCCGGTGTCCGGTGTGGACGCTCGACTCGCGGTGGAGCTGAGCCGGAAGCTGCTGGACCACAACAAGATGAGCGTCGACCGGAACACCACCGGGGAACAGGCGAAGGACCGGCAGCTGTGGGTGTACGGGCGGCGGCGCGGCGGCTGCCTGCGCTGCGGGGGCCGGGTCGTCGCGGGCGTCCAGGGTTCGGACGTGCACGAGCGGGTCGCCTACTTCTGCCCGCACTGCCAACCGGGCCCGGCGGCGTAGCGGGTGACCGGGCCGGCTAGCAGAAGATCAGACCGCAGTGCGGGCGCGTGGTCGTGGTGCGCCTCGTGGTCGTCGTGGTGGTGGTGGTGGTGATGACCGGCGGCACCGTCGTGGTGATGGTGGTCGTGGGCGGCACCGGATCCGCGGTGGTGGTCGACACCGTCGTCGGCGGTGGCTCGGTCGTGCTCACGGCGGCGTTGCTCGACCGATCGGTCGTGACCGCGGTGGTGTCGGTGGCGCCACTGCCACCCGGCGTGGACGGGACCGAGCGCACCACAGTCCCGACTTGGACCACTCGACCGGTGTCGGTCTCGGCCGCCGGGGCGGGCACGGGCACCGCCTCGGCGGCAGGTCTGGCGCCGGGTAAGTCCGGCGCGGGCGCACTCGCCAACCCCTCGTAGAACAGGGCGGCGGCGACCGAACCGACGACCACGCCTACCGCCACCCGGCCGGGTCGGTCGAGCAGTGTCCGCACCGTAGAGACCCCTCGCGGTCCGACCAGTGAGTGATATTCACACACGGGGAGTATGTGGTTGATCACCCTAGCAGCACCCTCCGGACCGCCGCGAAAATCCCGTTGTCGGCTCGCCGGGAAGCGCCTAAGTTCGTCAGTACACGAGAGAGGAGGTGGTCCAACGGTGATTTCGCACAGGACTCGTGAGGTGGCTGTCCGCTAGGACCACCCCATCCATCGAGATGGCAGCCGGCCTGGCGCACACGGCTGACACCGGCAGTTCCGGTGCCGTTGGCGCGGGCGTGTGGTCGGCGAATACCGGGCAGTCACCCAGCCCTCGGGCACCCGGGAACCAGTCCGCCCCGGGCCCGGTCCGCCACCTTGTCGGAAACCGGGAGCGCGCCCGAGGGCTGTCTCCTGTCCAGGCCCGGGCAGACGACCCGCCGGGCTGATCCACCGCTCGACGGCCGCGGGTCTCAGTCCGCCGCCTCCACCTGCTGCAGCCGCCGCCAAGTCATTCCTGCTGTGCGCTCGGCCGCCTTCGCGTCGCGACGGGCCGCTTGGAGCTGTCTGCGGGCGTCTAGCTCGGCGTGTTCGGCAGCGTCCAGTTCGGCGTTGAGCTCGCGGACCCGCTGCTCCGCCGCCGCCACCCCGTCCTCGGCCGCGCGGACCGCCCGGTCGGCGTCGGCCCGGTCGGACTCGGCGTCCTTCACCGCCGCCTTCGCCTCGGCCAGTGCCTTGCGCCTGCGGTCCGCGGCGCCACCCGGCTTGGGCTTCGTGGCCTGCCGGGCGGGTTCACGGGCGGTGGGCGGCGAGGGCGCCAGCGTCAGCCCCGGCCACGTCTGCTCGACCCGCAGGTCCTTGGCGGTGGCCAACCTGCCCGCCCGCAGCGTCTCCCCCGCCGCCTCGTCGGCGACGGCGGTGCCGAACATGTCCTCCAGCTCGCGGGTGATCGCCTCGCTCAGGCCGGTACCGGAGAGCTTCACCAGCGAGCGGACCAGCTCGGTGCGCTCCCGACCCAGCTCCCGCAGCTCCGGACCCGCCGCCCGGCCGTGCGCGTCGCGCAGCCGGGTGCCCAGGGCCAGCAGGTCCTCGACCGCGTCCGGGTGCGCCCGCACCAGCTGGTTGACCAGCCAGGCCGCGGTGGTCGGCTTGGGCAGCTTCTCGATCTCCGCCGCGGCCGCGCGGTCGCCCGCGTCGCGGACCCGGCGGGCCAGCTCCCGGCGGGCGGCGATGAAGTCCGCCCTGGGCAGTCCGTACAGGTCATCGGCGTCGGTCACACCGTCCATCATGGTCCACCGGGGCGGGTGACACGATGACGCGGTGGCCTACAAGCAGCTCCTCCGGCGTGCCCTGTTCTCCCTCGGCGGGGGTGACCCCGAGGTCGCCCACGAGCGCACCATGGCCGGGCTGACCCGGCTCGCCCGGGTTCGTCCCGCGGTGTCCGGGTTGCGCCGGGTGTTCGGCACCCGCGAGCGGCACACGGTGTTCGGGGTGTCGTTCCCCGGGGTGGTCGGGCTGGCGGCCGGGATGGACAAGGACGGCCGGGCGCTGCGCGCGTGGCCCGCGCTGGGCTTCGGCTTCGTCGAGGTGGGCACGGTCACCCGGCACCCGCAGCCGGGCAACCCGGCGCCGCGGCTGTTCCGGCTGCCCGCGAGCGAGGCGATCATCAACCGGATGGGCTTCAACAACGCCGGGGCGGAGGCGCTGGCGGCCCGGCTGCGCGGGCTGGGCCCGGTCGGCGTGCCGCTGGGCATCAGCATCGGCAAGTCGAAGGTCACCCCGGTCGAGGAGGCAGTCGCCGACTACCGGCACTCGCTGCGCGCGCTCTACGCGCACGGCGACTACTTCGCGATCAACGTCAGCTCGCCGAACACCCCGGGCCTGCGCGGCCTGCAGGACGCCGCCGCGCTCGACGCGCTGGTCAGCGAGCTGCACCGGGAGTCGGTGATCCTCGCGGGCGGCGGCCCGCCCCGGCCGCTGCTGGTCAAGATCGCCCCGGACCTGACCGACCGGGCGATCGCGGAGGTGCTCCAGGTGTGCGCCGACCACCAGGTCGCGGGCGTGATCGCCACCAACACCACGCTCGGTCGCGACGGCCTGGCCGCCGCCGACACCGCCACCGGTGCCGAGGCGGGCGGGCTCAGCGGGCGGCCGCTGGCCGACCGGGCCCGGGACGTGGTGGCGTTCGTGGCCAAGGAGACCGGTGGCAGGCTGCCGATCATCGGCGTCGGCGGGATCTTCGACGCGGACGGGGCGCTGCGGATGCTCGACGCGGGCGCGAGCCTGGTCCAGCTCTACACCGGCTTCGTCTTCGAGGGCCCGCCGCTGGTGCGCCGGATCAACCGCGCGGTCGCCGCCCGGTGACCTCGCCGCCGCCGTCGCGGCGCAGCCGCACCCAGCGCAGCAGCGGGTAGAGCACCACCACGGTCATCGAGCCCCAGGCGATACCGCCGACGGTCATCCCGCCGATGGCGATCTTGAGGTCGCCCACCCCGGCGACGATCGCCACGGCCACCACGGTGAGGTTCACCGGGTCGCCGAAGTCGACCCGGTCGGCCAGCCAGATCCGCACGCCGACCAGCGCGATCATGCCGTAGAGCAGGATCGTGGCACCGCCCAGGACGCCGTCGGGGATGGTGTTGACCAGGGCACCGAACTTCGGGCACAGCGACAGCACCACCGCGGTGATCCCGGCCACGGCGTAGGCGGCGGTGGAGTACACCCGGGTGGCGGCCATAACGCCGATGTTCTCCGCGTAGGTCGTGGTGCCCGAGCCGCCGCCCGAGCCCGCCAGCGCGGTGGCCAGGCCGTCGGCGATCAGCGAGTCGCCCACGCTGCCGTCGAGGTCGCGGCCGGTGATCGCGGCGACCGCCTTGACGTGCCCGACGTTCTCCGCGACCAGCACGATCACCACCGGGATGACCAGCAGGATCACCGTGGGCCGCACGACCGGGGCGTGGAACTCCGGCAGCCCGAACCAGGCGGCGTTGCCCAGCGCGGCGAGCCTGCTCTGGTCGAGCACGCCCGCCAGGGCCGCGACCAGCCAGCCGACGGCGATCCCGGCGAGCACCGACACCCGGGACAGCAGCCCGTGCGGGACGACCGCGCAGAAGACGATCACCGACAGGGTGAGCAGCGCGATCAGCGGCTGCGCGGCGAAGGACCGGGTGGCCGTCGGCGCCAGGTTCAGCCCGACCAGCACGATCACCGCGCCGGTGACCACCGGCGGCATGACCGACTCCAGCAGCCGCACCCCCAGCGCCTTGACCGCCACGCCCACGCCCATCAGCAGCAGCCCGGCCACCAGCACCGCGCCCAGCTGGGTGGCCATGCCGTAGTTGGCCGCGGCGGTCAGCGGGGCGATGAAGGCGAACGAGGAGCCGAGGTAGCTGGGGATCCGGTTGCGGGTGATCACCAGGAAGAGCAGTGTGCCCACCCCGGAGAACAGCAGCGTGGTGCTGACCGGGAAGTGCGTGAGGGTGGGCACGAGCACCGTGGCGCTGAACATCGCGGCCACGTGCTGGACGCCGAGCCCGATCGTCAACGGCCAGCTCAGCCGCTCGTTCGGGGCGACGACCGCGCCGTCGCGGACACGGCGGCCGTCGCCGTGCACGGACCACAACGTCAACGCCGCCTCCACCCGCCCGTGAGCCCCGGCTTGCTGCCGTGCATGGTGCCACAGCACGTAGTCGATCAGTCGATACGACACCGTGATGTTCACACGGATGCCCTAGTGGTTGCCGCCTCCGGCGCGCCGGCGGGGCGAAACCGTCACCTCGGGTGACCGAGGTCAGCTGGGCATCCAGGAAAGGGCGAGCGCGTACGGGTCGGCCGACTCGGCGCGGCCCGCGCCGATCCAGTCGACGGCGATGTCGAGCATGTGGCCCGCCCGGGCGCGGTCGACCCCGCAGCCGTCGGCGATGGCCCAGAACTCGTCCTCGTAGTCGGCCATCGCGGCGACCCGGGCGGTTACAACCTGGCGGAGGTGACTGCAGGTGGTCACGTCGTCCATCGCGTGCTCCTCTCGCGGGCTCTGTCACCGGAGACACGTCTACGTTGCGTGCTCATGACGCGCCTTCGGCCGTGAACTCGGTCACGGACGGGTGAATGACCGCCGGACAGGACGGATGCCAGATGTGTCGGCCGGGGATCCCGCAACGCTACTGCCGGTACCGGGATTTAGCCGGATGGCGGCCCACGGTCAGCGCCGGGTCACAGTGGGGTCAGCGCCAGGTCAGCGCGGGATCAGCGCCGGGTCGGCACCGGTCCGTGCTGGGTCGACGCCGGTCAATGCTGGTCAGGGCTGGGTCAGGTCGCGCAGGGCCGAGGCGAGCGCGGCCAGGCGGTCGGTCGCGTCGGTGAGGGCGTGCGTCGGTGCCGCGGTGGAACTGGCGGCCAGCGCGTGCGCGGCGGCGGCGACCAGGGCGCCGTAGCCGTCGAGGCCCTCGTCGACCTGGGCGGCCAGCCGCCGGACGCTCTCGGTGAGGTGGCCGCGCTCCAGCGGCGGGGCGTGCTCGCGGGCCCGCTCCACGACCTGCAGACGGGCCGCGACGGCGCGCAGCGCGGTGGCGGCCTCGGCACCGGTCTCCCGGGCCTCGGTGACCGCGTCCGGCGGCACCAGGGCCGCGCGGGAGAGCTGGGTGAGGGCCTCGCGCAGGGTGTCCTCGGCCTCGGTGAGCCTGCGCATCGGCTCCCGGGCGGCCGACCCGCGGCCGGGCAGCGCGACCGGGGCGGCGACCGGCTCGGGCAGCGGCTCGCGGTGCAGCCGCCACGTGCTGACGCCGGAGGAGATGGCGGCGACCCCGGAGACCACGGCCGCGCCGATCAGGACAGCGACGCCCCCGCCGGGGTTGGCCACGGCGACGTCGACCACCACCGCGCCCGCGCCGGTGGTGACGCCGGTGCCCGCCCACAGCTTGGTGCGCCGGACCGCCTTGCGCCTGCGGCGCAGCGCCTTGGCGCGCGGGTCGCGCCAGCCGGACAGGGCGTTGCGCACCTGTTCGGCGTAGGGACCGCGGAGGTGCTGGGTGACCAGCTCACCGCCGATCTTGATCAGCTCGTGCCGCCGCGGCCCCATCGCTGCCTGCTTCTACGCGCCCGCCTGGGGGTTGGCCTGCTGTTCCTTGGCCACCCGCTGCTGGATCTCGGCCTGGATGTTGCTCGGCGCGGCCGCCGGGGTGGCGCCGCTGGTGACCTGGCCCGCGACCTGGCCGCCGCCCATCGAGGCGCGGATCTGGTCGAGCCGGGACCGGCCGGCGAGCTCGGTGGTGGAGACCTGGACCTCCATCATCCGGCCCTGCACCGAGTTCTGCGCCAGCTCCGCGGACCCGAGCGCGGTGGTGTACCGCTTCTCGATCTTGTCGCGGACCTCCTCCAGCGAGGGGGTGTTGCCCGGCGCGGCCAGCTCGCTCATCTGGTTGAGCGAGCGGGAGACCTGCTCCTGCATCTTGGCCTGCTCGAGCTGGCTGAGCAGCTTGGTGCGCTCGGCCAGCTTGTTCTGCAGCACCATCGCGTTGCGCTCGACGGCCTGCTTGGCCTGGCCCGCGGCCTGCAGCGCCTGGTCGTGCAGCGTCTTGAGGTCTTCGATGCCCTGCTCGGCGGTGACCAGCTGGGTGGCGAAGCTGCTCGCGGCGTTCTCGAACTGGGTGGCCTTCTGCTCGTCACCCTTGGCCCGGGCCTCGTCGGCGAGCACCAGCGCCTGGCGGGCGGAGGCCTGCAGCTTCTCCACGTCGCCGAGCTGGCGGTTGAGCTTCATCTCGAGCTGGCGCTGGTTGCCGATCACCGCGGCGGCCTGCTGCGAGAGGGCCTGGTGCTGGCGCTGGGCCTCCTCGATGGCCTGCTGGATCTGCACCTTGGGGTCGGCGTGCTCGTCGATCTTCGACGAGAACGACGCCATCAGGTACTTCCAGAACTTCACGAACGGGTTGGCCATCTCCTCCGCCTGCCTTCTTTCCCTGTGCCGGTCACTGGACCCATCGCTGCCACGCACACCGACGAAACGGCAACGCCCCGGCACCGCTGTGGGTTCCATCGTGTCAGGTGCGTCCGCGCTGTTCCACCGGACCCGGCAGAAATCAGGGATCACTCCGATATCGGCCCTGAGGAACCGGACCGCCCTTCGGGGTCATCCCGGACCCCGGTCAGCTTGGCGCGGTGCCCGGACGCGCGACCGCCCGGGGCCATGCGGACATGACCCCGGGCGACCGGACCGTGCGAACTGGGCGCCGAGCAGGTCAGGCGGCGAACACCGCGCCCGCCCTGGTGGTCTTGAGGGTGGTGTCGATGCGGTGCGTCAGCACCGGCTGGATGCGCAGGTCGGCCAGGTTCTCCCCGACCACCGCGGGCACCAGCCTGCCGCCCTCGACCCCGGCGCGCGGGGCGGGCTCGCGCCTGCCGTCGGCGGCCTCGACCGGGTCGGGGACCACGCTCTCCACCGAGGTGAGCGCGCCGATGTCGGAGGCGACGTGGTAGAGCAGCTCGGAGAGCGGCAGCTCCAGGGCGTCGCAGATCGCGGCCAGAAGCTCGCTGGAGGCCTCCTTGCGCCCGCGTTCGACCTCGGAGAGGTAGCCCAGGCTGACCCGGGCCGAACGGGAGACCTCGCGCAGCGTGCGCTGCTGGTTGGTGCGGGCGTGTCGGAGCCGATCACCGATCGCCTCGCGCAACAGCACGGTCATCGCGCACCTCCCTTCCTCGACGGGGCCGGTCCGCGCGCCGCTCCCGCCCGAGAGCAGGAGCCTGAGCGGGGACCGCGCGTGGCCGTCACAGTGACAACGTTACCGAGAGGCACTGACACGGCGCAGCGACTTCCCGGGTAATCCGCCAAGAGCGAACGAGTGGGACTGGCGGGATGTTCCCGGTACGCACCGCACCCGACCCGCGCGCGGTACGCGCACTCGGGTACTGACGGTGACATCGGGCTCACCCGTCGAGCGTACCCAGGTCGTGGGCGAGCAGCTGAAGGGCCGCACGCACCGCGCCCGCCCGAACCGACTCGCGGCTACCGGGCTCCGTCAACGCTACCGACCGGACTCCCCGTGGACCGGCCAAGGCGACGTAGACAGTGCCGACCGGCTTACCGTCCTGTGGATCAGGACCCGCGACGCCGGTCAGTCCGATCCCGATGGACGCGCCGCAACGGTCACGGGCGCCCTCGGCCAACGCTACGGCAACTTCGGCGTCTACCGGACCTCGCTCGGCCAAGAGGGTCTCGGGTACGCCTGCCAGGCTGGTCTTGAGCTCGGTGGCGTAGACGACCACTCCCCCGCGCACGACGGCACTGGAGCCGGGGACGCTCGTGAGGGCGGCGGTGAGGAGACCAGCGGTCAGGGACTCGGCGGTAGCGACGGTCTCGCCTCGTGCGCGCAGGGCCGCGACCACGGCGGTGAGCTGCTCGGCGGGCAACCCGGTGAGCAAACCGCTCACGAGGGGCTCTGCAGTCACTGGGGGACGGCGCGCAGGCCCCGGGCACGCAGCCGGATGGCGCGGATCACGTAGTCCACGCCGGTGACCACGGTGAGCACCACGGCCGCGCCCATCATCGTCCAGGAGAACGGCGTGAGCCACGAGGGCAGCGGCAGCAGGAACAGGCCGATGGCGAAGACCTGGGTGAGGGTCTTGAGCTTGCCGCCGCGGCTGGCCGGGATCACCCCGTGCCGGATGACCCAGAACCGCAGCAGGGTCACCCCGACCTCGCGGGCGGCGATCACCAGCGTGATCCACCAGGGCAGCTCGCCGAGCACGCTCAGCCCGACCAGGGCGGCACCGGTGAGCGCCTTGTCCGCGATCGGGTCGACGATCTTGCCGAAATCGGTGATCAGGCCGTGCTTGCGGGCCAGCCACCCGTCCACGTGGTCGGTGATCGAGGCGACCGCGAACACCGCGAACGCGATCAGCCGCCACGTGGTGTCGGTGCCGTCCCCGGCGAACAGCGCGGCCAGGAAGACCGGGACCAGGACCAGGCGGGACAGGGTGAGCAGGTTCGCCACGTTCAGCAGCGGCACCTCGGTCGGCTCCGGCAGGACCGGGTGACCGGGTTCCACGGCGGCCTGGGGGTGCGCGGTGGCCTGGGCGGGCACCGCGCGCACCGGTGGCAGCTCGCCGGTGGCCGGGGCCGGGACGCAGCCCTCGTCGCCGACGGTCTCACCGGGTCCACCGGTCGCCGCCGAGCTCATTGCGACCCCGGTTCCACGCGGGGCAGCACCTCGATGGCCTCGACGACCAGGTCGACACCCTCGGTGTCGACCACCCGGGCCCGTACCAAGTCACCGACCTCGTACTTCTCGCCGTCGAGGACCACGCACTCCCCGTCGACCTCGGGCGCCTGGTGGGCGGCGCGGCCGACGCAGTCCTCGTCCTCGGACTCGGCGCGCTCGACCAGCACCACCACCTCCGAACCGATCCGGTCCTCGGCGCGCTGGGCGGTGAGCTCCTCGGCGAGCTGGGAGATCCGGGCGACCCGGGCGCCGATGGTGTCGGCGTCGAGCTTGCCGTCGAGGCCCTCGGCCTCGGTGCCGTCCTCGTCGGAGTAGCCGAACACCCCGACCGCGTCGAGCTTGGCGCCGGTCAGGAAGCGGGCGAGCTCGTCGACGTCGTCCTCGGTCTCGCCCGGGAACCCGACGATCACGTTGCTCCGGATGCCCGCGCCGGGCGAGTGCGCCCGGATCTGCTCGACCAGCCCGAGGAAGGACTCGGTGTTGCCGAACCGCCGCATCCGGCGCAGCACCGGCTCGCTGGCGTGCTGGAAGGACATGTCGAAGTAGTCGGCCACCCCCGGGGTGGTGGCGATCGCGCGCACCAGGTTGGGGCGGGTCTCGGCGGGCTGCAGGTAGGACACGCGGACCCGGTCGATCCCCGGGATGGCCGCCAGCCGGGTGATCACCGCCTCCAGCGCGCCCTGGCCCGCGTGCTCGCGGCCGAGGTCCTTGCCGTAGGAGGTGGAGTTCTCGCTGACCAGCACCACCTCGCGGGCGCCCTGCCCCGCCAGCCAGACCCCCTCGGCGACGATCTCGTCGGGGTGCCGGGAGACGAACGAGCCCCGGAAGGACGGGATGGCGCAGAACGAGCAGCGCCGGTCACACCCCGAAGCGATCTTGAGCGAGGCCACCGGTCCGTCGTCGAGCCGCTTGCGGGCCACGGTGGGCCCCCAGGCGTGGCCCGGGACGGTGACGTCGGTGTCGCGCCGCTCGACCGGGGAGATCGGCAGCAGCGTGCGCCGGTCGACCGGCACGTGCGAGGCGATGGTCGCCCCCGCGACCACCTCGCCGAGCCGCTCGGCCAGGTCGGGGTAGTGGTCGAAGCCGAGCACCGCGCTCGCCTCGGGCAGGCTCTCGGCCAGCTCCGCGCCGTACCGCTCCGCCATGCACCCCACCGCGACGACCTTGGCCCCGGTGTCGGCCGCCGCCAACAGCATGTCCACCGAGTCCTTCTTGGCCGACTCGACGAACCCGCAGGTGTTGACCACGATCACGTCGGGCGCGGCCTGGTCGAGGTCGACCAGCTCCCAACCGCCGCCGGACAACCTGCCCGCCAGCTCCTCGGAGTCGACCTCGTTGCGGGCGCAGCCGAGCGTGAGCATGGCGACACGGCGGGAGCTGGACGGGCTGGACGTCGGGGAAGGCACGGTCAAAGGGTAACCGCCAGGTGTCCGGCGGTTGGACCCGAGCGCTGGTGGGCTCACCCGAGCCGGCCGAAGATGACCCCATGGTGACCGAGGACGACGTCCGAACAGCAGCACTGGCCCTGCCGGGCACGACCGAGAAGCGCTCTTACGGCACACCGGGCTTCCGCGTCCGGGACAAGCTCTTCGCCCGGATCAAGGAGGACGGCGAGACCCTGGTCGCCTTCTGCGCCGACGAGTCGGAGAAGCTGGCACTGATCGCCGAGGACCCGGACCGCTACTTCACCACCCCGCACTACGACGGCTACGCCTCGGTGCTGGTCAGGCTGAACACCTTGGACCCCGACAGCCTCGCCGACGTCCTCCTGGACGCTTGGCGAGCCCGGGCACCGCAGAAGCTACGAGACGAGCTAGACGCGAGCTAACAGCCACTTCTCCGGCGACTGGCTACCCACCCACCAGCTTCCAGCCACCAGTGCACCGCCCCCGCATCTGACCGGTCCCCAGTCCAGTCCCCTCACCACCTACTGCAGCCCGGCCCCACCTTGGCCGCCCAGCCCCCAGCCCCCAGCCCGCAGCCCAATCCCCCAACTCCCCCACCGACGAGACCCCGCCCTGCCCAACCACCCCCACAACCCCAGCCCGGCCACCCAACCCACCCCGCTGACCACCCCGCCCCCTGCATCCCATACGCAGCCCAAACACGGGCTGAGGGGGTGTGTCAAGGCATCTTTCCCGCCTTGACACACCCCCTCAGCCCGTAGTCACACTTGGCGTAGGGGAAGCAGGGACCGCCGGGTAGCAAAAGCCCACAGGGAACCCCCGGGTAGCAACTCAGCGCAGCAAGCCCCCGCGATCAACCAACCCGCTCGAACACAGCCGCCAACCCCTGCCCCCCACCGATGCACATCGTCTCCAGCCCGAACCGCGCCCCCCGACGATCCATCTCACGCAGCAAAGTGGCCAGGATCCGCCCCCCAGTGGCCCCTAGCGGATGCCCCAACGAGATCCCGGACCCGTTCACGTTGACCCGGTCCCAGTCACCAGCCGAAAGCCCCCACTCACGGGAGACCGCGAGCACCTGAGCCGCGAAGGCCTCGTTCAGCTCGATCAGGTCCACCTCGGCCAAGGTCAGCCCGGCCCGGGACAAAGCGCGCGCGGTAGCGGGCACCGGCCCGACCCCCATCGTCGCGGGACCCACCCCCGCCACCGCCCAGCTCACCAGCCGCGCCAACGGCCGCAGCCCCAGTTCGGCCGCCTTCTCCGGTGTGGTCACCAGGCAGGCCGCGGCGCCGTCGTTCTGGCCGCTGGCGTTGCCCGCCGTGACCGTGGCCTCCGGGTCCTGCCTGCCCATGATTGGCTTGAGCTTGGCCAGCGCGTCCAGGTTGGCGTCCGGCCGCGGGTGCTCGTCCCGGTCGACCACGACCTCCGACTTGCCCGGCACGGTGATCGGGACGATCTCGTCGGCGAACCGGCCCGCCTCGATCGCCGCGACCGCGCGCTGGTGCGAGCGGACCGAGAGCTCGTCCTGCTCGGCGCGCCCGATGCCGTACTCGCGGCGCAGGTTCTCGGCGGTCTCGACCATGCCGCCCTCGACCGGGTAGTTCACCCCGCCCGCGGTGGTGCGGGCGCGGGCGAGCCGGTCGCGCAGCTCGACGCCGGTGCCCTTGACGCCCCAGCGCATGGCCGCGGAGTAGAACTCCACCTGGCTCATGTTCTCCGCGCCGCCTGCGATGACCACGTCGTTCGCACCGGTCTGCACGCGCATCGCGGCGTCGATGACGGCCTGCAGGCCGGAGCCGCAGCGGCGGTCGACCTGCACCCCGGGGACGCTGACCGGCAGGCCCGCGTCGAGCGCGGCGACCCGGCCGAGCGCGGGCGCCTCGCCGTTGGGGTGGCACTGTCCGAACACGACGTCCTCGACGACGGCCGGGTCGATGCCGGTGCGCGCGACCACCGCGCGGATGACCGCGGCGGCGAGGGTGGTCACCGGGACCGCGGTGAACACGCCGCCGAAGCGGCCCACCGGGGTGCGGACCGGCTCGCAGATGACTGCCTCGCGCATGGCGCTCCTTCGTCGCGTGGGCGCTTCGTCGTCTCGGCGCTCGAACCGATTCTGCCCCGCGGCCCGCCGTCACACCCGCACGGCCGGGGGGCGCTAAGTTCCAGGACTGTGGAACCGCTGGTACGCCGGGCCCGGACGGCCGATGTCCGGGCGATGAAGGCCGTGATCGACACCTACGTCGGCAAGGTACTGCTCGCCAAGGCGCTGGTGACCCTGTACGAGGACATCCAGGAGTTCTGGGTGGCCGAGCTCGACGGCGAGATCGTCGGCTGCGGGGCGCTGCACGTGCTGTGGGAGGACATCGCCGAGATCCGCACGATCGCGGTGGCCCCCCGCGCCCGCGGGACGGGGGTCGGGCACGCGCTGGCCGACCAGCTGGTGGCGGTGGCGCGCGAGCTGGGGCTGGCGCGGATCTTCGTGCTGACCTTCGAGACGGCGTTCTTCGCCCGGCACGGCTTCGTCGAGATCGACGGCACCCCGGTGAGCCCGGAGGTCTACGCCGAGATGCGCCGCTCGATGGACGAGGGCGTGGCCGAGTTCCTCGACCTGGAGTACGTCAAGCCCAACACCCTGGGCAACTCCCGGATGCTGCTCAAGCTCTAGCCCAACCGCGCCGCCGAACCGCACTGTCCACAGTGGAACACAGGGGTGCCGCGGCGCGGGTCCGGGGTTGACAGTGGCCGCCCTAGGGGGCGCAAACCGTTGCGTGGACGGGGTTTCACCAACCGTTCGCTCGAACGGTGGTGTCCTGGCGCCCGGCCACCGGGCGTAATGGGGACACCGGCCCCGTCCGTGGTGGGCCTTCCCAAGGGAGTTCTCCCGTGCCGACCTCAACCCTGCGCAGGTTCGCCCGCGGCGCCGTCACCTCGATCGCCGCCACCGCCGCGCTCGTGGCCGGGGCCGGTGTCGCGGCCGCGGACCTGAACCCGACCCAGCTGCGCTCCACGACCGACAGCTACCTGTTCAGCCAGAGCCTGAACACGTTCCAGTCGACCCGCGCCGCGCGGCCCTACGCCAACCAGCTCGACTGGTCCTCCGACGGCTGTTCGAACTCCCCGGACAACCCGTTCGGCTTCAACTTCGTCAAGGCGTGCTACCGGCACGACTTCGGCTACCGCAACTACAAGAAGCAGGCGCGGTTCAACGAGACCACCCGGCTGCAGATCGACAACAACTTCAAGTCCGACCTGTACACGATCTGCGCGGGCAACTGGTCCTGCAACCGCACCGCCGACGTCTACTACGCGGCCGTGCGCCAGTTCGGCAACAGCTAGCGCGCGCCCCGGGGCCGGGGCGCGCTGCCGCGCCCCGGCCCCGGACCGCCCGCGGTCAGGCCGACTTCGTCACGGTCAGCGTCGCCACGACGCCGTCCCAGTCGAGCTTGACCAACTGCACCTTGTAGCCGCCCGCGACGGCCTCGACCGGGAACTGCTTGTTCGTGTGGACCTCGACCGGGGATCCGGCCACGGTGAGCGCGACGGTCGCGTCGCCCTCCCACACGCAGGTCTGACCGGGCTTGCACCGGCTGTCCTGGGTCACCTCGCGGAAGGCCACCGCCACGTCGGAGCCCGACATCGTGGTGGTCTTGCCCCGCTCCAGGTCGAACTCCGCGCCCAGCGCCGGTCCGACCTGGACGCTCGGCTCGGGCGTCGCGGGTCCGGTGCCACCCGGCGACGCCGTCGGCTCGGCCTTGCCACACGCGGCCAGCATCGACAACGCGGCCGCCGCCAGCAGCACCCTGGTGATCACACTCGTGCTCATCGCCACTCCCTCAGCTCACCCCTAAGACGGAACCCGCGCGGCCCTCGGTTGCACGCGCCCCGGCCCGTGGTGGGAGTACCCATTCCGGGCGGGTTTCGCCCAGGGTGGCCGCTCAGTCCTCGTCGCTCAGTCCTCGTCGTCCGGTTCGGCCGCGGCGCCGCCGCGCATCGTCCACAGGACGTTCTCCAGCTCGTCGGGCTTGATCAGCACGTCGCGGGCCTTGGAGCCCTCGGTGGGGCCGACCACGCCGCGGGTCTCCAGCAGGTCCATCAGCCGCCCGGCCTTGGCGAAGCCGACCCGCAGCTTGCGCTGCAGCATCGAGGTGGAGCCGAACTGCGAGGTGACGATCAGCTCGGTCGCCTGCAGCAGCAGGTCCAGGTCGTCGCCGATGTCGGGGTCGATGTCCTTCTGCTCGCCCGGCTTGGCCGCGGTGACCCCGTCGGTGTAGTCCGGCTGCGCCTGCTCCTTGGTGAACGCCACGATCTCGGCGATCTCCTCGTCGCTGACGTAGGCGCCCTGCACGCGCACCGGCTTGGAGGCGCCCATCGGCAGGTAGAGGCCGTCGCCCATGCCGATCAGCTTCTCCGCGCCGGGCTGGTCGAGGATGACCCGGGAGTCGGTGAGCGAGGAGGTCGCGAAGGCCAGCCGGGACGGGACGTTGGTCTTGATCAGGCCGGTGACCACGTCGACCGACGGGCGCTGGGTGGCCAGCACCAGGTGGATGCCCGCCGCGCGGGCCTTCTGGGTGATCCGGACGATGGCGTCCTCGACGTCGCGCGGCGCGGTCATCATCAGGTCGGCCAGCTCGTCGACGATGGCCAGGATGTAGGGGTAGGGCCGGTACTCGCGCTCGCTGCCGGGCGGCGCGGTGATGTCGCCGGAGCGCACCTTCTTGTTGAAGTCGTCGATGTGCCGGACCCGGTTGACCTGCATGTCCTGGTAGCGCTGCTCCATCTCCTCGACCAGCCAGGTCAGCGCGGCGGCGGCCTTCTTGGGCTGGGTGATGATGGGCGTGATCAGGTGCGGGATGCCCTCGTAGGGCGTCAGCTCGACCATCTTCGGGTCGATCAGGATCATCCGGACCTCGTCGGGGGTGGCCCGGGCCAGCAGCGAGACCAGCATCGAGTTGACGAAGCTGGACTTGCCGGAGCCGGTGGAGCCCGCGCAGAGCAGGTGCGGCATCTTGGCCAGGTTCGCGGTGATCATGTGGCCCTCGATGTCCTTGCCCAGGCCGACCACCATCGGGTGGGTGTCCTTGAGCGCGGTCGTGGAGCGCAGCACGTCGCCGAGGCGGACCATCTCGCGGTCGGCGTTGGGCACCTCGATGCCGACCGCGGACTTGCCCGGGATGGGGGCCAGCAGCCGGACGTTGTCGGTGGCCACCGCGTAGGCGATGTTCTTGGTCAGCGCGGTGATCTTCTCGACCTTGACCCCGGGGCCGAGCTCGACCTCGTAGCGGGTGACCGTCGGACCGCGGGTGAAGCCGGTGACCTGGGCGTCGATGGAGAACTGGTCGAGCACCCCGGAGATGGCCTCGATCATGGTGTCGTTGGCCTTGCTGCGCGCCTTGGGCGCGTCGCCCACGACCAGCAGGTTCGGGTCGGGCAGCCGGTAGTCGCCGTCCACCACCCGGGTGACGGTGATCGTCTCCGGGTCCGGCTTGGGCTCGCTGACCTGCGGGGTCTCCTTGACCTGCACCGGCGGCCGGGCCCTGGCGGGCTTGACGGGCGGCTCGTCGAGCGGGAGCGGCGGCTGCTCGGCGGCGCCGTCCTCGGCGGAGGCCGCCTGCCTGCGGCGCGGGGCCTTGCGCGGCTTGAGCGGCGGCTCCACCAGCTCCGGCTCGAACTCGAGCTGGTCGTCCTCCCGGTCCTCGGGGTCCAGGCCCCACTCGCGCAGCCGGTTCGGCACGTCGCGGATCCGGGTACCGGTGAACACCAGCACGCCGAAACCGAGCACCAGGACCAGGACCGGCAGCGCTACCCAGGCGGTGACGCCCTTGGCGAGCAGGCCGCCGGAGACGAAGCCGAGGGCACCGCCCGCGAACATCCGGCCGTGGTTGTCCTCGGGCAGGCCCGCGAACACGTGCAGCACGCCCAGCAGGGCCAGGAACATCAGGCCGGAGCCGACGACGAGCCTGGGTCGCTTCTCCGGCTGGGGGTCCGAGCGCATCAGCACGACGCCGAGCACGAGCAGCAGCAGCGGCATCGCCACGGTCATCGCGCCGAAGACGGTGCGCACGCCGTCCTCCAGCCAGCCGCCGACCCGGCCCGCGGCGTGCCACCAGACGGCGGCGCCGAGGATCACCCCGAGCGCGACCAGGGCGAAGCCGTAGCCGTCGCGGCGGTGCGCGGGGTCGAGCTCCTTGGTGCGCCCGATGGCCCGGGCGAGCGAGCCCGCGCCCTTGGCCAGCAGGCCCCAGGCGGCCGAGATGACGCTCTTCTCCGGCGGGGGCGGCGGCTTGCGGGCGGCGGGGGCCTTGCGGGCGGCCGGGCGCTTGGCAGGCGGGCGGGTGGCGGGCTTGCGCCCCGGCTTGCCCGCGTTCTTGGGGGTCGTCGTCCGGCTCGCCATAGACCACACGGTAGTCGGCCCTGTCCCTCCCGCCCCAGCGGTCACCGCGGTCACAGACCTGGCAGGTCCGTCCGACCTGGGGCATGTCATGCTCACCACCATGTTTGCCCTGCGCGACCACGCGGACGAGCCGACACGCCGCAACGGCACCGCACCGGACACGCCGAGGGTGTGGCGGGCGATGAACGTCATCGACCGCGCGCTGGTCCGCTCGGTCGGCCGCGTCGAGGTCTCCGGCTCGTTCCCCGAGGAGCTGCGCGGCAAGCCGGTGCTGGTCGCGGCGAACCACATCGGCATGTTCGACCCGTTCGTCCTGATGGCCGCCTGCCACCAGGTGGGCTTCCTGCCGCGGTTCATGCTCACCGCGGGCCTCTTGGACGCCCCGGTGCTCGGGTACTTCCTGCGCCGCAGCGGCCACCTGCGGGTGGACCGGGGCAAGGCCAACATCGCCGAGGCGTTCGACCGCGCGACCGAGTCGCTGAAGACGGCCCGGGTGCCGCTGCTGCTCTACCCCGAGGGGCGTGTCAGCCGCGATCCCCGGCTCTGGCCCGAGCGCGGCAAGACCGGCGCCGCGCGGATGGCGCTGCACGGCGACGTCCCGGTTTTGACGATCAGCCAGTGGGGCGCGCACGAGGCGGTGTGCTGGGGCACCGAGACGGTGAACGGCCTCAGCGACGCGAAGCCGCTGGTGACCTCGTTCTTCCGCGCGGTGCGCGCGCGGCCGGTGTTCAAGGTGCACTTCGGCGGACCGGTGGACCTGAGCGGGCTCACCTCGGGGAAGCCGGGCGACGCCATGCGGGCGCACACCCGGATCATGCAGCAGATCACGACGAACCTGGTGCGCCTGCGCGCGGACGAGCCGGACGAGCCGCGCTTCCACGACCCGACCCGCCCGTGCGACTCGGTCAGCCCGTGGCGGCCCAGGTAGCCCCGAGCCGTCCCAGTTCGCCGCGTTGATCGCCACCGTGCGTGGTCGAACCAAAACCGCTGGTCAACGCGTTAGAACTCGTCAGTAAAACGTCCTAACATCCGTCCATTGCCCTGCCATGGACGAAGGACGACGCTGCTCCCGTGACTACTGAACTCGCTACGCCGGTTACCACCCGGGGACACCGCACCCGGGGCACGGTGTTCATCCTGCTGGCCTCGGTGGCGTTCGCGAGTTCGGGGCCGCTGGCCAAGCCCGCCATGCAAGCCGGGTTCGCGCCGCAGCAGGTGGCGGCGGCGCGGGCGGTGATCGCCGCGGTGGCCCTGCTCGTCGTCGTCGCGATCTTCCGACCCGGACTGCTGCGGGTGCGCCGGGAGAACTGGCGGGTGATCGTCGCCTACGGCCTGGTCGGCGTCGGGGCCGTGCAACTGCTGTTCTTCCTGGCCGTCTCCCGGCTGCCGGTCGGGGTGGCGATGCTGCTGGAGTACACCTCACCCGCCCTGGTCGCGCTCTGGGTGCGGTTCGTGCGGCACGTCCGGCTGCCCGCCCTGTCGTGGGCGGGCACCGCGCTGGCGCTGGTCGGCCTGACCCTGGTGGCGCAGGTGTGGGACGGGCTGCGGCTCGACGCCGTCGGCGTGCTGGCCGGGATGGGCGCCGCGCTCTGCTCGGCGGGCTACTACCTCATCGGCGAACGGGGTGCGGGCGAGCAACACCCGATCGGGATGGTCACCTGGGGCATGGTGGTGGGCGCGGTGGCCATCTCGGTCGTCGCGCCGCCGTGGTCGCTGCCGCTCGACCGGCTCGGCGCGGCCGCCGAGTTCGGCCCGTGGCACCTTCCCGTGTGGACGCTGCTGGTGACCGTGGCACTGGTCAGCACGGCGCTGGCCTACGCGCTGAGCACCACTTCCCTGCGCGACCTACCGTCCACAGTGGCCAGTGTGCTGGCGCTCTCCGAGCCGGTCGTGGCGACCCTGCTGGCCTGGCTGCTGCTGCGCGAGACGCTCACCGCGGCCCAGCTGGTCGGGATGGCGGTCCTGCTGTCCGGGGCGCTGCTGGTGCAGCTGGCCGCCCGGGCGCCTGTCACACCAGCCGAACCAATGCCCACCGAATGAGACCTCCATCACTCGACAATCACACGGTCGAGTGAATGTGGTCGTTGTCACGCCGTTACCGGAACCGTGAAAGGTAAAGAGTCGTTTACACAGCGGACGCGACACATCGTGGTCGATCGGTCACCATGTGCTCATCCTGTCCGTTTCCGTGCGATGTCGCATCGGTTCACCCAAACGACACCTGGAGGTTCCCCATGGGTGCTGTCCGCACCAACGGCCCCGCGCACGCGCCACCACACCTGCGCGTGCGCGCCTGGCTCCGCCGGGACGCCCGGCACGACCTCTCCGCCTCGCTCGTCGTCTTCCTCGTCGCCATCCCGCTCTCCCTCGGCATCGCCGCCGCCTCCGGCGCGCCCGTCCTGGCGGGCCTCATCGCCGCCGTGGTCGGTGGTGTCGTCGCCGGGGCCCTCGGCGGGTCCCCCCTCCAGGTCAGCGGCCCCGCCGCCGGTCTGACCGTGGTCGTGGCCGGGCTGGTCACCCAGTTCGGCTGGGCCGTCACCTGCGCGATCACCGTCCTCGCGGGAGTCCTGCAGCTGGTGCTCGGCGCCTGCCGGGTCGGCCGCGCCGCGCTCGCCATCTCCCCCACCGTCGTGCACGCCATGCTCGCGGGCATCGGCGTGACCATCGTCCTCGGCCAGCTGCACGTCCTCCTGGGCGGCGCGGCGGGGACCACCGCCTGGGAGAACGTGCGCACCCTGCCCGGCACGGTCCTGTCGCTGGACCTGCCCGCCGCCCTGCTCGGGCTGGTGGTGATCGGGCTGATGCTGTCCTGGAAGTGGGTGCCCGCCCGGCTGCGGCCGGTGCCCGCGCCGCTGGTCGCGATCGTGCTGGTCACCGTGGTCGGCAGCCTCGCCGCGCTGGACGTGGCCCGGGTGGCGCTGCCGGACGCGCCGTTCTCCGCCATCCAGCTGCCCCAGCTGCCCGACGGGCAGTGGTTCGCCTTCGGCGTCGGCGTCGTGACGATGGCGATCATCGCCAGCGTGGAGAGCCTGCTCTCGGCGGTCTCGGTGGACAAGCTGCGCGAGGGGCACCGCAGCGACCTCAACCGGGAGCTGATCGGGCAGGGCAGCGCCAACATCGCCACCGGCCTGCTCGGCGGGCTACCGGTCACCGGGGTGATCGTGCGCAGCTCCACGAACGTGCGCGCGGGTGCCCGGACGCGGGTGTCGGCTGTGCTGCACGGGGTGTGGGTGCTGCTGTTCACCGTGCTGCTGGTCAGCCTGGTCGAGCAGGTGCCGCTGGCCGCGCTGGCCGGGCTGCTGATCGTCATCGGGGTCAAGCTGGTGCGGCGCGAGGACATCGCGGCCGCGCGCACGCACGGCGAGCTGCACGTGTACGTGATCACCGTGGCGGGCGTGGTGCTGCTGAACCTGCTCGAGGGCGTGCTGATCGGCCTGGCGGTGGCGCTGCTGGGGATGATGCGCCGCGTCGTGTGGGCTCGGGTCCGGGTCGCCGAGAGCACCGACACCGACCCCGAGGGCAGGCCGCACTGCGCGGTGATCGTCGAGGGGACGCTCAGCTTCCTTTCCGTACCAAGGCTTTCCCGCGTGCTGGCGCAGGTGCCCGACGGCAGCGCGGTGCACCTGGAGCTGGTCGTCGACTACCTCGACCACGCCGCGTACGAGCACCTGGCCGCCTGGCAGCGCCAGCACGAGAACACGGGCGGGACGGTGATTGTCGACGAGATCGGTGAGCCGCGACGGGGTCTGCCCCGGTGGTTCTCACCCTGGTCCCATTGGCAGGACTCCGAGCCCGCCATCCCGCGCCAGCGCGGGCACGACAGCGCGCTGCACCCGCTGGTCACCGGTGCGCGCGAGTACCACCGCCGGGGCGCCGCCGCGCTGCGCCCGCACATGCGCGCCCTCGCGGGCGGTCAGCGCCCGCACGCGGTCTTCCTCACCTGCGCGGACTCCCGCATCGTGCCGAACGTGATCACCGCGTCCGGGCCGGGTGACCTGTTCACCATCCGCAACGTGGGCAACCTGGTGCCCGACCCGCGCGAGCCCGGCGACCAGTCGGTGCAGGCGGGTGTGCAGTACGCGCTGAGCGCGCTGGAGGTGCCGACCCTGGTGGTGTGCGGGCACTCCCGCTGCGGCGGTATGGCCGCGCTGCTCGACGGGCGCGGCGACGACCCGGTCGGCCAGTGGCTGCGCTGGGGCGAGCCGAGCATGGCGGCGCTGCGCGCGGGCCACCCGATCGCCGCGTGGGCGGCCGGGCAGGAGTGGTCCGAGGTCGACCAGCTGGCGATGGTCAACGTGGCCGTGCAGCTGGAGACCCTGCGCGGCATCCCGGAGGTCGAGTCGAGCGGGGTCCGGTTGGTGGGCCTGTTCTTCGACATCCCGTCCGGCACCCTGCTGATGCTCGAGGGCGACCGGTTCGTGGCGATGGCCGACGAGGCGCTGACCGGCTGAATTCGGTCGTCTTGCCCCCATGCGGAGTGAGCGCTGTCACACTTCATCCGGAACTGGCGATGTAAGGGGACCAGATCCAGGGAGGTGCCCGATGCAGCTTGACCGGAGAGAACAACGGAGGGCCCGCAACGCCCTCCTGCGTCAGCTGGCCGCCGCGACCTTCGCGGTGCTGCTGGCCTCCGCCCGACGCAGGCCGTGAAACGGTGTGGTGGCGGCGATCCCGCCGCCACCACACCCGGTCAGCCGCCGTTCGATGGCTGGTAGCCCGGGGCCACCCGGGCCATCGCGGTGGTCGGGGCGAGGGTGTCGAGGATGGTGCGGCCGAGGTTCGCCCGTGCCACCACGGCGGGGTGGGTGCCGCCGAAGTCGTTGGGGTCCCCGGCACCCTGGCAGAACAGCGCGTAGGTCAGCACCGGCTGGTCGGCGGCGTCGAAGACCAACCCGGCCTCGTTGCGGCCGTCGTTGAACCAGCCCGCCTTCGTGGCCACCTGGGAGCGCTCGGCCGAGGACATGTCGCGGCGGATGCCGTCGGTGAACGCGGCCTGCGAGCGGAGGATCTTGAGCAGGTAAGCGCTCGAGGTCGGCGAGAGCAAAGTGCCCGCTGCCAGGGAGTTGAGCAGCCTGTGCGTCTCGCGCGGGGTGGTCTTGCCGAGGTAGAAGCGGTTCGGGTTGGCCACCGGGACCACCTGCGTGTTCGGAAAGCCTTTCGCCACAAGGATTTCATTGAGTTCCTTGGCCGGGCAGACCAGGCCGCAGAGGCGGACGGCGGTGTCGTCGGAGACGGTCAGCAGCAGGGCCAGCACGTGGCCGAGGGTGAAGCTGCTCGGGTAGGCGCCGTCCAGCGGGATGATGCCGTCACCGGTGGGGCTGACGATGTCCTGGGTCAGTTCCACGCGATGGGTGCGGGTGAGCAGTCCTCGGTCGATCTTGTCGAGCACGGCGGTGGCCACGGCGATCTTGTTGACGCTGTAGGCCTCGACCAGGTCGTCGGCGTGCTCCTCGACGATGGTGCCCGCGGGCTGGGTGATGAGGGCTTGCCAGGTACCGCCCGCTTTGCGGGTCTGCTTGCGGTAAGCGTGGCGGATGGTGTGCTCAGGCGTCGCCGCCGCGGGGGCTGCGGCCGCCGGGGTCGCTGTCGCGGCCGCGATGGTGGCTGCTGCGCCCAGGCCGATGGCGGTGCGGCGGGTGAGTGTCATGGCTCGTCCTCCCAGTGATCTTGGTGGCCAAGTATCGCGGGGGCGGAGGTGCCGTGTACCCGTTACGCACAACTGCGCCCACGGGACGCGGGTGTGCTGTGCGGGTGGCGGCGGTGGGGGCGGGTGCGGTTCAGCACCCGCCCCATAGCTGCCTTCGTGTCTCAGACCGGGATGACCGTGGGGACGATCATGGGGCGCCTGCGGTAGGTGTCGGCCACCCACCGGCCGACCACGCGGCGGACCGACTGGGCGATGCGGTGGGTGTCGGTGATGCCCTCGGACTCGGTGTGGCTCAGCTCCATCTCGACCAGGGACACCACGTCGTCGAGGGCCTTGGGGTCGTCGGAGAAGCCGCGGCCGGAGACCGTCGGCGGGGAGACCGCCCGGCCGGTGGTGGAGTCGATGACGATGGTGATGGCGATGAAGCCGCCCTCGCCCAGGACCAGCCGGTCGGACAGGGTGGACTCGCCGACGTCGCCCACGGAGAGGCCGTCGACGTAGACGTGGCCCACCTCGACCCGACCCGAGATGGCGGCCCGGCCGTCGACCATGTCGACGACGACGCCGTCCTCGGCGATGACCACGTGGTCGGCCGGGACGCCGGTCTGCACCGCCAGCGCGGCGTTGGCCCGCAGGTGGCGCCACTCGCCGTGCACCGGCATGACGTTGCTGGGGCGGACGGCGTTGTAGAGGAACAGCAGCTCGCCCGCCGGGGCGTGGCCGGAGACGTGCACCTTGGCGTTGCCCTGGTGGACCACGTGCGCGCCGAGCCGGACCAGGCCGTTGACGACACCGAAGACGGCGTTCTCGTTGCCCGGGATGAGGGAGCTGGCCAGCACGACCGTGTCGCCCGGGCGGATGGAGATCTGGCGGTGCTCGCCGCGGGCCATCCGCGACAGCGCGGACAGCGGCTCGCCCTGGGAGCCGGTGGAGACGAACAGCACCCGGTCCTCGGCCATGCCCATGGCCTCGTCGAGGTTGACCAGCAGGCCCGGCGGGACGTTGAGCAGGCCGAGGTCTGCGGCGATGCCCATGTTGCGGACCATCGAACGACCGACCAGGGCCACCCGCCTGCCGTGCGCGACCGCTACGTCGAGGACCTGCTGGACCCGGTGGACGTGGCTGGCGAAGCAGGCGACGATCACCCGCTGGCCCGCGCGGTCGATGACGCCGTCGAGGACCGGGCCGATCTCGCGCTCGGAGATGACGAAGCCCGGGACCTCGGCGTTGGTGGAGTCGACCAGGAACAGGTCCACGCCCTCGTCGCCGAGGCGGGAGAAGCCCGCGAGGTCGGTGAGCCGACCGTCGAGCGGGAGCTGGTCGAGCTTGATGTCGCCGGTGTGCAGGGCGACGCCCGCCGGGGTGCGGATGGCCACCGCCAGGGCGTCGGGGATGGAGTGGTTGACGGCGAAGAACTCGCAGTCGAACTCGCCGTAGGAGACCTTCTCGCCCTCCTTGACCTCGTGCAGCTTCGGGTCGAGGCGGTGCTCCTTGCACTTGGCCGCGACCAGCGCGAGGGTGAACCGGGACCCCACCACGGGCAGGTCGGGGCGCAGCCGCAGCAGGAACGGCACGGCGCCGATGTGGTCCTCGTGGCCGTGGGTGAGCACCAGCGCGTCGATCTCGTGCAGGCGGGCCTCGATCGGCCGGAAGTCCGGCAGGATCAGGTCGACGCCGGGCTGCTGGTCCTCGGGGAAGAGCACGCCGCAGTCGACGATCAGCAGCCTGCCCGCGAACTCGAAGACGGTCATGTTGCGACCGATCGCGCCGATGCCGCCCAGCGCGAACACCCGCAGGCCGCCCTCGGGCAGCTTGGGCGGCGCGTTGGTGGGCCACTTGCCGGACGAGGGGTTCTGAGTCACAGGTGCACCGTCCCGGCGATGGAGGAAGTGGGGTGGCCCGCGGTACCCGTCCGCGACGGGACCGGACCGCGGGCTAACGACAGAGCGGGTGTCACTGGCGCACCGACCCGGTGCTGGTGTGCGTGGTGGCGGGCACGTACGCGGCGTTGGCGTCGGCGTGCGCCACCCGGGCGGTGGCCACGTGCGAGTCCGGGGCCGAGGCCAGCGGCACGCCCGCCTCGGCGAGGTCGGCGGCGATGGCGCGGACCTGCTCCGGGGTGGCCGGCGGCAGCGGCAGCCGGGGGTCGCCCGCGTCCTGGCCGCGCAGCCGCAGCGCGGTCTTGCTGAACACGACGCCGCCCACCCGGCTGAAGGCGCGCAGCACCGGCAGGAGTCCATTGTGGATCCCCCGGGCGGCGGCCACGTCGCCCTTCTCGTAGGTGTCCAGCATGGAGCGCAGCCTGCCCGCGACCACGTGGCCGATGACGCTGACGAAGCCGACACCGCCGATGGCCGCCCAGGGCAGGTTCAGCGCGTCGTCGCCGGAGTAGTAGGCCAGGTCGGTGCTGGCGATGACCTCGCTGCCCGCGAGCAGGTCGCCCTTGGCGTCCTTGACGGCCTGGATGCGCGGGTGCTCGGCGAGCCTGCGCAGCGTGTCGACCTCGATGGGCACGACCGAGCGCGGCGGGATGTCGTAGAGCATGACCGGCAGCGGCGTCGCGTCGGCCACAGCGGTGAAGTGCGCCAGCAGGCCCGCCTGCGGCGGCCGGGAGTAGTACGGCGTGACCACGAGGAGACCGTGCGCGCCCGCCTTCTCGGCCTCGCGGGCCAGCCGGGTGGTGTGCGCGGTGTCGTAGGTGCCGACCGAGCCGACCACGGTCGCCCGGTCGCCGACGGCCGCCACCACGGCCCTGATCAGGTCCGACTTCTCCTGGTCGCTGGTGGTGGGCGACTCACCGGTGGTGCCGTTGACGATCAGGCCGTCGTTGCCCAGCTCGACGAGGTGGGTGGCCAGCGACTGGGCGCGGTCGAGGTCCACCGACCCGTCGGCGGCGAACGGGCTGACCATGGCGGTCAGCACCCGGCCGAAGGGTCTGCCGGGGGCGGCGGTTGGACATGCGGTCATGGTGCTGAAACTACCTCCTGGCGATCGCCCGTACGCCCGCCGCCCGTCTGCTGTGCACGAGTCGGGGGATTGTGGACAGTCACAGACCTCGGCTGAGCGCGCGCACGGCGGCCACCGCGTCGGCCGAGCCCTCGAACTCCACTCGGGCCTGCGACCGGCCGAAGGCGTCGAGCAGGAGCTCCCCCGGCTCGCCCACGATGGTGACCGGGGTGGTGCCCGGCCGCGCGGTGACCGAGCGGCCGTCCGGCGTGCGCAGGACCACCCCGACGGGGCTCTTGCGGAAGTGCAGCTTGGCGGTGCGGGTCAGCCCGGTCCACAAGGCACTGTCGCGTTCGGCGTCGGCGGGCCTCGGTTCCCAGCCCGGCTCGGCGCGGCGGACGTCCTCGTGGTGGATGAAGAACTCGGTGGTGTTGACCAGCTCGTCGACCACGCCGATCCGGAACGGCGAGAGCCCGGACGGCCCGGTGCGCACCAGCTCGACCAGCTCCGCCCATGGCTTGGCCGCGTAGCCCGCCCGCACCCGCTCGGCGTACCCGGCCAGCGCCTTGACCAGGATCCCCGGGGCGGCGTCGAGCCGCCGTTCCCGGACCACCAGGTGCGCGGCCAGGTCACGGGTGGCCCAGCCCTCGCACAGCGTCGGCGCGTCCGGCCCGACCTCGGTGAACAGGTTGCTCAACTGCGCGCGTTCGTCCTTGGCGACACCCATGCCACCACCCTACCGAGGGTCAGTTGCACGGGGCGTGCTCGTTCACGAAACGGCGTTGACCTGGTCGCCGGTGAGCTGGGCGCCGTCCTTGCGGTTGAGCACGCAGAACACCGTGCGGTCGCCGCCGTCGCTCGACTCCGCGGTCCAGGTCTCGGCCGAGGGCAGGATCACCGCGTAGGTGAGGTCCTTCTTGTGGTCGCCCTTGACCCGGTCGGTGCCGAAGAGCCACGCGCAGTAGCTCTCGCCCAGCCGCTCGAGCTCGGACCTCTGGTAGGCCCACTTGGCCGAGGAGCTCATCGGCTCGAGGTAGCCGTAGACCTGGAAGTCGTAGTCCTTCTTGCAGTCGTAGGAGCTGTCGAAGGACGCCTTGGGCTGCAGGGTCCCGCTGGCGCAGTAGCCGTCGGAGATCGCGAACGTGCGCAGGTCTCCGTCCTTGCCGTAGCTGAACTTCTTGATCGCCAGCGGCTGCTCGGTCGCCGACGGGCTGGTGATCCCCTTGTAGGCGAAGATCCCGGCGACCGCGCCCAGGACCAGCAGCACCGCGCCGAGCGCGGCGAGCACCTTGCGGTTCGACTTGAGCGGCGCGGGCGCGGGCACGGCCGTGGTCGGGTTCTGGTGCGGGAAGTAACCCGTGCCGCCGTTCATCGCCGTGGGGCCGGTGGGCGGGCCGTTGGGCACGTGCGTGAGCAGGCCGCGGACCTGCGGTGCGGTGAGCCGCGCCTGCGGGGTGCCGACCATCAGGCCGCTGATCAGCGACGCCAGCGCGCCCTGCGCCCGGGTGAGGTAGGGCACCTCGCTGAGGATGGCGTGCATGGTGGCCGCGGTGGTGGTGCGCTCGAACGGCGAGTAGCCCTCGATCGCGTAGAACAGGACCGCGCCGAGCGCCCACAGGTCGGAGCTGGCGCCGGCCTCGTCACCGCGGATCCGCTCGGGCGCCATGTAGGTCGGCGAGCCGATGAGGATGCCGCTGCTGGTCAGCCGGGGGTCGTCGAGCGACTGGGCGATGCCGAAGTCGGTGAGCTTCGCGCGGCCGTTGGCGGCCAGCATGATGTTGCTGGGCTTGACGTCGCGGTGGATCACCCCGGCCTGGTGCGCGGCCTCCAGCGCGGAGAGCAGCTGCTCGGCCAGCTTGGCGACCTGCTCGGCGGGCAGCGGGCCGCGCTCGCGGACCACGTCGGAGAGCGTGGGGGCCTGGATCAGCTCCATCACGATGTAGGTGGCGCCGGACTCCTGCACCACGTCGTAGACGGTGACCACGGCCGGGTCGTTGAGCCTGCCCGCGGTGCGCGCCTCGCGCAGGACTCGCTCCTCGAAGACGGTGCGCTCGCTCGACGGCACGCCCTCGGGCAGGTGCAGCTCCTTGATCGCGACGTGCCGCCCGATCATCCGGTCCTCGGCCAGCCACACGACACCCATGCCGCCGCGCCCCAGCTCGTTGAGGATCGCGTAGCGCCCCGCGACCACCCGGGGTCCGTGCGCCACCGTGGGGCCTTGATCCTGCGACACCGTCTTACCTCCTCAGCCGCGCCGCATCCTAATGGGGCAGTGCAGGCCGCGTGCTCGATCCCGTCAACTGGTGGTGTCGTCGGCGTGGTGCACTTCGTGTCCGGCCTCGCGCAACGCGGTCACCGCACGGGTCAGGTCCGCGTCGTGCACGAGGATGTGGTCGGTGTCGAAGGTGGACAGCGCGAACAGCGAGACCCCCGCGGCGGCCAGCGAACCGGCCAGGGAGGCCATGATCCCGGTGAGGGTGAACTCCAGCGGGCCGCGCACGGTGAGCAGCCGCCAGCCGAGTTCGGTGCGACCGCCGCCGGGGGCGTGGCTGGTGGGCGCGACCACCGACAGCTCGGCGGGGGTCGAGGTGACCGAGACCAGGCCGGGCGCGGTGAACAGGTCGGCGGCCACCGCGGTGCCCGGGTCGAACCGGGTGACCGCGTAGTCCCCGGCCACGACGTCGATGACGAGTCGGCGCATCGGCTCAGCCCTCCGCGACGAGCGGGCTGGAGGCGACCTCGGTGCCGTCGGGCAGCTCGGAGATCACGAAGTCGGCGAACACGGTCGCGGCGGCCTGCCGCAGCTGCCGCAGGCACTCCACGGCCAGCGCGCGGATCTCGACGTCGGCGTGCTCGGTGGCGCGCATGGCCAGGAAGTGCCGCCAGGCGCGGTAGTTGCCGGTGACCACGATGCGGGTCTCGGTCGCGTTGGGCAGCACCGCGCGCGCGGCCTGCCGGGCCTGCTTCTTGCGCAGGGTGGCGCTGGGGACGTCCGCGAACTTCTCCTCCAGGCCCGCGAGCAGCTCGTTGTAGGCGTCCTGGGCGGCCTGGGTGGCGGCGAGGAACCGCTCGTGCAGCACCGGGTCGGCGGCGATGACGTCCGGCTCGACCATGGCCGCGGACCGCTCGGGCACGAACCGCTGGGACAGCTGCGAGTAGGAGAAGTGCCGGTGCCGGATCAGCTCGTGGGTGAGCGATCGGGAGACGCCGGTGATGTAGAAGGTGACGCTGCCGTGCTCGAGGACCGACAGGTGCCCGACCTCGATCACGTGCCGGACGTAGCCCGCGTTGGTCGCGGTGGCCGGGTTGGGCTTCGACCAGGACTGGTAGCACGCGCGGCCGGCGAACTCGGCCAGCGCCGCACCGCCCTCGGCGTCGGTGGACCACGGCACGTCCGGCGGGGCGACGAACTCCGTCTTGGCGATGAGCTGCACCTTCGGCGAGACGGTCTGGGTCACGCGCACGTCCTCTCCTGGCTCCACGTCGCGGCCAGACTAGTCCGGGGCCGCCGAAGGGAGTACTGACACCACCGTTGCTTGACTGATGCCGAATTTGACGTCATGGTGGTGTCATGGATCTGAGCACCTACCTCACCTCGCTCCGCGAGGACCTAACCACCACCGCCTCCGCGGGTGACGAGACCACCCGCCGGGCCGCCGCCGTGCTGGCCGCCGCACTGGAGCCCGCCGCTCGGCTGGCCCTGATGAACGCCCTGGCCGACCTGGCCGCCGAGGTCACCGCGCACCTGCCCGACCACGTGGTCGAGGTGCGCCTGGACGGGCGTGACGTCCGCGTGGTGGTCACCGGCACCACCGAGACATCACAGAGCACCGAGCCACCGCCGCCGAACACCGATTTCGGCACCGGCGACATGAGCCGGATGACGCTGCGGCTGTTCGAGGAGATCAAGGCCAAGGCCGAGCGGGCCGCGTCGTCCAAGGGCGTCTCGCTCAACACCTTCGTCCAGCAGGCCGTGCAGGGCGCGCTGAGCAGCTGGGACAAGTCCACCGGCCACGGTGGCGGTGGCGGCAAGCCGTCCACCGGCGGCGGTTCCTCCCGCGTGCAGGGCTGGTACGAGGGATGAGCGACGTGCGGATGGAGCAGTTCAGCTCGGGCACCGACCCGGTGGAGATCACGGTCGCGACCGGGTCCGGCCGCATCGACGTGCGGCTGACCGACGAGGACGGCGTCGACGTCGAGGTGCGGCACGCGCCGGAGAGCGCCAACGCCTGGTCGGACGGGATCACCAACCTGGTCAGCTGGTTCAACGGCCAGTTCACCGACCAGGCGCACACCGACGTGCCCGCCGAGGCGGTTGCCCGCACCCGGGTGGAGTTCACCGGCGGGCGGCTGGTCGTGCGCTCCCCCAAGGAGCCGCAGCTGCGCAACGTGCCGATCGCGGTGCTGGTGCGCGCGCCGAAGGGCTCGTCGGTGTCGGCGCGCAGCGGCGCGGCGGCGGTGCGGGTGACCGGCCCCGCGGGCCAGGTCGACATCACCAGCGGCGCGGGCGCGGTGGACGTCGACGCGGCCTCGGGCCTGGTGCGGGCGACCAGCGGCACCGGTGCGATCCGCATCGGCCCGGCGCCCGCGGGCGTGCAGGCGCGCACCGGTCGCGGCGACGTGGAGCTGGCCGCGGTGGGCGGCTCGACGAACGTGGTCACCGGCGGCGGCGACGTGTGGCTGGGCGAGGTGACCGCCGACGCGACGGTGCACAGCGGCACCGGCGACGTCACCGTGGCCGACGCGGTCAGCGGTCAGCTGAAGCTGACCACCGGCTCGGGCGCGCTGCGGATCGGGATCCGGCCGGGCTCGGCCGCCGAGCTGGATGTGTCCTCCGGTTCGGGTGAGGCGCGCAGCGAGCTACCGCTGACCGGGTCGGCGCCCGCGTCGGCTCCCGCGCTGCGGGTGCACGGGCGCACCGGCCTGGGGTCGGCCCTGGTGAGCGCGGCGTCGCGCGCACCGCGACCGCCCGCGGAATCCAGTTCCCCCAACGGTTCCACCGAGACCGCCACTCCTGAGGAGACGAGCGGCGCCGCCACTGACCAGTCCACTGAGGACATCAAGGGCGAGTGAGCGGCCCGCCGCGCGCACCCGACGAGGGGTGGTGCGCGCGGCGGCTCAGCCCCGCGCGTTCCAGTACCTGTGCCAGGTCAGGTTCTTGGTCAGCCGGTAGCAGGCGTCGTAGTCGTCCGGGTCGCCCTCGCCGTACATGTCCCACGCGCCGACCGGGTGGCCGCCCAGGATCGACCGGGTGAGCTCGTCGGACCCCTTCAGGCCGCGGGCCGCGACCACCGGGGCCAGGTCCAGGCTGTCCGCCGCGCGCTTGGACAACAGCCGCCCGACGGCTTGGCCGAGTCGCGTGCGCGGGTCGCTCGGCCAGCTCTTGGTGTCCCGGCGGAGGTAGAGGATCACGGAAGGGACGATGGCGAGGGCGAAGCAGAGGGCCAGCATCGTGCCCGGGCGCTCATCGAGGTCCTCGCTCGTCGTCCCGGTCAGCAGGTTGCCGATGAAGAAGCCGACCATCGAGGCGAGGATCCCGTAGCCGTACACCAGCGCGAAGGAGCGGGCGGAACTGGACGCCACCAGGCCCTCCCGCTGGAACGCCTGGTAGCGGGACCTGAGGTCCGGCTCGCACCGCAGGGACATCTCCTCGCGCAGGCCGGTCAGCCGGGCGCCGTGCTCGCCCACCCGCTCGAAGATCGCCCGGATCACCGCGGGCGCGTCCGCCGCGGGCGCTTCACCCTGGACGAAGTAGCCCCGGGCGTCCTCGTGCACGACCAGCACCTCGCGCTCGACCAGGTCGGTGACCAGCGCGTCGGCGACCCGGGCGGGTCCGCCGGTCAGCAGGGCGACACCGGGCCGGTCGAGGTCCAGCCGCTCGACGATCTCCTCGGCGTGCCCGAGGCGCTGCCGGTCGCGCCACAGCAGGTACACCGGGTACGCACAGACCGCGACGAAGACCGCCAACCAAACCCAGAACATCGGACCACCCCTTCACCGGTTCGCTCCCGCCGAACGGTAACGATCAAGGTGGCCGCTCTGGGGTCGTTCGGGCGGATTCGCCTGTCCGGACCAACGGCGGGGGCTCCGACCGAGGTGCTGACTGTCCACCGGGGACAGTCGACCCCGGCCGCCGCTACCGCGCGGCCGCCGGCTGCGCGGCGAGGTCGCCCCGGTCGCCGACCTGGATGTTCTCCAGCTCCAGCCAGGCCGCAACGGGAAGACGTGGTAGTCGTGGACGCGCTTGGGCTCGGGGACGTGGATCTCGACACGGCGAGCGGACCCGATCAGTCCACCGACGACAACAAGAGCGGGTGAGTGCCCGCGCGCACCCGGGTAGCCGGGTGCGCGCGAGCGGTCAGCCCCGCGCGTTCCAGTTCTTGTGCCACGTCATTTCCTTGGTGAGGTAACGGCAGTGGCCGTCGTCGTCCGGCGCGTATCGGGCGAACATGTCCCACGCGCCGACCGGTTCCGCGCCCAGGATCGACCGCCGGACCTCGTCGGAACCCGACAGGCCGCGGGCGGCGACCACCGGGGCGAGGTCCAGGCTGTCGGCCGCCCGCTCGGACAGCCGGGCACCGATGGCCTTGCCCATGCGCGTGCGCGGGTCGTGCGGCCAGCTCCCGGAGTCCCGGCGCAGCCACAGCAGCACCCCCGGGACGATGGCGAGCCCGAAGCAGAGGGTGATCATGGTGAGCGGACGCGCGTCCAAGACCTCCGAGTCCACGTCGGCAAGCCGCCCGACAAGCACGAAGGCCACCAACGAGGCGACGAGCGGGTAGCCGTAGAGCAGGAAGACGCCCCGGGCGGAACTGGACGTCACGAGGCCACCGTGGCGGAACACCTCGTACCGGGTGAGCAGGTCCGCGTGGCACTGCCGGGCGACGTCGTCGCGCAGGTTCGACAGCCGGGCGCCGTGCTCGCGCACCCGGTCGACCAGCGCCTCCGCGACGGCAGGCTCGTCCGCCACCGGCACGTCACCCAGCACCAGGTAACCCCGGGCGTCCGGGTGCACGGCCAGCACCCCTCGCTCCACCAGGTCGGTGACCAGCGCGTCGGCCACGCGCGCGGGTCCGCCGGTCAGCAGGGCGACCCCGGGCCGATCGAGCTCTAACAGGTCGATCTCCGCGTCGACGCCCGCCAGTCGCTTGTGGTCCCGCCACAGCAGGTACGCCGGGAACGCGCTCACGGCGACGAAAGCAGCCACCCACAACCAGAACACGGGACCACCCCTCCACAGGTTCGCTCCCGCCGAACGGTAACGATCAAGAGGGTCGACCCAAGGGCTTTCGGACGGATTCGCCTGTCCGGCCCGACGGCCCGCGCACCACCCGACGGCCACGAAATGTCCACTGAGGACTCTCGGCCCCGGGGTGCGCGTCAGGCGTCCACCTTCGCGGCGAGTCACCGCCGCCCGGCGCTCAGCGGCCGGCGCCTCGCGCGGGCTGGTCGCGGTGAGGCCGAACCAGCGCGGGCGGACGGCCTGGGCCAGCGGTCGCCAGGTGGCGGGCAGCTCGCCGTGGTCGGCGTGCCCGCGGGGTCGAGCACGACGAGGGTCATGGTCATGGGTACGGGTACCCGCGGGAGTCCGGTCCACCCCTACCGGCCGGCTTACAGCGCGGCCGCCAGCCGGGCGGCGAGGTCGCCGCGGTCGCCGACCTGGATGTTCTCCAGCTCCAGCCAGGCCGCCATGGTGTGCAGCTCCTCGGCCAGCTCGGCGGCGACCCGAGCGGTGTCGGCACCCGGCTCGGCGAAGGCGCCCGGCACGCGCAGGGTGCTGGTGACGCGGTCGGCCTTGAGGTCCACCCGGGCGACCAGCTCGCCGTCGAGCAGGAACGGGAAGACGTAGTAGCCGTAGACGCGCTTGGGCTCGGGGACGTAGATCTCGATGCGGTAGTGGAAGTCGAAGAGGCGCTGCGTGCGATCGCGTTCCCAGATCAGCGGGTCGAACGGGCACAGCAGGGCCCGGCCGCTGACACTGCGCGGGGTGCGCGCCTGCGGGTGGCGGTAAGCGGGGTTGCGCCAGCCCTGCACCGAAACCTGCTCCAGCAGACCGGCCTCGACCAGCTCGCCGACCGCGCGCTGGGAACGGGCGGGCTCCAGGCGGTAGTAGTCGCGCAGGTCCTTCTCGGTACCGACACCGTGCGCCACCGCCGCGCGCAACGTCAACTGGCGGGCGGACTCCTCGTCCGAGACGGGCGGGGCGTTGCGGACCTCCGGCGGTAAGACGCGCTCGGGGAGGTCGTACAGGCGTTGGAAGCCCCGCCGGGTCCCCGTGCTCAGCTCGCCGACGGCGAAGAGCCACTCGCACACGTGCTTGACGTCGGAGCGGTTCCACCAGCCGCCCTTGGCCTTCGGGACCGCACCGCCCACAGTGGACTCCAGGGTGCCCGCGCCGATCGGGCCCAACTCCTTGACGGTGGCCAGCACGTCGTCGACCAGGCCGGGCGAGGACTCGGCGATGCGCCGGATGTGCCGGGCGTAGCGGGTCTCGTAGCGGTCCATCCGCCAGCGGAACAGCGGCCAGTCCTCGACCGGGATCAGACTCGCCTCGTGCGCCCAGTACTCGGTCAGCAGCCGGGGCCTGCGCGCGCTGTGCGACCAGGCCGCGTCGTCCACCAGCGACTGGTCGTAGCCGCCGAGGCGGGAGAACACCGGCATGTAGTGCGCGCGGACCGCGACGTTGACCGAGTCGAGCTGGAGCAGCCGCACCCGGGAGAGCACCTTCTGCAGGTGGCGACGGGTGGGCGGACCGCTGGGCCGCGCGTCGGCGAAGCCCTGCGCGGCCAGGGCGGTGCGGCGGGCGGCCGCCGCGGTCATGGTTTCGGTCACCGGTGTACCTCACGAGACTCGGGTGCGGTGATGGTCTCACCACGCGCCGACACCCGGCGCTCCGCGCTCACCACCAGGATGACGGCGAGCAGCACGATGAGTCCACCAGCGAGCTGCGCGAGGCCGAAGTGCTCGTTCGCGAAGAGGACTCCCAGCAGGACGGCGATGACCGGGTTCACGTAGGCGTAAGTGGCCACGGTAGACACGGGCAGCTTGCCGAGCACGTAGACGTAAGAGCTGAACGCGAACAGGGAGCCGACGGTCACCAGGTAGATCCACCCACCCCAGGAAGCCGCGGTGTAAGACCCCAGGTCGATCTTCTCGCCGGTAACGACACCGCCGATGGTCAGTGCAAGACCGCCGGCCAACATCTCCACGGCAGATAGCGCGAACGGGTTGGCGGGCACCGGCAGCCGAGTACTCGCCACCGATCCCACCGCCCAGCCGAAGGCAGCGAGCAGGACCAGCCACGGGCCCCACCAGGCGGACCCGTGCGCGCCCTCCACCGGCCCGCCGAGCAGCAGGACCGCCAGCCCCGCCAGCCCGATGGCCACGCCGACCAGGGTGGTCTTCGACGGCCGCTCGCCGAGGACCCGGCGCAGGACCACGACGTAGAGCGGGACGCAGGCGACCAGCAGCGCCGCCAGCCCGGACGCGACGTGTTGCTCGGCGACCACGACCATGCCGTTGCCCCAGGCGGGCAGCAGCAGGCCGACCAGCACCCCGGTGCCCAGCTGCGCCCTGGTCATCCGCAGCGCGCCGCGGCCGCCGAGGACCCGGACGGCGACGGCGAGGACCGCGCCGGCGATCAGGAACCGCAGGCCCGCGGACAGCAGCGGCGGCATGGACTCGACGGTGAACAGGATGGCGAGGTAGGTGGAGCCCCAGACGACGTAGACGACGCCGAGCGCGGCCCAGGGCAGCCAGGCTTTGGTGGTCATGGGAGGACCCTCGCACGAACCACTGACAATTGTTAGCCGGTTATCCGCTAGGTTGCCGCCATGGCCGACGCCGCGGTGCGCCCCGCCCTTGTGTCCGATGCCCCGGAGATCGCGCGAATCCAACTGGTGACCTGGCAGACCGCGTTCGAGGGACTGCTCCCGCCGGACGTGCTCGCGGGCTTCTCGGTCGAGGACGCCACCGAGCAGTGGGCGCAGACGATCGCCCAGGGCCCGGCGACGGTCGTGGTCGCCACCGAGGGCGAGTGGCTGGTGGGTTTCTGCGTCGCCGGACCGTCCCCGGAGTCGGAGTCCGCCACGGCCAACGACCTGCCGGTCGAGGACGCGGCGACGGTGGCGCTGGTCGGCACGATCCTGGTCGAACCGCGCTGGGGCAGGCGCGGCCACGGCGGCAGGCTGCTCGCCGCGGCGACTACCGCGGTCCGCGCGGGCGGCTCGACCCGCGGGATCAGCTGGGTCCCGGAACGCACCAAGTCCCTGGTCGCCTTCTTCCAACGCGCGGGCTGGACCCCCGACGGCATCGTCCGCACCCTCGACGCGGGCGGCACCCCGCTGCGCGAGGTCCGGCTGACCGGCACCCTGGACTTGGCCGTCGAGTGAGCGGGGGCCGCTCGTGCGTCGCAGCAGGCGGGTAGGGCCTGCCGCAGGGCCACGGGTGTGGACAACACCATCCTCGGTCGGGCCCCGGTCGGGTACCGTCGATGGCTGGACTTCGACGAGGGGGACCCCTTGGTGCTCGGCTGGCTGTGCGTGACCTTCGGGGTCGCGTTCGGCTCGGCCCTGGTGCCGTTCATCAGCGTGGAGCTGTTCGTCCTCGGCTTGGCGGCGCAGGAGCCGCGGGTGCCGTGGCTGCTCCTGGGAGCGGTGGTGGCCACCGCGCAAATGTTGGGGAAGTTGCTGTACTACTACGCGGCCAAGGGCTCCATCCACCTGCCCGCGTTCCTGCACCGGCACCCCAAGCCGATGACGCCGCGCAGGCAGCGGTGGGAGCGGCGGACGAAGCGGGCCCGCGACTGGGTGTTCTGGGTCCGCGACAAGTGCGAGCGCCACCCCGGCTGGATGTTCGGCACGTACAGCGTGAGCTCGGTGGTCGGGATGCCGCCGTTCATGGCGATGGTGGTGATGGCGGGCCTGGTCCGGATGCGGCTGGCGACGTTCCTGAGCGTGGGCTTGGTGGGCCGGTTCATCCGGTTCAGCGCCCTGGCCGCCTCACCGGCCCTGTTCGCGGGCTGGCTGCTCTGACTCGTCGACAGCGCGGGCGGCGGCCCGCTCCTCGTCGGCTCGACGGCCCCTGCGCGCGATGACGTGGTAGGTGAGCAGCATGACGACCAGGTAGGCGCCGGAGACGTACAGGATCGCGGACTTCGGCACGACTTCGTAGGTGAACAACAACCCCAGCGAAAAGGTGGTGACCGCGAACCAGAGGTCGAGCAGGCGGGTGGGCTTTCGTCTGTGCACGGCAACCTCCGGGGTTCGGGCTGCCGTCCGAAGCGAGGCCACTGCGCGGACGACCGGCGACAGCCCGGCCCCAGCTTACCGATCTTGACACGTCCCAGGTCCGCCTCCGCGCGCCGAACACCCTGAAGCACCCACTGCGGATCGACAAGCCGGTTGTGCGGCACCGGTTCGGCGCGGCCCGGCTAGTCCGGTTGCGGGTCCAGGAACGGCGCGGCCTGCAGGCGGAAGAGGTCGGCGTAGGTCCCATCCGGTTTGTCGACCAGGCTGGTGTGCGTGCCGGTCTCCACCAGCCGCCCGCTGTCCAGGACCAGGATCTGGTCGGCGTGGCGGACGGTCGAGAAGCGGTGCGACACGTAGACCACCGTGCGGCCCGCCGTGAGTTCGGCGAGCCGGGCGAACAGGTCGACCTCCGCGCGCGCGTCCAGCGCCGAGGACGGCTCGTCGAGCAGCACGAGCGTGGCTTCCGGCCGCATGAACGCCCGGGCCAGGGCCACCCGCTGCCACTGCCCGCCGGAGAGCTCCGTGCCGCGGCCGAACCAGCGGCCCAGCATGGTCTCCAGCCCGCTGGGCAGGCCCTTGAGGATCGGCAGCGCGTCGGCGCCCGCCATCGCCGCGGTGACGGCCGGGGTGTCCTCGATCCGGTCGACCGCGCCCAGGCCGACGTTCTCCCGCACGGTGGCCTGGTAGGTGACGTAGTCCTGGAACATCGCCGCGGTCCGCGAGCGCAGCAGCTCCGGGTCGTAGCAGCGCAGGTCCGTCCCGTCGAGCAGGATCCGGCCCTCGGTGGGCTGGTAGAGACCACAGGCCAGTTTGACCACAGTGGACTTCCCGGAGCCGTTGGTGCCCACCACGGCCGTGGTCGCCCCCTCCGCCAGCTCGAAGCTCACCCCGCGCAGCGCCCACTCGGCGGCGTCCGGATAGCGGAAGGAGACGTTCTCGAACGTGATCCGGGGGGCTGTGCCCGCGGCGGGCAGGACACCCGCCGACGCCTGCGGGCGCACCGCGAGCAGCGCGAACAGCTGGTCCAGGTACAGCGTGCTCTCGTGCATTGTGGACAGTGCGGAGAAGATCGCCTGGATGGCGGCCTGCAGGGTGACCGCCGCCGCCGTGTAGAGCATCAGGTCGCCGAGGGTCAGCTTCCCGTTCACCGCCGCCAGGGCGATGTAGAGGTAGGTCGCCGCACCGACGACCGTGCTCAGCGAGCCCCACAGCGCCGCCGCCGCCTGCCGCCGCCGCACCTGGGTGCGCAGCCGCTGGTAGTACCGCTCGCCGATGAGCCGGAAGCGGCTGGTCAGGTAGCCGCCGAGGCCGAGGAGCCGGACCTCCTTGGCGTACTGGTCGGTGGTGAGCAGCGTGGAGAGGTAGTCCATCCGCCGCCGGGCCGGGGCGGCCAGGGTGGAGAGCAGGAACGCCTGGGTGCCGTGTCGGGCGTCGGCGATGAACGCGGGCACCGGGGCGAGCAGGGCCAGCAGCGCCAGCCACGGGCTCACCGTCACCAGCAGCACCGCCAGGCCGGTGAACATGATCAGGTTCTGCAGCAGCCCGAACGCGCTGCCGACCATCCCCACCGGCCGGACCGCGGCTTCCTGCTGGGCTTGGCGCAGCAGGTCGTAGGACGTGCCGCGTTCGAAGAAGGCCAGTTCCAGGCCCGCCGCGTGGTCCATGATCCGGGCCCGCACGTCCTGGGTGACCCGCTCCTGCAAGAGCTGCTGGGTCCCCGAGCGCACCGCCGCGGCGACCCCGCCGAGCTGCGCGGCGGCGAACTGGACGGCCACCAGGACCGCGACCGCGGTGCCGGTGGGCATCGCGGGCAGGTCGAAGGCGAACCCGGGCAGCCGCACGTCCAGCGGGCCGCCGCCCTTGCCCGCCAGCGCCGCGAGCACGGCGTTGACCAGTACCCGCACCGTGGCCGCGGTGACGACCGGGACCAGCCCCGCGACCACGATCGCCGCGCCGAGCCAGCCGGTCAGCCGCGCGTCGACCCGCCAGACCAGCCGCAGCACGCGCACCATGCCCGCGAGCGCGGCGAACGGGCGGCCCCGGCCTGCCGCGGGCGGGGCCGCCACCGCGCCCAGGTCGGGGTCGCCGGTGAGGCCGCTGCCCGCGGTGTCACCACTGGATTTGGAAAACACGAACCGGACCGACATCGCTCTCCCAGGATCTCTCGTGTCCACCGTTCGGTCGCTGGACCGAATCCGTGCCCGTGCGCATACTTGCCGTCGTGGCGAGCCCGAGGATCATTCCCCGCGCGATTCTGTTCGGAAACCCGGACCGGCTGAGCCCGGCATTGTCGCCGGATGGCGCGAGAATCGCTTTTGTCTCCCCCGTCGAGGGAATTCAGAATGTGTGGTGCGGTCCGGTGCGCGGGCCGTACGCGGCGGTCACCGACGACCGCGGCCGGGGGGTGCACGTGTTCGCCTGGGCGCACGACGGCGCGCACCTGCTCTACGCCCAGGACCGCGACGGCGACGAGAACACCCACCTCTACGCCGTGGACGTCACCGCCGCGAACCCGGTACCGCGCGACCTCACCCCGTACCCGCGCGTGCAGGCGCGGCTCATCGCGCTGCGCCCCGGCAGACCCAGGCACGTGCTGGTCGGGATGAACCTGCGCGACCGCGCGGTGCACGACGCGCACCTGGTCGACATCGCCTCCGGCGAGACCGAGCTGGTCGCGTCCCGACCGGGGGTGACGGCGTGGACCGCCGACGCCGACCTGCGCCCCCTGGCCGCGGTGCAGACCCGGCCCGGCGACGGCCTCGCGGTGGTCGTGCGCGACCCGGACGGCTCGTGGCGCACGCTGCACGAGGTCGACCACGACGACACCATGCTGCTGCGCGTCATCGGGTTCACCAAGTCCGGCGAGCACCTGCTCCTGCTGTCCAGCAAAGGCTCCCCGACCACCAGGCTGCTGCGCGTGGCGATCGGCGACGGGGCGGTCGAGGTGCTCGCCGAGGACCCGGGGCACGACGTCGTGGGCGTGGGCACCGACCCGGACGGCGAGGCCCGGCTGGCGGTCGTGCGCCGGGAACGCGCCCACCTCGAGGCGCTGCGCGCGGACGTCCGCGCGGACGTCGCGGCGCTGCTGGCCGCCCGCGCGGGCGAGGTCACGGTGCTCGGCGGTGACGACGCCGACCGCACCTGGCTGGTGCGCTACCTGGTCGACGACGGCCCCGCCGAGTTCCGCGTGTACGACCGCGCCACCAGGCGGACGACGCCGCTGTTCACCCACTCCACCACCCTCGACGGACTGCCGCTCGCCCGCGTCGAACCGTTCGGGTTCACCGCCCGCGACGGCCTGGCGATCCACGGCTACCTGACCTCGCCGCCGGGCGTGCCGCGCGCGGGGCTGCCCACGGTCGTGGTCGTCCACGGTGGTCCGTGGACCCGCGACCTGTGGGGTTTCCGCGGTGAGACGCAGTGGCTGGCCAACCGCGGCTACCTGGCGCTGCAGGTCAACTTCCGCGGTTCCACCGGGTACGGCAAGGACTTCGTGAACGCGGGCGACCGCCAGTGGGGCGCGGCCATGCAGGACGACCTGCTCGACGCGGTGTCGCACGCCATCGGCCGGGGCTGGACGGATCCGCACCGGGTCGCGATCTACGGCGGCTCCTACGGCGGTTACGCGGCCCTGGTCGGTGTCACGTTCACCCCGGAGGTTTTCCGCTGCGGTGTCGCCGTCGCGGCCCCGTCCGATCTGCGGACCTTCCTGGCCGCGGTTCCCGGCAAGGAGCTTTCCGGGCTCACACAACGGTTGTGGCGCCGCGTCGGCCACCCGGAACACGACGCGGACATGCTGTGGGCGCGGTCGCCGCTCTCGCGGATCGACCGGCTGCGGGTGCCGCTGCTGGTCGCCCACGGCGCCAACGACCCGAGGGTGCCCGCCGCGGAGGCGGAACAGGCCGTGGCCGTGCTGCGGGCCAAGGGGATCGACCACGAGTACCTGCTCTTCCCGGACGAAGGACACGCGTTCACCAGGCCGCGCAACCGGTTGGCGTTCTACGCCGCCGCCGAGCGGTTCCTCGCCCGGCACCTCGGCGGACGAGCCGAGGAACCGGGCGAGGCGGTGGTCACCCGACGGTGAGCAGGCCCTCGCGCACGAGGGTCTCCACCAAGACCACGCGGCCCGGGGAATCCAGGCCGCCGGGCAGGTCGCGCGGGGTGAACGGGTCGCGCGCCGCGGAGATGAACCGCACCTGCTCCCCCACGCGCGCGGGGAGGCTGACCCGCTTGCCGTGGAAGCGCAGGTGGACCTGGTCGGTGTCGGCCTCGACCGCGCACGGCACCTGTTCCCGCCTGCGGACCGTGGTCTCCCCGTCCAGCGACCGGACGGCCTCCAGGTCGAGCAGGTGCCCGCGCAGGTCGGGGCGCCTGCCCACCTCCGCGGCCCGCTCGGCCCGCTCGAGCAGCTCGGCCGGGTCGGCCAGCGACCGCACCACCTCCAGCAGCTCGACCAGGACCGACTCCGCCGCCGCCCGGGCCCCGGGGTCGGTGAAGGTGCCCGCGGGCACCGCCCGGCGCAGCCGCTCGTCGCGCTCGACCGCGGTGGACACCGCGTCGCGCAGGACCGAGGCCCACAGCACCGGCAGCACCCCGATGGTCAGGTGCAGCGACGCCTCGTCGCCGGAGGTCGCGTCGTGCACGCAGCCGCGCGGCATGTAGAGCACGTCGCCCGGCCGCATGACGAAGCGGTCGACCGGCTCGCCGGGGTCCGGTCCGGTGCGGTGGCGGGCGTAGGACTGCCCGTACATCGGCAGCGGGTACGGCGAGTCGTAGATCCGCCAGTGCTTGCTCCCCGACACCTGCACCACGAACACGTCGTGGGTGTCGAAGTGCGGCGTCAGACCCCGCGCGCCCGGCGGGGTCAGGTAGACGTTGACCTGGGTCCGGGCATCCAGGTCGGCGGCCAGCGCCGCGCACAGCTCGCGCAGCGGCGGCCACCGTTCGTCGAGGAACTTCATCACGACGGTGGAACCCTTGCGGTAGCAGTCGTAGAGCAGCTCCAGCGCCGTGGCGTCACCGGGTGCCGCCAGCTCGGCGACCGGGGTCTCCCGGCCGTCGGCGACCACCCGCAGGTCGGCCGAGCGGATGCTCGACTGGGCCAGGATCGCGTCCACGTCGGCGAGGCGCAGCGGCACCGGCTTGCCCGGCGCGCCCGCCGGGATGTGGACGTGCGCCCGCTCGAGGTACTCGGCGCGGAACCGGTCGGCCTCGATGGGCGCGACGAGTGCGGAGAGACCCGGGGAGGGCCCGCGCGCGGCCCTCCCCGGTTCGAGCGTCTCCGACATCAGAGAACGGGGTCCGACGGGTCGTTGTCGGCGATCACGAGGACCGGGTCGGAGGGGTCGTTGTCGGCGATGACGAAGTCCGCCGACGCGGGCGGCGTCCTGGTGACCTCGACGTCGTCGGCACCGAGCGAGAACTCTTCGGGCATGGCTTTCCCCAATTCTTTTAGTCCGTGTGGTGGGATGGACATCCGCGGGAAATCGGATGCCGAGTCGATTCTCTTGACCGCTCGGTGGCGCCGTCAACCATGATCGACGGGAAATCACGCGATTGGAGCAGAACGGGTTCAATGCGCTCGGGTGGTCGTTCCAAAAGAAGCCGAACCCATTCTGGTGGCGTTATTCCGACGCCGTTCGGCAGGTGTTCCCCGGCACCTCCGCCCAGGCGACGCCCGCGTCGATGAGGACCCGCCGGAGCTGGCTGCGGCTCACCTCGATGCCCAGCGCGCGGGCCGCGGCGGTGAGCCGGGACAGCGTCCACGGTTCGGTCCCGCCGGTGGCCGCCAGCCGGACGAGCCGACCGCGGTCGGTCTGGCTCAGCTGCGGCGGCCGACCGGACCTGGGCAGGTCCGCGAGCCCGCCGATGCCGCCGGAGTCGAAGCGGCGCAGCCAGGCCCGGACGGTGCGCGGACGCAGCCCGACCTGCTCGGCGATGTCCTCTGTGGACACGCAGTCCCAGCTCAGCGCGATGATCTGGGCGCGCTGGCCCAGCCAGCGCGGCACCGTGCGGGAGGCGGCCAGCTTGCGCAGCAGGCGTTCCTCCTCGCTGTCGCGGGCTGGTCTGGCGAACTTGTGTACCCCCATCTCGGCCCCCATGGCTCGCGGCCCCTACTTCTGGACCGGTGACGAACTTGATCCTGCTGAACCGGTGGCGGAGTCGACCCCGGCCGGGCTCACACCGCGGCGAGCGCCTCGGTGGGGCTCAGCCGCGCGGCCCGGCCCGCCGGGTAGAGCCCGGCGACGATCCCGGTGCCCACCGCCGCGGCGAGCCCGGCACCGACGGCGGCCCACGGCAGGGCCACCGGCAGGTCGCGACCGAGCGAGTAGCCGACGCACACCGCGATCCCCACCACCACGCCGATCACCCCGCCGATCGCCGAGAGCACCGCCGACTCGGCGAGGAACTGCGCGCGGATGTGCCGTCGGGTCGCGCCGAGCGAGCGGCGCATACCGATCTCACCGCGCCGCTCCAGCACCGAGATGATCATCGTGTTGGCCACGCCGATGCCGCCGACGAGCAGTGCCACCGCGCCCAGCCCGAGGAACAGCTCGTCGAAGGCGGAGCGGGCCGCGAGCTGCGCGGTGAGCGCGTCCGAGGGCCTGCTGACCGCCACGTTCTGCGGGTTCTCCGGGTTCGCCGTGGCCGCGAGCACCGCCCGCACCCCCGCGACGGCCTCGTCCGCGGAGCGCTCGTAGATCGTCGTGGGGTGCCCGCTGAAGCCCAGCTCGGCCTCGGCCACCGGCCAGCCCACCAGCGCCGCGCGGTCGACCTCGGGCGCCAGCGGCAGCGGGGCCAGCAGGCCGACCACGGTGAACCAGCGCGCGCCGAGGTAGACCTGGTCACCGACCGAGCCGACCCCGAGCCTGCTCGCGGCCACCGCGCCGAGCACGACCGCCGGGTAGCGCTCGGTCGCCGGGCTCAGGTACGAGCCCGCGGCGACCGAGCCGCCGAGCGTGTCGAGCAGGTCGAGCCGCGCGGCCAGCACCGCGATGCCGTTGGTGTCGGCGGGGTCGATCTTGTCCGTGCGCCGCACCGAGTGGTCGTCGACGGCGCCGACCGCGCTCACCGACCGCACCCCCTCGATCCGGCTCACCATGGCCACCGACTCGGTCGGCAGCTCGGTCTGCCCGCCGAAGATGTCGCGCCCGGGCGCGACGGTGAGCATGTTGGTGCCCAGGCCGCTGATCTGCGCGATCAGCCCGGCCTGGCTCGCGGCGCTGATGCCGAGCACGGCGACCATCGCGGTCACCCCGACCGCGATGCCCAGCAGCGAGAGCACCGCCCGGGCGGGCCTGCCGCGGATGCCCGAGGTGCTCTCCCGCGCCAGGTCCGGCGCCCGCAGCGCCGAGGGCGGCGGCAGCCGCGTCGGCGCGCTCACCGGGCACCGCCCGCGAAACCGCCCACGGCCGTGCCGTCGACCGCGCCCTCGGCCCCGCCGTCGTCCAGGGCGGAGTCCGCGACCACGGCCCCGTCCCGGATCCGCACCCGCCGGGGCAGCCGCTCGGCGACGTCGGTGTCGTGCGTGATCACCACGATCGTGGTCCCCTCGCGGTTGAGCTGGTGCAGCAGGTCGAGCACGACCGCGCCGGACGCGGAGTCGAGGTTGCCGGTGGGCTCGTCGGCGAGCACGATCGCCGGGTCGGCCACCAAGGCGCGCGCGATGGCGACCCGCTGGCGCTCCCCGCCGGACAGCTGCGCGGGCCGGTGGTCGAGCCGGTGGCCCAGGCCGACCCGGTCGAGCACCTCGGCCGCGCGCCGCCGCCGCTGCCGCCGCGGGACCCCCTGGTACACCAGCCCCTGCGCGACGTTGTCCACAGCGGACAGCGTGGCGCCGAGGAAGAACTGCTGGAACACGAAGCCGATCCAGTGCGCGCGCATCGCCGAGAGCGTGCTGTCGCGGACCTCGGACACGTCGAGCCCGAGCACCCGCACGGTTCCCGTGGTCGGGGTGTCCAGCGTGCCGATGAGGTGCAGCAGCGTGCTCTTGCCCGAACCGGACGGCCCGACGATGGCCACCAGCTCGCCCTCGCGCACCGTGAGGGAGACGTCGGTGAGTGCGGGGACCCCGCCGCGGTAGACCTTGCCGACCCGGCTGGCCGTGATCATCTCGGTCACCGCGCGGGCACCTGCACCTTCGTGCCCGCGGTCAGCCCGGGGGCCTCGACCTCGACCTGCCCGGTCGCGAAGAACCCCAGCCGCACCACGACCCGCCGCGAGGTCCAGGAACCGTCCGCGCGGGTCTCGACCACGTCCACGGCGTAGTCGCCGTTGGGCATCGCCAGCAGGGCGACCAGCGGCACGGCGAGCACGTCGCGGTGGGTGTCGCTGGTGAACTCGACCGACACCGGGGCGCCGTCGAGGGTGCCCGCCGCCGCGGGGTCGTCGAGGGTGATCCGCACCGGCAGGGTCGCGGCCACCTGGTCGTCGCCCGCCGCGGGCGCGCGCGGCGCGGAGGTGGCCACGGTGCCGATCGAGGCGACCCTGCCCGGCGTCGCCGCACCGGTGGGCAGCAGCACCCGAACGGCCGCACCCACCACCGCGAGCCCCTGCTGGGCCACGGCCAGGTCGACCGCGACCACCCGGGCCGTGCTGGACGCGGTCGCCACCACGGCGGGCAGCGCACCGCCCAGGGTCGCCCGCACCTCGACCACCCGCAGGTCCGACGGCGCCACCACGACGTCCCCGGGCCGGATCTTGCGCGTTTCCTCGACCCCGAGCCGCTCCTGCCAACGCGCCACGGCGTCGCCGACGGCGCTGGAGAAGTGGTCGCTGTCGACGTTCAGGTTCGGTGCCACGCCCAGCGCGCGCAGGTTCGCGCGCAGCAACCGGACGTCCGGGCCGTCAGCGACGCCCTCGGCCAGCTCCCGCCACAGCGGTGTGTCGCCGTGCAGCAGCGGGACCGGGCGGTTGTCCACGGCGTAGACCCGCTCCCCCAGCCGCACCACGGCCCCCGGCGTGGGCAGCCAGGTAGCGGTACCGCTGCCAGGGGCGGCGGGGACGGGAACGCTGCCGTCGAACCCGAGCCTGCCCTCGGCCCGGGTGCTCTGCGCCAGGTCGGTCCGCACGACCGCCGCCGTCGGCGGCACCGGCCGGGCCCCGGCGACGGCGGCGGGCCGGTCGGGCCGCAGCACCACGAACGCCGCGGCACCGACCGCCAGCACCGCCACCGCGGCCAGCACCCACCACCGCCGTCGTCCGCGCTCAGCCGCCACTGGTCGGCCCGCCCGACTCGAACTGGCGGGACACCTCGCGGCGGCAGTCCTGCACCGCCTGCATGGCCTTGGGGTCCTTGGCGTCGACGTTGAGCTGCAGCGGCTGCCCGGGCGCCGGGTCCTGCACCTGGATCCCCTTGCCGCGCAGGCAGCGGGCCGTGGCCAGGGCCCGGTCCTGCTGCTGGGGATCATCGGCGTTCTTGCCGCTGCCCTGGCCCAGGAAGTGCCTGCACTTGTCGACCGCGGCCCCCATCGCCGGATCGGTCTTGGCCCGGGCGGGCAGCTCCACGGTCTGCGCCCCGGGCGGCGGGTCGGGCAGCTCGAAGCCCTGGTCGCGCACGCACTGGGTGAACCGGACGGGGCCGTCGGCGGCGACGGTGTTCGTGGCCGACGTGCTCGACGGGGACCCGTCGGAGTCCGGCGAACACGCCGCCGCGGTCGCGAGGAGCACCAGGCCCGCGACGCGGAGGGACAGCGAAGTCAAGGCGAGCACCTTTCGGCGAGGGGGCGCACGAGTCCCGTGCGCTGCCCAAAGATCTAACGAAGTGGGGCTATCCCCGGCGTCTCGCTTCGCCGATACAGCGGTGAAACACCGATTTCGCTACCTTGTCCCGGATCGGGCTAGGGAGGTCTGGATCGTGCGGGTGCTCGTCGTCGAGGACGAACCGGCGCTGGCCGAGGTGATCGCCGAGGGGCTGCGCAGGCACGCGCTGGCCGTCGACGTCGCGCTCTCGGGCACCGAGGCGCTCGACCGGCTGGCGGTGAACCGGTACGCGGTGGTGGTGCTCGACCGCGACCTGCCGGGCGTGCACGGTGATGAGGTGTGCAGGCGGATCGTCGCGGGCCACGGCGCCAGCCGGGTGCTGATGCTCACCGCGGCGGCGGGCAAGCGGGACCTGATCGGCGGGCTGTCGCTGGGCGCGGACGACTACCTGGCCAAGCCGTTCGACTTCGACGAGCTGGTCGCCCGGGTGCGCGCGCTGGGCCGCCGCCCGGCCGAGGTGGTCTCGCCGGTGCTGCGCCACGGCGACCTCGAGGTGGACGTGCCCCGGCACCAGGCGGTCCGCGGTGGGCGGTTCCTGGCGCTGTCCAGGAAGGAGTTCGCGGTCCTGGAGATGCTGCTCGGCGCCCGCGGTGGCGTGGTCAGCGCGGAGAGCCTGTTGGAGAGCGTGTGGGACGAGAACGCCGATCCGTTCACCAACGCGGTGCGGATCACGATCAGCAGGCTGCGGGCGAAGCTGGGCGACCCGCCGCTCATCGCGACCGTGCCCGGCGTCGGCTACCGCATCTGAGCCGTCCGCGCAGCGGCGTGCGCCTGCGCCTGACGCTGCTCTACGGCGGGTTGTGCCTGGCGTCGTGCCTGGTGCTGCTGGGCGTGGTGTTCCTGTTGTCCGGCCACAGCCTGGCGGGCAGCGTCGAGGTGGTCATCCGCGACGCGATCTCCGGCGAGCGGCGCACGAACGTGACGGTGGTGCCCAAGCAGAACGTCCGCGACGGGGCCCAGGGCGCGCCGCTGACCCCGGCCCAGATCACCAGACTGGCCGAGCAGATCCAGGACGACGCGCTGGCCCAGTTGGTCGCGGCGTCGGCGGTGGCCGTGGGGGTGATGGTGTTGTTCGCGTCCGTGGTCGGCTGGTGGGCCGCCGGGCGGGTGTTGCGGCCGCTGCACACGATCACCTCGCAGGCGCGCGGGATGTCGGCCCGCAACATCCACGAGCGCATCGCGCTGGCCGGGCCGCCCGACGAGCTGCGCGACCTGGCCGACACCTTCGACGGCATGCTCGACCGGCTGGACCGGGCGTTCACCAGCCAGCGCCGTTTCGTGGCCAACGCCTCGCACGAGCTGCGCACCCCGCTGGCGATCGAGCGGGCGATCATCCAGGTCCGGCTGTCCTCCGCCGGACCCGAGGACATCGACGCGGTGCGCGAGGAGCTGTTGGCGGCCAACCGCCGCCTGGACCGGTTGCTGGAAGGGCTGTTGTTGTTGGCGCGCAGCGACAACGGCCTGCCGGAACGGCACCCGGTGGACATCGCGCAGGTGGCTTCGCGAGTCGTGGCCGAGGCACTGGCGGTTCCACCGCCCGGCACCGCGGCGGGCGTGCGCGGCTCGGTCGAGGCGGCGGAGTTGGTCGTGCTCGGGGACGAGGTGCTGCTGACCCAGCTCGTGGACAACCTGGTGCGCAACGCGATGCTGTACAACGTGGCCGGGGGCTGGTTCCGGGTCGAGGTCGCGGCCGATGCGGCCGACGCGGCCGCGACGGTAGTGGTGGTGGTGTCCAACAGCGGACCGGTGGTCGCGGAGGACACTGTGGACAGCCTGTTCGAACCGTTCCACCGGGGCAGCGCGGATCGACTGGCCACCCGGACGGGGGCAGGCCTGGGCCTGGCGATCGTGCGGTCCATTGTGGAGGCCCACGACGGCACGGCGACCGCGACCGCCCGTCCGGACGGCGGTTTGGAAGTCGCGGTCACCCTGCCCGCGACAGGACGACCTCGGACTGGGCGCTGACGGACGGCGCCCAGCCCGGCAGATCAGCCGCGCAGGAAAGTGGCCCAGGCGGTGGGGTTGAAGGAGAGGATGCCCGCCGCCGGCTGCTTGGAGTCCCGCACGGCGACGGTGTCGGTGTAGGCGACCTCGACACAGGCGCCGTTGTCACCGCTGAACGAACTCTTGCGCCAAGTCACCTCGACGCAGTCGCCGTTGTTACCGCTGAAGCTGCTCTTGCGCCAGCCCGTCCGGATCACCATGATCGCGCACTCCCACTCGGTCGTATCGGCTCACGGCTGCCGCGAGCACCGAGCGTGATTCTTGCGCAGTGAGAGCCACTTCCGCGAGCTTGGCCAGGATCAACCAGTAGGTCGCGATGTCGACGCTGCTCTCCAAGAACAGCGAGCGGTTCTGGGTCTCAAGACATACCACGGACTGCTGATCGACATACTGCATCACTCGGAATGGCCCACCAAGCCCCGCGTGCGGGCCGGCTTCGGTGGGCAGGATCCGGATGACACACCGCGGGCGGTCGGCGAGAAACAGCAGGTGGAGCATCTGCTCGTGCATGATCTGGTCACTGCCCACCGGCAGGTGAAGAACCTGCTCGTGCATGTAGAAGACAAAGCTGGGCGGGTCGGCGCGACGAAGCAGGGTTTGCCGTTCGAGGCGTGCTCGCACGCGTGGCGGGATCCCGTGTTCGGGAACCAAGCCGGCTCCCCGCATCAACTCCCGCGCGTAGTCCTCAGTTTGCAGCAGCCCATCGATCCGGTTCAGTTCGAGCGCGTAGATCGCTGAGGCGCATGCCTCGTGCATGACCAGCGTGCGGAGCTGGTCGGGGATGCCACCATTCTGACGGAGCCAGGTGCCATCGACATCGCCGCTGCAAAGCGCCACAACCTCGTCGAGTCGGTTACCGGCCACCCGGCAATATCCCAGGAGGATGGCAGCTTCGATCTCGGTGCAGGGCAGCTTCCCGTGCTCGATGCGCGAGAGCTTCGAGGGATCCCACCCGACGTTCCGAGCAAGCTCGTTGAGGGTCATACCCGTGGACTCTCGGACCTTGCGCAGCTCGGTGCCCAGCTCGCGGCGTCGGACGGTGGCCTTCATGTTCATGCCAGCAAGCTACCGGGTTGACCTAGGATGATATCGGTCCGCGACCGACTATCACCGGATGGTAGGCACTTCCCGGTGAGTTTGTCTGCGCTGCAATGGGTGGCGGGCTACTGGCCTCGGACGACCAGGCGCTCCAGCAGTTCCGCCGTCGCCGCTTCCACCGCGTCGACGGCCGCCTCGAAGGCCTCGGCGTTGTGCGGTGCCGGTGCTCGGAAGCCGGAGATCTTGCGAACGTACTGGAGGGCGGCGGCGCGGACGTCGCCGTCCTCCAGTACGTCCACGTACGGGGGCCTGAGGGTCTTGATGCTCCTACACATACCCACCATCATGCCCCGCGCTCACTTCTTGCCTAGCACTCCTTCTCACTGTTCGGCGAGTCGACCTGCGCGTACGCGCACCCGGGGGCGCCGATGTTGTGCAGTTCGCGCTTACCCGGTACCCGCGAGTACGCGGGGCACAGACAGACGCCGGTTGACTCAGCCTGGTCGTCGGTGTCGGCTTCGTTGATGTTCACAGTCCGCCTTAGCCGGAGGTGGGTGGTACCACTCTGGTGTCGCCGATGACCGGGTCATGCTAGTCCCCGCCCACCCCCGGGCCGGTCAGGGCCGGACGCGGTAGGCGATCTCGGTGTCCCAGTTCGCCAGGTCCGGCTCGACGGCCGGATCGGTCAGGTACGACTCGAACCGGCCCGCCCAGACCCCGTCCACCACGTCCCACTCAACGCCCTCGCGCTCCGACCAGGCGTCCAGGACGGCGAACGACGTGCGGATCTGGTCGGGGTGGCCGTGGTGCAGCAGGACCGCGTAGTCGCCCGCGGGCTTGGTGCCCGCGATCACCCGGCCGTCGCCCTCGACCGGCTCCGCGACGGGAACACCGACCTCGACGTCCAGCACGTCCTCGCGCACGGCGTGGTAGCGGTAGAACAGCGGTCCGGCGGGGGTGGTCCCGCGCTCGGCGAGCCAGCCGTAGACCTCGCCGATCAGCGCGTTCACCCGGCCCCACTCACTCAGCGGGGCGGAGATGGCGATGGCGGCGTAGGGCTGCGCCGCGCGGGTCTCGATCTTGGGTTCCAACGGTGTTCCCCTCTCGGTGTCATCCATGGGTACGGAGCGCGGCGGGGAAACTCATCGGCAGGTCGAACAACCCGAACAGCCTGGGGTCCAGGTGCGAGGTGGTGCCGGTGATCAGACCGTCGGCCAACTCCACCGTGATCAGGGCGAACGGGGTGCCGTCGGGTGCGTAGTGGGCGAACGCCGGGCCACCGTTGGCCGTGACCTGGACCAGGTGGGCGTCCTTGCAAGCGGTCGCGTGCCGCAACGCGACCTCCAGGTGCGCGCGGCCCCGCATCCAGAAGGCGAAGGGCGGCATCGCCATGGTCGCGTCCTCGTGCAGCAGGGCCACCAACGCATCGACATCGTGCGCCTCGAACGCCGCGCAGTACCGATCCAGGACCCTCTGATCCCTACTCGACACCACTTGGTCCTTATTTAGGACTACCTGCTCCTCATCTGCCACCACTAGATCCCGCGAAGCCACCGACTGATGCACCGGCAGGACCGCGCGGGCCCGCTGCAAAACGCTGTTCACCGCATGCGGCGAGGTGTCCAGCAGCAGCGCCACCTCGGCGGCCCGCCAGCACAGCACGTCCCGCAGGATCAATACCGCCCGCTGCCGAGGCGACAGGTGCTGCAGCGCGGCAACAAACGCCAGCCGAACGGACTCCTTGTTCACCACCGCGTCCGCCGGGTCGAGGACCTTCCAGTCCGGCACCGGCCACACCCACGCCGTGTCCGGCAACGGCGCCCCGAGCGGACTGCCCGGCTCAGACGGCGGCCCAACGCTCAACGCTCGCCGTTGCGGGCTTCGGAGCATGTCCACGCACACGTTGGTGGCGATCGCGTACAACCAGGTGCGCAACGATCCCTTGGCGACGTCGAAGCCATCGGCACGGCGCCAGGCCCGGAGGAACGTCTCCTGCACGGCGTCCTCGGCCTCGAACCCGGACGCCAGCATCCGATAGCAGTACCCCGTCAACTCGACGCGATGGCATTCCAAGTCCACGCGCGCCACCTTAAGCAGACCAGTTCTCCCGCGCGAACGTCCCCGACCCGCACCTCAGACAACTCACGGGAAACCAGCCCTTTCCCAACACCGTCAGCCCAGCCGGCGCAACTCACCCACCTCAGCCCTGCCCTGCCTGGCCCCGGCGCAGCTCGGCTCGGCCCCGCCGGGCCCGGCCAGGTCCAGCTCGGCCGAGTCCAGTCCAGTCCAGTCCAGTCCAGTCCGGGTCGGGTCGGGTCGGGTCGGGTCGGGTCGGGTCGGGTCAAGGCTCGTACCCGAAATCCACCCCACCGTCGAACCCGTCAAACCCGTCGAAGTCGACGGACCCGCCCCCGCCGTGCCCACCCCACGCGCCACCGTCCCAATCGCCCACGTAGCGGTCGGCCGCGTCGTGGTCGGGATCGGCCGGGGCGGCGCTCGACCCACCCAGCTCGCCGGAGGCGACCGCTTGGACCTCGTAGCCGGACTGGGTCACCGACTGGGCCAAGGCGGACGCGAGCACATCGAACACGTCGTGAACGCGCTTCGCCTCCTCCGGCCACCGGGTGCCGCGCCACCACGCCGGTTGGTCACCGGGGTTCGCGACCCGGCTCTCCGGCCAGGACTTCTCGCGCAACCACAAGCCGTAGACCATGAAGCTGGCCACGTCCCTGCGGCGCGCGCGCCGGCAGAACGCGATCACCGGCCGGGCGTGGACCGCCCCCAGCGAGGTCCGGTAGACCCGACGAGGCCGGTCGACCATGATCCCGACGGTGGTGATCAGGGCCCCGGCGGCCACCGAAAGGTTGAACAAGACGAGGAGGAACACTCCTACGTGCCCGGAAACCACCCAGACGACCAATGCCACGGCGCAGGCCAGGGCGACGCAACCCGCGACGATCCACCGCCGGACCACCCTGGGCTTCCACGTCCTGATGAGGCCGCTCTCGGCCAACCTGCGCCGGGCGAGCCCCATCACGGTCTGCGCCACCGGCACCCGGCACTCACCGCCGAGTACTCGGAGCGCGCCTTCACCACCTGCCCCGAACAGCGCCGAGAGCAATACCCGCTCCTCCGGTTGGAGACCAAGAGCGGGCTTGGCGGTGCGGACTAACACCACGCTGAGGTAGCGGTCGTCGTCAGGGGCGATCGTCAGGTAACCGGCGGCCGCCAGCTCGAACACGGCCGCCGCGGCGGCCGTGTGCGCATCCCGAAGACTGCCCTGCACCAGCACGTGATCAGCGACGACGGACACGCACACCCCCGGTGCTCAACCGAACCGGAGCGTCCCCGCGCGCTGGTCCACGTCCACGTCCCGCCGCACGTCGGGCTGAACCGCGTAACCATCCATTTTGGACGCGACCAGTCGCCCTCCGCGCTCGTCCAGGTGCACGAACCCGTACATGTCGTGAGCACTCACCTTGATCCGGCCGTACTTCACCCGCACCTCGCGCACCAGCTGCCGCGTCGCGAGCCCAGCGCTCCCGCCGACCAGGTAGAGCTCCACCGAGTCGGCGCTGGTGCCCACCGCGGTGCCGTACAGAACCTTGGCGGGGGCGGTCCGCTTGCCGGCGGCGAACACCACCTCCCGCGGCTTGGAGTCGAGCCGCAGACCGCCGTCCGACCAGTCGAGGACGAAGTTCGCCGGGTCGAGCGCACGGAGGATCGTGCGGTAGGGCGCACCCACGCCATGCCAGCTGAACTCGCGCCGGGGCTCCGGAAGATCCCGCGCGGCATGGTGTTTCACCTGGAAGGCACCCGCGTCGACAGCCAGCCGGGCCGCGGGCGCGGGCGCGACCTCCCCGCGCCTGGGCGCCGCGGAGAACTCGCCACCCCTCGGTTTCATGACGTCGCCGTGGCGGCCGAGGAAGACCCGGGCGCCCGCAAGGTAAGTGAGCTGAGCCAGATCGGCGGTGGGTTCGCAGCTCACGGCGATCAGGTCGTTCGGCCCCCGGTAGCCGATGAAGGCGATCACCTGCTCGGTCATATCCGCCGCTCCGCCGGATCCGTCGACCCGACCACGGGTCGCAGAGCATGATCGTAACGGGAGCGGGCGCCGAGGACAGTGGTTGTCCAAGGACTGAAATCCTTCGATGACCGGGTGATAGCAGGCACGGGGTGCGCGGCTGAGCACATCCGGAGGTGTCTCAGGACCGACAAGTCCTGATTCAGGACCTCTTGGTGTAGAGCAGGGTGTGCCGCCAGTAGAGCCGCCTGCGGATCACGGCCCCGGGCAGCACCCGCGCGGCCGCGGCCCTGATCTCGGCGATTGTCATCGTGGGTGCCGCCACCGGGGCGGAATCGACCAGTCCGGTGTCGCCGCCGATCCGCGACCGCAGCCGCACGGCGGCGTTGGCGAGCAGGTTCGTCGGGATGGCGACCACGTCCGGCAGGTAGTCGGCCGCGGTCGCGGGGCGGTGGCAGCCGAGGACCGCGAGCACGCCGCCCGGCGCCAGCGCCGCGCGCAGTCTCGTCACGGTCTCGACGAACGGCATGTGGTGCAGGCTCGCCAGGCAGGAGATGAAGTCGTAGGCACCATCGTCCACTTGGTACTCAGCGAGATCGGCGCTGGTGAAGTTCAGGTTGGCGACACCACCGGACAGTGCTTCCGCCGCGCGGACCACCTCGGGGTCGCGGTCGATGGCCTCGACCGACCGCGCCCGTCGCGCGAGCAGACGAGCGAATCCGCCTGTGCCGCAACCGATGTCGAGGGCCCGACCGCAGTCCGGCGGGACCTGGCGGAGGAGGTGGCGGTGGTAGAAGTCGTTGTGGTTGAACCCCAGTCGGGCACCCTCCGCGCTGCTCGTCACAGTTGCTCAGTCTGCCAGGAAGGACTCCAGCAACGCCGCCAACGCGGCGGGCCGGGCGAACGCGGGCAGGTGGCCGGTGTCGATCTCCACGGCGGTGATCCCCAGGCGGTCGGCGAGCACCCGGTGCTGGAAGTCCGCGGGGAAGAGGCGGTCGCCGGTGCTGACGACGGCCTCCGTGCGGACGTCCGGCCAGGCATCCAGCGGCCACGGCTCACCGAACGGCTTGTCGGCCTGACCAGGGGGTCCCTCGGACATCAGCTCGCGGACCAGGTCCTCAGGGAGGTCGTGCAGGAAGATCTCGACCGGGTCGAACGGGGCATCCGGGTCGCGGCCCTGGGCCACGGCCAGCGCTCGCGCGGCCGCGGGCTGACCAGTGGCGGCCCACCAGTCCCCCGGCGTCTCACCCGGCTTCGGGACCATGGCGTTGACCAGGATGATCAGGTCCGCCGACAACTCCCGGGCCACCAGCGGGGCGGTGAACCCAGCCATGGACTGGGCCACCAGCACCGTCCGGTCGCGGCCGGCACTGCCAGGAGCATCGACCCCGGCACCATCCTGGCCACCGCCGCCGACTCGGCCGCCACCACCCTGGCCCGTGTCGGCATCGGCATCAGGCAGGCCGTCCCCGCCCCGGCCGCCGACCGCGTCGATGACCGCTCGGGCGTACTCCGCCAGCCCGGCGTCCTCGTCCGCGACCGGCAGGTTCGGGGCGATCACCTCGTGGCCGCGCAGGTGCGGGATCACCAGGTCCCAGTACCGCGCGTCGGAACCCGCGCCGTGCAGCAGGACGAATGTGGTCATGACAGTACCCTCTTCGCGAAGTCCTCGGCGGTGCGGCCGCCTGGAACCGGAAAGCCGCGCCAGGAGTTCGGTGTCACCCCGACGGCTGATAGTCCTAAAATAGCACTACTTAGTCCTGTATAGTGACTACATGCGGAGTTATGAGGACCCCTGCGGGGTGGCCAGGGCCTTGGACTTGGTCGGCGAACGGTGGGCGCTGCTCGTCGTGCGCGAGCTGCTTTACGGGCCGAAGCGGTTCACCGACCTGCGGGCGGGCCTGCCGGGCGCCAGCCAGAACGTGCTGTCCCACCGCGTCCGCGAGCTGGAGGCGGCCGGGGTCGTCGAGCGCCGAAAGCTCGGCGTGCCCGTGCGGACCACGGTGTACGAGCTCACCGAACGCGGCCACGAGCTGAAGCCGGTCGTCGCGGCCCTGGGTCGTTGGGGCAGCCGGGCCCAGCTGACGTCAGCGGGCGAACTGAGCGTCGACGCGTTCATCCTGGCGCTGGAGGTGACCTACAACGGCAAACGCTTCGACGGCGCGGTCCAGCTCCGCATGGGCGACGACGTGTTCACCATCAGGTCGGCCGACGGCGCGCTGGAGTGCGCGCGCGGCCAGACGGCCAAACCGGACGCGGTGATCACCGGCGACGTGGAAACGTTACGCCAAGCCCTTTTCGCCGGCGGCGAACTCCGCGACGTCACCGGCCACTGGCAGCTCGCCGAGCGGTTCGCGGGTCTCTTCCCCCGCCCCACCACCAACTGAACGACACCCCGCACAGCCGACCGTCAAGCGTCGACCAGACGCAGGAGTGTGGTCACGACCTCGTCGAGCGGCACAGTCGTGCGCACTTCGTGAGTGGCCACCGCCCGCAGCCGCGGCTCGACGAACTCGACGTCATCGAGGAAGCGCCGGAACTCCTCCGGCGCCTTGCCGTACGGGTTGTCGGTCCGGCGAGCCACCCGCTCGACCAGCACCTCGACCGGCGCGCTGAGCAGGACGATGTGGTCGAACCACGGGTGGAGTTCCACCTGGTTCTCCTCACACCCCGCGACGAACAGCACCGCCGCGTCCTCGGTGCTCAGCAGGTCCCGGATCGCGTCCACGCGCCAGCGTTGGCGCCCGTCCGCCACCGGCTCGCACCACCCGTCATCGGTGTCGATCGCCTTGTACCCGCGGGCGACCAGTTCCCGCACCACGGAAGACTTCCCCGTCCCCGACATCCCCGTGATCAGAACCCGCCGCACAACGCCTCAGCGCTCCCCGGCCAACTCCAGCGCCTTGCGCATGGACTCCCGGGCCCGGGAGCGATCCCCCGCGACGTCGTAGGCGACGGCCAGCCGGTACCAGGAGCGCCAGTCGTCCGGCGCCGCCTCGGTCTCGGCGCGGAAGTCCTCGAAGAAGGCGTCCGCGGCGGCGCGGTCGACGCGGCCGGACGGGGTGCGGGGCAGGTGCGAGGTGTCCGGGAGGCCGTCCTCCGCCTGGAGGCGGCGGCCGAGCTCCTGGGTGCGCACGCCGAACCGCAGCGTCGCCCACAGCACCCACGCCCCGACCAGCGGCAGCAGAATCACGCCCACCCCGAGCGCCACCGCGATCGGCGAGCCCTCCTGGAAGAGGGCGACCGCCCGGCCGCCGAGCAGCACGAAGTAGAGCACCAACACGGCGGCGAGCAGCACCGAGACTGAGCGAGCGGACACGAGAGCCTCTTACCGGTCGAGCAGGGTCTTACAGGTTTGGGGCCGGTCCACCCGGAAGCCGGGTGGACCGGCGGAGATCACAGGTCGAGCAGGTTCTCCAGCCCGAGCACGAGCCCCGGGCGGTCGAGGATCGCGCGCACGCCCAGCAGCACACCGGGCATGAAGGACTTGCGGTCGAGCGAGTCGTGCCGGATGGTCAGCGTCTCGCCCTCGCCGCCGAAGAGGACCTCCTGGTGGGCGACCAGGCCGCCGAGGCGGACCGAGTGCACCCGGATGTCGTCGACCAGCGCGCCGCGCGCACCGTCCACTTCGGACGTCGTGTCGTCCGGGACGGCGCCCAGGCCCGCGGCCGAGCGGGCCGCGGCGACCAGCCGGGCGGTGTGCGCCGCGGTGCCGGAGGGGGCGTCGGCTTTGCGGTTGTGGTGCAGCTCGATGATCTCGACGGTGTCGTAGTACTTCGCCGCCAGCTCGGCGAAGCGCATCGACAGGACCGCGCCGAGGGCGAAGTTCGGTGCGATCAGCACGCCCACCCCCGGCTTGTCCGCCAGCCAGCGCGTGACTGTGTCGATTTTGGACTGGTCGAAGCCGCTGGTGCCGACGACCGCGTGGATCCCGTTGTCCAGGCAGAACCGCAGGTTGTCCAGCACCACGTCGGGGTGGGTGAAGTCGACCACGACCTCGGCGCGCGCGTCGGCGATGTCGGCCAGCCGGTCGCCGGTGTCGACCTCGGCGACCACCTCGGTGTCCACCGCGGCCTCGACCGCCCGGCACACCTGCTCGCCCATCCGGCCCCGGGCACCGAGCACGCCGACCCGGATCGGGTTGTCCGCCGTGCGGGTGACCGCGGCCGACCCGGAGCGGACCGCCGAGCTGACGGGCACCGCGCGCTGCGGCTGGGGGATGTCTGCGGTCACTTGCTCACCTCGTGGAGTCGCACCGGGACGTCGTCGGCGTGGTCGTAGGGGCCGACCACGGCCGCGGCGAGCGGCCTGGCCAGCAGCTCGCGGGCGAGCTTGGCCACGTCCTCGGCGGTGACCGCGCTGTACTGCTCGAGCGTCTGCTCCACGGTCAGGTAGTCGCCGTAGGCCAGCTCGCCCTTGCCGATGCGCGACATCCGCGAGCTGGTGTCCTCCAGCCCCAGCACGAGCCCGCCGCGCAGGCTTCCCTTGGCGCGGGCGACCTCGGTGTCGGTGAAGCCCTCACGGGCGACCTCGCGCAGCACCTCGCGCACCACACCCGCCACCTCACCGAGCCGGTCCGGCTGGCAGCCGGTGTAGATCGACAGGTGACCGGTGTCCGCGTACGCGGCCACCGAGGAGTACACCTGGTAGGCCAGCCCGCGCTTCTCCCGGACCTCCTGGAACAGCCGGGAGCTCATCCCGCCGCCCAGCGCCGCGTTGAGCACGCTCAGGGTGAACCGGCGGTTGTCGTGCCGGTCGAGCGCGCGCACGCCGAGCATCATGTGCGCCTGCTCGGTGTCGTCAGTGTGCAGCACCAGGCGCGGCGAGGTGCCGACCCGCGCACGCCCGGTGCGCGGCGCCACCGGCGCCCGGTCACCGGTGAGCCGGTCACGCAAACCCTTGCGCACCAACGAGAGCACGTCGCGGTGGGCGATGTTGCCCGCCACCGCCAGCACCATCCGCGGCATCGTGTAGCGACGCCGGTAGAAGCCGTTGAGCGCGGTGCGGGTCATCGCGGTGATCGACTGCTCCGACCCCAGGACCGGCCTGCCCAGCGGGTGGTCGGCCAGCAGCGCGCTGCAGAACGCGTCGTGCAGCAGGTCCTCGGGGTCGTCGTCGCGCATGGCGATCTCCTCGAGCACCACCCCGCGCTCGGTCTCCACATCGGACTCTTCGCAGAGCGCGTCGAAGACCACGTCGGACACCAGGTCCAGCGCCAGCGGCAGGTCCTCGTCGAGGACGTGCGCGTAGTAGCAGGTGTGCTCCTTGGCGGTGAACGCGTTGAGCTCGCCGCCGACGGCGTCGATCTCCTCGGCGATCTGCGCCGCGGTGCGCTTCGCGGTCCCCTTGAACAGCAGGTGTTCCAGGTAGTGCGCGGCACCGGCGACCGAGGCGGCCTCGTCGCGCGAGCCGACCGCGACCCAGATGCCCACCGAGGCCGACCGCACCCCGGGGACGTGCTCGGTGATCACCCGCAGGCCGCCGGGCAGCAGCGTGCGCTTGACTTCGGCGTCCAGGGTGACCGTGCTGCCCGGCTTCTGCAGGTGGCCGTGGACGCGGGGCGCGGAACGGCCGCGGGCACCCGAGGTGCCCGCGGCCGTCGCCGTGGAGCGGGAGGTCACTGGGCGGGAGCCGCCTCGACCTCGGCTGCCTCGACCGGCGCGTCCGCGGACCCGGCGGGCGCGGCGGCGTCCTCCTCGTTGACCAGGACCAGGCTGATCTTGCCGCGCTGGTCGATGTCGGCGATCTCGACGCGGAGCTTGTCGCCCACCGCGACGACGTCCTCCACCTTGTTGATCCGCTTGCCGTTGCCCAGCTTGGAGATGTGCACCAGGCCGTCCTTGCCCGGCAGCAGGGACACGAACGCGCCGAAGGCGGCGGTCTTCACGACCGTGCCCAGGAAGCGCTCGCCGACCTTGGGCAGCTGCGGGTTCGCGATGGCGTTGATCAGGCCGATGGCGGCCTCGGCGGACGGGCCGTCCGCGGCACCGACGTAGATCGTGCCGTCGTCCTCGATCGAGATGTCGGCACCGGTCTGCTCGGTGATCGAGTTGATCATCTTGCCCTTCGGGCCGATGACCTCGCCGATCTTGTCCACCGGGATCTTGACGCTGGTGACGCGCGGCGAGTACGGGCTCATCTCGTCGGGGGCGTCGATGGCCTCGGCCATCACCTCGAGGATGGTGTGCCGCGCGTCGCGCGCCTGGCCCAGGGCCGAGGCGAGCACGTCGGAGGGGATGCCGTCGAGCTTGGTGTCCAGCTGCAGCGCGGTGACGAACTCCGCGGTGCCCGCGACCTTGAAGTCCATGTCGCCGAACGCGTCCTCGGCACCGAGGATGTCGGTCAGCGCGACGTACTCGGTCTTGCCGTCGACCTCATCGGACACCAGGCCCATGGCGATGCCCGAGACCGGCGCCTTGAGCGGCACACCGGCGTTGAGCAGCGACATGGTCGACGCGCAGACCGAGCCCATCGAGGTGGAGCCGTTGGAGCCCAGCGCCTCGGAGACCTGGCGGATCGCGTAGGGGAACTCGTCGCGCTTGGGCAGCACCGGCACCAGCGCGCGCTCGGCGAGCGCGCCGTGGCCGATCTCGCGCCGCTTCGGCGAGCCGACGCGGCCGGTCTCGCCGGTGGAGAACGGCGGGAAGTTGTAGTGGTGCATGTAGCGCTTGTGCGTCTCGGGCGAGAGCGAGTCGATCTGCTGCTCCAGGCGCAGCATGTTCAGCGTGGTGACACCCAGGATCTGGGTCTCGCCGCGCTCGAACAGCGCCGAGCCGTGCGCCCGCGGGATGAGCGCGACCTCGGCCGAGAGCGACCGGATGTCGGTCAGGCCGCGGCCGTCGATGCGCACCTTGTCGCGCAGGATGCGCTGGCGGACCAGCTTCTTGTTCAGCGAGCGGAACGCCGCGCCGATCTCCTTCTCGCGACCGTCGAAGGCACCGCCCTCGACCGCGCCGACCTTGACCAGGGTCTCGGCCTTGATCTCGTCCAGGCGGGTCTCGCGCTCCTGCTTGTCGCCGATGGTCAGGGCCTTGGCCAACTCCTCGGTGACGGCCCGCTCGACGGCCTCGAACGCGTCCGGCTGGTAGGCCGGGAAGGTCGGGAAGTCGCGGGTCGGCTTGGCGGCGTTGCCCGCCAGCTCGGCCTGCGCGTCGCAGAGGACCTTGATGAACGGCTTGGCGGCCTCGAGGCCCGCCGCGACGACGTCCTCGGTGGGCGCCTGGGCGCCCTCGGCGATCAGGTCGATCACGTTCTCGGTGGCCTCGGCCTCGACCATCATGATCGCGACGTCGGAGCCGACCACGCGACCGGCGACGACCATGTCGAACACGGCCTTCGCGAGCTGCTCGTGGGTCGGGAAGGCCACCCACTGGCCCTCGATCAGCGCGACCCGGACGCCGCCGATCGGGCCGGAGAAGGGCAGGCCGGAGAGCTGGGTGGAGGCCGACGCGGCGTTGATCGCGAGCACGTCGTAGAGGTCCTGCGGGTTCAGGCTCTGCACGGTGATGACGACCTGGATCTCGTTGCGCAGACCGTCCACGAAGGACGGGCGCAGCGGGCGGTCGATCAGCCGGCAGGTGAGCACCGCGTCGGTGGAGGGGCGACCCTCGCGGCGGAAGAACGCGCCGGGGATGCGACCCACGGCGTACATGCGCTCCTCGACGTCCACCGTCAGCGGGAAGAAGTCGAAGTGCTCCTTGGGCTGCTTGGAGGCGGTGGTCGCCGAGAGCAGCATGGTGTCCTCGTCGAGGTAGGCCACGACGCTTCCGGCGGCCTGCCGGGCGAGCCGCCCGGTCTCGAAGCGGATGGTGCGCGTGCCGTACTTGCCGTTGTCGATCACGGCGGTCGACTCGTGCACAGCGATGTCTGTCATGTAGGTGAAACTCCTCGTCTTCGGGCCTGCGCGCTACCCGGGCACGGGGTCGCGGTTCGGACGAGGCCGGTCTTCGATCGAAGTCCCCGGAGCCCTCATGGCTCTTCGGGGACCACTACCGAGGACCGGCGAACTGGTCCCGTGGGCGCGGCGCGGTGTGGCCCTGTCGTCTTTGCTTGCTGTCGTTTTTCGATTACAGACCCGGGGGGAGCGGCCAAGGCCACTCCCCCCGGGGTCGAGCTATCGGCGCAGGCCGAGCCGCTGGATCAGCGACCGGTAGCGTTCGATGTCCACCTTGGTCAGGTAGTTCAGCAGCCGCCTGCGGCGGCCGACCAGCAGCAGCAGGCCACGACGCGAGTGGTGGTCGTGCTTGTGCAGCTTCAGGTGCTCGGTGAGGTCCTTGATGCGCTTGGTGAGCAGCGCGATCTGGGCCTCGGGGGATCCGGTGTCCGAGTCGTGCACGCCGTACTCGGTGAGGATCGTCTTCTTCTGGTCGGTGGACAGAGCCACTCGTCTACTCCTCGGTTGTACCTGTGCCGTGTGGGGATGTCGTCGGTACCAGCCGCCACGGACCGCAGCCGGACCCAAACACCAAGGCTAGCACCCTGGCTGTCCCGCCAGCCGGACACGGCCCACCGGCGAGTACACCGGCGCGGTCGGGCCGGGGTCGCCGCGCAGCAGCGCGATCTCCTCCGGTGTCCACTCCGGACCCCGGTAGTCCCGCAAGTCGGCGGCCATTTTCCCGGGGTCGTCACCCCGGGCGACGGTGACGTGCGGGCGGTACTGCGGGTAGCCGCCCAGCCGGTACTCGGCGGCCTCGGCGAGGTCGTCGAGGATCACCCGGTCAGGGGTGGTGACGACCAGCAGGCAGACCCGCTCGAAGGTGCCCGACCCGTGCAGCCGCAGCCGCGGCGCCGGGTGGCCCGCGAGCCGGGAGAGCCGCTCCAGGCGCAGGTCGGGGTCGTCCTCGCCGTAGTAGGCGAGGGTGATGTGCCACCGCGTGCGAGGCGTCGGCCGCAGGTCCGTCGGCGGGAGGTGCCGCTCCAGGTGGTCGGCGACCTCACCCGGCAGGGTGAACGCGGCGAACAGCCGGGTCACGTGCGCTTGCCCGCCCGGCGGAGCAGGTCGGCGAGCTCGGGGAAGCGGTCGTCGAGCATGCCCGCGGCCTCGGTGAGGTCCTCGCCGGAGGCGAGCCTGCGCAGCGCGAGGATGGCGCTGCGACCCACGTCCACCGGCAGGTTGTCCCTGGTCACCGCGGGCCTGGACTCGCGGACGTCGTCGAGGGCGCGCTGCAGCGCCTCGCGCCTGCCGGAGGCGACCTCCGGGGTGAGGATCTTGCGCTCCAGCATGATCAGCCGGGCCAGCACCGCCGGGTTGCCGATCTTGGCGCGGCGGCCGCTCATCACCTGGCTCAGCATCGGCGCGCTGATCCCCAGCACGTCGGCGAGGTTGGCCTGGGACACGTCGAAGGCGACCACGAGCCTGCGGACCCGGTCCCCCAGCGGCTCGCCGTACCACTCGCGCTGCAGCGCGATGTTGCGCTGGACGATCTTGTGGTCCTCCACCGGATACCTCTCCCCTGCTCCCCGACCTCGGTCGGTATCTTGCCAGGCCGGTGTCCGGTTCGTGGGAGAACCACGCACTCAGCCCAGCAGCTCCCGGGTGCGGGCGACGTCGAGGTGCATCTGCTCGACCAGGGCGCCGCTGGAGGCGAACTTCTCCATCGAGCGCAGCCGCTCGACGAAGTCCACCGCGACCCGCTGGCCGTAGAAGTCCTCGTCCACGTCGAGCACGAACGCCTCGACCCGTCGCTCGCGGCCGGAGAACGTGGGGTTGGTGCCGACCGAGGTCGCGGCGGTGAGCGCGGGCCGGTTGTGCCCGTTGAGCAAGGTGAACTCGCAGGCGTAGACACCGTCGGCGGGCACCGCCGCGAAGCGCGGGGTGGACAGGTTCGCGGTGGGGAAGCCGAGCTCGTGGCCGCGGCCGTCGCCGCGCACGACGATGCCCTCCAGCCGGTGCGGCCGCCCCAGCGCGGTCGCCGCGGCGCGGACGTCGCCCGCGTCGATGCAGGCGCGGATGTAGGTCGAGGAGAAGGTGATCTCGCCGGGCTCCGCGGTGACCAGCTTGGCGCCCTCGGTGCTGAAGCCGAACCGCTGGCCCAGCGTGGTCAACAGGTCCACGGTGCCCGCCGCGCGGGCGCCGAAGGTGAAGTTCTCCCCCACCACCACGGCCGCGACGTGCAACCGCTCGACCAGGATCTCGTGGACGAACTCGTCCGGGGCCACCTTGGACAGCTCCGGGGTGAACGGCAGCACGCAGAACACGTCCACACCGAGCTGCTCGACCAGCTCCGCCTTGCGGCGCAACGTGGTCAGCTGCGCGGGGTGGCTGCCCGGGCGCACGACCTCGGAGGGGTGCGGGTCGAAGGTGAGCACCACGCTCGGCAGGTCCTTCTGCCGGGCCAGCGTGACGGCCCGGGCGATGAGCTCCTGGTGTCCGCGGTGGACCCCGTCGAACACGCCGATGGTCGCCACACAGCGACCCCAGCCACCGGGTAGGTCCGCGAGACCGCGCCAACGCTGCACGAGCGCCACCCTAGTGGGTGGGCGCCGGGCGGACCGCCTGGGTGGGGGCCGACACGTGTGATCCAGAACCGCCGGCCGCGGGCCTCACCTGGCCCGGCGGTGCAGGTGCTCCAGGGCGTCGAGGATGGTGGTGCGCTGGTGCCAGCGCAGCCACTCGCCGGCGTCGGCGGCGATCAGGTCGAGCTCGGCCTCCTGCGCCGGGGTGGGCACCCGACCGGCCACCGGCTGGTGCGTGGAGACGACCCCCAGGCAGCGCCCGGACGGGGTGAGCACGGGTGTGCTCTGCACCGCCAGGGCGCCCGCGTCGAGGAACACCCGCCGCGCCTCGGTGCCCGCGAAGATCGAGTCCAGGGCGACGTCGGCGACGACCACCCGGGTGCCCCGGCTCATCGCCGTGGCGCACGGGGTGATCAGGCCGTCGGCGTCGGCGAAGAACGACACGAACTCGGGCCCCAGGCCGCGGTGGCGCTCCAGCCGCAGGCCACCGGCGGCCGGGTCCACCAGCCGGATGTCACCGGCGGTGGCGCCCACGCAGGCCAGGGCCGCGTCCAGCACGGCGTCGAGGAACACCGCGACGCCGTGCCGCTGGTAGTGCCGCGGCCCCAGCGCGGGCGTGCCGGGCGCGGGCGGGCGGATGCGGCCGGGGAACCAGTCGGCCGGCGGGCGGTTGGCGGGCTCGGTCGCGGGGCGGACCGGTGGCCGCGCGGAGAGCAGCGCGTCGGCGAACACGTGCAGTTTCAGGTTGTACCGCTGGGCGGCCTCCTTCAGCAGCCGCAGCGCGACGTCCTCGTCGGCGAGGCGGTAGCGCTCCTGCAGCATGCCCAGCGCGCGGGCGATCAGCGGTCGGCTGCGCAGCTTGGCGCGCAGGTCGCGGACCTCCTCGCGGAGCCTGCGCAGCTCATCGCCCTCCGCGGCGGCCGCCACCCGGCGGGACGCGGCGGCCTGGGCGCCGAGCGCGCCCGCGACGGTGGCGAAGGTCTCCAGGGTGTCGGTGACCCGTGCCGCCCGCAGCACCCGCTGGGCCTCCACGCCCCCGGCCAGGCGCAGCCGCCTGCCGGTGCCCGCGAGCCGGTCGGCGACGTCGAGCAGGACCCGGATGTTGGCCGCGGCCAGCGCGCTCACCGCGGCCAGGTCGACGATCACGTCCCCGGACCAGGCCTCGACCAAGTCGAACAGCTCGGTGCGGAAGCGCGCGGCGACGGCGGCCGGGAGGTCGCCGGTGACCGCGAAGACGCCGTCGTCCACCACTCTGAGGTGAATTGTGCGCGCGACAGTAGGCATCAGACCGCCCTTCGTGACCGGAGGGGCGAGGCGTGCCGCGCTGCTGGACCCAACTCACCAAGGGTCCGCCGAGCATAGCCGGCCGCACCGACACGGTCCGCGCGCGTCAGCCGCCGGGGGTGTCCGGGTCCCGGGTGACGTGCCCGAGCGCGACCAGTGACAGCACCTGCTGGGCCGGGCCGCCGGTGGGCGCGAACAGCACCAGCTCGGTGTCGTTCTCCTCGGCGCGGTCCCTGGCCTCGATCAACGCGGCCACCCCGGCGCTGGCCAGGTGGGTGACGCCGGACAGGTCGAGGGTCACCGACACCGCCCCGCCGCGGGTGCGGTGGCGCAGGTCGTCGTCGAGCTGGCGGGCCGTGCTCGCGTCGACCGGGCCGTCCAGGCCCGCGCGCAGACCGCGGGCGGACGGCTGGTCGAGCACGAGCAGCAGGCTGGGGTCGCGGTGCCGCGCGGTGGGCAGGCCCGGGGTGATCTCCGCGGCGGTCAGCAGGCGGGCCGGGTGCGAGAAGCCCCGCGAGACGGTGGCGGTGGTGCCGTGGTCGTCGTGCTCGATGCGCAGGTGGTCGGCGAACGAGCTGGCCATCACCAGGCCCAGCCCGCGCCCGGGAGTGCTGGTCGGCGCGCGCCAGCGGCCGTCGTCGGACACGGCGGCCTCGACCCGGCCCGCGCCCGCCAGGGTGACCGCGACCCGCACCGCGCCGGGGACCGCGGGGTAGGCGTGGTCGACGACGTTGGTGACCAGCTCGGCCAGCCCGTGCTGCAGGGCGAGCACGTCCTGCCGGTCGACGTCGAGGTCGGCCAGCCAGGCCGCCACCGCCGCGCGGACCACGCCGACCGAGGTCGCCTCGGCGGGCAGGTCCAGGCTCAGCGCGGCGGGCGGGCGGACCCGGCGCGCGGCCAGCAGGGTGATGTCGTCGGTGTGACCGGTCGCGCGGACCAGCAGCTCGAGGGTCTGGGTGCAGACCTGTTCGACCCGGGAGGCACCCGGGACGCGCATCGCCCGGTCGGCGCTGACGTCGCCGACGACCCGGGCCAGCTCGGCGGCGCCGCGGGCGTGGTCGCGGCCGGGGCGCTCGATGATCCCGTCGCTGTAGAGCACGACCAGCTCCCCCTCGGCGAGCCGGTCCTCGGCCAGCGTGAAGCCCGTCCCGGACCCGAGTGGCCCGGAGCCGGTGGTCGGCAGGTAGCGGGTGGCGCCGTCGACGGAGACGAGCAGCGGCGGCGGGTGGCCCGCGGTGCAGTAGGAGAGGTGGCCGGTGGCCGGGTCCAGGACCGCCGCGCACACCGTGGCCGCGCGCGCCCCGGGCAGCCTGCCCGCCATCCGGTCGAGCGCGGCGAAGGCCGAGCCGAGGGCCTCGCCGCCGGCGATCCGGTCGTGCAGCACCGCGCGCAGCTGGCCCATCACCGCCGAGGCCGCCACGCCGTGGCCGACCACGTCGCCCACGACCAGGGCGACCCGGTCGCCGGGCAGCGCGATGGCGTCGAACCAGTCGCCGCCCGCGGCGGTGTCGGTGTCGGCGAGCAGGTAGCTCGCGGCGACCTGGACCCCGGGCAGCACCGGCAGCGCGGTGGGCAGCAGTTCGCGTTGCAGCGAGGAGATCACGTCCCGGGCCTGGGCGTAGCGGCGCTCGGCGTCGTCGGCGCGCCGCTGCGCGGCCTGGCGGGCGTGCACGCGTTCGGTGGCGTCCATGGCGTAGCCGAGCACCCCGGTGACCCGGCCCTCGGCGTCGTGCCGCGGGATGACCACGGCGTCGACGTAGAGCTCGTGCCGCTCGCCGTCGCGGTCGAGCTGGACGCGCCACTCCACCGAGGTCGAGGGGCGGCCGGTCGCGTAGACCTCGTCGATGACCTCGAAGAGCTGCTGGCCGTCGGCGTCCGGCACGACCTCGCGCAGCGGGTGGCCGACCAAGCCGTCACGGCCGAGCATGGCGCGCATGGCCGCGTTGACGGCCACCACCGTGTGCGTCGGGCCGACGAGTCCGAGCAGGGCGACGGGCGTCGCCTCGAAGGCGGCGACCACCGCCTCGGCGGTGCCGGTCTCATCGTCGTGCTCCGGCACCGGATCCTCCACGCGAATGCCCAACCCGTGCTCGCGACACTAGGGCCGGGGTCGGGAACCCGCCGGGTGAGCGGTGCTCAGGGGACGTTCAGGACGACCAGGGCCTTGGCCGAGGTGCCCTCGTCCACACCGAGGGCGACCGCCTTGCCCGCCGGGTCGAAGATCCCGTAGGTGCCGGTGATCCCGGCCGCCGGGAGCCGCTTGCCGTGCACGAGCGCGGTGGTCTCGACCCGGTCCAGATCGCGGCGCGGGAAGGCGGCGGCGACCGCGGCCTCCATGTCCAGCGACAGCCCGGGGGCCGCTTCCAGCTGCTCCAGCGTGCGCGCGACGCGCAGGTCGAACGGGCCGACCGTGGTGCGGCGCAGTGCGGCGAGGTGGCCGCCGACGCCGAGGGAGTCGCCCAGGTCGCGGGCGAGGGCGCGGACGTAGGTGCCCGAGGAGCAGTCGACCATCACGTCGAGGTCGATGGCGCCGTCGGTGCGGGTGGTGGCGAGCAGGTCGAAGCGGAACACCGTGACCGGGCGGGGCTTGAGCACGACCTCCTCCCCCGCGCGGACCCGCGCGTAGGCGCGCTTGCCGTCGACCTTCACCGCGCTGACCGAGCTGGGGACCTGCTCGATCGCCCCGGTGAGCACGGCGATCCCGGCGGCGATCGCCTCGTCGGTGACGCCCGCCGGGTCGGCGCTCGAGGTGACCTCGCCCTCGGCGTCGTCGGTCGTGGTGGCGGCGCCGAGCCGGATCGTGGCCAGGTAGACCTTGCGGTCGAGGGCGAGGTGGCCGAGCAGCTTGGTGGCGCGCTCGACGCCGAGCACGAGCACGCCGGTGGCCATCGGGTCGAGGGTCCCGGCGTGGCCGACCTTGCGGGTGCCGATGATCCTGCGGACCCGGGCGACCACGTCGTGCGAGGTCATGCCGGGTGCCTTGTCGACGACGATGAGGCCGGGTGGGACGGTGGGGCGGGACACGAGCGGCAATCTTAGGAGGCGGCCGCTTCCTGCTCCGCCGGGATGTCCCATGGCCGCCGCCGGATGCGGACTGGTACGGCGTCCCCGCGCGCGTCCGCGGCGAACACCGCCGCCCGCGCGCGACGCCACCAGACCAGCGTGCGCCACGCGCCGAAGAGCAGCACCGCGGCCACGGCGAGGAACGCGACCCGGAACGCGGTCGCGTCGGCGGCCGCGGCGTCGCCGCCGATCAGCAGGCCGATGCTCAGCGCGGTGATCGTGATCGCGGTGAACCCGCCGACGTTGACCACGCCGGTGGCCGTGCCCACCCGGCGGATCGGGTTGTAGTCGCGGGCGAGCGCGAAGGCCACCCCGGAGAGCGGGCCGCCCACCGAGAGCACCCCGAACGCGATCACCACCAGCGGCGTGGGCACGACGCCGCCCGGCCAGCCGAGCAGCACGGCCCAGATGACGGTCGCGGTGCCGAGGTAGCCCGCGACGAGCGGCAGCCTGCTGGTCGGCCTGCGGCCGGTGACCTCGCCGATGACCGGTCCGGTGACCATCGCCACGAGCACGATGAGACTGAGCACCGAGCTCGCCGCCGCGGGCGACATGCCCTGCGCCTGCACGAGGTACGGGTAGCCCCAGAGCAGGCCGAGCACCGCCGGGGCGAACATCGTGGAGAAGTGCACCCAGAACCCGAGCCGGGTGCCGGGCACCCGCCAGGCCTGCCGGACCTGGTCGACGACCTCGCGGGGTCCGGTGGCGGTCGAGCGGTGCGCGGGCTCGCCGTCGGGGGTGTCGCGCACGCGCAGGGCCACGACGAGGGCGTAGGCGGCGGTGGCCGCGCCCGCGACGGCGAAGGTGGCGGTCCAGCCCGCGTGCGCGAGCAGCAGCCCGAGCGGCAGCGTGGCGATCAGGTTGCCGACCGCGCCGAGGGAGGCGGTGACCGAAGCGAGCGCGGCGAACCGGCGCGGCGGGTAGTGCGCGGCGACCAGGCGCAACACGCTGACGAAGGTCATCGCGTCGCCGAGACCGAGCACCCCGCGGGCAACCAGGGCCAGCGGGTAGCTGGTGGCGAAGGCGAAGAGCACCTGGCCGAGTCCCATCAGGACGGCGGCGACGGTGAGCACCCGGCGCGGGCCGAACCGGTCGACCAGGAGCCCGGTGGGGATCTGCATCGAGGCGTACACGCCGATCTGCAGCACGGTGAACGTGCCGAGCGCGGCGGCGTTGATCTGGAACCGGTCGGCGGCCTGCAGACCCGCGACGCCGAGGGTGGTCCGGTGGAACACCGCGACCAGGTAGACCACGACGGCGGTAGCCCAGATCACCAGCGCGGCGCGCTTGGTGGCTGGCACGGCCGCTCCCTTCGTCAGCTCATTAGAGCGCGTGCCGGGGCGAGATCGTTAGCGGTGCTAAGCGTGCGTTCCATCACAGTCCGATGTGGACGATCAACCGCGGACCGCGCCGACCACGGCCCACCGGCCCGACCGCAGCCGGGCCAGCAGGGTGGCCAGCCGCAGCAGCATGAACAGCACCAGCCCGGTCCAGATCCCGGCCAGCCCCCAGCCCAGGGCGAGCGAGAGCCAGATCAGCGGCAGGAACCCGACGAGCGCGCTCAGCAGGGTCGCGGTCCGCAGGTAGGCCGCGTCACCGGCGCCGAGGAACACACCGTCCAACGCGAACACGACACCGGCGACCGGCTGCATCACGACGAAGAACCACCAGGCGTGCGGGATCTCGGCGAGGACGGCGGCGTCGGTGGTGAACACGCGCGGCAGGACCCCGGCCAGACCGGCGAACAGCACCCCGAGGACCACCCCGAACACCAGCCCGTAGCGGGCGAACCGCCCGGCCAGCGCCCGGGCGCGGTGATCGTCGTCGGCCCCGAGCGCGGCCCCGACCATCGACTGGGCGGCGATGGCCAGCGAGTCCAGCAGCAGGGCGAGGAACATCCACAGCTGCAGCACCACCTGGTGCGCCCCGACCGCGGCGACCGACGTGCGAGCGGCGACGGTGGAGGCGGAGACGAAGCAGGCTTGGAACGCCAGGCTGCGCAGCACGAGGTCGCGACCGAGGACAAGCTGGGCGCGCACGACCGCGAGGTCCAGCGCCAACGACACCCGCTCGACCCGCAGGGCATTGAGGAACAGCACAGCCCCGACGACCTGCCCGACAACGTTCGCGACCGCCGAACCCTCTAGCCCCCAGCCCGCGCCGTAGACCAGCAGCGGACAGAGGACGGCCGAGACACCATTGCCGGCGAGCACGTAGCGCAACGGTCTACGGGTGTCCTGCACGCCACGCATCCAGCCGTTGCCCGCGAGGGTGACCAGGATGAGCGGAACCCCGAACAGCGCGGTCCGCAGCCAACTGGTGGCCGCGTCGGCGAGGGGGCCCGGACCAGCGAGAACACGGGCGACGGGACCGGCGAGGAGCTGCCCGAGGACGACGAGCAGGACACCGGCCGTGAGCGCCAACCAGGTGGCCTGCACCCCCTCGGCCACCGCTTGATCGCGCCGCCCCGACCCGTGCAACCGCGCGGCGCGCGACGTGGTGCCGTAGGAGAGGAAGGTCAACTGGGTCGACACCTGAGCCAGCACGATCGCGCCGATCCCCAGCGCGCCCAACTCGGTGGCCCCGAGGTGCCCGACGACAGCGGTGTCAACGAGCAGGTAGAGCGGCTCAGCGGCCAACACGGGCAACGCGGGCACGGCCAGCCGCAAGATCTGCTTGAGCGGTGCCCCGTCCACACGTCCTCCCGGTAAGGTGCTGGATACGCTTGCGCCCCTGACAGTAGCGGTAAGGACCAGCCTTGGACAACGCTGATTACCTGGACGTCGCCCTCCGCTTGGCGAACGCCGACCTGGAAGACGTCCCCGACCTGGCGGCCGCCTTGCACGACGAGCCCTGGTGGGCAGGACGGGTGACCTCGGCCGACCTGACCGTCCTGCGGGAAGTCGCATCGTCAGTGCGCGAGGTACTGGCGGCAGCGGTGGCCGGGGACGCGGACCGGGTGTTGGCGGCGGTGAACGCACTGCTCAGCGCGCACTCGCCACGCCCGCGACTTTCGGGGCACACGGGGACCTGGCACATCCACGTGGCGGACGCCGATGCTCCACCGGCGACTGAGGCTGCTGCCGCGTCGGCGTGGGGGTTGGCCCAGGCGGTGGTCCATTATGGACTCAACCGGTTTGGGCAGTGCGCGGCTGAGGACTGCGGGAACTACTTCCTGGACGGCTCTACGAACCGGGCCAAGCGCTTCTGCTCACCTCGCTGCGCGAACCGGGTACACGTGGCAGCATTCCGATCACGCAGCAAGGACTAATCTCTATTCCTATCTCCACCCCCTCCACTCACCCCCTCCCCCTTCTCCCCCTCCCCCTCACCTCCCACTCCTCTTTCCTTGCCCTGCTTCTTTCAGCTCTTGCTTTCACTCTCCAAAAGCCGAGCCCGCTGGTACGCAAGACCCGTTACGTTTGTGCTCGATTGGGTGGACTGCCTTCGTGTGGGGGGAGGCGACCGCTAAACTTGCCTCAGTGGTGGGGATGCCCTTCTCCCCACGCTTTTTCCCCACGCGGTCGCCTAGGGGCCCCGCGCGAAGGCAGTCCAGCCAATCGAGCCTCCGCTTTACTTGGGCAGCTCGTGGGGTGTGCCGCACACCGACCTACGGTCGACCTTGTTGGCGGCTCATCGTTGGGGTTGCCCGATTTACAAGCAGGGCTCGATCTAGTGAACTCACTTCGTGTGGGGCCCCTAGAGCACCGCGGTGGAGAGAAAAGGGCAGGTAAGGGCATCCCCACCCACGGCAAGTTTAGCGGCACTCTCCCCCCACACGAAGCAAGTCCACTAGATCGAGCAACCGTAACGGGACTTGCGTACCAGCGGGGTCGGCCTCACCGCTGCGGTACCAGCGGAGGCGGGATTCACTTGGGTACCAGCGGAGTCGGCCTAACCGCTGCGGTTTGCTGGGGGACGGGATTCGCTTGGGTGCCAGCAGGGTCGGTCTTTCCGCTGCGGTTTGGCGGTGGAGATCGGGATGAGGATGGGCGATTGCCTCCACCCCTCCCCAGCCTCCTGACATGGCGGTGCCCCGGAGGCGTGGGCTGCACTCCGGGGCACCGGGTCCTTTGTGTTCAGTCGGGCAGTCGGGCTCCGGTTTCGGCGTCGAACAGGTGTACCGCGCCTGTTTCCGGTGCCAGGCCGAGCTTGTCGCCTCGTTGCCAGGGCGACATTCCGGGTGCTCGTACCGTGAACTGGTTCGCGTCAGCGCCGATCTGTTCCACCGGTGAGGAGCAGTAGAGGTACTGGTCGCTGCCGAGTTCCTCGACGACCTCCACTGTGGCCTCGATGCCCTCTGCCGGGGACAGGATTCGCCAGCCCTCCGGGCGGACGCCGACGACTACGGATGGGCTGGTCAGTGCCGACACCTGGTCACGGGTGAGCTGGACCGGCCTGCCGCCTACCCGAGCTGAGTCGCCCTCCACCGTGGCGGGGATGAGGTTCATGGCGGGTGAGCCGATGAAGCCCGCGACGAACAGGTTGGCGGGCTTGCCGAACAGGCCGATCGGGGTGTCGCACTGCTGCAGCAGGCCGTCCTTGAGGACCGCAACCCGGTCGCCCATGGTCATGGCCTCGACCTGGTCGTGGGTCACGTAAATCGTCGTGACGCCCAGCCTGCGTTGCAGGGAGGCGATCTGGGTTCGGGTCTGGACCCGGAGTTTGGCGTCCAGGTTGGACAGTGGTTCGTCCATGCAGAACACCTGTGGCCTGCGCACGATGGCCCGGCCCATGGCCACGCGCTGGCGTTGGCCGCCGGAGAGCTTGGCGGGTTTGCGGTCCAGGTACGGGGTCAGGTCCAGCAGCTCCGCCGCCTCGCGGACGCGTTCGAGGCGTTCGGCCTTCGGCATCTTGGCGATCTTGAGGTGGAAGCCGATGTTGTCGGCCACCGTCATGTGCGGGTAGAGCGCGTAGTTCTGGAAGACCATCGCGATGTCGCGGTCCTTGGGCGGCAGGTTCGTCACGTCCCGGTCGCCGATGCGGATGGCGCCGTCGTCGATGCCCTCCAGGCCGGCGAGCATGCGCAGGGTGGTCGACTTGCCGCAGCCGGATGGGCCGACCAGCACCAGGAACTCGCCGTCGGCGACCTCCAGGTCGAGGCCGTCCACCGCCGGTACCGGGTTGCCCGCGTAGTAGCGGGTGGTCCCGTCGAAGGTGACCGTTGCCATGTCAGAATCCCTTTCCGGGAGGCTACTTGCCCGCGCCGAGGGTCAGGCCGGTGATGATCCGGCGGGCCAGCAACACATAGAGCACGAGCATGGGCAGCACCACGATGGCCACGCCCGCGATCAGGCCGCCGTACTCGGACTGGTAGCTCGCGGCGCCGTAGAAGGAGAACAGGGCGCGGGCCAGGGTGAAGTTGGCGTTCTCGTTGAGGAACACGATCGCCAGCAGGGTCTCGTTCCACAGGCCGATCGCGTTGAGGATCAGCGCGGTGATCAGGCCGCCCCTGGTGAGCGGCAGCATGATCGCGAAGAAGGTGCGGAACGGGGAGGCGCCGTCGATCGCGGCGGCCTCCTCCAGCTCGTCGGGCAGCGACTTGAAGAACCCGGTCAGCAGGAACACCGTGAACGGGATCGAGAGCGCCACGTAGATCAGGAACATGCCGAACAGGTTGTTGGTCAGGCCCAGCTTGCCCATCCCGATGAACAGCGGGATCACCACGGTCTGGAACGGGATCCCCATGCCGATCGCGACGAAGTTGGTCAGGCCGTTGGACCCGCGCACCCCCAGCCGGGAGAGCGCGTAGGCCGCGGGCGCCGACACCAGCACGATGACCACAGAGGACACCGCGACCAGAACCACGGTCACCACGAACGCGTGGCCGAAGCCCGCGTTGTTCCAGGCGTAGGCGAAGTTGCGGAACGGGTCGCCGCGCTCGAACCACTGCAGCGGCAGCGCGAACGGCTTGCTGAAGATCTCGATCGGCGTCTTGAACGACGCCGACACCAGCCAGTACAGCACCAGCACGTTGACCGCGGTGAACAGCCAGACGAAGATCATGCCGAGCAGTCGCAGCGGGCTGAACCCGCGCGACCCGGGCGCGGGCTTGGGCTTGCGCGGCGGGGTGCGCACGGGCCGCACCGCGACCGCGGGCTTGGACTCCACTGTGGAGGACACTGCGACTCCTAGAACTGGATGGTGTCGCGGCGCATCAGGCGGCGCAGCAGCACGACGAGGACGGACACCAGCAGGATCATCACCACGGCCGCGGCGCAGGCCATGCCGTACTGCGGCGAGCCCGCGGTGCCGAAGGACCGGTCGAAGACGTAGATGCCCAGCGTCCACGCCCGGATCTGCGGCGAGTACGTGCCCGGGCCCGCCAGCACGAACACCAGCTCGAAGATCTTGATCGCGCTGATCGTCCACAGCACCCCGGCCACGCCGATGACGTCCCAGGTCAGCGGGAGGGTGACGTTGCGGAACTTCTGCCAGGGCGTGGCCCCGGCGATGTCGGCGTCCTCGTAGAGGTAGGGCGGGATCCGGTCGACCGCGGCCATCAGGATGGTGATGTAGAACCCGGAGCTGGCCCAGATCAGGCAGGCCGTCACCACCCAGGTGACGTTCTCCGGGGCCAGGAACTTCACCGCGTCGACGCCGACGGACTCCAGCAGGTGGTTGACCAGGCCCTGCCGGTTCGGCCGGAAGATCAGGATGATGCCGAAGAACATGCCCAGCGCGACCGGGGCGACGATGTTCGGGAAGAACAGCACCGCCCGGACGATCTTCCCGCCGCGCATGTCGCGCAGCACCATGGTGAACAGGAACGCCAGCAGGAACGTGCCGACACCGCCCACGACGATGTAGAGCAGCGTGTTGAGGAAGGCGTACCGGAAGGAGTCCGAGCCCATCAGCTCGGCGTAGTTGCCGATCCCGATGAACCGCGGCGTGTCGCCCGCGCCCGCCCACGAGGTGAAGCCCAGCACCACCGTCGCGATGGTGGGCACCACGAGGAAGAGCACGTAGAGCGTCACGGCGGGCAAGAAGAACGGGAAGAACAACCGCTTCTTGCGGACCAGGTGCGCGCCGGAGGCGGACGAGTGCTGCTCGTCCGCCTCCGGCGCCGTGACCGTCGAGGTCATCAGCTGGTCGTCTTCCAGAACTCGGCCTGCTTGGCGGCCAGGCCCTCGACGAACTGCTGGGCGCTGATCTTGCCCTTGAGCAGGTCGTTGTTCAGCGGGTAGAACACGTTGTCCACCCACTTGCCCGCGGCCAGCGCGTCCAGGCCGTCCATGAAGATCGCGTGCTCGGCCTGCGGGTCCTCCAGCGCGGCCTTGACGTCTTTGAGGTCGTCGGGCACGGCCAGCTCGGCGCGCGGAGTCAGGTTGTCGGCCACCGCCGGGATCCCGGCCAGGATGTCCTTGTTGATCACGTAGGCGATGAACGCCTTGGCGGCCTCGGGGTGCTTGGCCTTCGCGGTGACCGCGAAGCCGATCGGCAGCTGCTCGACGACCTTGTGCGTGGCGCCCTCGGGCTGCGGGAACTGGAACGAGCCGTAGTTGAGGCCCTTGTCCCCGCCCTGCTTGGTCAGGTACTCGCGGGTCTCGCTCGGCGCCCAGCTGCCGACGAACAGGTAGGCGGCCTCACCGTCGGCCCAGCGCTGCTGGATCTGCGGGAACTTCGCCGCGTCCCAGCCGTCGACCAGGTAGCTGCCCTTGGCCAGCTTCTCCACCGTCTCGGCGGCCTTGGCCAGGTTGGGGTCGGCGGTCCAGGCCGCGCCGGACTTGTCCGTGGCCACCTTCTCCAGCCCGCCCGGGCCCAGGTAGCGCGAGGCGATCTGGGTGTAGAAGTAGGCGTTGTAGAAGTTGATGTCGCCGTCCTGGCTGACCGCGGCCAGGCCGCCCGCCTTCGCCTTGTCGAACAGGGCGAACAGGTCGTTCATCGTGGCCGGGGCCTTGAAGTCCTTGACCAGGTCCTTGTTGTACCACCACGCGTTGCCCAGCAGCTCGTACGGGATCTCGAAGATCTTGCCGTCGGCGCCCTTGTTCTGCGGGATGTCGTAGTAGGTCGCGGGGATGACGTCGCGGACCTTCTTCTCGCCCTCGCCGATCTTGTAGTCGAGCACGTCCTCGACGGACTGGGTGCCGCCCGGCGCCACCACGGCCGCCTTGACCTGGCTGATGTCCTGGTCGAACAGGTCGGGCACGGTGTCGGTGTTCAGCGCGGGCGCGACGTTCTGGGTGAGCAGCTTGCGGCCCAGCCACTGCACGTTGACCTTGACGCCGGTCTTGTCGGTGAAGCACCTGATCGCCTTGCTCAGGACCTTGCCCTGCGGCTCGTCGGCGGTCCACATCGACCAGTAGGTGAACTCCTTGTCGCCCTGGGGCTTGGTGCCCACGTCGGGACACGGCGCGCTGAGGAAGTCGTCGGCCTTGGGCAGCGCGAGCGCCCCGCCGCCACCCCCGGAACCGGAACCGCCGCTGCTGCCACAGCCCGCGAGCACGAGCGCGGAGGTCGCGGTCAGCGCGAGAGCCGCCAGTCTGGTCGATCGCATGGTCACCACCTGATCGAGTTGCCGTGGTGCGACCTGGGCCACACCGGCTGCGTATTTGTGCGCAGTTTGGCGTTACTTCGAGCATCTGTCAACAGTTCGGTCTGCAAGATTCACCCACAGCTGTGTAACGATTGGTTTATACCACCAGAACCCGCACGCCCTGCCCCTCCAGGTCGCGAAGCTGCGAATCCGATACGCGTTTGTCGGTCAGCAGCAGGTCTACCGCACCGGGCCGACAGATCTCGGCGAAGGCCCCGCGACCGAGCTTGGACGCGTCGGCCACCACCACGACCCGGCGCGCCCTGGACACCATCAGCCGGTTGGTGCCCGCCTCCCCCTCGTGGTGGGCGTAGGCGCCGCGCACCGGGTCGAACGCGTCCACACCCAGGAAGAGCACGTCCAGCGTGATCTCCATCAGCACCCGGGTGGCCAGCGGCCCGGTGAGCTCGAAGGACTGCGGGCGGGTCACTCCCCCGGTCACCACGATCTTGACCCGCGGCCGGACGGCCAGCTCACCGGCTATGTTGAGCGCGTTGGTGACCACGGTGAGCGCCGCCTGCTCGCCCCGGGCGTGCAGGTCCGCGCGGCCCGCGAGCGCCCGGGCGACCTCGGTCGTGGTCGTGCCGCCGTTGAGCCCGACGACCGCGCCGCGCTCGACCAGCGCGGCCGCGGCCTTGGCGATCCGCTCCTTCTCCGGGGCGTACCTGGCGGTCTTGTAGCGCAGCGGCAGGTCGTAGCTGACCGAGTTCGCCGCGGCGCCGCCCCTGGTGCGGGTGAGCAGCTGCTGCTCGGCGAGGTGGTCGAGGTCGCGGCGGATCGTGGCCGAGGAGAACCCCAGCTCGCGGGCCAGGTCGTCGACGTCTACCCGGCCCCGGCGGCCGAGCAGCTCCAGCAGGGTGCTGAGCCGTTCGTACCTGTTCATGCCCACCTCCACGCCTCGACAACGCACACAACGTGCAGTCGACTGCGTGATTATGCGGCTCAGACAGATCAAATGAGCAAGTTCTTACTGCTGTGCGCGCGTGGCGTGTCACTGGGCGAAGGCCCGCTCGATCAACCCCAGCACGTCCTCGGCCGAGCCCGTCGCGGGGAACCCGGCGGCCAGCCGGTGGCCGCCGCCGCCCAGCCGGGCTGCGACCTCGCGCACGTCGAACACCCCGACCGCGCGCAGCGACACCGACCAGTGGCCCGGGGTCAGCTCCTTGGCCACCGCGGCCACCTCGGCCTCGGCGACGGTGCGCACCAGGTCGACCACGCTGTCCGCGTCCTCACTACCCAGACCGTCCAAATCGGACAGTGCGACCGCGGTCAGGACCAGACCGCGGCCACCCGCGGCGTGCGGCACCAGCCGCGCGCGGGACAGCGCGGCGGAGACCAGTCCGAGCCAGGCGAACGGGTGCGCGTCCATCAGCTCGCGGGCCAGCGCGCTGGGGTCGACGCCCGCGGCGATCAACCGCCCGGCCACCTGGTGGGTCTGCGGGGTGGCGCGGCGAAACGAGCCGGTGTCGCTGACCAGGCCCGCGTAGAGGCACCTGGCGATCGGCTCGTCGAGCGGCGCGCCCAGCTCGTCGAGCAGCTCGAGCACCAGCACCGCGGTGGCCTCGGCGGACTCGTCGAGCAGGTGGTCGGTGCCGAACCGGGTGTTGCGCACGTGGTGGTCGACCACCAGCACCCGCCCGCCGGCGGCGATCGTCGCGGGCACCCGGTCGGCCAGCACGCCCAACCGCTGCTCGCTCGCGCAGTCGAGCACCACCAGCAGCGGCGGCGCCTGCGGCACCTGGTCGACGGGCACCACGAGGCCGACCGGGTCGAGCCCGCGCAGGTTGCGCGGGACCTCGGCGGGGAAGCCGAAGGACACCCGGACCTCGGCGCCCCGCTCGCGCAGCGCGAGTCCCAGCGCGAGCGCGCTGCCCAGCGCGTCCGCGTCCGGGCTGACGTGCGCGAACAGGGTGACATCGGTCGCGGAACGCAGGAGTTCGGCCGCCACGGCCAGATCGGTGCCCATCCGCCCAGCGTCCACGGACCCGGCGGCGGCTGTCCAGTCGACCCGGTGCGGCGCACCTCACCGGGTCGACCGACCCGGCTCAGCCCGGGGAGACCTTGCCGAGGGTGCCGCCGATGTGCCGCAGCACGTCGGGCAGGATCCCCCGCCAGTACAGCGGTCCGTGGTCGCCGTTGCCGAAGGTGGCCGGGTCGGCGCGCAGCCGCTCGGCCAGTGTGCGGGCGGCGGGCAGCAGCGGGTCGTCGGTGCCGCACCAGATCGACACCGGCAGGCCGGCGACCGCGCTCAGGTTGCGCAGCGGCTCGGCCTTCTCCCACTGCCGCTGGTCGGTGAAGCCGCCGAACTTCTCGGCGTCCTTCCAGCTGGTGAACACCGCCGGGCTCAGCGCGGCCAGGGTGGCCAGGCCGGGCACCTTGGCGTACTCGAAGGCGCCCGCGGCGCCCGCGGAGATGCCGAGCGCGCCGAACGGCGTGGGCGCCAGCTCGGTGCGCACCAGCCAGTCCGGCAGCTCCTCGGCCAGCATCTTCTGCGGCGGCCCGAGCCAGCTGGTGCCGCCGCCGTCGACCGCGACCACGGCGAACGGGCGGGTGCCCGCCCGCACCGTCGCGGTGAGCAGCGGCGGCAGGCCGATGTCGACGAACTGGCTGCTGTCGGCGCCCTCGCCGTGCAGGGCCAGGCACACCGGCAGCGGGCCGGTGACGTCGCGCGGGCGCATCACGATCATCTTGATGTCGCCGATCGACGATCGCCAGACCAGGTTGCTGACGGAGGTGGCCTCGACCGGCGGCGTCGTGACCGCGGTGGTCGCCGCGCGCGGTGAATCGTCGGTGCCGCAGCCCGCGAGCGCTGCCGCGCTCGCCAGCAGGAATCCGCGCCGGGTCCACTGGTGGTCCACTGTAGAACTCCCGGGGGTGGGATGATCGGGTGGTGCCCGGCACCGTCCGAAAGCGACAGACAGGGTCCCCGACGCGGAAAACCTTCGACGTTCGAGCTCTCCGACCGACCCCACCCACGGACAGTGCGGGACAATAGGTCTACACCAACCGGGTCAGATGTGCGAGCCTATGAATGACAACGCTTCGGGCATGACCCGAGCCCAGTAGCCCGCGTCGTGCCCGCCCTCGGCCGTGCGCGCCACCTCGGGCCGGGCCGTGTCGATCAGCTGGTTCGCCGAGAGCAGGAACGGGTCGGACGTGCCGCACCACACACCGAGCTTGGTGCCCGCGAGCTCGTCGACGTGCCGCAGCGGCTCGGTCTGCTCCCACTGCGGCCGCCCGGTGAACACCGAGCGGGTCCTGGCCTCGTTCCAGTTGGTGAACAGCGCCGGGCTGACCACCGCGGCCGCCCGCACCTGCGGGTGGTGGTCGCGCACGTAGTTCAGCGCGCCGTAGGCCCCCATCGAGATCCCGAGCACCGCGAACGGGCTCGGGTTGAGCCCGAGCCCGGTGAGCCAGCCGGGCAGGTCCTCGTCGAGCATCGCCGCCGGGTCGTCGCCGCGGGTCGTGGGCAGCCAGTACGAGTCGCCGCCGTCGACCGCGACCACGGCGAACGCGGCGGCCGCGGTAAGCTGCGCGCCGACACCCAGCTCGGTGAACATCCGCGCGCCCGCCCCGCGCCCGTGCAGCGCCAGGCACACCGGCAACGTCCCCGGCGCCAGCCCGTCCGGGCGGAACGCGATCACCTCGACCTGCTTGCCGCGCGCCTTCGACCGCAGCGTGCGCACCTCGACCAGCTTGGGCGCGGGCGCCGAGGACACCGGCGTGTCCGGCGCCACCGGGATGGGCGTGCGCAGGTCGCTGTCCGGCGTCTCGTCGTGGCGCAGCGCCCACGCCCCGAACGCCCCCAGCCCCGCGACGGTGGCCACCCCACCCGCGGCGGCGGCCAACACCTGGCGGCGCGACATGCGGCCGGACATCCGCTCTCCGGTCTCCCTCGAAGGTCCCCGACGGTCCTCCGGTAGGCGCATCCTCCCCCGAGAACCCCGACAATGCTAGGAGGCCGCCAGGTCAGCCGGTCCGCTGGGCACCGAACGCGCGGTAGGCCACGACCAGGTAGAACCCGAACCCGACGACGAGCGCCACCGTGCCCGCCGACTGCTGGACCGGCCACGGCAGCTGGATCAACGAGTCGGCCGGGTAGAAGTTCGTCCGCCCCGCCCGCACCTCGGCCTCGGCACCGGCGAAGGCCGCCCGGGAGACGGCGTCGAGACCGCGGTGTGCGAAATAGCCCGCCGTCGCGCCCACAGCGACGCCTGCCGAACCCGCGGCTATACCCCGCACGAGGAAGGCGCGGCGGTCAACGGGGTACGTGTCGTCCCACTCGGTGACGACCAAGAACGCGAAGTAGCCGAGGTAGCACGCGCCCAGCAGCCCGACGACGTAGGGCCAGCTCCAGGCCCAGTCCCACCCTCGGGCGATGTCGCGGAACGCGCCCAGCGCGACCCACTGGGCCTCAGGGGCGTTCGGGCTCCGCTGCGCGGACTCGGCCACCCGCGACAGGTAGGACTCGACGGCCCCGAACAACCCGGAGAGAGCCAGCGCGACGACGTAGGTCATGCCCAGGACCAGCAGGCTGGACACACCGGCCCGCGTGGCCACCCGCTGCCACTCGTCCTGGTCGACCCGGTTGTCCGGGTCCCACCGCAGCCGCAGGTACCGGGCGTAGACGATCGCCGCCCCGGCCAGCACCGAGGCCAGCAGGTTCACCAGGACGTCCGGCACCACGGTGGCGCGGTCCCTTCACGACGGTGGGAACGCGGCGGTCCGCCGCGCGGGTCAGGGCCGGTCGGTCAGTCGTCGTCCTCGTCGTCCTCGCGCGGGGCGCGGTACGGGTCGGGCTCGCCCGCGTAGACCGCGCCCGAGGCGCGCGCGGCGACCTCGGCGTCGGCCGCGCGGGCCCGGGCGAGCAGGTCGTCGATCCGGCGGGCGTCGTCCGGCACGGTGTCGGCCACGAAGGTCAGGGTGGGGGTGAACCGCACCCCGGTGCCCTGGCCGACCTTGGTCCGCAGCACGCCGGTGGCCCGCTCCAGGGCGGCGGTGACGCCCGCGTGGTCGGGTTCGCTGTCGAGCTTGTCGCCCAGCACGGTGTAGTAGACAGTCGCCTCGTGCAGGTCGGCGGTGACCTTGGCGTCGGTGATCGTCACCCGGGCCAGGCGCGGGTCCTTGACCTCGTGCTCCAGCGCGGACGCCACGATCTGGGAGATGCGCTTCGCGAGCTTGCGCGCGCGGGGTGCGTCAGCCACGGCGCTCCTTCTTTCTTCGTCGAGTCGGGGTGCGGCTCAGTCGTCGTCGGGGCCGAGGAGCCGGTGCCGGGCGGAGAGCAGCTCCAGCTCGGGGCGACCGGCCACCAACCGCTCGCAGGCGGCCAGGACGTCGCGGACGTGCTCGGCGTCGGCGGCGACCGCGGCCACGCCGATCAGGGCGCGGCGGTGCAGGTCGAGGTGGCCCGCCTCGGCGGCCGACACCTCGAACCGCTTGCGCAGCTCGGCCACCACGGGCCGGACCGCCGAGCGCTTCTGCTTGAGCGAGTGGACGTCCCCGAGCAGGAGGTCCAGTTCCAGGGCACCGACGTACACCAGGCATCACCGTGGGGGTGAGTAGGGAACCCCGGGGGGCGCGGCGAGCGCGCCCCCCGGGGTCTTCGAACCACTAGCTACGCGGCTTCTCGCGCATCTCGTAGGTCTCGATGATGTCGTCGACCTGGAGATCGCTGTACGAGCCGAGCGTCAGACCGCACTCGAAGCCCTCCCGGACCTCGACCGCGTCGTCCTTGAACCGGCGCAGCGAGCTGACCGGCAGCGACTCCTGCACGACCACGCCGTTGCGGATCAGCCGCGCCTTGGAGTTGCGGCGGATCTCACCGGAGAGCACCATGCAGCCCGCGATCGTACCGACCTTGGAGGACTTGAACACGTCGCGGATCTCGGCGCGGCCGAGCTCCACCTCCTCGTAGATCGGCTTGAGCATGCCCTTGAGGGCCGCCTCGATCTCGTCGATCGCCTGGTAGATCACCGAGTAGTAGCGGACATCGATGCCCTCGCGGTTGGCCAGCTCGGTGGCCTTGCCCTCCGCGCGGACGTTGAAGCCGATCACGATGATGTTGTCCGCGATCGCCAGGTTGATGTCGCCCTCGGTGATCGAACCGACGCCGCGGTGGATCACCCGCAGCTCGACCTCGTCGCCCACGTCGATCTTCGTGAGCGCGTCCTCGAGGGCCTCGACGGTACCCGAGTTGTCGCCCTTGATGATCAGGTTGAGCTGGCTGGTCTCCTTCAGCGCGGCGTCCAGGTCCTCCAGGCTGATGCGCTTGCGCTTCTGCGCGTTCTGCGCGGCCCGGTTCCTGGCCGAGCGCCGCTCGGCGATCTGCCGCGCGGTGCGGTCCTCCTCGACCACGAGGAAGGTGTCGCCCGCGCCGGGCACCGAGGTGAACCCGATGACCTGCACCGGACGCGACGGGGTCGCCTCGGTGATGTCCTCGTTGAACTCGTCCACCATCCGGCGCACGCGGCCGTAGGCGTCGCCCGCCACGATCGAGTCGCCGACCCGCAGGGTGCCGCGCTGCACGAGCACCGTGGCGACCGGACCGCGACCGCGGTCCAGGTGCGCCTCGATGGCCACGCCCTGGGCCTCCATGTCCGGGTTGGCCCGCAGGTCGAGCGCGGCGTCCGCGGTCAGCAGGATCGCCTCGAGCAGGCTCTCGATGTTGGTGCCCTGCTTGGCCGAGATGTCGACGAACATGGTGTCGCCGCCGTACTCCTCGGCGACCAGCCCGTACTCGGTGAGCTGCTGGCGGATCTTCTGAGGGTTGGCACCCTCCTTGTCGATCTTGTTGACCGCGACCACGATCGGCACCTGCGCCGCCTGGGCGTGGTTGATCGCCTCCACCGTCTGCGGCATGACACCGTCGTCGGCGGCGACCACGATCACCGCGATGTCGGTGGCCTGCGCGCCGCGGGCACGCATGGCGGTGAACGCCTCGTGACCGGGGGTGTCGATGAAGGTGATCAGCCGCTCGTTGCCCTCGAGCGCCGTGGCGACCTGGTAGGCACCGATGTGCTGGGTGATGCCACCGGCCTCGCCCTCGTGCACCGTCGTCTTGCGGATGGTGTCGAGCAGGCGGGTCTTGCCGTGGTCGACGTGACCCATGACGGTGACGACCGGCGGGCGCGCCTGCAGGTCCTCCTCGTCGCCGGAGTCCTCGCCGTAGCTGATCTTGAAGGAGTCCAGCAGCTCGCGGTCCTCCTCCTCGGGGGAGACCACCTGGACGGTGTAGTTCATCTCCGAGCCGAGCAGCTCGAGCACCTCGTCGGAGACCGACTGGGTGGCCGTGACCATCTCACCGAGGTGGAACAACACCTGCACCAGCGAGGCCGGGTTGGCGTTGATCTTGTCGGCGAAGTCGGTCAGCGAGGCACCGCGGGCCAGCCGGATCGTCTCGCCGTTGCCCTTGGGCAGGCGGACGCCGCCGACGCTGGGCGCCTGCATGTTGTCCATGTACTCCTGGCGCTTCTGCCGCTTGGACTTGCGCCCACGCCGCGAAGGACCACCGGGACGGCCGAAGGCACCCGCGGCACCGCCGCGACCGGCGCCGCCACCGGGACGACCACCGCCGCCACCGGGCCGGAAGCCGCCACCCGCCGGGGCACCGCCACCGCCGCCACCGCCGCCACCGGGGCGGAAGCCACCGCCGCCGCCACCACCGCCGCCGGGGCGGAAGCCGCCACCGCCACCGCTGCCACCACCGGGGCCGCCGCGGAAGCCACCGCCGCCGCCACCAGCACCGGGGCCGCCACGGGGACCGCCGGGGCCGCCGCCAGGGCCGCCACGGGGACCGCCGGGACCGCCACCGGGACCACCGCGACCGCCACTGGCGGGCCGGGCGGGTCGGGGCGGCATCATGCCGGGGTTGGGCCGGGGCGGCATGTTGCCGGGCGTCGGGCCACCGGACGGACGGGGTCCGCCGGGGGCGCGGTCGCCGCGCGGAGCGCCCTGCGGGCGGTCCGAGCCGGGTCGGGACGGTCGGTCGCCGCCACCGGGCGCGCGGTCACCGGCCGGGCCACCCTGGCCACCGGGCCGGGCACCGCCGCCGGGCCGCGGCGCCGGAGCACCGCCGCCGACACCGAAGGGGTTATTGCCGGGCCGCGGCGCGCGCGGACCGGGCTTGGGGGACTGCGTGCGCGGCGGGACCACCGAGCCGCCCTGGCCGCCACCCTGACCACCCTGCTGGGCGGCGGGCCGCTCCGGCTTCTGGGCGGGCTTGGGCGCCGCCGCGGGGGCGGGTGCCGGGGTCGGGGCGGCCGCGGCCGCTGCCGCGGGTGCCTGCTGCTCGCGCACCGGTTCGGGGCGCGGGGCGGGCTTGGGCGCGGGGCGCGGGCCGGGTCCGGGGATGAAGCCGGGCTTGGCCGCGGGCGCGCTGGGGGTCTGGGTCTGGGCCGGGGGCTGCGCGGGTGCCGCCGCCTGCGGGGCGGGGGCACTGCTCGCGACCGGGGCGGGAGCCGAGGGCTCCGTCCGGGGCGCGGGCGGGCGCGGCGTCGGCTTGGGGCCGGGTCGCGGACCGGGCTTGGCCTCACCCTTGCCGGGGTAGGCGTCGCGCAGCCTGCGAGCGACGGGCGCCTCGACGGTGGAGGACGCCGACTTCACGAACTCACCCAAGTCCTTCAACTTGGCGAGTACATCCTTGCTGGTGACTCCGAGCTCCTTCGCGAGCTCGTGCACACGGGCCTTGCCTGCCACTGCTCTCCTCGTCTGATGAGGCCGGCGGCAGTCCCGTCGACCTCGTCCTATCGTCGCGCGTTCATGTCTTCAGCTTCACGGCTGACTCATGACGGGTCGACCTGCTTCCTTCTCTTCCACCACGGAACGGGGGTACTCCGTTCCGACATCGCCGGCGGCCAGTTCGACCACCGATCGAAGGCGGTCCACGCCGACCGCTCCCTGGACCCGGAAGGCCCGGGGGAACGCCCGCCGCTTCTCGGCCTTGGCCAGACACGCGGGGCTGGGGTGCAACCAAGCACCCCGCCCCGGCATCCGACGTCGCGGGTCGGGGATCGCGTCCCCGTCCGCGAAGACAACTCGCAGCAGTTCGGTGTCCGCCGCCCGGACCCGGCAACCGACGCACGTCCTGACTGGGCCGTGCCCATCGGGTCGGCCACCGGGACGAGCGGAAACCGGTTCTTGATGACGAACCATGGGAAAGTCTATCTTGTCCGGCTCACTGCGCCGAACCGGATACCGGTGCGGCCGGCGCGGGGGCCGCCGCGTCGCTGCGGATGTCGATCCTCCAGCCGGTCAGCCGGGCGGCGAGCCGGGCGTTCTGGCCCTCCTTGCCGATGGCCAGCGACAGCTGGAAGTCCGGCACCACGACGCGCGCGGTCTTGGCCCGCTCGTCCACGACGGTGACCGAGACCACCTTCGCCGGCGAGAGCGCGTTGCCCACGAACGTCGCCGGGTCGTCGGCGTAGTCGATGATGTCGATCTTCTCACCGGCCAGCTCGCTCATCACGTTGCGCACCCGGGCGCCCATCGGGCCGATGCAGGCGCCCTTGGCGTTGACCCCGGCGACGGTGGACCGGACCGCGATCTTGGAGCGGTGCCCGGCCTCGCGCGCCACCGCCGGGATCTCGACGGTGCCGTCGTTGATCTCCGGGACCTCCAGCGCGAACAGCCTGCGCACGAGGTTGGGGTGCGTGCGGGACAACGTGATCTGCGGCCCGCGTGTTCCCCGGGCCACCCCGACCACGTAGCACTTGATCCGGGTGCCGTGCTCGTAGTTCTCCCCGGGCACCTGCTCGACCGCCGGGAGCACGCCCTCGGTGTCGCCGACCTGCACGACCACCATGCCGCGGGAGTTGGCGCGGGTGTCGCGCTGCACCACCCCGGCGATGATCTCGCCCTCCTTGGCGGCGAACTCGCCGAAGGTGCGCTCGTGCTCGGCGTCGCGCAGCCGCTGCAGGATGACCTGCCGGGCGGTGGTCGCCGCGATCCGGCCGAATCCCTCCGGGGTGTCGTCCCACTCGTCCTCGACCTGGCCGTCGGCCCCGGTGGTGAAGGCGAGCACGCGCACCAGGCCGGTGCGCTTGTCGATGTCGATCCGGGCGTGCGGCTGGTGGCCCTCGGTGTGCTTGTACGCCGTCAGCAGCGCGGTCTCGATCGCGTCGATGACCGTCTCGAACGGGATGTCCTTGTCGCGCTCGATGGCGCGCAGCGCCGCGATGTCCACGTTCATCGCGCGTCCTCCTCAGTACCAGACGCCCGACCTTCGAGCATCGCCAACTCCGCCTCCGGCGGTTGCTTGAACTCGACCTCGACCACGGCGTGCGAGACCTCGGCGTAGGAGACGCGCCGCAGCGCGCCCGCGACGAGCATCTCCACCCCGCCGTCGTCGACGTCGCCGACCCGGCCGAGGAACTCGGGTCCCTCGATCGGGCGAACCTTGACCAGCCGCAGCCGGGCCCGGTGCCACTGGCGGGGGCGGGTGAGCGGGCGGTCGACGCCCGGGGAGGTCACCTCGAGGGTGTAGGGCCCGCCGAGGACGGCGTCGTGCTCGTCGAGCACCCCCGCCACCGCCCGGCTGACCAGCGCGACCTGGTCGAGGCTCACGCCGTCGTCACCGTCCACCACCACCCGCACCAACCGCTTGCGCCCCGCTTGGGCGACGTCGAGCTGCTCCAGCTCGAACCCGGTCTCCGCGATCGCCTCGGCCACGAGCGGCTCCAATGCCGCCGTGACGGTGTCGCGTTGTCCCTGGTTGGCCACCTTGGCCGCTCCCTGTTCTGGTCGATGGTGCGGTTGTCTGCCGGTCGGCGGTACTCGCCGGCGACCGGGGTCACCTAGCGTATCTCGCCGCCGCGGGCCCAGCCGCCGCAGGCGATCATCCGGCGGCACCGGATGGCCGAACGCGCCGCCTGGCAGGATGACCGGCCGTGAGCACTCCCCCGCTGACCCGCCGCGCGCTGCTGGTGTCCGCCGCCGTGGTCACCGCCGCCGCGTGCACACCGGCACCGAAGGCCCCTCCCCCGCCCGACCCGCTGGCGGCACTGGCCGCGCGGGCCCGCGCGGACGCGGCGCTGGCCACGGCCGTCGGCACGGCGGTGCCCGCGCTGGCCGCGCCCGCCACCGAGGTGGCCAAGGCCCGGACCGAGCACGCGGTGGTGCTGCAGAAGGAGGTCGACCGCGAGCGACCACCGGTCAGCTCGTCGGGATCGGCGGCGCCGACGACCTCGGCGACCGCGCCGCCCACCGCCCCCGCGGACCCCGCGGCGGCGAAGAAGGCACTGGTCGACGGCTTGACCGCGGCCGAGAAGGAGGCGTCCGGCGTGGTGGCGACGGTTCCCCGGTACCGGGCGGGCATGGTCGGCTCGGTGGCGGCCGGGTGCGCGAGCCTGCGGGAGGTGCTGGCGTGACCCAGCCCGTCTCGGCCACGGAGCAGGCCCAGCCCTCCAGCATCGCGCCCTCGCGCGCGCCGCTGCCCCAGGACACGCTCGCCGCGGTGCAGGCCGCGCTGGGCGCCGAGCACGCCGCGGTGTGGGTGTACGGCCTGGTCAGCGCCTTCTTGCCGGCGTCGTTCGACGCCCCGATCCTGGCCGGCACGACCGCCCACCGGGCCCGCCGCGACGCCACCGAGCGACTGCTGGGCTCGGCGGGCGCGGTCCCGCAGGCCGCGGAACCCGCCTACCTGCCACCCAAACCGGTGACGAACCAGGCGTCGGCGCTGGAACTGCTGGTGGGCGCCGAGCAGGACGGCACGGTCGCGTGGCGGGCGGTGCTGGAGCGGACCGACGACGCGGATGTGCGCAAGATCGCGGCGGAGGCCCTGACCGAGACGGCGGTGCGCGCGGTCCGCTGGCGCAAACTCGCGGGCTTGGCGCCGCTCACGCCGTCCATGCCCGGGCAGCCCTAGGCGGCCTTGTCCTCAAAGCCGGGCGAGCGGTGTGGCCAGGTCGATCAGGCCTTGGTGGGAGACAGTGGTCTTGTCGAGTCGTGTGGCGATGGCGCGGGATTGCGTGAGGCGGTTGTAGCGGCGTCGACGATGGTGCGGCGTGTGCAGGCGGTGTGGTCGGGGGCCGGTGGGTGACCACCGGTCCGGCCTCGGCGCAGCCGATTGGCTCGTTGGTCGCGGCGTTCGGGGAATGGTTGCCGGGATGTGCCGTCGGTGCAGGTGAGAGCGGATGGCGCGACTGGAGTAGCCCCGGCCGATGGCATGATCACCCGGCTCGGCCCCACTTTGAGGACAGGCCCTAGGCGCTGCCTGGTGCGCGCTTAGGCGCCGGGACTGATCTGCGCGGCGAGCCGGAGCGCGTCGTCGCTGATGTCCTTGAGCTGGCGCACCTCGGCCTCGGTGCGCTTGGCGGCGGGCGCCCAGTCGGACTCGACCACGATCAGGTCGCGGTCGAGCAGCGCGGACTGGTAACCACCGCCGCCGAGGCCCTTGTTGGGGACCAAGCCGTCGATCTTGACCAGGCCCGCGTACACCGGTTCGTCCACGTTGCCGGTGTTGTCGTCGTCGGTGATCTTCATCAGCGCGGTCGCGTCCTCGGCGGTGGGCATCCGGACCACCGAGACGGCCGTGTAGACGGTCTTGCCGTCGATCTGCGAGGTGTAGAGCGCGCGGGTGAGGCTGGCGCACGGCTTGTCGGCGAAGAACTGCTTCACCTTGCCGTGCGAGTTCTTGGCGCAGTCGACGTCCCGCTTGGGCTGGGGCATGCCCGAGTACGCGGTGAACTGGAACCGGCCGTCGGGGATCGGCCGGGCCGAGCTGCTGCCCGCCGCCTGGGTCGGGGTGACCGGGTCCTCGTCGGTGACGTACCAGAAGATCAGGCCGGAGACCACGGCCACGGCGACCAGCCCGGCCCCGCGCAGCGCCCAGGCCAGCGCGGTGTTCTTGGGCGGCTCGGGCGGTTCCTCCTGGAACCGGAACGGCTCATCCGGACGGTGCCCGGCCTGGACGCGCGGGATCCACTCGGTCTCCCCGGACCGGCCCACCGGGCGGCCGGAGTGGTCGGGGTGGGGCTGCTGTCCCGGATGACGTGGCGCCGACATGGTGCACAACGGTAGTCGGCCCGACCACGGACCGGGGAATCACCCGAATGCCGCGATCACCCGGTCGACGTCCTCGGCGGTGTTGTACAGGTGGAACGCCAGCCTGGGCCTGCCCGCTCGGATGGCGCAGCGGACGCCCGCGGCGCGGAGGCGTTCCGCGGCGTCTGGGACGTCGAGGGAGATGATGGCCGTGCCGCGCGGCTCCTGTCCGAGACGGGTCAGGAGGTCGTCGGCGAGGCCGGTCGTGTGCTTGTGGACGAGCGACAGGTCTAGGTCCGCGAGCCACGGCAGCACGGCCGCCGTCCCGACGTGGGCGAACCACACCGGGGACAGGTCGTAGCGGCGGGCGTCGGGGGCCAGGCGCAGTGGGAGGCCGTACACGGTGTCCCACGGTTCGTCGCCCGCGTACCAGTTGGCCGCGACCGGGCGGGTCCATTCCTCGGCCTCCGGGCGGATCGCGAGCCAGGCGGCGCCGCGTGGGCTGAGCAGCCACTTGTACCCCGCGCCGACCACCCAGTCGGCCCAGCCCACGTCGAGCGGGAGCCAGCCCGCGGCCTGGGTGGTGTCGAGCAGGGTGCGGGTGCCGGACCGGCGCAGCGCGTCGAGGTCGGCGACGGCACCGTCGGCGGACTGCACGGCGCTGACCACGACCAGGTCGTACCCGGCGGCGCGGTCGGCCAGCTCGGCGGGCTCGACCTCGGTGACGGTCACCCCCCGGTCGGCCTGCGCGGCGAACGGGAAGGTCGCGCTGGTGAACTCGCCGCGCACGGTGAGCACCCGGGTGCCGTCCGGGATCCCGACCGCGACCTGGGCGACCAGCTGGGACACCGAGGCGCCGATGGCCACCCGGGACGGCTCGACGCCGACCAGCCGGGCCCACGCCGCACGGCTGGTGGCGACGGGTTCGTCGAAGTCGGGCGGGCTGTCCAGCCCGCCGCGCCAGCGCTCGACCGCGGCCGCGAGGGCGTCGGCGGCGGAGTCGGGCGGGATGCCGATGCTCGCGGTGTTCAAGTACCCGGCGGGAACCTCGAACTGCTTTCCGAAGGCGGTGCGCACACCCCCGACCCTACGGTGGTGGACGTGCACAGCGAGGAGATCGAGATCGAGACGGGCGACCGGGAGGTCGTGGTCGACCTGACCGGTCGGTGCGAGCGGTTCCTGACCGAGGCCGACGCCACCGACGGGCTGCTGCACCTGTGGGTGCCGCACGCCACGGCCGGGATCGCGGTGATCGAGACCGGGGCGGGCAGCGACGACGACCTGCTCACCGCCCTGCGGGAGCTGCTCCCGGCGGACGCGCGGTGGCGGCACCGGCACGGTTCACCCGGCCACGGCCGCGACCACGTGCTGCCCGCGCTGCTGCCGCCGCACGCGAGCGTGCCGGTGCTCGACGGCCGGATGGCGCTGGGCACCTGGCAGTCGGTGTGCCTGGTGGACACCAACGTCGACAACCCGGTGCGGCGCGTCCGGTTGAGCTACCTGAGCGGCTGAACCGAGGGCGGCCGAGCACCGGGCACGGTGCTCGGCCGCCCTCGGGGATCACGAGGTGGTGATCGCCACCGTGTCGACCAGGAAGTCGGTCTGCAGGCTGGCGTCCTCCACGCTGAGGAACTTCAGCGTCACCGTCTTGCCGCGGTAGCCGCTCACGTCGAGCGTGCGCTTGACGTAGCCGGTGTTGGCGTCGACGTTGCTGTAGGTCTTGAGCGTCGTGGCCGTGCTGCCACTGACGACCTGGACCTTGAGCGTGTCGTAGGCGGTGCTCTCGGTCTCGGCCGTGCCCACCCGCAGGTAGTACGACAGGGTCGCGGTGCCCGCCGTCGCCGGGATGGTCACCGACTGGCTGACCGTGTCGGTGTTGGCCTGCCCATTGCCGCCGAGCCAGGCGTACCAGCTGCCCGCCTGGGCCGGGTAGTAGGTGAACTGGCCCACCGAGCCGCCGGTGACCGTCCAGCCGGTCGTGCCGCTCTCGAACCCGCCGTTGGCCACGATCGAGGACCCGGGCGGGGTGGTCGTGGGCGGCACGGTCGTGGTGGGCGGGGTGGTCGTGCTGGTGCGGTAGTCGATCGTGTGGGTGTACACCAGGTCACGGGTGGCCGAGGAGACGTCGAGCCCGGCCGAGGCGCGGTCGACGGTGAACCACTCCTTGTACGAGCTGGACGAGTTGGCGATCATGCTGGCGAACGTGCGGGTCGGCCCGCCGTCGACCTTGCGCCACAGGTCGATCGTGGCGCCCGCGACCCGGCACTCGACCTGGTCGCCGTTCTCCACGTTGGTGCGCCCGGCGGGCTGGGCCGAGTTGAACCACTTGGTGGTCATCAGGTCCATGCCGGAGCCGTCGGCCCAGTAGAACATCCCGTCGCCCATGGTGTAGCCGGCGATGGCGTTGGCGAAGCCCTCGGTCCAGGCGCAGCTGCTGCCGGTGCGGGCGTGCAGGTAGTGCGGGCTCGGGCAGTCGCTGGTCGGCCACCAGCCCGCGTAGAGCATGTCCATCAGGGCGTGGCCGGACTCGTGCAGCACCAGGTGCTCGGAGTCCGGGTCGGCGTCGGCGAGCGCGACGTAGCGCTGGGCGACCGGCACACCGTTCTGGAAGTAGGTGCCGTCGGTGCTGCCCGGCTGCCAGTGGATGGTGAGCTTGCGCTGGCAGTTCGAGGTCTCGCGGGTGGTCCAGCACGGGCTGGTGCCGTGGATGCCCCACAGCTTGTTCACCGTGTCGTAGGCGTGCCAGCCGCGCATGTTCGCGCTGGTCGGCGCGGTGGTGCCGAACGCGGCGTCAGTGCCGCCCGCGACGTTGGTCTTGGCCGCGGTGGTCGCGGTGTAGACCGAGGTGCCCGCGTTGTTGGTGACCCGCCAGAGCGCGGAGTCGGTGGAGAACTCCACCCACACCTGGTACATCGTGGTGACCGGCGAGGTGAAGCAGACCGAGTAGGCGCCGTCGGAGCCGGTCAGGCCGGTGGCGTAGTACTGCGCGGTCGCCGCGGACGTGGTCTTGCCCACGACCTTGGCGGTGACTGTGCGGCCCGGCTTCCAGGCACCCTTGGCATCGGCGTACTGGAACGCGCCCTTGGCGCAGATCTGGCCCGCCGCGGCGGTGGTGGCCAGCGCTGCGGGGGGCGCCGAACGGGTCACGACGGCCGAGTCAGTGCCGGTGACGCCCGCGCGGGAAGTCCCCGCCTTGCCGCCGACGGTGAGCGTGGCGAAGCCGTGCGCGGACCGGTCGGTGGCGGGCTGGTCGGCGCTGGTCACGTCGGCCTCGATGTGCGCGGGACCGGCGGCGAGCGCCGTGACGCCGAACTTCAGCGTGCGGCCCTTGGTCGAGAGGGCGAACCGCTGCTCGGCGAGCTGGGACAGGCCGACGACGCGCGGCTGGGACAGGCCGCTGTCGCCGGTGGCGAGCTTGAGCGTGTCGGGCAGCCGGACGGCCAGGTTCGCCTGGTCGAGGTCGACCTGGGACCGGATGGTGACGGTGACGGTGGCCGACTCGCCCACCGCGGGCAGCCGGTCGAGGGACACGTCCGCGGCCACGCAGCTCGTGGGCGTCTCGGACTTCTCGGACACCGGCTGCCGCAGCGAACAGGTGGAGCTGTTCGCCGCGGTGGCCGGACCTTGGACGAGGACGACCGCCGCCGCCGCGACGACCGCGGCGGAGACGGACAGAGGGATCAGGGCTCTCATGCAGGGCGCCTTTCGGACATAACCGAAGTCACGACAGGGTGACGCCCGAAAGAATGACCCCCAATAGGCGGGGAGGCAATGAAACAGCGAAGGCCCGATTACGGACAGCTAAAGTCTGTCAAGAATAATTCGTCGTAAAACCCAGAAGGGGCTAATGCAAGCCGGTAAGACGGTGAACAGAATGTTCCACGATGTGGACTCTGTTAAGAACTGGCGGCGCCCGCCGGGTGCCTCACCAGCGCCAACGGGTGCCCACCACGCCCGGGCTGAGGTTCACCCCGACCAGGCAGCTCGCCCGCGACGGCCCGACCGGCAGCGGGTCGGTGGCCTGCTCGGGCTGCTCGAGGTCGTCGCGCCGGAAGCCGTGGCACTCCACCGGCGGCGTCCCCTCGAACTGGACCTGCTGGCTGTACTCGGCGATCGGCTCGGTGAACTGCCGGTAGTAGAACTCGACCGGCGGGCCGGGCCTGCCCGAGATCTCGTACTCGACCACCGCGTGCTCCCCGGTCCGCAGCGGCCGGTCGAGCAGCAGCTCGGCGACGATCAGCCCGGTCCGGTCGTCGGAGAGCACCCGGCCGGTCCGGCAGAACCGGACGTCGATCAGCTCCGGCGGGAACTCCGGGTCGTCGGAGCGGTACTTGGCCAGGAAGCGGGTGACCCGCCCCTGCTCGGCGCGCAGCACCACCCGGGAGCGGACCCCGCGCTCGGCGCGGTCCGCGCGCACCGTGAAGACGTCGTGCGCCGAGATCAGCCCGTAGCGCCCCTCGTCGGGGTCCTCGAAGCGGGTGAGCAGGTCCGCGCCCGCACCGGCGAGGGGGTCGATGGCGTCCGTCCGGTTCATCCAGCGCCCGCGCGGGCGGGGCGGGCCCAGCAGGGTGATCAGCGACGAGCGCGGCAGCCCGAGCAGCACCTCCAGGGCCTCGACCGCGCGCAGCGACTCGGCCCGCTCCGGGCGCCGCCGGTCCCGCCGCCAGTAGCTCAGCGTCGCCACGCTGACGTCGATCCCCCGACCGGCGAGGTGGTAGCGCAACCGGTCCAGGGTCAGACCGCGGACCGTGATCGCCGCGTCGAGCGCCTCCGCGAACGACCCGGTGCGCAAGATCCGCGCCAGGTCGCGGGTGGTGCCCTTGTCGGTCGGCGCGGGCATGGGCGTGCTCCCGTTGCGTATCGGCGGACCGCCGGTGCGCAGCGGTCGCGAGGGATACAACTATCAGCAGCGCGGCCGCGTCTGTCCAGGGTCTAGGCAGTGGATCATCCGACGAGTATTGGTTCGGCCGCCTCGGTCGGGGCCGCGGTGCGGGCCGGTACGACCAGCACGGCCACGCCTGCCAGCGCGATCGAGCCGAGGACGATCACCCCCGTGGTGACGTCCGGGGCCGAGGACGTGCCCTGGAGCAGGCTGCGCAATCCCTCGGTGGCGAACCGGAACGGCGTCCACGACCACAGCACCGCGCGGTAGACCGGGTCCAGCATCTCCGGCACCTGGCCCGCCACCGCGGGTGCCATCAGGTAGAGCGGGCCGAGCAGGGCCATCGCGCGCACGCCGAGCAGCCGCAGGAGGGCGGCCTGCAGGGAACTGAAGGCCACCGCGATCAACAGCAGGTACCCGAGCACCGAGGCGGTCAGCGGCAGGGTCGAGTCCCACAGCGCGAACAGCCCGGCCACCACGGCGACACCGGTCACGCTGACCCCGGCGACCGCGGCCAGGCGGTGGCGGCGGTCGGCCCGGAGCCCGAGGCGGGCGCCGAGCACCACCAGGCCCGCCCCGCCGACGAGGCCCGCGATCCACAGCAGCGCGCTCGCCGCCAGCGGTGCGGTGCGGCCCGCGGTCGAGACCGGGTTGAGCGTGACGGTGTCGACCCGGCCGCCCCCAGCCGCGGCCGCCGCGGTCAGGACTTGTTGCGCCACTTGGGTTCCCTGCGGGTTGATCGCGCCGGACAGCACGACCGTCGCACCCGCGGGGGTGAGTTCGAGGACGCCGTAGACGTCCTTGTCGGCGAGCGCCTGGCGGGCGGCGGCCGGGGTCTCGACGCGCCAGGCGACGGCACCCTCCCCGTGCGCGGCGATCCGGTCGACGACCGGGCGCATCGCGTCGGGGGCGGAGACGGCGAGCGGGACGCCGTCGGGACGGGCGCTGGCCTGCGTGCCGAAGGTCAGCAGGCCGAGGACGGCGGCGACCACCGCGCCGAGGACCGAGAGGGCCAGGACGAGGGCGGCGGGCCGCTGGGGACCGGGCATCGGGGCACTTCCGTTCAGCAGGATTCATCGACTGTTGAATTAAGCTAGACCGCTGCCCCGGCGAAGTCAACAGGTGTTGAATTGCCCTCGCCGGGGGTCGGCGCCCCGGCACCGGCGTTGGTCTACCGTGCCCCGGGTGCGCACCCCGCGAGCCGCCGTCACCGCGATCTCGCTCGTGGCCGTGACCGGGCTGCTGACCGCCGTCGCGCTGCTGGTCACCGGCTCGGACGACGCCGGGACCCCGCCCGCGACCGCGGTGGCGCCCACCAAGACCCGCTCGGCCTCCCCCGGCACGCCCCGCACCCCCGGCTGGCAGGTGGTCGACGACACCGCGGCGGGCCTGCGCTACGAGGTGCCGCCGGGCTGGGCGCTGGCCCCGGAGGAGGAGACGCTGGAGTCCTCCAACGGCGTCGAACTGGGCCACCTCGCCGACTTCGGCACCTACCTGTGCCAGGGCGCGGAGTACGGCCGGGCCTTCAGCGGCAGCGGCACGGCCGAGGGCGAGCCCGCCACCGCGGCCGCCGAACTGGCCGCGGCGATCGCCGCCGACCAGTACAGCGACGGCAGCCAGACCGCGCGGGTAACCCTGTCCCGGCCCACGCCGGTGGTGCGCGACGGGCTGCGCGGCGCGGTGGTCCGGGCCGACGCCGAGGCCACCGCCGACGACGTGGCCGACCGCTGCGCCAGCACCCGGGGCACGGTCACCGTCGTCGCGCTGGCCACCCCGACCGGCACCGCGGTGGTCGTGCTGGGCGCCGACACCGAGCCGCGCGGCACCGACCGGGCGCCGCTGGCCTCCGGCGAGGACCTGCGCACCATGACCGACAGCGTCCGGCCGCTGGGCTGAGACCGGTACTGTCCGGCCGGTGACCTACCCGGGCGGGGAGTACCAGGGTTTCGGCGTGTACCAGCCGCCGCCCAAGCGCGGCGGGGGCCGGGTTGTCGTCATCGCGGTGGTGGCGCTGGTGCTCATCGTCGCCGCCGTGGTCACGATCTTGCTGCTCAACCGGGGCGGCACGCCCGAGGGGCAGCCCACGACCACGACCGGGCTGACAACCACGACTACGACTACGACCACCTCGCGCGCCCCCGCCGGGCGGACGATCGCCAACGACCCGGCCAAGATCCAGTACGAGGTGCCCGACGCCTGGGTCGACGGCACCGACCCGGTCAAGCTCAAGAGCGTCCCCGACGTCAGCATCGACCACCTCGCGGGCCTGACCGAGTACCGCTGCGGCGACAAGGTCTACAGCCGCGGCGTGGTGGGCAGCGGCACCGTGCCGCGCGGCGAGATCAACCAGCGGGCCACCGATCTGGCCAGGGCGTTCGGCACCGAGTTCTACGGCAGCGGCAGCGGCGTCGACGTGGTCGTCGGCACACCCAAGCGGATCAGCCGCGAGACCGGCGGCAAGCGCGCGGTCGGCACCCAGGTGGAGGCCACCGTCACCACCACCGGCGACACCTGCCTGGCGGCCCAGGGCAAGATCATCGTGGTGCTGCTCGACATCGACGGCGAGCTGCGCCTGCTGCTGGTCAACGGCGACATGGCCGGCGGCCCGGACACCCCGCCGCCGCCCGACCAGGACGACCTGGCCGCGATCGCGGCCAGCGCCCGGCCCGCGGGCTGAGACCGACCGGGAACGTCGGCGCGCCGTGCCACCATGGCCGGGTGACCGAACGAACCCCGCCCCCGCCGTCCACGCTCGTGCTCTGGGACATCGACCTGACCCTCGTCGACTACAGCGGCCTGGGCAAGCTGTGGTACGACCAGGTGGCGCTCGCGGTGCTCGGTGTCGAGCTGGCGCACGTGCCCGCCTTCCCGGGGCGCACCGAGCGGTCGATCGCGGTCGAGGTGCTCGAGGCGCACGGGGTCGAGTGGACCGAGGACCACGTCGAGCGGATGTTCGCCGAGCTGGTCGCGATCGCCGCCGCCGCCCGCCCGGAGCTGCCCGAGCTGGGCCGCGCGCTGCCGGGGGCCGCGGCGATCCTGCGGGCGCTCGACGAGCGGGCCGACGTGGTGCAGTCCCTGGTCACCGGGAACCTGCCGCAGCTGGCCGACTACAAGCTGGCGCCGTTCGGCCTCGAGCACTACCTCGACCTCTCGGTCGGCGGCTACGGCTCGCTCTCCACCGACCGGCACGAGCTGGTGTCGGCCGCCATCCGCGCGGCCGAGGCGAAGTACGGCGCGCGGTTCGCCCCGGGTTCGGTCGTGGTCATCGGCGACACCCCGCACGACGTCACCGCGGCCCTGCACCACGGCGCGGTCGCCGTCGGCGTGGCGACCGGGCGGCACAGCGCCGCCGAGCTGGCCGACTCCGGCGCGCACCTGGTCCTCACCGACCTGTCCGACACCGCCGCCGTACTGGCCGCGCTGCTCGGATGCACGGGTTCCGACGTGCGCGGCGGAGGGGACCAACTACCGTCTCGCGCATGAGCAACCCAGGAGGTCCGTACTGGCAGGAGCCCTCGCCGCAGTACCAAGTGGACCCGCTGACCGGGCAACCGGTCGCCTACCAGCCGCCGGGACAGCAGCAGCCGCCCCCGGGCGGGTACCAGGGCTTCGGCATGTACGGCCCGCCCCAGCCGCCGCCGCGCAACCGGACGCCGCTGATCGTCGCGCTGGTCGCACTCGTGGTCGTCGCGATCGGCGTGACCGCGACGGTCCTCCTGGTCAACCGCGACGACTCGACCCCGATCGCAGGCCCGAGCAGCACCGAGGAAGCGCCGACCACGACGACCAGCACCCGCACGACCGCGCGCAGGCCGACCACGTCGAGTCGACCGCCGTCCACCTCCAGCACCCCGACCGACGTCGAGGACATCACGGTGCCGCCGGTGACGGCAGGCTGGCAGGGCGTGCTGTCGTACAAGGAGCAGGTCGCCTACGACGTCCCGAAGGACTGGGAGATCGAGACGCCCGGGACGATCGTCGGCTTCGAGGACAACGCCGGTAAGCCGTCGGCGGTGATGCACGGGGTGACCACGTACAAGCCAGAGGCCTGCCCCAACTCACGCGGCTCCTACCGAGGACACGCCGGCTTCGTCACGGCCGGGGGCGCGACGCCGGAGCAGGCCGCGGCAAACGGGGTGAAGATCTTCGCCGACGCCGCAGCGCTGAACAAGGACGGGTCGAAGGCACCGGTGGCCCTCAGCCCCGCCGCACCGACAAAGGTCGCGGGCGGGAAACTCGCGGCCGTCATCGCTACCGCGACCATGACCGTCACCGAGCCCGGAGACTGCGGATCACCCACCATCCTGTTCACCGCGGTGGCCTTCAAGAACGGGTCCAGCACGGCTCTGTTCATGATGTACATGGATCAAGGGGTCTCGGACGCACTGCCCGCCGAGATCTCGGACAAGGTGATCGCCAGCGTCCGGCCCTACACCGGCTGACCACTGCGGACACGACTCGGGGCCGTTCGAACCTTCCGAACGGCCCCGATTTCCAAGCGCAGCAGGATTCCCCACCTCGCTGGCACGCAAATGAATCCCGTCCCCCAGCTAACCGCAGCGGTGAGGCCGACCCCGCTGGAACGAAGGTCCCGTTACGGATGCTCGATCTAGTGGACTCGCTTCGTGTGGGGGGAGAGCGCCGCTAAACTTGCCGTGGGTGGGGATGCCCTTACCTGCCCTTTTCTCTCCACCGCGGTGCTCTAGGGGCCCCGCACGAAGCGAGTTCACTAGATCGAGCCCCCATCTTTTCCTCGGGCAACCCAAGCGATGAGCAGCCCGTGGCCCCAGGGCGGCACACCTCATGACCTGCCCAAGTAAAGCGGAGGCTCGATTGGCTGGACTGCCTTCGCGCGGGGCCCCTAGAGCACCGCGGTGGTGAAAAAAGGGCGGGTGAAGGGCATCCCCACCACACGGCAAGTTTAGCGGTACTCCTCCCCCACACGAAGGCAGTCCACCCAATCGAGCACAAACGTAACGGGTCTTGCGTACCAGCGGGATCGGCATTTAAGGATTGAGAGAGGAGAGGAAGGGAGAAGGGAGAAATAAGGGGAGGGTAAGGAAAGGGAAAAAGGAAGGCCACCTCCTTCTTCGGAGGGAGCCTTCCTTTTCCTTCTATGGCTTTGGGGAATTCCCTGGCTAGCTTGTCAGTGCGCGCAAGTGCTCGACGACCTCGTCGACCTTGACCTCTTCGCGCTCACCAGTCCTGCGGTCCTTGACCTCGACCACTCCATTGGCCAGGCCCCGGCCGACCACCACGATCGTCGGGACGCCGACGAGCTCTGCGTCCTTGAACTTCACGCCCGGCGAAGCCGTGCGGTCGTCGAGGATGATGTCGAGCCCGGCCGCGGAGAGGTCTTCGGCCAGCTTCTCGCCCGCTGCCCGGAGGGTGTCCTCCTTGCCCGCGATCACCACGTGCACGTCAGCCGGGGCGACCTGGCGGGGCCAGATCAGGCCGAGCTCGTCGTGGCTCTGCTCGGCGATCACCGCGACCAGTCGCGAGACGCCGACGCCGTAGGAGCCCATGGTGATGCGGATCGGCTTGGAGTCCGGGCCCAGGGCGTCCAGGGCGAAGGCGTCGGCGTACTTGCGGCCGAGTTGGAAGATGTGGCCGATCTCGATGCCGCGGGCGGCCACCAGGGTGCCCTTGCCGTCCGGCGCGGGGTCGCCCTCGCGGACCTCGGCGGCCTCGATGGTGCCGTCGGGGGTGAAGTCGCGGCCCGCGACCAGGTCGACCACGTGGTGGTCGCGCTCGTCGGCGCCGGTCACCCACGACGTGCCGGTGACCACGCGGGGGTCGACCAGGTAGCGGACGCCGTTGTCGAGCAGCGCGCGCGGGCCGATGTAGCCCTTGACCAGGAACGGGTTCTTGGCGAAGTCGGCTTCCTCGAGGATGGCGACCTCCGCGGGTTCGAGGGACGCCTCGAGGCGCTTGAGGTCGACCTCGCGGTCGCCGGGGAGGCCGATGGCGAGCAGCTCCCACTCCTTGGCGGCGGGCTGGCGGGTCTTGAGCAGCACGTTCTTGAGCGTGTCGGCGGCGGTGAACTCGCGGCCCAGGTCGAGCTTGTTGAGCAGCGTCACGAGCGAGTCGATGGTCGGGGTGTCGGGCGTGTGGTGCTTCCGCGCCTCGGGCAGGCCGTCCAGGGGACGGGCGGGGGGCGCGGGGGTGACCACGGCCTCGACGTTGGCCGCGTAGTCCGAGCCGGTGCTGCGCACGAAGGTGTCCTCGCCGGTCACGGCCTCGGCGAGGAACTCCTCGGAGGCCGAGCCGCCCATCGCGCCGGAGGTGGCGGCGACGATCACGTAGTCCAGGCCCAGCCGGTCGAAGATCCGGATGTAGGTGTCGCGGTGGGCTTGGTAGCTGGCCGAGAGGCCCTCGTCGGTGAGGTCGAACGAGTACGAGTCCTTCATCAGGAACTCGCGGCCGCGCAGGATGCCCGCGCGGGGGCGCGCCTCGTCGCGGTACTTGGTCTGGATCTGGTAGAGCGTGACCGGGTAGTCCTTGTACGAGTTGTACTCACCCTTGACGGTGAGCGCGAAGAGCTCCTCGTGGGTGGGGCCGAGCAGGTAGTCGGCGCCCTTGCGGTCCTTGAGGCGGAACAGGTTCGGGCCGTACTCGGTCCAGCGGTTGGTCGCCTCGTAGGGCTCGCGGGGCAGCAGCGCGGGGAACTGGATCTCCTGCGCGCCCATCGCGTCCATCTCCTCGCGGACGACGCGCTCGACCTTGCGCAGCACCCGCAGCCCCAGCGGCAGCCAGGAGTAGCCGCCCGGGGCTACGCGGCGGACGTACCCGGCGCGCACCAGCAGCTTGTGGCTGGGCACCTCGGCGTCCGCCGGGTCCTCGCGCAGGGTGCGCAGGAACAGCGACGACATCCTGGTGATCACGGCAATGGCTCCTCGGGTCTGCACGAGTGGTGCCCGGTAGAGGGTAGTGACCTGCCGCTGGCCAGCGCATTCGGGTTATGGCGCGCCGCGCTCGACCACCCTGGCCTCGGTGACGACGGCGGTGACGAGGTCGGCGGGGGTGACGTCGAAGGCGTAGTTCAGCGCCGCCGTCCCGGGTGGGGCGGTGCGGGTGCCGTTGAACGAGGTGATCTCGTCCGCGGCGCGCAACTCGATCGGGATCGCGTCCCCCGATGGGGTGGAAAGGTCCACGGTGGACTCCGGGGCGGCCACCAGGAACGGTATGCCGTGCCGGGCGGCGGCCAGGGCGAGCGGGTAGGTGCCGACCTTGTTGACCACGTCGCCGTTGGCCGCGATCCGGTCCGCGCCGACCACCACCACGTCGACCAGGCCGTTCGCGATCACCGACGGTCCGGCGGAGTCGACGACCAGGGTGTGCGGCACGCCCATCCCGGCCAGTTCCCAGGCGGTGATCCGGGCGCCCTGCAGCAGCGGGCGGGTCTCGTCGGCGTAGACGTGGGCCAGCGCGCCGCGTTCGTTCAGCGCGCGCAGTACCCCGAGCGCGGTCCCCCATTCGACACAAGCGAGGGCGCCCGCGTTGCAGTGCGTGTGCGCGGTGATCGGCTTGCCGATGCGCGCTTGCAGCCAGTCGGCGCCGCGGTGGGCCAGGGCCCGGTTGAGCCGGATGTCATCCTCCAAGACCGTGACGGCCTCGGCGACGACGGCTTCCGTGCCGTCGGCCAGCTTGGCCAGCACGCGGTCGACACCCCAGGCGAGGTTGACCGCGGTGGGCCGGGCCGCGCGCACCCTGGCCGCCTGCTCGCGGGTGTCGCCTGTGGACAGTGCGGCGAGGGCCACGCCCAGCGCGCCCGCCACACCGAGCGCGGGGGCGCCGCGCACGGCCAGGGTCTTGATCGCGTGCACCAGGTCGTCGACCGTGTGCAGCGCGCGGTGGACGAGGTCGTGGGGCAGCCGGGTCTGGTCGACGATGACGACGTGGTCGCCCCGCCAGTCGATTGTGCGCACCGGTCCATGGTGGCCCGGATCGCCCCGGGCCGGGGGTGTCCGGGGATGTACCGGCCCGGGGTCGTCCGCGCCCAGGATCGTCAGCGGCCCGGGAATGTCGGAGCCGGGGATCACCCGGACGGCGGTTGTCGGTGGTCTGGTCTAGCTTGCGCGCCATGACACTTGGCATTGGCGGCGTGACCATCGACTGCGCCGACCCGCGCACCCTCGCGGAGTTCTGGACCGCGGCCCTGGGCTACGCGGTCGTCACCGACTTCGAGGGCGAGTTCCTCTTCCTGGCCCCGCCCGACAAGCCCCAGGGCGCGGCGCCGTACATCGGCCTGCAACGGGTCGCGGAGCCGCGGCAGGGCAAGAACCGGGCGCACCTGGACTTCAACACCGAGGACCGGCCCGCCGAGGTCGCCCGGTTGGTGGAGCTGGGCGCCTCGGTGCTCGGCGAGCACGTCGTGCCGGGTCTCACCTGGACTGTCCTCGCCGACCCCGAGGGCAACGAGTTCTGCGTCGGGTCGCCCAACGGCTGAGGTGGCAACGGCTGAGGTGGCTCAGGCGCCGATCACCCGGCTGTGCTGGGCCCACTTGTCGGTCACCCGGAAGCCTGCGCGCTCGTACACGCCCAGCGCGCCGGTCTCGTTGTCGGCGTCGACGCTGAGCCCCGCCGTGGCGTAGCCCTCGGCGCGGGCGGCGTGCATCACGTGCGAGAGCAGCGCGCCCGCCAGGCCCCGGCCGCGGTGGGCCGCGCGGGTGCCGACATCGGCGATCCACAGCTCGCGGTGCCCGCGCGCGACGGCGTCGGCGGCGTAGTGCTGCGACAGCACGAACGAGGCGAGCTCACCGGTGGCCAGGTCGCGCAGGTGGGCGCTGTGCTCGGCGACGAACGGCTCGCTGCCGACGTAGTGCGCGCGCCAGAACTCCGCGTCCACCGGGCCCGAGCCCCAGTGCTCGGCGAAGGTGTCGTTGCGCAGGTCGCGCCAGAGGTCGTCGAAGTCCGGGGTGTAGTGCTCCAAGAGATAGCCCTCGGGCACGGCGGCCTGGGCGGGCAGCACGGCGAGGTCGGCGCGCATGTCGAAGAACCACCGGATCGGGGTGTAGCCCTCGCTGGTCGCCAGGGCGGCGTGGCCCGCGTTGTTCTCGTGCACCGGGACCAGCAGCTGCACCGGCGACCCGGGCGCCCGGGTCGCGTGCAGGTCCAGCGCCAGCGCGGCGAGCCGGGTGAGCAGCTCGCGGCCAAGACCCCGGCGGCGGTGGGTCGGGGCCACGCCGCCGAGCAGGCGCAGCAGGTCGAGGTCGGTGATGGCGCGGCGCGCGTAGATCACGCCGTAAGCCGCCAGGTCGGCGCCGTCGAAGACGCCGAGGGTCTGCGCGGGGCGGTCCATCGGCCCGACCAGGTCGACGTAGTCGGCCGGGCCGAAGTGCTCGTTGGCCTGGTCGACCGCCTCGGCGGCGGCCTTGAGCCGCACCCAGGCGTCGGCGTCGGCCAGGTCCAGGGGGCGCCAGGTGAGGGTCATGCCCGCAGAAGGTAGGTCACCCGCGGCGGCGGGTTCGACCGGTTTTCTCTACGCTGCGCTGGTGCTCGTGCTGCTTCCGCCGTCGGAGACCAAGAGCGAGGGCGGCGGCGGCGCCCCGCTCGACCTCGCCGCCCTGTCCTTCCCGGAGCTGAACCCGGTGCGCGAGCGCGTCACCGGGGCCTTGGTCGAGTTGGCCGGCGACCTGGCCGCCAGCCTGACCGCGTTGGACCTGTCCGACCGGCAGGTCGACGAGGTCGAGCGCAACGCCGAGCTGTTCACCGCCCCGACCCGGCCCGCGATCGAGCGCTACACGGGGGTGCTCTACGACGCCCTCGACGTCCGCGGCTTCACCAGGGCCCAGCGCAGGCGGGCCGACCAACGGCTGGCCGTGGCCTCGGCGCTGTTCGGCGTGGTCCGCGCGGGCGACCCGATCCCGGCCTACCGGCTCTCCGGCGACTCGGTGCTGCCCGCGCTCGGCGGCCTGCGCGGGGTGTGGCGGGGCGCGCTGGAGAAGACTCTGTCCACTGTGGACGACTTGGTGGTCGACCTGCGCTCGGGCGCCTACGCGAACCTGGCCGCGGTACCCGACGCGGTCACCGTGCGGGTGGTCACCGAGGACGGTGGCGGTCGGCGCAAGACGGTGAGCCACTTCAACAAGGCGTACAAGGGAAGGCTCGCCGCCGCGCTGGCCACCGCCCCGCGCGAGCCCGGTTCCGTGCGCACGCTGGTGTCGGTCGCCCGGACCAACGGGATGCGGCTGGAGCCCACCGGCAAGCGCTCGTTGGACCTGGTCGTCGAGCCCTGATTAATTCGCTTGCCCGCGGTCGCGGCCGTGGTGCAAGCTCTGCGCGAGTACCGGTGGAAGAGCCGGTGGACCCGAGGGAGGTGCCGTGGTGGTGACGACTGTCGCTGTGGACGTGGCACCGACCCGTCCGCCCGCCCCACTCGGCTGACGTTCGCGGTGGGGCACCCTTCCACACGAGGAGACCCACCCAGTGCGCGAGCACGATCTTTCCCGTTTCACCGAACTCTCCGACGACCAGCCCAGCGCCGGTCGGATGCGCCGTCGTTCCTTTGACGACGACCCGCAGCCGCAGCGCTCCGGCAGGCTCACCGAGGCCGAGCGGATGCGGCTGGCCCGCGTCCGCGACGACGCCTACACCGCCGCGCAGGAACTGCCCGACGGTGCCGAGCGCTGGTCCACCTGGGGCGACTGCGAGCAGGGCCCGCACCCCCGACCCGACTGGCTGGTGACCGACCTGGCCGCCGCCGACTACGAGCTGGGCGTGCTCAAGACCGGCAAGGAAGCCGACGTGTTCGTCCTGGAGCGCGCCGTTCCCGGTGGCGACAGCTGCCTGCTCGCCGCCAAGCGCTACCGCAGCGGTGAGCACCGGTTGTTCCACCGCGACGCGGGCTACCTCGAGGGCAGGCGGATGCGCCGGTCCCGGGAGATGCGGGCCATGCAGAACCGCACGTCCTTCGGCCGCAACCTGATCGCCGAGCAGTGGGCGGTCGCCGAGTTCGCGGCGCTGTCGCGGCTGTGGTCGGTGGGCGCCCCGGTGCCCTACCCGGTCCAGCGCGACGGCACGGAGCTGCTGCTGGAGTTCCTCTGCGACGGCGACCGCCAGGGCGCGCCCCGGCTCGCCCAGGCCCGTCCGGGGCCCGAGGAGCTGCGTGAGCTGTGGGAGCAGCTGGTCGCGGCCCTGGAGCTGTTCGCCGGTCAGGGCCTCACCCACGGCGACCTGTCCGCCTACAACATCCTGCTGCACGAGGGGCACCTGGTGCTGATCGACCTGCCCCAGGTGGTCGACCTGATCGCCAACCCGGGCGGCCGGGAGTTCCTGGCACGGGATGTGGCGAACATCTCCGGGTGGTTCCGCTCGCGCGGGCTGCCCGCGGACTTGGCCGACCCGGACGCGCTCACCGCGCACCTGGTCGACGTCGCGGGCATGGACTGAGAAGCCGGTTCCTGGTGGGGCGAAAACCTCGCCCCACCAGGGCCGGAACGTGATCCTCGTCCCGCGATGCGAGGTCTTGACCGATCGTCGGGTAGGGTTAGGGGGCATCGTGAGCGGCGCCTGCGTCCGCTCCCCGCCCGGCGTCGGCCCTATGGCTCCGGATAGGCCTGCGGTGCCAAACACACCCGACGGCGTACTACACGCGCCGGGCTCGTCCGTGCGAAAGCCTGCCGACCTCCTGTGAAGAGGGCGGAGCCTCCCGAGACGTGCCAACGTCCGGAGAGGACCCCGTGCAGAACTCTGCCCTGCCCACGAACGATCTTGACATCACCGCGATCGCCGGTGATGTCGCCGTGGTTTCCGATGTCTCCACCCTCGATGTCCCCACCCTCGGCGGCACCGCCGTCACCGAGGTGGCCGCCGACGACGCCACCGGCGACGACGACCGCAAGCCCCGGCACCGCCAGAGCGGCAAGGGCCGCTACGACAACGACGGCACCGGCGTCAGCTTCGCCGACCTGGGCCTGCCCAAGCCGCTGCTGCGCGCGCTGTCCGAGGCGGGCATCGACGAGCCGTTCCCGATCCAGTCCGCCACGCTGCCCGACGCGCTCGCCGGCCGCGACGTGCTCGGCCGCGCGCAGACCGGGTCCGGCAAGACGCTGGCCTTCGGCCTGGCGCTGCTCGCCCGCCTCGACGGCGGCGAGGCCCGCCCGCTGCGCCCCCGCGCGCTGATCCTGGTGCCCACCCGCGAGCTGGCCCTGCAGGTGAGCGACGCGCTCACCCCGCTGGCCCGGTCACTGGGCCTGTGGTGCCGCACCGCCGTCGGCGGCATGTCCTTCCCCCGCCAGGCCGAGGCGCTCAAGCGCGGTGTCGACCTGCTGATCGCCACCCCGGGTCGGCTCTCCGACCACGTCCGGCAGGGCACCTGCATCCTCAGCGAGGTGCGCTTCAGCGCCATCGACGAGGCCGACCAGATGGCCGACATGGGCTTCCTGCCGCAGGTGCGCGAGATCCTCGACCTGACCGACCGCGAGGGCCAGGTGCTGCTGTTCTCGGCCACCCTGGACGGCGACGTCGACCAGCTGGTCAAGCGCTACCTGCACGACCCGGTCACGCACTCGGTGGACATCGCCACCGCCAGCGTGTCGACCATGGCCCACCACATGCTGCTGGTGTCCAAGCAGGACAAGGCCGACGTCATCACCGAGATGGCCGCCCGCGACGGCCGCACGATCATGTTCGTGCGAACCAAGCACCACGTCGACCGCCTGGCCGACAAGCTGCGCTCGGTCGGGGTGCGCGCCGGAGCACTGCACGGCGGCAAGACCCAGGGCGCCCGCAACCGGGTGCTCAGCCAGTTCCGCGAGGGCGACATGCCCGTGCTGGTCGCCACCGACGTCGCCGCCCGCGGCATCCACGTCGACGGTGTCAGCCTGGTCGTGCACGTCGACCCGCCCGCCGACCCCAAGGACTACCTGCACCGCGCGGGCCGCACGGCGCGCGCCGGTGAGGCGGGCACCGTGGTCACCGTGGTCACCCACGACCAGCGGCGCACCGTGGTCCGGCTCACCGACAAGGCGGGCGTCAAGCCCGAGCACACCAAGGTGCGCCCCGGCGACGCCGACCTGATCCGGATCACCGGTGCCCGCGTGCCCAGTGGTGAGCCGTTCATCGAGAAGGCCCCGCCGGTCCGCCCGTCCCGCGGCGCCGGTGGCCACACCGCCCGCCGCGGCGGTGGTGGCGAGTTCCGCCGCCGCACCGAGGGCAGGCCCGCCCGCGACGGCGGCCACCCGCGCCGCAGCCGCGAGGACGCGCCGCGTGGGCGCGACCTGCAGGGTCGTGACTTCCAGAACCGCGAGGGCGGTCGCACCGGCGAGAGCCGGGAGTCCACCCGCACGTTCGAGCGGCCCGCCCGCTCCTACAACGGCGACCAGCCCGCGCGCCCGGCCCGGTCCTACGACCGCGACCGCCCGGTGCGCGACCAGCCCGCCCGCTCGTACGACCGCGACGCCGCACCACGTGCCGAGCGCTCGTTCGACGGCGGCAACCGCGCAGGCCGCCCGACGACCGGTGGCGCCAACCGCGCCGCCCGCCGTGCGGACGCCCCCCGCGGCTGGCGCGACGGCGACCGCAGGCAGAACAACGGCTGATCCTCGGCCCTAGGAAGCGAAAGGCCACTCCCGCCTGGCGGGAGTGGCCTTTTCCGTTCAGCGGAGCAGACCCAGCCCGGTGAGGCTCGCGCGGACGCCGTCGAGGTAGATCTCCCGCCACTGGTCCGGGGTCTCGAGGAACCAGCCGGGCAGCGGATCGCGGGCCTGATGGGTCAGTTCGATGCTGACCAGCCCGTGCATGGCCGCCCAGGCCTGGTAAGCGGGTCGCTCGGGGTTGGGCGTGAGCTCGCCGATCGGGCGGAGCAGGTAGCCGAAGGTGGACTCCAGGGCGGCCGCCCGACTGGCGACGGCGGGCTCGAAGTCCGGCAGCGGCCGCTCGAACAGGAAGCCGTACAGGTGCGGCTCGGCCAGCGCGAAGTCCCGGTAGCCCAACGCGACCGCCACGACCGCGTCGATCGGCGTGGCCGCCCGGGGCAGCCCGTCCAGCCGGGCGTGCAGGAGCTCGAACCCGTGCAGGTACAACGCGTCCAGCACGCCTGCCCGGCTCCCGAATCCGGTGTAGACGCCCATCGTGGACTCCCCCGCCGCCTCGGCGACCCGGCGGACGGTCAGCTCGGCGGGCCCCCGGTCGCGCAACACGCGCGCCGCGGCCTCGATGAACTGGATCCGGCGCTCGTCGCCCATGCCCTCCCCGATCAGCGGCTCCCCCAGCGGTTACCGAAGTCTTACCCCATCCCCGCCCCCTTGCCCCCGGACAGCCCGATAACAGACGCTATAACAGTCGTTATCGCAGCTAGGAGGCTACCCATGACCCCACTGATCCGCCTCGGCGGCTGGGCTGGACCGCTGTGCGCCCTGGTCCTGCTCCTCAACGCGGGCAGGCGCGCGGGCATCCTCCCCGACACCCACCTCGGCCACGCGGTGGCACCGTTGGGCCAGGTGTTCGGCCTACTCCTGATCCTCGGCCTCTACGCCCGCCACGCCGACCACCCACCCAGACTGCTGGTCCCGGCCTTCGTCGCCGGCTTGACCGGTCTGACCGCGGTCCTGGGCGTGGAATACATCCTGAATCTCGTTTACCCGGAGCTACCGACGGCCCAGGTGGCGGTTCTCCAAGCGGGCTTCACCGGTGCGGCGCTGAAGGTGTCGTCGATCCTGTTCCTGGTGGGAATCTTGGCCTTCGGGACGCTCATGCTCAGCGCGGGCAGACTCCCCCGGCTCCCAGTTGTCCTCTACGTGGTCGGCTTCACTTGCGTGGCCCTACGGGTGATCCTCCCGACCTGGGTGCTGCCGCTAGCGGTCGCCATCGGCGCGGTGGCGGTCTTGTGGCTAGGCGTGGAACTTCTCCGCAAGGGTGCTACGCCCTCTGCCGTGCAGCGGTCCCTCAAGTCCAAGGTGGACTGAGCCGGGACAAAGCCGCCAGCGGCGATCTTGGGCGCCACCAAGCACTCGGCTTCACTGATATCGGCCCAGGCGACCCGCCGAGCACCGGGTGGTGGCCTCGATGACCAGCGCCGCCACCATCCCCCCGACGTGGTGCCCGGAGACGGCGTTCGGCGGAATGGTCACCGTGAATGGCATGCTCGTGGTGCTGCGCTCCGGACTCCGCACTCCCGATCCAGCTGAGGCGCTACAGCCGGAGCAACCGAGGAGTTCCCGCCGCGATCCAAGCGACCCGCGCGGGCACCAACCTCGACTGGAGAGCTCGCGGGCTCCCGGTCAGCGAGGTGTCCTCCGCGCGGGCGGGCTCGAACCACGAGCGGCATCCTGATCAACCAGGTGGCGGTGGTGGTCGGGACCAGTTCCCAACCACCATCGGCTCCGCCGTCAGCGCCGCCCTGGGCTTGGTAGGTCCCATTGCGGCGTGGATGCCGGCCATCGATGCCCAACCGGTGACCACGTCACTGCGAACGAACGGATCAGTGGATGAACAGCGATCTCGGGGCGTTCCTCGGCCAGACGGTGATCGTCCCAAACTCAGCGGCCGTCGACGTGGTACTCCCGAGGCTGGCCGACAGTCTGCAAACTGTTCTGCAGCAACACAAACAGGTCGCCGAGCACGGCAAACGAGCCGAGAGCACGACACCACACGCCGCGCTCATCTGCCTGGCCTGCCGCCGCTGCGATGTCCCTACGCGATGCTCCGCAACGGCACCCACCACCGCCACCCCGAACAAGCTCAGATCACCGGTAGGCCGCAGTGCGCAGGTCGGGTGAAACGCTCACAGCAACGTCAGCTGTTCCTGGGATACCCGGGCCTCCGGTATCCCTGCCGGCAGGCTGCCCGCGGGCCAGCGCGGCTCGGAACCACCCGCGGCCAACCCATGGCGCCGGACCAGCGGCGCGATCCGTGAGGCCAGCGCCCGTCGGTAGTTCACGTCGGCCGTGGTCGACCGGCCGTAGATCCGCCGGTACAACGGCACCAGCGTCGGGTGTTCGCGGGCAAGCCACTGGGCGAACCACTCACGCGCGCCGGGCCGCAGGTGCAGTGGCAGCACCGTGACCCCGGTTGCCCCGGCGGCGGCGACCTCGCCGAGCAACTGATCGAGTTGCTCCACCGAGTCGGAGATCCCGGGTAAGACGGGTGCGATGAACACTCCACATGGGAGTCCGGCGTCAGTGATCCGTCGGACCAGTTCCAACCGCGCTTGCGGGCTGGGCGTTCCCGGTTCGAGGCTTTGCTGCACCGCTCGATCCAGCAACGCGATCGACACGCCCAACCCCACCGGGACATCCGCCGCGGCCGACACGAGGTCTGGGAGGTCGCGGGACAGGATCGTGCCCTTGGTCAGGATCGAGAACGGCGTGCCCGAGGACGCCAGCGCGCGGATGATCCCCGGCATCAGCCGGTAGCGCCCCTCCGCGCGCTGGTACGGGTCGGTGTTCGTGCCCATGGCAACGTGCTCGCGGTTCCACCGCGGTGCCGCCAGCTGCCGGGAGAGGACCTGCGCCGCGTTGACCTTGACCACGATCTGGGTGTCGAAGTCGTGGCCTGCGTCGAGGTCGAGGTAGGTGTGCGAGTTGCGGGCGAAGCAGTTGTGGCTCACCACGCCGTTGGCGATGAAGTCGCCGGTGCCGGTGGTGATGTCGAACAGGGGCAGGTCCAGGCCGAGCGGCTCGACCGCGACCACACCGAGGCGGGCGCCGGACTTGATGGCGGCGCCGTCGATGGCGCGCTTGTCGGTGGCGGCCGGGTCGACGGTGTGGAACAGGCGCAGGTGTTCGGGCAGGCCGCCGTCGACGCGGACGCAGACCTTGCCGTCGGGGGCGCGGCGGGCCTCGACGGCGTGCTGGAAACCGAAGGCCGTCAACGCCTCCACGACCGCGGCCAGCGCGCGCGGGCCGAGGCCGGGCAGGCGCAGGATGCGGTGGGAGAAGGTGCCGTCGGCGTCGAAGACGCCCGCCAGCAGGCCCTTGCGCCACTCGTCGGTGGGGGTGCGGGGCCACTCGACGGGGAGGGCGAGCGGCAGGTCGCCGGTGACGTACTCGGCGACCCTGGCCGACGCGCGCGAGCCGGGGGCGCCGCCACCGTCGCCGCGGGCCACACCGCACAGGTAGCCGCGGCGGTAGTCGGCGGTGTCCTTGGGCGGGGCGGCGAAGCGGCCGGTGCCCATCAGCTTGTTGCCCGCGGTCAGGTGCGGGCGGCGGTCCGGGCCGGAGACCTCACCGGTGACGTGCTTCCAGCCGCGCTCGGTGAGGAAGCGGTGGTCGCCGCTGGCGATCAGCTGGGTGCCGTCGGCGACGGTGACCCGGTGGGCGGGTTTGACCGTGGACCAGTGGTCGAGCACCTCGGTGGGGACGTAGTGCCGGTAGTTGCCGCGCCGCTCGGTGCCGTACACCCGGTCGCCGACCTTGAGCTCGGCCAGCGGTTTGGTGGTGCCGTCGGCCATCAGGACCGGGGTGTCGCCGTGCAGGCAGTAGCTGCACGCGTGCGTGCAGCCGCGGTAGGGGTTCACCGTCCAGCCGAACGGCATGGGTGACCCACCGGGCACCCGGTTGAGCACCGACTTGGCCACGACCTCGTGGAAGACCACCCCGGCGAACTCCGGCGTCCGCACACTGCGCACCAGGCCGGGCAAGCCAGGCAGTGCCTGCTCGCCCGCCTGGTCGTTCCGCACCCGCTGGCTGTCCCATCGCACGGGGATAGTCGAACACATGTTCGATGGTGGCGCAACCGGTTCCACTCGACCGAGCGATGTGGGCGTCTCTTAGGCTGCGCGGGGTATCGGCTTGGGCGAGACGGAGCACCCGGTGGACCAACTCTTAGCCGCGCTGCGGGCGACGGCGTTCACGGCGTTCGGCGCGCCGACCTCGCGCATGGAGGTCGTCGGGTTCGTCACCGGGGCGCTGTGCGTGTGGCTGGTCGCCCGGCAGAACGCCTGGAACTGGCTGATCGGCGTCCTCAACAACATGGCGTTCTTCGCCCTCTTCATCACCGCGGGCATCTACGCCGACGCGTGGCTGCAGGTCGTCTACCTGGCGCTGGCCCTCTACGGCTGGTGGGCTTGGCTGCGCGGCGGCGAACACCACGGCAGGCTCGCCGTCACCCGCACGACACGGGCGCAGTGGTGGACCCTCTTGGCGGTCGGGATCGGCGCGACCGCCGCGCTCACCGCGGTCTTAGCCCACGTCACCGACTCCAGCGTCCCCCTGCCCGACGCGGCCACCACTGTCCTGTCGCTGCTCGCCACCTGGGGCCAGGCGCGCAAGAAGGTGGAGAGCTGGTGGCTCTGGATCGCCGCCGACGTGGTCTACGTGCCGCTCTACGCGTACAAGGACCTCTGGCTCACCGCGATCCTCTACGTCGTCTTCCTCGTGCTGTGCGTGATCGGCCTGCGGAGCTGGCTCGCCGACGTCGAGCGACCGGTCCCGGTGCCCGCGTGAGGTTCCGACACGCCTTGGTGCTGGGCAAGTTCTACCCGCCGCACGCGGGCCACCACCACCTGATCCGCACAGCCGCAGCGGCGTCCGAGCGCACCACCGTCGCGGTTCTCGGCTCCTCCGTGGAGTCCTTGACCATCACCGACCGGGTCGCCTGGATGCACGATGAGCATCGGGACGACCCCGGCGTCGCCATCTTGGGCGACCTCGACGATCACCCGATGGACTACCACGACGACGCTGTGTGGGAACTGCACATGGGCGTCGCACGGTCGGTCCTAGCCCGCCGCGCGATCCAAGACGGCGATCCACGCGCAGCGGTCGTCGACGCTGTCTTCGCCAGTGAGGACTACGGAGCTGAGCTAGCCGCTCGCCTCGGTGCCAAACACGTCGCGGTAGACCCAGACCGCGAGCGGTTTCCTGTCTCTGGCACGGCAGTAAGGACGGACCCTTACGCGAATTGGCACTACCTCGCACGCGCCACCAGACGGGGCCTTGCCGCCCGAATCGTAGTGGTGGGAGCGGAATCCACCGGTACGACCACCCTGTCGGAGGCACTCGCGCGCCACTACGGAGCCTCTTGGGTCCCGGAGTACGGCAGGCTGCACACCGAGGCGAAACTGACCGCCGCGCACGCGCTGGCGGAGGCTACCGGTCACCCCCCACCCCGCCCGGAAGGTCTGGTGTGGACAGTCGGTGACTTTGTCGACGTCGCCGTCCGGCAGGCCGAGCTGGAGGACGCGGCAGCAGGCGAGACCCCGGTGGTGGTGTGCGACAACGACCCGTGGGCGGCCACCGTCTGGTGTGAGCGCTACCTGGGGCGGGAGGGCTCGGACGTGCCCGTCCCCCGCTCCCCCGCGCTCTACCTGCTCACCGACCACGTCGGCGTGGACTTCCACCAGGACGGCTGGCGCGACGGCGAACACCTGCGACCATGGATGACCGCCCGGTTCGCGCGGGGGCTGCGCGAACGCGGCGTGCCCTGGGTCCTGCTGGCCGGCAACCACGAACACCGTCTACGCCGCGCCGTCCGCGCGGTCGACGATGTGCTGCGCGCGCACTTCCACTACGCGGATCCACTGTGACCAGACAGCCTTGACAAGATGGGCCGGTGCAAGACTGGGAAACGCAGCCGATCCCCCGGATAACCGAGGAGACGCGCAAGCCCGTCGAACCTACCGGTCACGGGCATGGCCACGGGCACAGTCCGGCCACGCCCGCCTCCCCGCGCGTGCGCAAGCTGCTCACCGCCCTCTTGGCGCCATTCGCACTGGCGGCAGTCGTGGGCATGGTCTTGCTCTACCCGACAGGTGACGCCCCGACCGGGCTGAGCGCCGGCCAGCAGGCGGTTCGCGGCACGATCACGATGGCCCAGGTAGGCCCCTGCGGTACCGGCGACGCGGCCAAGGACCAGTGCCTGACCGTCGCCGTGCAGATGACCGACGGCGCCGCCTCCGGCAGCGACGTACGCACCGCCGTACCGATCGAGCCGAGCACACCGCGCTTCGCCGTCGGGGACGACGTAGTACTCGCCTACAACGGCGGCGACCCGCTCAGTGGCGGCTCCTACCAACTGGTGGACTTCCAACGCGGCGTCCCCTTGGCGGTACTGGCCGCGCTGTTCGCCGTGGCCGTACTGGTCCTGGGCCGCTGGCAGGGCCTCAAGGCAATCGTCGCGCTCGGCCTGAGCTTCGCCGTACTGCTCCTGTTCGTGCTCCCCGCGATCCTCGCCGGGGAGAACCCGCTGCTGGTAGCCGTCGCGGGCGCCGGCGTGATCATGTTCGTGGTGCTCTACCTGACCCACGGCCTCTCCGCGCGCACGTCCACGGCCGTGCTGGGCACCATGGTCAGCCTGACCCTCATCGGCCTGCTCAGTGCCCTGTTCAGCGCCGTCGCCAACCTGACCGGCCTGGACGACGAGACAGCCACATTGCTCGGCTCGCTCGGCCACGGCCTGGACACCCGAGGCCTCCTGCTGGCCGGGATCGTGATCGGCGCACTGGGCGTCCTCGACGACGTCACCGTGACCCAGACCAGCGCGGTCTGGGAACTACGCGCGGCCAACCCGGCACTGGGTTGGCGGGAGCTCTACGCAGCGGGCCTGCGCATCGGCCGCGACCACGTCTCCTCAGCGGTGAACACACTGGTCATGGCGTACGCGGGCGCGGCACTGCCGGTGTTGCTCTACTCGTCGCTGTCCGATGTCGGCTTGGGAACGATCTTGCAGTCGCAGACCATCGCGCAGGAGATCGTGCGGACGTTGGTGGGCAGCATCGGGCTGGTCGCGGCTGTACCGGTGACTACCGCAGTGGCAGCATTGGTGGCCGTCCGAGAGCCCACGGCAAGGCCTTAAATCCGTCGTTTCTCAATCTCTAAGTCTTGAAATCTTGAAGTCTCTAAATGTCGAGCCCGCTGGTACGCAAGACCCGTTACGTTTGTGCTCGATTGGGTGGACTGCCTTCGTGTGGGGGGAGAGCACCGCTAAACTTGCCGTGTGGTGGGGATGCCCTTCACCCGCCCTTTTTTCACCACCGCGGTGCTCTAGGGG
>NZ_BSTR01000018.1 GCF_030269645.1 Actinokineospora sp. NBRC 105648 | reverse complement strand
CGCTTCGTGTGGGGGGAGAGCACCGCTAAACTTGACCTGTGGTGGGGATGCCCTTCACCCCACGCTTTTTCCCCACCGCGGTGCTCTAGGGGCCCCACACGAAGCGAGTTCACTAGATCGAGCCCCCCATCTTTTCCTCGGGCAGCCCCAACGATGAGCCACCCGTGAGGTCGACCCCACGACGGCACCGCAGACAGCACTAACGCACCAACTCCCCACGCGACCCCACCCCCAGCTTCCGCAACACATTCGCCACATGGTCCTCAACCGTCCGCCGCGACAGGAACAACGTCTCAGCGATCTCCCGGTTGGTGTGCCCGCCCGCCAGCAACCGGGCGATGTCGATCTCCCTGGGCGAGAGCGTGCCGCCGTAGCCCCGCCGCCCCCGGGTCGAGGGCACCGCACCGCCGGTGCGGCGGACCCGGTGCCTGCACCGGGCGGCGGCGATCACCGCGCCGACCCGCTCGTACACCTTGGCCAGCCCCAGGAAAGCCACCGCCCGGGTCGGGTCGAGCTCCGCGGCCCGCTCGGCCAGCCGTGCCGCCGCGTAGGGCACGCCCAGCTCCCGGTACCGCTCGGCGGCCGCCTCGTACAACCGGGCCGCCGCCACCGGGGACTCGACCGCGAGGTGCGCCCGCGCGGCGGACAGCGCGGCGTCCAGGTACGGCGCGTCCACTTCCGCGATGCCCTTGGTGGCCTCGTCGACCAGCACCCGGGCCTTGGCGAGCGCCCCGGCCGACACGTACGCCTCGACCGCGGCCGGGAGCAGGTCGCCCGCCCACGCCCACACCCGCTGGTGGCGCAGCATGGCCACGCCCGCGTCCGCCTGGGTGCACGCCGCGCGGACGTCGCCGCGGTCGAGGTGCAGCGCGACCATGCCGCCGACCGCCGCCAGCGCGACCGGTGCCATGGCCGACTCCGGCTCGCGCATCCTGGTCGCCCGGAAGCAGTCCTCGGCCCGCTGCCAGTCGCCCTGGATCGTGGCCAGCCAGCCCTGCACCAGCCGCATCTCGCCGAACACCGGCAGCGCGCCGGGGTTGGCCGCGATCAGCGCCTCGGCCCGCTGGTCCAGCCCGGCGCACCGCCCGGCCAGCCAGTCGAGGTGGATCTCGGTGCCCAGCCCGGTGCTGGTCACGTACGGCGCGGCCGCCGCCGCGGCGCCGCGCAGGCCGTGCCGCAGCAGCCGCCTGGCCCGCCCGTAGTGGCCCAGCCAGGAGCAGACGTCGGCGAGGTTGCACCAGGCCCTGGCCAGCTGGCGGGCGTGCTCGGCCTCGGCCGGGTCGACCCGGTGCGGCAGCAGCCCGATCATGTCCTCGACCTCGGGGTCGCCGATGGCCAACCGGGACTGCAGGGTGCTGGCCAGCAGCGCGGTCCTGGCCGCCCCGGCGGGCATCCGCCGGATCCGGGCCGCCAGCAGGCCCTGCCAGCGGCGGCACTCCTCGATCGACCGGTCGCCGAGGTAGGGCATGCCCAGGATGGCGATCCCGCGCATGCTCCACGCCTGCGCCACCCCCGGGGTGCCCATCGAGGTCCTGATCTTCATATCGCTGCGGACCAGGTCACCGGGGGCGCGGATGAGCAGCAGGCCGAGTCCGATGGAGACCTCGGCGCGCACCTCCTCGGTCAGCCGCGGGTCGGCGTAGCGCCGCTCCAGCACGGCGATCACCTCGTCGTGCCGGGTGCCGTCGAGCGCGTACCGGCACAGCGCGGTGACCAGCCGGGCGACGTCGTCGGCGGCGATCGACTCCTCGGTGATCAGCTCGGAGACCAGCGCGATCGCGGTGCCGTCCCGCCCGGCCGCCATGGCCTCGTCGGCGGCGAGCTCGCCGTAGCGCAGCCAGTCGCCGACCGCCCCCGCCGCCTTGGCGTGCCGGGCCAGGCAGGTCGCCGAGGTGGCCGGTTCCGCCGCGAGCGCCCGCAGCGCCCGGGTGTGCAACCGCCGCCGCTCGGCGCCGGGGAGCGACTCGTAGACCGCGCGCCGGGCCAGCGGGTGGCGGAAGCCGTACCGGCCGTCGTGTTCGTCGAGCACGTGCTCGTGGGCCAGCAGGGCCACGTCCGCCCCACCGGCCACAGTGGACAGCAGGGCGGCGGGCGCGGGCGAACCCAGCACCGCGGCGGCGCGCAGCAGCGCGCGCGCCGGTTCAGCCAAACCGGACAGACGTTCGGCCAGCTCCTCCCGCACGGACCAGGGCACGTGCAGTTCGGCGAACAGCCGCGCCGAAGCGTCCCGACCGGAGCCCAGCGCGGACACCGGATCGCACAGCGCCCCAACGACTTCCACGACGACCGCGGGCAGTCCTGCCGTCTGCCGCCAGAGCGCCTCAGCGAACTCCGCCGACACCGCCTCGACACCGGTCAGCGCCACCACCAGCTCGCGCACCCCGGCGACGTCGAGCGGCTCCACGACGAGCCGGGTCACCGCCATTCCCCGCGACCGCCGAGCCGCGGACTGGAGAGGTCGTGACTGCTGGGCAAGCAGGGCGATCGGACCCAGCGGCCTGCCGGTGACCACCAGGGTCAGCCCCGGCGGCGGGTCGGCCAGCAGGTGGCGGACCAGGTCGACGGTGTGCGCGTCGGCCCAGTGCGCGTCCTCGAGCACCAGCGTCGCGCGGCCCAGCGCGGCCAGCACCGCGCCGAACCCCTCGACCAGGCGGTGCGCCGCGCCGGGCGGCTCGGGCGGCAGCCGGTCGGCCAGCTCCGGCAGGTGCGCGCGCAGCGCGCCGGCGACCGCCCCGACCCCGGCGAGCCGGTGCGGGTAGCGGCTGAGCACGTCCACGACCACCCCGAACGGGATGCGGGCCCGCGGCGGGTCGCACCGGCCGACGGCCACCCAGCCCTGGCCGCCCGTCCGGCGCACGAGCTCGGTGACCAGCCTGCTCGTGCCGACCCCCGCCGGGCCCTCGACCAGCACCAGGGCGGGCGACCACTTGACGGCCGTGGTGAGCGCGGCCAGCTCGCGGTCCCGGCCGACCAGCGCCCCGGCGCCCGGCCGGACCCACACCCGCCGCGCGGCCTGCGCGTCGCGGGTCACCCGGCACCCAGCCTGATACCGCATCTTCGGACCCTATCCACGACGACGGGGGATCGGAACGGGATGGCGGTGCGGTCGTTCCCGCTGACCGCACCGCCACCTGACGCAGCCGCTCGGACGGCTACGTCACGGTGAGCACGAACTCCGTGCTACCGGACTTGCCCGCGGCGTCCGTCGCCGTGATGACCAGCCGGTACGTGCCCGGCTGGAACGGCGCGAACACCGACATCTGCGAGCTGCCGCCCGGGCTGACGCTGTTCGGGAAGAACATCGGGGCGAACGAGAGCCCCGTCGCGGTCAGCTTGCTGGCCCCGGTCCCGCCTGCCACGGTGACCGTCGCCTTGGCGCTCGTGCCCCTGGCCACCGTCGCCGATCCGGGGACGGCGGTGGGCCTGGGTCCCTCGGTCGATCCGCCGTCGCCCACGGTCAGGCTGTAGGTGGCCGACTTGGTCCCGGACGTGCCCTTGGCCGAGACCGTGATGGGGAAGGTGCCCTTGGCCGCGCCCGCGGCCGCCACGAAGGTCACCTTGGCCGACTCGCCGGAGGTGACCGAGGTCGGCTGGAAGGTCGCGGTGACCCCGCTGGGCAGGCCCGCGGCCGAGAGCTCCAGCCGCTCGGGCCCCTGGTCCCCGGCCGTGCTGGTGACCGTCGCCGAGATGTACTTGCCCGGCTCGACCTTGCCCGAGGTCGGCGCGACCGCCACCGAGAACGCGCCGTCGCCGGGTGGGGTCCCGCCGCCGATCTCGCCCTTGGCCCAGTCGCCCATCTCGTTGGTCAGCCGACCCATGACGCTGTAGCGGTCGCAGTTGGCCGCGCCCCAGGACACCACGCCGACGATCACGCCGTCCACGGCGAACGGGCCGCCGCTGTCACCGCTGCAGGTGCCCGTGCGGCCGTTGTCGTAGCCCACGCACACCATCAGGTCGGGGTTGACCCGGATGTTGAACACCTGGCAGCCGCTCGCGTCGTTGACCGGCAGGGTGGTCTTGTAGAGGACACCGGAGCTGCTGCCCGAGGCCGAGGTCTTGCCGTAGCCGAGGGCCACGCCGCTCTTGCCGGGCGCGGTCAGCGCCGCGTCACCGGAACCGGCGACCCTGGCCCACTGGCTCTCCGGGACCGGGAGGTCGTCGACCGTGGTGACCACCGCGACGTCGTAGCCGGTCTGCCAGCCGCCGGACCCGGTGTACTTCGGGTGCGTCTTGAACGAGGCCAGCTTCGTGCGGAACGTCTCGTCCCCGGCGGTGTTGAGGTCGTCGTCGCCGTAGAGGTAGCTCTTGTCGCCACTGACGTCGATCATGCAGTGCGCGGCCGTGATGATCTTGCGCTTGCCCACCACGGTGGCGGTGCACGACTGCCCCTGCGGGCCCCCGCCGCCGACGCGCAGCCCGGCGATGACCGACGGGTTCTCCTTGACCGTGGTGCGCTGGCCGTTGATGACCTGCGCCGTCGGGTTCGACCGCACGAGCTGGTCGGTCGGCGTCGCGGCGGTGCTGATCCGGTCCGCGGGCCGCTCCGCGGCCGAGCTCACGACCGGGACCGCGACCGCTGCCAGTGCCAGGGCACAGGCGAGCAGGAGTTTTCGCTCTCTCACTGGTTGTCCTTCGTTCGCAGGGATTCACCGAGCCACGTGGTCATCGCGACTATTGGGTCCTGCACGGGGGGAAACAACCGTGGTAATCGTGGGTATCGGCCGAAGGTGACCGAGGTCGGGACCGGGACCTGGATCCAGACCGACTAGCGGATCATGTCCCGGTCGGCCTGCCAGCGGTCGACCCGGCGCATGATCACCAGGATCAGCACCGCGGTGACCACGGCGAGCCCGCCGGTGATCGCGTTCGCGTAGAACACCGACTCGAACGTCTTCGGCGAGTCGTCCTTGACCAGCAGGTTCACCGCGAACAGATCGATGGCGTGCATGAGCACGAACAGCCCCCACCAGATCGCGATCAGCCTGCCCGCCGGGACCGTGCGCAGGTCGGCCCCGCGCGGCGGGGTGTCCGGTCGGCTGGCGCGCCAGAGGTCGCCCAGCACCATCTGCGGCAGCCACAGGTTGCCCAGCGGGATGAACCAGGACAGCAGCGCCCAGCGGATCCGCAGCCGCTGCGGCGCGTCGCAGATCCGGGCCGAGTTGATCCGGGCCCGCCACAGCCACATCAGGAAGGCGGCCCCGGACAGCGCCACCCCGGCCAGCCAGGCGTAGGACAGCAGCACGCCGCGGTCGGTGGCCCGGACGAGCTCTTCGTCGGTGACCTTCGGCACGGGGGAGTAGACGTCGAGCACCAGCTGATAGGAGTGCCAGGACTGCCACGCGGCCAGGACCGCGACGCCCGCGCTGAGCAGGATGAACGCCGAGGCGAGGAACCGGGCGCCACGCGCGGGCCTGGCCACCGGGAACTCGGGTGGCAGCCGGACCACCGCCAGACCCAGCGGGGGCGTGGCGGTCAGGTCGGGGTCGGTCATCTGGCCCTCCATCGGCTGCCGGACCGTCCCCGGGGGGTCGCCGGCCACGGCCCCGCCGTTTCACTTCCCTCTAGACTCGGACCTGGTAAGTGAAGGCTTTCACAAGGAGCGCCATGAGCACGAGGGTCAGCCGCCGCAAGGCGGGCGAGGACGCCGAGGTCATCGTGGTCGGCGCGGGACCCGCCGGGTCCACCGCGGCGACCTACCTGGCCCGCGCCGGCCTCGACGTGCTGCTCCTGGAGAAGAGCACCTTCCCCCGCGAGAAGGTCTGCGGCGACGGCCTGACCCCGCGCGGGGTCAAGCAGCTGATCGACCTGGGCATCGACACCCGCGAGGAGGCGGGCTGGCTGCACAACCGCGGCCTGCGCGTCGTCGGCGGCGGGGTGACCCTGGAGCTCGACTGGCCCGACCTGGCCACCTTCCCGCCCTACGGGGTCGTCCGCACCCGCCAGGACTTCGACGAGATGCTCGCCCGCACCGCCCAGCGCGCGGGCGCCCGGCTGCTGGAGCAGACCACGGTCACCGGCGCGGTCGTCGCCGACGGCCGCGTGGTGGGCGTCTCGGCCAAGGCGGGCCCGGACAAGACCCCGGTGACTTACCGCGCGCCCCTGGTCCTCGCCTGCGACGGCGTGTCCGCCCGGCTGGCGCTCTCGGTGGGCCTGGAGAAGATCGACAGCCGCCCGATGGGCGTCGCGGTGCGCCGCTACTACGCCTCCCCGCGCAGCAAGGACGACTACCTGGAGTCGCACCTGGAGCTGTGGGACCGCTCCGACCCGGCCAACCCGGTGCTGCTCCCCGGCTACGGCTGGATCTTCGGCATGGGCGACGGCACGGTGAACGTCGGCCTGGGCATCCTGTCGACGTCCAAGGCGTTCGGCAGCACGGACTACCGGCAGCTGCTCAAGTCCTGGTTGGACGGCACCCCGGAGGAGTGGGGCTTCCGCGAGGAGAACGCCACCAGCAAGATCGGCGGCGCGGCCCTGCCGATGGGCTTCAACCGCACCCCGCACTACCAGGACGGGTTGCTGCTGGTCGGCGACGCGGGCGGCATGGTCAACCCCTTCAACGGCGAGGGCATCGGCTACGCCATGGAGTCGGCCCGCCTGGCGGCGGAGTGCGTCATCCAGGCGCTGGCCCGGGCCGAGGGTCCCGCGCGGGAGCGGGCGCTGCACGGCTACCCGGTGGCGCTCAAGCAGGCGCTGGGCAGCTACTACCGGCTGGGGAACGTGTTCTCCAAGCTGATCGGCAACCCGACGGTGATGGGCCTGGCCACCAAGTACGGCCTGCCCCGCAAGACGCTGATGAAGCTGGTGCTCAAGCTCCTGGCGGGTCTCTACGACCCCAAGGACGGCGACGCCTACGACCGCGTCATCACCGCGGCCACCAAGCTCACCCCCAGCGCCTGACCGTCCCGGCCAGCACGACTCGCCCACCGTCCATCGGAGGCGAATTCGGCTCACCCGCTACCCGGCACCCGCTCGTGAACACCCGAAAGCGTGATCGTCGAATAGTCCGTCCCCATTGTTCCCAGAACTCGCCGAAGTGGTCTGTTAGCTACCGCAAGCACTGGGTTAGCGCTGGTCAGGCCTGGTGGACCCGCTCGCGAATGGACCACCGGTTGTTAACGGAGAGTTGCCGAGGGGGTCGAGTCCAGGCCTGTGAGGAAGGTCCTACACTGGCCGCGATGCGTGTGAAGCCGTTCACAACTCGACGGTTGAGCTTGTGAATGTTTTCACAAACTTCGCACGGTCGGTTAGGACTGCCTAACAAGCAGTGCTGTGACCCATGACCCATAGGGTTCCGACCGGAGGACGCGGGGAAAGGACGACGAAGGTGCCCATGCTCGCTGGATCGCTAGCCCAGTCTTCGGATGTGTCGTCGAACCTGGGGGTCTACCTACCCCTGGTCGTCATGTTCGCGCTGGCAGGCGCGTTCGCCGTGTTCAGTGCGCTCCTCGGCCCGCTGCTGGGCCCCAGCCGCTACAACCGGGCCAAGTTCCAGGCCTACGAGTGCGGCATCGAGCCGTCGCCGCAGCCGGTGATCGGTGGCGGCCGCGTCCCGGTCGCCTACTACCTGACGGCCATGTTGTTCATCCTGTTCGACATCGAGATGGTCTTCCTCTACCCGTTCGCGGTGTCGGCGGACGTCCTCGGGCTGTTCGGACTGGTCGAGATCTTCTTGTTCATCGCCACGGTCGGCTTCGCCTACGCCTATGTGTGGCGGCGCGGCGGGCTCGACTGGAACTGAAGGGAGGGCAGACGCCATGGGGATCGAAGAGAAGCTGCCCAACGGCATCATGTTGGCCAGCCTGGAGAAGCTGGTGAACTGGGGGCGCAAGAACTCGCTGTGGCCTGCCACGTTCGGCCTCGCCTGCTGCGCCATCGAGATGATGACCACCGGTGGCCCCCGCTACGACATCGCCCGCTTCGGCATGGAGGCCTTCCGGGCCTCGCCGCGGCAGGCCGACCTGATGATCGTCGCGGGTCGGGTGACCAACAAGATGGCCCCGGTGCTGCGCCAGATCTACGACCAGATGGCCGAGCCGCGCTGGGTGCTGGCGATGGGCGTGTGCGCCTCCTCCGGCGGCATGTTCAACAACTACGCCGTCGTGCAGGGCGTCGACCACATCGTCCCGGTCGACATGTACCTGCCGGGCTGCCCGCCGCGCCCGGAGATGCTGCTGGACGCGATCCTCAAGCTGCACGCCAAGATCCAGGACGAGCCGATCAACGCCACCCGGGCCGCCATCCGCGCGGCCAGCGGCGCGCGCACCGAGCTGATCGCGTCCTCCGTGAAGTTCGCCAAGAAGAAGTGATCTGAGCGATGGCTGACGACACCCCCACCACCCCCGAGGCAGACGCGGGCAAGCCGACGGGCGCGGCGCACTCCAGCGCCCAGCAGCCCGCCGACGGCCTGCAGGACCAGCCGGAGCCCGGCGCGGTCGCCGAGCACCGCGCGCCGGTCCCGGCCGAGCCGGTGCAGGCAGGCCGCACCCGCAAGGGCATGTTCAACGTCGCCGACACCGGCGACACCTCCGGCTTCGGCGGCCTGGTGCTGCCCGCCTACAGCCCGGCCCCGGCCGAGCGGCCCTACGGCGGCTGGTTCGACGAGTTCACCGACGACCTCAACGCCGCCATGGCCAGTCGTGGCATCCCGGCCGAGGCGGTCCAGCAGGTCACCGTCGACCGCGGCGAGATCACCTTCTACGTGCACCGCGAGCACCTGGTGGCGCTGTGCCAGGCGCTGCGCGACGAGCCGGTGCTGCGCTTCGAGCTGTGCAGCTCGGTCTCCGGTGTGGACTACGGGGTGGACGTCCCGCAGCGGCTGCACTCGGTGTACCACCTGACCTCGATGACCTTCCGGCGCCGGATCCGGCTCGAGGTCGCGGTGGACGTCGAGGACGCGCACATCCCCTCGGTCGTCGCGGTCTACCCGACCGCCGACTGGCAGGAGCGCGAGGCCTGGGACATGTTCGGCATCGTCTACGACGGACACCCGGCGCTGACCCGGATCCTGATGCCGGACGACTGGGACGGACACCCCCAGCGCAAGGACTACCCGCTGGGCGGCATCCCGGTGGAGTACAAGGGCGCGGAGATCCCTCCGCCCGACCAGCGGAGGTCGTACTCGTGACCACCAGCCACAACGACACCGAGTCGGCCGTCCCCGCGGCGAGCCGGGAGACCACCGAGGGACGGGTCTACACCGTCACCGGCGGCGACTGGGACACCGTCCTGGAAGACGCCGTCCACGACGAGCGGATCATCATCAACCTCGGTCCGCAGCACCCGTCCACGCACGGCGTGCTGCGGCTGGTGCTCGAGCTCGAGGGCGAGACGGTCACCCAGGCCCGGTCGGTGATCGGCTACCTGCACACCGGCATCGAGAAGAACTGCGAGTACCGGAACTGGACCCAGGGCGTCACCTTCGTGACGCGGATGGACTACCTGGCGCCGCTGTCCAACGAGGCCGCCTACTGCATGTCGGTGGAGAAGCTGCTCGGCATCGAGGTCCCGCCGCGCGCCCAGGTCATCCGGGTGCTGCTGCTGGAGATCAACCGGATCAGCTCGCACCTGGTGGCGCTGGCCACCGGCGGCATGGAGCTGGGCTCGCTGACCGCGATGACCGCCGGTTTCCGGGAGCGCGAAGAGGCGCTGCACCTGCTGGAGCACCTGACCGGCCTGCGGATGAACCACGCGTTCATCCGCCCCGGCGGCGTCGCCCAGGACCTGCCGGACGACTACGAGGTCAAGGTCAAAGAGTTCCTGCAGGTGATGAACAAGCGCCTGCCGGACTACGACAAGCTGCTCACCGGCCAGCCGATCTGGAAGAACCGGCTCAAGGACGTCGGCTACCTCCCGGTCGACGCCTGCCTGGCGCTGGGCATCACCGGCCCGATCCTGCGCTCCGCGGGCCTGGCCTGGGACCTGCGCAAGACCGAGCCGTACCTGGGCTACGAGGAGTACGACTTCGAGGTCCCGACCTCGACCGCGGCCGACTCGTTCGCCCGCTACCTGCTGCGGCTGGAGGAGATGCACCAGTCGCTGCGGATCATCAACCAGGCGCTCAAGAAGCTCGAGCCCGGCCCGGTGATGGTCGCCGACCAGAAGGTCGCCTGGCCCGCCAAGCTGACCATCGGCCCGGACGGCATGGGCAACTCGCTCGAGCACGTGCAGAAGATCATGGGTCAGTCGATGGAGTCGCTGATCCACCACTTCAAGCTGGTCACCGAGGGCTTCCACGTCCCGGCGGGCCAGGTGTACGTGCCGATCGAGTCCCCGCGCGGCGAGCTGGGCTACCACGTGGTCTCCGACGGCGGCACCCGGCCGCTGCGGGTGCACGTGCGCGACCCAAGCTTCGTGAACCTGCAGGCGATGCCCGCGATGTCCGAGGGCGGCATGGTCGCCGACGTGATCGCGGCCGTCGCCTCGATCGACCCGGTGATGGGGGGGTGTGACCGTTGAGCAGCACCGGTTCCACATACGGTGGCTCCAGCGTCGGCGCGGGCCGGACGCACCAGTCGACGGTGGGCGACACCGACGTGCTCGGTGTCTCGCCGGTCGAGGCCGAGCACCTGGTGACCGACGTCGCCGAGGACCTGAGCGTGTTCGACGCGCTCACCGTCGAGCGCGCGCAGGCGATCATCGCCCGCTACCCGCAGGCGCGCTCCGCGCTGCTGCCGATGCTGCACCTGGTGCAGTCGGTGGAGGGTCGGGTCAGCCAGGCGGGCATCCAGTTCTGCGCGCTGCAGCTGGACCTGACCGCCGCCGAGGTCAGCGCGGTCGCGACCTTCTACACCATGTACAAGCGCAAGACCTGCGGTGAGCACCTGGTGAGCGTGTGCACCAACACGCTGTGCGCGGTGCTGGGCGGCGACGAGATCTACCAGCAGCTCGGCGAGCACCTGGGCCAGGACGGCAAGCGCCTCGGGCACAACGAGACCGCGGGCGAGCCGGGTGCGCCGGGCTCGATCACCCTGGAGCACGCCGAGTGCCTGGCGGCCTGCGACCTCGGGCCGGTCATCCAGGTCAACTACGAGTTCTACGACAACCAGACCCCGGGGTCCGCGGTCGCGCTGGTCGACTCGCTGCGCGCGGGCGGCAAGCCCGCGCCGACCCGGGGCGCCCCGCTGCGCGACTTCCGCACCGCGGAGCTGGAGCTGGCCGGGTTCTGGCCCGAGGACGAGGCCGGTTACCGGTCCACTGTGGACGGCCCGAGCGCCGCCGTGGAAACCTTGCGCGGCGCGCGGTTGGCCGAAGAGCGCGGCTGGACCGCTCCGTCCATGCCGAACCCGCCGCTTCCGGAGGTGGAGAAGAAGTGACCACTCCGAACACGACACCGGTCAACAAGCCCGCACCGGTCACCCCGGTGCTGACCAAGCGCTGGCTGTCCCCGACCTCGTGGTCGATCAAGACCTACGAGCAGCTGGAGGGCTACACCGCGCTGCGCAAGGCGCTCGCGGGCACCCCCGAGCAGCTCGTCGAGCTGGTCAAGGCCTCCGGCCTGCGCGGCCGTGGCGGCGCCGGTTTCCCGGCGGGCATCAAGTGGTCCTTCATGCCCCCCAACGAGGACAAGCCGCACTACCTGGTGATCAACGCCGACGAGGGCGAGCCGGGCACGTGCAAGGACATCCCGCTGATGATGGCCGACCCGCACTCGCTCATCGAGGGCTGCGTCATCGCCTCGTACGCGATGCGGTCGCACCACTGCTTCATCTACGTCCGCGGTGAGGCCCTGCACTGCATCCGCAGGCTCAACGCCGCGGTGCGCGAGGCGCACGCGGCGGGCTACCTCGGCGCGAACATCCTCGACTCCGGGTTCGACCTGGAGATCACCGTGCACGCGGGCGCGGGCGCCTACATCTGCGGTGAGGAGACGGCGCTGCTCGACTCGCTGGAGGGCCGTCGCGGCCAGCCGCGGCTCAAGCCGCCGTTCCCCGCCGCCGCGGGCCTCTACGCCGCGCCGACCACGGTGAACAACGTCGAGACCATCGCGAGCGTGCCGTTCATCGTCAACGGCGGCTCCGACTGGTTCCGCACCATGGGCACCGAGAAGTCGCCCGGCCCGAAGATCTACTCGATCTCCGGCCACGTCACCAACCCCGGCCAGTTCGAGGCGCCGCTGGGCACCACGCTGCGCGAGCTGCTGGAGCTGGCGGGCGGCATGAAGGACGGCGTCCCGCTGAAGTTCTGGACCCCGGGCGGTTCGTCCACGCCGATGTTCACCGCCGAGCACCTCGACGTCCCGCTGGACTTCGAGGGCGCCGCGGCGGCGGGCTCGATGCTGGGCACCACCGCGGTGATGGTCTTCAACGAGACCGTGTCGGTGCCCTGGGCGGTCATGAAGTGGACCCAGTTCTACGAGCACGAGTCGTGCGGCAAGTGCACGCCGTGCCGCGAGGGCACCTACTGGCTGACCGGGATCCTGGAGCGGATGGTCGAGGGCAAGGGCACCGAGTCCGACATCGACACCCTGCTCGACATCTGCGACAACATCCTCGGCCGCTCGTTCTGCGCGCTGGGTGACGGCGCGGTCAGCCCGATCACCAGCGGCATCAAGTACTTCCGCGACGAGTTCCTCGCCCTGTGCGAGCAGAACCGCCCCGCCCTCGCAGGAGCGCACTCATGACCATCGCGCCGGAGAACCCGACGACCGAGAAGGCCCCGGTGCCCGAGGGGCACGTGCGGCTCGTCGTCGACGGCCACGAGATCGACGCGCCCAAGGGCGAGCTGGTCATCCGGGCCGCCGAGCGGCTGGGCATCCAGATCCCGCGGTTCTGCGACCACCCGCTGCTCGAACCGGCCGGGGCCTGTCGCCAGTGCCTGGTCGAGGTCGAGATGGGCGGGCGCCCGATGCCCAAGCCGCAGGCCTCCTGCACGATCACCGTCGCCGACGGCATGGTGGTCAAGACGCAGCTGACCTCGCCGGTGGCCGACAAGGCGCAGCAGGGCGTGATGGAGCTGCTGCTGATCAACCACCCGCTGGACTGCCCGATCTGCGACAAGGGCGGTGAGTGCCCGCTGCAGAACCAGGCGATGGCGCACGGCCGCACCGAGTCCCGGTTCGTCGAGACCAAGCGGACCTTCGCCAAGCCGATCCCGGTGTCCACCCAGGTGCTGCTGGACCGGGAGCGCTGCGTGCTCTGCCAGCGCTGCACCCGGTTCTCCGCGCAGATCGCGGGCGACCCGTTCATCGAGCTGCTCGAGCGCGGCGCCCAGCAGCAGATCGGGATCGCCGAGGAGAAGCCGTTCCAGAGCTACTTCTCCGGCAACACCATCCAGATCTGCCCGGTCGGCGCGCTCACCAGCGCGGCCTACCGGTTCCGCTCCCGCCCGTTCGACCTGGTGTCCACCCCGAGCGTGTGCGAGCACTGCTCGTCGGGCTGTGCCGAGCGCACGGACTGGCGGCGCGGCAAGGTCATGCGCAAGCTCGCGGGCGACGACCCCGAGGTCAACGAGGAGTGGATCTGCGACAAGGGCCGCTTCGCGTTCCGCTACGCCACCGCCGGTGACCGGGTCCGCAGGCCGCTGGTCCGCGACGCCAAGACCGGCGAGCTGGTCGAGACCAGCTGGACCGACGCGCTGCAGATCGCGGCCGAGGGCCTGGCCAAGGCCCGCGACGGCAAGGGTGTCGGGGTGCTCGCGGGCGGTCGGCTGACCGTCGAGGACGCCTACGCCTACGCCAAGTTCGCCCGGCTCGCGCTGCGCACCAACGACATCGACTTCCGCGCCCGGCCGCACTCGGCCGAGGAGCTGGACTTCCTGGCCTCGACCGTGGTCGGCACCACGCCGGAGACCGGCGTGACCTTCCGCGCCATCGAGGCGGCCCCGGCCGCGCTGCTGGTGGCCTTCGAGCCGGAGGAAGAGGCCCCGATCGTGTTCCTGCGGCTGCGCAAGGCGGCCCGCAAGAACCGGACGAAGGTCTTCCACCTCGGCCAGTGGACGAGCCCGAGCGTCACCAAGACCAACGCCACGCTGCTCGCCTGCGTTCCCGGTGCCGAGCCCGCCGCGCTCGACGGCCTGGCCGCGCACGCCCCGGACGTCACCGCCGCGCTGGGCGCGCCCGGCGCGGTGATCCTGGTCGGCGAGCGCGCCGCCCAGGTGCCCGGTCTGCTCAGCTCGGTCCTGCGGCTGGCCGAGTCCACCGGTGCCAAGATCGCCTGGATCCCGCGCCGGGCCGGTGAGCGCGGTGCGCTCGACGCCGGTGCCGCGCCCACGCTGCTGCCCGGTGGTCGCCTGGTCACCGACGACGCGGCCCGCGCCGTGGTGGAGCGGACCTGGGGCCTGGCCGAGGGTTCGCTGCCCGCCGCGCCCGGCCGCGACACCGACGCGATCCTCGCCGCCGCCGACAACCACAAGCTCGACGGACTGGTGATCGGCGGGGTCGACCCGTTCGACCTGGCCGACCCGGAGCTCGCGCTGCGCGCGATCGCCGAGGCCGGGTTCGTGGTGAGCCTGGAACTGCGGCACAGCGCGGTCACCGAGCTCGCCGACGTGGTGCTCCCGGTCGCCCCGGCGGCCGAGAAGTCCGGCAGCTACCTCAACTGGGAGGGCCGCACCCGCGCGTTCGGCCACACCCTGGAGGGCACCGGCGCGCTGCCCGACGGCCGGGTCCTGGACTCGCTCGCCGTCGAGCTCGACGTCGACCTCTACACCCAGACCCCGGCGGCCAGCGCGGCCGACCTGGCCCGGCTGCCCGCCGTGGCCCGGACCGCCACCACCCCCCGGGTGAGCGCCGACCCGGCGAGTCCGGCGGCGGGCCAGGCGGTGCTCGCCAGCTGGCGGATGCTGCTGGACAACGGGTCGCTGCAGGACGACGAGCCGCACCTGGCGGGCACCGCCCGGCCGGTGTACGCGCGGCTCTCCCTCAAGACCGCGACCGACCTGGGCGTCTCCGTCGCGGGCACCGCCCGGGTGGCCACCGAGCGCGGTGCGGTGTCGGTGCCGGTCCAGATCGCCGACCTGCCCGACGGTGTGGTGTGGCTGCCCGGCAACTCCGGGCGCACCCCGCTGCGCCGGGTGCTCGGCGCGGGCCACGGCGCCGTGGTGACGGTTACTGGAGGCAACGCATGACCCGGGCCCAACTCCTCGCCGACGACCCGATCTGGCTCATCCTGATCAAGGCCGTGGTGCTGCTGCTGCTCGGCGCGGTGGCGACCATGGCGATGATCATCCTGGAGCGCAAGATCGTCGCCAGGATGCAGCACCGCCCCGGCCCCAACCGGGTCGGCCCGAACGGCTGGTTCCAGTCCATCGCGGACGCGATCAAGCTGCCGTTCAAGGAGCAGATCATCCCGGACACGGCCGACCGGAAGGTCTACTTCCTGGCGCCGATCATGTCCACCATCCCGGCCTTCCTGGCCTTCTCGGTGATCCCGTTCGGCCCGGAGGTCTCGATCTTCGGCGAGCGCACCGTGCTGCAGCTGGTCGACCTGCCGGTCGGCGTGCTGGTGGTGCTGGCCTGCTCCTCGATGGGCGTCTACGGCATCGTGCTGGCGGGCTGGGCCTCCGGCTCGCCGTACCCGCTGCTCGGCGGTCTGCGCTCGGCGGCCCAGGTGATCTCCTACGAGATCGCGATGGGCCTGTCCATCGTCGCGGTGATCCTCTACACCGGGTCGCTCTCCACCGGCGACATCGTCGACGCGCAACGCGGCGGCTGGTACTTCTTCCTGCTGATCCCGAGTTTCGTCATCTACTTCATCTCGATGATCGGCGAGACCAACCGGGCCCCGTTCGACCTCCCGGAGGCCGAGTCGGAGCTGGTCGGCGGCTTCCACACCGAGTACAGCTCGATGAAGTTCGCGCTGTTCTTCCTCGCCGAGTACGTCAACATGGTCATCGTCTCGGCCTTCTGCACCACGCTGTTCTTCGGCGGGTACATGGCTCCGTGGCCGATCTCGCTGATCGACGACAACTACTTCAACACCGGCTGGTGGCCGCTGTTGTGGTTCTTCGGCAAGACCTGGGTGTTCCTGTTCGTCTTCATCTGGCTGCGCGGCACGCTGCCCCGGCTGCGCTACGACCAGTTCATGCGGCTGGGCTGGAAGGTCCTGGTCCCGGCCAACCTGGTCTGGATCGTCGCGGTGGTCGCGCTGCGCGCGGTGCGCAACGAGGCCGACATCTCCACGACCACGGTCTTCGTCATCGGCGGGGTGATCCTGGTGATCCTCATCGGGCTCTCCTTCCTGCTGCCCGACCGGCAGGTCCCCGACGACGCCGAGCGGGTCCCGGTCACCGGTGGCGGCTACCCGGTGCCACCGCTGGACCTCAAGGTCCCGAGCAAGGAAGACGCCAAGCCCCGGGTGCGCCGCAGGCGGCAGACCGCCGCCGTCGGCGCGGGTGCGGGCGCCGACAAGGAGACTGAGCAGTGAGCATCTTCGACCCCCTGAAGGGCTTCGGCGTCACCTTCTCGACGATGTTCAAGAAGGTCGTCACCGAGGAGTACCCGGAGAACTTCCCCGGCACCGCACCGCGCTACCACGGCCGCCACCAGCTCAACCGGCACCCGGACGGGCTGGAGAAGTGCGTCGGCTGCGAGCTGTGCGCCTGGGCCTGCCCGGCCGACGCGATCTTCGTCGAGGGCGGCGACAACACCGAGGACGCGCGCTACTCCCCGGGCGAGCGCTACGGCGCCGACTACCAGATCAACTACCTGCGCTGCATCGGCTGCGGCCTGTGCATCGAGGCCTGCCCGACCCGCTCGCTGACGATGCTCAACGACTTCGAGCTCGCCGACGACGACCGGCAGCGGCTGATCTACACCAAGGAGCAGCTGCTCGCGCCGCTGCTGCCGGGCATGGAGCAGCCGCCGCACCCGATGCGCCTGGGCGAGAACGAGCAGGACTACTACGTCAACGGCCCGCAGCTGGCCCGGAACGCGGAGGCCGGCAAGTGAGCGCGATGGTGTTGGCCCAGGCCGCGAACCAGGTGAGCACCGGCGAGGCGGTGGCCTTCTGGGTGCTCGGCCCGCTGGCCCTGGCCGGTGGCCTCGGCATGATCTTCGCCCGCAACGCCGTGCACTCGGCGCTGTTCCTGGTGATGACCATGCTCAGCCTGGGCGTGATCTACATGGTGCAGCAGGCGCCGTTCCTGGGCTTCGTGCAGATCATCGTCTACACCGGCGCGATCATGATGCTGTTCCTGTTCGTGCTGATGCTGGTCGGCCGCGACTCCTCGGACTCGGTGGTCGAGGTGCTGCGCGGCCAGCGGCTGTGGGCCGGTGTGCTCGGCGTCGGCCTCGCGGTGCTGATCGTGGCCGCGGTCGGCCGCGCGTTCACCGACGTCACCGCGGTCGGCCTGGCCGGTGAGCAGGCCAACGGCGGCAAGGGCAACGTCGCCAACATCGGCCTGAGCATCTTCGACGAGTACCTGTTCCCGTTCGAGCTGACCTCGGCGCTGCTGATCACCGCCGCCGTCGGCGCGATGGTGCTGGGCTACGTCGACCGGCACCTGCGCGGCAAGAGGACGCAGAAGGAGCTGGTCGAGGCCCGCTTCCGCGGCGAGCACGACCGCCCGTCGCCGCTGCCCGGCCCCGGCGTGTTCGCCACCTCGAACTCGGTCGCCACCCCGGCGCTGCTGCCCGACGGCTCGGTCGCCGAGGAGTCGCTCTCGCGGCTCATCGACGCCACCGCCTCGGAGAAGCTCGACGAGGAGCGCAAGGCCGTCGCAGGCACCCTGCCTGGGCCCGACGCCCGTGCGCTCGCACCCGGTAAGGAGAAGTAGGAGCATGACCCCTACGTACTACTTGCTGCTGTCCGCCCTGCTGTTCACCATCGGCGCGGTCGGCGTCCTGGTGCGCCGCAACGCCATCGTGGTGTTCATGTGCGTCGAGCTGATGCTCAACGCGGTGAACCTGTCGCTGGTGACCTTCGCGCGGATCAACGGCTCGCTGTCCGGCCAGGTGATGGCGTTCTTCGTGATGGTGGTCGCCGCCGCCGAGGTCGTGGTCGGCTTGGCGATCATCATGTCGATCTTCCGCACCCGCCGGACGGCCTCGGTCGACGACTCCAACCTGCTGAAGTACTGAGGGGACACTCGGTGACGGGAACCATGAACCTGGCTGCTGAGGTCCAGCAGGCATCCGGGGTCGCGAGCATGGCCTGGCTGCTGCTCGTGCTCCCCGCGTTCGGGGCCGCGGTGCTGCTGATCGGCGGCAAGCGGACCGACAAGTGGGGGCACCTGCTCGGCAGCGCGACGGTCATCGCCGCCTTCGTCTACGGCGTGGTGCTCTTCCTGGACACCAAGTCCCTGGGCGCCGAGGACCGGCTGCGCGATGTCCACCTGTTCGACTGGATCCCGGTCAACGCCCTCGACGTCGAGTTCGGACTGCGGGTCGACCCGCTGTCGCTGACGTTCGTGCTGCTGATCACCGGGGTCGGCTCGCTGATCCACATCTACTCCATCGGCTACATGTCCGACGACCGGAACCGGCGGCGCTTCTTCGCCTACCTGAACCTGTTCGTCGCGGCGATGCTGCTGCTGGTGCTGGGCAACGGGTTCGTGACGCTCTACTTCGGCTGGGAGGGCGTCGGCCTCGCCTCCTACCTGCTGATCGGCTGGTACCAGGACAAGGACTTCGCGGCCACCGCGGCGAAGAAGGCGTTCCTGATGAACCGGGTCGGCGACGTCGGCCTGGCGCTGGCGATCTTCATCATGTTCAAGACCATGGGCAGCACCCAGTACGACGTGGTGTTCGCCCAGATCGGCAACCAGTCGACCGCCACCGTGGTCTCGATCGGCATCCTGCTGCTGCTCGGCGCCTGCGGTAAGTCGGGCCAGTTCCCGCTGCAGGCCTGGCTCCCGGACGCGATGGCGGGCCCGACTCCGGTCTCCGCGCTGATCCACGCCGCGACGATGGTCACCGCGGGCGTCTACCTGATCGCCCGCTCCAGCCCGCTGTACTCGCTGCCGCAGGCCGAGGACGCCCGGCTGGTCGTGATGATCGTCGGCGCGGTGACGCTGCTGATCGGCTGCGTGATCGGCTGCGCCTACGACGACTTCAAGAAGGTGCTGGCCTACTCGACGGTCAGCCAGATCGGCTACATGATCCTGGCCGTGGGCCTCGGCCCGGCCGGGTACGCCTTCGGCATCCTGCACCTGCTCACGCACGGCTTCTTCAAGGCCGGGCTGTTCCTCGGCGCCGGTTCGGTGATGCACGGGATGAACGACGAGGGCAACATCCGCCGCCTCGGCGGGCTGGCCCGCAAGATGCCGATCACCTTCGTCACCTGGACGCTGGGCTACCTGGCGCTGATCGGTTTCCCGTTCCTGTCCGGCTACTTCTCCAAGGACGCCATCATCGCCGCCGCGTTCAGCGAGGGCGGCGGCCGCGGCTGGGTCTTCGGCGGCATCGCGCTGCTGGGCGCCGGCCTGACCGCGTTCTACATGACCCGCCTGCTGATCCTGGTGTTCTTGGGCAAGCCGCGCTGGGAGAACCTCAAGAGCGAGGACGGCCGGGCCTACCACCCGCACGAGTCCGGCTGGACCATGACGCTGCCGATGATCGTCCTGGCGGTCGGCTCGGTCGGCGCCGGTGCCATCCTCTCCGGCATCCTCCCGGAGTGGCTGACCCCCTCGATCGGCGAGCTGGTCGAGGAGCACGGTCCGCTCTCGCACACCCTGATCGCGGTCCTGACGGTGGCCATCTCGGCCATCGGCGCGGCCACCGCCTTCGTCGTGTTCGGCCGCCGCGAGCAGCCGGTCACCCGCCCGGCGCGGGTGTCCTTCCCGGTCCGCGCCGCGCGCGCCGACCTCTACGGCAACCACCTCAACGAGGCGCTGTTCGCCCGCCCCGGCGTCTGGCTCACCAGGTTCCTGGTGTTCGTCGACAACCGCGGCGTCGACGGGCTGGTCAACGGCATCGCGGCGGGCCTGGGCGGTAGCTCCGGCCGGTTGCGCAGGCTGCAGACCGGCTTCGTGCGCTCCTACGCGCTGTCCATGCTCGGAGGGTCGATCCTGGTGATCGCCGCACTGCTGATGGTGAGGTTCGCATGACCACGTCCGGGACCGGTTCCTGGCTGCTGGCGGCGTTGCTGCTGCTGCCGCTGGTCGGCGCTGCGGTCGTGGTCGCGCTGCGCGGCAACGACCGCACCGCCAAGCTCGCCGCGCTCGGCTTCTCGGTCGCCGAGTTCGTCGTGGCGCTGGTGTCCTGGGCCAACTTCGAGCCCGGCGGCGCCCGCCTGCAGCAGTCGTTCTCGTTCGACTGGATCCCCGCCTTCGGCGTGCACATCTCCTTCGCCATCGACGGCATCGCGCTGGTGATGATCGCGGTCATCGGGCTGCTGGTGCCGCTGGTGATCGGCGCGGGCTGGGCGGACAAGCTGCCCGAGGGCCGCACCAAGGGCGGCTTCTTCTCGCTGATCCTGCTGGAGCAGGCGCTGACCGTCGGGGTGTTCGCGGCCACCGACGTGTTCCTGTTCTACGTGCTCTTCGAGATCATGCTGATCCCGATGTACTTCCTGATCGGCTCCTACGGCGGCGCCCGCAGGCAGTACGCGGCGGTCAAGTTCTTCCTGTACTCCTTCCTCGGCGGCCTGATCATGCTGGCCTCGGTCATCGGCTGCTACGTGCTCGCCGGGGACGAGCTGGGCAAGGGCACCTTCGACTGGGCCACCCTGGTCCAGGTCGTGCACGACGCGCCGCTGTCCACCCAGATCTGGCTGTTCCTCGGCTTCTTCGTCGCCTTCGCGATCAAGGCGCCGCTGGTGCCGGTGCACACCTGGCTGCCCGACGCCACCGCCGAGGCGCCGATCGGCGTCGCGGTGCTGCTGGTCGGCATCCTGGACAAGGTCGGCACCTTCGGCTTCCTGCGCTACCTGCTGCCGATGTTCCCGTTGGCCAGCAAGGAACTCGCGCCGCTGGTGCTGGTGCTCGCGGTCGCCGGGGTCATCTACGGCTCGCTGCTGGCGACCGGGCAGCGGGACATGAAGCGCTTCCTGGCCTACGTCTCGATCGCCCACTTCGGCTTCATCGCGCTGGGCATCTTCGCGTTCAGCTCGCAGGCGATGACCGGCTCGGTCACCTACATGATCAACCACAGCATCGCCACCGGCATGCTGATCCTGGTGGTCGGCATGGTGATCAGCCGCGGCGGCGGCTCCTCCCGGGTCGCCGACTACGGCGGCATGGCCAAGCTGACCCCGCTGCTGGCGGGCGTGCTGCTGATCGCGGGCCTGAGCTCGCTGTCGCTGCCGGGCACCAACTCCTTCGTCAGCGAGTTCCTGGTGCTCATCGGCTCGTACCCGAACGCGCCCGTCTACACCATCATCGCCACCGTCGGCATGATCTTCGCCGCGCTCTACGTGCTCTGGCTCTACCAGCGGATCATGCAGGGCCCGCTGCGCGGCAACGCGCTGGTGGGCGAGGAGCCGCTCGCGGGTCCGAGCACCGGCACCGCGGGCGGCGTCGGCACCCTGGTGGACTCGGCCGTCGGCGCGAAGAAGGCGATCCTCGACCTGAACCTCCGGGAGAAGGCGGTCCTCGCGCCGCTGATCCTGCTGATCGTCGGCCTGGGCCTGTTCCCCAAGCCCGTGCTCGACACCGTGACCCCGACCGTGGACGCCACGATGTGCGCGGCGGGCCTGGTCGACCCGGTCCAGTCCGCAGAGAGGCAACTGCAGTGTCCGTGATCTCTTCGGTGCTCCTGCTCGCGCAGGAGCAGCAGCCGACCGCGCCCGCCAAGGTGGAGGCGCCACCGGTCGGCGCGATCTGGCCGATCCTGATCGTGCTCGGGGCGGCGTGCGTCGGCGTGCTGTTCGAGGCGTTCCTGCCCCGGCACCAGCGCTGGCCCGCGCAGGTCGTGCTCTCGCTGCTGACCGTCGTCGGCGCGGGTATCGCGCTGGTGGCCTACGCCACCGACGCCCCCGCGGCCGGTGAGCTGGCCATGAAGGGCACCCTCGCGGTCGACCGCCCCGCGCTGTTCCTGTGGGGCACGCTGCTGGCGCTCTCGCTGGGCGCGGTGCTGCTGATCGCCGACCGCTCGGTCGAGCCGGGCGGCGCGTTCGTGGCCAGCGCGGCGATCCGGCCGGGCACCGTGCAGGACCGCGCGCAGGTCGCCTCGACCGGGATGCAGACCGAGGTCTTCCCGCTGACGCTGTTCGCGCTCGGCGGCATGATGATCTTCTGCGCGGCCAACGACCTGCTGACGATGTTCATCGCGCTGGAAGTGCTGTCGCTGCCGCTGTACCTGATGTGCGGCCTGGCCCGCCGTCGCCGCCTGCTCTCGCAGGAGGCCGCGGTCAAGTACTTCCTGCTCGGCGCGTTCGCCTCGGCGTTCTTCCTCTACGGCGTCGCGCTGCTCTACGGCTACGCGGGTTCGGTGCGCCTGGCCGACATCTCCGCCGCCGCCGCGGGCACCGACCGCTCCGACACGCTGCTGTTCGCGGGCATGGGCCTGCTGGTCGTCGGCCTGCTGTTCAAGGCGTCGGTCGGCCCGTTCCACACCTGGACCCCGGACGTCTACCAGGGCGCGCCGACCCCGGTCACCGCGTTCATGGCCGCCTGCACCAAGGTCGCCGCGTTCGGCGGGATCCTGCGCGTGCTGCAGGTCGCGTTCCAATCGACCAACTGGGAGTGGCGCGGCGTGCTCTGGGGCGTGGCCATCGTGTCCATGGTCATCGGCGCCGTCCTCGGCCTGACCCAGACCGACGTGAAGCGCATGATCGCCTACTCCTCGGTGGCGCACGCGGGCTTCCTGCTGATCGGCTCGATCGCGCTCACCGAGAAGGGCCTGTCCGGCACGCTGTTCTACCTGCTCACCTATGGCTTCACCACGCTGGCCACTTTCGGCGTGATCAGCCTGGTGCGCGACGCCTCCGGCGAGGCGACGCACCTGTCGCAGTGGGCGGGCCTGGCCAAGCGCTCGCCACTGGTGGCCGCGGTGTTCACCTTCCTGCTGCTCGCGCTGGCGGGGATCCCGCTCACCAGCGGGTTCGTCGGCAAGTTCGTGGTCTTCGAGGCGGCGATCGACGACGGCATGGCCCCGCTGGTCGTGGTCGGCCTGGTCGCCTCCGCGGTCGCGGCGTTCTTCTACCTGCGGGTGATCGTGCTGATGTACTTCAGCGAGCCCGCCGCCGACGGCCCCACGGTCACCGTGCCCGGCGCCTTCACCACCGCCGCGATCACCCTGGGTGTGCTGGTCACCCTGCTGCTGGGCGTCGCGCCCGCGTTCGCGCTCGACTGGGCCTCCGGGGCCGTGTTCGCGATCCGCTAGTTCCACTGTTCTTCCCACTCGAAGGCCACTTCCGCGGTTCGCGGAGGTGGCCTTCGAGACATCCGGGGCAGGTGCGCGGGTGCGGGCAAGTACGCTCGGGAGTCAAGAGCCACAGCTGATCAGGAGTGCCGCTGACGTGACTGCCACCGAGAACTCCGTCGGAGCGCTGTCCAGATCACTGGGCCTCGAGCACGCCGACCCGGCACTGGTCCAGCTGATCAACGACGGCCTCGTCCGGGTCGAGGACCTGCTGCGGTCCGTCGTGCACAGCGACTTCGACTTCGTCGACGAGGCCGCGCTGCACCTGGTCAAGGCGGGCGGCAAGCGCTTTCGGCCGCTGTTCACCCTGCTCGCCGCGCAGCTCAACGACGGCAGCACCGACGAGGTGATCGCCTCCGCCGCCGCGGTCGAACTGGTCCACCTGGCCACGCTCTACCACGACGACGTCATGGACGAGGCCACCATGCGCCGCGGCGACGAGAGCGCCAACGTCCGGTGGAACAACTCCGTGGCGATCCTGACCGGCGACTTCCTCTTCGCGCACGCCTCGATGCTGGTCGCCGACCTCGGCGCGCTGGCCACCCGGGTGATCGCCGAGACGATGCGCGAGCTGGTCACCGGCCAGATGCGCGAGACGGTCGGCCCCGGCGACGACGACCCGATCGAGCACTACCTGTCGGTGATCGGCCAGAAGACCGGGTCGCTGATCGCCACCGCGGCCCGCTACGGCGCCATGTTCTCCGGTGCCCCCGCCGCGCAGGTCGCCGCCCTGTACCGCTTCGGCGAGGTCCTCGGCGCGGCGTTCCAGATCTCCGACGACGTCATCGACATCGCCTCGCCCGCCGACGAGTCCGGCAAGACCCCCGGCACCGACCTGCGCGAGGGCGTGCGCACGCTCCCGATGCTCTACGCGCTGGCCGACGGCGCCGACCCGCGGCTCACCCAGCTGCTGGCGGGCCCGATCACCGACGACGCCGAGGTCGAGGAGGCGCTGACCCTGCTGCGCGGGTCCTCGGGTCTCGAGCGCGCGCGCCGGACGCTGGACTCCTACGCCGACCGCGCCCACGCCGAACTCTTCTCGTTGCCCGAGGGACCGGCTCGTGACGCACTGGAACTGCTGACACGTTATGTAGTCGAGCGAACCCGGTAAGGCACAGATTTCTTCAACGGACTGTGACGTACCGTTGAATTGCGCGGCGCGCTGCCAGTCGTCCCTTGGACGGCAGTAACCTCCCCTAGGCTTGGACAACCGTGTGACGCGCCGCCTTGGCGCGGCCGGGAGGGAGACGTCGGCGATGCCGTTCTTCGGGCAGGTGTGGGTGTGGAGCCTCGCCGGTTTCCTGGTCGGCGCGGTGCTCTGCTGGGCGCTGATCGCCAACCCCGCCCGCAAGCGCGTCACCGAGCTGGAGGGCAGGCTGGCGGGCGCGCGCAAGCGCGAGGCCACGCCTGCCGCCGACCCGGAGCCGACCACGCGCGAGCGCGGCCCGTCCTCGCTGGTCCCCGGTTTCGGGACGCACGACGACCTGCGCCCGGTCGGCGAGCCCGCGGCCGACCGCGACGGCGCCGACGACATCCGCCGCGGTCTGCTCACGCTGCCCGACGACGACGAGGACGGTCTGCGCGCGTTGCCCGCGCCCGCCGCCGACTCGCACACCGACTCCGGGTTCGAACCGGTCGACCTGTCCCGGTCCGAGGCCACGCAGTACATCCCGGCCACCGACCGCTCCGAGCTCGAACCGGACCGGCCCGAGTGGGTGGGCGACCGCGACGACGCCGAGCTGGTCGACGACCTCGACGGCACCGAGGTCGACGACCTCGACGAGGCCGCGGGCGACGAAGCCGACGAGACCGACGAGACCGAGCCCGCCGCTCTCGCCGAAGGGGACGAGGACGCGGCGGACGAGGCCGCCGACTACGAGCCCGAGCACGAGTCCGACCACCACTACGGCGACGACACGGGCACGATCTTCACCCAGCACACCACGCCGATCCCGGGTGAGCTGATCCGCCGCATCGATGCCGAGGGCAAGGCCGAGGCCGAGGACCACGCCCTGGTCGACGACCTCGACGATGAGCTGGACGGCGAGCTGGACGAGGTGCCCGCGGCCGACGGCTACGCGAACAGCGGCGTCCTCGGCGGCCACTACGACGACGACACCGCCGACGAGGCGCCCGCGATCGCCGCGGTCGACGCCACCGCGTTCGTCGAGCCGGTCCGCGCCCAGCAGCCGGACGCGACCGAGACCCAGTACGTCGAGCCGGTCCGCGCCGAGGACGAGCAGCCCTACGCGCCCGAGCCGAGCCTGGCCGACCGCTACCGCCGTGACGACCCCGAGCGCCCCGGCGACACCGGCGGCTATGCCGAGTCCGAGACCGCGCCCGCGCTGACGCGCCGCTACGCCGACCCGGTGGTCGCCCGCTTCACCGAGCCCAAGGTCGAGCCGACCCACCGCTACGCCGAGGACACCCCGTCCCGCGCGAACCGCTACGCCGACCCGGCGACCGCGTACGGCGAGTCCGACAGCGCCTACGCCCAGCACCTGTCCGACTCCGCCGCCCAGACCAGCCGCTACGCCGATCCCGTCGACGCGGCCGAGTCCACCGGTGAACCGGAGGCGGAGGCCACTCGGTACGTCGACCCCGGCGCCCGCCGCTACACCCAGCCCGTCGCGGACCCGGTCGAGGACACCGACGAGGCCGAGTCCAGCACCGGCTACGCCGACCCGGACCGCTACGCCCAGCCCGACGAGGAGCAGGCAGACCAGCCCGCCGCCCACGAGGCCGGCTACGCCGATCCGGGTAGCCGCCAGTCGGGCCCGGCCGCACGCTACGCGCGGTCGGAGGCCGATCCGGTCGAGTCCGAGTCCGCCGCGCCCGGCTATGCCGAGTCGGGTGGCCGCGAATCTGGTCTGACCAGCCGTTACGCGCGGTCCGATGTGGACGAGACCGCCCCCGGCGCCCAGCACGCCGATCCTGGTGGCCCGCAGTCGGGCCGGGTGGGTCGCTACGCGCGGTCCGAGGCCGACGCGGTCGACACCGAGTCCACCACTCACGGGGCCGGCTACGCCGATCCTGGTGGCAGGCAGTCGGGTCGGGCGGGTCGCTACGGGCAGTCCGAGCCCGACGCGGTCGAGTCCGAGTCCGCCACCCACGCTGGCTACGCCGGTCCGGGTAGCCGTCAGTCGGGCCTGGCCGCTCGCTACGCGCAGTCGGAAGCCGATGCGGTCGAGTCCGAGTCCGCTACCCGCCAGCCCGGCTACACCGATTCCGGCAGTCGCCAGTCGGGCCTGGCCGCCCGCTACGCGCGGTCCGAGGCGGACTCCGCCGACCACGCGGAGTCCAGCCGCTACGCCGAACCCGAGGCCCAGTCCGCCGCGGCCCAGCACGTCGATTCCGGCACGCGCCAGTCCGACCTGTCGGGCCGCTACGCGCAGCCGGACACCGATCCCGCCGAGTCCGGCCGCTACGCCGACCCGCGGCCCGCCACGGGCCGCCCGGGTAACCGCCACCCGGTCGGGCGCTACGCCCAGGCCGACACCGAGTCCGCTGACGCCGCCGAGTCCACCGGCCGCTACGCCGATCCCGAGTCGCGCACCGCGGGCCGCTACGCCGGTTCCGGGTACACCGACCCGTCTTCCGAGCCGCGGTACGGCGAGTCCGAGGAGGAGCCCGCGGCCGAGGTCGAGCCGAGCGGGCCCGCGCACGCCGCGACCGAGGTCGCCGAGCCTGCCCACGCGCACGCCGGGGCGGTCGAGCAGACCGGGTTCCAGCAGCCCATTTCGCCCACCGCCGCCTATGGCCAGGCGCAGCCGGGAAGGACGTCGAACGTGTTGCCCAAGCGGATTCCGTCCAAGCCGCAGAACCGTTTCCCCTTCGGCGTGCAGACCTCGCCCACCGCCGCCCCCGCGCCGACGCCCAGCGTTCCCGCCACCGCACCCCAGCCCGCGCCCGCCGCGTCGGCCACCGCCGCGGCCCCGGTCACCTCGTCGGCGCCGAGGACCCCCGACCGCGAGCGGTCGCTCTTCGAGCCCATCCTGCCCGCGGACGAGGCCGCCGCCGAGGCGAAGGCCGTCCCGCCGCCGCCGCACCGGTTGCGCGGTGCCCGCACGTTCCAGCAGTCGTCCTCCGGTGTCGACCCGTTCGTGCCGCCCGGCCCGTTCGGCCCGGGGTCGGCCATGCCGCTGCCCGGTGGCCGCTCGCCGTCGAGCGAGTACACGATCAAGGCCAGCGTGACCGCGCTGCGCTACTGCTCCCCGGACTCGCCGAAGTTCGACCGCACGGTCGCCGAGGTCTGGTTCCGCTCGGTCGCCGACGCCGAGCGGGTCGGCTTCCGCCCGCTCGCCTGAGTGGCAGTGATCCACCCGGGGTGATACAAGGGTCTCGCGGCCTGCCCAATCCCGGCCGCGGGGAGGATCCCCGGTGAGGCGACCGGTTCTGTGGTGCGTGCTCTCGTTCCTGCTCGGTGCGGCGGCCACCTGGTGGCTGCGCTCCCGGCAGTCCACTGTGGACGACAAGGCCTGGGTCGACGACACCCCCACCGGCCGCATCCCGGTGCTCGCCGACGACGAGGTCACCCGCCACTCCGGCACCCTCGACGACGCCCTGCACGAGGCCGCCGCCGCGGGCCCCGACGGCCTGGCCCCCTCGGACGAGTACACCGTCAAGGGCATCCAGGGCGTCTTCCACACCACCGAGTCCCCCGACTACCCCCAGATCACCGCCACCGTCTGGTTCAAGACGGTCACCGACGCCGAACGCGCCGGCTTCGTTGCCTGGAACGCCGAGTAGACCCGAGGCTCAGCGCGGAGACCCCCGGTGGCCTCCGCCCCGGATCCGTGGTCAAGAGCGGCTGCGGCAGGCGGACAGTCTCCCGGTGCGGTCGACACGTGCGCTCCAGAACGCGGCCGCGGCCGTTGCGGTGCGCGTTCGGCCCGGCCGAGCTGTTCGAGTCGGGTCACCTCGATCGGCGGTCCGGTCTCAACCGCCCCGAACGGCCAGAACCCCGCCCGCGGCGAGCGCGGACGGGGTTCCAGTCGAGCGGGGACCTCAGGCGATGACGGTCCAGGTGTCCTTGCCGCGCAGCAGCGCCGCGAGGTCCGCGGGCTTGGCCGCCTTGGCGTCCTCGACCTGCGCCCGGGCCTGGTCGTCGTAGGTGGCCCGGCGCACCGAGCGGAACACGCCGGTGACCGTGTGGCTCAGGTCCTGGGTCGAGAGCCGCGACAGCGCGAAGGCGTACGACGGGTCTTCCAGGTGCGCGTCGTGCACCACCAGCGCGTCCTCGCCGACCTCGCTGACCTTGGCCACCTCCAGCGACCCGAAACCGGCCCGCACGACGCCGAACTCGCCCTCGGCGCCGAACCGGATCGGCTTGCCGTGCTCCAGGTCGATCAGCCGCTGGGCGGCCTCGCCCGGTTCCTTGAGCACGTCGAAGGCGCCGTCGTTGAAGATCGGGCAGTTCTGGTAGATCTCCACCAGGGCCGACCCGCGGTGCTCGGCCGCCTGGCGCAGCACCTCGGTGAGCCCCTTGCGGTCGCTGTCCAGCGCGCGCCCGACGAAGGTCGCCTCGGCGCCCAGGGCCAGCGAGACCGGGTTGAACGGGTGGTCCAGCGAGCCCATCGGGGTGGACTTGGTGACCTTGCCCGGCTCGGAGGTGGGCGAGTACTGGCCCTTGGTGAGCCCGTAGATCCGGTTGTTGAACAGCAGGATCTTGAGGTTCACGTTGCGCCGCAGCGTGTGGATCAGGTGGTTGCCGCCGATGGAGAGCGCGTCGCCGTCGCCGGTGACCACCCACACCGACAGGTCCGGGCGCGCGGTGGCCAGGCCGGTCGCGATCGCCGGGGCCCGCCCGTGGATGGAGTGCATGCCGTAGGTGTTCATGTAGTACGGGAACCGCGACGAGCAGCCGATCCCGGAGACGAACACGATGTTCTCGCGCTTGAGGCCCAGCGACGGCAGGAACGACTGCACGGCGTTGAGCACCACGTAGTCACCGCAGCCCGGGCACCAGCGCACCTCTTGGTCGGACTTGTAGTCCTTGGCCTTCTGCGGCTCGTCGGTCGTCGGGACGCCCGCGAGCCCCGGGAGGCCCAGGTCGATGGCGGTCATGCGGCGTCAACCCCCTTCACGATGTCGGTGAGCACGTCCTGCAGTTCCTCGGCCTTGAACGGCAGTCCGGCCACCTTGGTGTAGCTGATGACGTCGACCAGGTACTTCCCCCGCAGCAGCAGCGCGAGCTGCCCGAGGTTCATCTCCGGCACGACGACCTTGTCGTAGGAGCGCAGGACCTCGCCCAGGTTCTTCGGGAACGGGTTGAGGTTGCGCAGGTGCGCCTGGGCCACCGCGTGCCCGCGCTTGTGCACCCGGCGGCAGGCCGCGCCGATCGGGCCGTAGGACGAGCCCCAGCCCAGCACCAGCACGCGCGCCTTGCCCGAGGGGTCGTGCACGGTCAGGTCGGGCACCTCGATGCCGTCGATCTTGGCCTGGCGCAGCCGGACCATCCGCTCGTGGTTGTCCGGCTCGTAGGAGATGTTGCCCGAGCCGTCGGCCTTCTCCAGGCCGCCGATGCGGTGCTGCAGGCCGGGGGTGCCAGGGATCGCCCAGGCGCGGGCGAGGGTCTCCGGGTCGCGCACGTAGGGCCAGAAGGTGCCGTCCGGCCCGTTGGGCTCGGTGGCGAACTCGACGGTCAGGTCGGGCAGGCTGTCGACGTCCGGGATCAGCCAGGGCTCGGAGCCGTTGGCGACCGCGCCGTCGGAGAGCAGCAGCACCGGGGTGCGGTACTTCAGCGCGATGTGGGTGGCCTCCAGGGCCGCGGCGAAGCAGTCGGCGGGCGACTGCGGGGCCACGATCGGCACCGGCGACTCGCCGTTGCGGCCGAACATCGCCTGCAGCAGGTCGGCCTGCTCGGTCTTGGTCGGCAGACCGGTGGACGGCCCGCCGCGCTGCACGTCGATGACCACCAGCGGCAGCTCGGTCATCACGCCCAGGCCGATGGTCTCGGACTTGAGCGCCACGCCCGGCCCGGAGGTCGAGGTGACCCCCAGCGCGCCGCCGTAGCTGGCGCCCAGGGCCGCGCAGATGCCCGCGATCTCGTCCTCGGCCTGGAACGTGGTGATGCCGAACTGCTTGTACTTCGACAGCTCGTGCAGGATGTCCGAGGCCGGGGTGATCGGGTAGGTGCCCAGCAGCACCGGCAGCTTCGACTGCTGCGCGGCGGCCACCAGCCCGTAGGCCAGCGCGGTGTTGCCGGTGATCTGGCGGTAGGTGCCCGGGGCGAGCTTGGCCGGGGCCACCTCGAAGGTGACCGCGAACGCCTCGGTGGTCTCGCCGTAGTAGAAGCCCGCGCGGAACGCGAGCACGTTGGCCTCGGCGATGTCGGGCTTCTTGGCGAACTTCTCGCGCAGGAACCGCTCGGTGCCCTCGGTGGGCCGGTGGTACATCCACGACAGCAGGCCGAGGGCGAACATGTTCTTGCAGCGCTCGGCGTCCTTCTTGCCCAGCCCGGTGTCGGCGAGCGCGCCCTGGGTGATGGTGGCCATCGCGACCTGGTGCACCTGGTAGGCGGCCAGCGAGTCGTCCTCGAGCGGGTTCGCCGCGTACCCGACCTTGGTCAGGTTGCGCTTGATGAACTCGTCGGTGTTGACGATCAGCGTGCCACCCGCGGGCAGGTCGGCGATGTTCGCCTTGAGCGCGGCGGGGTTCATCGCGACCAGCACGTCCGGCCGGTCGCCGGGGGTGAGGATGTCGTAGTCGGCGAAGTGCACCTGGAAGCTGGAGACGCCCGGGATGGTGCCCTGGGGCGCGCGGATCTCCGCCGGGAAGTTGGGCATCGTCGACAGGTCGTTGCCGAAGGCAGCGGCCTCCGAGGTGAAGCGGTCGCCGGTGAGCTGCATGCCGTCACCGGAGTCCCCCGCGAACCGGATCACCACCCGGTCGAGTTTGGTGACCGCTGGCGGTCGCTGGGCCCCAGTGGCCGCAGTGCCACCGTCCACACCTGTGCTCATGAGCTCGCCGATCCCTCTCTCCTGACACCCGTGCTGTGGCTGGTCGTGTCGCGTTCAACGGTAGGCACCGGCGGTCCCCGGGCCCGCGCAACGCGCTACAGATCACAGTCGTACCCGCGACCCGGTTCAAAAGTATCGGGTATGGGGCTGACGGGGACCTGATTTAAGTGTAACCGTAGGTTACAGGTATCCCGGATGGTGGGCGGCGCCTTCCGGTCCGTGGATGCCACTCCCAGTCTACGAGACGCCCGCGGCGGAGATCTTCGCCTTCATCGCGGCCAGGAGCTGCGCGAACTCCGGGGTGTCCATCGACCGCACCTGGGCCGCGAGCTCGGTCTCGATCGCGTCGTCGTGCGCATCGAGGTTCGCGGTCGCGCGCAAGGTTTTCTTTATCGAGGTGACGAGTTCTCGCGGACCGCGGGCGGCGGGCCCGGCCAACGCGACAGCGGCGTCGACGAGCGCGGCGTGGTCACCGTCGACGGTCCCGATCGTCAGCCCCAGCCGCAGCGCCTCGGCGGCGTCGGGCACGTGCTTGAACAAGGTCATCGCCGTGGCGGTCTGCGGGCCGACGAGGCGCTGCAGCATCCAGGTCATCCCGCCACCGGGGTGGATGCCCAGCTGCAGGAAGCGGGAGTCGAACCGGGCCCGCGGCCCGGCGATGCGCACGTCGGCGGCCAGCGCCAGGTTCAGCCCCGCGCCGACCGCGGCCCCACCGACCGCGGCGATCGTGGGGAGCGTGCAGCGCGCGACGGCCAGGAACCCCGCGTAGATGGCCCTGAGGCCCTCTTCACGCGACTCGCCCAGGACGGTGAGGTCCGCGCCCGCGCAGAAGGCGGGAGGGGTGCCGGTGACCACGACAGCGCCGATCTCGGGGTCGTCCTCGCAGGCGGTGACCAGCTCGGCCAGCCGCGCCGACATCGGCAGTGTGAGCGCGTTGCGCCGGTCCGGGTCGTCGAGGGTGATCACGGCGACCCCGTCGCGGCGGTCGAGCAGGACGTGGTCGGCGCTCATGTCCCCAAACCCTAGCCGGGCTCCGGCGCGGGCGGTCGCTCCAGGAGCGTGGACAACACCACGGTCGAAACGGTGCGCGACACCATGTCGACGGCCCGCAGTCGCTCCAGCGCGTCCTCCAGGTGGTGGATGTTGGCCGCGCGCAGGTGCACGATGGCGTCCGCGGCCCCGGACACGGTGTAGGCGGCCACCACCTCCGGCAACGGCTCGAGGCGCTGGCGGATGCGGTCGGGCGAGACGTTGCCCTGGCAGTGCACCTCGACGAAGGCCTCGGTGCCCCAGCCCAGGGCCTCGGGGTTGACCACGGCGGTGAAACCGCGCAGCACGCCGGTCTCCAGCAGCCGGTCCACCCGCCGTTTGACGGCCGGGGCGGACAGCGAGACGGCCTTGCCGATCTCGGCGTAGCTAGACCGGGCATCGGCGACAAGCTGCGAAATGATTCGCTGATCGATGACGTCCACGCGCAACATTCTGCATGTAAGAGGGCATCGAAGCGACATTGATCGTGGTAGGGGCGGGACCATACATTTCGATCCATGACATCGGCACCTGTACGGCTCACCGTCCCGGCCCCCGCAGTGCAGGACCGCGTGCCCACGGCCCGCAGGTACCTAATGTGCGAGCCCAGGTACTTCACGGTCGAGTACTCGATCAACCCGTGGATGGACCCGAACCGCCCGGTGTCGACGGAGCTGGCGGTCCGGCAGTGGACGGCCCTGAAGGAGACCTACGAGCGCCTCGGCCACCAGGTCGAGACCATCCAGCCGCAGCCGGCGCTCCCGGACATGGTCTTCGCGGCCAACTCCGGCACGGTCATCGACGGCGTCGTCCTGGGCTCCCGCTTCCGAGCCCCCCAGCGAGCGGCCGAGGCCGACTTCTACCGCAAGTGGTTCCTGGACAAGGGCTACCGCGACGTCGTGATGCCCGACCGCGTCAACGAGGCGGAAGGCGACCTCGTCTGGACGGGAGATGTCCTCTTGGCGGGAACGGGCTTCCGCACCGACCCCGGCGCCCACGCCGAAGCCCAGGAAGTCCTAGGCGTGCCGGTGGTGTCGCTACACCTGGTGGACCCCCGCTACTACCACCTGGATGTCGCCCTGTTCGTGCTGCAGAACGCGACCCGAACCTCCCGCGCCCACATCGCCTACTACCCCGGAGCGTTCTCCCCGGGCACCCAACGCGCCCTTCGCCGCCTGTACCCCAACGCCATCCTCGCCACCGAAGCCGACGCCGCCTGCCTGGGCCTCAACGCCGTCTCGGACGGCCACAACGTGGTACTCCCGGTAGAGGCGACCCACCTGGCCGCCGAGGTCGCGGCCCAGGGCTACCAGCCCCACTTCGTGGACATCTCGGAACTCCGCAAATCCGGCGGCGGCCCCAAGTGCTGCACGATGGAACTCAGGGGATAAATCAGCTACCCAGCGTGACTTTCGGTCGCACTGCATGGTGACTGTTTAGCTTTCTGACCAGCAGTGATCTCGCTTTCCGGTATGGACGGTCGTCTGTGACTGTCCGTCCATCGCCGGCGCGAAATGTGGCTGCCCACGGAACCATCACGGAACGCCGAACGGCTCCCGAGTCGACCACTCGGGAGCCGTTCACGTGCGTTTTCGTCACGAGAGCCAGTCGTCAATCGGGCTGTTCGAGCCGTCCAGTTGCCCATCCAGGCCCTTCGCGTACGCCTTGAGCAACACGTCCACCGCGTGCCCCGCCCGCTCGGCGACCTCCGCGACCGGCACTCCAGCCGCCAGCCAGGTGGACACTGCCGCGTGCCGTTGGCCGTACAGCCGCTTCGCCAGCGGTGATTTCGCCTGTTCCCCGAGTCCGATCACCCGAGCCCGCTGCCAAGCGTCGGTGTAGACGGCAGGGGTTAGCGGCTCGCTCTTCTGCTGTCCCCGGAAGAGCCGCCCATCCCACGTGACCCCGAACCGGTCCTGGTGCCCCACCAGTTCAGGCTGGATCGGAACCTCCCCCACGGCACCCGCAGCCCGCCGCTTGAGCGCCGGTTGCTCCCACCGGCTCCCTGGAGTTGAACCCAGTGAGCGGATTTCGACTCAACTCCGCCACCGCCACCGATAACGCGTGATGGTGAGTTTCCTGGCCGAGTCCGAGCCGTCCGCCTCTTGTTCTATACGGGGATGAACCCCGAGCACATCACGCGTGCCCAGCAGATCTTGTTGCCGTCCAGTTGGTAGTACATCTGTTGCTCCATCAAGAACTCGCCGTCCCCGTTGCGTATCCGCATGCGGTAAGAGACGTGTCTTCGGGAAGAGATGTCTCCGGTCTCCGTGGATAAGAGGGCGAGTACCTCATCCGCTGGTTCCAGCCAAGAGGTGAAGAGGACGTCCAAGAGGTCCTCGTGTGAGGAGGTCTGCCAGAACTTCCCCGGAGTCATCGCGCGGAAGTCCAGGTCAGGGGTGGTCAGGGCGCGGATGGCGGTGGGGTCCTTGGCCGCCAGGGCCTCCGCGAAGGCCTTGCCAGGGTCTGTGATCGGCGCAGCAGGGTCTGTCATCGGCACAGTCTGCCCGGGCGCGTCCCCGCGCGGGGAGGGCTCGTTCATCCCAGGTACCAAAGACCCGCGACAGCGGCCCCAATGGCGGCTACGCTCACGGCAGGCAGTACAGCGCCACCGCCCGGCGCCGGGCTTTCGATGGGTGGGCCGGGAGTTGTCGTACCCCGGTGATCGAATGCTCCTGACGCCGTTACGGACGGCCCTCGACTGGGCACTCCGGAGGCGGCACCCCCCGGATCTAAGGACACACATGCACAACGAGACCCCCCGGCCGAAGCCGCAGACCCCCGTCTTCCAGAGCACCGCGGTGGCCGAGGTCGCGCCGCCGGAGGTTGAGACCATTCCGGTGCAGCGGACCGCCATCGCGATCCCGGTGTTCAGCGCGCCGCAGGGCTGACCAGCAACAACAGCGCGTCGGCCACGGCCGGGGCGGTCCCCGTCGCCAGTGCGCGCAGCTGCGTCCCGGCCACCAGGGCGACCACCGGACCAGCCAATCGATCGGGTGACGGCACGCCGAGCGCGGTCAACACCTCCACAGCCAGCTGGTCGTAGGCCGCGAAGCACGCCGCGGCCGCGCCCCGCAGTGCTGGGTCACGACCGGCGTGCAGGTAGAGCTCTAGCGGCGCGATTTCCGACGGCAGGGTCTCCGCCACGCGCTGCACCAGCACTGCCGCCTGCTCGACGGTCACCGCCGCGCCACGCTGTGCCTCGGCCAGGGCTGCCAGGCGGGTGGTCTCCTCGCCCACGAATAGCAGCAGACTGTCCCTGAGCAGGTCTGTTTGCGTGGCGAAGTGGTACGTGATCGACCCCAACGACACCGCTGCCTCCCGCGCGACGCGGCGATTGGTCACGCCCGCGACGCCCTCTTCGGCGATCACGCGCAGCACCGCGCGCAGGATGCGCTCACGGGTATCGCTCATGCCACCTCTCCACACCCTCCAGCTGCGCCGCGAGAGCGATCAGCAGCTCTTCGCTGTCCGACGGCCCGAGCAGTTGCGCGCCCACCGGCAGCGGCGCGTGGCCCGCGGGCACGTTGATCCCCGGCCACCCCAGCACATTCCACGGCCATGCGTACGGGCAGGCCCGGATGATCGCCTGGTCGGTCTGCCAGCCGGTCAGCCCGTCGATCGCGCCCACCCGCAGCGGTACCTGAGCGGTCGTCGGCGCTAAAAGCACGTCCACTCGGTCAAACACCCGCGCCACCTGACGCTGGAACGCGCCAAGAGTCGCTCGAGATACCCCTAGCGCGCGTCCGCGTAAGAGCTTCCCGACACGCCCGTTGCCGCGCGTTCGGGGGTCGAGCAACAGCTGGTCTGGCACACGGCCATGCCAGTCGTGCACGCCGCCCAGGGACCGCGGGAGGAAGTTGAGGCCGATCAGCCCATAGGCCGGGTTCGCGACGACGATCTCGTGCCCAAGAGACCGCAGCACTCGTGCGAGTCGGATCACCGACGAGCGCACAAGAGGGTCCAAGACCACTCCGCGGACACCGGTAAACGCTGGTCGGAGGGATAGTCCTATCCGTAGCCGCCCTGGCGTGCGGTCTACCGCTGCCCGGTAGGGCTTATCCGCTAAGACTCCCAGCAGGAGAGCCGCGTCGGCGACGGTGCGCGCGAGGACGCCGTCGGTAGTGATGCCGTGGAAGAGCTCTTCGCTGGACACACGGCCGCGTTGTGGCTTGATGCCGACCAAGTGCGTCCACGCTGCCGGGATCCGCACAGAACCGGCCCCATCGGACCCGACCGCCGCAGGCACGATGCCTGCCGCCACCGCGGCGGCTGACCCGCCGGACGAGCCGCCTGGAGATCGCGAGAGATCCCACGGGTTGCGTGTAGCGCCGAACGCGGACCCCTCGGTGACAGGCCACTGACCGAACTCGGGCGTGTTCGTCTTACCGACGATCACCGCGCCAGCCGCTTTGAGCTTTCCGACGAGCGCGCAGTCGGTCTGCGCTACCGGGAAGTCCCCCGCGCAACCGAACGCCGTCGGCTCGCCTGCGATGTCCACGTCGTCTTTGATCGCGATAGGCACGCCGAGCAGGGGAAGCCGTTCACCTGCGGCTAGACGAGCGTCTGCACCAAGAGCCTCCGTACGAGCTGCCTCCGTGCGCACTCGCCGGAATGCGTTGACCGTCGGCTGGGTTTTCTCGATAGCCGTAAGAGCCTGGTCGACCAACTCCACGGAACTGACCGCACCATCGGCCAGCAGCTGAACTGACGTCTCCAGCCCGGTCATCCGTGCCTCCCGAGATCTGTTCGTTCGAACGAACAGTAACCCGGCCGCAGCAGCCGTGTCACGGGCGCGAGGATGGTGGCGATGAGCACGAGACCCGAAGCCCGCAGGCGCTCCCGCAGGCAGGAGACCCGCCTCTGGCGCGTCCCCGTCATCCGCGTCGAGCGCGTGACCCCGCACTTCGCGCGGGTCACCGTCCAGCACGACTCCCTGGCCGATCTCGCGGGCGCGGGCACCGACCAGAACGTGATGCTCTACTTCTACCCGCCGGGCACCGACCTGCCGGAACCGCTCACGCTCGAGTCGGCCCGCGCGCTGTGGTCCCAGGTCAGGCCGCTGACCAGGACCTACACCATCCGCAGGCACGACCCGGCGACCAACGAGGTCGACTTCGACTTCGTCCTGCACGGCGACTCGGGCCCCGCGTCCGCCTGGGCCGAGCGCGTGGTGCCCGGCGACGAGATGATCTTCGTGGGTCCCTCGCCCGCCTACCAGCCGGACCCCGCAGCGGACTGGTACCTGCTTGCTGGAGACGAGACAGCGCTACCGGCGATTACGGCGATTCTTAGCGCTCTCCCCGACGGTAAGCGCGCTTTGGCGTTCGTGGAGGTAGCCGATTCTGCCGAAGAGCAGTCGATCGCGGGGGTTACCTGGCTGCACCGTGATGGCGCAGCCGCTGGCGAGAGCACGGTCTTGGTGGACGCGATAAGAGCCGCGTTGCTGCCAGATGGGCTACCGGAAGTGTGGATGGCCGGTGAGCGCACGGCGATGCTGGCGATAAGAGCGCACCTCTTGGACGAACGCGGTTACCCGCGCCAACGGGTACGTCCGACGACGTACTGGCGGTTGGGCGAGAGCGGCAACTGAGCGACTGTCCGGTTGGAACTTCTCACCCGCTGTGGGCGTTGAACCTTCCGGGCCACACGGCGACTTGACACCGGAGGAGGGGCGTGTGCACGGGCATTTCAACGGGCTGAAGACCGCACTCCTCCTGAGCGGTATGACGGCGCTGATCCTGCTGGTCAGCTCGTTGTTCGGCCGCACTGCCCTGATGATCGGCATCGTCCTGGCCCTCGGGGTCAACGGCTTCACCTACTTCAACTCCGACAAGCTGGCCCTGCGCGCGATGCACGCGCGGCCGGTCTCCCAGGCCGAGCAGCCCGCTCTGTATCGGATAGTCCGTGAACTGGCCACCACCGCCCGCCAGCCGATGCCGCGGCTCTACCTGAGCCCCACGGAGGCCCCCAACGCCTTCGCTACCGGCCGCAGCCCGCGCAACGCCGCCGTCTGCTGCACCACCGGCCTCTTAGACCTGCTTGACGAACGCGAACTACGCGGAGTCTTGGCGCACGAGCTTTCGCACGTCTACAACCGCGACATCCTGATCTCCTGCGTCGCTGGCGCGCTGGCGAGCGTCGTCAGCATGCTCGCAAGCCTCGCGATGTTCGCGGGCATCTTCGGTGACGACGACGAAGACCGAGCCAACCCCATCGCGCTGATCCTCGTGGCCCTCTTAGGGCCCATCGCCGCCACCATCGTGCAGATGGCGGTAAGCCGTTCCCGCGAGTACCAGGCCGACGAATCCGGTGCTCAGCTCACCGGAGACCCCTTAGGGCTCGCGTCCGCTCTTCGCAAACTCGACGCAGGTACGCAGCTGGCCCCTCTTGCGCCGGAACCCGCGGTCGCCGCGCAGTCGCACCTGATGATCGCGAACCCGTTCCGCCCCGGCGAGGGCCTCTCCCGGCACTTCTCGACGCACCCGCCGATCGCCGACCGCGTCGCCCGCCTGGAGCGGATGGCCGACGACCGGCTCTGATCCGGTCAGCCAGTGGCGCCCGCGGCCTTGGCCAGGTTCATCACGTACTCGCCGTAGCCGGACTTCGCCAGCTTCGCGCCCAGCGCGTAGCACTCGTCCGCGGTGATGTAGCCGCGGTCGAGCGCGATCTCCTCCAGGCACGCCACCCGCACGCCGGTGCGGTGCTCCAGGACCTGCACGAACTGCCCGGCCTCGAGCAGCGAGTCGTGCGTTCCGGTGTCCAGCCAGGCGAAACCGCGACCGAGGTCGAGCAGCTTGGCCCGGCCCTGGCGCAGGTACTCCAGGTTGACGTCGGTGATCTCCAGCTCGCCGCGCGCGGACGGGGTGAGGTTCTTGGCGATCTTGACCACGTCGTTGTCGTAGAAGTACAGCCCGGTGATCGCCCGGTTCGACTTGGGCACGGCGGGCTTCTCCTCGATCGAGAGCAGCGTGCCGGTCTCGTCGACCTCGCCGACGCCGTAGCGCTCGGGATCCTTGACCGGGTAGCCGAAGAGCACCGCGCCGTCGATCGCGCTGATGTTGGCCTGCATGAGCTGCGAGAACCCGGTGCCGAAGAAGATGTTGTCGCCCAGGACCAGGGCCACGTCGTCGTCGCCGATGAACTCGTCGCCGATGATGAACGCCTCGGCCAGACCGTTCGGGTGGGCCTGTTCGGCGTAGGAGAAGCTCAGCCCGTACTGGGTGCCCTCGCCCAGCAGGCGGCGGAAGTTCGGCAGGTCCGCCGGGGTCGAGATGATGAGGATCTCCCGGATCCCGGCCAGCATGAGCACCGAGAGCGGGTAGTAGATCATCGGCTTGTCGTAGACCGGGAGCAGCTGCTTGGACACCGCCTGGGTGATCGGGTGCAGCCTGGTCCCGCTACCACCTGCGAGGACGATGCCCTTCATCACACGGCTCCTGTCGTGGCTGGACCCGCGCCGAGAGTGCTCAGCGCGGCTCGGGCACGGGTTCCGCCGTCGAGGCTACCGACGCGTCCGGTTGCCGCGGCAGCCCTTGTCGACCCCTGTTCGTCCCCACACCCCTGAGTGAATCGTCCTCACGGAGCGTGGAGTTACGAGTCCCTCGCCACGTGCCTGCACGGCAGCCGGGTGACGCGGCGGTCTCAGGTCCCGAGACCGCCGCCCCCGCCGGTCAGCGGTAGTTGGTGAACTGGATCGCGATCCCGAAGTCGGCGCCCTTGAGCAGGGTGATGACGTCCTGCAGCGCGTCCTTCTTCTTGCCGGTGACCCGGAGCTGGTCGCCCTGGATCTGCGCCTGGACGCCCTTGGGGCCCTCGTCGCGGACCTTCTTGGCGATCTCCTTGGCCTTCTCCGAGGAGATGCCCTGCACGAGCGTGCCGGTGACCTTGTAGACCTTGCCGGAGAGCGCGGGCTCCTCGATGTCGAAGGCCTTCTGGGAGATGCCGCGCTTGATCAGCTTCTCCTTGAACACCTCGATCGCGGCCGCGCACCGCTCCTCGGTCTCGGCCTCGAAGGCGATCGCCTCCTCGCCCGACCAGCTCACCTGCGCCCCGGTGTTGCGGAAGTCGAACCGGGTGGCCAACTCCTTCGCCGCCTGGTTGAGCGCGTTGTCCACCTCTTGCCGGTCGACCTTGCTCACCACGTCGAATGACGGGTCCGCCACGTGCCACGCACCTCCGCGATCAGGGGATCTCAGGACGGCCCGCATGCTACCGCCGCCACCCCCACCCACCCCCGCGCCGCGCAGGGGGTACCCCGTGGAAGTCCCCCCGATCGGTTGGGTAAGGTTCCTGCCGTCCGGTCGCACCGGACACCCGGCGGGTTGCCCGAGCGGCCAATGGGAGCGGACTGTAAATCCGTCGCGAAAGCTACAGAGGTTCGAATCCTCTACCCGCCACGCCAGCCAAAAGCCCCTGTGACCTGTGCTTTTAAGTCACAGGGGCTTTTCGCGCTGTCTGACCAGAACCGGCAGGCCATGGGTGGCCGAAGTCCTGTAGGCCCGTCAGCCCCGCAGGGCGTCCAGACCGGCGAGTTTCCCGGAGGTACGGCCTACCGGCGGTCGGGCTGCTCGTTCTGGTGAACCAGGCTGATGACGTCCGTGGTGAGTGCTTCGAGGCGGTCGTTCATGTCGTCGAGGCGATCTTGGATTGCCTCCAGTCTGGACAGGATCAGGTCGCTGGTCATGTCGCCGGTCTCGCCGGGCTTGAGCGGTGTCCGGCCCGACAGCACGGCGGCCAGGTGGCCGGGGTGCCATTCGAGGGCGAGGGACAGCGCTTCGAGGGTCTTGGTGTTGCGGCGGCGTTCGACTGTGTGGTTCTCCAGTTCGCGGATGATGGCCTGCGAGACCTGCGACCGCTCCGCGAGCTTCCGCTGGCCCAGATTGAGTTCACGCAACCGCGACTTGATGGCCGTCGCGACCGCCGACCAATCCTCGTCCACGTATTCCTCCGCGTTCCGACTCTGGGCGACATTAGCGCGGGATCGAATTGCTCGTGGACGCAGGTAACGCGACCAGCAGCGTGGTGATCAACTGTAAAGGCATGAAGAGGTATTGGGACTGGAGCCCAAAGCGGCGGCGGCACGAGCACAGCCGCCAGACGGGATCGTGCCCGTCAGTTGCTAGTCCGCCGCGGGGTGCGAGCGAGCGTGCGATGCCCCGCGCCCCGCGTGGCTACAGTCGGGTACTCCAGCCGCCTAGGCACTTCGAGGGTTGCTCGTGGTCGATCACGTCCGCAGTCCCGTGCTCATCGAACTGTGCCTGCTCCTGCGCGACTTCCTCGCCGACACCGACCAGGTCGACCACCTCGCCGACGTTGACCTCTACCGGCACGTCACCTTCGCGGCGTCCCTGCGGCACTCCGGCCGCGAGTTCACCGCCCGGCCCGCGCCCGAGATCGAGGACATGGCCGCGGCCGTCCTGCGGCGCGTGTCGACCGGTCCCCTCGGCGACGCCGCGCTGCGCTCGCCTCAATCGCGGTTCGCCGACGACGCGGCCCCGCGTGCGATCTCGCTGGTCGACGGAACCGCGGCTGACGACAAGCCGGGTGGCGCGCTGTGGACCTCCTCGTTCCTCCCCGACGGGACCAGCACCTGGCAGTGGGGCGAGTGGGCGGAGTTCGGCCACGACAGGCAGCTGTTCACCGTCACCTTCGACCCGGCGGCCGTCAGGGTGTTCACCATCGGGTCCCCGGCCGACTACGAGCGCCTCGTGAACCACTATCCGCGCTCGGTGAACGGCAGCACCCGGGTGCACTGGGCTCAAGCGGCCGAGGACATCGATGCCGTGCATCTGACTGTAAGCGGTCTTCTCACCGCGCAGTACGTCCCGGTTGTCGCACCGTGTGGGGCGGCGGTGTTGACCGGGTGGGACGCGGAGTCCACGGCCTGGCTGCACCTTCCGCCCGGCTTGGGGATGGTGCCGGTTGGGCTGTGACTGTCCTCAGGGCGTGGCGGGGGTCCAGTGCACGGTTTGGGTGTGGACGGAGCGCTCGGTGCGGATTTCCATGAGGTCGCCGAGGATGGTGGCCTGGTCGTGGACCAGTGGGGTGCCGTCGGCGGCGTGGGTGGTGCGGTTGCTCTGGAAGGTCGGGGTGCCCGGGGGCCGGTCCAGCAGCGCGGCGACCGGCGCGGGCAGGGCCACCGGGATCAGGCGTTCAGTGGCGGTGTGGACCTGGGCGCCCACCGATGCCAAGGCCTCGTACAGCGACACCGCGGTGAAGTCCTGGTCGCGGATGGTGGGGCCGTGCGGGGCGGGGACCCACGAGACCTGGTGCACGGCTGGCCGCCCGCCGATCTCGCGGACGCGTTCCAGGCGCAGGCCGGTACCGCCTGGCGCGGCCAAGATGTCGGCGATCCCCACCGGGAGGGCGCGCACGCTCCGGTGGATAACGCGGGTGGTCAACGGCAGACCTTGGGCGCGCAGGTCGTCGCCGATGCTGCGCAGGGACTCCAAGCGGTAGGCGGCGGTGGGGGACCGTACGAAGGTGCCGCGGCCGGGTTCCTGGGAGATCAACCCGTCGTCCGCCAGCACTCTCAAGGCCTGGCGGAGGGTCATGAGGGTGACGCCGTAGTGGGCGCTCAGCTCGTGCTGGCCGGGCAGTGCCGTGCCCGGGGCGTACTCGCCGTTGTGGATCTTGGTGGTCAGGTCTTCGGCGATGGCGGCGTACTTGGGGGTACGCCGCCGTTCGCTCATGGGGCCATTGTGTCCAGGGCGGTGCGCATCGCCGCCACTCGGGCCCCGACTTCGCTCGGCGTGGCGCCGTCGAGGAGCGCGCGCATCAGCGTGGACGCGACCACGACGCCGTCGGCGTGGCGGGCCGCGTGGACGGCGTGCGCGGGGGTGGAGACGCCGAAGCCGACCAGGACCGGGAGATCTGTCGCGTTGCGGATCGCGTCCGCGAGGACGGTGGCCGACTCGGCGAGTTCACCTGCTTCGCCGGTGGTGCCCATGCGGCTGATTGCGTACAGGAAACCTCGGCTGCGGGTGGCGATCTCCGGGAGTTTGGCGGGCGGGGTCGACGGTGCGGCCAACAGGACCAGTTCCACCCCTGCCGCCGCCGCGGACCGCTCCAGGTCCGACACCTCGTCCAACGGGACGTCCGGGACCACCAGGGCCACGACGCCCGCGGCGCGCAGCCGGGCGCAGAAGCCGTCCCGCAGGGCCAGGTTGGCGTAGGTCATGGCGATCAAGGGGATGCCGACCGAGATCCCCGCCAGGTCGGACAGGATCGACTCGACCGTGGTCCCCCGGGCGAGTGACCGGTCCGATGCCTCCTGGATGGTGACGCCGTCGAGCATGGGGTCGGAGAACGGCAGGCCGATCTCGATCGCGTCCGCGCCCGCCGCCTCGTACGCGGCCAGGAGATCGGTCCACGACTCGGTGATGCCGCCGGTGACGTAGGGGACCAGTGCGGTGCGGCCGCCTTCCCGGACGGCGCGCAGGTGGGTCTCGAGGGTCATGCCAGCTCCATCAGTGCGCTCATGTCCTTGTCGCCCCGGCCGGACAGCGTGAGCAGCACGGTCGCCCCCGGTGGCAGCTCTCCCGACTCGGCGGCGCGGATGACCCAGGCGACGGCGTGGGCCGACTCCAGCGCGCAGAGGATGCCCTCGCTGCGGGCCAGCCGGTGCACGGCGGCGACCACCTCGTCGTCGCCGACGGTCACGTATGTCGCTCGACCGAGTTCACCCAGATGTGCGTGCTCCGGCCCGATCCCCGGGTAGTCGAGTCCGGCGGCGACGGAGTGCGCCTCGGCGATCTGCCCCTGGTCGTCCTGCAGCACCCGGGACCGGAAGCCGTGCAGGACACCCACGGCGCCATCGGTCATCGCGGCACCGCCCGCCGCCTCGACGCCGATCAGCCGGGCCGAGGTGTCGACGAACCCGGCGAACGTGCCCGCCGCGTTCGACCCGCCGCCGACGCAGGCGACCACGTAGTCCGGGACGGCAGCGGGGAGTTCCGTCGCGCATTGCGTGCGGGCCTCGTCGCCGATGACCCGCTGGAACTCGCGGACCATCCACGGGTACGGGTGCGGTCCCATGACCGAGCCGATGCAGTAGTAGGAGTCCTCGACGGCGCCCACCCAGTGCCGCATGGCCTCGTTGCACGAGTCCTTGAGCGTGCGGCTGCCGGAGGTGACCGGCACGACCTCGGCGCCCAGCATCTCCATCCGGAACACGTTCAACGCCTGCCGCTCGATGTCCCGCTGGCCCATGAACACCGTGGCGCGCATCCCCAGCAGCGCGGCGGCGGTCGCGGTGGCCACACCGTGCTGGCCCGCGCCGGTCTCGGCGATCAGCCGGGTCTTGCCCATCCGCCGGGCCAGCAGCGCCTGGCCGAGGACGTTGTTGATCTTGTGGGACCCGGTGTGCGCCAGGTCCTCGCGCTTGAGCAGCAGGGTGATCCCGAGGTCACCCGAGAGCCGCCACGCCGGGGTCAGCGCCGTGGGCCTGCCCGCGTAGCCGGCGAGCAGCCGGTCCAGCTGGCCGCGGAAGCGGGGGTCGGCCCACGCCTCGCGGAAGGCCCGCTCGACCTCCTGGCACGCGGGTACCAGCGACTCGGGCACGAACCGGCCGCCGAACCCGCCGAAGCGGCCCGCCGTGCTGGGCTCGGCCATCTGACCAGCGCGGATGCGATCCACCGCGGGTGCGTCACGCACGGGAGCCTCCCTTAAAGTTCTAGAACTCTATGACGCAGACGGTAGCTCACAACCGCCAAGAGTTCTAGAACTTTATGACCCTCAGTTCGAGTTGGCGCCCGCGAGGGTCTCCCGGTACCAGCCCGCGGCCGCCGCCAGCCGCACCCCGGGCCCGGGGCCGGGGTCGACGCCGGTCGCGGTCCAGATGCGGGTGCTGTCGTAGTAGTGGTCGTCGGCGAAGAGCGAGAACTGGTGGTCGGTCAGCCACGGCAGCGCCCGCCGCGTGCGCTCCCGGTGCTCGGCGCGGGGCAGCGAGCCCGACGGCAGCGGGAAGCCGGTCCACGCCGCCAGCGAGCTGATCAGCCACCGCATGCTCACCGGCACCGGGTGGTTCACGTGCAGGATCGCGCCCGGCTCGAGGTCCACCGCCGGGTCGGCCAGCCGCGCGATGGCCGCGCCCAGGTCGTCCACCGCCACCAGCGAGGCCAGCGCGGTGCCGCCGTCGACCCAGGTCGGGACGGCGCGCAGCACCCGGGCCAGGGTGGGGACGAACCACCGGTCGCCCGCGCCGTAGACCAGGTGCGGGCGCAGCACGATCGACCCCTCGCCGAGCGCCACCTCCTCGGCGGCCAGCCGGGAGCGGCTGGTGGCCGAGGCGGGCGCGGGCGTGATCTCCACCTCGCGGTGTCCTCTGTGGACGGACTCGCCGTACACCGAGGACGTGCTCAGCTGGACCGTCCGGCGCACCCCGGCCCGGCGCGCCGCGCTCAGGATCGCCCGGGTGCCGCCGATGTTCACCGCGTCGCAGCGCCGCGGGTCCGAGCCGACGTGTGCGGCCAGGTGCAGCACCGTGTCCACCCCGGCCACCGCACTGTCCACACCGGACGGATCGGGCAGGTCGGCGCGCACCGACCGGACGCCGACCGCGCTCATCCACTCCGGCAGGCCGCGCCGGGAGAGCACCCTGGTCTTGGCGGGACTCACCCCGGCCCCCAGCAGCGCGCGCACCACCGCCGAGCCGATGAAGCCGGTGCCACCGGTCACCAGGACCTGCCCGAGGTCGGTGGGGCAACTCAACAGCGCAGACTCAGTCATGCCTGACAAGCGTAAGGACACCGTCCACCGCGACGTCGCGGCCCTGGGTGAGCCGCACCGCGACCTCCGTGCGGTCGTGGTCGACGACCACCGGCGGATCGGCCGCCACCACGCACGGCTCGTCGTACTCGATGAACCGGTGGAACCCGAAGCGCGCGGCCACCGGCAGCGCGTCGGGGGTGCCCATGGTGAGCATCGCCGCCTGCCGCGCCGCCTCCACCGCCACCATGCCCGGCACGTGGTCGGTGGGGTGGTCGAACATCACCGGGTGCCGGGTGTCCACCCGCAGCGACCAGGCCCGGTCGACCGGCGTCGGGGTGAGCACGACGTCCTCGGCGCGCACGCGGCCCACCGACCGCGGCGGCACCGGGCCCGCCGCGGGCTCGGTCGGGGTCTGGCCGCAGGTGATCCGGTCGCCGCGCACCCGGCGGTAGGACCCGTCGCTCAGGCAGCTCCACTGCACCGCCGCGGTCGCGACCAGTTCGCCGTCGCGGTGGCAGCTGAACCGCATCATCCGCCGGGCCTGCGCGGGCGGGCCCGCGGGCACGGTCACCACCAGCAGCACGTCGGTCGGGCGCCTGCCCACGACCAGCCCCTCGGGGTCGATGTCGTAGGTCTTGTGGTGGGAGAGGAACCGGTGGTCGAGGGGCACGGCCAGGCCGCGGTGGGCCACCAGCAGCCCGGCCTGGCGGATGGTCTCGACGAACAGCAGCGGGTCGTGCGTGGTCGGGTTGCGCGGGCCGAAGAAGGTGTGGGCCCGCGGCCACTGCGCCGCGACGTGGAAGGTGTCGACGCCGACCTGCTGGAACCCGGTCAGGAACACCTCCGACACCGCCGAACGGTGGACGAGGTGCCGCGGGACCGTCTGTTCGTACATGGACGGCCCCGCGTGGGGTAATGGCCCCGCGGCGCCGTTTCTCTCGTCCGCCATCATGGACGCCATCGGTTCCCCCTCGTGCCTGGCCCCACCTGGGCGTGCGGGACACCAATAAGCTAATACCTACCGGACGGTTTTCTTTCAAGATTCGCCAGAAGTTTGGGCTACGCTCTGCGTTGCGCTTCGCGCGCATCTTGCACCACCGGTGGGTAACCCAGTTAGGGACTTTCGGAGGGATTGGCCTGTGCCACGCCAAGAACGGGCAGAGCGGACCAGAGCGGTCATCCTGGACGCGGCCGCGGCGGTGTTCGACGAGCACGGATTCGCGGCCGCCAGCCTATCGGACATCCTGGTCAAGGCCGGGGTCACCAAGGGCGCGCTGTACTTCCACTTCGCCTCCAAGGAGGAGCTCGCCCAGGCGCTGATCGACGAGCAGTTCGGGGTCTGGGACACCGCGCAGGGCGCCGAGCTCGGGCTGCGCACGCTCATCGAGCTCAGCTTCCGGATGGCGGAGAGCCTGCGCGAGGACGTGCGGGTGCGCGCGGGCATCCGGCTGGTGATCGAGCAGGGCACCTTCACCTCGCCCGCGCCGGACGCCTACCGCTGGTGGATCGCGCTGTGCCGGGACTGCCTGGTCGCCGCCCAGCAGGACGGCGACCTGCGCGAGGGGCTCGAGCCGGACGCGGTCGCGGCGTTCATGGTCGCCTCGTTCACCGGGGTGCAGACCACCTCGCAGGTGCTCGCGGGCCGGGCGGACCTGGCCGACCGGATGCGCGACATGTGGCAGATCGTGCTCCCCGGCCTGGTCCCACCCCGGCGCAGCGCCCGCTTCAAGTCCATTGTGGAGTCAGGGGCGGCCGCCATCTCGGCCTGAGACCGCCTTGACAAACCGCGCGGTCGGTTTTGTACTGTGCTCCCGACGTGCCGACAGGGGGAGCGACCGCGATGGACTTCTTGGGCTCGTTATCGATCCGGCGGGTGGGCTGATGCCGAGGCAGGCGCGTTCCGAGCTCACCCGATCGCACCTGGTGGAGGCCGCGGCCGAGGAGTTCGCCCGGCACGGCTACGCCGGTGCCAGCCTGGACCGGATCTGCCGCGCGGGCGGGGTCACCAAGGGCGCGCTGTACTTCCACTTCGCCTCCAAGGACGAGATCTGCCGGGCCGTGCAGAACGAGGCCTGCGACCTGGTGGCCGAGCTGGTCGGCAAGCTGGCCACCGCCGAGCGGCCCGCGCTGCAGTCGGTGATCGACCTGACGCACGCGCTGGTCGGCTGGCTGCAGAGCGAGCCAACCGTGCGGGCCAGCCTGCGGTTGGCCCGCGCCGGTGACCGCCGCGACCCGTTCCTGCAGCACTGGTGCGCCGCGGTCGACCACTTCCTGCGGGCCGCGGACTCGCCGCTGGCCGACCCGCCCGCGGTCGAGCTGCAGGCCACCCTGGTTACCGCGGTCGCCGTCGGCCTGGAGCTGGTCTGGTGGCACCGCCGCGACGGCGTCGACCTCCCGCGCAGCCTGACCGAGATGTGGCGGATGCTGCTGCCCGCGCTGGCGGGCGCGGACGCGACCGGGTTCAGCCCGGAGGGCATGTGGGGCAGCCGGTTCGAGGACGCCTGACCCGTTCCGGTCGGGATTTCCACGGCCCTGGGCGGCTTTTCACAATGATCACAGTGAATCGACGAAAGGTGGTGGGACCGGCCGCACCCCTGCACAGTGCGGCCGGTCCCCCGCGCTCACATCGCACGCGAGGGCGGCGCGATGGGAGCGCGATTTCCGCGGGGGAGCCAACCCGGCGGAAATCTTTGCGGTTCAGCAGGCCGGACCCGCGGGCTGCCTTAACCGAATACGTCGAATAGCCGCAGGTCGGTCCGCGTGGGCCACACTGGCACCCGGCCCGGCCGCGCCCCGGGCGCCAGTCGGGCGGCGCGCGGACCCGCATGGCCCAGCCGGTGGTGGCTCCCGGTAATTCACAGAATAAACCCATTCAGCCGAACGGCCGCGCGGGCTACTCTCGTCGGTCATTGCCGGTTCCGTCATTCGCTGCATTGTTGCCGGTCAATAGCACATTTGACGCCGGTGTCACCCGATTGCGGGACGTGGACCACCATGTGCACTGGCTAGCTTTCCTTTCCTGTCTTCCGGAATCGAAGTTCGGGGGTTATCCCATGTCATCGATAAAGCGTTTCGCTGCCCTGGTCCTGTCAATACTCGCGGTTCTGGCGTGCGCCGCCCAAGCCACCGCCGAGCCGCGGGACAAGGACAAGGACCCGACCGAAGTCGCCAAGGTCACCGCGGGGCGACCAATCCCCGGGGCACCCGATCTGCCGCTGGTGCCCGACGACGGCACCGACCGGCCCACCGGCGCGGGGGTGGCGGCCCAGGCGGTCAGCCTGCCCTTCAACTTCTCCTACGACTTCAGCTCCACGCTGGCCTCGCGCACCTTCTGGCCGACCAGCGGCGGCAAGGTGTGCGTGAGCCTGCGCGGCACCGGCAGCACCGACCCGACCTACTTCGCCAAGGAGATCAGAGTCGAGATCTGGAACGCGTTCGGCACCGACACCCGGGTCGGCGTGCCGGTCCGCTACTCCCTCAACGGCAGCTACTACGGCTACTGCTGGACCGGCCTCTACCCCTACCACGAGCACTTCTTCAAGCTCACCAAGGACTGGGGCCCCGGCGCCCGGGTGTGGGGCAACGGCTGGGCCTCGGCCAGCTGATCGGCAGGTCCGGGGGCGGGGCAGCCCCTGCCGCCCCGTCCCCGTCCTGCTCGGTGGTCTTCTCATGGGTTCTCGATCCTCATCACCGCGCTCGTCCGCAGCGGGTCGACGACCCGCTCGGCCTGCCACAGACCGCCCGAGCGGGACAACCGGGCGACGTTGAACGACAGCTCCGGGCGGTCCCGCCCGACCAGCAGCACCCGGTTGCCCGAGGTGAACTCACCCGGCCCGGTCGCCTCGAACAGCGTGGTCCCACCGGGTCCGTCGACGAAGCGGCCGGGCACGGTGGAGATCGCCAACCGGACCAGGCCGACCTGACCGATCGCGGTCAGCCGGGTGTCGACCGTGCCGGTGGCGTCGCGGACCACACCCAGCACCCCCTCGGGGGTCGCGATCAGGTCGCCGGGGCGCACGTCGTCGCCGATCGCGCGCAGCGTCGAGTCCACGGTGCGCAGCGCCACCGGCTCGGTCCGCGCGTCGTCGACCCCGGCGGCGAGCCGGAAGGACGCGGGCCGACCGCCCGAGGTCACCGTCATCCCGGAGTTCCACGCCCCGACCCCGGTCTCGAACACCGGCCACAGCACGCCCGGCTCGATCTCGGGGGTGTCGGCCTGGTCGTCGAGCAGGGAGGTGCGCACCTCGATCTCGGCGGCCCCCGGCGCGGCGATGGCCACGCCGATGGTGGCGCCGCCGCTGATCGGCTCGTCGCCGCCCGCCGCGTGCGCGGCCAGGAAGCCGATGCCGCGCTGGGTCGCGTCGACCGTGGTCACCGACCGCACCAGCAGCCGCCGCGCGTCCGGCTTCCCGGTCACGCTCACCGGGGTGGTCACGAACGCCACCCGGTCGCGGCCCGCGGTGCCCGGCGACACCAGCGCCACCACCAGGAAACTGGCCGCCCGGTTGGGCGAGGTGCCCGCGTACACCGCGCGCACCGGCCCGCCCGGACCGCGCGCCGACCCGCGCCACGCGGCCTCGGCCCGGGACAACAGGTCTTGGTCGCCCGCCCGGTCGCCGCGCACCGGCCAGTCCAGCACCGAGGCGGTCTCCACCTGGTCCGGGCCGTCGGCGGTCCGCCACATCACCACGAACGCCCCCGCCACGGCGAGCACCACGACGGCCATCGCGGCCAGCATCTGCAAGCGCTGCTGGCGCTGCTCGCGCCTGCGCCCGTGCACCTGCCGCAGCACCCGGTCGAGGTGGTCGGACCTGCTGCGCACGTCCACGGTGCCCAGCTCCTGCCGCAGCCTGCTGACGGTGCGGTCCTGCTCCTCAGCGATCATGACCCCCTCCTTCCCGGTGCGGCCGCCTGCTCCTGCCCCCACTGCCCCTGTCCCCACAGCTGCCTGACCCGGGCCATCCCCCGGCTGGTCAGCGACTTCACGGTGCCGACCGAGCAGTCCAGCTCGACCGCGGCCTGCGCCTCGGACAGGTCGTGCACCACCCGCGCGAGCACCGCGGCCCGCTGCCGGGGCGGCAGCTGCTGCAACATGATCAAGACGTGGTCGCGGTCGACCACCGCCCCGGAGAAGTCCTCCAGGTCCAGCTGCTCGGTCAGCTCGTCCAACGGCACCTGCGGTTTCCGCTTCGCCACCCGCAAGAACTCGTGATAGATCGCCTTACGGGCATAAGCGACCGCGTTGTCCGCCGGCACCCGACGCCACCGCCGCAAACAACGCAGCAACGCCTCCTGCACTATCTCCTCGGCGTCCCACCGGCGGCCGGTGAGCATGACGGCGTAGCGGAGCAGCTGGTCGTAGCGCTCGCGGACGAACCCGTCGAAGTCCAGATCGCCGCCCCGCACACCGCCACCTCCCCCGCCGTCGCTCCCGTTCACCCCCTAGACCGTGCCGCGGCGGGAAAGGTTGCCAAGGTCGGCGGAAAACTTCCGCGCTACCGTCTGGCCATGAGCAAGCCCGCCTTCCACCTGGCCATACCGGTCGACGACCTCGCCGCGGCCCGGCACTTCTACGGCGTCGTCCTGGGCTGTCCCCAGGGCCGCGACAGCGACACCTGGGTCGACTGGGACCTGGCGGGCCACCAGCTCGTCACCCACCTCGCACCCGCGCGCGGGGACGCCGCGACCAACCCGGTCGACGGCCACGGCGTGCCGGTGCCGCACTTCGGCCTGGTGCTCGACGTGCCCGCCTTCCACGAGCTCGCCGATCGGCTGCGCGCGGTGGGCACCGAGTTCGTGATCGAGCCCTACGTCCGCTTCGCCGGCGAGCCGGGGGAGCAGTGGACGATGTTCCTGCGCGACCCGGCGGGCAACGCGCTGGAGTTCAAGGCGCTGGCCGATCCCGGGCTGCTGTTCGCCCGATGAGCCTGGTCGCCCGCACGGTGGCCCAGGGCTTGGCCGGGCCGCGGTCGAGCACCGCGGTCGAGGCGGTCCGGCGCGTGCTCGCGGTGCAGTCGCAGGACGTGCGCGCCGCCCGGCTGGCGGTGCGGGCGCGCACGGGCGGGCTGGTCAAGTCCGATGTGGACGATGCGTGCGCCGCGGGCGCGGTGGTCCGCACCTGGGCGATGCGCGGCACCCTGCACATGCTCGCCACCGAGGACGCGGGCTGGGTCGTGCAGCTGCTCGGGCCGCGCTTCGCGCACGGTCTGCGCGGTCGCCGCCACCGCCTCGGCCTGGACGACGCCCTGGTCGAGCAGGCCGCCGAGGTGATCACCACCGACGTCCCGCGCAGTCGGGCCGAGCTGCTCGCCGACCTGGCCGCCGCGGGCATCGCCCTCGACGCCAAGACCCAGGCCCCGGCGCACCTGATCAGCTACGCCGCGATGACCGGCCGGATCCGGCGCGGACCGGACCGCTCGGACACCGAGCCCACCTACGTCCGCTTCGACCCCGGGCCGGCGGTGGACGAACCGGTGGCCCTCGCCCGCCTCGCCGAGCGCTACCTCGCGGGCCACGCGCCTGCCACCGCCGAGGACTTCGCCGCCTGGTCCGGTTTGCCGCTGGGCAAGGCGCGCACGGCGTTCCGCGGCCTCGACCAACCGCCGATCCCGCCGGACCCCGGGCGCACCGTCCGGCTCCTCGGCCACTTCGACGGCTACCTGCTCGGTTACCGCTCCCGCGACGGCGTTGTCCCGCCGGAGCTGGCCAAGCGCGTCCAGGCGGGAGGCGGGTTCATCATGCCCACCGTCCTGGTCGACGGCCGGGTGGTCGCCACCTGGAAGCAGACCGGGGCCGGTGTGCTGACCGACCCGCCGGTCGACGTCGCCGCCGAGGCCGCCGACCTGGCCCGCTTCCTCAGCGGCGGACCGGGCGACGCAGCCAGGTAGTCCACAGTGGACGGTAGCCGTGCGCGTACCAGAACGGGGTCGAGCGCGGGTTGGGCAGCGCGTGGTGCAGCAAGGTCACCGGCAGGCCCGCTGCGTCGAAGACCGCGTGCGCGTGCGCGGCCAACGCGCTGCCCACCCCGCTGCCGCGCTCGGACGCCGTCACCCCGAGGCACGCCAGGTACCCCACACCGTCGGCGGCGGTGTAGCGCTGCGCCCACGACGAGGTCGGCGGCAGTTGGACGTGCACCAGTCCCACCGCCCGCCCGTCCCGCTCGGCCACCCACACCACCGGTTCGGCCAACCCCAGCAGGTAGACCAGTTGGTTGCGCAGCGCCTCCGCGGTGTCTTCGCGCGGGGTGATCTTGCCGAAGGGGGCGTCGTAGGCCACTACCTCAAGGTTCAGCGCCAGCGCCGCGTCCAGGTCGGCCGCGGTCGCGGCGCGGATCCGCGCGCCCGAATCCCCGGCAGGTCCCGGGCGACCCGCGCGCCGGACCGCGATCACGCTCACCGGCGAGAAACCCCGGCGCACCAACGCCAACACCGCCTCGGTGTCCCGGCTGGGCAGCTCGACCACCGCCGCGCAGTCGGTGTCACCGGGCTCCACCGAGCTGTAGACCAGGTCGAACCACTGGTCCAGCAACGCGCCCAGGCTGCTCGCCTGGTGCGCCCCGGCCAGCCGCACCTCCAGGTTGTGCTTGCGACTCGGTTCCCACGTCCGCGCCGCCGTGCCCACCGCCAACTCCTGGTACCAGGCCACCGCCGCCCCACCGGGCACGCTCAGCGGCGTGCCCGCCCCGGGCGCCAGCGGCGGCGGCGCGGGCAGCAACGGGTCCAGCGCCAGCAGGCGCGCGGCGTGCTCTTCGGCGATCTCCTCTGGCTGCACCCCGACATTCAAGGCCATTCGCGGCCGACCGGGGTCAGCGGAGCGCAGTAACGTCGCGGGCATGGCCGGACCCAGGACAGCGCCCGAGGTGCACGTCGTCGACGCGTTCACCGACCAACCGTTCCGCGGCAACCCGGCCGGGGTCGTGCTGCTGACCGAGGACCGCGACGACGACTGGCGCCAAGCCGTGGCCGCCGAGCTCAACCTCTCCGAGACCGCGTTCGCCGACGTGCGCGGGACCGACCCGATCCCGCTGCGCTGGTTCACCCCGGTGGCCGAGGTCGACCTGTGCGGCCACGCGACCCTGGCCGCGGCGCACGTGCTGGGCGGCGAGCGGCGGTTCGCCACCCGCAGCGGCGTGCTGACCTGCACCCCGACCGCGAACGGCATCGAGCTCGACCTCCCCGCCGACACGCTGCAGCCGGTCGAGCCACCGCCGGTGCTGGTCGCCGCGCTGCCCGGGGTCACCATCGAGCAGGTCGCCCGCGGCCGGGAGGACTTCCTGGTCCGGGTCGCCAGTGCCGACGAGGTGCGGGCCCTGCGACCTGATCTCGCTGCGTTCGCGCGGGAATCCGCCAGAGGAGTGATTGTCACCGCTTCCGGTGATCACCCCGCCGACTTCGTGAGCCGCTGCTTCTACCCGGCGGTCGGGGTCGACGAGGACCCGGTCACCGGCTCGGCGCACTGCACCCTGGCCGCCTACTGGGCGCCGGAACTCGGCAAGTCGTTGCTGGTCGGCAAGCAGCTCTCGGCCCGGGGCGGCACCGTCGGGGTGGCCGTCGACGGCGCGCGCGTACGCCTCACCGGTCGCGCTGTCACCGTTCTCAGCGGCCGTCTCACCTGCTGAGCCCGGACAAAAGTTGGTGTCCGGGAGTAACTAGCACACGTGCCTCTTTCGCCTGATCGGGGTACAGTCAGCTCGCCGTCGGGGGACCTGCCATGCGCGGGTACGGGCCAGCAGGGGCCACTCATCGGCCGTTCGAGGAGGTTGCATGCCGGACCACCCTGGCGCGGCCGATCAGCGTCCGGCAGGTGCGCCGACCGCGGTGGGCCGACCGGTCGGCGGCCAACCGGCCCAAGGCGTTCCGGCCGAGGGCCGAGCGGCGCAGGGGCAGCCCGAGGGCCAGCAGTGGCTCGTCGAGGACCCCGCGCCCAACCGCCGCTTCCTCGCCTTCTCCATCTTGATCCTGGTCTCGGCGATCACCGCCGCCGCGCTGGTCTCCTGGCGGCTGGCGCCGCAGGAGCGCCCGGGGGTCATCTGGATCGGGGTGCTGCTGGCGCTCGGGTTCCTGCTCGCCGAGCAGCTCGCGATCAACGTCGACGTCCGCACCGGCGTGTCCTGGACGATCTCCTTCTCCGAGATCCCGCTCGTCATCGGTCTGTTCGTCGCCCCGTTCGAGGTCGTGCTCGCCGCCCACCTGCTCGCGGGCGTCGGCACCCTGCTGGTCCGCAAGGTCCAGGACCGCATCCTCTACAACGCCGGCGCCATGGTCTTCGAGATCACCTGCGCCTTCGCCGTGGCCGCCTGGGTCAACTCGCTGGGCTACGGGCCCGCCTGGGCCGGTGTGCTCGCCGGCGCGCTGGCCGCGCCGCTCTCCAGCACCCTGCTGGCGCTGGTCTGCGTCCGCATCCTCGGCCGCCGGATGCGCCTGGGCGCCGCCGTCCGCCTGGTCCTGCGCACCCTGGTCCTCGGCCTGGTCAACGCCTCGATGGGCGTGGTGGGCTACCAGGTCGTGGTGCACGCCGAGGCTGGCTGGCCCCTGCTGGTACTCGCTCTCGGCGGTCTCTCCGCGCTCTACATCGCCTACTCCGGGCTGCTCCGCGAGCAGCGCGACCTCGAGGCGCTCTCCGAGGTCAGCCTGGTCGTCGCCCGCTCCGGGCACCAGGCCGCCGCCAAGCCGTCCCTCGGCCTGGCCGACCCGGCCGAGCTGGCCGAGGTGACCGACAACGACGAGTGGCAGGTCATCGCCGACCGGATCAAGGACCAGCTCGGCGCCGCCCGGATCGTGCTGCGGCTGCGCTTCGACCCGCAGCTGCCGCTGCACACCGTGGTCTCCGGCGACGAGCTGCCCGCCGACGTCCACCAGGTCGAGGCCACCGGTTCCCGGGCCGACGCGCTGCTGCGGCTGCCCGGCTCGCACGTGCGGCACTTCCGCCGCGGCGACTCGGTCCCCGAGGTCCGCCACGCGCTGCTGCGCCGCGGCGCCGACGAGGCCCTGGTCGTGCCGCTGCGCAGCGCGAGCCACCTGCTCGGCGTGGTCGAGGCGCACGACAAGCTCTCCCGCTGGCGCGGTTTCGGCCAGGCGGACAACCGGCTCATCGGCACCATGGCCAGCCACCTGGCCACCGCGATGGACAACCGCAGGCTGCTCGCCACCCTGCGCCACGACGCCTACCACGACCCGCTGACCGGCCTGCTCAACCGCCCGGGCTTCCGTCGCATCGCGGGCGAACCCCTGCGCCAGCACCACGAGTCGGTCGTGCTGCGCATCGACCTCGACGTGCTCTCCACCGTCAGCGACGCCCTCGGCTACGCGTGGAGCGACCGGATGGTCGTCGCCGCGGGCCGCAGGCTGCGCGACGCGCTCGGCCCGGACGTGCCGCTGGCCCGGCTCGAGGGCGGCCAGTTCGCCGTCCTGCTCACCGAGACCACCCCCGACGAGGCGCAGGCCATCGCCGAGCGGCTGCGCGCCGGGCTGGCCGCGCCGTACCCGGTGGACCGGCTCACCGTCGAGGCGAACTCCGTCGTCGGCTACTCCACCCCGCGCTCGGGCGAGGGCGACGGCGCGGCGCTCGAGCTCGACGTCGACGCCCTGCTCCAGCGCGCCGACGTGGCGCTGCGCGCGGCCCGCTCCGGCGGCGACACCGTGCGCGCCTACCTGCCCACCATGGGCCAGATCTTCCTGCGCCGCTTCCAGCTGGTCACCCAGTTCCGCTCGGCGCTGGAGAGCGGCCAGGTCAAGGTCCACTACCAGCCCAAGGTCGCGCTGCCGAGCCGCCAGGTGCTCGGCGTGGAGGCGCTGGTCCGCTGGCGCCACCCCGAGTTCGGCAGGCTCGACCCGGACGAGTTCGTGCCCGCGGTCGAGGCGGCGGGCCTGGTCGACGCGCTCACCGGGTTCGTGATGGACCAGTCGCTGATCCGGGTGCGCAAGTGGATGGACCGCGGCCTGCGGATCGCCGCGGCGGTCAACCTGTCCGTGCGCAGCCTCGATGACCCGGCCTTCCCCGACCGCGTCGCCGAGGCCCTGGAACTGCACGGTGTCCCGCCGGAGCTGCTCACCCTGGAGCTGACCGAGTCGGGCGTGATGGCCGACCCGCAGCGCGCCCTGCCGGTGCTGCGCAGGCTGCACGCCCTCGGCGTGGTGCTGGCCGTGGACGACTTCGGCACCGGCTACTCCTCGCTGGCCTACCTGCGCCAGCTGCCGGTCGACGAGGTCAAGATCGACAAGAGCTTCGTGCTCGGCATGGGCACCGATCTCGGCGACCTGGCGGTGGTCCGCTCGATCGTGGAGCTCGGTCACTCACTCGGTCTGACCGTGGTGGCCGAGGGTGTCGAGGACGACGCCGCCCGGGACCAGTTGGCGGGCATGGGTTGCGACGTCGCGCAGGGCTACTTGATCTCCCGCCCGCTCTCCGAGAGCAGGCTGGAAGCGTGGCTGCAGGCCAGGACCACGCAGGCCAGGGGCCTGCGCGACGAGACCGTGCTGACCTTGCTCTCCTAGGCCCACCCCCCGTTTTGGAGCTCTGCGGGGGTATGTGTAAAGTTACGCCCGTCCCCAGGGACAAGGCCCCTTTAGCTCAGTCGGCAGAGCGTCTCCATGGTAAGGAGAAGGTCTACGGTTCGATTCCGTAAAGGGGCTCGACGGTTCGGCCGCGGTACACCGGGAACATCGGCGGTGTGGCGCGGCTTGATCCATGTCAAAGCGGTGTAGCTCAGTCGGTAGAGCAAGCGGCTCATAATCGCTGTGTCGCCGGTTCAAGTCCGGCCACCGCTACGCGATGGGCGACCTGTGTCGATGGAGAGCATCGACTGGATCGCTTCGGCATTGTTCTGGGGGCCGAGCCCCCAGACCCCCAGCCGGGGGCTAGCCCCCGGACCCCCGCCGGGGTCGGCCTGGCGGCCTTCCCGGGACTCTGGTGTTCGGGCGGGGATCGGGCACTAGTTTGGAAGGGTGTTGTCGTGGCCTCTACTGACGTGCGGCCGAAGATCACGCTGGCGTGTGAGGTCTGCAAGCACCGGAACTACATCACCAAGAAGAACCGGCGCAACGACCCGGATCGCCTGGAGATGAAGAAGTTCTGCCCGAACTGCAAGACGCACAACCTGCACAAGGAAACTCGCTGACCTGCGAGTTCCCCACGAGTTCGACGAGGGCCGGTCCACCCCTGGGTGGGCCGGCCCTCGTCGTGGCTTGGGTAGGGTTCGTCCGTGGCGCTTGATCAGTCGTTTGTGGGGCGGACGTACCCGCCGGAGTCGGTGTACGAGGTGGGGCGGGCCAAGATCCGCGAGTTCGCGGAGGCGATCGGCGACCCGCGGCCGGAGTACGTCGACGCCGAGGCCGCCCGGGCCCTCGGGTACACCGACGTGGTGGCGCCGCCGACGTTCACCACGATCGTGAACCTGGCGGCGATCAACCGGATCGTCAGCGACCCGGACCTCGGGCTGGACTACAGCCGGATGGTGCACGGCGACCAGAGCTTCGCCTACCACTCGCCGGTGGTGGCCGGGGACCGGCTGCTGGTCACCAGCACCGTCGAGGCGATCATGAGCCGGGCGGGCAACGACTTCATCACCCTGCGGGCCGACATCGCGACCGAGGGCGGCGAACCGCGGGTCACCGCGCGGGCGCAGTTGGTCGTGCGCGACGCCGAGGAGGCGGGCGAATGAGCGAGCTCACCGTCGGCGACGTGCTGCCGCCGCTGTCCACCCACATCACCCGGGCCGACCTCGTGCGCTACGCCGGGGCCGCGCTCGACTTCAACCCGATCCACTGGAACGAGGCGTTCGCCCGCGGCGTCGGGCTGCCCGACGTGATCGCGCACGGCATGCTCACCATGGCCCTGGCGGGCCGGGTGCTCACCGCGTGGGGGCTGGGCGAGCTGGTCACCTACTCGGCCCGCTTCACCCGCCCCGTGGTGGTCCCCAACGACGACACCGGCGCGCTGCTGGAGCTGACCGGCAAGATCGGAGCGGTCAACGACGACGGCACCGTCCGGGTCAACCTGGACGCCAAGTTCGACGGCCGCTCGGTCCTGGGCAAGGCGATCGCGATCGTCCGGCCCGCTTGAGCACTCCGCCCCCGGCTCATCCGCCGGGGGCGGTTCATCTAGATTTCACGCGTGACGGCATCTGAACTCATCTCTTTCGCCCGCGGCGCCCCCTCCCTCGACATCATCGATGTGGCAGGCCTCAAGGCCGCCGCGGACGCCGCACTCACGCAAGACCCCGGCGGTGCCCTCGGTTACGGCACCGCGATCGGCTACCCCCCGCTGCGCAAGCTGCTCGCCGAGTGGCACGGCGTCGCCGAGGACCAGGTGCTGGTCACCAACGGCTCCATGCAGGCCGACGCGTTCCTCTTCGACGAGCTCGTCGTCGCGGGGCAGCCGGTCGTCGTGGAGCGCCCCACCTACGACCGCACCCTGCTGGGCCTGCGCGACCGCGACGCCGACGTGCGCCCGGTGTCCCTGGACGTCGACGGGATCGATGTCGAGGAGCTCGCGGGCCTGCTCGAGGGCGGCCTGCGCCCGACCTTCGCCCACATCATCCCGAACTTCCAGAACCCGGCCGGCTACACGCTGAGCCTGGCCAAGCGCAAGCGCTTGCTGGAGCTGGCCGGGCAGTACGACTTCGTCATCTTCGAGGACGACCCGTACGTCAAGATCCGCTTCGCCGGCGAGCCGCTGCCGACCATGCTCGAGCTCGACGAGGGCCGCGGCCGCGTGGTCTACGCCAGCTCGTTCTCCAAGACGGTGGCCCCCGGTGTCCGGGTCGGCTACATCGTCGGCTCGGCCGAGCTGGTGGGCCGGGTGCGCGTGCGCGCGACCAACACCTACATCTCGCCGAACATGCTCGCCCAGGCGATCGTGCACCGGTTCACCGCCGACGGCGGCGTCGACCGGTCGGTGGCCGTGGTGAACGCCGCGCTCGCCGAGCGGGTCAAGACCCTCTGCGACGCGCTGTCCCGGCACCTGCCGCAGGCGAGGTTCACCGCCCCCGAGGGCGGCTACTTCATGTGGGTCGACCTCGGCGAGGGCGTCGACGTGGCCAAGCTGCTCCCGGCCGCCGAGGCGCTCGGGGTCACCTTCGTCAAGGGCACCGACTTCCTGCTCGAGGGCGGGGAGTCGACCCTGCGCCTGGCCTACTCGGGGGTGCGCGTCGACCAGATCGAAGAGGGCGTCTCCCGCCTGGCCGCGGCGCTGCGCTCGCTGCAGGGCTGACCGGCGCCGGTTCGCCGTGACCGCGGTCGCGGCGAACCGGCAGGTCAGCAGCTCGCGGCGGGATCGATTTCGAGGCGGGCGCGGCGGTGCCGTATGCTCCCGTGCTTGGAACGACCTGACCGTCCCCGCGGTGGCTCGCCTCCAGCGCTGATCCGGTGGTGGCTACTATGGTGGGGATGGTCAAGTGTGTGTCCGAACGTGGGTCAAGCCCTTGGTGGCCCGCGAAGGGGTGTAGCTCAATTGGCAGAGCAGCGGTCTCCAAAACCGCAGGTTGCAGGTTCGATTCCTGTCGCCCCTGCGTTTGACGTCCGGTCCGGCTGATCCCGCGCCGGACCGGGAACCCACTGAGTGGAGGATGGCGTGGCCGAGGACAAGGAGCGGGAAGAGGGGCAGGCGCAGGAGCGTCCCTCTCGTCCGGTCACCGCCGCTGCCCGGCGTGAGCGCCGCGGCACGGCTCGCCCCGCCGCGCGCAAGGACGCCGAGGGCAAGCCGGAGCCGCGGGCCAAGGCCCGCGCCGAGAAGGCCGACTCCGCCTCCTCCACCGCCGCGGACCGCAAGGGCCGCCCGACTCCCACCCGCGACCGCAAGGAGGAGAAGGGCTCGATCTTCGCCCGCCTCTTCCGGTTCCTCCGCGAGGTCGTCGCCGAACTGCGCAAGGTCATCTGGCCCACGCGCAAGCAGATGGTCACCTACACCGCCGTGGTGCTGGTGTTCGTCGCGTTCATGGTGGCGCTGGTCGCGGGCCTCGACCTTGCCCTGGGCAAGGGCGTGTTCTGGCTCTTCGGCTGAGTTCGCGCCCTCCGCGCGGCGGCCTGCCGGGACACGAGATGCACGAAAGGAAGCGAGACCGACCGTGACCTCCGAGAACGGCACCGCCGCCGGGAGCGACCTCACCAGCCTCTCCGACGACGAGGTCATCAGCGCCGAGCAGGACGGTGGCGCCGACGAGGCGGCCGAGGCTGCGGAGTTCGACCCCGAGACCGCCCCGTCGATCGACGAGGCCCCCGCCGACCCGGCCGCCGAGATGCGCGACGCCCTGCGTTCCGCGCCCGGTGACTGGTACGTGGTGCACTCCTACGCGGGCTACGAGAACAAGGTCAAGACCAACCTCGAGACCCGGATCCAGACCCTCGACCAGGAGGAGTTCATCTTCCAGGTCGAGGTGCCGACCGAAGAGGTCACCGAGATCAAGAACGGCCAGCGCAAGCTGGTGCAGCGCAAGGTGCTGCCCGGCTACATCCTGGTCCGGATGGACCTCAACGACGCCTCCTGGTCCGCGGTCCGCAACACCCCGGGGGTCACCGGTTTCGTCGGTGCCACCTCCAAGCCGTCGCCGCTGACCATCGACGAGGTGCTCAAGTTCCTCCTCCCGCAGGTCGAGGAGGCCAAGCCGAGCGCGGCCAAGGGCTCGTCGAACGCCGCCTCGCGCGGCCCGGCGGTCGAGGTCGACTTCGAGGTCGGCGAGTCGGTCACCGTCATGGACGGCCCGTTCGCCACGCTGCCCGCCACGATCAGCGAGGTCAACGCCGACGGGCAGAAGCTGAAGGTCCTGGTGTCGATCTTCGGCCGGGAGACCCCGGTCGAGCTCTCGTTCACCCAGGTCTCCAAGATCTGACCGGTCCGGGCACGGACCGGGCGGCCACGGCGGGCGCAGCCATTCGCCCGCCGTGGACATCGCGCCGCCTGGCGGCGGCGCACCCGACTGCAACAGGAAGCACGAAATGCCACCCAAGAAGAAGAAGCTCGCAGCGATCATCAAGCTGCAGATCAAGGCGGGCCTGGCCAACCCGGCCCCGCCGGTCGGCCCCGCGCTGGGCCAGCACGGCGTCAACATCATGGAGTTCTGCAAGGCCTACAACGCCGCGACCGAGTCGCAGCGGGGCACCGTGGTGCCGGTCGAGATCTCCGTGTTCGAGGACCGCTCGTTCGACTTCAAGCTCAAGACCCCGCCCGCGGCCAAGCTGCTGCTCAAGGCCGCCGGGATCGAGAAGGGCTCGGCCGAGCCGCACGTCAAGAAGGTCGCCAAGGTCACCTGGGACCAGGTCCGCGAGATCGCCGAGACCAAGAAGACCGACCTGAACGCGATCGACATCGACCAGGCCGCCAAGATCATCGCCGGCACCGCCCGCTCGATGGGCATCACGGTCGAATAGCAGTACCCCGCACTCCGTGGGAGGGCCACGCGCCGGCTCGCACCACAACTGATCCGCGACGACCGGGTACTTCCTGTCCCGGCTCGCACACAAGACTAGGAACAGCAATGGCAAAGCGCAGCAAGGCCTATCGCGAGGCCGCCGAGCTGATCGACCGCGAGCGGCTCTACAGCCCGCTCGAGGCCGCCCAGCTCGCCAAGGAGACCTCCAAGGTGAAGCTGGACGCGACCGTCGAGGTCGCCATCCGGCTCGGTGTCGACCCGCGCAAGGCCGACCAGATGGTCCGCGGCACGGTCAACCTGCCGCACGGCACCGGCAAGACCGCCCGCGTCATCGTCTTCGCCACCGGCGACAAGGCCGCCGAGGCCGAGGCCGCGGGCGCCGACGCGGTCGGCTCCGAAGACCTGATCGAGCGCATCCAGGGCGGCTGGCTCGACTTCGACGCCGCCATCGCCACCCCCGACCAGATGGCCAAGGTCGGTCGCATCGCCCGCATCCTCGGCCCGCGCGGCCTGATGCCGAACCCGAAGACCGGCACGGTGACCCCGGACGTCACCAAGGCGGTCAACGAGATCAAGGGCGGCAAGATCAACTTCCGGGTGGACAAGCAGTCCAACCTGCACCTGGTGATCGGCAAGGTCTCCTTCGACCAGGCCAAGCTCGTGGAGAACTACGCCGCCGCCCTCGACGAGGTCATGCGCGCCAAGCCCTCGGCGGCCAAGGGCCGGTTCCTCCGCAAGATCACCTTCTCCACCACCATGGGCCCCGGCATCCCGGTCGACCCGACCCGCCTGCGCAACCTCCTCGAAGAGGACGCGTCGGTCTAAGCACGCTGGCACAAGAGGGTGGTCCGCTCCGGCGGACCACCCTTTTGGCTTTTCACGAGAAGGTGGAGCCGGAGGACCGCAGCCCTCGGCGGTTCTTGAAGAGAAGTCGACTCCGCTGGTACCGGCGGCCCCCGACGCTCTCTGCTCGATCTGGTGGACTGCCTTTGTGTGGGGTGGGGGACCCTGCAAACTTGCTGTGGCGTGGGGATCCCTTCACCCCTCCCTTTTTCCCCACGCAGGGTTCCTAGGGGCCCCGCACAAAGGCAGTCCACCAGATCGAGCCCACCTCTTCACTTGTGGGCACCTCAAGCGGCGGGACACCAGAGGGCGGTCGGCGACCTTGCCCGTGGGCACGCACGGGTGCGACCTCAGCCGGTTGGGGGGCTGGCGTCAGCCGGGCACGGCGAGGACTCGGCCTCGTGCCGGGAGATGATCCACTGCTGGCCGCGCGACTCCGGGATGACCCGCAGCGTGAACCGCCCCAGGCGGGGGCCGCCGACGACCTCCAAGTCGCAGGAGCTCACCACGACCGTGCCGTCGGCACCCGGCGTCAGGTCCACCGTGATCGGGACGCGGACCTCGGCGTAGTTGTTGACCTGGCCCTTCTCCACCTCGCCGTGCAGCCGGTGGATGGCCGAGACGCAGTCGGGGGCGTTGAAGTGGCGGGCGAACTGGTCCTCGACCTCCAGGGTCTCCAACCTGCCGCAGGCGTCCTTGGCGATGTCCTGGGCGACGTTGTCGTAGAACGCCCGCACCGCCTCCTTGGCGCTGGTGGCGAAGAGCAGGGTGTTCTTCGTCCGCTGGCCGCCGGTCTCGGACGCCGGTTTGTCCTCGTCCGGGTTGCCGAAGTAGTGGTCGTAGGCCCAGGACAGGGCGAGCAGCACGACCAGCAGGAACACCAGCCGCCGGAACCAGCGGTTCAGCAGGACGCGCAGCCACAACGGCCTGCGCCTGCGCGGCGACGGGCCCTCCGGCAGCTCTCCCTGCGTCCGCTGGAACTCCTGGAAGCGCTGGAACTCCTGGAACTGCCGCCACTGCTCGTCACCGGGAACACCGGCCGGGGGCGGGCCCGGCGGCCGGATGGCGGGCGGGCCGCTGATCGGCTGGTCGCGTTCCGGGTGCTCGTGATCGGCCATGACCAACATCATGCCGTGTCCGGGACCCCGATTTGGTGGCGGCGGCGGCCTGGGCGTACTGTTGCCCCTGGTTCACCGAAGACCGCTGGTTGCTCCAGTGCCGCGAGGCGCCGGAGCCGAAGGTCCCGCAGCAGCGGGCGGCCCGCGCAGGAGGACGAGGTTCGTAGTGAGTGCCCAGCACTCTCCCACGCCCCGTGCCATCTGCGCCGGGGCGTTTGTCGTTGCACGACCCTCGGGTGCCGGCGATTTCCCCCGCATCACGAGAGGAGGCGACCCATGGCGAAGCCCGCAAAGGTGAGTGCAGTCGCCGAGATCGCGGACAAGTTCCGCTCCAGCTCGGCAACCGTCGTCACCGAGTACACCGGCCTCACCGTGGCCCAGCTGACCACGCTGCGTCGCGCTCTCGGCTCTGGCACGTCCTACCGCGTCGCCAAGAACACCCTCGTCAAGCGGGCTGCCGCCGACGCGGGTGTGTCCGGCCTCGACAGCCTGTTCCTGGGCCCCACCGCGATCGCCTTCGTCGAGGGTGAGCCGGTGGACGCCGCGAAGGTGCTCCGCGACTTCGCGAAGGACAACAAGGGCCTGGTCATCAAGGGCGGCTACATGGACGGCCGCGCGCTCACGGTGGAAGAGGTCGCGCAGATCGCCGACCTCGACAGCCGTGAGGTCCTGCTCGCCAAGCTGGCGGGCGCGATGAAGGGCAACCTCGCCAAGGCCGCCGGGCTGTTCAACGCCCCGGCCTCGCAGATCGCCCGCCTGGCCGCTGCCCTGCAGGAGAAGAAGGCCGCCGAAGGCGGTGCCGAGGCTCCCGCCGAGGACGCTGCAGCCGAGAGCTGATTTACCACCCGGAAATGGACCGCGCCCGCTTGACCGGGTGTGTTTAGTGAAAGGAACGCCATCATGGCGAAGCTCAGCACCGACGAGCTGCTCGACGCTTTCAAGGAGATGACTCTCCTCGAGCTCTCGGCGTTCGTGAAGCAGTTCGAGGAGACCTTCGAGGTCACCGCCGCCGCTCCGGTCGCCATCGCCGCCGCAGGCCCGGGCGCTGCCCCGGTCGAGGCCGCCGAGGAGCAGGACGAGTTCGACGTCGTCCTCGAGGCCGCAGGCGACAAGAAGATCCAGGTCATCAAGGTCGTCCGCGAGGTCGTCTCGGGCCTGGGCCTCAAGGAGGCCAAGGAGCTGGTCGAGGCCGCTCCGAAGGCCGTCCTGGAGAAGGTCGCCAAGGAGGCCGCCGAGGCCGCCAAGGAGAAGCTCGAGGCCGCTGGCGCCAAGATCACCATCAAGTGATCTAGCCCCACTGCTCGAAACAGGGTCCGACACCGCACGGTGTCGGGCCCTGTTTCTTTTGCCACCGCGCCCCGGGGTTCCCTGCTTCCCCTACGCCAAGTGTGACTACGGGCTGTATCCCCTTGTCAAGGCGGGAAAGATGCCTTGACAAGGGGATACAGCCCGTGTTTTTGGCTGCGTATGGGATGCAGGGGCGGGAGTGGTCGGCGGGGTGGGGTTTTGTGGGCGGCCTGCGGGTGCGTAGCGGAGGCCGGCCGGTGGGGTGGGGACGGGTCGGCGGGGTGGCTGGGGTCGGAGGTGGGAACGGGGGCGGCTGGCCGGGGTGGGGCCGGGGGTGGTGAGACCCAGATGGGCGATCGCGGAAGGATCCGAGTACTTTTCCAACTCGGCAGTAACTTCGCGAGTAACCAGTGCGGGTCGCCGTCGTTGCACCTCAGTGACAGCGGTGATCAGGCCCACGCCGGTCATCGCCGCGGTACGAGGGAGGTTCGATGGGCGCCGAGGTGGTCATCGAGGGGCTGACGAAGTCCTTCGGGAACCAGGCCATCTGGCGGGATGTCACGCTGACCCTGCCGCCCGGTGAGGTCTCGGTCATGCTCGGGCCGTCGGGCACCGGCAAGTCCGTGTTCCTCAAGTCGATGATCGGCCTGCTCAAGCCCGACCGGGGCCGGTGCGTCATCAACGGTGTGGACATCGTGACGTGCAGCGAGGCGAAGCTGTACGAGACCCGCAAGCTCTTCGGCGTGCTGTTCCAGGACGGCGCGCTGTTCGGCTCGATGAACCTGTTCGACAACGTGGCCTTCCCGCTGCGCGAGCACACCAAGAAGTCCGAGGCCGAGATCAAGCGGATCGTGCTGGACAAGCTCGAGCTGACCGGTCTGCAGGGCGCGGAGAAGAAGCTCCCCGGTGAGATCTCCGGCGGTATGCGCAAGCGCGCCGGACTGGCCCGGGCGCTGGTGCTCGACCCGGAGATCATCCTGTGCGACGAGCCGGACTCCGGCCTGGACCCGGTCCGCACGGCCTACCTGAGCCAGCTGCTGATCGACCTCAACGCCCAGATCGACGCCACCATCCTGATCGTCACGCACAACATCAACCTGGCCCGGACGGTGCCGGACAACCTGGGCATGCTCTTCCGCAAAGAACTGGTCATGTTCGGCCCGCGCGAGGTGCTGCTGACCAGCGACGAGCCGGTGGTCGAGCAGTTCCTCAACGGCCGGCGCCTCGGTCCGATCGGCATGTCCGAGGAGAAGGACGCCGCGCAGATGGCGCAGGAGCAGGCGCACGCCGACGCGGGTCACTCCGACGGCTCCTCCACCGAGGACCTGCGCGGGATCGTGCCGCAGATCGAGCCGACCCCGGGGCTGCCGGAGCGCCAGGCCGTGCGCCGCCGCAAGGACCGGGTCATGCGGATCCTGCACGAGCTGCCCGCCGCGGCGCAGGAGGGCATCATCGCCTCGCTGACCGACGCCGAGCGCGCCCGCTACAACGTGCACTCCCACCGGGTCCCGGCCACCGTTTCTCCAAGTCCCGTGTCGCCGAGCCCCTGGCCTCGGCAGGCGCCGGAGCAGTTCAGCGGCGACCTGGGGGAGACCCAGGAGATCGCCGAGCTGCCCCGCACGAGCTGGTCACCGCCCGGTGGTCGCGGATGACCGCCGGGGCCGCCAAGAAGTCCGACTTCCCGGGCGCGGGGGCGCTGCGCGAGACCGGGCGGCTGTTCGCGCTCGGCCTCGACGTCGTGGTCAACATCTTCCGGCGCCCGTTCCAGACCCGGGAGTTCATCCAGCAGTGCTGGTTCATCGCCAGCGTGACGATCCTGCCCACCGCGCTGGTCGCGATCCCGTTCGGCGCGATCGTGGCGCTGCAGCTGGGCACGCTGATCGTGCAGCTGGGCGCGCAGTCGTTCACCGGCGCGGCCAGCGTGCTGGCGATCATCCAGCAGGCCGCGCCGCTGGTCACCGCGCTGCTGGTGGCCGGTGCGGGCGGCTCGGCGATCTGCGCCGACATCGGCTCGCGCACCATCCGCGAGGAGATCGACGCCATGGAGGTGCTCGGCGTCTCCCCGGTGCAGCGGCTGGTCGTGCCCAGGGTGCTGGCCGCGATGCTGGTGGCGGTGCTGCTCAACGGCCTGGTCAGCGTGGTCGGGGTGATGGGCGGCTACTTCTTCAACGTGGTCCTCCAGGGCGGTACCCCGGGTGCCTACCTGGCCAGCTTCTCCGCGCTGGCCCAGCTGCCGGACCTGTGGATCAGCGAGCTCAAGGCGCTGATCTTCGGCTTCATCGCCGGGGTGGTGGCCGCCTACCGCGGCCTCAACCCCAAGGGCGGCCCCAAGGGCGTCGGCGACGCGGTCAACCAGTCCGTGGTGATCACGTTCCTGCTGCTGTTCTTCGTCAACTTCGTGCTGACCGCGGTCTACCTGCAGGTCGTCCCGGCGAAGGGGAGCTGAGCATGGCCTCGATCGGCAACTCCGCCCGGCGCGCGGCGCGCAAGACCATCGACCGTCCACTCCAGACGCTGGACCAGCTCGGCGACCAGCTCTCCTTCTACATCCGGGCCATCGCCTGGATCCCGCGCGCGCTGCGCCGCTACACCCGCGAGACCATGCGCCTGCTGGCCGAGGTCAGCTTCGGCAGCGGCGCGCTCGCGGTCATCGGCGGCACGGTCGGGGTGATGGTCGGGCTCACCGTGTTCACCGGGGTCGTGGTCGGCCTGCAGGGCTACGCCGCGCTCGACCAGATCGGCACCGCCGCGTTCTCCGGGTTCGCCTCGGCCTACATCAACACCCGGGAGATCGCGCCGCTGGTCGCGGGCCTGGCGCTCTCGGCCACCGTCGGCTCCGGCTTCACCGCGCAGCTGGGCGCGATGCGGATCTCCGAGGAGATCGACGCGCTCGAGGTGATGGCCGTGCCCAGCCTGCCGTTCCTGGTGACCACCCGGATCATCGCGGGCTTCATCGCGGTCATCCCGCTCTACATCATCGGGCTGCTGACCTCGTACCTCGCGTCCAGGACGATCACCGTCTACTTCTACGGCCAGTCGGCGGGCACCTACGACCACTACTTCAACCTCTTCTTACCCCCGGAGGACGTGTTCTGGTCCTTCGGCAAGGTGCTGATCTTCGCGGTGATCATCATCCTGTCGCACTGCTACTACGGCTACACCGCCAGCGGCGGCCCGGCCGGGGTCGGCATCGCGGTGGGCCGGGCGGTGCGCACCACCATCGTCACCGTCGCGCTGGTCAACTTCTTCATCGGCTTCGCGATCTGGGGCACCACCACGACGGTGCGGATCGCGGGATGAGCGGCGGCCTCGGGCAGGTGATCAAGCGCAGGCTCTACGGGCTGGCGTTCCTCGCGCTGGTCGCGGGCCTGGTGAGCCTGAGCATCGCGATGTACAACAAGGCGTTCACTGCGGTCGACTCGGTCACCCTGACCACCGACAAGGTCGGCAACCAGTTGGCCGTGCACTCCGATGTGAAGGTGCGCGGGCTGATCGTCGGCGAGGTCCGCAAGATCACCCCGACCGCGACCGGCGCCGAGCTCGACCTGGCGATCGACCCGGAGAAGATCGACGTCATCCCGAGCAACGTCTCGGCCCGCTTCCTGCCCAAGACGCTGTTCGGCGAGCGCTACGTCGCGCTGCAGATCCCGGAGAACGCGGCGCCGACCACGCTGGCCGCGGGCGACCGGATCACCCAGGACACCTCGGTCAAGGCGGTCGAGCTGGAGCAGGCGTTGGAGAGCCTGCTGCCGGTGCTCCAGGCGGTCCAGCCGCAGAAGCTGTCCAGCACGCTCACCGCGATCTCCACCGCCCTCGAGGGCCGTGGCAAATCGCTCGGTGACACCCTGTCCGACCTGGGCGAACTCGTCGGCGACCTCAACCCGCACCTGCCCAAGCTGCAGCAGGACCTGCGCACGCTGGCCACGGTCACCGACACCTACAGCGACGCCGCGCCCGACCTCGTGCAGGCACTCACCGACCTCACTGTGACGTCCAAGACCGTCGCCGACCAGCGCGCGAACCTCGACTCGCTGTTCGCCACCACGACCACCGCCGCGCGCGACCTGGAGTCGTTCCTGCGGGTCAACAAGAACAACCTGATCCAGCTCACCGACTCCTCGCGGCCCACGCTGGAGACACTGGCGCGCTACTCGCCCGAGTACCCGTGCCTGCTGCAGCTGCTCTCCGAGGACGTCGACGCCCTCGACACCGCGCTGGGCAAGGGCACCAACCAGCCCGGTCTGCACGCCACGATCGAGATCACCGTCAACCGCGGCCCGTACAAGCCCGGTGTCGACACCCCGCGCTACGACGAGGACCGCGGCCCGCGCTGCTACGACTTCACCAAGTTCCCCTCGCCGTTCCCGCAGTCCCCGCCCGACGGCCCGCTCAAGGACGGCGCGTCCAGCCCCGCGGCCGCCCGCTCCACACAGGACGGTCTGCTGCCCGGCGCGAACACCGCCAACCTCGGGCAGACCTCGCCGAGCTCGGCGGCCGACACCGACGGCCTGGGCATCGCCAACTCCCCGCAGGAGGCCGCCTTCATGCAGCAGCTGCTCGCGCCGGGCCTGGGGGTCGACGACCCGCGGCAGGTGCCCGGCTGGAGCACGCTGCTGCTCGGCCCGGCCTTCCGCGGCGCGGAGGTGAGCATCCGGTGAGGAGCCTCGTCCCGCCGCTGATCAAGCTGGCCGTGTTCATGGTGGTCACCATCGCGGCCACCGGCGTGCTCGCGATCAGCATCGCCAACACCAACCTCAGCGCCACCAACAGCTACGCGGCGCGCTTCTCCGACGCCACGCTGCTGCTGCCCGGCGACGACGTGCGCATCGCGGGTGTCCGGGTGGGCCAGGTCGAGGAGGTCGCGGTCGCCGACCGCACGCAGGCCCAGGTCACCTTCTCCGTCGACGCGGGCCGCAAGCTGCCCGCCTCGGTCACCGCGCAGATCAAGTTCCGCAACCTGGTGGGCCAGCGCTACGTCGCGCTCAGCCAGGGCCCGGGCTACGACCCGAACGCCGTGCTCAACCCCGGCGACACGATCCCGATGGCCCGCACCAGGCCGGCGCTGGACCTGACCGAGCTGTTCAACGGGTTCAAGCCGTTGTTCCAGGCGCTCTCGCCCGACGACGTGAACAAGCTGTCCTACGAGATCATCCAGGTCCTGCAGGGCGAGGGCGGCACGGTGGAGAACCTGCTGACCCACACGGCGTCGCTGACCACCACGCTCGCCGACAAGGACAAGGTGATCGGCGAGGTGATCGGCAACCTCAACGGCGTGCTCACCGCGGTCAACTCCCGCGGCGAGGAGCTCTCCCAGCTCGTGGTCCAGGTGCAGCAGCTGGTCAGCGGCCTGGCCGAGGACCGCAAGCCGATCGGTGACGCCATCGACGCGCTCGGCGGCCTGGCCACCACCACCTCCGGGCTGCTGGAGCAGGCCCGCGAGCCGCTCAAGCAGGACATCGCCGCGCTGGGCTCGCTGACGAACAACCTCAACGACAACGAGCAGGTCGTCGAGCACTTCATCCAGTTCCTGCCGCAGAAGACCGCCGCGCTCACCCACACCGTCAGCTACGGCTCGTGGTTCAACTTCTACCTGTGCGAGGCCAGCGGGGAGATCAGCGTGCCCGGCCTGATCACCACGCCGATCAACCTGCCGCTGCTCCCGGCCAGCCAGGCGAGGTGTTCCGGATGAAGCCGTTCCGCTCGCGCAACCCGATCCCGATCGGCCTGGTCAGCCTGCTGACCATCGGCCTGGTCCTGCTCGCCGCGGTCTACTCCGACGACCTGCCGGTGATCGGTGGCGGTACCACCTACAGCGCCGAGTTCAGCGAGGCGGCGGGCCTGCAGGCCGACGACGAGGTCCGGGTCGCGGGCATCAAGGTCGGCAAGGTGTCCGATGTGGAGCTCGACCGGGACCGGGTGGTGGTCAGCTTCAAGGTCAAGGACGCCTGGATCGGCGACCGCACCCGGGCCGCCATCAAGATCAAGACGTTGCTGGGCCAGAAGTTCCTGGCCCTGGAGCCCGACGGCGGCGCGGTGCTCGACCCGGGCACGCGGATCCCGCGCGAGCGGACCACGGCGCCCTACGACGTGCTCGAGGCCTTCCGCGGCCTGGCCGAGACGGTCAACGACGTCGACACCACCCAGCTCGCCAAGAGCTTCGAGGTGATCTCGCAGACCTTCGCCGACACCCCCGACGACGTGCGCGGCGCGCTCAACGGCCTGCAGTCCCTGTCCCGCACCATCTCCTCGCGGGACAAGGAACTGGCCACCCTGCTGGACAACACCAAGCAGATCAGCAAGACCCTGGCCGACCGCGACGCCGAGGTGGTCAAGCTGCTCACCGACGGCAACCTGCTGCTCGGCGAGATCAACAACCGCAAGAAGGCCATCACGGCGCTGCTGACCGGCACGCAGGCCCTCTCGACGGAGCTGCAGGGCCTGGTCAGCGACAACAGCGCCCAGCTCGGGCCGGTGCTGCAGAGCCTCGACCAGCTCACCGCGATGCTCCAGCGCAACCAGGACTCGCTCGCCGCGGGGATCAAGAACTTCGCCCCGTTCGCCCGCCAGTTCAACAACGCGATCGGCAACGGCCGCTGGTTCGACAACTACATCTGCGGGCTGCTGCCGCCGTCGCTGGGCCCGATCAACCAGCCGGGCTGCTTGGGGGACCCCGCATGAGCACCTTCGCCAGCAAGGCGGGCCGCGACACCGCGCGCCTGGTCGCCATCGCCTGCGTGCTCGGGCTGGTCCTCGCCGCTGCGCTGTGGTGGCTGCTGCGGGAGCCGAACCAGAAGCGCTACACCGCCGAGTTCACCGGCGTGGTCGGCCTCTACGAGGCCAACGACGTGCGGGTGCTCGGCGTCAAGGTCGGCGTCGTCGACAAGGTCACCCCGCGCGGCGACCACGTGGTGGTGGAGATGCTGGTCGACCGCACGGTCGACGTGCCCGCCGACGCGAGCGCCGTGATCGTGGCGCCGTCGCTGGTCTCCGACCGCTACGTCCAGCTCGCCCCGGCCTTCACCGGCGGCGCGGTGCTGGCCACCGGCGCGGTGATCCCCCGCGCGCGGACCTCCACGCCGCTGGAGGTCGACGACCTCTACGCCAGCCTCACCCGGGTCAGCGAGGCCCTGGGCCCGAACGGCGCCAACAAGAACGGCGCGCTCTCGGACCTGCTCAACACCCTGGCCAAGAACCTCGACGGCAACGGCCAGGCGGTGCACGACACCGTCACCCAGCTCTCCCAGCTCAGCAGCACCCTGTCGGGCAACTCCGACGACCTGTTCGCCACCATCACCCAGCTGCAGAAGTTCACGACCACCCTGGCGGGCAGCGACGGCCAGGTGCGCCAGTTCGGCGACCAGCTCGCCGAGGCGTCGAAGTTCCTGGCCGGTGAACGCGGCAACCTCGCCGCCGCGGTCGACCAGCTCGGCGTCGCGCTGGGCACCGTGCAGCAGTTCATCAACGACAACCGCGGCCGGATCAAGTCCAATGTGGACAAGCTGGCCACGGTCACCCAGGTCCTGGTCGACCAGCGCGCGGCGCTCGCCGAGACCCTGGACATCGCCCCGCTGGCGCTGAGCAACGTGATCAACACCTACAACGCCTCCTCGGGCACCCTCGACGCCAGGGCCAACCTCAACGAGCTGGCCCAGCCGCCGATCGTGACCGTGTGCAAGCTGGTCCGCCAGGGCACCGCCAAGCCGCTGCCGACCACGCTGGCCGACCTGTGCGACCAGCTCGCACCGGTCGTCCAGGGCCTCGTGCCGCTCCAGTCGCCCGCCCAGATCATCGACGGGCTGCGCACCGGCAAGCTGCCCACCCTGCCGCTGCCGCTGGTCGGCGACCTTTACGGCACCGGGGGCACCCGATGACCCGGATCAAGGCCGCGGCGCTGCTGGCCGCGGCGGCGCTCACCCTCTCCGGCTGCGGCTTCAGCGGCATCTACGACCTGCCGCTGCCCGGCGGCGCCGACCTGGGCGACCAGCCGTACCGGGTCGAGGTCGAGTTCCGCGACGTGCTCGACCTGGTCCCGCAGTCCGGGGTCAAGGTCAACGAGGTCACCGTCGGCCGGGTCGACTCGATCGGCTTCGCCGCGGACGGCTGGACCGCCGAGGTCACCGTGCTGGTCAACGGCGGTGTCGAGCTGCCCGCCAACGCCTTCGCCAAGCTGCGCCAGTCCAGCCTGCTCGGCGAGAAGTACGTCGAGCTGTCGGCGCCGCCCAGCGGCCAGGCCGCGGGCAGGCTCGCCGACGGCGCCCGCATCCCGCTGGAGCGCACGAACCGCAACACCGAGGTCGAAGAGGTCCTCGGCGCGCTGTCGCTGCTGCTCAACGGTGGCGGTGTCGAGCAGCTGCGCGCCATCACCCGGGAGCTGAACGCGGCCACCGAGGGCAACGAGTCCAACATCCGCGCCCTGCTGGACAACGTGAACACCATGGTGACCACGCTGGACGCGGGCAAGTCCGACATCACCCGCGCCCTCGACGGGATCAACCGGCTGGCCAGCACGCTCAACGGGCAGAAGGACCAGATCACCGGCGTGATCGACGACATCGGCCCCGGCCTCAAGGTGCTCACCGACCAGCGCCGCCAGCTGGTGACCATGCTGCAGAGCCTCGACTCGCTCTCCGGGGTCGCGGTCGACACGGTCAACAAGAGCCAGGCCGACCTGGTCGCCGACCTCAAGGCGCTCACCCCGACCCTGCAGAAGCTCGGCGAGGCGGGCAACAACCTGCCCAAGGCGCTGGAGCTGCTGCTGACCTTCCCGTTCACCGACCAGGCGGTGAAGGGCGTCAAGGGCGACTACTTCAACCTCTACGCCAAGATCGACCTCAACCTGCAGAGCGTGCTGGACAACCTCAGCCGCACCCGGCAGAACCCGCTGCAGGACGTCCCGATCATCGGCGGCGCCACCAACGGCAGCACCGGCGTGCCCGCGGCCACCGCGCCCGCCCCGCTCCCGCTGCCCGCGCTGAGCGTCCCCACCCTGCCGGTGCCGGTCCCGGGGGTGCCGCAGACGCCGCAGACAGGCGTGAGCAGCATCTTCGACATCCTGCTGGGAGGCGGTCGCTGATGCTGACCAAGAGGGTTCGCCTGCAGCTGCTCGCGTTCTTCGTGATCGCCGTGGTCTCGGTGGTCTACGCCGCGTTCCGGTTCACCGACGTCGGCCGCGTCTTCGGCGCGAACGGCTACCAGGTCAGGATGGAACTGGTCGACTCCGGCGGCATCTTCACCAACGCCGAGGTCACCTACCGGGGCGTGAACGTCGGCCGGGTCGGCGAGATCCGGCTTACCCACGGGGGCATGGACGTCCAGCTCAACATCGATCCGTCCGCCCCGGACATCCCAGCGGACCTCGACGCCGTGGTGGCCAACCGGTCGGCCGTCGGGGAGCAGTTCGTCGACCTGCGCCCGCGCGCCGAGGGCGGCACCCTGCTTGCCGACGGGTCGGTGATCCCGTCCGGCCGGACGACCACCCCGGTCAGCACCGACACCGTCATCCGCGACCTCAACGGCCTGGCCACCTCGGTGCCCACCGAGTCGCTGCGCACCGTGGTCGACGAGCTGGACAAGGCGTTCTCCGGCACCGGCCAGGACCTGCAGGTGCTCATCGACACCGCGGGGGAGTTCACCCAGGTGGCCAGGGACAACCTGCCGCAGACGATCAAGCTGATCGACGACGGCGCGATCGTGCTGGGCACCCAGGCCGCGCAGTCGGGCAACATCAAGTCCTTCGCGGGCGACCTGCGTGCGCTCTCCGCCCAGCTGCGCGAGTCGGACCCCCAGCTGCGCACCCTGATCGCGGCCACCCCGGGCACCGCGGCGGCGATCACCGGGCTGCTGCGCGAGTCCGGGCAGGGCCTGGGCGTGGTCATGGCCAACCTGCTGACCACGTCGAACATCCTGCTCAGCCGGGTCGACGGCCTGGAGCTGGCGCTGGTGGCCTACCCGGTGGTCGCCGTCGGCCCCAAGACCGTGGTGCCCGGCGACGGCACCGCGCACCTGGGCCTGGCGCTCAACCTGTTCGACCCGCCCAGCTGCACCCGCGGCTACGAGACCACCAAGCGCCGCGACGGCGACGACACGGCGGCGACCCCGGCCAACGGGCAGGCCTACTGCGCCGAGCCGGTCGGCAGCCCGATCAACGTGCGCGGATCGCAGAACGCGCCGTTCGGCGGGAAGCCGGTCGAGCCGACCGCCGAGGAGCTCGCGGCGAGCCAGAACCGCTCCCAGGAGCAGTTGGCCGCGATGGCGCAGAACAGCGTGCCCGGCACCGTTACCCAACCGGGAATCGGCGGACTCGCCGACCTCGCGGGCCTGCTGGGCCTGGGGCGCTAACCTACCCTCCGGTACACGCTGATCCCGCCACCCGACCGCCGCCACAACTCCAGAACCGCCCACCCCCGCCTATCCGCTGGAGCGCCATGACCACCACGGACACCGGAGAGCCGACGGAGCAGGTCGACGCTCCTCGGCAGGCCCCGGTGCGACGTCGCGGACCGAGCTACCTGGTGATCGTCCTGTCCGCGCTGGCGCTGGTCGCCGCGGGGTTCGCGGTGTGGTTCGCGGTCGCCTGGGTCACCGCGGGCAACGACGACGACCTCGACATCGCCCGGATGCGCGACGAGGTCGCCCGGGTCGGCAGCGCCGCCATCGTCACCCTGAACACGCTCGACTACCGCCAGGTCGACCAGGACCTCGACCGCTGGGTCAGCACCTCAACCGGCCAGCTGCGCGACGAGGTCACCAGCAGGCGGGCGTCGAGCAAGAGCACCATCGAGCAGGCCAAGACGGTCACCACCGCCACCGTGCTCAAGATCGCGGTCACCAGCCTGGCGGACCGCGAGGGCAAGGCCGAGGTCATCGCCGCGGTCCGGGTCGAGGTCACCCCGGAGGGCAAGGCCGCCACCCCGAAGTACCTGCGCATCCAGGCCACCCTCGACCGCACCGCGGACGGGTGGAAGCTCAGCGGTATCGGCTACGTGCCGTTCACCCCAGCCGGATAGCCGAGAGGACCCCGCAGTGCCGACGCCCCCCTCTCGCCGCCGTCCGGCGGGCCCCACCGGCCGCCGCCCCAAGGTCGCCGGCCTGCGCAAGCCCACCGGCGCCCCGCAGCCGCCCGAGGCGGACCAGGACACCCTGGACGCCCAGGACGCCCAGGACACGGTGGACGCCCAGTCCCCGGGACCCGCCGCGCCTGCCCCCGAGCCGCCCGCGCCGAGCACCCCCGTGCCCGCCGCTCAGGTGCCGGGCACCCCGAAAACCCCGGTCTCGCCGCGCGCCAAGCCCGCCCCGGCTCCCGCACCGGAGTCCCCGGACGAGTCCACCCCCGCGGACACCGGGATCACCGCGTCGGGGGTGATCGGCGCTCTGTCCACTGCGGACAGTGACGACACCGGCACCCGCCGCCCCGCCCCGGCTCCCGCCGCCCCGGCCGACAGGGACCCGGAGCTCGACGAGGACCCGGAGCTCGACGACGACCGGGAACTCGACGAGGACTACGAGCTCGACAGCGACCAAGAGCCCGCGTCCGCCGTCCGCCGCCCCGCGGGCAAGCGCCGGTCGACCGGCGCCGCTGTGCCCACCACGGCCGCGACCATGGTCTCCGACGACCGTCCGCCCCGGTACCAACCGGCCGCAGGCCGCCCCGCCAAGCAGCGCTGGCCGAGCTGGGTCGGCATCGCCGTCCCGGTCGCCCTGATCGTGGTGCTCACCGGCGCGGGCCTGTGGTTCAAGGGCGAGGCCGACTCGCTCACCGCGGCCGCCGACAGCACCAACCGGGCGATCACCGACCCGGCCGCGACCAGCGAGGTGATCGGGAAGCTGACCGTGGCCGTGGAGCGGACGCTCTCCTACAGCTACACCGACCTCGACGCCAACGCCAAGGCCGTCAAGGAGACGCTCGCGGGCACCGCGGTCTGCGAGTACGACAAGCTCTTCGGCCAGCTCAAGCAGCTCGCCCCGGCGCAGAAGCTGGTGCTGACCACCAAGGTCCGCCAGATCGGCGTCCAGCGGCTGGAGGCGGACAAGGCCGACCTGCTGGTCTTCGTCGACCAGTCGACCACCCGCGCCGACCAGGACCAGACCTCGGCCAGCGGGGCCCAGTTCGGCATCCGGGCCGAGCGCTCCGGCGGTGTCTGGAAGATCACTGACTTCGACATGTTCAACCAGCCGCTGCCCAGCGGCGACGCCCCCGCCCAGTGCTGAGCCCGCCCGTCTAGCAGGGGTGTTTCCCCTGGTCAAGCGTTGATCGGTGAGCGCGAGCACACTGCTGCAAAAGTGGTCGGGTTGGCGTGGCATCTTGACTCGGCGACCCCGCCGAGTCAGGCTGTTACCCAGCACGCACTGAGCGGGAGGACCGATTGAGCAGCGGGCCTCGACAGTCGCCCTTCTAGTGGCTAGACTGCCCCTTTGCGCTGCCCACTTTCCGCACGCCCTTTGCCAAGAGCTAGGATGTTGGGCACCACGGCACCCTTGACAGGCGCGTTATCTGTTGCTAGCGCGGCTGTCAACCGCTCATAGTCCTGGAAGGACGCATCTTGGCAGTCTCCCGCGCGACCAAGGCCACTGCTGCGACCAACTCCACTGCTTCGAACTCGGGTATCCCGGGCGCCCCCCGTCGGGTCTCGTTCGCCAAGATCCGCGAGCCCCTGAGCACGCCCAACCTGCTGGACCTGCAGATCCAGTCGTTCGAGTGGTTCACCGGCGCGGAGGCGTGGTTCCAGCGCCGCGTCGACGCCGGTGACGAGAATCCCGTCGGCGGTCTTGAGGAGGTCCTCAACGAGATCTCTCCGATCGAGGACTTCTCGGGCTCCATGTCCCTGTCCTTCTCCGACCCGCGCTTCGACGAGGTCAAGGCCTCGGTCGAGGAGTGCAAGGACAAGGACATGACCTACGCGGCGCCCCTGTTCGTCACGGCCGAGTTCACCAACAACACCACCGGCGAGATCAAGAGCCAGACGGTGTTCATGGGCGACTTCCCGGTCATGACCAACAAGGGCACGTTCATCATCAACGGCACCGAGCGTGTCGTGGTCTCGCAGCTGGTCCGCTCGCCCGGTGTCTACTTCGACACCAACATCGACAAGACCACGGACAAGGACGTCTTCAGCGTCAAGGTCATCCCCAGCCGCGGCGCGTGGCTGGAGTTCGACGTCGACAAGCGCGACACCGTCGGCGTGCGGATCGACCGCAAGCGCCGCCAGCCGGTCACCGTGCTGCTCAAGGCCCTTGGCTGGACCACCGAGGCCATCCGCGAGCGGTTCTCCTTCTCCGAGACCCTGATCGCGACCCTCGACAAGGACCACACCGCGGGCACCGACGAGGCGCTGCTCGACATCTACCGCAAGCTGCGCCCGGGTGAGCCGCCGACCAAGGAGTCCGCGCAGACCCTGCTGGAGAACCTGTTCTTCAAGGACAAGCGCTACGACCTGGCCAAGGTCGGCCGGTACAAGGTCAACAAGAAGCTCGGCCTGGTGATGCCGACCAACCGCGGTGTGCTCACCGAGGACGACATCGTCACCACGATCGAGTACCTGGTCCGGCTGCACGCGGGCGACACCAACATGGTCGTCGGCCAGGGCGAGGACCAGCGCGAGGTGCCGGTCGAGGTCGACGACATCGACCACTTCGGCAACCGCCGCCTGCGCACCGTGGGCGAGCTGATCCAGAACCAGATCCGGGTCGGCCTGTCCCGGATGGAGCGCGTCGTCCGCGAGCGGATGACCACCCAGGACGTCGAGGCGATCACCCCGCAGACCCTGATCAACATCCGCCCGGTGGTGGCGGCGATCAAGGAGTTCTTCGGCACCTCGCAGCTCTCCCAGTTCATGGACCAGACCAACCCGGTCGCCGGGCTGACGCACAAGCGCCGCCTCTCGGCGCTGGGCCCGGGCGGTCTGTCCCGGGAGCGCGCGGGCATGGAGGTCCGCGACGTCCACCACTCGCACTACGGCCGCATGTGCCCGATCGAGACCCCGGAGGGCCCGAACATCGGCCTGATCGGCTCGCTGTCGAGCTACGCGCGGGTCAACCCGTTCGGGTTCATCGAGACCCCGTACCGCAAGGTCGTCGAGGGCCAGGTCACCGACCAGATCGACTACCTGACCGCGGACGAGGAGGACCGGCACGTCATCGCGCAGGCCAACGCCCCGCTCGACGAGCTCGGCCACTTCGCCGAGGAGCGCGTCCTGGTCCGCAAGAAGGGCGGCGAGGTCGAGTTCATCGAGCCGTTCGACGTGGACTACATGGACGTCTCGCCGCGCCAGATGGTCTCGGTCGCGACCGCGATGATCCCGTTCCTCGAGCACGACGCGGCCAACCGCGCGCTGATGGGCGCCAACATGCAGCGCCAGGCGGTGCCGCTGCTGCGCAGCGAGTCCCCGCTGGTCGGCACCGGCATGGAGCTGCGCGCCGCGGTCGACGGTGGTGACCTGGTGGTCGCCGCCAAGGCCGGGGTGATCGAGGAGCTGTCCGCGGACTTCATCACCGTGATGGCCGACGACGGCACCCGCCAGACCTACGGGATGCACAAGTTCCGCCGGTCCAACCAGGGCACCTGCATCAACCAGAAGCCGATCATCGGCGAGGGCGACCGGGTCGAGGCGGGCCAGGTCATCGCCGACGGGCCGTGCACCGAAGACGGCGAGATGGCGCTGGGCAAGAACCTGCTCGTGGCGATCATGCCGTGGGAGGGCCACAACTACGAGGACGCGATCATCCTGTCGCAGCGCCTCGTGCAGGACGACGTGCTCACCTCGATCCACATCGACGAGCACGAGATCGACGCCCGGGACACCAAGCTCGGCGCCGAGGAGATCACCCGGGACATCCCGAACGTCTCCGAGGAGGTGCTCGCCGACCTTGACGAGCGCGGCATCATCCGGATCGGCGCCGAGGTCGGCGCGGGCGACATCCTGGTCGGCAAGGTCACGCCCAAGGGCGAGACCGAGCTGACCCCGGAGGAGCGGCTGCTCCGCGCGATCTTCGGTGAGAAGGCGCGCGAGGTCCGCGACACCTCGCTCAAGGTCCCGCACGGCGAGACCGGCAAGGTCATCGGCATCCGGGTCTTCAGCCGCGAGGACGAGGACGAGCTGCCCCCCGGCGTGAACGAGCTGGTCCGGGTCTACGTCGCGCAGAAGCGCAAGATCCAGGACGGCGACAAGCTCGCGGGCCGGCACGGCAACAAGGGCGTCATCGGCAAGATCCTCCCGGTGGAGGACATGCCGTTCATGGAGGACGGCACGCCGGTCGACGTCGTGCTGAACACCCACGGCGTCCCCCGTCGTATGAATATCGGTCAGATCCTGGAGTCCCACCTCGGGTGGATCGCCAAACAGGGCTGGCAGATCGAGGGCACCCCGGAGTGGGCCAGCAAGCTCACCGAGGACCTCTACGACGTCGAGCCGGACACCAACACCGCCACCCCGGTGTTCGACGGTGTCCGCGAGAACGAGCTGTCCGGCCTGCTCGCCTCCACCCGGCCCAACCGCGACGGCGAGCGGATGGTCAAGGAGGACGGCAAGGCGATCCTGTTCGACGGCCGCAGCGGCGACCCGTACCCGTACCCGGTCTCGGTCGGCTACATGTACATCCTCAAGCTGCTGCACCTGGTCGACGACAAGATCCACGCCCGGTCCACCGGCCCGTACTCGATGATCACCCAGCAGCCGCTCGGCGGTAAGGCCCAGTTCGGTGGCCAGCGCTTCGGTGAGATGGAGTGCTGGGCGATGCAGGCCTACGGCGCGGCCTACACGCTGCAGGAGCTGCTGACGATCAAGTCCGACGACGTGCTCGGTCGCGTCAAGGTCTACGAGGCGATCGTCAAGGGGGAGAACATCCCCGAGCCGGGCATCCCCGAGTCGTTCAAGGTGCTCCTCAAGGAGCTGCAGTCGCTCTGCCTCAACGTGGAGGTGCTGTCCAGCGACGGCGCCGCCATCGAGATGCGCGACGGCGACGACGAGGACCTGGAGCGCGCCGCCGCGAACCTGGGCATCAACCTGTCCCGCAATGAGTCGCCGTCGGTGGACGACGTCGTCAATTAGCAACCTCGCTGCCGCCGCCGGGAACGGCCGGAAACCGTTCCCGGCGGGCAGGCGCTGATCCCCCCATTTACGTGCTGTAACCAAGAAGGGGAGAAGAACCGACGTGCTGGACGTCAACTTCTTCGACGAGCTCCGCATCGGCCTTGCGACCGCTGACGACATCCGCCAGTGGTCCTTCGGCGAGGTGAAGAAGCCCGAGACCATCAACTACCGGACGTTGAAGCCGGAAAAGGATGGCCTGTTCTGCGAGAAGATCTTCGGTCCCACCCGGGACTGGGAGTGCTACTGCGGCAAGTACAAGCGCGTGCGCTTCAAGGGCATCATCTGCGAGCGCTGTGGCGTCGAGGTCACCCGCGCCAAGGTGCGCCGCGAGCGGATGGGCCACATCGAGCTGGCCGCGCCGGTCACCCACATCTGGTACTTCAAGGGCGTCCCGTCCCGGTTGGGCTACCTGCTCGACCTGGCCCCCAAGGACCTCGAGAAGATCATCTACTTCGCCGCGTACGTGATCACCACGGTGAACGCCGAGCTGCGCCACAACGACCTGCCGACCCTCGAGTCCGAGATGGGCGTCGAGCGCAAGCAGGTCGAGAACAAGCGCGACGCCGACATCGAGGGCCGCGCCCAGAAGCTCGAGGCCGACCTGGCCCAGCTCGAGGCCGAGGGCGCCAAGAGCGACGTGCGCCGCAAGGTCAAGGAGGGCGGCGAGCGGGAGATGCGCCAGCTCCGCGACCGCGCCCAGCGCGAGCTGGACCGGCTCGACGAGATCTGGACCACCTTCACCAAGCTCGACGTCAAGCAGCTCATCGCGGACGAGATGCTCTACCGCGAGCTGATCGACCGCTACGGCGACTACTTCACCGGCTCGATGGGCGCCGAGGCCATCCAGACCCTGGCGCGCGACTTCGACGTCGACGCCGAGGCGGACAACCTGCGCGAGACCATCCGCAGCGGCAAGGGCCAGAAGAAGCTGCGCGCGCTCAAGCGGCTCAAGGTCGTCGCCGCGTTCCAGCAGACCCGCAACTCGCCCATGGGCATGGTGCTCGACTGCGTCCCGGTGATCCCGCCGGACCTGCGCCCGATGGTCCAGCTCGACGGTGGCCGCTTCGCCACCTCCGACCTCAACGACCTCTACCGCCGGGTCATCAACCGCAACAACCGGTTGAAGCGGCTGATCGACCTCGGCGCGCCCGAGATCATCGTCAACAACGAGAAGCGGATGCTGCAGGAGGCCGTCGACGCGCTGTTCGACAACGGCCGCCGCGGTCGTCCGGTCACCGGCCCGGGCAACCGGCCGCTGAAGTCGCTGTCCGACCTGCTCAAGGGCAAGCAGGGCCGGTTCCGCCAGAACCTGCTCGGCAAGCGCGTCGACTACTCCGGCCGTTCGGTCATCGTGGTCGGCCCGCAGCTCAAGCTGCACCAGTGCGGCCTGCCCAAGGCGATGGCGCTCGAGCTGTTCAAGCCGTTCGTGATGAAGCGGCTGGTCGACCTCAACCACGCGCAGAACATCAAGTCCGCCAAGCGCATGGTCGAGCGGGCCCGCCCGGCCGTGTGGGACGTGCTGGAGGAGGTCATCACCGAGCACCCGGTGATGCTCAACCGCGCGCCCACGCTGCACCGCCTCGGCATCCAGGCGTTCGAGCCGCAGCTGGTCGAGGGCAAGGCGATCCAGCTGCACCCGCTGGTCTGCGAGGCCTTCAACGCCGACTTCGACGGCGACCAGATGGCGGTGCACCTGCCGCTCTCGGCCGAGGCCCAGGCCGAGGCCCGGATCCTGATGCTGTCCTCGAACAACATCCTGTCCCCGGCGTCGGGTCGCCCGCTGGCGATGCCCCGTCTGGACATGGTCACCGGTATCTACCACCTCACCCGGCCCAAGGAGAACGGGCTGGGCGAGGGCCTGGCGTTCTCCTCGCCCGCCGAGGCGATCATGGCCTTCGACCGCAAGATCATCGGTCTGCAGTCGGCGGTCAAGATCCGGATCTCCGACCGCTACCCGGGACCGGGCATGCAGCCGCAGGACTGGACGCCGGGTCAGCCGTGGCTGGCGCACACCACGCTGGGCCGGGTGCTGTTCAACGAGCTGCTCCCGCCGGACTACCCGTTCATGAACGAGCCGATGCCGAAGAAGCGGCAGGCCGCGATCGTCAACGACCTCGCCGAGCGGTACCCGATGGTCACCGTGGCGCGGACGCTGGACAAGCTCAAGGACGCGGGCTTCTACTGGGCCACCCGCTCGGGTGTCACCATCGCGATCTCCGACGTCGTCGTGCCGCCCGCCAAGCAGGGCATCCTCGACGAGTACGAGAAGAAGGCCGACACCGTCGAGAAGCGCTACCAGCGCGGTCAGCTCTCCTCGACCGAGCGCAACAACGAGCTCGTCAAGGTGTGGTCGAACGCGACCGAGGACGTCGCGCGCGCCATGGAGGAGAACTTCCCCGACGACAACCCGATCCCCACGATCGTGAAGTCGGGCGCGGCGGGCAACATGACCCAGATCCGCCAGCTCGCGGGCATGAACGGCCTGGTCACCAACCCGCGGGGCGAGTTCATCCCGCGGCCGATCAAGGCCAACTTCCGCGAGGGCCTGTCGGTGCTGGAGTACTTCATCGCCACCCACGGCGCCCGCAAGGGTCTGGCCGACACCGCGCTGCGCACCGCCGACTCGGGTTACCTGACCCGGCGCCTGGTGGACGTCTCGCAGGACGTCATCGTCCGCGAGGTCGACTGCGGGACCACCCGGGGCATCATCATGCCGCTGGGTGAGCCCACCGCCGACGGCAAGGTGCTGCGCGACCAGCACGTGGAGACCAGCGTCTACGCGCGCTGCGTGTCCGACGAGGTCAAGGCGCCCAACGGCGAGGTCCTGCTCAACCGGGCCGACGACCTGGGCGACCCGGCGATCGAGCGGCTGCTGTCCTCGGGCGTCAGCAAGGTCAAGGTGCGCTCGGTGCTCACCTGCGAGGCCGCGGTCGGTGTCTGCGCCACCTGCTACGGCCGCTCGATGGCGACCGGCCAGCTGGTCGACATCGGCGAGGCCGTCGGCATCGTGGCCGCGCAGTCCATCGGTGAGCCGGGCACCCAGCTGACCATGCGCACCTTCCAGCAGGGTGGCGTCGTCAACGACGACATCACCACCGGTCTGCCCCGTGTGCAGGAGCTCTTCGAGGCCCGGGTCCCGAAGGGCAAGGCGCCCATCGCCGACGTCGACGGCCGCGTCCGGATCGAGGACGGCGACCGGTTCTGGAAGATCACGCTGATCCCGGACGACGGCAGCGAGGAGATCATCTTCGAGAAGCTGTCCAAGCGCCAGCGGCTCGCGGCCACCCCGGACGGCCCGCTGTCCGACGGCGACCACGTGTCGGTGGGCCAGCAGCTGCTCGAGGGCACCCGGGACCCGCACGAGGTCCTGCGCGTGATGGGTCCCCGCGAGGCGCAGCTGCACCTGGTGGACGAGGTCCAGAAGGTGTACCGGGCACAGGGCGTGTCCATCCACGACAAGCACATCGAGGTCATCGTCCGGCAGATGCTGCGCCGGGTCACGATCCTCGACAGCGGTGCCGCCGAGTTCCTGCCCGGAGCGCTCATCGAGCGCGCCGTGTTCGAGTCGGAGAACCGCCGCGTCGTGGCCTCCGGCGGCGAGCCCGCCTCCGGCCGCCCGGTGCTGATGGGCATCACGAAGGCCTCGCTGGCCACCGACTCGTGGCTCTCGGCCGCCTCCTTCCAGGAGACCACCCGCGTCCTCACCGACGCGGCGATCAACGGCCGCAGCGACAAGCTCATCGGCCTGAAGGAGAACGTCATCATCGGTAAGTTGATCCCGGCGGGCACCGGCATCAACAAGTACCGCAACATCCAGGTCCAGCCGACCGAAGAGGCCCGGGTCGCCGCATACGCGATCCCGTCCTACGACGACGGTTACTACACACCGGATGTCTTCGGCACCGGCACTGGTGCGGCGGTCCCGCTCGACGACTACGACTTCGGCCGCGACTACCGCTAGCCAATGGCGAAGCAGTAGTAGCAGTAGAACAAAAAGTCAGCACCACACGGAACGGCCCCCGGAGCACCTCGCTCCGGGGGCCGTTCCCTTTTCTTTGTCCCTCCCGGATTGACACCCCCAGCGCCAACCCGAGCCGCACCGCACCTGCTCCGGCGCCAGACAAAGCCTCAGGCAGCTCTACCCAAGCCCCCGCCCCCCAAGCCAAGCCCACCCAGGACGATAAACACTCCAAAAACCCTTGTCCCCCAACGCAACCGCACCCGCACGCCCACGTGCTGGATCGCAGGAGACACGCCAATCCAAACCCCGCCTCCAACGCACCCGCACCCGCACGCCCCACCTGATGAATCGGCAGCAGCCGCGCTGGTCGCAGACTCCCTGGTCGTAGACCCACTTCCCACGCATCCGCACCTGGACAACGCGCCTGCTGGATTGGGTGGAGTGGCTTTGTCTGGGGGGAGGGGCGATCGTAAACTTGCTGTGGTCGTGGGGCTCCCTTTCCCACCCGCTTTTCCCACGACGATCGCCCCTAGGGGCCCCGGGCAAAGCCACTCCACCCAATCCAGCACCCCGCCCGAGCAAACCCCGACGCAGCAAACCCCAAACAAGCCCCAAGGCACACCCAGCACCAAAAGCAGCTAGCCCCGCCCCACCGAATACCCACCATCAAGCGCCAACACATGCCCAGTAGTAAAAGCCGAATCAGCCAGATAGAGCAGTGAATGGGTCGTCTCCCCAACCGACCCGACCCGCCCCATCGGCGCCCACCCGCCAAGCTCCCCCATGTCCGCCCCGGCGAACAACGGCGTCCGGATCACCCCCGGCGCCAACGTGTTCACCCGGATCCCCATCGGCGCCAGCTCAGCCGCCAGGCTCACCGTCAGCGCGTGCACCCCGCCCTTGCTCGCCAACGGCGCCGACGCGGGCACCCCCGTCTTCGCCTGCGTGACGAAGACCGTCCCCACGTTGATCACGCACCCCCCACGCCCCTGCGCGACCATCTGCCGCACAACGGCCTGGGTGACCAGGTAGGTGCCGCGCAGGTTCGTCGACAGGTACCGGTCCAGCTCCTCCTCGGTCACCTCCAGGAACGGCTTGGTCTCGAACACCCCGGCGTTGTTCACCAGCACGTCGACCCCGCCGAACGCCGCAAGGGCCGCGCTGACCAGCGCTTCCCCGGTCCCCGGGTCGCCGATGTCGCCCACCACCGCCGCCACCCGCTCAGCCGGGAGCCCCGCGGCGGCCGCAGCGAGCCGGTCCGGGTCGCGGCCGTTGAGCACTACGTTGTCCCCCCGCTCGGCGAACCCGCGGGCGGCGTCGAGGCCGATGCCGCTGCTCGCGCCTGTGATGACCACTGTCCGAACCATGACTACCCCCAGGGTGATACGACCGGTCGTCTTCGAACGGCCACAAAAAAAGAGAGCCGCTCACGGCCGCAGGTAGCCGTCGAGCAGCAGGCGCATGCACCGCCGCAGCGGGGCCGCGGACCGGTCGACCTTCATCCGGATCACCGCGCCCTCCCACGCCTCGATCAGCGTGTCCGCCAACTCCTCGGCGGGCACGTCGTCGCGCACGGTGCCCGCCGCCTGCGCCGCGGCCAGCGGTCCCGCCAGGCCGTCGCGCCACTGCCGGTACGCGACCGAGATCGCCACCCGGCAGGTCTCGCTGTCGTCGAGCTCGCACGCCAGGTTGGCGAGCAGGCAGCCGCCGGTGAAGTCGTTGTCCTCGAAGTGGGCCAGCAGCGACTCGAAGAACGCGCGCACCCCCGAGAGCGGGTCCGGCGCCCCGTCGAACGCACTGGTCAGCGCGGCGGCGGTGCAGCGGGCGGTGTACTCGATGGTCGCCACGCCGAGGGCCTCCTTGCTCGGGAAGTAGTTGTAGAACGAGCCCTTGGGGATCTCCACCCGGTCGAGCAGGTCCTTGATCCCGGTGCCGTGGTAGCCCTGCCGGAGGAACTGCGCCGCGCTCACCTCGAGCAGCCGTCGCCGGGTGTCCTCGCTCAGTCTCGGTCGCGCCACGCCGGAAGTATACGACCGGTCGTCTTGGAATGGTAGCCCTCCCGGGACGACTTCGTTAATCCCAAATGGACAGACGAAATTCGTTGGCCGCCAAGTGTTGCAGGTCACCCAGCCTGGTCCGCCCGCGCGGTTGTCACCCGTCTGGAACATTCGGGCCCGGTGCCCTGACCGATACCGTGCGGTCGACGTCGGGGCCACCCTCTCCCCGGAGGACCTGTGTCGCGCGGGCTCGCGATCCTGCTCTTGGCCCGCTCGTGGCCGCAGTGCGGTGAGACCGCGGTGACCCACCCGCCATCCCGGCCTGACCGGAGGAACCGTGTTCCACAGACTCGCCGCGGCCGCCGCCGCCGTGCTCCTCGTCCCCGTCCTCAGCGCGAGCGCCGCGAGCGCCGCGAGCGCCGCGAGCGCCGAGGTGCACCCGAGCTCGTTCGTCGTCTTCCCGACCGACGGCAACGTGCTGCCGCTCAACGTCCCGATCATGATCGCCGGTTACAGCACCTCCGACGACGGCCCGGCCGCGGTCACCGCGGTGGACGTCTCCGTCGACGGCGGCCACACCTGGCAACTCGCCCAGGGCACCGGCGAGTGGAGCTACATCCACACCGCCACCACGACCGGTCAGGTGGACGTCGTCTCCCGGGCGCGCAGCGCGACCGAGGTCGAGTCGCCCTGGAGGCACACCCGCTACGCGGCGGGCAGCGGTCCGCTCAAGCCGCTGCCGTGCACCCGGTGCGAGTTCTGGCAGCCGCTGCGCGGCGACCGGGACTACGTCGCGGTGGACTCCGACGCCCGGCCGGTGGAGGTCGGCCAGAAGGTCCAGGTCGACCGCGCCGGCTACATCACCGGTGTCACGCTGGGCAACTACTACCCGGGTGACGACCTCCTCGCGCGCGTCTGGTCGGCCGACGGCGTGCTGCTGGCCGAGGCCCACGAGTCGCCCTGGTCGCGGTTCTTCTACTTCCCCGAGCCCGTCCCGGTCGTGCCGGGGGAGACCTACGTGGTCTCCTACTTCACCCCGTACGGCCACTACGCGGTGACGAACGGGCACTTCACCGGTGCCGGGACCGTGGAGGCCCCCTTCTCCTCACCCCCGGACGCGGGCGTCTACCACTACGCCGACGAGGGACCCGTCCCCGAGCTCGGCGGCTTCCCGGACCAGACCTGGGGCGGCAGCTACTACTGGGTCATCCCGCACTTCCAGCTGACCCCCTGACCCGGGGAACCACCACGGTCGGTGACGCGTTGGGCGAGGCGGTCCCCTGAGTGGGGGCCGCCTCGGCGCGTTCCAGGGGTACCCCGTTTTGACCTCCGACCCACGCCCGAGGTATCTTTGCTACTCGTGCCCGACCCATGTCGGGTCGGTCCGTGTGCCTGTGCCGCGCGGTCTGGTTTCGGTGATCGTTCAGACGATGGCCGGCTACCGGCCTCCTGCCAGACACGCCGGAGTTCCTCTCGAACCCCGTTGGGATGATTCGATCCCGCACGGGCGCCGCGAGTTCGGGCGACACGCCCGACCTCGGGGGACGGGCGGAGCAGCAGGAACCGCAAGTACACAGTGCCTTCGGCCCCCGGTTCGGGTGTCGAGCGTTAACAGGAGAAAGCCGGTCTATGCCCACGATCCAGCAGCTGGTCCGCAAGGGCCGCCAGGACAAGGTCGCCAAGCAGAAGACTGCGGCTCTCAAGGGGAGCCCGCAGCGGCGTGGCGTGTGCACTCGCGTGTACACCACCACCCCGAAGAAGCCGAACTCCGCGCTGCGCAAGGTCGCGCGCGTGAAGCTGACCAGCGGCATCGAGGTCACGGCGTATATCCCTGGCGAGGGTCACAACCTGCAGGAGCACTCCATGGTGCTCGTCCGCGGTGGCCGCGTGAAGGACCTCCCGGGTGTCCGCTACAAGATCATCCGCGGCTCGCTGGACACGCAGGGCGTGAAGAACCGCAAGCAGGCCCGCAGCCACTACGGCGCGAAGAAGGAGAAGAGCTGACATGCCCCGTAAGGGACCGGCCCCGAAGCGGCCGCTGATCTCCGACCCGGTGTACAGCTCGCCGCTGGTCACCCAGCTGATCAACAAGGTGCTCAAGGACGGCAAGCGCTCCGTCGCCGAGCGCATCGTCTACGGCGCCCTCGAGGGTGCCCGGGACAAGAGCGGCACCGACCCCGTGGTCACGCTCAAGCGCGCGCTCGACAACGTGAAGCCCACCATCGAGGTGAAGAGCCGCCGCGTCGGTGGCGCCACCTACCAGGTGCCGATCGAGGTCAAGCCGGGCCGCTCCACCACGCTCGCGCTGCGCTGGCTCGTCTCCTTCTCCCAGGCCCGCCGCGAGAAGACCATGATCGAGCGGCTGATGAACGAGCTGCTCGACGCCTCGAACGGCCTTGGCGCCAGCGTCAAGCGCCGCGAGGACACGCACAAGATGGCCGAGTCCAACAAGGCCTTCGCCCACTACCGCTGGTGACAACCGGCCCCGACCGCCCGGTCGGGGCTGCAGCGGCGCCGTAGCTCTGCATCAAGGACAGGGGAAACACCCGTGGCACTCGACGTGCTGACCGACCTGGCCAAGGTCCGCAACATCGGGATCATGGCCCACATCGACGCGGGCAAGACCACGACGACCGAGCGGATCCTCTTCTACACGGGGATCAGCTACAAGATCGGCGAGGTGCACGACGGCGCCGCGGTCATGGACTGGATGGAGCAGGAGCAGGAGCGGGGCATCACGATCACCTCGGCCGCCACCACCTGCTACTGGAAAGACCACCAGATCAACATCATCGACACCCCCGGGCACGTCGACTTCACCGTCGAGGTGGAGCGCAACCTGCGGGTGCTCGACGGCGCGGTCGCGGTGTTCGACGGCAAGGAAGGTGTCGAGCCCCAGTCCGAGCAGGTCTGGCGGCAGGCCACCAAGTACGACGTCCCCCGGATCTGCTTCGTCAACAAGATGGACAAGCTGGGCGCGGACTTCTACTTCACCATCCGCACCATCTCCGAGCGCCTGGGTGCCAAGCCGCTCCCGATCCAGATCCCGATCGGCTCCGAGAGCGACTTCATCGGTGTCGTCGACCTGGTCGAGATGCGCGCGCTGACCTGGCGCGGCGAGGTCAAGAAGGGCGAGGACTACTCCGTCGAGGAGATCCCGGCCGACCTGCTGGAGAAGGCCCAGGAGTTCCGCGAGGCGCTCATCGAGGCCGTCGCCGAGACCGATGACGAGCTCATGGAGCTCTACCTCGGCGGCGAGGAGCTCAGCGTCGAGCAGATCAAGGGCGGTATCCGCAAGATCGTGACCGCCGGTTCGGCGTACCCGATCCTGTGCGGTTCGGCGTTCAAGAACAAGGGCGTGCAGCCCATGCTCGACGCCGTGATCGACTACCTGCCCTCCCCGCTCGACCTCCCGCCGGTCGAGGGCACGCTGCAGGACGGGGAGACCCCCGCCTTCCGCAAGCCCGAGATGACCGAGCCGTTCTCCGCGCTGGCCTTCAAGATCGCCACGCACCCGTTCTTCGGCAAGCTCACCTACGTCCGGGTGTACTCGGGCCGGGTTCCCAGCGGCAGCCCGGTCATCAACTCGACCAAGGACCGCAAGGAGCGCATCGGGAAGATCTTCCAGATGCACGCCAACAAGGAGAACCCGGTCGACGAGGCCATCGCCGGTCACATCTACGCGGTGATCGGGCTCAAGGACACCACCACCGGTGAGACCCTGAGCGACCCGGCCAACCCGATCGTGCTCGAGTCGATGACCTTCCCGGACCCGGTCATCCAGGTCGCCATCGAGCCCAAGACCAAGGCCGACCAGGAGAAGCTGGGCACCGCGATCCAGAAGCTCGCCGAAGAGGACCCCACCTTCAAGGTGCACCTCGACGACGAGACCGGCCAGACGATCATCGCGGGCATGGGCGAGCTGCACCTGGACATCCTGGTGGACCGGATGCGCCGCGAGTTCAAGGTCGAGGCGAACATCGGCAAGCCGCAGGTGGCCTACCGCGAGACCATCCGCAAGACGGTCGAGAAGCTGGACTACACCCACAAGAAGCAGACCGGTGGGTCGGGCCAGTTCGCGAAGGTCGTCATCAAGCTCGAGCCGCTGGCCACCACCGACGGCGTGCTCTACGAGTTCGACAACGCCGTTTCCGGCGGCCGCGTGCCGCGGGAGTACATCCCGTCGGTCGACGCCGGTGCCCAGGACGCCATGCAGTACGGTGTGCTCGCCGGATACCCGCTGGTCGGGTTGAAGCTGACGCTGCTCGACGGTGCCTACCACGAGGTCGACTCCTCCGAGATGGCGTTCAAGGTCGCAGGCTCCATGGCGCTCAAGGAGGCCGCCCGCAAGGCCGGTCCGGTGATCCTGGAGCCGCTGATGGCGGTCGAGGTGACCACGCCCGAGGACTATATGGGTGAGGTCATCGGCGACCTGAACTCCCGCCGCGGCCAGATCCAGGCCATGGAGGAGCGCAGCGGGGCCCGCATCGTCAAGGCGCTGGTGCCGCTCTCGGAGATGTTCGGGTATGTGGGTGACTTGCGGTCGAAGACCCAGGGCCGCGCCAACTACTCGATGGTGTTCGACTCCTACAGCGAGGTTCCCGCGAACGTCGCCAAGGAGATCATCGCAAAGGCTACGGGGGAGTGACCAAGCACTCCCAGTCCCGCGTGCGCGGGACTGAGCCCCGGAGCTCCGCACAGTAGGTGCGGGCTCTCCGGGAACTCCCCGGGTCCGCACAATTGACCCAGCAGCCGCCATCCGAAAACACTCGGTCAGGCGGAAAGTACAAGTCCAGGAGGACAATCAAGTGGCGAAGGCGAAGTTCCAGCGGACCAAGCCGCACGTCAACATCGGGACCATCGGTCACATCGACCACGGCAAGACGACGCTGACCGCGGCGATCTCGAAGGTCCTGCACGACAAGTACCCCGACCTGAACCCCTTCACGCCGTTCGACGAGATCGACAAGGCGCCGGAGGAGAAGCAGCGCGGTATCACGATCTCCATCGCGCACATCGAGTACCAGACGGAGAAGCGCCACTACGCGCACGTCGACTGCCCGGGCCACGCGGACTACGTCAAGAACATGATCACCGGTGCGGCGCAGATGGACGGCGCCATCCTGGTGGTCGCGGCGACCGATGGCCCGATGCCGCAGACGCGTGAGCACGTGCTGCTCGCCCGCCAGGTCGGTGTGCCCTACATCGTGGTGGCCCTGAACAAGGCCGACATGGTGGACGACGAGGAGATCCTCGAGCTCGTCGAGCTCGAGGTCCGTGAGCTGCTCTCGGCGCAGGACTTCCCCGGCGACGACCTGCCGGTCGTGCGCGTCTCGGCGCTCAAGGCGCTCGAGGGCGACGCCGAGTGGGGCGCTCGTCTGATCGAGCTCATGGACGCCGTCGACGAGAGCATCCCGGAGCCCGAGCGGGACGTCGTCAAGCCCTTCCTCATGCCCGTCGAGGATGTCTTCACGATCACCGGCCGCGGCACCGTCGCGACCGGTCGCATCGAGCGGGGCATCGTCAACGTCAACGAGGAGGTCGAGATCGTCGGCATCCGCGAGAAGGCGCAGAAGACCACCGTCACCGGTGTCGAGATGTTCCGCAAGCTGCTCGACCAGGGCCAGGCGGGCGACAACGTCGGCCTCCTGCTCCGCGGCATCAAGCGCGAGGACATCGAGCGCGGCCAGGTCATCGTGAAGCCGGGCACCACCACCCCGCACACCGAGTTCGAGGCCCAGGTCGTCATCCTGAGCAAGGACGAGGGCGGACGGCACACCCCGTTCTTCAACAACTACCGCCCGCAGTTCTACTTCCGCACCACCGACGTGACCGGCGTGGTGACCCTCCCCGAGGGCACCGAGATGGTCATGCCGGGCGACAGCACGGGCATGACGGTGAACCTGATCCAGCCCATCGCGATGGACGAGGGTCTCCGGTTCGCGATCCGCGAGGGTGGCCGCACCGTCGGCGCCGGCCGGGTCGTCAAGATCATCAAGTAGTCCCCGTCGGGGTGGCCGAGTGTGCTCGGCCACCCCGATTTGGATCGCCGCACCCCGGTGTGGCATCCTTTATGGGTTGCTCGTCGCAGGGCGGCCGGTTCGAGTTCCACTACCGGCCGCCCTCGCACGGGAGTCAGGATCCATGGTCCTGAGAAAAGAAGATGCACGGCTAGCCCAAGGATCTCGTCCAAGGGACCGGTATGCGAAGCGGGCGCGACACGCCCGACCGCGTGGACCGGGAGCGGTGGATCGAAACTTGTGAACAGGGAAGCGGCGCGGTTCGGCCTGACAGGTCTGCCGAAGATCGCAACGATGAAGAGGAACGGCAAGCCACCATGGCGGGACAGAAGATCCGCATCCGGCTCAAGGCCTACGACCACGAGGCGATCGACGCGTCCGCGCGCAAGATCGTGGAGACCGTGACGCGCACTGGCGCGCGGGTCGTGGGGCCTGTGCCGCTGCCCACGGAGAAGAACGTCTACTGCGTCATCCGCTCGCCGCACAAGTACAAGGACTCGCGCGAGCACTTCGAGATGCGTACGCACAAGCGTCTGATCGACATCCTCGACCCGACGCCGAAGACGGTCGACGCGCTCATGCGCATCGACCTGCCGGCGAGTGTCGACGTCAACATCCAGTAAGTGCGGCGCTGAGCGGCGGAGAGAAACACAGTCATGTCTGACAGGCAGATGAAGGGAATCCTGGGCACCAAGCTCGGGATGACCCAGGTCTTCGACGAGAACAACCGGATCGTGCCGGTGACCGTTGTGAAGGCCGGACCCAACGTGGTCACCCAGGTGCGCAGCCAGGACAACGACGGCTACGCCGCGGTCCAGCTCGCCTTCGGCGCGATCGACCCGCGCAAGGTGAACAAGCCCGAGTCCGGGCACTTCACCAAGGCCGGTGTCACCCCGCGCCGCTTCGTGGCGGAACTGCGCACCACCGACGCCGACTCCTACGAGATCGGCCAGGAGATCACCGCTGAGGTGTTCGAGGCGGGCCAGGTCGTCGACGCGACCGGCACCACCAAGGGCAAGGGCACCGCGGGCGTCATGAAGCGACACGGCTTCAAGGGCCTCGGCGCCTCGCACGGCACCCAGCGCAAGCACCGCTCGCCCGGTTCCATCGGTGGCTGCGCCACCCCCGGCCGGGTCTTCAAGGGCCTGCGCATGGCCGGTCGGATGGGCCACGTGCGGGTGACCACCCAGAACCTCAAGGTCCACCAGGTCGACGCCGAGTCCGGCCTCATCCTGATCAAGGGTGCCGTTCCCGGCCCCAAGGGTGGCCTGGTGTTCCTCAAGACGGCCGCGAAGGGCGGTGCCTGATGAGCAGCGTGGACATCAAGGCTCCCGGCGGTAAGACCGAGGGCAGTGTCGACCTGCCTGCCGAGGTCTTCGACGTGCAGGCCAACGTGCCGCTGATGCACCAGGTCGTGGTGGCCCAGATGGCGGCCGCCCGCCAGGGCACGCACTCGACCAAGACCCGCGGGGAGGTGTCCGGCGGTGGCCGCAAGCCCTACCGCCAGAAGGGCACCGGCCGCGCCCGCCAGGGCTCGACCCGCGCGCCGCAGTTCGTCGGCGGTGGCGTGGTGCACGGCCCGCAGCCGCGCGACTACGCGCAGCGGACCCCCAAGAAGATGAAGGCCGCCGCCCTGCGCGGTGCCCTCTCCGACCGGGCCCGCGCGGGCCAGGTGCACGTGGTGACCGGTCTGGTCGACGGCGACAAGCCCTCCACCAAGACCGCCCGCGACCTGCTGGCCACGATCAGCGAGGCCAAGCGCCTGCTGGTCGTGCTGACCAGGGACGAGGACGTCGCCTGGGTGTCGGTGCGCAACCTGCCGCACGTGCACGTGATCGCGCCCGACCAGCTCAACACCTACGACGTGCTCGTCAACGACGACGTGGTGTTCACCAAGGCTGCCCTCGACGCGTTCCTGTCCCGGCCGGTCAAGGCCGCCAAGGGTCGGGCCACGTCCACCGAAGCCGAGGTCGACGAGACTGCGACTTCCAAGGAGGACAAGTGATCCCCGACCCCCGAGACATCCTTCTCGCGCCGGTGATCTCCGAGAAGTCCTACGGGCTCCTCGAGGAGAACAAGTACACCTTCGTGGTGCACCCGAGCGCCAACAAGACCGCCATCAAGATCGCGGTCGAGAAGGTTTTCGGCGTCCAGGTGGTCAGCGTGAACACGCTGAACCGCAACGGCAAGCGCAAGCGCACCCGCTCCGGGTACGGCAAGCGCAAGGACACCAAGCGGGCGATCGTGACGCTGTCCGCCGAGAGCAAGCCGATCGAGATCTTCGGCGGCCCGGCCGCGTAAGGGACTGAGCAGACATGGGTATCCGCAAGTACAAGCCGACGACCCCCGGTCGTCGCGGCGCCAGTGTCTCGGACTTCGCCGAGATCACGCGGTCGACGCCGGAGAAGTCGCTGATCCGCCCCCTGCACGGCAAGGGCGGGCGCAACGCGCACGGCAGGATCACCACCCGGCACAAGGGTGGCGGTCACAAGCGCGCGTATCGCCTGATCGACTTCCGGCGCAACGACAAGGACGGTGTGCCCGCCAAGGTCGCGCACATCGAGTACGACCCCAACCGCACCGCGCGCATCGCGCTGCTGCACTACGCCGACGGCGAGAAGCGCTACATCATCGCGCCGAACAAGCTGTCGCAGGGCGACCCGATTGAGAACGGCCCCCGTGCCGACATCAAGCCGGGCAACAACCTGCCGCTGCGCAACATCCCGGTCGGCACCGTGATCCACGCGATCGAGCTCCGCCCCGGTGGCGGCGCCAAGATCGCGCGGTCCGCGGGCGCGAGCGTGCAGCTGGTGGCCAAGGACGGCCCGTACGCCCAGCTGCGGATGCCCTCGGGCGAGATCCGCAACGTGGACGTGCGCTGCCGCGCCACCGTTGGTGAGGTCGGCAACGCCGAGCACTCCAACATCAACTGGGGCAAGGCGGGCCGGATGCGCTGGAAGGGCAAGCGCCCGACCGTCCGCGGTGTCGCCATGAACCCGGTCGACCACCCGCACGGTGGTGGTGAGGGCAAGACCTCCGGTGGTCGCCACCCGGTGAACCCGGCCGGTAAGCCCGAGGGCCGCACCCGTCGCAACAAGCCGAGCGACAAGTTGATCGTCCGCCGTCGCCGTACCGGCAAGAACAAGCGCTGAGCAGGGAGGTAGAAGAATATGCCACGCAGCCTGAAGAAGGGCCCGTTCGTGGACGACCACCTGCTCAAGAAGGTGGACGTGCTCAACGAGTCGGGCAAGAAGACCGTCATCAAGACCTGGTCCCGCCGGTCCACGATCATCCCGGACATGCTGGGCCACACCATCGCGGTGCACGACGGCCGCAAGCACGTCCCGGTGTTCGTCTCCGAGGCCATGGTGGGTCACAAGCTGGGCGAGTTCGCCCCGACCCGCACGTTCAAGGGCCACATCAAGGACGACCGCAAGGCCCGTCGCCGCTAGCAGGCGGCTCGATCACCAGAGCAAGCTGTAAAGAGAGCAAGGGAAGCAGCGATGAACGCCCGTAACGATGCCGAGGCGCAGGAAGAGTTTCCGCGCGCCGTGGCTCGGGCTCGCTACGTTCGCGCCACGCCGATGAAGGTGCGCCGCGTCGTCGAGCTCATCAGGGGACGTAGCGCAAGCGAGGCCCTGGCCGTGCTCCGGTTCGCGCCGCAGGCAGCCAGTGAGCCGGTCGCGAAGGTGCTCGCCAGCGCCGTCGCCAACGCCGAGAACAACCTCAACCTCGACCCCGACACCCTTTGGGTGTCCGTGGCGTACGTGGACGAGGGCCCCACGCTGAAGCGGTTCCGGCCGCGGGCGCAGGGTCGGGCGTACCGGATCCGCAAGCGCACGAGCCACATCACGGTCGAGGTCGAGTCCCGGCCGGTGCAGAAGCCGCAGGCCGCCAAGGCTCGCAAGACGAGCACGAAGGGTGGTGCCCGCTAGATGGGGCAGAAGATCAACCCGCACGGCTTCCGGCTCGGGATCACCACCGACTGGCGGTCCCGCTGGTACGCCGACAAGCAGTACGCGGAGTACGTGGCGGAGGACGTCAAGATCCGCCGCCTGCTGTCCAAGGGCATGGAGCGCGCCGGTATCTCCCGCGTGGAGATCGAGCGCACCCGTGACCGCGTGCGGGTGGACATCCACACCGCCCGCCCGGGCATCGTCATCGGCCGCCGCGGCGCCGAGGCGGACCGCATCCGCGGTGAGCTGGAGAAGCTCACCAAGAAGCAGGTCCAGCTCAACATCCTCGAGGTCAAGAACCCCGAGTCGGACGCCCAGCTGGTCGCCCAGGTGACCGCCGAGCAGCTGTCCAACCGCGTGTCCTTCCGGCGCGCGATGCGCAAGGCCATCCAGTCGGCCATGCGCTCGCCGCAGGTCAAGGGCATCCGGGTGCAGTGCGGTGGCCGTCTCGGCGGCGCCGAGATGTCCCGCTCGGAGCACTACCGCGAGGGTCGCGTCCCGCTGCACACGCTGCGCGCGGACATCGACTACGGCTTCTTCGAGGCGCGCACCACCTTCGGCCGCATCGGCGTGAAGGTGTGGATCTACAAGGGTGAGGTCGTCGGCGGTCGGCGCGAGTCCGACGCCCGCTCGGCCGCCCCGGACGCCCGGCGCGAGCCGCGGCGTGAGCGCCCGAACCGCGCCCGCCGCTCGGGCGCCTCGGGCACCACCGCCACCAGCACCGAGGCGGGCCGTGCGGCCGCCGAGGCTCAGACGAAGGTGGACGCTCCGGCAGCGGACGCGCCCACCACGGGTAATGGGGAGGGCTGAGTAGTGCTCATCCCGCGCAGGGTCAAGCACCGCAAGCAGCACCACCCGAAGCGGTCCGGTGCTGCCAAGGGCGGCACGAAGGTCACCTTCGGCGAGTTCGGCATCCAGGCTCTCGAGCCCGCTTACGTGACGAACCGCCAGATCGAGTCCGCCCGTATCGCCATCAACCGGCACATCCGCCGTGGCGGCAAGGTCTGGATCAACATCTTCCCGGACCGCCCGCTCACCAAGAAGCCCGCCGAGACCCGCATGGGTTCCGGCAAGGGCTCGCCGGAGTACTGGGTGGCCAACATCAAGCCGGGTCGCGTCATGTTCGAGATGAGCTTCCCGAACGAGCAGATCGCGCGCGAGGCACTGCGCCGCGCGATCCACAAGCTCCCGATGAAGTGCCGGATCGTCACGCGTGAGGGTGGTGACTTCTAGGATGGCCAGCACAGGGGCGGGGACCGCTTCCGACCTGCGTGAGCTCACTGAAGAGGAGCTCGTGCTGCGTCTGCGGGAGTCGAAGGAAGAGCTGTTCAACCTTCGTTTCCAGATGGCGACCGGGCAGCTGGACAACAACCGTCGGCTGCGCACCGTGCGGCACGACATCGCCCGGATCTACACCGTGATGCGCGAGCGCGAGCTCGGCCTCTCGGCGTCCCCTGACGGGACGAGCAATGAAGGTGCCGCATGAGTGAGAACGAGACCGTGACCACCGAGGCCTCGGCCGCCGAGGTCCGCAACAACCGCAAGGTCCGCGAGGGCCTGGTCGTGTCCGAGAAGATGGACAAGACCATCGTCGTGGCCCTCGAGGACCGCAAGAAGCACCCGCGGTACGCGAAGGTCCTGCGCTCCACCACCAAGGTGAAGGCGCACGACGAGGCGAACACCGCCGGTGTCGGCGACCGCGTGCTGATCATGGAGACCCGACCGCTGTCGGCCACCAAGCGGTGGCGCCTGGTCGAGATCCTCGAGAAGGCCAAGTAAACCCGTAGTTCCACGAGCAAGGCCGAGCCTGTCAGGTCGGAAATCTGGCAGGCCAAGAATGGTCAGGGAGTAAGCAGTGATCCAGCAGGAGTCGCGGCTCCGGGTCGCCGACAACACCGGTGCGAAGGAAATCCTTTGCATCCGTGTTCTCGGTGGTTCCGGTCGCCGCTACGCGGGTATCGGCGACATCATCGTCGCCACCGTCAAGGACGCGATGCCAGGTGCCGGTGTGAAGAAGGGTGACGTGGTCAAGGCCGTCATCGTCCGCACCGTCAAGGAGCGTCGCCGCCCGGACGGCTCGTACATCCGGTTCGACGAGAACGCCGCCGTCCTCATCAAGAACGAGGGCGAGCCGCGCGGGACCCGCATCTTCGGCCCGGTGGGCCGCGAGCTGCGCGACAAGAAGTTCATGAAGATCATCTCGCTGGCGCCGGAGGTGCTCTGACATGAAGATCAAAAAGGGCGACACCGTCGTTGTCATCTCCGGCAAGGACAAGGGCGCGAAGGGCAAGGTCATCCAGGCCTACCCGACCACCAGCAAGGTCCTGGTCGAGGGCGTCAACCGGATCAAGAAGCACACCCGGGTCACCCAGACCCAGCGCGGCGCGCAGTCCGGCGGCATCGTGACCCAGGAAGCCCCCATCCACGTCAGCAACGTGATGCTGGTGTCGGAGGGCAAGGCGGTCCGGGTCGGCTACAAGTTCAACGAGGACGGCCGCAAGGTCCGCATCGCTCGCGGTGCCGGTAACGGGAAGGAGATCTGATCATGACCACCACTGAGAAGATCGTCCCGCGGTTGAAGACCCGGTACCGCGACGAGATCGTCACCGCCCTGCGCGGCGAGTTCGACTACAGCAACATCATGCAGATCCCCGGCGTGGTGAAGGTCGTCGTCAACATGGGCGTCGGCGACGCCGCCCGCGACGGCAAGCTGATCGAGGGCGCGGTCCGCGACCTGGCCACCATCACCGGTCAGAAGCCCGAGGTCCGCAAGGCCCGCAAGTCCATCGCGCAGTTCAAGCTGCGCGAGGGCATGCCGATCGGCGCCCGGGTCACCCTGCGCGGCGACCGCATGTGGGAGTTCCTCGACCGCCTGCTGACGATCGCGCTGCCGCGTATCCGCGACTTCCGCGGCCTGTCGGGCAAGCAGTTCGACGGCAACGGCAACTACACCTTCGGTCTCAACGAGCAGTCGATGTTCCACGAGATCGACCCCGACTCGATCGACCGCCAGCGCGGCATGGACATCACCATCGTGACCACCGCGATCAACGACGTGGAAGGTCGGGCGCTGCTCAAGCACCTCGGCTTCCCGTTCAAGGAGAACTGATCCATGGCGAAGAAGGCGCTGGTTGCCAAGGCCGCTCGCAAGCCCAAGTTCGGCGTGCGTGCCTACACCCGCTGCAGCCGCTGCGGTCGTCCGCACTCGGTGTTCCGCAAGTTCGGCCTGTGCCGGATCTGCCTGCGGCAGATGGCGCACCGCGGCGAGCTGCCCGGTGTGACCAAGTCCAGCTGGTAGCCAAGTCCGGCTGGTAGCGAGACCCCCCTCTCGCGGCGCGAGTCCGCTCGCCGCCCGCGAGGATCGCAACACCGCAGGCCCGAGAGGGAACCACGGTGAGAAAGGTTGCCAGGTCACCATGACGATGACCGACCCGATCGCAGACTTCTTGACCCGTCTGCGCAATGCCAACTCGGCATACCACGACCAGGTCGTGCTGCCGCACAGCAAGCTCAAGGCGAACATCGCCGAGATCTTGCAGCGTGAGGGCTACATCGCGGGGTACCGCGATGAGGACGGCGAGAAGGGCAAGAACCTCGTCGTCGAGCTGAAGTACGGCCCGAACCGCGAGCGCAGCATCGCGGGTCTGCGCCGGGTGTCCAAGCCCGGTCTGCGGGTTTACGCGAAGTCGACCAACCTGCCGAAGGTCCTCGGCGGCCTGGGCGTGGCGATCATCTCCACGTCCGGTGGCCTGCTGACCGACCGCCAGGCGGGCAAGCAGGGCGTGGGCGGCGAAGTCCTCGCGTACGTCTGGTAAGGGGGAAAACGAATGTCTCGCATCGGAAGGCTTCCGATCCCCGTCCCGGCCGGGGTTGACGTCACCATCGAGGGCCAGCAGGTCAGCGTGAAGGGTCCCAAGGGCACCCTCGCGCTCACCGTGGCCGAGCCGATCGTCGTCGCGCGTGCCGAGGACGGCACGCTCGAGGTCACCCGGCCCAACGACGAGCGCCAGAACCGTGCCCTGCACGGCCTGACCCGCTCGCTGGTCAACAACGTCGTGGTCGGCGTCACCGCCGGGTACGAGAAGAAGATGGAGATCCACGGCGTCGGTTACCGCGTCGTGGCCAAGGGTTCGGACCTGGAGTTCGCGCTCGGTTACAGCCACCCGGTGAAGGTTCCCGCTCCCGAAGGCATCACCTTCGCGGTGGAGAGCCCCACCAAGTTCTCCGTCTCGGGCATCGACAAGCAGCGGGTCGGCGAGGTCGCGGCCAACATCCGCAAGCTGCGCAAGCCCGACCCGTACAAGGGCAAGGGCGTGCGGTACGCGGGCGAGAAGATCCGCCGCAAGGTCGGAAAGACGGGTAAGTGATCATGAGCGAAGCGACTGTCACCAAGCGCAAGCCGGTGGGCAAGGACATCTCCACCGCCCGGCGCGTCTCCAAGACCCGCAGGCACTTCCGGCTCCGCAAGAAGGTCAGCGGAACCACGGAGCGCCCGCGCCTGGTCGTGCACAGGTCCGCGCGGCACATCACCGCGCAGATCATCGACGACCTGGCGGGCCACACCCTCGCGAGCGCGTCCAGCCTCGAGGCGGACGTGCGCGCGGTCGATGGCGACAAGAAGGCCCGCGCGGCCAAGGTCGGTGCCCTGCTCGCTGGTCGGGCCAAGGACGCCGGGATCGCCAAGGTCGTCTTCGACCGGGGCGGCAACAAGTACACCGGCCGGATCGCCTCGCTGGCCGACTCGGCCCGCGAAGCGGGGCTGGAGTTCTGATGAAGAGCAACAAGGGAAGGAACGCCTGATGCCGGGACGTACGCGGCAGTTCGGCGGCCAGGGCGGCCCGGGCGGCGGTCAGGGTGGCAGTGGCGGCAACGACCGCGGTGAGCGTCGTGACCGCAGGGATCGCCGGGACGGCGGTGGCCGTGGCGCCCCCGCCGAGAAGACCCCGCACCTCGAGCGCGTCGTGGCGATCAACCGCGTCGCCAAGGTCGTGAAGGGCGGTCGTCGCTTCAGCTTCACCGCCCTGGTGGTCGTCGGCGACGGCGACGGCATGGTCGGTGTCGGCTACGGCAAGGCCAAGGAGGTGCCCGCCGCGATCGCCAAGGGCGTCGAGGAGGCGAAGAAGAACTTCTTCCGCGTCCCGCGCATCGGCGGCACCATCCCGCACCCGATCCAGGGTGAGAAGGCCGCGGGCGTCGTGCTGCTCCGCCCGGCAAGCGCCGGTACCGGCGTCATCGCCGGTGGTCCGGTCCGCGCGGTGCTGGAGTGCGCGGGCGTGCACGACGTGCTGTCGAAGTCGCTCGGCTCCGACAACGCGATCAACATCGTGCACGCGACCATGGCCGCCCTGCGCGGCCTGCAGCGCCCGGAGGAGGTCGCGGCCCGCCGCGGCCTGCCGCTGGAGGATGTCGCTCCCGCGGGCATGCTGCGCGCCCGTGCGGCGGCGCAGACGGCCGGATCGGGGGCGTGACCATGGCTCAGCTCAAGGTGACCCAGGTCAAGAGCTCCATCGGCACCAAGCGCAACCACCGTGAGTCCCTCCGCACCCTGGGCCTGCGCAAGATCCGGCAGACCACGGTCCGCGAGGACACTCCCCAGGTGCGCGGCCTGATCCACACCGTCCGCCACCTCGTCACCGTCGAGGAGGTCGACTGATGGCTATCAAGATCCACCACCTGCGTCCGGCTCCCGGCGCCAAGACCGACAAGATCCGCGTCGGTCGCGGTGAGGGCTCCAAGGGCAAGACCGCCGGTCGCGGTACCAAGGGCACCAAGGCGCGCAAGAACGTCCCCGCGCGCTTCGAGGGTGGCCAGATGCCGATCCAGATGCGGCTCCCGAAGCTCAAGGGCTTCAAGAACCGCTTCCGGGTCGAGTACCAGGTCGTCAACGTCGGCGACGTGGCCACGGCCTTCCCCGACGGCGGCACCGTGGGCATCGCCGACCTGGTCCACGCCGGGCTGGTCCGCAAGGGCTCCCTGGTCAAGGTCCTGGGCAACGGCGACCTCAACGGCGTCAAGCTCGACATCACCGCGGACAAGTTCTCGGCCAGCGCGGCCGAAAAGCTCACCGCGGCGGGCGGCACCGCCACGAAGGTCTAGACCCAGCACAGCTACAAACCGAGGCCGGGCACGCACAGCGTGCCCGGCCTCGGCGCGTTCCAGGAAGCCCAGGCGGCGAGCGGGAGAAGTGAGGAGGAAGGGAGGAAGAGGGGAGAGGAAGGAGGAGAGGGGGAGAAAGAGGGCCAGAGGGAGAGAGCCAGAGGGAGAGGACCAGAGGGAGAGGGCGAGGGGAGGAAGACAGAGAAGAGTCAGAAAGAGGAAGAGACGAACGAAAACGTTTCCCCCCCTGGAAGGCGAGTGAAGGCCGACCCCCGCTGGTACCGCTGCCGAAGGCGGACCACGCTGGTTCCGCAGCGGTGAGGCCGACCCCGCTGGAACGCAAGTCCCGCTACGGATGCTCGATCTAGTGGACTCGCTTCGTGTGGGGGGAGAGCACCGCTAAACTTGCCGTGTGGTGGGGATGCCCTTCACCCGCCCTTTTTTCACCACCGCGGTGCTCTAGGGGCCCCACACGAAGTGAGTTCACTAGATCGAGCCCCGCTTCTAACCCGGGCAACGAAGACGGCAACACCAAGGCGACTCCTAGATCGAGCCCCCGCTTCTAACCCGGGCAACCCAGGGCCGCTAGACCCAACCAGGGCAACACAGCGCCACAGCCCGACCACGCCCCAGGGCCGCAGCGCCAAACGCCGCCCAAGCCACAAGCACAACTGGTGATTTCCCGGTTAACCCCTTAGAACCAGCACCCATCGGATGATAGGACTAGCGGCCATGTGGCTGCTCGTCTTCCTCGGTGCCGCGTTCCTGGTCGCTATGACCCCGGGCGCCAACAACCTGCTCGGCATGCACCACGGCATGCGCTACGGGACCGCCCGCGGTGTCGCCGCCCTCTTCGGCAGGCTCACCGGGTTCGCCCTGCTCATCGCGGCCGTGGCCGCCGGTCTCGGCAGCCTCTTGGCCGCCTCCGAGACCGCGCTCACCGTGATCAAGTGGGTCGGTGTCGCCTACCTGCTCTGGCTCGGCGGCCGCATCCTCTACACCAGCTTCCGCGCGGGCCCCGCCCCCGAGGCCGACCTGGACCTGACCCCGGCGCCGACGCTGCTCGCCCTGGCGCGCAAGGAGTTCCTGGTCGCGGTCACCAACCCCAAGGCCGTGCTGATCTTCACCGCGTTCGTCCCGCAGTTCGTCGACCCCGGTCGCGGCGCGGTCGCCGGGCAGGTGCTCCTGCTCGGCGCGGTGTACCTGGTCGCGGAGTTGGCCGCGGGCAGCATCTACGTCGGGATCGGCGCCGTGGTGCGGGTGGTGCGGATGAGCGGGCGGGCGCACCGCCGGATCGACCGCGGTACCGGCGTCGTCCTGTTGGGCCTGGCGGCCCTGTTGGCCACGTCACCCCGCTGAGGCGGTTCGGTGACCAGGTTGTAGGACCCACGGGGTGCTGGACGCGCTGGTGGTGCTGTTAGAGTCGAGAGCACGCTTCGGGGTATAGGCCCCCGAAGCGTTCCTGGCTTGCCAGTACCTGGTGGCCGGGCCCTGTACCCGCCGGCGACCAGCCGGTTAAGCCGTTCACCGGCACAGAGTGCCGGTGACGCCGAGGAGGTTCCTGCGGTGCTCAGCGCCTTCCGCTCGGCTCTCGCGACGCCGGACCTGCGCCGCAAGATCCTGTTCACACTCGGGATCATCGCGATCTATCGCGTGGGTGCAACGCTTCCGTCACCGGGTGTCTCCTACCCCAACGTGCAGAAGTGCATCGAGAGCGTTGACAGCTCGGGCATCTACGGCCTGCTGAACCTGTTCAGCGGCGGTGCCCTGCTGCAGCTGTCCGTTTTCGCGCTGGGGATCATGCCCTACATCACCGCGAGCATCATCATCCAGCTCCTGACGGTGGTCATCCCGCGCTTCGAGCAGCTCAAGAAGGAGGGTCAGGCCGGTCAGGGCAAGCTCACGCAGTACACCCGCTACCTGACCATCGCCCTGGCGATCCTGCAGGCGACCGGCATCGTGGCGATGGCCGACCGCAAGCAGCTCTTCGCCAACTGCCCGGACGACATCATCCCGAACAGCACCGTGTTCACCCTGGCCGTCGTGGTGATCACGATGACCGCGGGTACCGCGATGATCATGTGGTTCGGCGAGCTGATCACCGAGCGCGGTATCGGCAACGGCATGTCGCTGCTGATGTTCGTCAACATCGCCGCCCGGATCCCGGCCGAGGGCGCCAACATCCTCTCCGGCCAGGGCGGCCTGGTGTTCACCGTGGTCTGCGTCTTCGGCCTGGTCATCATCGCCAGCGTCGTGTTCGTCGAGCAGGGCCAGCGCCGGATCCCGGTGCAGTACGCCAAGCGCATGATCGGGCGCCGGATGTACGGCGGCACCTCGACCTACCTGCCGCTCAAGGTGAACCAGGCGGGCGTCATCCCGGTCATCTTCGCCTCGTCGCTGCTCTACCTGCCGGACCTGATCTCGCGCCTGGTCGGCCAGGACAACTCGTGGTGGCAGCAGTTCATCGCCAACCACATCGTGAGCCAGTCCGACTGGGTGCACATCACGGTCTACTTCGCACTGATCATCTTCTTCACGTACTTCTACATCACGATCACGTTCAACGTGAACGAGCGCGCTGACGAGATGCGCAAGTTCGGCGGGTTCATCCCGGGCATCCGACCGGGTCGGCCCACGTCCGAGTACCTGAGCTTCGTGCTGAGCCGGATCACCCTGCCCGGCTCCATCTACCTCGGCATCATCGCTGTGCTGCCGAACTTCTTCCTCGACGTCACCGGTTCCGGCCAGAACCAGAACTTCCCGTTCGGCGGCACCGCGGTGCTGATCATGGTCGGCGTCGGCCTGGACACGGTGAAGCAGATCGAGAGCCAGCTGATGCAGCGCAACTACGAAGGGTTCCTCAAGTGACGCGTGTTGTTCTCGTTGGCCCGCCCGGAGCGGGAAAGGGCACCCAGGCGACCGCGTTGAGCCACGAGCTCGGCGTACCGCACATCTCCACGGGTGACCTCTTCCGGGCGCACATCGCGAACAACACCGAGCTCGGCCAGGACGTCAAGCGCTACCTCGACTCGGGACAGCTGGTCCCGGACGAGGTGACCAACGAGATGGTGCGCGTGCGGCTCGACGAACCGGACGCCCGCGACGGCTTCCTGCTCGACGGCTTCCCGCGCAACGTGGGGCAGGCCGAGGTGCTGGGCAAGATCCTCAGCGCCGCGGACGCCAAGCTGGACGCGGTGGTCGAGTTCAAGATCGACGAGGAACTGGTGGTCGAGCGCCTGCTCGCCCGCGGCCGGGACGACGACAGCGAGTCGGTCATCCGGCACCGGCAGGAGGTCTACCGGTCGGAGACCGCGCCGCTGCTCGACTACTACGGCGACGCGCTCATCACGGTGGACGCCGTCGGCGAGGTCGACGAGATCACCGCGCGGGTGCTCACCGCGCTGCGCGACCGGACGTGACCGGTGGCGTTCTCGGCGGGTTCCGCCTGGCGCTCGCGTCCTGGCGCGCGCGGATGATCGAGATCAAGACCCCGACCCAGCTCGAGGCGATGCGCGCCGCGGGCTTGGTGGTGGCGAAGGCCCTGGCCAACGTCGCCGCCCAGGCCCGCGCGGGCGTGAGCACCGCCGAGCTCGACGAGATCGCCGAGCAGACCATCCGCGACGCCGGGGCCGTGCCGTCCTTCAAGGGCTACCACGGCTTCCCGGCGAGCATCTGCGCCTCGGTGAACGAGCAGATCGTGCACGGCATCCCGGCCAAGACCCAGGTCCTCGCCGACGGCGACCTGATCTCGGTCGACTGCGGCGCCATCCTCGACGACTGGCACGGCGACTCGGCGGTCACCCTGTTCGTCGGCTCGATCGCCGACACCGAGCAGGCGCTCTCGGACGCGACCAGGGCGTCGATGGAGGCGGGCATCAAGGCGGTCACCCCCGGTGCCCGGCTCACCGACATCTCGCACGCGATCGAGACCTCGGTGCACGCCTCCGAGCGGGCACACGGCCGGTCGTACGGCATCGTCCGCGAGTACGGCGGCCACGGCATCGGCAGTGCGATGCACATGGACCCGTTCCTGCCCAACTACGGCAAGCCCGGCAAGGGCCCCCGCCTGCGGGTCGGCATGGCCATCGCCATCGAGCCGATGCTGACCCTGGGCACCGAGGAGACCGTCGAGCTGGAGGACGGCTGGACCGTCGTCACCGCCGACGGCTCCCGCGCGGCGCACTGGGAGCACACGGTCGCCGTCACCGAAGACGGCCCCTGGGTCCTCACCGCCCCGGAGTAGCGCTCAGCGCCGGAAACCGCCCCTCACTGTTGATCACCCGTCGACCTGAGCGCGGGCAGCGGCGAACAGCGTCGCCATGGTCGTGCTCATCCAGTACCGGGCGGTGCTGTTCTCCGGGTACTCCCAAGACCACGGCCACGTGCGCCCCAGCGCGGTGCAGTACTTGCCCGGCCACGCGAGGATGCCCGCGATGGCGTGTTTGCCCTTGCTCTGGCCGAGCAGTTCGGCCAGCTCGTCTCCGCTGAACCGGTGCTCAGGCGCGTCGATCCAGGTCGAGAAGAGGGCGCGCGCGGTTCGGCTGAGCTTCGCCCAGAGAGCGGCCGCGAGCTCGTCGTCTTCAGCCGTCCACGCGGTGGCGACCGCGGGCTCGGTCTCTGCGACGCCTTGTTCGGCGTCGGCGACCCGCCCGCCGAGCCAGGCCCCGTACCAGCTGTAGAACTCGGGCAGTCGGTCGGTCGGGACCGCGACGGTTACATCGGTCGTGTGGGTGTGCATGGAACCTCCCAGGGCTCTTGGATACCTCAAAGCCTACTGGATGGCGGCGGAGATATCCAATACCCCCTGAGAGACATCTCGGAGAGGTGGGGAGCGGGGATGGGTGTTCGACACGGCCCCGCGCGGGACCCGATTTGGGTGCCTGGTGTACACGCGCGTACACTTGACCGCTGGCGCTGTCAAAGCGCCGATTCCGTCGTGCGTGTCGCCCGGTGTGCTGGTTGTTGCCGTGCTGCGTGCTTGGCGGCCAGCTCGAACAAGCCGAAGCTACACCCACAACTGTCACGAAACGCGGAGGACATGGGCAAGAAGGACGGGGCCATCGAGGTCGAAGGCCGCGTGGTCGAGCCACTCCCCAACGCGATGTTCCGCGTCGAGTTGGAGAACGGCCACAAGGTCCTGGCACACATCAGCGGCAAGATGCGGCAGCACTACATCCGCATCCTGCCCGAGGACCGGGTCGTCGTAGAGCTTTCGCCCTACGACCTGTCCCGCGGCCGCATCGTCTACCGCTACAAGTGACCCCCCGGCGAACCAGCCGGGAAGCCACTACTGGTGTCCCCGCTCGTGCGGGGACACGCGGCCGAAGCAGGAGAAAGCAGACGTGAAGGTCAACCCGAGCGTCAAGAAGATCTGCGACAAGTGCAAGGTGATCCGCCGTCACGGGCGGGTCATGGTGATCTGCGAGAACCTGCGCCACAAGCAGCGCCAGGGCTGATCGCCGCCTAGCCGGTCGCGGAACGACGCGACAGCACGAAGACGACCTCCCGCTACCTGTCGGATCACACGGATCCGGCTCACCCCCGGACTTCAGGCCGGGGCCCGGGCAACCGCCCGGGGTGGTGCGGGAGCAGACCTGGAGCGAACTCAAGAGGAGACATCGCCGCAATGGCACGCGTCGCCGGCGTGGACCTCCCCCGCGAAAAGCGGATGGAGATCGCGCTGACCTACATCTTCGGTATCGGTCGGACCCGCTCCAAGGAGCTGCTGACCGCCACCGGAATCAGTCCGGACCTGCGGGCCAAGGACCTGTCCGACGAGGACGTCGTCCGGCTCCGGGAATACATCGAGACCAACTTCAAGGTCGAGGGTGACCTCCGCCGCGAGGTGCAGGCCGACATTCGCCGCAAGATCGAGATCGGCTGCTACGAGGGCCTGCGGTGGCGCCGCGGTCTGCCCGTCCGCGGTCAGCGGACCAAGACCAACGCCCGTACCCGCAAGGGCCCGAAGAAGACGGTCGCAGGCAAGAAGAAGGCCGGAAAGAAGTGACCAAGAGCTGCGAGACCGTGGTCGCCGTCGTTCCCCAACGACGCCGGAACCGGGCCTTCATGGCCCTCACCGTCGCGCCCAAGTGTGCCCGCCCGGCCGCTTTGCGCGAGCTCTACACGGACGCCGGATCAATCATCCGCAACGCAGCTCCTGAGATCACCACCTCGCGCACCAGCTAGGAGAACCCCACAGACATGCCACCGAAGTCCCGTACCGGCACCGGAGTCAAGAAGGTCCGGCGCAAGGAAAAGAAGAACGTCTCGCATGGGCACGCCCACATCAAGAGCACGTTCAACAACACGATCGTCTCGATCACCGACCCGACCGGCGCGGTGATCGCCTGGGCGTCCTCCGGCCACGTCGGCTTCAAGGGCTCCCGCAAGTCGACCCCGTTCGCCGCCCAGATGGCCGCGGAGAGCGCGGCCCGCAAGGCGGCCGAGCACGGCATGAAGAAGGTCGACGTGTTCGTCAAGGGTCCCGGCTCCGGCCGGGAGACCGCGATCCGCTCGCTGCAGGCGGCGGGCCTCGAGGTCGGCACCATCCAGGACGTGACCCCGCAGCCGCACAACGGTTGCCGCCCGCCCAAGCGGCGCCGGGTCTGAGGAACGGGGAGGAATAGCAAGTCATGGCACGTTACACCGGCCCCGCGACCCGCATCTCGCGCAGGCTCAAGGTCGACCTCGTCGGCGGCGACCAGGCGTTCGAGCGTCGTCCCTACCCGCCCGGCCAGCACGGCCGCGGTCGGGTCAAGGAGAGCGAGTACCTGCTCCAGCTGCAGGAGAAGCAGAAGGCGCGCTACACCTACGGCATCCTCGAGCGGCAGTTCCGCAAGTACTACGAGGAGTCCGTGCGCCGCAAGGGCAAGACCGGTGAGGTCCTGCTCCAGCTGCTGGAGTCCCGTTTGGACAACGTGGTCTACCGCGCCGGGCTCGCCCGCACGCGCCGTCAGGCCCGCCAGCTGGTCAGCCACGGTCACTTCATCGTGAACGGCAAGAAGGTCAACATCCCGAGCTTCCAGGTGTCGAAGTTCGACATCATCGACGTGAAGCCCAAGTCGCTGCCGACGCTGCCCTTCGTGGCCGCCAAGGAGTCCTTCGGCGACCGCCCGATCCCGGGCTGGCTGCAGGTCGTGCAGTCCAACCTGCGGATCCTGGTGCACCAGCTGCCCGAGCGCGCGCAGATCGACGTGCCCGTGCAGGAGCAGCTCATCGTCGAGTTCTACTCGAAGTAAGCGAGAACGGGGCGGCGGCGCGGGAGCCGCCGCCCCGGCCGCTCTCCCCGGAGAGCGGCCGTCCCATCACCACCGGCGTCAAATAGCGGGCGCCATCGGGAAGGAAGAACCAAGAAGTGCTCATCTCACAGCGTCCCGGCCTTGCCGAGGAGCCGGTCGTCGAGACCCGCTCCCGCTTCGTCATCGAGCCGCTCGAGCCCGGATTCGGCTACACCCTGGGCAACTCGCTGCGGCGCACCCTGCTGTCCTCGATCCCCGGTGCCTCGGTCACCAGCATCCGCATCGACGGTGTGCTGCACGAGTTCACCACCGTGCCGGGGGTCAAGGAGGACGTCACCGACATCATCCTCAACCTCAAGGAGCTCGTCGTCTCCTCGGAGGAGGACGAGCCGGTGACGATGTACCTGCGCAAGCAGGGCCCCGGTGAGGTCACCGCGGGTGACATCGTGCCGCCCGCCGGTGTCACGGTGCACAACCCCGACCTGCACATCGCCACCCTGAACGGCAAGGGCAAGCTGGAGATCGAGCTCGTCGTCGAGCGCGGTCGCGGCTACGTCCCGGCCGTGCAGAACAAGCAGGCGGGCGCCGAGATCGGCCGGATCCCGGTCGACTCGATCTACTCGCCGGTGCTGAAGGTGACCTACAAGGTCGAGGCCACCCGCGTCGAGCAGCGCACCGACTTCGACAAGCTCATCCTCGACGTCGAGACCAAGCCGTCGATCACCCCGCGCGACGCCGTGGCGTCCGCGGGCAAGACGCTGGTCGAGCTGTTCGGGCTGGCGCGCGAGCTCAACGTCGACGCCGAGGGCATCGAGATCGGCCCCTCGCCGCAGGAGGCGGACACCATCGCCGCCTACGCGATGCCGATCGAGGACCTCGACCTCACCGTGCGCTCCTACAACTGCCTCAAGCGCGAGGGCATCCACACGGTGGGCGAGCTCGTCTCGCGCAGCGAGGCGGACCTGCTCGACATCCGCAACTTCGGGGCGAAGTCGATCGACGAGGTCAAGATGAAGCTCGTCGGCCTCGGCCTCGCGCTCAAGGACAGCCCGCCCGGGTTCGACCCGACCGCGGCCGCCGCGGACTACGCGACCGACAGCTGGTCGGACACCCCGGACACCGGCACCGACGACGGCCAGGACTACGCAGAGACCGAGCAGCTCTAAGTCCATACCGGACTGCTTGAGCAGCGGATTTCCCCAAGGAGCAAGAAATGCCCACCCCAACCAAGGGCGCCCGTCTCGGCGGCGGTCCGGCCCACGAGCGGCTGATCCTGGCGAACCTGGCCACCGCGCTGTTCCAGCACGGCCGGATCACCACCACCGAGGCCAAGGCGAAGCGGCTGCGCCCGTACGCCGAGCGCCTGATCACCAAGGCCAAGGTCGGCGACCTGCACAACCGCCGCGAGATCATGAAGGTGATCCGCGACAAGGACGTCGTGCAGCGCCTGTGCGTCGAGATCGGCCCGTTCTTCAGCGACCGCAAGGGTGGCTACACCCGGATCGTGAAGACCATGCCGCGCAAGGGCGACAACGCCCCCATGGCGGTCATCGAGCTGATCCAGGAGAAGACGGTCACCGCCGAGGCCGAGGCCGCGCGCAAGACCAAGTTCGCCAAGGACACCAAGAAGGTCGACGAGACCCCGAAGACCGAGGCCGCCGACCCGGCGGACGAGGCCCCCTACGGCGAGGGCTCGCACGCCCCGCTGGCGGACGGCTCGGCCCCCGAGGGCTTCTCGATCAAGGGCAACGCCGACTCGATGCTCTACCACGTGCCGGACAGCCAGTTCTACGACCGGACCGTGGCCGAGGTGTGGTTCGCCACCGCCGAGGCGGCCGAGGCGGCCGGTTTCTCGCTGCCCAAGTCGCAGCAGACCGACGCGGCCGAAGAGTCCACTGAGGACAAGTCCTGACCCAGCACGACCCAGCAGACGAGCCCGCCACTCCCCCCGGGGACGGCGGGCTCGTCCGCGTCCGGCTCGACATCGCCTACGACGGCACGGATTTCTCGGGTTGGGCGGTACAACCGGCCCGCCGCACGGTGTGCGGGGTGCTGGAGGAGGCCCTGACCCAGATCCTGCGCCGCCGCGTCCGGCTGACCGTCGCGGGCCGCACCGACGCCGGGGTCCACGCGACGGGCCAGGTGGCGCACATGGACATCCCCAGTGACGTCGACGTGGATGCCTTGGTGCCACGCCTTTCGCGCGCCCTGCCCGTAGATGTGCGCGTCTCCGCCATGCGCCAAGTCCCGCTGGACTTCGACGCCCGCTTCACCGCACTCCGCAGGCACTACGTCTACCGCGTGTGCGACGCCGCTTGGCAGGCCGACCCGCTCACCCGGGGGCACATCGTGCCGTGGCCGCGCCCCCTGGACCTACCGTCCCTGAACGCCGCCTCAACCCTGCTGACCGGCGAACACAACTTCGTCGCCTTCTGCAAACGCCGCGACGGCGCCAGCACGATCCGCGAACTCCAACGTCTCAAGTGGACCCGCACGGGGTCTCTGCTGGAGGCCTGGGTGTCAGCGGACGCCTTCTGCCACTCGATGGTCCGCAGCCTCGTGGGCGCACTGCTGGCGGTGGGAGAAGGGCGCAAACCGGTCGACTGGCCCGCATCCATGCTGAGCGCCACCGAACGCCCCAGCGCGATCTCCGTCGCCCCGGCCCACGGCCTCGCCCTGATCGGCGTCGACTACCCGGCGGACGAGGACCTGGCCGCGAGAGCCCAGGTCACCCGCAACGTACGCACCCGGTGAATCACCTGATGGGGTGAGGTCCGGGTGCGGACTCGGCCTCGGCTTTCGTCGGTCCCCGGTGGTACAAAGAGACCCTGGACTTCGGCTGCGGAGGTGTGATGACCCGGATCGTGGATGTGACCCACACGCAACTCCTTGAGCGCCGCCGTCGGATCCTCGAGACGCGCCGCACCACGCTGGCCGAGATGCACCGGCGGGCTGCCTCCTTCGAGTTGACAGGTGAAGAGTGGGCGGACTGGGACGACCTGCAGGAGATCGGTTTCCTCCTCGGTGAACATGACCCAGCCGCTTGACGATCTCCTGGACGACGGGGTCGCGGTTTTCGCCGACGAGCTCGGCACACTGCTGGGCGGCGTCTTCGCCGACGCCCCCAACGTGGTTGTCGAACGCCTCGATGATCGGCGGGTCGTCCGGCCGGAGACGCCGATCTCGTTGCGCGCCCAAGGCCTGCGGCTGGGCAGGCTCGACATCAGTGTGCGCTGCCGCGTCGACTCCTCCCGGTCGTTCCTCGCGGTCGAGAAGTCGACGATGAAGCTCAGTGCTGACGTCGACCGGGCGCCCATAGTCCGCTGGGACTACGAACGTGACGCGCACAGCAAGCCCACCGCCCACATCCAGGTCCATGGCCACCGTGGCGCCCTCTCCCACCTCCTTGCCCGTGCAGGTCACTCGACCCCGCACAGCATGGAATCCCTGCACCTCCCGGTTGGCGGTGCTCGATTCCGGCCGTGCGTCGAGGACGTCATCGAGTTCTTGGTGCGCGACTGCGGCATGGACGCCGAACCCGGTTGGGAGCACCTCGTTCGAGGTGGTCGGGCACGGTGGCGGCGCTACCAGGCGATGACCGTGGTCAGGGACATGCCCGAGACCGCGGCCACCGCCCTGAGTCGACTGGGTTACACGGTGCTCCCACCCGCTGGTGGACACCCGATGGACGAACCCAAGGCGCTGCACTGCTGGTGACGCCGCGTTCTCGATCAGCCGTTCTGAAGTCGGTCGAGTCGGATGTCTATCGTGCGGGCGGCCCGCCAGTTGGACCTGATCGTGTTGCTCACGCGGTCAGGAGTAGGGCTCCGACGCAGGCCGGTAGTGCTATTGCGGCCAGTCCCAGTCCGGTGAGGGTGAATCTGCGGAGGCTGACGCGCAGTCCGTGTGTGCGGCAGATTTCCAGGCACAGCAGCGTGGCCAGTGAGGCCCACGGGGTCACGATCGGGCCGACGTTCGCTCCCACCAACAGTGCCAGCAAGCGATCCGTTGGTACGGCGGGTTCCACCGCCGCGTAGGCGGGTAGGTTGTTGACCACATTGGACAGTCCGGCTCCGCTCAGGGCCACTCGCAGGGCGTCCGGGTTCGTCCCGACCACCGCGGTCACCAGGTCGGTCAACCCCAATCTGCCCAGTGTTGGCACCACGAGGAACAGGCCGGTCACCAACACCAGCAGTCGCCACGGGACCAGTGTGGGGCGGAGTCGTGGTCGGTCCAGTACCGCGAATGCCGCCACCACGACCAGGGCCGCGCCCAGTGCCGCGAATCCGATCGCGTCGCCGAAGATCGGGATGGCTGCCACGAACAGCACGCACGCCACCGCTGAGATCGCGCACAGGACCGGGTGGTCGGGGCGCAGCGGTTCGGGCGGCACGTACTTCGTGGTCTTGCGCCAGTAGCAGAACCACAGGAACACCAGCGTGACCATGATGGAAACCAGTTGGGGTAGCCACATCCGCGCGGCGAACTCCGTCGCGGACATGGCCACGCGGTCGGCGGCGAGCAGGTTGGTCAGGTTGGACACCGGGAGTAGCAGGCTCGCGGTGTTCGCCAGCCAGATCGTGGTCATGGCCAGTGGTAGCGGTGCCAGTCCGCAGCGTGCCGCCAGTGCCAGGAACACCGGTGTCAGCAGCACCGCGGTGGTGTCGAGGTTGAGGATCGTGGTGGTGAGCGCGGCGAAACCGGCGCACAGCAGGAAGAGCGCCACCCGGTTGCCCCGGCCCAGGATGGCCAGTCGGGTCGCGATGACGTCGAAGACCTGGGCGTACCTGGCCAGGGTCGCCAAGACGATCACACTGGCCAGGAACAGCAGCAGCGGCGCGATCCGGCGCATACTGGCCGCCGCGTCCGTGGCGGGGAGGAGTCCGGTGAGGACGAACAGGACTCCGAGGGCCAGCAGGCCGATTCGGACCCAGTCCAGCGGTTGGATGCGCACGCGCGATGCTCGCAACCTCGCGGGCGAAGCGCAATTCGGCCGAGCCTGACCCGTTCAGTCGCCCCGGCGGACCGGGCCGAGGATCTGCTGCTCCTTCGCCGTGGTGACCAGCCGCAGCGGGCGCCAGAGGTTGCGGCCGAGGGCCACCACCTGGTCGTCGGCGAGGGTGGTCAGCTGCTGCACCATCGGCGGGGGCAGCCGCCAGATGCGGGCCGCCAGCTGGGCCTGGCCGACCGGGAGCCGTTGCAGCAGGACGAGATCCGCCGCGTTGGCCGTCGCGCCTGCCTGCGGGTGCATGTACGGCAGGACGTAAACCGTGGTCTGCCAAGGGGAACGCGGCGGGAACAGCTCCTGCGGTGTCGGACCGCCGTCGTGCACGACCAGCAGGGGGCCGTCCTCGGACGGGCGCGGCAGCTCCACCGGGCTCAACCGGCGGATCTGCACCAGCGGCGCGGGCCGACCGTCCGGAGTGGTCCCGGCGGCCTTCTGCAGCACCTGCCAGGCCGCCGGGCGACCGGTGGCCACGACCACCCACGCGCCCACCGCCATCGCCCGCAAAGCGACCTGTCGGGCCAGGTAGAGCCCGCCGACCAGCACGATCCTGGTCGGTGCGGGCCGCAGCGCCGAGATCGTCAGCGGCTCGCCCGCGAGGCCGGAGCCCAGCACCATGCCGCCGCGGTCGCCGGACGGGCTGACCGCGTCCAGCATCTCCGGCGAGACCAGGAACTCCGGCGCGATGCCGCCCGCGCCGCCCTGGGTGTCCAGCAGCCTGCTCGACCCGCTCATGCCCGTCCTCCCAGCGGCAGCGTCGCCGCCAGCCCGGCCACCTGCAGCCCGCGCAGCGGCGTGAGCGTGATGCCGAGCCGGTCGGAGATCGCGGTCAGCCGGTCGTCGGCGTGCGCCAGCTCCTCCGGCGTCCGGGCGCTGACCCGGACCAGACCGCGCAGGCCGACCTGGCCCTCGTCGGCGCCCGGCGAGATCGACATTGCCACGGTGGCCGACAGCGCGCGTACCCCGGTGAGCGCGTTGAGGCTGGTCGCGACCTTGCCCTGGGGCCAGCCGGTGATCGCGTAGCTGGCGTGCCCGATGCCCGCCGCGGTGACGCCGGTCCAGCGCTCGCGCAGGTTGACCTTGTCGTTCGAGCCCGCCACCCCGGTGAGCTCGGCCGAGGCGATGCCCGCCTTGAGCAGCTCGTCCGGGTCCAGCGGCCGGGTCGGCACGCCGCGTGACTCCAGGGCGTTGCGCACCCGCGACAGCGCGCCGATCAGCGCGCGGTGGGCGCCCACGACGCCGCCGCCGCGCTCGCGCACCGCGGCCGGGCAGCGGCGCGGGTCCAGCCGGACCGCCACCCACGTGGTGCGTCGGGCCACCGCGGACAGCGGGCCGAGAACCTCCAGGTAGGACGCCAGCGCGGGGGAGTTCGGCGGGAGCGCCGCGCTGCCCGGGTAGCAGTGCCAGATCACCTGGATCGCGTCGAGGACCACGCCGCGGTCCTCCAGGCACGGCGCCAGCGCGCCCAGCGGCAGGCTCGGCGTCGAACCGACCTGGCTGACCAGCGCGGGCGCCGGGTCGACCAGCAGCACCGCGGTCCAGGTGCCCTCGTGCCAGGCCAGGCCCAGCGGCCTGCGCTCGTGGTCGACGCCGTGCGCCACCACCAGGTCGGGGACGGCCAGCCGCAGCAGGCTGACCCGCGCGTCGTCCGGGCCGGTGACCGCGGCGCCGTCCTCGGCGGCCAGGTTCTCGATGGTCACCGGGCTCGGCGGCTTGCTCACCCGGGAGTGCGAACGGAAGGTGTAGCGGACCGTCAGACCGACCCACTGGGTGAACCAACGGCCGCGCCAGCGCAGGAATGCCACGATCAGGGCAACGGCGGCGATACCGATGGCGATGTAGCGCAGGTTCAGGTTGACGGCCAGCAAGATCAGGCCGATCGCCACGCCGAGCTCGAGGACGATCAGGTTCGCCACCGGGAGCGCGCCGAGGCTCGCGCCGCGGTTGCGCCTGCGGGCCGCGACCTTGGTGCGCGGTCCGCTCGGCTGCGGCGGCTCGGCCGCTGGCGGTCTACCGGGCGGGGGTGCACCAGGACCACCAGGACCGTTAGGACCACCGGGTCCACCAGGACCACTTGGGCCACCCGGTCCGCCAGGGCTGCCTGGTCCTCCCGGACCGCCAGCGCTGCCTTGTGCACCCGGTCCGTTCGGGGCGTTGTGCCTACCGGAATTACCGGGCCCGGTGGGGCCGCCTGCACCACCGGGTCCGTTAGGGGCGCCGGGGTTCGCGGGGCCACCGGGACCGTTAGGACCACCGGGACCAGCCGGTCCACCTGGACCGCCCGGACCGCGTCGCGGTGGCTGGCCGGGGGGAGGCGTGCGGCCCTGTCGTGGAGGAGTGGTCACCGACATCCGCTCGTTCTCTTCCCCTCAAGCTCGGTGCGCGCGGAGTTGTCCACAGCTTTGGTGGAGAACCCACATGTGGCCGACACGGTACGGCTATCCTGCGAAACGGTACCGCGACGGGGAGAGCAGCAGGCCACGAATGCCATCAACACCCACCACGAAGTCACAGGTCCAGGCCTACCGCTTCGTCCTGCGCAGGATGCAGTCCGCCTTGGTGCGCAAGGACGCGGTGATGCTGCACGACCCGATGCGCACGCACACCCGCGCCACCGTCGTCGGGGTCTGCCTGGCCGCGGTGGGCGTGGTCGGCTTCCTGGTCTACGGCCTGCTCAGCCCGGCGCCGAAGGTCCCGGACAAGCCCGGGATCATCATCGCCGAGCCCTCCGGGGCGGTGTACGTGCTGCTCACCAACACCGAGAAGGGCAAGGTCCTCGTCCCCACCTTCAACCTCGCCTCGGCCCGGCTGCTGCTGCTCGCGCGCTCCAACCCCGGCGCCCAGCAGCAGCCCGGCAGCCAGACCGAGGGCGGTGGTGACGCGGGTCCGGCCCCCGCCGAGGTCATCCCGGACGCCAAGCTCGTCGACATCCCGCGCGACCGGCTCACCGGTATCCAGGACGGCCCGCAGCTGCTGCCCGAGAAGGGCCAGCGCATCGGCAGCGACTGGGCGGTCTGCGACGACTACCAGCTCGACCCGACGCTGATCAACCCGGCCAGCGAGAACAAGATCGAGACCACCGTGGCCGCGGGCGTCACCGAACTCGGCCCCGAGCTGGCCGAGAACGAGGCGCTGCTGGTCAAGTCGCCGACCGGCAAGGCGTACCTGGTCTACCGCACGCCCGCCACGGCCAACATCAAGAACGCCAACACCGTGCGCGCCGAGGTCGACATGACCAAGGGCAACGTCCGCTCCGCGCTCAACCTCAAGGAGAGCGCGATCCGCGGCATCAGCACCGGCCTGCTCAACGCGATCCCCGAGGCCCCCGCGCTGGCCCCGCCGACCATCCCCGGCCAGGGTTCGGGCAGCCAGGTCAACATCAACAACCTGCCGGTCGGCTCGGTCGTGCAGGTCGAGCGCGCGGGCCAGACCGACTACTACGTGCTGCTGCAGAACGGCGTGCAGCAGATCAAGAAGACCACCGCCGACCTGATCCGCTTCACCGCCACCGCGGGCGGCGCCGAGATCACCAAGGTCCGCCCCGACCAGATCCCGGCCGCGCCCAGCCAGGGCACCATCGACGACACCACGTTCCCGCAGGTCATCCCGGAGGCGCTGGCGCCCGCGAACTACCCGGTCGCCTGCCTGGGCTGGAACGTCGTCGGCGAGGGCCCCAACGCCGACCAGCACACCGAGGTCCACGTCGGCAAACAGCTCCCGCTCCCGCGCAACGCCACCGGCAAGCCCGCGTCGATCGACGTCAGCAGCCCCAGCGCCGACGGCCAGCGGCTGCACCACTTCTACATGCCCCCTGGCCGCGCGGCGGTGGTCCGCGGCGCGACCTCGCAGCAGGACTTCCGCACCGGTCCGATCTACCTGATCTCCGACCGCGGCGTGAAGTTCGGCGTCCCCGACCAGCGCACCGCGGTGGCCCTTGGCCTCACCGAGCAGCTGCCCGCACCCGACGCCATCGTCCGCCTGCTTCCCAACGGCGCGTCCCTGAACACCCGGGATGTCCTGCAGACCTACGACGTCGTCCCGGTGGCCCCCGGCCAGTTCCCCTCCACCACCCAGGCCGCCGCCCCCCAACCCCAAACCCCCACCGGGGGCGGCTGACCCCGCTAGTCCGGTGGTTGTTGCACGCCGCACCCCATCGAGCCCACAACGCGAGCACCGGGGCCAACATCCAGCAGAGCGGCACCCGGCAAGCCCCAACGGGCAGCAAGCGAAGAAACTCACCGGAACCAGCCCAGATCGCCTACCGTCAAAGGGTCACCATCCCCGCGCCGAGGAGGTCGATCGTGGCTGCCATCGAGGTCGACCCGGCCTGGGTGAGCGCGTACGCCCAGAAGGTCTCCGCCGCCGCCGACGAGCTGTCCAAGGGCGCCGAGATCCTGCGCACCGCCCCGCTCACCCCGGAGGCGTTCGGTTCCCTGGGCCGCACCGCCAGGGTCTCCGACTCCTACACCCGCGCGGCCGACGCGCTGCGCACCCAGCTCACCCGTGGTGTCGAGGCCCTGGAGTCGGCCGCCACCGCGCTCGGCCAGGTCGCCGACAAGTACCAGGGCTCCGATGACGACGGCGCCCAGTCGATCAAGCGCAGCGGCCAGGCGTAGGGGGAGCGATGCGGACGCGACGGGACGAGCACGCGGATCTCCTCGGCGGTGCCGATGCCATCGGCGGCGATGACATCGGCACCGCGCTGACCGGTGCCCCGCTCGGCGGCAGCGAGCCGCGCCCGGAGCCCGACGGCGACGCGATGCGGTTCGACGACATGGACCACGAGCCCGTTCCCCGCGGTGAAGTCGACCGCAGCGAAGTCGCCCGCGGTGAACCTGCCCGCGATGAGGTCGCCCGCCCCGAACCGGTGCCCGCGGACCGGTACGAGGCCGACCCGATCCGCTTCGACGACATGGACCAAGACGAGTCCCCGGACCCGGCACGACCCGCGCAGCCCGAGGTCGAGGCCACCACGCTGCCCGCGCTGGACCCCAAGGGCGGTCTCGACGGCCCTGAGCTGCAGGCCAACATCGCCGGCTACCTCGACTTCCTCAGCGCCCTGTGCCGCCAGCTGGGCATGCCCGACCCGGTCGAGGAGTACTTCGCCCCGGTCGTCGGCCGCTGGAGCGAGCTGCACGCCGAGGCCGAGCGCTGGCGCGCGGTCGGTGGCAAGGCCGAGCACGTGGCCAACGAGCTGACCAAACCCCTCGGCGGTCTCGACGCCGCCTGGAAGGGCGCCGACGCCGACTCGTTCATCGAGTACATGACCCGGGTCGGCTTGGCGGGCAACGACATGTCCGACGCGATGGCCGCGATGGGCGAGATCCTCGACCTCACCGCGGACGGCCTGCGCGAGATCGTCACCGACATGGCGGGCCTGCTCGCCGAGGTCGCCGACAACGGTTCGCGGGCGATGAGCCTGCCCGCCCGCAACGACGACCGCACCCGCCAGTACCTCGACAGCATGCGCCGCCCGACCCGCGAGCTGTTCGAGGCGGTCCGCCAAATCCTTGAGGCGCTGGTCCGCCTGTGCGAGAGCATGGACGGCTCCCGCGTCTTCGAGTCGGTCGCCATGGCGCACACCTTCCCCGAGGAGAACTGGGCCCTCAAGACCGACGTCCCCACCGTCACCGTGCCTTCCGACACCTCCTCGATCCCGGCCGCCGCAGGCGCGGATCCCTTGGCGGGCCTCAAGAGTGGCGGCCTGGGCGGCGGCGGACTCGGCGGCGGCATCGGTGGCGGCGGCGCGGGCATGGGCAGCGCGGCGAGCGCGACCCCACCCCAACCCGGCGGTTACGTCGCGGTCGGCGAAGCCGCCCCCGGCAAGCCCGCGGGCCTCCCCGTCGCCACACCGGCCGCCGAGGGCGGGAAGGCGGGCGGTGCGGGCGGCATGATGGGCGGCATGCCCATGGGCATGGGCGGAATGGGCCAGGGCGGCGCGGGCGGCGAGCACAAGCGCCGCGTCCAGGTCACCGGTGACCCCAAGGACATCTTCGGCGACCCCACCAAGTCCTCCCCACCCGTCATCGGCAACGACTGACCTCAGCCGGGCAGACCTGCCTCATCGAGCCTGCGGATGAACGCGGGTCTGCGGGCGAACTCGGCGCGCAAGTGGGCGCATCGGCGGAAGAACTCCTCTTGGTCGCCGCTTCGCCTGCTCAGCTCGTGCAGGTCGCCCAAGAGCGCGACAGCGGAGTCGTAGTCCTTCGGGCTGTAGGTCGCCACCAGCCGCATCACCTTCGCCCATGATTCCCCTTCCTTGCCCCGCAACCTTTCCGCGCGCCTCGCCGCGGCCTCGGCCACCTGCACCCGCTCGAGTTCCACCTGCCGCGCCTGTGCTAGCCGCGCCCGGTGGTCGCGCTCGTCCCGCTGCTGCTGGGCGGCCTGGAGGAGGTCGTCCACTCGACGTGGGCGCGGGTCGCCGTAGACGGCGGCCAGCAGCTCGTCGTCCACGCGCAGGAACTCAGCAAGGGTCTGCTGCGCATCCGAAAGCGCGTCAAGGCCCGCAGGCGGCGGGGGCAGCGCTGTGTCCTCGTCGAGCCTGATTCGCGCGCGGCCAAGCCAGTCCAGGTAGAACGGACGGGTATCTCCTGCGGCTATCTCGTCCCGGACCTCGATCAAGGCGTCCAGCGTGAACTCCTGGTCGACGAAGTCCGCGTTCTCGTCGTCGGAGCCCAACGACACCAGGACGTCGCCCTTGTGCGTCCAGGTGTCCACGCCGTAGCGGGTTGCCGTGCTCGGTTCCAGCAGCTTCTTGGGCAGGCGCAGGACGAGGGTCCGGGTTCCCCAGTTCGCGTAGTAGAGGAAGGCGTCGTAGTACCGCTCGACCAGATCCCGGGGATCGCCGCGGAAGTCGCCCCGGTGGTACTCGTTGACGAAGCTGGTGGGCGTGATCTCGGCGCGGGTGGACAGCGCTCGGACTTCGCCCAGCTGTTGTTCGGAGAGCGGTTCGTCCACCGCGCGGAACTCGTAGTACTGGTATTCGCTCACCCGCGGCAGGCTGCCAGGTGCCCCACCTCGACCGGCAGCCCGGGCTCGTGCCGAGAACTCGCTGGGCCGGAGGGGTACCTTTCAACGGTCCGCAACCGTGAGCTGTGAGCCGTAGAGGGCCGATAGGTGAAGATCGACAACAGTCCGCCGCGTGGTACCCGTGATCTGCTGCCGGACAGCGTCGCCGTGCGCGACCACGTGCTCGCCAGGATCAGCGAGGTCTACCACCGGTTCGGCTACCAGCGCATCGAGACGCCCGCGGTGGAGGACATCCGGCGGCTGCAGGGCGGCGAGGGCGGCGAGAATGAGAAACTGATCTTCCAGATCCTCAAGCGCGGCCTGGACGACGTGGCCGCGGGCGGCAAGCTCGGCGACCTGGTCGACCTGGGCCTGCGGTTCGACCTGACGGTGCCGCTGGTGCGCTTCTACGCCAACAACCACGCCGCGCTGCCCTCGCCCTTCCGGGCGTTCCAGTTCGCCCCCGTGTGGCGCGCCGAGCGGCCGCAGAAGGGCCGCTACCGGCAGTTCTACCAGTGCGACATCGACCTCATCGGCGACGCGTCGGTGCTGGCCGAGGTGGAGCTGATCGAGGCGACCACCGAGGCGCTGGACGCGGTGGGGATCACCGACACCACCGTCCGGCTGTCCGACCGGCGCTTCCTCTCGGCGCTGGCGGGCCACGTCGGGCTCGCCGAGTCCGAGTGGGCGGGGTTCTTCATCGGCCTGGACAAGCTGGACAAGATCGGCTGGGCGGGCGTCCGCGCCGAGCTGGTCGACAAGCGCGGGCTGGCGGAGAAGTCCGTGGACGAGGCGCAGTCGATCATCGAGGGCCTGGTCGGCCTGCCCGCCGACCAGGTCGCCGACCGCCTCGCCGACGCCGTGCCCACGTTGGCCGACGAGGTCGTCACCGACCTGGCCACCACCGTCGGCTGCCTCGCCGACCTCGGTCGGAGCAGGCCGGTCCGCTGGGAGTTCGACCCCACCCTGGTGCGCGGCATGGGCTACTACACCGGCCAGATCTTCGAGATCTCGCACCCGGGGTCGTCCTCCTCGGTCGCGGGCGGCGGCCGCTACGACCGGCTCGTCGGCCGTTCACTGGGCAAGGACATCCCGGCCTGCGGCTTCTCGCTGGGCTTTGAGCGCATCGTCGACCTCATCCCGCAGACCCCGGCCCGCTCGGCCCTGGCCGTGCTGTTCGAACCGGACGTCCCGATCGCCTACGCGCTCGAGCGCGCCCGCCAGGTGCGCGCGCAGGGCCGCGAGACCACGGTGATCCGCCGCAGCGGCAAGCTCCCGACCCAGCTGAACCGGCTGGAAGCCCAGGGGCACAGCGGTTTCGTCCACCTGCGCGAGGTGCTGACCGACGGGACCGTCGAGACCGAGCGCGCCCTGGGCTCGGCGAAGTAGACCGGTCGTCCGCCGGTGTGGTCGCGATCGGCCACACCGGCGCGGCGGGCCTCACGCCATCCCGCGTACTTCTTTCTTGCCGGGCTTGTTGCGCCGCACCGTGTGCACGACGAACAACGTCAGCAGCAGCAACAGCACGCCGCCCCCCGCGCCGACCAGCGCCACCTGCATCGGGGCCCAGTTCTTGACCTCCGGCGCGGGCATGGTCGCCTTGATGTCGAGCGCCTTGTCCGGCTGCACACCCTGTTCCGACGGGATCAACGTGGTCAGCGCCCCGATGGGGTTGATCATCCCGTAGCCGACCAGGTTGTCCCGCCCGCCGGGTGCGGCCGGGTGCGAGGCGGACAACTTGATCCGCTCCATCACCTGCTTCGCCGTCAGGTTGCGGAACCGGTCGCGGATCAGCGCCGCCAGGCCGGCCACGTACGGGGCCGCGAAGCTGGTCCCCTGGATGCTCGCGGGCTGCCCGTTCGGCAGCACCTGCAGGTTGGCCAGGCCGTTGGTCGCCGGGTCGAGCGAGATGATGTCGGTGCCCGGCGCGGCGACGGTGACCCACGGGCCCTGCACGGAGAACTCCGCCGGGTCGCCGTTGCGCTGCATGGCCGCCACCGAGATCACGTAGTCGGCGAACCACGGCGGGGTCACGATGTGCGTCGGCTTGTTCGGGTCGATCCCGTTGCGCTGGTCGGGGCAGCCGTGCTCGCCGGTGTTGCCCGCCGAGGCGACCAGCACGACGTCCTTCTGCTCGAAGGCGTACCGCAGCGCCGCCTGGAGCTGCCGCTCGGCGGGGCTGATCGGGCCCTCGGAGACCGCGCGGCAGTTGTCCACCGACATGTTGATCACGCGGGCACCCTGGTTCGCCGCCGAGACGACGGCCTTGGCCAGCGTCTCCAGGGTTCCCGCGGTCAGGTCCTCGCCCTCGGGGCGCGCGGTGGTCGGGCGCTTGCCCTTGTAGTTCGCGCTGGACTGGCGGATCGACAGGATGCGCGCGTCCGGCGCGATGCCGCGGAAGCCAATGTCGCTGCCCGCGGGCGGGTTGGCCGCGATGATGCCCGCGACCTCCGTGCCGTGCCCGTCGCAGTCCTCCAGGCCGCGCTTCTCCGGCAGGACGAAGTCGCCGCCCGGGGCGACCCGACCGCCGAAGTACGGGTGGTCGCCCTTGACCCCGGTGTCGATCACCGCGACCAGCTGGTCCCGGCCGGTGGCGAACCGGTGCAGCTCGTCGAAGCGCAGCTGGAGTTGGCCCCACGGCTTGTTCTTCAGGTCGACGCCCTGGTTGAGCGAGCCGATGCAGCGGTTGACCAGGTTGTACTTCGCGTCCGGCTCCGTGCCGCCGGGCACCTCGGCGTTGGGCGGCAGCGGCGGCGGTGTGGGACCCGCGGTCTCCGGGGTCTGCTGGGCCGACGCGGGCAGCGGCACCGCCACGGCGAGTCCGGCGGCCATCAGCGCGGCGATGATCCGTGTACTGGTCCTCGGCATGTCCAACCCTCTAGAAGGTCACGTGGCGCAGCGTCGAGTACAGGTCCATCACCGCGAGCGCGAGCGGCAGCACCACGGCGATGCAGATGGCCTCGATGATCTCCACCGTGCGCCGCAACGGCGGTGAGAAGCGCTGCTCGGGGAAGATCACGCCGAGCACCAGCGCCCCGGCGGCCAGCAGCACCAGCGCGCCGAACACCCACAGCAGCCGCTGCAGGTTGTCGGCGCTGAACAGCCAGCCGAGCACGATGCCCGCCGCGGCCAGCATCCCGGTGCCCAGCAGGGCGATCGCCTGGCTGCCGTTGGCGTAGGTCCGCGCGCGCAGCAGCAGCACCACGGTGGCCACGACGCCCAGGATGACGCCCCACACCTTCGGCGAGCCCGCCGAGACGACCGCGCCGATCGCCGCGGCCACCCCGCAGCCGATGATCATGCCGGTCATGTACTCGTGCGCCAGGCCCGCGCGCCGCTCGATCGAGCGGTAGTCCGGGAAACCGGTGTCCTCCTTGAGGTCCTCGGCGCTGCCGGGCACGTTGGGCAGCGGCAGCCTGGCCAGCTGGATGGTCAGCCTCGGCAGCACCGACAGCGCGCCGAGCGCGAACGCGACCGTCCCCGCCGCGATGCCCTCGGCCGGGTGCGCGATCAGCGTGGCCACCGCGAACGCGATGACGCCCAGCGTGGCGGCGGTCCCGGCGGCGACGAAGGTGGTGATGCCCGCGCCGATCAGCATGATCGACGCCGAGGACACGATGAGCACCAGCGCCGAGGCCAGCAGCAGGCTGGCCCGGCCGGGCTCACCGGGCACGATCGAGAGGCCGCTGACGAACGCCAGCGGCAGCCCGCCCGCCGCCGCGATCAGCACGCCGGTGGTGCGGGCCTGGTAGGCGCGCGCGATCACCGCGCCGAGCGCGACCGCGATCACCGCCCCGGCACCGGCGGTGACGGCCGGGCCGACGTTGCCGCCGCCGAACAGCGGTCCCGCCATGAGCACCGCGAAGGCGGCGGTCAGCAGGGCGAGCGCGCCCGCGATGTGGCCGATGCGGTTGGCCGTCTCCTTGGTCCACGGCCGGTAGCTGTCCGGCGTCGACTCGGCGATGGCGTCGACGACGTCGTCGTAGAGCGGGGGCGGGGGGTTCTCCGCGCGCTTGCGCAGCTGCAGCATGTCGCCGTCGACGATGCCCAGCGAACCCAGCGTGCGACTCGGGTCGAGCGGGTTGTCGCCGAGCTTGGCCAGGCACCAGCCGCCGTGCCGGGCGCCGCCGTCCGGGGTGGTCTCCTTGGCCATCTCCAGCAGCATCGGCAGCAGGTCGGCCACCGAGACGTCGGCCGGGAGCGCGACGTCGATGCGTGTCCTCGGCGCGACCACTGTCACTCGGCTGAACACGGTCGTACCCGTTGCCACCGCCTGCTCCCTCGAGTTGTCCACAGGTCTGCTCGGACCGACCCCTGGCTGACCGGGATCGGTCCTAGTATGGCCGCACCGGTATCGCCGGATGCGGCGGTTCGCCAGAAGTCGACCAGCGGGGGTGCTAGTTGGTGTCCGGACGTGGGCCGGCGCGCGGTTCGGGTCGAGACTCGTCGATGCTGCGGAAAGTGGCGCCCATCCTGGTCGTGCTGGTCACCATCGGCGTCAGCGCGCTGATGTTCGTGGTGTCCGGCAGGCATCCCGCCGCCGTGCTGCCCGGCTTGGTCTACCTCGCCGCGTTCTCCGCGCTGGTGTGGTCGGCCGCGGGCGCCGACTTGCCGGGCCGGATCGCCCTCGGTGTCGTGGCCCTGGTCGCCTCGGTCGAGATCTCGGTCCTGCTGTACTACCAGGGCGGCCACAACGCGCAGTCGCTCTTCTCCGGGTTCTTCGCCGCGGTCGGCGTGGCGGGCGCGCTGGTCGACAGCCTGGTGCGCCGGGCATCGGGGCCCGCCTCGGTGCTGCCGCTGGTCGCCGTGGCCGCCGCGGCCGGGTTGGCCCTGCACCAGGTGTTCAGCACCCCGGACGATCCGTCGGCTTTGGTGTTCGGTGGCCTGTTCCTCCTCGCCGCCGTGGTGTTCCTGGTCAGCGGGCAGGCCGCGGGACCGGGCCGCTTCGCCGCGGGTGCCCTGGTGTGCGCGGTGTCCGCGGCGCTCGTCTACTTCCTGGCCGTGTCCGGCCGGGGCGCGGTCCCGCTGGTGCTGGGCGTGCTGTTCCTGGTGGCGCTGCTCGCCGCGCTCGTGCTCACCGGGCGCGGCGGTTCGGCCGAACGGCCGGGCGGTGGGTCCGCTGTTCGGTAGTTTCCTCCCAAGCGCACGTCGAGTCGAAGAGGTGTCCACCCGGTGAGCACGCTGCAGTTCAAGCGTTCGCCCCGCCTAGCCGCCCCGCGCCAGCCCGGCGGTGAGGTCCACCTCGAGCCACCGCCCGAGGTGCCCAGGGTCATCCCGGGCAACATCCTGATGAAGGTGCTGCCCGGGGTCATGATCGTGGCCTCGGTGGGCATGATGGCGTTCATGTTCGTCGTGGGCGGGCGCAACCCCACGTCCCTGCTCTTCGGCGGCATGTTCCTGATGTCCACCGTGGGCATGATGGCCGGCGGCATGGGCGGGCGCGGCGGCGGCCAGAAGAAGGCCGAGATGAACGAGGACCGCAAGGACTACCTGCGCTACCTCGGCCAGATGCGCGACCGCGCCCGCGAGGCCTCGCTCGACCAGCGCGCCTCCCTGGAGTGGACCCACCCGGACCCGCAGGCCCTGTGGTCGATCGCCACCAGCAGGCGGATGTGGGAGCGCCGCCAGGCCGATTCCGACTTCTGCCACCTGCGCGTCGGTCGCGGCTCGCAGCGGCTGGCCACCCGGCTGGTGCCGCCGCAGACCGGTCCGGTCGACGAGCTGGAGCCGATCGCCACGCTGGCCCTGCGCCGGTTCGTCCGGGCCCACTCGATCGTGCCCGACCTGCCGATCCAGGTGGCCGTGCGCGGGTTCGCCGCGGTCGGGCTCACCGGCGACAAGGAGCTCACCCGCGGCCTGGCCCGCGCCCTGCTGGCCCAGCTGGTCACCTTCCACACCCCGGATGACGTACTGGTCGCCGTGGTCACGGCGGGCAAGGCCAAGGCGGACTGGGAGTGGGCGAAGTGGCTGCCGCACACCCAGCACCCCGCCCTGGTCGACGGCATCGGCCAGCTGCGGATGATCTCCGGGTCGCTGGCCCAGATCGAGCAGTGGCTCGACGAGGAGCTGCGCGACCGGCAGCGGTTCACCCGCAACGCCCCGCCGCAGCCCGACCAGCCGCACGTGGTGATCGTCATCGACGACGGCGAGGTCACCCGCGAGGAGCAGATCATCCTCGAGGAGGGCCTGGTCGGCGTCACGCTGATGGACCTGTCGGAGAGCCTGGGCAACCTGACCGCCCGGCGCGGCCTGCGCCTGGTCGTCGAGGAGGACCGGCTGGGCGCGCGCAGCGCCAGCGGGGTGGAGTGGTTCGCCAAGCCGGACACGCTGAGCGTGGCCGAGGCGGAGGCGTTGGCGCGCAAGCTCTCCCCGTACCGGCTCAGCGCCGCGGCCGCCGACTCCGGCGACGAGGAGCCGCTGCTGTCCAACCCGACGCTGCTGGAGCTGCTCGGCATCCCGGGCGACCCGATGACCTTCGACGTGCAGCAGGCCTGGCGCCCGCGCCCGGTGCGCGACCGCTACCGGGTGCCCTTCGGCGTCGGCGAGTTCGGCCAGGCCGTCGAGCTCGACATCAAGGAAGCGGCCATGGAGGGCATGGGCCCGCACGGCCTGTGCATCGGCGCGACCGGCTCGGGCAAGTCCGAGTTCCTGCGCACCCTGGTGCTGGGCATGCTGGCCACGCACTCCTCGACCACGCTCAACTTCATCCTGGTCGACTTCAAGGGTGGCGCGACGTTCCTCGGGCTGGACAGCGCCCCGCACGTCGCCGCGACGATCACCAACCTGCAGGGCGACCTCACCCTGGTCGACCGCATGAAGGACGCGCTCGCCGGGGAGATGAACCGGCGCCAGGAGGCGCTGAAGAACGGTGGCAACTTCAAGAACGTGTGGGAGTACGAGAAGGCCCGCGAGAACGGCGCCGACCTCGACCCGCTGCCCGCGCTGTTCATCGTCGTCGACGAGTTCTCCGAGCTGCTCTCGGCCAAGCCGGACTTCATCGACCTGTTCGTCGCGATCGGGCGGCTGGGCCGCTCGCTGCAGATGCACATGCTGCTCGCCTCGCAGCGCCTCGAGGAGGGCAAGCTGCGCGGTCTCGACTCGCACCTGTCCTACCGGATCGGCCTCAAGACCTTCTCCGCGGCCGAGTCCCGCGCGGCCATCGGTGTTCCGGACGCGTTCGAGCTGCCCTCGATCCCGGGCTCGGGCTACCTGAAGTTCGACACCAGCACCATGGTGCGGTTCAAGGCGTCCTACGTGTCCGGCCCGTACCGGCCCGCGGGCATGCAGGCGGCCGGACCGGCGGCCGCGGTCAGCGGCGACCGGCGGGCGAAGCTGTTCGTGCCGGACTACGTGGAGATCCCGAAGGAGCCCGAGCAGCCCGCCGAGGCGCCGCGCGAGGAGAAGAAGCCCGAGGGCGGCCAGGAGGCCAGCGAGCTCGACGTGGTCGTCACCCGGCTCGTCGGCCAGGGCCCGCCCGCGCACGAGGTGTGGCTGCCGCCGCTCAACGAGCCGAACTCGCTCGACACGCTGTTCCCGCCGTTGCAGCCCACCGAGGACCGCGGCCTCTCGCCGGTCGGGTTCTACGGCAACGGCAGGCTGCAGATCCCGCTCGGCATCATCGACAAGCCGTTCGAGCAGCGCCGCGACCTGCTGTGGGCCGACTTCTCCGGCGCCGCGGGCCACGCGGCGATCGCGGGCGGCCCGCAGTCGGGCAAGTCGATGCTGCTGCGCACGCTGGTGATGTCGATGGCGCTCACGCACACCGCCGAGGAGGTCCAGTTCTACCTCCTCGACCTCGGCGGCGGCACCCTCGGCACACTGGACGGACTGCCGCACGTCGGCGGCGTCGCGGGCCGCATCGACCCGGACAAGGCGCGCCGGATGGTCGCCGAGGTGACCGGCCTGGTCACCGAGCGGGAGCAGCGCTTCCGCGACCTGGGCATCGACTCGATGACCGACTTCCGCAACCGCAAGCGCCGCGGCGAGATCAAGGACGACCTCTTCGGCGACGTCTTCCTGATCGTCGACGGCTGGCTGAACTTCCGCCAGGAGTTCGAGGCGCTGGAGATGCAGGTCGTCAACCTGGCGGCGCAGGGCCTGTCCTACGGCATCCACGTCATCGTGGCCGCCAACCGCTGGGCCGAGATCCGCCCCGCGCTCAAGGACCTGCTCGGCACCCGCTTCGAACTCCGCCTCGGCGACCCCAGCGAGTCCGATGTGGACCGTCGAGTCGCGGTCAACGTCCCAGCGGGCCGCCCCGGCCGCGGCCTGTCCCGCGACAAGCTGCACTTCCTCACCGGCCTCCCCCGCGTCGACGGCTCGAGCAATCCCGAGGACGTCGCAGGCGGCGTCCAGGACGCCGTGGCCAAGATCAAGGCAGGCTGGCGCGGCCGAGGCGCCCCGAAGGTCCGACTCCTGCCGGAACTGCTCGGCTATGAGGACCTCCTGGCCCAAGACCCGCGCCGCGACTCGAGACTGGTCCCGATCGGCGTCGACGAGAACGACCTCGCCCCGGTCTACCTCGACCTCGACGCCGAACCCCACTTCATCGCCTTCGCCGACGGCGAGTCGGGCAAGACGAACCTGCTCCGCACCATCGTGCGCGGCATCATGGACCGCTACACCCCCAAGGAAGCGGTCATCATCCTGGTCGACTACCGCCGAACCATGCTCGGCTTCGTCAACACCGACCACCTCCTCGGCTACGCGGTGTCCTCGAACCAGTTGGGCGACATGATCAAGGACGTCCGGGGCTCCATGCTCAAACGCCTCCCCGGCCCCGACGTCACCCAGGACCAACTCCGCAACCGCTCGTGGTGGAAGGGCCCAGAACTCTTCGTCATCGTCGACGACTACGACCTGGTGGCCACCCAGGGCAACAACCCCCTGCAACCCATCGCAGAGTTCCTCCCCCAGGCCAAGGACGTCGGCCTGCACGTCATCACCGCCCGCCGCACCGGCGGCGCCAGCCGCGCGATGTTCGACCCGGTCCTCGGCAAACTCCGCGAGATCGCCAGCCCGGGCATCGTCATGAGCGGCAGCAAGGACGAAGGCGCCCTCCTGGGCACGGTCAAACCGTCCGCCCTCCCCCCGGGCCGAGGCACCCTGGTCAGCCGAAAGGTGGGCCAATCCCTCATGCACATCGCTTGGATCCAACCGGAATAGCAACTCGGCACGAACAATCCCCGACTACCGCCCGCACCAAGGTAGTCGGGGATTGCCTTTTGAACCGAATCGAAACAATGTCTACTAAAGAATGCAAAGCGCCACCCGTCAATCCGCCCACCCGCACGGAAAGACCGACCCCACCCGCACGCGACCAGGGTCCCGTCCCCAGCAGACCGCAGCGGTGAGGCCGACCCCGCTGGTACGCAACAGGATCCTGCCCCCCCAGCAGACCGCAGCGGTGAGGCCGACTCTGCTGGCACCCAAGCAAGTCCCGTCCCCCGGCAAACCGCAGCGGTGAGGCCGACCCCGCTGACACCTAAGTGAAGCCCGTACCCCCCCAGTAAACCGCAGCGGTGAGGCCGACCCCGCTGGAACGCAAGTCCCGCTACGGATGCTCGATCTGGTGGACTCGCTTCGTGTGGGGGGAGAGTGCCGCTAAACTTGCCGTGGGTGGGGATGCCCTTACCTGCCCTTTTCTCTCCACCGCGGTGCTCTAGGGGCCCCACACGAAGCGAGTTCACTAGATCGAG
>NZ_BSTR01000017.1 GCF_030269645.1 Actinokineospora sp. NBRC 105648 | reverse complement strand
GTCCAGGAACTGGCTGTGTAGGAACTTCCATATTCCCAGACAGAAGGTCATCCCCAAACCGCACTCCGGACACACCCAGCGTGGTCACCAAACGTGGAAGATCAACTACCACAAGTGATCATGATCTCGCCCTGGGTGCCGGGGCTAGGTGTGCCGGCCTATGAAAAAGCACCTTTCGAAGCGGGCTTCTTGGACGAGATCAGTCCTGGCTACTTTTGAGCCCAGATCGGGACCACCCGTTTCGTTCCGGTCAACCTCTCCCGTGCGGCCCTCCCGGTCATGCGCGCCAACGCCTTTCGCCAAGCAAGCGCCCACCGCGACCTGTCCAACAGCCTCTCCTATGACACATGAGCCGGATACAACATTGCGGGTGGTGCGTATGCGGCCATGGCCGTGAGCTGCGCGGCCGAAGGTCAGGAGCAGTCCGGGGATGGTGCAGGGACGCCCGCACGGGGCGCAGGGGTCAGCGGAAGATCACCAGGGGGTCGACGACGAGCTCGAGCCGGTCGTCGTCCCACATGACGACCTTGCCGACGCACTGGGCGGAGGCCATGGGCAGCTCCTTGACGCGCAGGCCGCTCAGCACGCACCTGACGCGCATGGTGGGCCCCTCCCCCGGTTTGCCGGTGCCGTAGGGGGCCAGGAAGACGGCGCCTTCCTCGCTGTTCGGGTCGCGGTGCAGGACGGCCGAGATCGACACGTACACGCCCACCATGTCGGAGAGCCTGGTGTCGCCGCCGCCGGGGCCCTGGGCGAGCAGCTTCTCCCGGGCGGTGTGCCAGGGGACCCGCTGGTGCCGGAGGTCGACGTGGACGATGTTGTGCTCGCGGTCGAGGATGTCGACGACCAGCCGGACGACGGTGATCGGTTCGGCCTCCTGCACGAACTTCGTGACGACCTCCTGCGAGACGGACGCCTCGCCCTTCGCGTCGACGCCGGGCACGACCAGGCCCAGGACCGCGCCCTTGCTGCTGGTGATCCGGCGTTCGACCTCGCTGCGGAGCGCGGAGTTGTTGCCCCGGTAGGTGTCCATGACCGCGTCGTTGTCCAGGTACCAGATCTGGCCGTGGACGTGGTTGCGGCGCAGGGCCCCGTGGTTGTCGGCGAGTTCGACCCGGCGGGTCCGCACCAGCACCACCAGGACCACGGTGGCGGCCAGCGCCAGCGACACGGCCCCGCCCCACAGCAGCACCCAGGGCCACCACACGGCCCACCACAGACCACTGTCAGTCACAGCCGCGGATCTCCTTGAACGCGGTGGACAAGGACGTCGCGGTCGCGTCGACCATGTGCCCGCCCGTGGTGGTGGCGACGCGGTCGAGCTCCGCGGCGCTGGCCTCGCCGAACCGGATGGTGTAGGTGCGAACAGCGCGAGCCGGGAAGTCCGGCGCCGACCACTTGGCGAGGAAGTCCTCAGCGCTCGGGCCCGCGTTGTTGAGTCCGTCGGTCATCAGCACGACCGACACGACCCGGTCGGGGTCCTCGCGGAGGTGGTCGGCGGCCACCTGGTAGCCGCGTTCCAGTGCCGCCCACACCGCTGTGCCCTCGCCGAAGTCCTCGACCGCGACGAATCGCCGCAAGGCGTCCAGGTCCGCAGGCTTGGTGACCGCGACGGTCTGCTCGCCGACGATTCCTTGCGCGAACCGCACCACGGTCACCTGCTCCCCGTTGGCGAACCTGGCGAACTTGCCGCTGTCGGAGGTGTCCGCGCCACTGAGCCCCTCGAACGCCGACCGCAGGGCCGCGATCGAGGCGCCGCGCATGGAACCGGAGTAGTCCAGCACGAAGATCACATCGCGGGTCTTGGACTGGCTCTCGTAGTAGGTGAGCAGCTTGTCCACGACCTCCTGCCGGTCGGGGAAGTAGAGGGCCGTGCCGATCGGCACGCGCAGCTCCTCGATCGGTTCGACGTCGGCGGTGACCGCCCTGCGGAACGTGGTCGCCATGATCTTCCGCTGGTTGTCCGGCCGGAGCAGCCACTCGACAACGGCGTCGTAGGCCCGCCGCTTCGCCGGGTTGAGCAGCAGGACCGGGTACTCGGAGAGCACCGCCCCGTCCTTCGGGCGGATGATCTCCAGCGGGGTCCGGAGGCCACCGCGCGCGTTGAGGGAGAGCAGGGTGGACTCGTAGTTGACCACTCCGTCCAGCCCGCCCTCGTTCTTGCGGTAGGCCTCCAGCACGTCCTGCGAGGTGTCCGCGGCGACCTGGCCGGAGAACAGGCCGTGCAGGCGGTCACAGGTGACGTCCTCCGGCCGTAGCGGCTTGCCGGTGGCCGCGGCCGCGGTGGCGACCCCGATCAGTGCGGTGAGCCCGCTGCCGCTGTGCCGCGGATCGGCCATCGCGAACCGGAGCTGCCCGGTCGCCGCCATCTCGGCGATGTCGGCCCAGGAGACCTGCCCGTTGACCGCGCCCGCCCGCAACGCCGTGGCGATCGCGGGTTTCACCCCGATGGCCACAGAGGACACCATGGTGTGCTTGGAAAGCGGGGGTTCGCCGGTGTGGCCGGAGGTCGCCAGCTTGAGCTGGAAGTAGCTGTCGGTGGACAGCCACGCCAGGTCGTGGTGATCACGGCCGAGGGGCACGAGCGCGTTGCTGGCGTCGACGGTGCCCTGGTAGTCCAGCCGCAACCGGACACCGGTGTCCTCGCGCAGCTCGTCCAGCAGGGGTTGCATGTCCACGAGCTCGGAGCTGGCCAGCACCGTCAACTCGTCCTCGGGCGAGTCGGACCCGCACCCGGTCAACGCGGTCGCCGCCAGGAGGCAGACCGCGCCGAGCACCCTCAGCCGGGACAAGACGACACCGCCTTGATCATCGCTTCCAGCTCGGCCAGCTCCGGGGCGACCACAGTGGACTTGATCTGCGGCGGGGCCGGGATGTGCTTGTCGTCGAGCAGGCGGTTGAGCGACTCCCCGTCACCCTGGACGGTGTTGAGCTGGTACCCCAGTTCGACGGCGCGGACGCGCAGGTTCTCGTCGCTGTTGAGCAGCTTGCCGAGCTCCTCCCCCTTGGGGCTCAACGGGATGAACTCGGGCTCGGCGATCAGCTGGATGTCGGGGTAGAGCAGCACCCGGTCGCGGTCGAGGCCCGCGGGTCTGGCGGCCCGCTTGATCTGGTGCTCCAGGTACTGGTGTTCGTAGATCACCACGATCGGTTTCGTCCTGGCTACGTTGGCGTCCGAGAGGTAGGTGGTGGCGAGGGCGTCGTCGGTGCGACCCTGTCCGTCGAGCAGGCCCTTGATGTCTCGCCCGAGCTTGTCGGCGGCCACCACGTCGGTGGGCACCTTTCCACCACCGCGGTCGTGGGCCACCAGCGTGAGGTAGCCCGCCGCGGAGTTCGCCGAGCAGAAATCCGATGTCTGGGCCACGACCACGTTGTCTATCTTTTGCCCGCCGTTGTGCTGTTGGATGCCCAAATCCGACCAACGCGCGCCACCGGCGACCTGATCGAGGAATTTCTTCATGTTCAGCGTGTAGTACATCGACGTGGAATCACCGCTCACCGATTCGACGATTCCACGGTCCCGCAACGTCTCCGCGAACTCCCGGAAGGTCGCGAGGACCAAGGGACTCGTGAACACCTTCACCGGATCCCGCACCTGAGCGCCCGCCTTCGCCCTGATCTGCTTGGCGGCGGGGGCGCCCGACGGGAACGCGAAGTCCTTGTTCGCCAGGTCGTGGCCCAGGATGCTGCGCGAGCCCACATCGGTGACATGCACCTTGATGTGGTGACTCGCCAGTTCCCGCCGCACCGTCTCGTCGTTGAAGAACGCCCCCTTCGAACCGGTGATCCCCTCGATCTCCTCGGTTCCCTCGAATGGGACGAAAATGTTTCCGGTGACCAGCAGGAGAATGACGCCGCCCACAGCGAAAACCGACATGGGCAGGAAAACCCGCCGAAACAGGCGCCGCCGGTGGACCGGAAGCGGGCCCGGCTCCAAACGCAGGAGCGGCTCAGTCGTCACCACAAAACAGCCCCTATCGGTACAACTCCCGACATAGCCGGACCAGGGTCGCGCACACCGTGGGATAGATCGTTCCGCCCAGCGGTGGCGTTACGGGTGAACAAGTCGAAGCGAACAACCGGCGATCGGACCCGGAGCTGTCAACTATTTGTCCGTTCTTTGACCGCGGGCGACACGCGGCGCCGGTCGTCCTCTGGTAGAGGGGCATTCTTCCTCTGGCGTCCTCGGCCGCGCCAAGACCACGATCGCCATGGAAAAGCCCCACGAGGGAGGAGTGTCGGGATGCAGACCACCAGGTCCCGCGCGACCCGGCTGGCGGGCGGTGTGCTCTTGGTGCCGCTGGTGTTCACGCCGACCACCGCGGCCGCGGCCGTACCGCACGACGCGGTACGCCTTGTCGAACTGGCCCCCCTGCCCGGTGATGGCACCACCTTCGCCAGGGACATCAACGACGACGGCGTCATCGTCGGCTACTCGGCCGAGCCGGGATCGCTGTCGCCCCGGCGGGCCGTGCGCTGGGACGTGGCGGGAAACCCGACAGACCTGGGCACGCTGGGTGGTGCCGTCAGCACGGCGATGTCGGTGAGCGCCAACGGGTTGATCGCCGGTTCCGGACAGCTGGCGAACGGCGCGTACCACGCGGTTCGGTGGGACCGGCACGGCCGGATCACCGACCTGGGCGCGCTCGCGGGTGGGACCACGAGTGGTGCCAGCGACGTCGCCGTCGACGGGACGGTCGTCGGGTCCGCCATCGGACCGGACGGGCACGGGCACGCGGTCAAGTGGGATCCCCGGGGCCACGTCATCGAACTGCCGTCACCGCCGGGAACCGAGGCGAGTTGGGCAGGCATGGTCAACTCCCGGGGTGATGTCCTCGGCGGGGCGACCACCCACTTGGGCGTGATCACCGCGCTGCGGTGGGACCGCGACGGCACCCTGACCGTCCTGCCAGACCTGGGTGTGAACCCCTCCTACGGCTGGGGCCTGGCTCACGACGGCACGGCGGTGGGGCAGGTCGATGCCTACCCGGTGCTCTGGACCCGCTCGGGCGCCTTGGTCCGACTCTCCGGTCAGCGCGGCAACGCGAGCGCCGTCGGTGCCGATGGCACCGTTGTCGGCTACGTGGACGACCACGCCGTCCGTTGGGACAGGCGCGGGAAGATGACCACGCTGGACACCCCACCGGGCGGCGGTATGAGTTGGGGGCGAGGTGTCAACACCCGCCGCTACACCGTCGGCAACACCGTGCGGGTGGACCTGGGCGTGGGACGAGCCGTGCGCTGGGACCCGGACGGTCGCGCCGTGGAACTCACCAGCCCCGCCGACGCCGGGGACGGCGGGGCCGACAAGATCAACGACCGCGGCATGATCATCGGCGCTTTCGCGCGGCTCACCGGAGGCGCCCGCGCGGTGCTTTGGCTGCGAGACGGCGGGACACGCCGTCGCCCGATGACCGGCGCTCGGCAGTCGGGCGGGAGATCTCCTCGACGTCTCCGGGGCGGGCGCACCTTCCTCTGCGGATCTTGGTGGGTTCACCTGAACGCCGGAAGCGGCACGGCCTGTCGGAGCCGTTGCCGCCGCCGTTCGCGCTGCGGCCTCACGCCGGAAGTGGACCGCGGTCTGTCGCGAGCACGGTGATCGCGGTGGCGGCGACGCGGTCGAAGACAGCGACGTCGTTGTGGGCCCTGGCCACGAGGACGGCGCCCTCCAGCGTGGCGAGGAGGGTGGCGGCGAGGTCGTCGGGGTCTTGTCGCGGGGTTCTCGCGAGTCCGCCGTTGTCGATGACGGTGGCCAACCACAACCGGTTGAGGCGGAAGAACTCGGCGACCCCGGCGGCGATCGTGGGGGGAACGGCGGCGATCTCGGCCGCCAGCACCCCGCACAGGCACGCCTCGCCGTCGGTCAGGCCCTCGCGGTACAGCGCGGCGTACCGGGCGAGCGCGTCGACGGGGCCGGTGGCGAGCTCATCGATGTCGGCCAGCCGGGCCTGGAACCGTTCGGTGTAGCGGGACACCAACTCGACGCCGAGGTGTTCCTTGGTCGCGAAGTGGTGGTGGACGCTTGCCTTGCGGATACCGAGTTCCACCGCGAGGTCCGCGTAGCTGAACGCGCAGTAGCCCCGGGTGCGGACCAGCCGCGTCGCGTGGTCGAGCAGGGCGCCTCGGGTGTCGACACGGTCCATGGCCACCACCCTACCTGTCGATAGGTAGGCGTGACGGCAGTCTCACCGCCTTGACGGCCCACTCGCGGATCGACAGCCTATCTACTAGTAGGTAGAGCAACCGAAGGAGCGCTCATGACCCGTCCCCGGCGGATCCTCGTCACGATGTCCTCGCACGCCGACCTCGGCGTCAGCGGCAAGAAGACCGGCACCTGGTTCGAAGAGGTCGCCACCCCGTACTACGTGTTCACCGAGGCCGGTTTCCAGGTCGTCTTCGCCTCGCCCCGGGGCGGGGAGGCACCCCTCGACCACCTCAGCCTGCGGGCACCGTTCACCACGGCGAACACCGACCGGTTCCTCGACGACCCGGCCGGGACGCGCGCCATCCGGGAGACCGCCCAGCTGGCCGACGTCGACCACCGCGACTTCGACGCGCTGTTCTTCCCCGGCGGCTACGGCCTGCTGTGGGACCTGGCCGCCGACTCGCGGGTGATCCGCATGGTCGAGCACGCCCTGGCCGGGGGCACACCGGTCGCCATGGTCTGCCACGCCCCCGGCATCCTGCGCGACGTCAAGTCACCCGACGGAACCCCGTACGTGGCCGGGCGCACCGTCACCGGGTTCGCCAACACCGAGGACGACGAACTGGACCTGTCCCGCCACCTGCTCTTCTCACTGGAGGACGACCTGATCATGCGAGGCGCGAACTTCACGAGGTCGACGGCCAACTGGCTGCCCAACGTCGTGCAGGACGGGCCGCTGATCACCGGGCAGAACCCGGCCAGCGCCCCGGTGATCGCCAAAACCCTCACCGACCACCTCGCCTGACCCCGCGCCGGGGCGGTAAACCACCGGCAGACATCCATCGCGGCGGAGGAGATCACTGCCGGCGACCAGGATCAGGTTGCCTGCCACCCGTGGCCCGGGCCGGTGCCGTCAAGATCAGATGATGCATTGACGACAAGCCCTGCCCCTCAAGGGGGACAGGGCTTGTCGTGCACAAGCCGGAATTCTTACTGCGACAGTCGTTGGGGCGATCAGGCTCGATTCCCACAGTCTTTCCAGAACGTCGAGGATCTGCTCGCGCATGACATCGGTGACGTGGCCACGGCTCGGCCGGTTACCTTCGCCGCCGGCGACCCCCAGACGCGCCGTCACGTGCACGACTACAACATTTCACCATGCGAAGCGGGCCCGCGGACCAAGGAGCGACCTCGATGGACAGCGAGTACGACCCGGCCCTCGGCCGGTTCACCAGCGTCGCCCCGAGGCTCGACCTGGGCGATCCGCAGTCGTGGACCGGGTACGCCTACGCGAACGACAACCCGGTCGACCTGGCCGACCGGTGGCCGAGATCGGCGCGCTGACGCGCCTGGGATTCGCGGCCACCGCGCACGGCACTTCGGTCGAACAGAGCCAAAACGGTCTTTACGACATCGAGGTGCCGAGGTCGTCGTCGCGGCCCGCCTCGAGGCGGGACCACTGGGCGGTCGGGCGGCCGTCCAGCTGGAACTGGCCGCCCTCGGCACCCCAGTGCTGCGGCCAGCCCGCAGGCGAGTCCTCCCAGAGCTCCTGCCTGCCGTGGACGGTCAGGTCCAGCAGTCCGTACGACGGCGCCATCAGCTCGTTGCCGCGGCCGGTGGTCCAGTAGGTCTCGAAGACCTGGTCGCCGTCGCGGAGGTAGCTGACCAGGATGCCGAAGTGGCGACCCGCCAACAACCGGTCCACCGCGTCCCCCGGGACGGAGAACCAGGGAACCGTCCAGCCCATGAAGTCCCGGTAGCGCGAGCTCTCCTCGTACGGCCCTTGGCAGAACGTGGCGTAGCCGACGTCACGCGAGTTCAGATAGGACAGTTCGGTGATGTGGGTCGTGGAGAACGTGCAGCCCTCGCACTGTTGTGCCGCGGGCTTCCCGGTGTGCCACATCTGGAAGTAGGCGATCAACTGGGACCGGCCGTCGAAGACATCGATCAACGGCACCGGACCGCCCGCCCCGATCAGCGGGGTTCGCGGGTCGACCTCGACCATCGGCAGCCTGCGGCGTCGGGCGGCCAGCGCGTCCCCGGCCCTGGTGTGGGCCTTCTCCAGGACCCGGAGTTGGTCGACCTCCGCCTGCCAGGCCTGCCGATCGGTGATCTGCGGGAGAGGACGTCCACCCGCCTGCGGCTCCGTCTTGCGAGGTGTCTAGCCCACGTGGCGGGTACGGCACAACCCCACCGACCGCCGGACCAAACGGTCGTCGCAGCTCGATCTGTCCACTCTGGACCTGACCGAGCGCCTAAATCGGCTCTGCTGCTGGGTTGGACAAGTCCGGGCACACCGCGCGCCCGGCTGGTCGAGGTGTGCTCGTCCAGTCGGGCGGTGGTGGATCGGTTGGGACCACGGGCTCTCAGTGCACGGACTCGCGGTTGAACAGGCGCTTCGACCAGAGGTATCCGCCCAGTCCGATGACGGCGCACCAGGCCAGGGCGATCCAGGCGTTGTTGCCGACGGGCTTGTCCATGAGCAGGCCGCGCAGGGTCTCGATGATCGGGGTGAACGGCTGGTACTCGGCGAACCAGCGCAGGACGGTGGGCATGGAGTCGGTGGGGACGAACCCGCTCCCGAGGAAGGGCAGCAGTACCAGGGGCATCGGGAGGTTGCTCGCGGTTTCCACGCTCTTGCTCACCTGGCCGAGTGCCACCGCGAGCCAGACCAGGGCGACGGTCACCACCACGAGGAACCCCGCGGTGGCCAGCCACCCGCCCAGGCCCGCGGTGGGGCGGAAGCCGACCAGCAGCGCCACGCCGATCACGAACGTCAGGCTGAACAGGGCCTGGATGAGGCTGCCCAGGACGTGTCCGGTCAGCACCGACACGCGGGCGATGTGCATGGTGCGGAACCGGGCGATGACGCCCTCGGTCAGGTCCATCGCGATCGAGATCGCGGTCCCCTGGATCGTGGCCGTCACGGTCATCAGGATGATCGCGGGCGCCACGTAGTTGGCGTACTCGGCGCGGCCGCCGGACAGCCCGCCCAGGCCCGCGCCCAGCGTGCCGCCGAAGACGAAGACGAACAGCAGCAGGAAGACGATCGGCATCCCGACGAGCATCACGGTCATCGACGGGTAGCGCAGCATCCGCTTGAGGTTGCGGCGCAGCATGGTCGCGGAGTCGCGCAGCGGGTAGAAGCGAAGGCCGGCGGGGGCGGTGGTGCTGGTGCTCATGGCGTGGTCACCTTCTCCTTGGCGGGGTTGCCGGTGAGGGCGAGGAAGACGTCGTCGAGGTCGGGGGTGTGCACGGAGAGCTCGTCGACCTCGACGGCCCGGTCGTCGAGCAGCCCGATCAGGGTCTTGAGCGAGCGCAGGCTGCCGTCGCTGGGCACCCGCAGGGTGAGCGCGTCGGTGTCGCGCGAGACCTGGTCGAGCACGCGCAGGGCCGCGTCGAGGCGCTCCGCGTCGGCGAACCGCAGGCGGACGTGCCCACCGGGGATGCGGCGCTTGAGCTCCGCCGCGGTCCCCTCGGCGACGACCCGCCCCTGGTCGAGCAGGGCGATCCGGTCGGCCAACTCGTCGGCCTCCGCCAGGTACTGCGTGGTCAGCAGGATGGTGACGCCGTCGGCCACCAGCTCCCGGATGATCTGCCACATGCCCCGGCGGCTGCGCGGGTCCAGCCCGGTGGTCGGCTCGTCGAGGAAGATCACCCGCGGGCTGCCGACCAGGGTCATCGCCAGGTCGAGCCTGCGCCGCATGCCCCCGGAGTAGGTGGAGACCGGCTTCCCGGCCGCCTCGACCAGGTCGAACCGCTCCAGCAGCTCGGCCGCGCGCTGCCTGCCCGCGCGGCGGGCGAGGTGGTGCAGGTCCGCCATCAGCAGCAGGTTCTCCTCGCCGGTGAGCAGGTTGTCCACCGCCGAGAACTGCCCGGTGACACCGATCGCGGCGCGCACCGCGTCCGGTTCGCGGGTGAGGTCGTGCCCGGCGACCCGGACCTCGCCCGCGTCGGCACTGAGCAAAGTGGACAGGATCTTGACCGTGGTGGTCTTGCCCGCGCCGTTCGCGCCGAGCAGCGCGAACACGGTGCCCTGCCGCACCTCGAGCTCGAGGCCGTCGAGCACGACGTGGTCGCCGAACGACTTGCGCAGTCCGGTCACCGCGATCGCGGCCCGGGATTGCTTGCTGGTCATGGGTTTCCCTTCCCCAGGGTCGGAGGTGGATCAGGAGCGGTGGATGGTGATGTCGCCGAAGGAGGTGCGGCCGCGCACCTCGACGGTCTCGTCGGCCTCCTCGGGCCGGGGGGCGTTCTCCAGCAGGTTGCGCACGTGCCCGAAGCCGGTGCTCACCTCGAGCCAGGCGGCGGTGCCCTCGGCGATGCCGATCTCCAGGTTGCCGGTGGCGGTCCCGAGCGCGACCGAGCCGCGGACCACCTCACCGAGGCGGATGTTGCCGTTGGAGGACTTCGCGTCCACCCCGGCACCGGCCCGGTCGACGGAGATGGCGCCGTTGGCCGAGCGCACCCTCAGGTCACCGGTGACCGAGTCGACCGCGGTGTCGCCGTTGGAGTTCCGGATGACGGCGGGGCCGTCGACCTCCCCGATCTGGATCTTGCCGGTGCCGGTGGAGACCTCCGCGGTGCCCGCGACCCCGTCCACGGTGACCTGACCGGCCGAGGTCTCCAGGCGCAGCGAGCCGGTCCGCTCGAGCCAGAAGTTGCCGGCGGAGGTCTTGAGCCCGCACTCCCCCAGCCTGCCGGTGGAGCGGAAGTCGCCCATCCGGGTGTCGGCGGAGACCCGGGAGCCGCTGGGCAGCTCGATGGTCACCTCGACCGACCTGGTCTTGCGGGAGAAGTCGAAGACGCGCGCCTTCGGGCCGGTGACCCGGAGCAGCCCGTTGGTGTGGTCGACCCGCACCTGCTGGGCGGCCTGCACGTCGGACTCGTCGGACTCGTCGCTCGGGCGGACCTCGACGACCGTGTCAGTCCGGTCGCTCGCGACGATCCGGACGTTGCCGACGCCGAGTTCGAGGGTGACCGAGATCGGTTGGGGCGTGTCGTATTTGGGCATGGTTGTCCCCGCATCTTGGGTAGTTGTGCCGTCCCCGCAGGTCGGGGGCTCGGTGTGGGAGGAGCTGGTGGGCGTTGTGGCGAACGGTGTGGCTAGCGGACCCAGCCGGTGAACTGCTGCTTGGCCCGCTTGCCGCCCGCGCGCGGCTCGGGGCGCTGCTCGCGATCGGAGCGCTGGAGGGCGAGGGCCGCCGCCCGGGCCAGCCAGGCGTTGACCGACCGGCCCTCCTTGGCCGCGGCCTCCTCGACCGCGGCCTTGAGCTGCTCGGGCAGGCGCACGTTGATCCGCGCGGCGGGACCGTCCTCGGCGATCAGCAGGCCGGTCTCCGGTGTGCCGTCCCCGGTCGGCGCGACGTCCTCGGCCGCGAGCCCGGTCTGTTCCACCGGCGGCGAGGTCACGACGAAGTTCGGATCGCGGCCGCGCAGGCGCAGCTCGACCGAACCCGGTGCCAGGTCCCGGCTGATCTCGTCGGCGGCGGCCGAGAGAGCGTCCAGCAAGGTCATCCGGATGGCCGACTCGAGCGATCCGGTCAGGCGCTCGACCAGCGCACGCGCCTCGTCACCGCCTGCCTCGGCCAGCGTGGCGAACTCACGTCCGAGGTTGCTCACATGCGTGGTCAAATCCATGGTGCCATCATGGCACACGCATGGCACACGAGCAAGCCGTCTTGGCTCAGAAGCGGCGCACTCATGGCGCGCGCTGGCACGGTCGGCGCGAGAACCGCAGATCAGAACCGAATCAGCGGATCCAGAGCGGTAAATGAACCGCAGATGCGGAGTCTTACCCATCTGTGAGCGGTTCCGTCGCGAAGAACCGTCGAGTGAGCCAGCCGCCAGTCGCGGGGTCGGGCCGCTGAGTGGGAGGCGTTCCACGATGCTGACGTTGATCCTGATCGGAACTGTTCGGGGCCTGATCACCGGTGTCGCCGTGCATCCTGCCGGTGCTGCCGGTGGCGTTCTTCGCGGGCGGGTCACGTCAGCCTGCGGTGGCCGGCAGTGGCACCGACTCCGGTGGTGCCCGTCGCGGCCCGGCCGCGGCGGAAGACGCGCAACCGCAGGCCGTACGCGGTGATCGGCGGCCTGGTGCTGAGCTTCACGGTGTTCACCATGCTCGGCGCGCTGCCGATCAAGGCCCTCGGCCTGCCGGACGAATCCTGCGTGGTGGGCCTGATTGTGCTGTCCGTGGTCGGGCTGAGCCTGCTGATCCCGCAGCTGGAACGCCTGCTGGAACGGCCGTTCGCGCGGCTGCCGCAGCACCAGGTCAACCCGAACGGCACCGGCTTCGGGCTGGGCCTGGGACTCGGGCTGCTCTACGTGCCGTGCGCCGGTCGGTGCTGGCGGCCATCACCATGGCCGCGGCCAACGGCAAGATCGGCGTGGAGACCGTCGCGCTGACCATCGCCTTCGCCATCGGCGCCACCGCGCCGCTGCTGCTCTTCGCCCTCGCCGGGGCCAAGATCTCCGAGCGGGTCTCGTTCTTCCGCGACCACAACCGTGCGGTGCGCGCCGGACTGCGAGTCGCCGGTGTGCACACGCCCGAGTTCGCCTTCGAGCGCGACCTGGGCAACGTGGAGAGCGCCACCCGGAAGGTCCGTTACTTCAAGCTCGGCGAGGGCGCCTACGACCAGACCGAGAAAGCTGGTCCGCGAACTGCTCCAGCAGAACCGCCCCGGCGTCGCCCTGCCCGCCCCGGGCGAACTGGCCGACGCGACGCCGAGCGATCAGCGGGGCACCCGCGAGACCTACCTGAACTTCGTCGAGCTGCCCAAGACCTTCGTCTCCGGTGGCCCCCAGTTCATCCGCGAGCGGGACAACCACTACCGGTTAGCTCGGGCGCGTGGTGGACAGGGACGCACGACGACAGTGCCGAACGCGGACACTCGCCACAGGGTCGGGCCCGCTGTCGTCAGGTGCCCGCGCTGTCCAGATACGCCCAGGCAGTGGCACCCGAGCCCAAGCGGACCGGGACGCGGCGGTAGTCGTCGACCTCGTAGTCGTCGGCGGCGGCCAGTTCCGTTGTGGTGACTTTGAAAACCGTGCCGGGCACGGCATCGGCCGGATCGGCGGAGGGCCGCACGATGGGGTGCTTGTCGGTCCCGCTGTCCGCGATCACCGCGGGGTCGGTGACGCTCACCCAGTCGGTGCGGTGGCCCGGCAGGGTGTCGGGGACACCGACGAGTTCCCGGCCGAACCGCGCCACCTGCACGCTCGGCAGGCGCAGGGTGCCGTAGGAGAACAACTGGGCCGTAGCTGACTGAGGGCCGCCGATCCGGCGCAGGACCAGACTGTCCACATCGTCCCAGCCCACCAGGATAGTGGCTCGCCGCAAGGGTTCCTCTTTGGACAGATAGCGCAGGTGGGTCGGCTCGGGTCGCGGGTCGTTGGCGCCCTCGGCCGCATCCGGCGCTAGGGCGGGGTCGGTGTCCAGGTACACCACCTCGTCCCACAGCGCGGCCAGTGGTTCGCACTGGAGGAAACTGCCGTCCACCACCGCGACCGCGTCGTCCGGGGCGATCGCCGCGGGTTCTTCGACGGGCTGGTCAACGTCCAGATCGATAACCCCGGGGTGGTAGCGGCGGTCGCCGTCGGGGCCGAGTGGGAGCAGCACGGCGCTCGCGAACGCGGGAAAGTCGTAGGCGTTCAGGTAGTTGCCCGGCGCGTGGCGATAGCGGAGGCCGGCCGTGGACAGATAGACCGCGGGTCGCCCGCGCTCCTCGATCGCGGCGACCAGCGCGCGGGCGAAGGCGGTCTTGCCCGCGGCGGCGACGCCGTCGACGGCGACCCGCAGCGGATGGCCCGGCCGGTGGGCGAGCAAGTGGTCGGCGATGCGGTTGACCACCCGGTCACGAGCGGGCCCACTCACCGCGTCGGCGATCAACTCGGTCACGCGGTCGACCCTAACAAACACCGGGGCGGGTACCGCCGTGACGACGGCGATACCCGCCAAGGGCAGGTGGCTCTTGCGCTGTCTGCCGCTCAAGGGCGAAGGATGCGGCGGCACGCGGTACTTCCACCTCCCACCCGCGGGCGGGCAGTGGCAGAACGTCGGCAAAACCGATCAGCCCCTCCGCGCGGTGGTCAGTCGACCTGAGCGGTGTCTTGAGGCCTGCCGAACCAGGTGCGCAGCGCGCCATCCAGCCGCTTGGTGTTGTCCGTGGTGTCCGAAGGGGAACCGTCGGCGGGAGCCACCCAGCACACGTACCCGTCCGGGCGGACCAGCACGGCGTCCGCCGTCAGGTCGGGGAGCTCGGGCAGGGTTGTCGCGTCGACCCGGTCAGACCACGGGCGCGCCAACTCCAGATACCGGGGATCAGTGCTGAGCAGCACGCCTCGGCCCGGGTGGAACAGGTCGCTGGCCCAACCGAGCGGCAGTTCGAGGTCGGGCAGTCTGCCACCGAGCAGCGGGTGGTCGGGCCCGTCCACCTCGTAGCGGATGTCGAACCCGGACACCATGCCCGCCAGGTGCCGGTTGGCCTCCGGCAACTTCGCCAGCTCGGTGATGAGCTGACTCATCGCCACCGTCTCCGGCGCCGGGTCTACCGGCATGGACTGCGCCCTGGTGTTGTGCAGCACGCGCGCCCCCACCGGGTGCCGTTCCGAGTGGTAGGTGTCCAGCAACCCGGCCGGAGCCCGGCCCTGGACCTCGGCGGCGAGCTTCCAGCCGAGGTTCATCGCGTCCTGCACCCCCAGGTTCAACCCCTGCCCGCCCGCCGGGAAGTGGACGTGCGCCGCGTCGCCCGCGAGCAGCACCCTGCCGACCCGGTAGTGCTCGACCTGGCGGGTGACGTTGGTGAACCGGGACGCCCAGCGGATCTCGGCGATCACCGCCCCGGCGCCGAACAGCCGCTCCACCGCGGCGGCGACCTCGGCCGTGGACACCGGCTCCGCCTGGTCCCGCTGCCCGGCCCGGGGGTCGTTGAAGATCAGCCGGAACAGACCCGGCTCGCCCAGCGGGATCAGGCCGCCCGCGCCGCCCTTCCCGTTGCCCTCCTTGGCGATCGCGTCGCTCACCGACCGCAGCCGGGTGGGCACCGCGGCGGGCAGGGCGTCGAAAGCCACGTCGGCCACGAAGGCGAACTGGCTGGCGTCGGTGCCGGGGAAGGCGACCCCGAGCCGCTTGCGCACCGCGCTGCGGCCGCCGTCGCAGCCGACCAGGTAGCGGGCCTCGATCCGCGACTCACCCGCCGTGGTGCGCACGGCGGCCGTGACACCCGCGTCGTTCTGGGTGAAGTCGAGCAGCTCGTGCCCCCGCCGAACCCGCGCCCCCAGTTCGGCGAGCCGGTCTTCCAACACCCGCTCCACACCTGCCTGCGGGATGTTCACCTGGTAGGGGTGCCGGGTCTGCCAGCCCTCGTAGCTCAGCGGCCGACCGCCGAAGTGCCCACTCCCCCACGTGCCGTGCGCGTACTCCCGCGTCGGCTCCATCAACCCGCGCAGGTCGAACACCTCGGCCGTGCGGGGTTGCAGGTTGAGCGCCTTCGACTGGCCGCTGGGCTCGGCCAACCGCTCCAGCACGACCACCTCGACCCCGGCCAACGCGAGCTCGGTGGCCAACATCAACCCGGTCGGGCCACTGCCCACCACGACTACATCGATCTTGCTCGTCTCCACGACCATCCCCCTAGGACACCGAATCGGTCAGTGCGCGGAGACAGCAGGCGGGCGACAGCGAACTCGAAGGTGGACCGCATTCCCCAGGTTGTGCCGCACTGGTTTCGACATTCACCAGGCTGTTCCCCACGCACCCGACAAGCATACCAGCGAGACTATCTACAATACCAGAATGGTAAAAGTTTCAAAAGGGAGTTCATATTTCTATTCTGTACCGGATTCAGTGGCCGCATACCGGATTTCGCGCACGAACCGGATTCCCGGGTCAGGTCGATCGGGTGGTCGGCGGGACGCGGACGACCAGCAGGGCCGTGTCATCGCTCGCCCAGCCGCCGGTGTGCTGGTCGAGGTTCCGGTGCAGGTGGGCGATGGTGGCCTCGGCGGTCAGGCCGCCGCAGTCGGCGAGGGCGCGGGTGAGCCCCACCTCGCCGAACAGCGGGGCGCCGGGGCGGTGGGCGCGGGCCTCGGTGGCGCCGTCGGTGTAGAGCAGCAGGGTGTCGCCGGGGCGGAGGCGGAACGCGACCTCGGTGAGGGTCACGGTGCGCCGTGCGCCCAGCAGCGTGCCGAGGACGCCGAGGGGTTCGACGCGCCCGTCGGCGTGGCGCAGCAGCGGTTGGGGGTGGCCGGCCAGGCACAGCGTGCCGGTGATGCCCTCGGGCGTGGCGCGGAACGTCAGGTGCACGGCGGTGAGGAAGCGGCCGTCGTCGCGCTGGGCCAGCAGCGCGGTGTTCAGGCGGGTCAGCACGGTGGCGGGGGCGGGGTGCTGGCTGGCCTCGGCGCGCACGGTGTAGCGGGCCAGGGCGGTGACCTCGGCGGCCTCGACGCCCTTGCCGCACACGTCGCCCAGCACGGCGTGCCACTGGTCGCCCTCGCCGCGGAACAGGTCGTAGAAGTCGCCGATCACGGTGGTGCCGCCACCGGCGGGCAGGTACGAGGCCGCCGCGTCGAGTCCGGGGACCTGCGGCAGCACCGGCGGGAGCAGGCTGTCCTGGAGGCTGCGGGCCAGGCTCGCGCTGCGCTCCTGGGCGGCGACGGCCTCGGCCAGGCTCTGCCGCAGGGAGATCTCGGTGCTCACCGCGCGTGCCAGGGTCGCCAACGAGGCCAGGACCGCGGGGTCCCACGGGTGCGGCCGGTCGTCGATCACGCAAAGACTGCCCAGGACCCGCCCGTCACCGTCGAAGATCGGGTGCCCGGCCCACGCGCCGATGTTCATCGGCCGTACGGACGGGTGGTCACGCGTGCGCGGGTCGTTGACCGCGTCCTCGACGGCGAAGGTGTCGCCCAACCCCACCAGGAAATAGCAGAAACTCTCCCGCACCGGGTCCTGCCGGTCCGGGACCTCGTGCAGGTCGACCCCGATGCACGCCTTCCAGAACGAACGCCGCTCGTCGACCAGCGTCACGAACGCCCGGCCGCACCCGGTCAACGCCGCCGCAAGAGACGCGAGGTCGTCGAACGCGGCCTCCGGGCCGGTGTCGAGCAGGCCTGTCGCGCGTACCGCGGCCAGCCGCGCGGGATCCGACAGGGCCGCGGGCAGACCGTCGGCGCGCACACCGGCGGGAAACTCCACGGTCTCCGTTCCCAAGCCCCCGATCCCCTCTCCCGCTCCGTCGATCCGCCAGGCGAACACAGGGAGTGTCGGCCCGCGGTGTGTCCACGACGGCGCTCAGGTACCGCGGCGCAGGCGTGCGGTGAGGACGGTACGCCCGGCCGAGTGGGTCAGGTCCATGGTGTCCGAGATGGACTTGATCAGCGGCAGGCCCCAGCCGTGGGCGACGCCGAGCCCGGCCTGCGCCGGTCGCCACTCGCCGTGGTCGACGACGGTCACCAGGACCGCGCCCGCGACCAACTGCACCGACAGCTGCACAACGGCGTCCGAGCCATCGGAGCCACCGCCGTAGCCGTGCTCGATCGCGTTGGTCACCGCCTCGTTCGCGCACAGGACGACGTCTTCGAGCAAGCGGTCCAGGACGCCGTTGCCGACCAGCCACTGGCGCAGGTCCCGCCGCGCGACCGCGACGCTGGTGGGCGCGCCCGGCAACGACATCGAGAACGACGGGGGACCATGGGAAGCGGTCAACTCCACGACGCCCCCTGATCGAGCCGCGCACGGCGGGCGGGTCCACTGGCCGCTGGACGTCGCGGCCGACATTCGACGATCATGCTCTCGACTTCCTTCTCGACCTGGACATCGCCGGACCGGGCGGTGGCGGTCTCGACCAGGTCGGTCTCTGGCCGAGCGGTGGAGTCCGATGCGCCCGGTTGGTGCGGCACGCCGGGAGTACCCATAGTGCTTGGTCATCACACGGACCGACACGATCGGATTCGACGGTGAACGCGCGGGCGCAGCCTCGGCTACTGAACAGCGGCCTTCGCGCGCAGTGGTGCGCCGACGTCGTAGAGGTGCTGCAAGACATGGCGGTAGGTCCGCAGGAGTCCGCACTGGGCGTATTCGATCCCCCGCTGCTCGCAGAACTCCCGCACCACCGGCTGCGCTCGGCGCAGGTTGACCCGCGGCATGCTGGGGAACAGGTGGTGCTCGATCTGGTAGTTGAGGCCGCCGAGGGCGAAGTCGACCCAGGGACCACCGCGCACGTTGCGGCTGCTGAGGACCTGCTTGCGCAGGAAGTCCAGGGTGTTCGCGTCGGTGTAGGTGGGCATCCCCTTGTGCCCGGGGGCGAACGAGCAGCCCATGTACACGCCCCAGAGGCCTTGGTGCACGGCGATGAACGCGAGCGCCAACGGCAGGGGCAGCACGACGAACACCGCCGTAAGGTAGCCGGCGAAGTGCCCGACCAGCAGCGCGGCCTCCAGTCGGCGGGCCTTGACCTCGCCCCGCCACACGGTCTGCACGCTGGTCCAGTGCAGGCTCAGCCCTTCGAGCAGCAGCAGCGGGAAGAAGAGCGCCGCCTGGTTCTTCGCGGTCCAGCGGACGAACCCGCCCCGGCCCTGGGTCTGGTTGCGGGTGAAGGCGAGGATCGGGATGTCCAGGTCGGGGTCCTCGTCCTCGTGGTTCGGGTTGGCGTGGTGGCGGGTGTGCTTGCCCATCCACCAGCCGTAGCTGATCCCGACGAAGCCCGCGAGGGTGTGGCCGATCCGGTCGTTCGCCCGGCCGGAGCGCAAGATCTGCCGGTGCCCGGCGTCGTGGCCGAGGAACGCGAGCTGGGCGAACATGACGGCGAAGAACACCGCGGTGCTCAACTGCCACCAGGAGTCCCCCAGGAGCACGAACGCCACGCACCCGCCTGCGAAGGCGAGCAGCGTGGCGGCGATCTTCACGGCGTAGTAGCCGTGGCGCCGGTCCAGCAGGCCCGCGCGGCGGACCACGCCGGTGAGTTCGGCGAAGTCGCTTCGACCGGGGGTGACACGGGCAGAGGCGTCGGTGGCCGCGGCGTCAAGGGCAGCGGAGTCAAAAGCGGCGGAGTCACGAGCAGTGGAGTCACCGGCAGTGGTGCTGGCGCCGAGCGCACTGGGTGGCGCGGCCACCGGGGTCGCTGTCACCGGGGTCGTGGACATTCAAAGATCCTTCCCGAGTCCCATGTCGCCGGGGGCTCGGGCAACTTTCGTTCCAACTCAGGTGATTCCCGCAGCGGCCCGATGTGAAACATGGCGATGCCGAGCAGCGGATCCCCGGCCGAGCGCACTGGCGGGTCCTGAAGAAGCACCACTTGGTCCTAGTTTAGGACCACGATGACTCGCGGCACGCCTGAACAGCGAAGACCTCGGCAAGACCTGCGGTGCGACCTGAACGGGCGGCACGCGCGCACCGCTCGATCGTGGGCTCGGCGCCACAGGCAGGCGCGCGCGCTAACTCCGGGCTACGCTGGGGTCCTCTTCGTCGGGACGTGCCCAGATCCCGCGGTTGCGACGATTCCTTCAACCTCCGCACTCGGCCTTCGCCGAGCCCGGACGGTCAGGAGCCGATCGTGGAGTCGATGCGCGTTCACATCTCGTTGGTCGACACGCCCCGGATACCGAGCCAGGGCCAGGTATCCCCGCCGCCAGAGCCTCCCCGGATCGCGGCACCCACGCGGCGCGCCGGTCGGCTGCTCCGCCTCGTGATCAGCTGGCAGCGGTGCGGGAGCGGCTCGGAACTGCGCGTCCAGATCACCGGCGACCTCGACGCGGCCACCGCGCCGGTGCTGTCCGAGGCGCTCATCCGGGCCCGGCGCGACCTGCGGACGGTCCAGGGCGCGGTGGGGATCATGCTCGACCTGTGCGCGGTGCCCTTCCTCGGCGCGGGCGGCATGCATGTGATCGCCAACGCGCACAACGACTGCGCTGCCGACGGGTTGCGCCTGCGGGTGGTCGCCCAGCACCTGGCCGTCACCCGGCCGCTCACGCTGACCGGGCTGGACCGCCTTCTCGACCTGCGCCCCACCCCGAGCCGATGACCGCGGCCGCGGCGACCGACCGGCAGAACCCCCACGAACCCGCGTCGGATGCCCGACCCGCGGGGGCGCGGCGGGTGCGGGTACGGCAGATGGACCGCTCCCTGGACTTCTACCTGGCGCTCGGGTTCGACGTGTCGAGCACCGCCGACGGGTGGGTGCTGCTGCGCACGCGGTCCGCTCGGGTGCGGTCCGAGGACGTCGTGCTCGTGCACGACCCGGAGATCCGAGCCCGGCCGACGACCGTGTTGGGCGTGTGCGCCACCGAGGTGGCGGCGCTGCGCTCCCAGCTTCGCGCGTGCGGCGCGGTGATCGGTGTGTCCCACGACGTGTCGCGCGCGTCGGACGGGTTCATCGCCATCGATCCCGACGGGAACATCGTCGTCGTCACGGGAAGTCCCCAGCAGGTGCGGGCAGCGCCCCCGGCCACCGCGGCCACGCGGTCCGAGTCGCTGGTGGGGGTCTAGATGACGAACGACGACCTGGTGGACGCGGTCGCCCAGGGCGACCAAGACGCGTTCGCGCTGTTCTACGACCGACTCGCCGGGCCGGTGTTCGGCCTGATCCGCACCCTGGTCGAGGACCGGGTCCGGGCGGAGGAGATCGCCTACGAGGTGTTCCTCGACCTCTGGCGCACGGCGCCGCGGTACCAGCCGGGTCGCGGCGGAGCCGACGCGTGGGCGCTGGCACTGGCCCACCGGCACGCCGTCGGCCAGTCGCACACCCGCTCGCGCGACCGCCTGTCCCGCTGACCGGGGAGACCATCCGCCGCGGGGCCGCCGTCGATGGGAGTCGGCAGCGGGCCCCGTTCGCGGCGGGACCCCCCCAGACGGCTACCGGTACGTCGGCGGCCCGGGCAATTCGTCACCGGAAATCACCCTTCGAGTTTTAACAATCGAATCGGCTCGCCCCATTTCGGTTAATCACCGCATCGGCAAACCTGCCCGCCAGTGCCTCGACCGGCTCACGAAGAGTGCCAACGCGCAATACTGTGAATGAACCCGGCCCGCGACAGTCCTGGACATGCGGCGGATGAATCGCATAATGAGGGCGCTCCGGTCGGTCCGGGGGCGGCGGTCGGCAGTGAACCGCGTGGCGCACACGAGGGTGGTCAGCATGCAGACAGATCTCGACGTCGAGGCCGCCACCGAGCAGACGCCCCCGGAACCCCCGACCGCCGGACGGCCGCTCGCGCCGCGCGACGACGCCTTCCCGGAGGCGCTGCGGCGGGCCGTCGAGGCCAGGGGCTGCACCCTGGAAGAGATGCAGGGGTGGCTCGCCGAGCACGACGTCCGGGTCAGCCTCCCTACCCTGAGCTACTGGCGCAGCGGACGCAGCCGCCCCGAGCGGTCCACGTCGCTGCGGGCGGTGCGCCTGCTGGAGCACTACCTGGGACTGCGGTCGGACGCGCTGGTGTCGCTGCTGGGTCCGCGCCGCGCCCGGGGCCGGTGGGCGGCCGGGCGACCGGGCGGCACCGCCCGGGCCGCCGTGCCCGACGACCCCGCCCTGCTCGACGCGCTGGCCGCGATCGGGATCACGCCGCTGGGCCGGGTGCGCCGGGTCAGCACCAGCGTGACCGTCACGGTCAACAGCGAGCGCCTGGTCACCGCCATCCACCTGCGCGACCTGGTGCGGGCCGACCGGGACGGGAACTCGCGCTGCGCGGTGACTCACCTGACCGACGAGGACCCGAGCAACACCCCAGTCCTGGAACAGGTCCGGAACTGCCGGATCGGCCGGGTGCACGTGAACCGGTCCACCGGGATGACCGCGGCCGAGCTGATCCTGGACCGGGTGCTGGAGCCGGGCGAGCCGGCGCTGCTGGAGTACCAGTGGCGGTTCCCGAGCGGCCTGGCGATGGTCAACTACGAACACCGGTTCGCCCAGCCCGTGCGGGAGTTCGTGCTCCAGGTGCGGTTCGAACCCGACGCCGTCCCCGCCCAGTGCCGCCGCTACGTCCGGCGGACCCCCGCCGCGGCCGAGGAGAGCCGCGGCGACCTCTGGATCGGGGGTTCGCACACCGCGCTGCTCGCCGAGTCCGGACTGCCCGCCGGGGTCTTCGGGGTCCGGTGGGCCTGGCCGTCCCCGTGACCGCGGGTCACGGGCCGAATCCGACGAGTCGGGACACCGGCTCCGGCAGTGTCCCGAACGGCCATGCGCACTGAGACCGATCCGGGCGCCCGGCAGGCAGATCGCGCGACGACCGCGGACCTGTTGCGCACCGGGCCGTTCCACGACGCCCTGCGCGCGGCCATCGAGGACAGCGGCCTGAGCCTGGCGCACCTCTGCGACCGGCTGGCGCGCGCGGGCATCAAGGTCAGCCCGGCGAGCGTGAGCCACTGGCAGCGGGGGCGCAGCCGCCCCGAGCGGACCGACTCGCTGCGCGCGGTCCGGGCCATCGAGACCCTCCTCGGGCTGCCCGCCCAGTCGCTGCAGGCCCTGCTCGGCCCGCCGAAGCCGCGCGGCCGGTGGGCGGGGCGCAGGCCCAGCGGGTACGGCGGGCTGCTCGACCTCGCGGCCGAGATCGCCGAGACGGCCGACGGCTCCATCGGCATCGACGGCCGGTCCCTGCACACGCTCTGGCAGGAGACCACCGTCTCGCTGGGCGCGAACCGCGCCATCAGCGCTGTCCGCAGCCGGTTCCTGGTCCGGGCGCTGGCGTCCAATGTGGACAGGCAGGTCGCGGTCTACTGCGCCGAACCGCTCGCCACCCCGGCGAAGCTGACCACGCGGGCGCTGGAGAACTGCCGGGTCGGCAAGCTGCGCAGGCACCGGACGAGTCCGCTCTCGGTCACCGAGCTGCTCTTCGACCGACCGCTGCACGTCGACGAGACCTACCTGTTCGAGTTCGAGTGCGCGGGCAGCGACACGGTGGACGTGGACTACCGGCACGCGTTCCGCACCAGGGCCGACAGCTTCCTGCTCTCCGTGCGGTTCGACGCCGCCGCCCGCCCCACGCGCTGCTACCGGCTGCTCCAGGAGTCCCCACACGTCGAACTCCACCACGACGGCGACCTGACGCTCTCCCGTGCGCGGTCGGCGCACGTCTTCCGCCACGACGTCGGCCCCGGCGTGGTCGGCATCGGCTGGGACTGGGACTAGCGCCGCCGCGTGGTGGTGGCTGCTTGGTCGTGATGATGGTGGTGGTGGTGGTGGGCGGACCGGTCAGGATTCGAGAAGCGTCGGCGCCGGGCTTCACCTAGCGTGACCGGCATCGACGCCACCACGACCTCAGGAGTGACCATGACCGGTTCGCCGACCCAGGGGATCAAGACCGTGCTGCACCCTGTGTCCGACCTCGCCGCCGCCAAGGCCGTCTACACCGCGCTGCTCGGCGTGGCGCCGCAGGCCGACGAGTCCTACTACGTCGGCTTCGAGGCCGCGGGCCAGCACATCGGGCTGGTGCCCGGGGGCGGGCAGGGCATGACCTCGCCGGTGACCTACTGGCACGTGCCGGACATCGAGGCGAAGCTGGCCGAGGTGACCGCCGCGGGCGCCACCGTCAAGGAACCCGCGCACGACGTCGGCGGCGGTCGGCTGGTCGCCACCGTGACCGACCCGGACGGCAACGTGCTCGGGCTGCTCCAGGACCAGTGAGGTCGGCACCCGCCAGGGCCTCGGGCGGCGGGTACCAGAATGCGCAGGAACCAGATCCACCGCTCGACGAGCGCGCCAGGCGACACCGACGGCCCGACCGCGCGCGGTCCGGCCCCACAGATGGAGACACGATCAGCATGGCCACCAGGAAGGGCACGCAGTCGCCTGCGCCGCGCGGTGCCAACAGCCGCAGCACCGACAACCGCCGTACCGACAACCACGGTGCCGACAACCACGATGTGATCCGGGTGCATGGCGCGCGGGTGAACAACCTCAAGGACGTCAGCGTCGAGATCGCCAAGCGCGAGCTCACGGTGTTCACCGGCGTCTCCGGCTCGGGCAAGAGCTCGCTGGTGTTCGGCACGATCGCCGCGGAGTCGCAGCGGTTGATCAACGAGACCTACAGCGCGTTCGTGCAGGGCTTCATGCCGACGCTGGCCCGGCCCGACGTCGACGTGCTCGAGGGGCTGACCACCGCGATCATCGTCGACCAGCAGCGGCTGGGCACCGACCCGCGCTCCACGGTCGGCACCGCCACCGACGCCAACGCGATGCTGCGGATCGTCTTCAGCAGGCTGGGCAAGCCGCACATCGGCTCGCCCAAGGCGTTCTCCTTCAACGTGGCCTCGATCAGCGGCGCGGGCGCGGTCACCGTGCAGCGCGCCGGGAAGGCGGTGAAGGAGCGGCGCAGCTTCAGCATCACCGGCGGCATGTGCCCGCGGTGCGAGGGCCGGGGATCGGTCACCGACCTGGACCTGACCCAGCTCTACGACGAGACCAAGTCGCTCAACGAGGGCGCGATCCTCATCCCCGGCTACAGCATGGAGGGCTGGTTCGGCCGGATCTTCAACGGCTGCGGGTTCTTCGACCCGGACAAGCCGATCCGCCGGTTCACCAAGCGCGAGCTCAACGACCTGCTGCACAAGGAACCGACCAAGATCAAGGTCGACGGCATCAACCTGACCTACGAGGGTCTGATCCCGAAGATGCAGAAGTCGATGCTGGCCAAGGACGTCGACTCGCTGCAGCCGCACATCCGCGCCTTCGTGGAGCGCGCGGTCACCTTCACCACCTGCCCGGAGTGCGACGGCACCCGGCTCAGCGCGGCGGCCCGGTCGTCGAAGATCGACGGGATCAGCATCGCCGACGCCTGCGCGATGCAGATCAGCGACCTCGCCGACTGGGTGGGCGGCCTGGACGAGCCCTCGGTGGCACCGCTGCTGGCGGCGCTGCGGCACGCCCTCGACTCGTTCGTGGAGATCGGTCTGGGCTACCTCTCGCTGGACCGGCCCTCGGGCACGCTGTCCGGCGGCGAGGCGCAGCGGGTCAAGATGGTCCGCCACCTGGGCTCCTCGCTCACCGACGTCACCTACGTCTTCGACGAGCCCACGATCGGCCTGCACCCGCACGACATCCAGCGGATGAACGACCTGCTGCTGCGGCTGCGGGACAAGGGCAACACGGTGCTCGTGGTGGAGCACAAGCCGGAGACGATCGCGATCGGCGACCACGTCGTCGACCTGGGCCCCGGCGCGGGCACCGCGGGCGGCACCGTCTGCTTCGAGGGCACCGTCGACGGGCTGCGGTCCAGCGGCACCATCACCGGCCGCCACTTCGACGACCGGGCCAAACTCAAGGACGCGGTGCGCACGCCAACCGGCGTGCTGGAGATCCGCGGGGCGACCGAGCACAACCTCCAGGACGTCGACGTCGACATCCCGCTCGGCGTGCTCTGCGTGATCACCGGCGTCGCGGGTTCGGGCAAGAGCTCGCTGGTGCACGGGTCGATCCCGGCGGGCGCGGACGTGGTGTCGATCGACCAGGGCGCGATCCGCGGCTCGCGGCGGAGCAACCCGGCGACCTACACCGGGCTGCTCGAGCCGATCCGCAAGGCGTTCGCGAAGGCCAACGGGGTGAAGCCCGCGCTGTTCAGCGCCAACTCCGAGGGCGCCTGCCCCAACTGCAACGGCGCCGGGGTGATCTACACCGACCTGGGGATGATGGCGGGGGTCGCCACCACCTGCGAGGTGTGCGAGGGCAAGCGGTTCGACGCGTCGGTGCTGGACTACCACCTCGGCGGCCGCGACATCAGCGAGGTGCTCGCGATGTCGGTCACCGAGGCCGAGGCGTTCTTCGGCGCGGGTGATGCGCAGCTGCCCGCCGCGCACGCGATCCTCACCCGGCTGGCCGACGTCGGGCTCGGCTACCTCAGCCTGGGCCAGCCGCTCACCACGCTGTCCGGCGGCGAGCGGCAGCGGCTCAAGCTAGCCACCCGGATGGCCGAGAAGGGCGGCGTCTACGTCCTCGACGAGCCGACCGCGGGCCTGCACCTGGCCGATGTCGAGCAGCTGCTCGGCCTGCTCGACCGGCTGGTCGACTCGGGCAAGTCGGTGATCGTCGTCGAGCACCACCAGGCGGTCATGGCGCACGCGGACTGGATCGTCGACCTCGGGCCCGGCGCGGGCCACGACGGCGGCCGGGTCGTCTTCGAGGGCACCCCCGCCGACCTCGTCGCCGACCGCTCCACGCTCACCGGCGAACACCTGGCGGCTTACGTCGGCGCCCGCCCGAAGACCACCAGGAAGCGCTGAGCCGAGGTCGCCGAGGTGGGTCACCGCGCCAACCTCGGCGACCTCGCGGTTGGGCCGGGCAGGCGGAATCCGCGTGTCGGACCGGTCGCGTTGTGTAAGTTGGGCCGCGACTTGTCGTCCTGACAGGAGCCCGCTTGCCGTGCCGCTGCCCAACCGAGCCCGTTCCCGCGCCGTCCTTATCGGGACCAGCGTGTACCAGGACAGTGGGCTGTCGGACCTGCCGTCGGTCTCGAACAACCTCGCCGACCTGAAGGCGGCGCTAACCGACCCGGCCACCGGCGGGTTCACGCACTGCGCGGTCCTGGAGAACTGGTCGGATCCGGCGCGGGTAGCCAGAGAGCTGTCCGAGATCGCGGGCCAGGCCGAGGACGTGCTGCTGATCTACTTCGCCGGACACGGTGTGCTCGGCACCCGGCAGCACGAGCTGTTCCTGGCGCTGGCGGGCACCGACCTGACGCGGCCGCGCTACTCCGCGCTGCCGTTCGAGTGGGTGCGCGACGAGTTGTTGGAGAGCACCGCCGCCACCCGGATCCTCATCCTGGACTGCTGCTACTCCGGGCGGGCCATCGAGGACGCCATGGCCGACCACGAGGGCACGGTGATGGGGCAGGTCAGCGTGCGCGGGACGTACACGATGACCTCGTCGTCGTCGAACGTGCCCTCGCTCGCGCCGGTCGGGGCGCGTCACACGGCGTTCTCCGGGGAGCTGCTGGCGCTGCTCCGCGAAGGGGTGCCCGCGGGCCCTGAGGAGCTGGACCTGCACCTGCTCTACCGGCACCTGTCGCTCAGGATGCGCGAACGGGGCTTGCCCGCGCCGAAGCAACGCGGCACCGACAACGTCCACGAACTCGCGCTCAGCCTCAACCCCAGCTTCTCGACCAGCCGCCCGGTTCCCAGGGCAGAACCCGAGAAGCCCGCCGAAGGAGCTGACCAGGCCGCCTTGACCGAGGCCCGCCGCGACCTCGCGCGGGCGATCCGGGCACTGGCGGTCAAGCGCGAGCAGCGGGCGCCGAGCCCGGCTCCGGCCAAGCCGGCGCCGAGGGCGCCCCGGGTCACCGCTCGCCTGCCGACCCCGGTGTCGACCGGGCCAGCGCCCAAGGCGGTGCCGTCGCACCGGAAACAGCCGCAGGCCAAGCGGGGCAAGGGCTCGGTGCTGCTGGACGTCTTCGCCTACACGCTCACGTTCATCATGTTCGCGATCATCCTCACCTCGCCGTTGCTGAGCCTGGTGCTCGGGGTGGCGGTGTCCCACGTCGACGAGCTCAAGGAGCTCCAGGCAGGCAACTACGTCGCCCTGGTGGTCTCGACACTGCTGGTCGTGGTCATCGCCACGGGCACGGTGGCGATGTACCGGTCGGTGTTCCTCGGCGACGCCGGGACGCCGACGACCCGGCGGGTCACCACCCTGCTGCTGATCGCCGACGGAATCGCGCTCGTGATCGGTCTCTGGTTCTCCGGGTTCATCTGGACCTGGCCGCGCGAGCTGGGCATCGGTCTGATCGAGGCGTTGGCGGGCCGCTTCTCCTGACCGCGCCGCTCAGCGCGGGAGCGCGGCGGCGGCGTACCGGCGGGCCAGGTGCGCGAAGGCGTCCTTGAGCTCGACCGGCCCGACGACCTCGATGTCGGCGTCGAACCTGCCGATGGTGGCGGCCAGGCCGGGCCAGGACCACGAGCCCAGGACGAGCCTGCACCGGTCCGGCCCGAGCTCCTCGACGATCCCGTCCCGGGTGTACTGGGACACCTCGGCCGCGGGGAGGTCGAGGATCACCTCGCCGCGGCAGGGCCAGTCGGTCGAGTCCGCGGAACCGCGGAACCTCGCGGCGACGAAAGCGGCCACGTCACCGCCGGGCAACTCGCGCGGGGTGAAACGGGGGCCGGTCGGGACGCGCGGGGTGATCCGGTCGGCGCGGAAGGTGCGCCAGTCCGCGCGGTCCAGGTCCCAGGCGACCAGGTACCAGCGCCCGCCCCAGGTGACGAGGTGGTGCGGCTCCGCCCGGCGGGGCGGGACGTCCCGCGCTTCGGCCGCTGGGTAGTCGAAGCGCAGCACCTCGCGGGCGTGGACGGCGGCGCTCAGTCCCAGGAGGACACCGCTGTCGACCTGGGGTCCTGGTCCGGCCGCGGAACGTTCGACGGCGGTGAACCGGAGGGTGTCGATCCGGTGGCGCAGCCGTGCGGGCATGACCTGCCGGACGGTGGTCAACGCGCGGGCCGCGGCCTCCTCGATCCCGACGCCGGAGGTCGTGGCGATCTGCAGGGCGACGGCCAGCGCCACGGCCTGCTCGTCGTCGAACAGCAACGGCGGCAGTTCCGTGCCCGCGTCGAGCCGGTAGCCGCCGTCGGGGCCTTTGCTGGCCTGGATGGGATAGCCGAGCTCGCGCAGGCGGTCGACGTCGCGGCGCACGGTGCGCGGACTGATGTCGAGCCGCTCGGCCAGCAGCGCCCCAGGCCAGTCCCGGCGCGCTTGGAGCAGCGAGAGCAACGACAGCAGTCGCGCTGAGGTCTTCGGCATGCCCCGCATTCTGCCCCGAGAAGCGGCCACAACCTGTCCGCTTCTGCTGCGACTGTGGTCCCGTGCCAGTTCAACGACCCGAGGGACTCGACGTGACCACGATTCTCGACAGCGAACGGACCGACCTGATCGCCGAGCTGGCGACCACCCGAGCCGCCCTGACCACTACCGTGCACGGGCTCAGCGACGAGCAGGCCACCGAGCGCCCCACGGTCAGCGCGCTCTGCCTGGGTGGGCTGATCAAGCACGTCACGTCCGTGGAGGAGGGCTGGCTGCGCTTCGTGGTCGACGGCCCCGCGGCGCTGCGCTACGACCTGCCAGAGGGTGTGACCTGGGCCGACATCGCGGCGGGCACCGCGACCGAGTACCCGAAGTGGATGATCGACCACCAGGCCGAGTTCCAGGTCGCACCCGGTGAAACGCTGGCCGAGATCCTCACGCGCTACGAGCGGGTCGCCGCCCGCAGCGCGGAGATCATCGCCGCACTCCCCGACCTGTCGGCGACCTTCCCGATGCCAGACGCGCCCTGGAACGAGCCAGGCGCGGTCCGCAGCGTCCGGCGGGTGTTGGCGCACGTCATCGCCGAGACCGCACAGCACGCCGGGCACGCGGACATCCTGCGCGAGGCACTGGACGGGCAGCGGTCGAGCTGACCGCACGACAGGAGGAGAACGCCGACGACCGGCAGGATGAGGCGATGACCGTTTTGGACAACCGGGCGCTCAACCGGGCAACCCTCGCCCGGCAACTCCTGCTCGACCGCGCCGACCTGCCGGTCCTCGACGCCGTCGCGCACCTGGGCGGCCTGCAGGCGCAGGAACCGCAGGAGCCGTTCGTCGGACTCTGGTCACGACTGCGCGCGTTCGACCCGGCGGTGCTGTCGGACCTGCTGACCGACAGGCAGGTGGTGCGCACCCACCTGATGCGCCGCACCGTCCACTTGGTCACGGCCGAGGACGTGCTCGCCTGGCGATCCCGGCACGACGCCATGCTGCGCCAACGGGTACTCGGGGTCTACCGGGCCGAACTCGCCGGGATCGACCTCGACGAACTCGCGGCCGCGGGCCGAGCGGTCCTGGCCGACGACCAACCGCGCTCGATGACCGAACTCTCCCGGGCACTGGCCGACCGGTGGCCCGCACCGGGCCCACGGGCGCTGGGGGAAATGCTGGTCGCCGCCCTCATCCCGGTGGTACAGCTACCACCGCGCGGCATCTGGCGGGCGAAGGGAGGAGTACGAAACCTCCCGATCTCATCATGGCTCGGACGCGAGGTAGACCCACCTGCCCCAACCGGCACGGACCCGGTCGGCCAGACGATGGTCCGTCGCTACCTGGCCGCCTTCGGCCCCGCGGCGACAGCCGACCTCCGGTCCTGGAGCGGCCTCGCCGGCCTACCCGCCGCGGTGTCCGCCGTACGGCCAGAACTGGTCAGCTTCCGCGACGAACGAGGCCGAGAACTACTGGACCTCCCCGACGCCCCCCGCCCAGACCCGGACACCCCCGCCCCCGTGCGCTACCTACCCGCCTTCGACAACGCCCTCCTCGGCTACGACGACCGCACCCGAATCGTCGACCAGGCCCACCGCGGGCTATCGGTGGACGGTGTCCGTGTCGTCTTGGTCGACGGCCGGGTAGCGGCGAGCTGGATCGTCAGGGACGACACCGTGATCGTCACGCCGCTGCGCCGGTTCACCCGAGCAGAACGGACTGCTGTGACTGAGGAAGGACACGCACTGGCATCATTCCTCTCCGAAAACGACAGCGACCGAGTAAAGATCACAGCCAATCCCTAGCCTTCTCGAAGCCGACGGCCACATCCCAAATCTCGCGGACCCGAAGTCTTTCACTCTTTAAAGAAGAGCCCGCTGGTACGCAGCACCCGTTACGTTTGTGCTCGATTGGGTGGACTGTCTTCGTGTGGGGGGAGGCGACCGCTAAACTTGACCAGTGGTGGGGATGCCCTTCTCCCCACGCTTTTTCCCCACGCGGTCGCCTAGGGGCCCCGCGCGAAGGCAGTCCAGCCAATCGAGCCCTGCTCTTACTTGGGCAGCTCGTGGGGTGTGCCGCACACCGACCTACGGTCGACCGTCTTCGGCGGCTCATCGCTGGGGTTGCCCGAGGAAAAGATGAGGGGCTCGATCCAGTGAACTCGCTTCGTGCGGGGCCCCTAGAGCACCGCGGTGGAGAGAAAAGGGCAGGGTAAGGGCATCCCCACCCACGGCAAGTTTAGCGGCACTCTCCCCCCACACGAAGCGAGTCCACCAGATCGAGCATCCGTAGCGGGCGTTGCGTTCCAGCGGGGTCGGCCTCACCGCTGCGGTTTGCTGGGGGGCAGGATTCACTCGGGTGCCAGCAGGGTCGGCCTATCCGCTGCGGTTTACTGGGGACGGGACCCTGTCGGGTGCCAGCGGGTCGGCCTCACCGCTGCGGTTTGCTGGGGGACAGGACCCTGTCGCGTGCGGCGGGGTCAGCCTATCTGCTGTGGTACCAGTGGGGTCGGGATTCCGCTGGGTATTAGCGGGGCTGGATTCCCTTGCTCACCGGGCGAGGTAGGGATCCTGTTGCCTACCAGCGAGCCGTGCAGTGTCGCGACTAGGTTTGGAAGGGACAGTTGGCGGGGAACTTGCCTGTGGTCCGTGCTCGCTGGTGCGGTGCTACCGTCGCGGTTTCAAGCCATCCCTGGCTTCGAGTGGCGGTGGGGTGGTATCGGGGTGACGGAGGACCATGGCTTTCGCGTTGCTCGCCCTGGTGGCGGCAGTGATCTTCGTCTATCGGGTCTACCGGGAGCCGAGGCGGCTCGGTAACGCCGTGTGGCTGGGCCTTGCCGTGGTGTTCGGTGGGCTGTGGTTGCTGGACTCGCTCTCGGGTGTCCCTTGGCTGCGGGACAGCGCGGTGGTGGTCGGGGTGTTGGTTGGGCTGGTGTTGCCCTGGGCGTTGGTCGCCAACGGTGTCGTGATGTGGCGTAGGGAGGGGCACACGCTCGGGAACCTCCTGTCCCTGCTCGCGGGTCTGGCGATGCTCGGCCTGTTCGGGGTGACCGCAGCGACCATCGGGTTTGGTGGGCCGCGGTGGTTGGCTGTCGGAGTGACGTCGTTGGTGCTGGTGGCGGGGTATCTCGCGTTCCTGTTCGCCGCGCTGCTCGTGTATTCGGTGCTCTACGGCAGGCTCGGGCGCGGCAGGCAGGCGGACGCGATCATCGTGCTCGGCGCGGGCCTTGACGGTGACAGTGTGCCGCCGCTGTTGGCGAATCGGCTCGATCGGGCCGTGGAGTGCCGTGCGCACGCGGCCGAGACTGATCCGGTGTTGGTGGTCTCTGGTGGGCAGGGGTCCGACGAGCAGGTCTCCGAGGCCGAGGCGATGGGCACCTACCTGCGCGCGAACGGGGTGCCCGCGGAGCGGATCCTGTTGGAGGGCAAGGCGGCGACCACCGAGCAGAACCTGCGCTACAGCATGGAGCTGCTGGCCGAGCACGGGCGCGCGGGCACCATCCTGGCCGTCACCAACAACTACCACGTGTTCCGAACAGCGGTGCTCGCTCGACAGCTGCGGTTGCGGGTCCACGTCGTCGGAGCCCGGACGGCGTCGTACTTCGTGCCGAGTGCGTTCCTGCGCGAGTTCGTTGCCCTGCTCGCCCAGTACCGCCGCGCGAACGTGGCGGCCATCCTGGTCCTCGCGGCGCTGCCGCCGTTGCTCGCCGTTTTCTGATCCCCGCAGCAGGGCGTCAACGCCGTTGGACGAGGTCGGCGGCAGCGTCCTCCCAGCGCGCGAAGTCGAAGGTGAAACCGGCGTCCGAGAGGCGGCCCGGGACGACTCGGCGGCTCTTGAGCAGTAGTTCGGTGTCGGACCGCAGGGCGAACGCGCCGATCTCGGCCATCCACTTCGTCGCCAGCAGGCCGACCGGTCTCCGCCACGCCCGGCGCAGGGTGCGGGCGAACTCGCGCTGGGGGACCGGGTCTGGCGCCGCCAGGTTGACCGGGCCGGCCAGGTCGTCCCTGGCGAGCAGGAACTCGACCGCGCGGAGGAAGTCGCGGTCGTGGATCCAGGACACGTACTGCCGCCCGCCCGCCACCGGGCCGCCGAGGCCGAGCCGGGCCATCCAGGACAGGACGTCGAAGACACTCCCCCGGTCCGGGCTCATCACCATGGCCGTCCGCAGCGCCACCTTGCGCGTCGCGGGTGTCGACGCCCGCTCCTGGGCGAGCTCCCACTGCTTGGCGATCTCGACGCTGAACGCCCAGTACCCCGGCACCCCCGGCTCGGTGCCACCGATGACGCCGGTCGCCTCGTCGTTGGCCGCGTCGTGCCGGTGGGCGTAGATCGTCGCGGTGCTCATCTGCAACCACACCCGCGGCGGTGCCGAGGCCGCGGCGATCGCCTCGCCGACCACCCGCGCGGAGTCCACTCGCGACGCCATCATCTCGCGCAGGTTCGCCTCGGTGTAGCGGCAGCTGACGCTGCGCCCGGCCAGGTTGACCACCGCGGCGCACCCGTCGAGCTCGTGCGCCCACGGCCCGAGCGAGCGCCCGTCCCAGCGCACCGAGCGCACCCCGGCACCGAGGTCGACCCCGGCCCGCCTGGTCAGCACCACGACCTCGTGCCCGGCCGCGGCCAGCGACCGGCTGAGGAAACCACCCACGTTCCCGGTCCCACCGGGCAACACGATCTTCATGATTCGGACACCCCCAACCGACACTACCGCCGCGACGGCGGGGCGTCCGAGTCTGGTCGGCCGAGTCACACTGAACGCAGGCTCACGCGCACACAGCCAAGGCGGGTTACCCGGAGGTCTAGACCGGATGGCCGGAACGATCTCGTCTCCCCGAGCAACCAAGGCGCGGTCGGGGGCGTTCAGTCATCGGTGATCTTCACCAAGTCGCGCGCCTGCGCGGACGGTGCGGACGAGAGGTTGATGACATGGGTGTGTCCCGAAGGGGATTCCTGCTCGCCGGATCGGTGGTGGCGGTGGCGCTGGGCGCGAACGTGCCCGCGTTCGCCACGGCGCCCTACGACGCGTTGCGCACGAGGTGGCGCGATCTGCTCACCGGCACCGGGTACGACCCGGCCGCCGAACCGTTCCACACCGCGTTGGTGGCCACCGGGAACGCGGCCCTGAACTACCAGAGCACGATGAGCACCACGGGATCGGGTCTCTGGCCGGAGTACCCGATCGGCACCGTGTCGGCCAACGTCACCAGCTCCTACGCCCGGTTGCGCACGATGGCGCTGGCCTACGCCCAGCCCGGCACCGGCCACACCAACTCACCGGTCATGTCCACCGCGGTCCTGGACGGGCTGGAGTGGATGCAGAACAATGCTTACAGCGCCACGAGAAGCCCCTACGGGAACTGGTGGGACTGGCAGATCGGCGCCCCGCAGAAGTTGCTGGACACCTGCTTCCTGGTGGCGCTGCCCGGCACGCAGCTCACCGACCACCTCGCCGCCGTGGACTACCACGTACCGGTCTCACGGCTCTCGGCGTACACAGACACGAGCACCGGCGCGAACCGGGTCGACCTGTGCCAGGTGGTCGCGTTGCGCGGGGTGCTCGGCGAGGACGCGGCCAAGATCGCCGCGGCCCGTGACGCGCTGTCGCCGGTGTTCCCGCCGGTGCTGTCCGGGGACGGCCTGTACTCCGACGGTTCGTTCGTCCAGCACGACTCGGTGCCCTACGCGGGCGGGTACGGCGTGGTGCTGCTCGGCGGGCTCTCCCGGGTGCTGCACCTGCTCGCCGGGTCGACCTGGGCGGTGACGGACCCGAACCGGCAGGCGCTGTTCGACTCGGTGGACTCGGCGTTCGCGCCGCTCATCCACAATGGACTGATCGTCGACGGGGTGTCCGGCCGGGGGATCGCCCGGTCCGACCAGAGCGACCACCGGCGTGGGCACGCGGTCATCGCCGCGGTGCTGCTCCTGGCCTCGACCGGGCTGGCCTCGCCGACCGAGTCGAACCGCTGGCGGGGGTTGGCGAAGGGCTGGATCACCCGCGACACCTACTCGCCCTACGAGGACCACCTACTGGTCCCGGATCTCGCCCGGGGGCGCGCGCTGCTGGCCGACGGGAGCGTGCCCGCCGCGGCGCACCCGACCTCGAGCCGGGTGTTCGCGGCGATGGACCGCGCCGTGCATCGTCGTCCACTGTGGACCTTCGCGGTGTCGATGCACTCGAACCGCACGACGTTCTACGAGACCGGCAACGGCGAGAACCTGCGCGGCTGGCACACCGGCAGCGGGATGACGTACTGGTGGGGCCAGGACTACGGCGCCGACCAGTACTCGGACGCGTTCTGGCCCACTGTGGACCCCTACCGGCTGCCAGGAGTGACCGCGTCCCGCAAGCCGCTGGCGGACGCGGCGGGCGGCGAGTGGAACGCCACGATGCCGACCAACACCTGGGCGGGCGGGGCGTCCGACGGCGTGGCGTCGGCGATCGGCCAGCACGTCACCGGCCTGCAGTCGACGCTGACCGGCCGCAAGTCGTGGTTCTGCCTCGATGACGCGGTAGTGTGCCTGGGCGCGGGTATCACCGCGACCGACGGCGCTTCTGTTGATTCCATTGTGGACAACCGCAACCTCGGTGCGGCGGGCACGAACGCCCTGGTCGTCGACGGCGCGACCCAGCCGGGCACGCTCGGGTGGTCGAAGAAGTTCACCGGCGCGCAGTGGGCGGCGATCGCCGGGTTCGGCGGGTACGTGTTCCTCGGCGGCGCGACCGTGACCGCGGCCCGGGCCGCCCGCACCGGCTCGTGGGCCACCATCGACACCGACGGCCCGGCCGACGCGATCACCCGGCGCTACCTCACGTTGTGGCACGACCACGGCACGAACCCGGTGAACGCCTCCTACGCGTACCTACTGCTGCCTGGCGCCACGGACGCGACCACCGCCGCCCGCAGCGCGTCCCCCGGCGTGACCGTGGTGGCGAACACCGCGACCACGCAGGGGATCTCGGCGGGGACGGTACGCGCGGCGAACTTCTTCGCGGCGGGCACGTGCGGAACAATCAGTGCGGACGGCCCGTGCTCGGTGCTGGTCCGGCAGGACGGTGCCGTGCTGAGCGTGGCTGTCGCCGACCCGACCCGGCTAGCGACCACGGTGACCGTCACGTTGTCGGACAATGGTTTCGCGACGGCCACGGCCGACCCTGGGGTGACCGTGTTGCAGACCTCCCCCACCACCAAGCTCTTGGTCGAGGTCGGCGGAACCCTCGGCGCGACCCGGATCGTGCGACTCGGCACGGGATCGGCGGTGTCCACGGGCACCGCCTCCACCTTCAGCCCGGTCGAGGACGCTTACGTGCGCGACGGCAGCTACGCCGACCAGAACTTCGCGACCGCCGCGCTGGTGGTCAAGACCGCGGCGGTGGGTTACGCGCGTCGGTCGTTCCTGCGGTTCGACCTGGGCTTGGCCACGGTGCCCAAGCGCGCCGTGCTGTGGGTGCACGGCCGGGTAACGGACAGCGAGAGCACGCACTCCACCGTGACGGCGCACGGGGCGACCGGGGCGTGGACCGAGACCGGAGTGACCTGGAACAACCAGCCCACGCTCGGCGCCCCGCTGGCGACCGGCCGGATCAGCGCGCGCGCCGACTGGATCGGGCTGGACGTGACGTCGTTCGTGCGGGCGAACCACGGCACGGTGTCCCTCGGCCTGTCCGGCGGCGCGTTCGGGGTGACCCTGGACCAACGGGAGGCGGGGGCGAACCGGCCAGTGCTGGAGGTCGTCAGCTGACCTGGCGCGCGGGGTGCGCTGAGTCAGCGCACCCCGGCAGCCGGGTGGCGGTCAGCCGTTCTGCCACTCGCCGCTGTGGTAGTAGTAGCCGCTCGCCTCGTGGTCGCAGTCGGCGCCCAGACCGGGGTAGATCAGGTACTGGCCCTCGATGATGTCGCGGTTCTTGGAGTACACGCAGGCCTCGTTGGTCTGGAACGGGCCGACCTTGGTGAAGATGATGCTCTGGGTGGCGTTCGCGGTGCCGGGCAACAGGAGCACGGCCAGGACACCGGTCACGAACGCGGCGGCGATGGAGCGACGGGGCACGAGGGGTCTCCGATCGTCTGGTGGGTGGATCATCCGACGGTAGGGTGGTTGTTGGGGCGTGGGATAGGTCCGGATGGGGGGGCCTGCGCCTCTGGTGCTGCTGCGTGGCCGTCTTCGTTGCTTGGGTCGCGAGGGTGGGCTGGATCTAGGACGAGCGTCGTGAGGTTGCCGTCTTCGTTGCTCGGGTCGCGAGGGTGGGCTCGGCCTGGGGGTTTTGCGGCCCTGGGTTGCCCGGGTAAGTGCGGGGGCTCGATCTAGTGAACTCGCTTCGCGTGGGGCCCCTAGAGCACCGCGGTGGCGAAAAAAGGGCGGGTGAAGGGCATTCCCCACCACCGGCAAGTTTAGCGGTGCTCTCCCCCCACACGAAGCGAGTCCACTAGATCGAGCATCCGTAGCGGGGCCGGCGGTACCAGCGGGGTCGGCCTATCCGCTGCGGTTTGCTGGAGGGCGGAATTCTCTTGCGTTCCAACGGTGTCGGCATTTCCGCTGCGGTTGGGTCAAGGTCGTGGGCGGATCCGTGGAGTCTGCGCGTACGGATCTAAAAGAAGGCCCCCGAACCGGTGGCCGGGTCGGGGGCTTTCGTTTGGCTTTGCCGTAATCAGTTCAGTGCGTCCAGCAGGTCTCGGACGAGGTCCGTGCTGTCCTCGATGCCCACCGAGAGGCGCAGGATGTCGCCTGCCACCTGCAGTGGGGAGCCCGTGGTGCTGGCGTGGGTCATCTTGCCCGGGTGTTCGATCAGGGACTCGATGCCGCCGAGGGACTCGCCCAGGATGAACAGCCTGGTGCGGGCCGCGATGTCGAGGGCGGCTTGTTCGCCGCCGGTGACCGAGAAGGAGACCATGCCGCCGAAGCGGCGCATTTGCTTTGCGGCGATCTCGTGGCCGGCGTGGTCGGTGAGGCCGGGGTAGTAGACCTTGGTGACCTTCTGGTGGCTCTGCAGTGCCTCGACGACGCGCTCGGCGTTGTCGCTGTGTCGTTCCATGCGCAGGGCCAGGGTCTTGGCGCCGCGCAGGACGAGCCAGGAGTCGAAGGGGCTTGGGACGGCGCCTACGGCGTTGCGCAGGAAGGAGAACTTGTCCTGGAGTTCGTCATCCGAAGTGACCAGTGCGCCGCCGACGACGTCGGAGTGGCCGCCTAGGTACTTGGTGGTGGAGTGCAGCACCACGTCCGCGCCCAGGCCCAGTGGGGACTGCAGGTACGGGGTGGCGAAGGTGTTGTCGATGACCAGCTTCGCGCCCGCGTCGGCGGCGATGGTGGCCAGTGCGGCGATGTCGGCGATGCCGAGCAGCGGGTTGGTCGGCGTCTCCGACCAGATGACCTTGGTGTTCGGTCGGACCGCGGCCCGGGTGGCGGTGGTGTCGGCCAAGTCGACCGAGGTGTACTCGACGCCCCACAGGGACAGGACCTTGTCGAGCAGGCGGAATGTGCCGCCGTAGGCGTCGCTGCCCAGGATGACGTGGTCGCCCGGGCGGGCCATCGAGCGCAGCGCGATGTCGGCCGCGGCCATGCCGGAGGCGAACGCCAGGCCGTGCTTGCCGCCCTCCAGCGAGGCCAGCGCCTCTTCGAGGGCGGTGCGTGTCGGGTTCGCGGTGCGGGAGTACTCGTAGCCGCCGTCCCGCACGCCACCCACGCCGTCTTGGGCGAAGGTGGACGTGGCGTAGATCGGGACGATCACCGACCCGGTGCGCGGGTCGGGCGCTTGGCCAGCGTGGATGGCCCGGGTCTCGAAACCCCAGCGGGACGTGTCGTCAACCATGAGTCCCAGGTTACGGCTCAGGCCGGGCATGACCATCATGTGGGACTAATCCCACTATGAGGAATATTCGCCCATTAGAGGGTATGCACGGCGCGCCGGTCATGCTCAGTACTGAGGGAAGCTCACCTGACGGCCGCGGCACCACCGGAACGTGGACGGCAGTACCGCGAACAGGAACGCGAGCGGTGCCGCGATCACGCCGAGTGCCAACAGCGTGCCGTAAGTGGAGTCGAACGCGAACAGCCCCTCGAGGTACTGTCCGAAATCCACGCCCACCATGGCGAACAGCTCCGAGGTCATCGGCTCGACCACCACCGTGACCAGCCCGGCGATGGCGGCCAGGATCGTGAGCACCGCCCCGCCCGAGCGGCGCGCGAACAGCAGGATGGCGCCGAGCAGGGCGAACACCGCCACCGCCGCCCGGGCGACCAGGATCCCCAGCATCCCGCCCGGGATCTGGTCCAGGTTGTCGATCAGCTTGAACTCCACCAGCAGGTCGACCACCGCGCCGCCGAAGGTGGCCGCGAGGCCCAGGGCAAGGATGCCCGCGATGATCGCGGTGCCCGGGCTGCCCACCTGCGCGGGTTGCTGCTGGTAGCCGTAGTACTGCTGCTGCGGCTGGTAGGGCTGCTGGTACGGCTGCTGCTGGTAGCTCATGGTTCGCGCCCCTCGTCCGGTGTTTGCCCACTACAGACGCAGATGGGCCCCGACCGGTTGGTCGGGGCCCATCGAAAAGGTGTTACGCGCTCACCACTGCTGCGGCGGCTGCTGCTGCCCACCCTGCGGCGGCTGCTGGCCGTAACCGCCACCGGGCGGCGGGCCGTAGCCCTGCGGGGGCTGCTGGCCGTAGCCGGGCTGCTGCGGCGGCTGCTGCCCGTAGCCCTGCGGCGGCTGCTGGCCGAAACCACCCTGCTGCGGGGGCTGCTGCCCGAAGCCGCCGGGCTGCTGCTGGCCGAAGCCACCGGTGGGCGGGTTCGTCGGACCGCCACCGCCGCCGAGCGAGCCCAGCGGCGGGCTGGCGACCAGGTAGTCCTTGGTCTGCGGGAAGAACGCCAGCGCACCGGCACCGGCGATGATCAGGCCGAACACCAGCGAGGTGGTGACGCTGCCCGCGAAGCTGAAGGTGGCGCCGTTGAGGATCGCGAACAGCACGACCGCGCCACCGCCACCGGCGATGAGCAGGTGCCCGTAGTTGGTCTTCTTCAGCGCCAGCAGCACCGCGCCCGCGACCGCGGCCACCGCGCCGAGCACCTGCAGCCAGGAGAACAGCGTGTTGATGCCGGTCGGGCAGGCAACGCCCGCGAGGAAGCGGGAGTCGACGCCCGAGCAGTAGCCGCTCACGCTGGAGATGTCCGAGGCCAGCGAGAGGCCCATGATCGCGGTGATCACGCCGAGCAGCGCCACCGCGCCCAGCACGATCAGCGAGATCATGCCGGTGTTGGAGCCCTGGCCGCCGAACGCGGGCGGCTGACCGAGCCCACCCTGCTGGGCGAAGCCGCCCTGGGGCGGGTACCCGCCCGGCTGCGGCTGGCCGTAGCCCTGGCCGGGGAACCCACCGGGCTGCTGGCCGAAGCCACCCGGCTGCTGATGCCCGTAGGGCTGGTTGAAGCCCCCGGGCGGCGAGTCCGCCGCGCTGGGCGGCGGGGCGTAGGGCGGGGACTGCGGGACGGAGCCCGGGGGCACCATCTGGGTCGCGTCGCCCTGACCGGGGCGCACGGCCTGGGTGCGGTCCTGGCTGTCGTCCTCCTGCCCGAACGGCGGCTGCTGGCCCGGGCGGATCGCCTGCGTGCGCTCGACGCCGTCGGCACCGGTGTTGTCACCGGGCGGGGGCGCGTACTGCGGCTGCTGGGGCGGGTAGCCCTGCGGCGGTTGGCCGTACGGCGGCTGCCCTTGGTCCTGGCCTTGACCAGGCCACTGCTGGGGCTGTCCGCCCTGCCATGGCTGGTTCGGCGGCTGGGGAGCACTCATCGGGTTTCCCACCCCTTTGACCTGGTGTGTCAACTTGCAACGCGGATAACACTGCGGGTAACGCTATCGGATGGTGTGCCACGGTGCCGGTATCGGCTCGCGGCAGACCCTAGGGGGTCAGCGGCCCGCGAGGAACCCCAGGAGATCTTGCCTGGTCACCACACCCGCGGGCTTGCCGTCCACCAGGACCAGCGCACCGTCCGCGGCGGAGAGCGCCGACATGGCCGCGGACACCTGCTCACCTGCGCCGATGGTGGGCAGCGGGCCCGACATGTGCCGGTCGAGGCGGTCGGCCAGCGCGGCCTTGCCCGCGAACAGGGCGTCGAGAAGATCACGCTCGTTCACCGCGCCGACGACCTCGGCGGCCATCACCGGCGGCTCCGCGTTGACCACCGGCATCTGGCTGACCCCGAACTCGCGCAGGATGGCGACCGCGTCGGCCACCGTCTCGGCGGGGTGGGCGTGGATGAACTCCGGCAGCGTGGTGCCCGAGGCGCTCTTGCGCCGGAGCACGTCGCCGACGGTGGCGCCGGAGTGCTCGGGCGGCAGGAAGCCGTACTGGGCCATCCACGAGTCGTTGAAGACCTTGGACAGGTAGCCGCGGCCGCCGTCGGGCAGCAGCACGACCACGACGTCGTCGGGCCCGAGCCGCTCGGCCAGCCGCAGCGCCGCCGCGGCCGCCATCCCGCACGAGCCGCCGACCAGCAGGGCCTCCTCGCGGGCCAGCCTGCGGGTGACCTCGAAGGACTCCGCGTCGCTCACCGCGATGATCTCGTCGGCGATGTCGCGGTCGTAGGTGTCCGGCCAGAAGTCCTCGCCGACCCCCTCCACCAGGTAGGGCCTGCCGGTGCCGCCGGAGTAGACCGAGCCCTCCGGGTCGGCGCCGATGACCTTGACCCGGCCCCCGGAGGCCTCCTTGAGGAAGCGGCCGGTGCCGGAGATCGTGCCGCCGGTGCCCACGCCCGCGACGAAGTGCGTGATCCGCCCGTCGGTCTGCTTCCACAGCTCCGGGCCGGTGGAGTGGTAGTGGCTCTCCGGGTTCTGCGGGTTGGCGTACTGGTTCGGCTTCCAGGCGCCCTCGATCTCGCGGACCAGCCGGTCGGAGACGTTGTAGTAGGAGTCGGGGTGCTCCGGGGCGACCGCGGTCGGGCACACCACGACCTCGGCGCCGTAGGCCTTGAGCACGTTGCGCTTGTCCTCGCTGACCTTGTCCGGGCAGACGAAGACGCACTTGTAGCCCCTGCGCTGGGCGATCATCGCCAGGCCGACGCCGGTGTTGCCCGAGGTGGGCTCGACGATCGTGCCGCCCGGGCGCAGCTCGCCGGAGGCCTCGGCCGCCTCGACCATGCGCAGCGCGATCCGGTCCTTGACGCTGCCGCCGGGGTTGAGGTACTCGACCTTGGCCAGCACCGTCGGCGCCAGGCCCGCGGCCAGCGCGTTCAGCTTCACCAGGGGCGTGTCGCCGACGAGATCGCTGATGTGCTCGACGTACTCCACCGGGGCTCCTTCGTGAGGTCACTTGGCCTGCGCCGGAAGCCTAACCCGGGGGTCGTGGGACACCCGGGGTGACGCGGAACCAGGGGTGGGCGCGATACGTCTGGAGTAACCACGTTGACCGAACGGGGGTAGACAGGTGATCTGGGTTCGTGCTCTCCGGGTGGCCGCGCTGGCCGCCGGGTCGGTCGGCGGCCTCTCGGGAGCGGCGTACACGTTGTTCACGACGCAGGCCAAGCAGGCCAGGTCGGTGATCGGCAAGCCGCTTGAGCAGCCGTTCAACGCCGACGGCGGCTACCTGCCCGACGGCACGGGTCCGGTGTCGGTGGTCGGCGGACTGCGGTTCGGGATCTTCGGCGACTCGAGCGCGGCAGGCCTGGGGGCTGAGTCGCCGGAGGCTCTGCCTGGTGTGCGCTTGGCGCGGGGGCTCGCGGACGAGGCTTTACGACCGGTGAGACTCACCACGTACGCGGTTAGCGGCGCGCGGACGACAGACCTAACGGCGCAGGTAGACCGGGCTGTAGCGGACGCGCCGGACGTGGCTCTTGTCATGATCGGCGGCAACGACGTGACCGCGCGGCGCAGCATCGCGGAGTCCGCGGCACTGCTCGCCGCCGAGGTCGCGCGGCTGCACGCGGTCGGTACCGCCGTAGTCGTCGCCACCTGCCCGGACCTGGGCGCGATCCAGCCGATCCCCCAGCCGTTGCGCGAGCTCGCCCGACGGCGCAGCCGGGCCCTCGCCCGTGCGCAGGCCCGCGCGCTCGCGGCCACCCCCGCGCGGGTGGTGCCGTTGGCGGCCCTGCTGTCCAGGCACTTCGCGACCCGGTCCGGCGAGCTGTTCAGCGCCGACCGGTTCCACCCCAACGGCGCGGGCTACGGGCTGGCCGCCGAGGTGATCCTCGCCCCACTGTGCGCGGCGGTCGGGGTGTGCGACAGTGCGGTGACACCTGGCTGAGCAGCGCCGCTCCCCCGGGTCGGGCCCGGTTACCAGCGAGTAGCCTCGGCGGTGTCGTGCCCAACCGGCCACCGCGAAGGAGCCCCCATGCCCGAGGCAGTCATCGTCTCCGCCGTCCGCTCGCCCATCGGGCGCGCCGGGAAGGGGTCCCTGGTCGACATCCGGCCCGACGACCTCACCGCGCAGATGGTCCGCGCCGCCCTGGACAAGGTGCCCGCGCTGGACCCGGCCGAGATCGATGACCTGATGCTCGGCTGCGGCCTGCCCGGCGGCGAGCAGGGCAACAACATGGGCCGGATCGTCTCGGTGCTGCTCGGCTACGACTCCCTGCCCGGCTGCACGGTGACCCGGTACTGCGCGTCCTCGCTGCAGACCACCCGGATGGCGCTGCACGCGATCAAGGCGGGCGAGGGCGAGGTGTTCATCTCGGCCGGGGTGGAGACGGTGTCCCGCTTCGTCAAGGGCAGCTCCGACTCCTGGCCGGACACCCACAACCCGATCTTCGCCGACGCCGAGGCGCGCACCGCCTCGGTCGCCGCCGAGGGCGCGGGCGACTGGCACGACCCGCGCACCGACGGCCTGGTCCCCGACGCCTACATCGCGATGGGCCAGACCGCGGAGAACCTGGCGCTGGCCAAGGGCATCACCCGCGAGGAGATGGACCACTTCGGCGTCCGCTCGCAGAACCGCGCCGAACAGGCCATCAAGGACGGCTTCTGGGCCCGCGAGATCACCCCGGTCACCCTCCCCGACGGCCGCGTGGTGGACACCGACGACGGCCCGCGCGCGGGGATCACCTACGAGAAGACCGCGACGCTCAAGCCGGTCTTCCGCCCCGACGGCCGGGTGACCGCGGGCAACTGCTGCCCGCTCAACGACGGCGCCGCCGCACTGGTGATCATGTCCGACACCAAGGCCGCCGCCCTCGGCCTGACCCCGCTGGCGCGGATCGTGGCCACCGGGGTGTCCGGGCTCTCGCCGGAGATCATGGGCCTGGGCCCGGTCGAGGCGTCCCAGCGGGCACTGGCCCTGGCCGGGCTGACCATCGGCGACATCGACCTGGTGGAGATCAACGAGGCCTTCGCCGCCCAGGTCATCCCCTCGGCACGCGAGCTCGGCGTCCCCGAGGACCGCCTGAACGTCAACGGCGGCGCGATCGCGGTCGGCCACCCGTTCGGCATGACCGGCGCCCGGATCGCCACGACGCTGATCAACTCGCTGCAGTGGCACGACAAGCAGTTCGGCCTGGAGACCATGTGCGTGGGCGGCGGCCAGGGCATGGCGATGGTGTTGGAGCGCCTGAGCTGACCACCGGTGTCCGCGTCACCACAGCGGACAGCGCAACGACCACGTCGGACCGCCATCAGCGGATACCCGACCTGGGTCGGTCGGTGTTGCGCGGGCGTTGCGGCGTGTCCGGATGCCCCGTGCAACACCTGGTAGCGGACTGAGTGTCAACGGCGATGCCTTCACTGCCCCGTCAGGCGTGATCAGGATGGAACAGCGCGGCCGATCGGCCGCGCCACTTCCACCCGAGGGAGAAACCGTGAGCAAGTCCGTGGTGCGCAGGCGCGCTTCCGGCCTGTGCCAACCGGAGACAACCGCCACGTGGCGGGTCTTCCTGTTCGTGTTCGTCTTCGTCGCCGCCGGATCACTGGTTGCCGCGGGCCACTCGGTGTACGCCGCGGCGGCGGCCGTGATGCTGATCGGCGGCGTCGCGGTGACCCTGGCTGACCGGCTGCTGCCGACCAGCGGGCGAGCGCGGCACGTGCTGCGCGTCGAGGTCTCGCTGTGACCCAATCGACGGACGACCGCGGGGAGACCCTCCCCGCGGTCTCCGCGCTCGCCGCCGAACTCAAGCGGCTCCAGAAGAGCAGTGGCCACACATTGGGTGACCTCTCGGACAAGGTCAAGTACTCCCGGTCGGCACTCTCCAGGATGCTCAACGGCAGGTCAGCGGTGTCGGAAGCCACAGCCCTGGCGATAACCGAGGCACTGGGCGGGGACGCCGACCACATCCGGGAGCTGTGGCGCCGCGCCGAGGACGCCACCCGAACCGCTCCCGTCTCGGCAGGCGGCACCGACGTTCCCCTGCGCGCGGTGGCACGCGCGTTGGCCTCGGAACGTGCAGGGCGGGGGCTGAGCGTGCGCGAACTGAGCCGAGCCGCCGGCTGGGGGAAGACGGTGGTCGGCGACCTGTTCACCGGCAAGAAGCCCCCCAACCGGGTCGCGCTCGCTGCGGTCCTGCCCGCGATGGGCATGACGACGGAGGAGGTCGAACTGTGGACCACCCGGTTCGAAGAGGCAGCAGCGCAGGACAGCACTCCACCGCCTGCCACTGATAGCTCGCTACTGGAGGAGATCGCACTCCTGCGCAGGCGGAGCCGTCGCGCGGGCAAGGTCGCATGGACTGCGGCGGGGTTGGCGAGTGCGGCCCTCATCTTGGCGGCTTCGGCGTGGTGCGAGGCCACCACCGGACCCGTCGACTCCTACAGCGGCAACTACCCGACAACGACGACCACGAGCCCGTTACCCCCGGGAACGATCACCGCGACGGTGTACGCCACCAGCTCCTCCGGCTACGACAGCACATCGGTGGCTGTGTTCAAGACTCCCGACACGACCGCGGAGGTCACCACGGTGATCTCGTCCGGGCGGATGGTCGTAGTGCAGTGCCAGGTGACTACCGAGGTCCCGGTGACGGACCCGAAGGTCAACGACACCACGGCTGCCGAGGAACGGACTTGGGGGCGCGTCTCCCGCGATGGCGCGGAACTGGGGTACGTACCCAAGATCTACCTGCGACTCGACGACTCCAGGCGCCCTGTCCTGCAGCCACCCGCTTGCTCGTGAACCCGGGCGTCTCGGCCCTTTCTGACCCACGGCACGCCGTCCGCCTACCGACCGATGAGGCGCTGCCCGCGGATTCGGTCTGGACAAGGCTCCGCTAGCGGGCGGGAAATCGCACGGCTCGCGAGACAGTGCCACCCAACCGCTTGTACCTGCCCGGGGCGATCCTGGCAGGACCACACTCCGCTAGCGGCTGGGGCTCTCCGCGGCTCTGGACAGGCTGGGTCTGAGCGGCAGGGATTCACCAGCAGCGGGACTTGGGCAAGTTCGACTTCGATCGGCTGCAGCAGCTTCGCCGTTCGGTCGAGCGGGTCGGTGGTACCGCGCAAGCATCGGGCAAGCTGTCCGTGCGGACCTGTGTTCTCCAAGCAGGCCGGGACCTTTTACGCTTGCGGATCGGCTGGGCCTGGGCGGCGGGAGGCTCAGCGGACAACGGGAGCTGGTCGAGTTCGGCCTCGGCCTCGATCGGCTGGAGCAGCTTCACGCTCTGGACGAGCAGGTCCCAGGTGCCTCACAGGCGCTCGGCGAGCGGTCCCGCTCTGCTAGCGAGCTGGGGCCTTCTGCGGCTTGCGGACCGGCTGGGTCTGGGCAGCGGGAGCCTCAGCGGGCAGCGGGGGCTGGTTGAGTTCGGCCTCGGCCTCGATCGGCTGGAGCAGCTTCGCGCTCTGGTCGAGCAGCGGTACCACGCGAGCGTCGGCTAACTGTTCGCGCACGGCCGCATTCTGCTAGCGGGCCGGGGCCTTCTGCGGCTTGCGGACCGGCTGGGTCTGGGCAGCCGGAGGCTCAGCGGACAACGGGAGCTGGTCGAGTTCGGCCTCGGCCTCGATCGGCTGGAGCAGCTTCGCGCTCTGGTCGAGCAGGTCCGAGGTGCCCCGGAGGCGTCCGGCGAGCTGTTCGCGCAGGGCGGTGAGCTGTTCGACGTGGCTGGTGGCGGTGGCGATGCGCTTGTCGGCCTCGTCGGTGGCGGCGCGGAGGCGGCGGTCGGCCTCCTGCTCGGCGGCGCTGTGGGCGGCGGCGATCTCCTCGGCGAGGTGGTCGCGCTTGCTGGTGAGGTCCTGCTGGAACTGCTGCTCGAGGCGCTGGCGCTCGCGTTCGGCCCGCTCGTCGACCTCGCGCTGGCGCTGCTCGGCGACGGTGGTCATCTGATCCACCTTGGCCCGGGCCTCATCCATGATCGTCTTGTGGGCGGCGTGGATCTCGGTGTGCTGCTTGTCCAATTCGGCCAGCAGGCGGCGGTAGCGCTCGCGCAGGGCTGTCGAGGCCTCTTCAGCTGCCGACCACGCCGTGTCGGCGGCGGCTTGGGCTCGGCTGGTGATCTCGGCGGCCTGGGCCTTGGCGACCACGTCCGCCCGGGCCGAGCGCTCGGGCGCGTTCGGCGCCGACGACGCCGCGGCGGCGGTGCCGATCTTGTCGAGTCGGGCGTTGAGGGCATCGATCTCGCGGCGGGCCAGCTCCAGCTGCCCGGCCAGCTCCTCGGCCTTGGCCACCGCCTCGTCGCGCTGGGCGAGCGCGGTGGTGGCGGTGGTTTCGAGGTCCTGGATGTGCTGCTTCACCTGTGCGCGGTCGAACCCGTGCCGCACGACCGTGAAGCCGACGTGATCACGATCCTGTTGGGAAGCCATGAGATGACGGTACCTGCGACACCACGAACGGCAACATGGTGGGCACGCGATCAGGTGAATCTCACCCAACGGTGCGGGGTTGACCAACAGAATACCGCGCGGCTCGCACAACACCCACGATCACGCGCGGGCCGTCCGCGCCCACCGTTCCCGACGGGAAAAGCAAAGCGGCGCAAGAACAACAAGGGCCATCGCTTTCACCTTACGGTCGAGCCCTGACACATCAACCCCGGTCACCCGATCGTGGACGTGCTGGGAAGGGATTGGGAATACCCGACTCGCGGCCAGACGCGGGCCGAATCGATCGGCCGGAATCGAACAGCGGGCGCCGGACGAGGCGGGGTCGCGTGGTCCAGGCACGGCGCGATCGAATGCGACCAGGTTCGATCGCGGCCTGGTTCGGGCACGGCACGGGTTCAGGTGCGGGGGTGGTTCGGGCAGGACACGGTTCATTGCGAGACGGGTTCGGGCGCGGGGTGGCCAAGCACGAACCCGACGCGAGCGGGATCAAGAGCGGGGTGGTTCGAGCGCGGGGTAGGCCCGCACAGCACGATTCGGGTGGGGACCAGATTCGGGTGCGGGGTAGCCATGGCACGAAACGGGCAAGAGCGGGGTGGTTCGAGCGCGGAGTAGGTCCGCACAGCACGATTCGGGTGGGGACCAGATTCGGGTGCGGGGTAGCCATGGCACGAAACGGGCAAGAGCGGGGTGGTTCGAGCGCGGAGTAGGCCCACACGGCACGGTCCGGGTGCGGGACCAGGTCCGGGCGCGGGTTGGAGCGGCGCGGCACGGGTTCGGACGCGGCACGGCGCGTCCGAGTGCGGGACGAGGACGGGTTCGGGTGCGGGTGGATTCGGGCGCGGGATGGGCTAAGGCGCGAACCCGGCGCGGCAGGGATCAAGAGTGGAGTGGTTCGGGCGCGGGGTAGGCCCGCACAGCACGGTCCGGGCGCGGGACCAGGCTCGGGCGCGAGATGGCGCGGGGCGACACCGGGTTCGGGTGCGGGATGGACAGGGCACCGGGCACGACAGGGATCAAGAGCGGGGTAGGTCGAGCACGGGATCGGCACAGCACGGTTCGGGTGCGGCGCCAGGTCGAGCGCGGCAGGGCACGGTGCGGCACGGGTTCGGGCGCGGGGCGGCCGCCGGGCACGACACGATCAAGTGCGGCATGGGTTCGAGCACGAGGTAAGTCCGCACAACGCGGTTCGGGTGCGGCGCCGGGTTCGGGGCGGGGGCGGCCATGGCACCAACCGGGCACGGCACGGATCAAGGGCGGAGGTGGCTCAAGCGCGGGGTAGGTACGCACAGCACGGTTCGGCTGCGACACCAGGTTCCGGCGCGGGAAGGCGCGGTGCGGCACGGTTCGGGTACGCACGGGTTCAGGCCCGGTATGGCACGTTCCCGTGCGCCACAGGTTCGGGCGCGGGATGCCCAGGGCACCGACCGGGCGCGACAGGGGTCAAGTGCGGGATGGGGTTCGAGCGCCGGGTAGGTCCGCACAACATCGTTCAGGTGCGGCACCAGGTTCGAGCGGGATGGCACGGTGCGGCACAAGTTTCGGCGCGGGCGGCCAGAGCAGGAACTGGACGGGACACGATCAAGTGCTAGATGGGTTCCAGCGCGAGATGAGGCCGCACAACACCATTCAGGTGCGGCACCAGGTTCGAGCGCGAGATGGCACGCTGCGGCGGGGGTTCGGGCGCGGGCGGGGCGGCCATGGCACCAACTGGGCGCGGCAGGGATCAAGAGCGGATGGGTTCGAGTGCGGGATGGGGCTCGAGCGCGAGGCGAGTCCGAATAGCGCCGTTCGGGTGCGGTACAGGTTCGGGCGCGGATGGCGCGGTGCGGCACGGTTCGGGTGCGAGGTGGCCAGGGCGCGACCCGATCAAGTGCGGGATGGGTTCCTCGAGGTAAGGCCGCACAGCACGGTTCGGGTGCGGCACCAGGTTCCGGCGCGGCACGGTTCGGGTGCGGAGTGGTTCGAGCGCGGGGTAGGTCCGCACAGCATGGTTCGGGTGCCGCACCAAGTTCGGGGACGGCGCGGTGCGGCACGGTTCGGGTGCGGAGTGGATCTAGCGCGGGGTAGGTCCGCACAGCACGGTCCGGGCGCGGCACCAAGTTCGGGCGCAGGATGGTGCTGGTGTGGCACGTGTTCGGAAGTCCGGGGGTGGGTGGGTTACCAGTGGAAGCCTCGGGTCAGTTTGGCCAGGGCCCTGGCTGCGGCGGTGAGGTTGCGTTCGCCCTTGCCCAGGCGGAGGGGGGATTGCGGGGTCCCGGGGGCCGTGGAGTCGGGGAAGATCCGGTAGGCCTGGTAGGCGATGGCGTTCACCAGGGCGGGGGACACCGCGTAGGCGGCCTGGATGGCGTAGCCGGTGGGGGTGCCGATGTGGGCGGGGCGCTCTACGAGTGCCTTGAGCACCATGTCGGCGGCTTGTTCCGGGGACTTGGCCGGGAAGGCGTCGTAGATCTTGGTTGGGGTGATCATCGGGGTGCGGACCAGCGGCATGTGCACGGTGGTGAACGTGATTCCGGCGCCGTGGGTTTCGGTGGCGACGATCTTGCTGAAGTAGTCGAGGGCGGCCTTTGAGGCGACGTAGGCGGAGAAGCGGGGGGCGATGCCCTGGACGCCGATCGAGGAGACGTTGACGATGTGGCCGAAGTGGCGTTCGGTCAGGTGGGGCAGCAGGGCCAGGATCAGCCGGACGGCGCCGAAGTAGTTGATGGCCATGGCGCGCTCGTAGTCGTGCATGCGGTCGTAGGACAGGCGGGCGGCGCGGCGGATGGAGCGGCCGGCGTTGTTGACCAGCATGTCCACCGCGGGCTGGTCGGCGAGCATCGCGGAGACCGTCTTGGCCACCGACTCGTCGTCGGTGAGGTCGCAGGGGTAGGCGTACGCCTCGCCGCCCGCGGCGACGATCTCGGCGCGGACCTCCTCCAGCTCGGACTCGCGGCGGGCCAGCAGCAGCGGCACGCCACCGGCGGCGGCGACCTTGAGGGCGGTGGCGCGGCCGATGCCGGAGGACGCGCCGGTGATCACGACGCGGCGGCCGTCGAGGGTGCCGCGGTGGCCGTGCCTGCGGGCGCGCAGCGGGTCCAGGTGCTCGCGCCAGTAGCGCCACAGGACGCCCGCGTAGTCGTCGAGGTCCGGGACCTCGATGCCGCTGCCCGCGAGCGCCCGCTGGGTGCCCGCGGAGTCGAAGGTGGGTTTGAAGGTCAGCGTGGTGAGCAGGACCGGGGGGATACCGAGGCGGTCGAGGGCGGCGTCGACGGCGAGGGACACGCCGGGGACGTTCTCGGCGAAGCGGAGCAGGCCCAGCAGCGGCGCGGAGATCCGGCGGTCCAGTTCGGCGGCGGCCGGCGGGGCGCCCGCGGCGCGGGCGAAGGCGTTGTAGACCTGCTTGGCCGACTGCGGCTCCGGCGACACCAGGTGGAACGTCCGGCCGTCCAGCCCGGGCTGGTGCACCAGGTGAGCCATCGCCCTGGCCACGTAGTCGACCGGGACGATGTTGGTGTCGCCGATGTCCGGGAACAGCAGCGGCAGGCCGGGCACCGACTCCAGCCGGGACAGCGCGGAGAAGAAGTAGTACGGGCCGTCGACCTTGTCCATCTCGCCGGTGACCGAGTCGCCCACCACGACCGCGGGCCGGTAGACCCGCCACGGCACCGCGGACTGGCCGCGCACCAACCGCTCCGACTCGAACTTGGTGCGGTGGTAGGCCGTCGCCAGGCGCTGGCCCGCGTCGAACATCTCCTCGGTGAAGCGGCCGCGGTAGTCGCCCGCGACCGCCACCGAGGAGACGTGGTGCAGGCACCCGGCGCCCAGCTCGGCGGCGAGCTCGAGGACGTGCCGGGTGCCGTCCACGTTCGCCGCGACGCTGGCCTCGTCGCCCGCGGTCACGTCGTAGAGCGCGGCCAGGTGGATCACGTGGTCGACGCCTGCGAGCTCGGGCAACTGGTCGGCGGCGATCCCCAGGCCGGGCGCGGAGACGTCACCGACGACCGGGCGCACCCGCTCGGCGCCGGGCAGGGCGCTGGTCGCGCGGGTCAACCGCTCCCGGGACTGGGCGCGCACCAGCAGCCACACCCGCTCGGCGTCGGCGCGCGCCAGCAGTTCGCGCACCAACCGCCCGCCGATGAGCCCCGTCGCGCCCGTGACCAGGTAGGTCGCCATGTTCTCCGCCCTCTCCTCGCTGGTGGACCGAGCATGGCAGCTCGGGCGGAACCGGGCGACGAGTTGTGCACAGGGTCAGGAGGCGAGCGGGACCGGGCCGAGCACGAAGTCGGGGTCGACCTGGTCGGCCAGGTCGCGGCCCGCGCGGTCGCTGCCCCAGGCCGCGGCGTTGCGCAGGTGGAACTCGACGGTCTGGCGGTGGAAGCGGGTCCAGTCCTGCTCGACGCCGTCCACGAGCTCGCGCATGGTCCGCAGCGCCACCCGGTTCTCGGTCTCCAGGGCCTCGATCGGGCGAACCTCGCCGCGCTCGGCGGCGCGGACGTGGTCGGAGCGGCCGACCCAGGCGAGCAGGTCGCGGCCGACGTGCTCGCGCAGGAAGCCCAGGTCGTCGGCGTCGATGATCTTGTTGCCGATGACCGCGACGCGCACGTCGAAGTCGCGCGCGTACTCGAGGTACTGCCGGTAGACCCCGACGCTGCGCACGGTCGGCTCGCAGACCAGGAAGGTGACGTCGAAGCGGGTGAACAGGCCGGAGGCGAACGAGTCGGCGCCCGCGGTCATGTCGACCACGACGTACTCGCGCGGCCCGTCGACCATGTGGTTGAGCAGCAGCTCGACCGCGCCGATCTTGGAGTGGTAGCAGGACACGCCGAGGTCGGACTCGGCGAACGGGCCGGTGACGGCGAGCCGGACGCCCTCGACCTCGTGGACGAGGTCGCGGTAGAGCGGGTTGTCGTCGTCGACGCCGATCAGCCGCGAGCCCGCGCCGGGCGGGGTGGTCTTGATCATGTCGTCGGTGGACGGCACCCGCGGGTTGTCACCGCGCAGGTAGTCCTTGATGCGCGGCAGGTTGGTGCCCAGGGTCGGCATCGAGTGCGACTCCGGGGCGCCGAGCGCGGCGGCCAGGTGCTGGTTGATGTCCGCGTCGAGGGCCAGCACGGGTGGTGCGGGCCGCTCGGCGGCGAGGTGGCGCAGGAACAGCGACGCGAGGGTTGTCTTGCCGCTGCCCCCTTTGCCGACGAAGGCGATCTTCACGGGAGGTCTCCACGGAGGGGGAAATGGGACCTCATAGTGGTATCGGTTGTCATTTCCCAACGCAACTTCCACCACTCGAATGTGATCAGTTCGGCGCGATCACCTGGGCGTGCGGCTGCATACGGTAACTGTCAAGTACTTTCGGGTCTTGCAACTTCATCCATTCGATGACTTCGCTGTAGGTGGCGCACACGGTGTCCGGCTTTCCGCAGACCTCACCCATGAACTTCTCGGTGGCCGTGATGAACGCGCCGCCGGACCACTGGTTGAAATGGTTCCCGACGACCATCGGGGCCCGGTTGCCCGCGTAGGCGGATTGGTACACGTGCTCGTAGGTGTCCAGCACGATCTTGGTGAACTCCGGCGCCCGGGCGGGCTCGTCCTTGGCGCGGTTGAGCGAGAACCAGAAGTTGTAGTCCATCATGATCGTCTTCTTGTACCCCAGACCGGGCACCCGGACGGTGGGCATGGCGAACTCCCAGACGCCGGACTGCAGCGCGGGCCAGGCCAGGCCGTCGGAGACCTGGCTGGAGTCGTAGTCCATGCCGCGGGCCGCCAGCGCCGGGAAGAGCTGGTCGAAGCGGCCCTCCAGGCACGGCGTGCGACCGCCGCGGATCGCCTTGGGGTCGATCTTGAGGCCGAGCGGACCGGCCCGGTCGACGTAGCCGAAGAACTGGTCGAGCTCGTTGTTCCACTGCGCGGTGCTCCACCGGCCGACGCTGGGCTCGGCACCCTGGCAGAAGTGGCCGTTGTAGTGCGTGCCGATCTCGTGGCCCTGCGCCGCGGCGGTGTTCAGGTCGCCGATCAGCGCGCGCACGTCATCAGGGGAACCGCCGAAACCGATCGACGCCTTGCCGGGTTTGTGCCCCGGACCGGTGTAATCGGCCTTCTGCGAGTCGTCGAGCAGGTAGATGCCGGAAAGGAAGCCGGAGAAATGCGCGTTCACACTGCGCGCGAGCGGCAAGAACCGCTGCCAGTGCTCGTGCGAACCCGCGCCGTCGAAGGAGAACAACACGAATTGGGGAGGCTTTTCTCCCGGATTGAGCTTGCGCATCCACGCGGGCGGCCCTTGTGGACCGGGTGCGGCCTGCGGGCTCGGGGCGCCGACGGGCACCGGCTTGCCCGGTTCGTCCGGCCGGACGGTGCCCAGGACCAGCAAGACGACGAAGGTCAGCACCAGACCAGCGCCGATCCCGACGGTCTCCCAACGCCTGCGGATCCCCATGTGTCCTCCCCGATGGACTGCGGTGTGTTCCTCCCGAACGGATAGACGCGTACGCCGTGGGCTCGTTGCCCACGGTAGTTACACCACGGTCGACAGTGGCCCAACGACACGATGTGGTGCCACCAGGTCGTGTGGATCACTCCGGAAGAGCGATCACCACGCGGTTGGACTCATAGCCGTCCTGCCCACCGACCCACTGGCCCCCGCAGGTCACCAGCACCAGCCGGTGCGCGCCCGCCTGGCCGAAGAACTCCTCGGCACGGTCCGGGAGGTGGCGTTTGTCGACTGTCTCCACCCGCGCGACACGATAGCGCCACTGCCGCCCCGCTGCGTCCACAACGGACACCGCGTCACCGGTCCGGGCGTCCCAGAGCTCGGCGAACGGGCCGGTCTGGCCCTTCCAGTTCACGTGCCCGGCGAAGACGGTGGCGCCCTGGGCCGCGTCCAGCCCGGCGCCCCACCAGGTGGCCTCGCGGACACCGCTGGGCACCGGCAGCGTGGCGTCGGCGCTGAGCTCCTTGCGGACCAGAGTGGCCGTCCCGCCCTTGGCCAGCCGCAGCGTGCCCGGCTTCTGCCCGGCGGGCTGGGCCGCGGGCTTGGGCGCGGGCGGGGCGGGTTGGTTGGCGGGCTGGTCAGGCGGTGCGGCTGGGGCTTGCGCGGGGGGCACCGCGGAGGGCGCCGCGGTGGGCGCGGGCTTTACCTGCAACTGCATCTCGGCGAGCACGGACTTGCTGTCCGCCGCCGCCTTGCGGACATCGGCCGCGGACATCCCCGCCTGACCGGGCAGCGGTAGACCTACCACCCGGTCGGGGGAGATGTTCAACGCGCAGATCAACACGACAAGAGCGCCCGCCCCACCCGCCGTGGCGAGTGGGGCGAGCTTGGAGCCTCGGCGAGCCATGCCCGTCAGTGCCCCCAGTCCTTGCGCATCTTGCGGCCGACGACCTGCGGTCCACGGGCCCGGCGGACCAGCGTGGCGCCCGCACCGGCGGCCAAGAGCAGCAGAGCACCCAACGAGACCAAGAGGCCGGTGGAAGGACCGCTCTCGTCCACCAGCGCGGCAGCCGCTACGGCGGGGTTCTCGCCCGCGGGGATCGTCTTGGGCACCGTGGGGACGTTGGGCTTGTTGGCCACCTTGAGCTCGAGGGTGCCGCCCGGGTCGACCTTGCCGCACGCCGACGGCGGCGCGTTCGGGTCGAACGACTGCTCGTAGCCCGCGGGCGCGGCCACCTCGACCACGCAGATCTCCTGCGGGGTGCGCAGGTTCGGCACGACCGCCTTGCCGTCGTCACCGGTCACCACGACCAGCGCCTTGCCGTCGGCACCGAGCAGCGGCTTGCCGTCCTGGCCGACCGCGGGGGCGGTCTTGTCGGCGGCGGTGACGCGCAGGGACACCTTGGCGATGCCCTTGCCGGTCTTCTCGTCGACCTTGGTCACCGCGGCGTTGCCCGGGGCGGTGGTGGCCGTGGTGTCCTCGCGCGCGGTGAGCTCCTTCTCACCACCGGTGCTGACCACCCGCTGGGTGTTCTCGTCGGCGGCGGGCCGCACGACCGGGCGGTCGGCCGGGCTGAGCAGCGAGATCGCCACCGCGGGCTTGGGCCCGGTCGGGGTGACCTGCAGCGCGATGCCGCTGCCGTCGTCCTTGGTGTTGAGGGTGGCGGTGGTCTTGCCGTCCACGGTCGCGTCGGTCAGCGTGATCTTGACCGGGACCTTGCCCACCCCGGTCTTGGCGTTGCGGACCTCGACGGTCCAGGTGTCGGCGGTGCCGATGACCTGCGGCTTCGTCGGCTTGGTCAGCGCCGCGGTCCACGGGCCGTGGTTGGCCGTGGCGTCCGCCTTGAGCCGGTCGACCGCGGCCACCGCGCCCGCGCTCTTCTGGGCCAGGGCGTTCTGGTGGAACGGCACGTCGTAGGCGACGTGCCGGAAGTCGTTGGTCGGCAGGAGCTGGTCGGGTGTCTGCGGGGCCGCGGTCCACGAGTGCAGCAGGTGGGCCAGCGCGGCGGCCTCGTCGACGCTCTTGGTGTCGGAGTAGCGCAAGAGCAGGTACGAGATGTCCGCGGCGACCGTGCCGTCCAGCTCGGTGCCCCACTTGGTCTTGAGCGGCTCACCGCCGCGGTAGGGCTCGTCGGAGTCGGGGGCGAGGTAGGCGTACTGGACGCACCAGACCTGTTTGCCGTCGACGGTGTAGGACCCCAGCCAGTCGGTCGGCTCCGGGTTGTTCTTGTACGGCTGGGCGGGTGTCGCGATGCCCAGCCCCGGCTGGACGGTGGCGACGGCGGTAGGCGCGGCGGCGGTGGTGAAGGCGGCGGACAGCACTGCCGCGCCCGCCACCCCCGCGACCAGCCGGGCACCCAGTGTGGTTCGCCCCATTGTGCAGTCGGCTCCTTGCCGCGCCGCGGCAGCGCACGCCGTCGGCGCTTGAAGTGCGTGGATCTCCTGGCGGTGTGGGCCGCGTACCGGGGAACGCCGGGCCACCGCTAGTGACCGGACGGGCACAGGGCGCGCACTGCTGCGAGCCTGCTGCGTTCGAGCGGATGAGGCAATCCGCCAGAAGGAGCGCGAATCGAGATCACACCCCGGCATCGGCCCAGGTCGACTTCGACCCGACCCGGGCGTTACCGCACGAACGGCGTAACTTCCAGCCAGCATGATCACGCTACGCGCCGGTCCGGGAATCGCCTGTCGCGCCCCGGCGTTGAGCCGAGTGTGGGTAAAGTAGGTTTTACCCACCGGGAACCGGTTGGCAGGCTCGATCGTTGACCGTGGTGCAGGCGCCATTCAGGCCCAGGAGGATCAGGTGCGTTCTACCAGCAACCCCGCGTTCCGCAAGCTGCCCAGCGGCGGATACGCGGGCTTCCAGCCCCAGGCCCAGGGCTACCAGCAGCCGGGCCCGCCCGGGTACGGCGGCTACCCCGCGCCGCCTGCGGCGAGCAACGACCGACCGATGACCGTCGACGACGTGGTCACCAAGACCGCGACGACCCTCGGGGTGGCGCTGGTCATCGGCGTCATCACCGCCATCGCGGTCCTGAGCCGCAGCGTGCCCCCCTACCCGCTGGTCATCGGCGGCGCCATCGTCGGCTTGGTGCTCTCCCTCGTGGTGATCTTCAAGCAGAGCACCAGCCCGGCCCTGATCCTGGCGTACTCCGCCGCCGAGGGCGTGTTCCTCGGGGCGATCACCGGGGTGTTCGAAGCCTTCGTGCCGGGCATCGCCTTCCAGGCGATCCTGGGTACCGCCCTGGTGTTCGTGACCATGCTGGTCGTCTACAAGACCGGCGCGGTCAAGGTCACCCCCAAGCTGACCAAGTGGATCATCGGCGCCACCGTCGCGGCGGCGGGCCTCATGCTGGTCAACCTGGTGCTCTCGCTCTTCGGCGTCAACACCGGCCTGCGCGAGGCGGGCCCGCTCGGCATCGGCATCAGCCTGCTGTTCATCGGCATCGCCGCGTTCAACTTCCTGCTCGACTTCGACATGGCCGACCAGGCCATCCGCAGCGGCACCCCGGCCAAGTTCGCCTGGTACGTCGCCTTCGGCCTGATGACCACCCTGGTCTGGCTGTACCTGGAGATCCTGCGCCTGCTGTACATGCTGCAGAGCAGCGAGTGACGCTAGCGAAGTAGGGAACAGGGCGTCCGGCACCAGCCGGGCGCCCTGTTCCCTTTCGCGCTCCTGGGGTCATCGCCGCGGTTCCCGTCGTGCCACCAGAGCCCTAGAGTCGACGACGTGCGCGCACTGATCTCAGTAGCCCTCAGCCTGGTCGGCGTCGGGTTCGTCGGCTACGGGACCTTCCGGTCGTGGTACGAGGACCGACCGGGCAACACACTGCCGCTGAGCGACCTGTTCGTGGGCGTCCAACGGGAGACGGCCACGGCCCTGACCTCGATCCTGCTGCCACTGGCCCTGGGCGCCCTGTTCGCCGTGGTGGGAGTGGTCCGCTCCAAGGGAATCCTCCAACTAGGCGGCGTACTCCTGGTCCTGACCTGCGGTGTCTGGGTGTGGCAGGCCCGGGAGGTCGTGGACATCGGCGACCTGCAGGTGGGGGTGTGGAACGCGACGTTCGGGAGCATGTTGGTCCTGGCAGCCGGAATCATGCGCCCAGGCCGCATGTGACCCAAAGCGCGGAGGAAAGGAAGAGGGGGAAGGGAAGGGAAGGGAAGGGAAGGGAAGGGAAGGGAAGGGAGAGGAGCTCCAAGAAAGAGGACCAGCAACAGCCCCACCCACCACCCAGCACCCACCGCAGCCAGGCTCGCTGATGCCAGCAACCATGGACACCAGACCCCCACCAAACCGCAGCGGAGAGGCCGACCCCGCTGGAACGCAAGGCCCGCTACGGATGCTCGATCTAGTGGACTCGCTTCGTGTGGGGGGAGAGCACCGCTAAACTTGACCGGTGGTGGGGAATGCCCTTCACCCGCCCTTTTTTCACCACCGCGGTGCTCTAGGGGCCCCACACGAAGCGAGTTCACTAGATCGAGCCCCCGCACTTACCCGGGCAACGCAGGGCAGCAAAACCCCACCAGACCAAGCCCCGGGCAACGAAGACGGCGACCCGAAGGCAACACCCAGGCAGCAGGCGCGCTAGATGGGCACGGCGCCCTCTTTCACATGTCCAGCACGACGCGGGCACCCGCCGCCCGCGCGACGCAGATGAGCATCCCGTCCTCAGTGGAGGGTAGGTAGCCTCGGTGATCAACTGCTCCGGGCACCACGCGGACCTCGCACGTACCGCAGAACCCTTGCCTGCACGAATAAGCAACATCCGGGTTGACCCGTCGCAGCGCGGTCAGCGCGGACTCGTTGGCGGCGACTGGGACCACCGGACCGCCACGACCCAGTCGCAGCTCGAACGGGTCGCCGTCCTGGATCGGTGGCGGTGCGAACCGTTCAAAGTGCACCGGCCCGGACCACGCGTGGCGGAGTGCTTCGAGCAGTGGGGTCGGGCCGCAAACATACAGCGAAGCGCCTTCGGGCGCGTCGGCGAGCAGCTCGTGCGAGGTCGGTAGACCTGCCTCGTCCGTTCGGACACGGACGCGCGCCGAGATCGGCAGCTCGTCCAGGAAGGGCATGGCCGCGCGCGAGCGTCCTGTGTAGACCAGTCGGTAGTCGTGGCCGTGGACAGCCGACCAGTGCACCATCGGGAGGATGGGGGTGATGCCGATGCCGCCCGCCACGAACAGCAGCGGGCCCTTGGGAACAAACGGAAACGCCTGCCGTGGGCCGCTGACGAGCACGACCGCGCCAACCGCGAGCGCGTGTGCCTCGGCCGAGCCAGTGCCGCCGGGCACCAAGCGAACCGCGATCCGATAAGTCAACCGGTCCATCGGGTCACCGCACAGCGAGTACTGACGCCGCGCACCAGAGGGCAGCGTGACATCTAGGTGACAACCGGGTCGCCAGCGCGGCAGCACTCCCCCGGAAGGATCCGCTAACCGCAGTGCGACAACGTCTTCCGCCTCAACGGTCACCGCTTGCACTACCAGCGCAAGGTCACGTTCGACCGCCCGCACAGGCGGTTGTCGCCGCGCGCCGCGCGCGCTCAACCACTGGAATGCCGACACCACAGGGACAAGCGAGCGAAACGCCCTATCCGGTCTTGCGCGCCCATAGAGGTCTGGCGGCGGTAAGAGGCCGTTCATCCGGCCGCCCGGGCCGCAGGGGACTTGGCCAGGTACGCCACGGCTAGTTCGGTCGATCCCTCCCGGCTCGGGTGGTACGACCGCGGCAGGTAGCGCCAAGTGGCAGGTAGCAGCTCACCAAGCGCGGGAAGCAGTCCACGGCGGGAGACCCGCAGGTAGTCGCGCCACCGAGCGCGGCCGGGACGCAGCGGGTCGTGTGCCATCAACCAGCGAGTCGAGCGCGCGAACAGCCAGAACAGCACTGGCCCGGCGACGAGCATCGCGCGGAGCCTGCGCAGGTAACGCCCGTCGAGGTGCATGTACAGGTCGTAGGCGGCCGCCCGGTGCTCCACCTCTTCGGCGCCGTGCCAACGGAGCAGGTCCAGCATGGTCGGGTCCGCGGACTCCAGTGGCGCGGTGAGCACCCAGTGGCCGAGCACCGCGGTGAAGTGCTCGATGGCCGCGATGACCGACAGCCGCTCCAGCAACCACTGGTGTCGCGCGACACCAGTCAGGTCCCGATCACCTAAGAGGCCGCGGAACAGCCATTCGATCTGCGCGACGAACGGTGCCGGGTCAAGTCCTTGCGCGGCAAGGTGATCGGCAGCGCCTTGGTGCGCCTCTGCGTGCATGGCCTCTTGGCCGATGAAGCCGAGCACGTCCTCGCGCAGCGCCTCGTCACGGATGAGCGGTAGCGCCTGCTTGAACACCCGCACGAACCAGCGCTCGCCCTCGGGGAGGACTAAGTGCAAGGTGTTCATCGCGTGCGTGGCGAGGGGTTCGCCGGGCACCCAGTGCAGCGGCACCGCCGACCAGTCGAACCGGACGTCGCGGGCGTGCAGGACCAGGTTCTCGTCCACGGTTCAGCCGATCACGTTGAAACGGGCCGCGCGGCGCATCAGCGCGGGGGCGAACCGCGCGCCGAGCCGGGCGATCTTGGCCTCGGGGGTCACCGGCACGACCGGTGTTCCGCGCTCGACCGCGCGGACGATCGCGGCGGCCACCAGCTCGGGTCCGAAGCCGCGGCGGGCGTAGGCCTTGGTCGCCTTCTGCCGCAGGCGCTGCTGCTCGACGTCGTCGGTGCCGGTGAACCGGGTCGTGTTGGTGATGTCGGTGGCCACGATGCCCGGACACACCGCGCTGACGCCGATGCCGTGGTCGGCCAGCTCGGCGCGCAGGCAGTCGGACAGCATCAGCACGGCGGCCTTGCTCGCGGCGTAGGCCGACATGGCCCGGCTGGGCGTGTAGGCCGCGGCCGAGGACAGGTTGACGATGTGCCCGCCCTCCCCCGCCTCGGCCATCAGCGCGCCGAAGACCCGGCAGCCGTTCGCCACGCCGAGCAGGTTGACGTCCACGACGCGCCGCCAGTCCGCCGCGGTGGTGTCCAGGAACGGCCCGGCCATGCCGATGCCCGCGTTGTTGACCACCACGTCCGGCACGCCGTGCTCGTCGACGACGTCCTCGGCGAAGCGCCGCACGGCCTCCTCGTCGGCGACGTCCACCCGGTACGGGTACGCGGCGGGCCCGATGTCGGCGGCGGTGCGCCGGGCGGCGTCGAGGTCCACGTCCGCCACCACCACCTCGGCGCCGCGCTCGGCGAAGGCCAGCGCGGTGGCCCGGCCGATCCCCCGGCCGGCACCGGTGATCACCACGAGACGGTTGGTGAAGCCCTCGTCCGGCTCGCCGACCTTGGCCCGTTGCAGGCTCCGGGTCGACGGCGCGCCGCCGACGTGGTCGACGAACTCCTCGACCATCCGGGTCAGCGCCTCCGGGTGCGAGAGCGGCACCCAGTGCCCGGCCACGACCTCGCGCCGCCACAGCCGTCCGATCCAGCGATCCAGGTCCTCCGCGAGCCGCGCGGTGACGAACCGGTCGCGGGTCGGGATGACGACCTGCACCGGCACCTCGGCCGGACGCGGGCGCGGCCGGGAGATCCGGTTGAACATGTTCGCCCGGTAGAGCTGCACCCCGCGCGCGGCGTCGGCGCCGATGGTGGGCGCGGGCACGTGACCGGTCACGCCCTCGACGCGGCGCAGGATCTCGCCCCAGCGCGGGCCGATCACCGTGCGCCAGGCGAGGCCGGGCAGCACCGGGATGTGGAACAGGTAGATGTACCAGGAGTGCACGAGCTGGTTGACGACCTTGGCGACGTTGGCCGGGGTCGGGCGGGACAGCCTGCGGCGGACCCAGTGGCCGACGTGGTCGAGGCTGGGGCCCGAGACCGAGGTGAAGGACGCGATCCGGGTCTTGGCGCGCGAGTCGGTGACCGCCTCCCAGGACTGGATCGAGCCCCAGTCGTGCGCGACGAGGTGCACGGGCAGGCGCGGGCTGACGGCGTCGGCCACGGCGAAGAGGTCCTCGGCGAGCAGCTGCGTGCGGTACGCGGAGCGCTTGCGCGGCGCCGTCGACTCGCCCGCGCCGCGGGTGTCGTAGCGGACGACGTGGTAGTTCTCGGCGAGCCGCTCGGCCATCCCGTCCCACAGCGCGTGCGTGTCGGGGAAGCCGTGGACCAACAGGATCGTGGGCGAGCCGGGGTCGCCCTGGGTGAACACGGCCAGTTCGGCCTCACCCGAGCGCACGGTGCGGCGGCGCACGGTCATCGCCGACTCGGGGAATCGGAGTTCGCTGGCCATGGCGGCTCCCGGGCGTGCGGCACCGGCCCGGGGCGGGCGCCGCGGGCCGCGGGTGACATCGGTGTTACGTGACAATGGCGAACGTTACAACCGTCATTGTCAATGTGCAAGGGTCCGCTCAGTCCACCGCGCGCCTGGCCCGCTCGGCCAGCGCGATGAGCCGGTCGCCCATGATCTCCGGGATCACCCGGCGCGCGGACCGGTCGACCGCGGCGCTGAGCGCGGACATCACCAACGGGTGCAGGCGGGAGATGACGTCGGCGTAGTGCGGCAGCTCCTCGCCGCTGGGCAGCCAGTCCGCGCCCTTCGGGTCGAGCACGTACTGGCGCACCAGGCCGATCAGCAGGCCGGTGATCCGGTCGGTCTCGGTCTGCAGCTCCGCGGCCAGGGTCAGCGCCTCGGCCAGCGGGACGTCCAGCCGGACCAGCTCGTAGCCCGCCTCCAGCAGCTTCGGGCTCGGCGCGACGAACTGGGCGCCGCGCCGTTCGAGGACACCGAGCTGCACCGCCTTGCGCAGGTTGGCCGGGGTGAGCTGGGTGCCGAACATCCGGACCAGCTCGCCCATCGGGATCACCGCGGGCTGCTCGTGCGACCAGGCGGCCCCCGCGGCCGCCTCCAGGCCGAGCACGTCGGCGAGGCTGTGCCCGGCCTGCCAGGCGTCGAGCATCTCCTTGATCTGGGCGAAGGCGTAACCGCGGTCGAGCATGTTGAGGATCAGGCGCAGCCGGGACAGGTGTGCGTCGCCGTAGAACGCGGTGCGACCGCGCCGCGCGGGCGGGGGGAGCAGCTCGCGGTCCTGGTAGACCCGGACGTTGCGCACCGAGGTGCCCGCCGCCCTGGCCAGGTCGTCGATCCGGTATTCGGCCACCCGGCCGAGCTTAGAGGGTCCGTTCGCGCTCCACTGTGGACACACTCGCCACCGGAGACCCTATTCGCGGGTTTGTTCGAAAAGCGCCAACAGCTCGTCGCGGCCGAACATCCGCGCCGTGTCCACCGCGGACGGCTGTCCCGCCGCCGGGTCCGCACCGGCCGCCAGCAGGACTCGCACGATGTCGTCGGAGGTCTTGAACACCGCGCCCGCCAGCGGGCTCTGCGCCTTGTCGTTCAGCCGGTTCGGGTCGGCACCGCGCTCCAGCAACACCTCGAGCGCGGCCAGGTGCCCGTGGTAGGCCGCCAGCATCACCAGCGTGTCGCCGGACTGGTTGGCCAGGTTCACCGCCACCCCCGCCGCCAGCGCGGCCACCAACTCCGCCGTGTCGCCCGCGCGCACGGCCTCGAAGGCGCGCGCGGCCAATTCGAGGTATTCCCCGTCGCTCGTCACGGCCCCGAGGTTGCCACACCGGGCCCGCGGTGAACCCGGGTGGTCGCATCCCCGCCGGCGAGGTCCCTGACCACCACCCCGAGGGCGCTGACGCGATCCAGTTCGGTTCGGACAAGTGGGCGTTCGCCGGCGAACTGGCATTTCCGCGACAGCAGTGTCCACTTGCCGCACCGCGGACACCGGGCACCGCCAAGACCCGCGAGCGGGCAGGCGAACAGCATTTCAATCGTCCCTGAACTCGCCCGCCAATTGCCTTATGGGACAGGAAGAAACCAACCAGGCGCACAGATCGCGGACCCCCGGTGACACCGATGACACTGGGTGACGAGTCGGAAGCGGACGGACGCCGGCGCGCGGAGTTCGGCCCGGATCGGGCGCGACTGTCCGGATCCAACCGTCGCGGAACGTGTGCGGCCGGTGTCGCGGAAACGGCCCCGCACCGGGTTTTCCCTGGTGCGGGGCCGTTCCTGTGTGGTCTTGCGCTGTGCCCCCGACCGGATTCGAACCGGCACTCGACCCCTTTTAAGGGGGCTGCCTCTGCCTGTTGGGCTACGGGGGCAGCCGCAGCCTAAGGCGCGATTACAGGGCTCGGGACAGGTTCGCGAGAACTCCGGCCGGAAGGCCCAACCCGAGTTGGGCCGTTTGCCGGTCAGCCTTTGGAAACCCTGGCGAACTCCGCCTTCGGGTCATTGATCTGACCCATCGAGATGACCTCGCGCCGGAAGAGTCCGCCGGTTAACCAGTCCAGCGTGATGCGGACCTTGCGGTTGAAGGTGGGCATCGCCTTCACGTGGTAGGCGCGGTGCATCGCCCAGGCGATGAACCCCTTCGCCTTGACGTTGAAGACATCGCCGACACCCTGGTGCAGGCCGAGGCTGGCGACCGAGCCGATGTTCTTGTGGAAGTAGTCCTTCGGCTCGCCGCCGCGCAGCGCGGTGACGACGTTCTTGGCCAGCAGGCGGGCCTGCCGGACGGCGTTCTGGGCGTTGGGCGCGCAGATCGCCGTCGGGTCCTCGTCCGTGCGGGACAGGTCGGGCACGGCGGCGCAGTCGCCCGCGGTCCAGGCGTCGGTGAGGCCCTCGACGCGCATCGCGGCGGTGGCGCGCAGCCTGCCCTGCTTGGTCAGCGGCAGGTCCGAGGCGGCCAGGACCGGGTTGGACTTGACGCCCGCGGTCCAGACGATGGTGTCGCTGTCGAACTCGGTGCCGTCGGAGAGCACCACGTGGCCGTTCTCGAACGACTTGGCCAGCGTGGACAGGTACACCTCGATGCCGCGCTTCTCCAGCTGCATCACCGTGTAGACGCCCAGGCTCTCGCGCACCTCGGGCAGCACCCGGCCCGCCGCCTCGACCATGACGAAGCGCAGGTCCTCGGGGGCGACGTTCTTGTAGTACTGGGTGGCGAAACGGGCCATGTCCTCCAGCTCGCCCAGCGCCTCGATGCCCGCGAAGCCGCCGCCGACGAAGGTGAAGGTCAGCAGCCGCTTGCGCGTCTCGGGGTCGAGCGTGCTGTCCGCCTCGTCGAGCTTGGACATCACGTGGTTGCGCAGGTAGATCGCCTCGCCGATGGTCTTGAACGAGATGCCGTTCTCGACCAGGCCGGGGATCGGCAGCAGCCGGGCGACCGAACCGAGGGCGACGACGAGCACGTCGTAGCCCAGCTCCTCGGTGTGCCCGTCCGGCGCCTCGATCGTGACGACCTTGCGGGCGTGCTCGATCGAGGTGGTCCGCGCGGTGATCACGTGGCAGCGCTTGAGCGTGCGGCGCAGCGGCACGACCACGTGCCGCGGCTCGATCGCGCCCGCCGCCGCCTCGGGCAGGAAGGGCTGGTAGGTCATGTGCGGCTGGGGGTCGACGACCGTCACCGACGCCTCGCCGGAGCGCAGCTTCCGCTGCAGGCCGAGCGCGGTGTACAGCCCGACATATCCGCCACCGAGGATGAGGATCCGGGTGGGCTCCGACTTTCCGTGCGCCATGCCTCAATGGTGGCACTGGTTTCCCGCCCCCGCGAGGCGCCCCCGCACTGGTGTGACCGGGGTCGCTGGCACGTTTGCGCTGGTGTGACGCCCGTCGCGGGGTTTCAGCGGGATCGGTCAAGAACGATCACCACGGCGGCCAGCCCGGCGATCGACAGCAACGCGATCAATTCCACCGGTTCGGGTGTACGACCGGCCGGAATGACCATGGCCAACACCGCCAGCGCGGCCACGACCAGTTGGACGACGGCCACCCGGCGGGCCGCGGGCCACAGCGCGCGCGGATCTAGGCGAGCGCCTTTCGGCAAGAGGGCGCCAATAGCGCAATTAATGTGCAATAGGTGCACGAGAGGCACCAGGACCAGCACGGCCGGGCGCAACGGGTCCGGCCCGCTGACGGTGATCAGCAGGGCCGCGAGCGCGATCAACAGCAACGGCGCCGGTGACGCGGGGAGGAACACGCAGGCGACCGACAGCAGGACCGCGGCGCCCAGCACGACGACGCTCGCCCGGTTGAGCGCGAGGTCGGCCACGATCCCCGCGCACACCACGGCCACGACGGCGCGCAGCAGTCCGGCGGAGACGCCCCTGCCGACGTCGAGGCCGTCGGTCACCGCCTGCCCCGCACCCGGCGCAGGACGGCGGCCACACCGTCCACGCCGGTGACCACGAGCACGCCGTTCGACCGCAGTGCCGCCGTGCGAGCGCGGTGCTCGGCGGTGATGACCTGGGCTACCACCGCACCCCATTCCGCCTCCGGGTCGGGGACGAGCGGCGTGGGCAGCATGTCCACGGCCACCACGGCGTGCCCGCGGCGAGCCGTGCGGATGGTGGTGTCGGCGACGGCGTCGTCGAGGAACGGCGAGAGCAGCACGACGACCGCCCCCGCGGGGACCTGTCGGGGCAGCAAGACCGGCTGCGGGGCCCACCCCGCCGAACGGCTGCACGCGACGAGCTGGTGGCGCACCCGAGCCAGCTGGCGGTGGCCGACGCCCGCGCCGATGCCCAGCTGCGGGCGTCCCAGGTCGACGAGACCGACCCGGTCGCCCTGCCTCAGGTAGGCGGCGGCGAGGGAGGCGGTAGCGCGGACTGTCGCGTCGAGACTTCCCCGCGTGCGGACCGCGCGGGCGGTCGCGGTCGACCAATCGGACAGGTTCGCGCTGACGTCCACGCGTGAGTCGATGACGAGCAAGAGGTCTGCGTCAGCCTCAGCGTGACGCTCCCGGACGTGCAGCGTGCCGGGGGCTAAGAGCTCACCGGCAGCGGCACCCGCTCTGAGCGAGACCCGCCAGTCGACACGGCGAACGCGGTCCCCTGGCTGGAAAGGGCGGATTGCGCGCAGTTCGGTCCCATCGCCTGGCCGCGGCGAGCGGTGGGCGCCGACAAGGCCCGCGGCGCGAGGGGGCAGTGGACCGGGTCTTAGCGGCTCCACCGGCGGTAGGACTGTGCGGCGTGCCTCGTGACCGACGACGGGTCCGGAGATCACCAACGCGTCGCGACCTGCGGCGAGGTGGTCCGGGCGCAGATCGAGGCCCTCACCCCAGGCGTTCCAGCGCAGGCTCGCGCGCAACTCGCGGGCGGCGCCGGGCACGAGGTGGACCGGACCGATGCCCTGCGCCCCGGGCACCGGCAGCCGGACGGCCATGAACTCCACACCCGGGCCCGCCTCGACCCGGACGGCGAGCCTGCCGCGGTCGCCCGCCTCGACCGTGCTGGGCAGCCGTTCGGCCCGCACGACCGGGACGGCGCCGACCGGGGCGGCCAACGCGAGGACGGTGCCGAGCAGCAGCGGAGCGCCGAGCAGCACGAGATCGACCCGGTGCAGCACGACTCCGGCCCCGACCAGACCGAGGCCGCCGACGGCGCCGCGGAAGAGGGCGTCGGTGCCGCGCCAGCCCGCCGCACCCGCGGCGCGGCGCGCGGTGGCCCAGGCCAGGACCCGGTTCACCGCTGCCTGCCCGCCGCCGGACCGGGGACGCTGCGCAGCAGCTCGGTGACGACCTCGGTGGCGACCACGCCGGAGCTCCAGGTCTCCGCCCGCAGCGTCAGGCGGTGGGCCAGGGCGGGGACGGCGCACTCCTTGACGTCCTCGGGGAGCACGTAGTCGCGGCCGTCGATCGCGGCGAGGGCGCGGGCGACCAGCAGCAGCGCCTGCGAGCCGCGCGGCGACGCGCCGACCTCGACGCTGGGGTGCGCCCGGGTGGCCCTGGCGAGGTCGACGCAGTAGCGGATGACGTCCTCGTCGACCTTGATCCGCTCGATGTCGTCCTGCAGCGCGGTCAGCGTGGCGGCGTCGATGACCGCCCGCGGCGCGTGGTCCTCGGACTGCCGGGCCAGCCTGCGGCGGAGCACCTCGACCTCCTCCTCGGCGGGCGGGTAGCCGATGTCGAGGCGGAGCAGGAACCGGTCGAGCTGCGCCTCGGGCAGCGGGTAGGTGCCCTCGTACTCGATCGGGTTCGCGGTGGCCAGCACGTGGAACGGCCGGGCCAGCGGGAAGGTGCGGCCCTCGACGGTGACCTGCCGCTCCTGCATGGCCTCCAGCAGCGCGGACTGGGTCTTGGGCGGGGTGCGGTTGATCTCGTCGGCCAGCAGCAGCCCGGTGAACACCGGCCCGGGGCGGAAGGCGAACGCGCGCTCGACCGGGTCGAACAGGAAGGAGCCGGTGACGTCGGCGGGCTGCAGGTCGGGGGTGCACTGCAGGCGCGCGAAGTCCAGGCCGATGGCGGTGGCGAGGGTGCGCGCGAGCAGGGTCTTGCCCAGGCCGGGGACGTCCTCGAGCAGGACGTGCCCGCCCGCCAGGATGGCGGCCAGCGCCAGCCGGACCGACCGCTCGCGGCCGACCACGTGCTTGGCGACGGCCTCGACAATGTCGTCCACAGTGGACTTCGTCACGATTCCTCCAGTCGGGCCAGCAGTTCGACGACCCGTCGCGCGGGTGGCAGGACCGCCGTGGGCGAGGTGACCAGGTGGTGCAGCTCCGCGCCGAGCACGGCCACCGCGCGCGGATCGTCCACAGTGGATATCCGATGGGCGTGCAGGTGCGCCTCGGCGAGCTTGCGGAGCCTCGGCTGGATCCGCGTGCGGAAGCGGTAAGGATCTTGATGCGCCTCGGCCAGGCGGGTGGCCAGGTTGGCGGCCTGCGGCATCGTCGCCGAACCGTGCTCGTCGGGGACCGCGCTCCAGACAGGTTCGAGCGGGCCTGCCGCGCGGGCGCCGACCGCGGCGATCGCGGCGGCGGGGACGGCTAGGGCGATGGCCCAGAAGAGCGGGATGTCGCCGGGCCAGACCCCGACGGCCACGACGGTGGTGCCCGCCAAGAGCGCGATGGCGGCGGTCTTGAGGGCGTTCACGGGCGGCTCCGGCACGCCTGCGGGTCGGCCCGGGGGCGGCGGGTCACCGGGGTGTGCCCGTGGTGAGGGAGTTCTCGATCCGGGTCAGGGCGTCGGTGGCGGCCGCCGTGTCGGCTTCGGTGACGGTGTCGGCGAAGCGGGCTCGGTGGTAGCACGTGCGCAGGATCTTGAGCGCGGTGGCGTCGGGGGTGTGGGCGGACAGCACCGCCTCGGTGAACTCCGTGGGCGTCTGGTGGGCCGCGCGGGGGGTGCCGAGGGTGGCGGCGGCTCGTTCGAGGGTGAGCCAGGCGGTGATGATGGCGTCGGCGTCGGTGCCGTCGCGCCTGCTCAGCTCCAGGCGGGCGGCCTGGGCGGCGGTGGCGAGAGCGTGCGCCACGGCGCCGGTAGTGGCCTCCGGGGTGTCGGCACGCTCGAACTCGGGCCGGGCCAGCCGGACGCGGCGCCTGCGCACGCCCGCGAGGGTGGCCAGCAGACCCGCCAGACCGATCAGCAGCATGGCGGCGATCAGCACCAGCAGCACGCCGGTGCTGATCCCGTTGATCAGGTCGAGCAGCGGGTTGCCCTCGGTGGCCTCGGTCGCGCGCGGCGGTGGCGGGGGCGGTGGGTCCGGCCGTGCGGCCAGGCCCGGACCCGCGGGGATCGCCGACTCGCCGCGGGCCGCGACGACCGCGAGCACCAGGAACGCGGCCACCACCAGCAACGACGGCAGGCGCGACCTCATGCAGGGCAGCATGCCGCACCGGCGGCCCGGAAGCGATCAGGAATCCGGCGGAGCACGTCGCCGCCTCGAGTAGCGCCTGCCTGCGGCGCTCCCCCCTGGGGTGCTGCCGATCAGCTCGGGTCCGCGACGCGACGGGCGGGGTGGGGGCCGGCCCACCGCCGAGCGCCACACACCGAACCCACCGATGCTCGGCGGCGGTGACCGCGCGGCGCGAACAGGGAACCGCCGCGGACGGCATCGTCGACATCGCCGACGATCCGGTGGACATCGCCGGTTCGCGAGCCACCAGCCGGGCCGGGAGAGAACCGACCGGTACCCCGCTCCGCCCGAGCTGTGGCACCGCCGCGCGCCAAGCGAACCCACCACCGACGACCAGTTCGGACCCGGTGTCCGCACTCGCACCGGGCAGGCAATCGGGTCGGGGGAACCGACTGGCATTCCCACACTTCACACGGACTGGACACCCACGGACTGGACACCACTGTGCGCCACTGTGCGCCAGGTGAAACGACTACCGGGTACCGGTGCGCACTGGTGCTCGCGCCTAGACCGGGTACCCAATCGGAACGGAAGAGAACCGACCGGTATCCGAACACTCAAGCCGCGTGCGCTCACTGCCGCACCAGCCGAAACCGGTTGTCGACCGGCGGGCGTGGACCGCGGTGTCCAAGCCGCCGGGCGGTCGAGCGGGGTGGCGAACGAACCGAGCGGTATGCCGATCAGGTCGCCGTCGGCGGGTTCGGGCAGGTCGGGCGGTGGCCGGGGCGCCGCGGTGCGATCGCGGGCGGGCCACCGGGGTGCCCGCGGCTGATCAGGCCTGCCTCTCGGCACGGGCGTAGGCGATCAGTCGCGCGACTGATCGGGGTGAGATGTCCAATTTCTGTCCAGGATTCTTGGAGTCCCGAACTGAATTGCCGCCGGACCACCTGGCGAGTTCCACACAAGCGTGCGAGTCGCTGTAGGAACTTTTTCGCCAGACCGGACACGCCGCCGTCATCAATGCTCCCTCGTCGGGTCTCGCTCCCCGGGTGGGAGCGAATACCCGGCGATTATTACGTCATTGGCGGGCCGGAGAGAATCCGCTGCCCGGGTAAGTCAGGTCGGGTGCTCGCGCACCTGCACGACCACATTTGCCACTTGCCACCTTTTCCCACGCTGCGTAATCGGGGTAGTTGGGACGAGCGGCCCTCCAACCGGTGACAAACGTGAGGACTGTCCACATCAGCCAAACCCTGCGCATACTGCCGTCGAGCGTGCTACCTTGCCAAACGCTGGGGGCAAGCCGTCCGGGGCAGAGTGCCACGTGGCAGATCGCCAGGTGGCCCCGCGCACGGACGGATGACACCCAGTAGCAGAGTCGATCAGGCAGAGCGGAGTTGACGATGACCCGGCGACGCGACCCGCGGTTCTCCAAGCGGCAGCTCGGCAGGCTGCTGCGCACGTTCCGCGAGCAGGCGGGCATGACCCAGCCCGAGGTGGCCGCGACCATGGACTGGTCGGTCTCGAAGCTGATCCGGATCGAGAAGGCCGCGGTCGGCATCTCCACCAACGACCTCAAGGCGCTGCTCGCCGAGTACGGCACCACCGACCCCGAGGTCGTGGCCGACCTGGTGGACGTGGCCAGGGAGAGCCGGGAGCAGCCCTGGTACGCCCGCTACGACGCGGTCACCACCGAGCCCTTCCGCAGGCTGCTCGCCTACGAGGGCTCGGCCGCGGCCATCCACCAGTTCCACCCGCTGCTGGTCCCCGGGCACCTGCAGACCCCCGACTACGCCCGCGCCGTGCTGGCCACGGTGTACTCCGGCGACGAGCTCGACCTCGCGCTGGAGGCGCGGATCAGCAGGCAGGCGCAGCTGGAGGGGCCGGACCGGCCGCGGCTGGTGGCCCTGGTCGACGAGTCCGCCGTCCGGCGCGCGGTCGGCGGGCCGGACGTGCTGCGCGAGCAGCTGCGCTACCTGCTCGACCGCACCCTCGACGACCTGGTCACCCTGCGCGTGGTGCCGCTGGCCAAGGGGGCGCACCCCGGGCTGGCGGGCGCCTTCCTGCTGATCGAGCTGGACGAGGAGATCGCCGACACCGTCCTGTTCGAGGAGAATGTCGGCCAGGATTACCTCGCCAATGGAGACAGCGACAAGGTGACCGCGGCCTGGGAGCGCTTCCTGGCGATCGAGCAGGTGGCGCTCACCGAGCAGCAGACGCGGACGCTGCTGGAATCCCTGGTGGCGTGACCGTTGCCATTTCCCGTTCAGCGGTCAATGGTCCGGTGAATGGACGGAAATGGACGGCGGCGGGCTGTCCGAAATCCGCCTGCGGAGCCGCACGTCCACCTTCGGCCACGGTGTCACCGACAGGCTGAGGCTGACCTCCTCGACCGGCTTGCCCAGCAGCCAGCGCAGCAGCAGGAACAGCGACCCCCACGACGACATGACGACGAGCAGCACGACAAGAGCTGTCACGGTTGAGTCCTCGACCCGCCTGGATACCGGTTCCCCCCGGAGCGCGGCGGTAGCGCTGTGGTGCCAACACTACCGGTTCCTGTCAAGGGTGTGCAGCGGGAAGGCCGTCGAGGCAACGGTTCCGCGCGATCACAGTGGTGAGACGGCAGTTCGGCGGTGTGGCGCCCACGAGCCACACCGCCGAACCGGGTCGGTCAGCCGACGGTCACACCGTCGGCGCCTGGGCCTCAGACGGTGAGCGTCCAGGAGTTGATGTAGCCGGTGTCGTTGGCCGCCTTGTCCTGCACCCGCAGCTTCCAGGTGCCGTTGGCGACCTCGGTCGAGGCGTTGACGGTGTAGGTCGCGGTGATGTTGTCCGCGCTGTCGTTGGCGCTGAACGGCTTGAGGTTGTAGACCGAGCCGTCCGGGGCCACCAGGTCGACGACCAGGTCACCGCGGAAGGTGTGCTTGATGTCGACGGCGACCTTGGCGCCGCCCGAGGCGTTGCCCGAGCAGCCGGACACGACCGCGGAGCTGGTGACCGCCGCGCCGTTGTCCGGGATGTTGACGTCCGCGCCGTTGGTGACGGCCGGGCAGGTGGTCGGCGGGGTCGTGCCGCCCGAACGCGCGTAGAGGACCTTGTTCGGCGACCCGGCCTTGGCGTCGCCGACGGTGATCGTGCTGGCCTGGGCCACCAGGGCGTCGCGGACCTGCTTCGGGGTCGCCGAGGGGTTCGCGGACAGGTACAGCGCGGCGGCACCGGCCACGTGCGGGGCGGCCATCGAGGTGCCGCTCATGGTGCGGTTGCCGGTGTCGTTCTGGTAGTTGACCGAGACGATGTTGTCGCCCGGCGCCCAGATGTCCAGGCAGGACCCGTAGTTCGAGTCCGACCGGCGGGTGTCGGTCTTGGTGATGTTGCCGACCGTGATCGCCTCGGCGATCTTGGCCGGCGAGCTCTGGCAGGCGTCGGAGTTGAAGTTGTTGGCCGAGAGCACCCAGGTGACCCCGCCCGCGATGGAGTTCTTGATCGCGGTCTCCAGCGCGGGCGCCGAGCTGCCGAACTGCAGGCTCATGTTGGCGACCGCGGGCTTGGCGGCGTTCTTGGTGATCCAGTTGACGCCCGCCACGGCGTCGTCGTCGGCGACGGAGTCGTTGCAGGTCAGGATGCGCACCGAGACGATGTTGACGGCCTTGGCCACCCCGTAGCCGCTGCCGCCGATGGTGCCCGCGACGTGGCTGCCGTGGCCGAGGCAGTCACTGGCGTTGGTGTCGTCGTCGACGAAGTCGTAGCCGCTCTTGGCCCGGCCGCCGAAGTCCTGGTGGGTCATCCGGATGCCGCTGTCGATCACGTAGGCGGTCACGTTGGACGCGGTCGTGTCGTAGGTGTAGCTGCTGTCCAGCGGCAGGTTGCGCTGGTCGACCCGGTCGAGCCCCCAGGACGGCGGGTTGGGCTGGGTGCCCGAGCCGTGGCCGATCTGCACCGGCTGGACGTAGCTGACCGACGGGTCGGCGGCCAGCTCGCGCGCCTTGCTCTCGCTCATCCGCACCGAGAAGCCGCGCAGGGCGCTGTCGTAGACCCGGCGGACCTGGCCGCTGTAGCGGCCCGCGAGGGTCTGCGCCTGGCTGCTGACCTGGGCCTGGGCCGCGCCCGCGGTGTCGGCGAGCACGACGATGTAGCGGTCCGGGACCGTGTTCTGGGTGGCGGCGCTGAGGAACTTCGCGGACGCCGCGGGGGCGGCGGGGGCCGTCGGGGCGGCGTTGGCCATCGGGACCCAGGCGAGGGCGCCGGTCGCCGCCAGCGCGCCCAGCACCAGGGTCGTTCGGTAACGCTTGTGCATGGTCAGTCCTCTGATCATGGTCAGTCCTCTGCGGGCCGCGGGACACGGCCCGGTCGCAGGGAGAGGGGATGCCCGGCCGGAGCGCCTAGAACAGTCGCCCGGCGACCCCGGGCTGGACAACGGGCTGCGAAATACCTGCGTATACGTAAACAACGGGCACTACCGCGGGTGGTTCGGCGCGGATAGGTTGCCGATATGGCGCCGACCGGGACCTCCCGCGCACCGCTGCCCGCCGAGCTGGCGGAGCTGGTGCGGCAGCCCGGTGCGGTGGTGCTCGTGCGGGGTGAGCCGGGGATCGGCAAGACCCGGCTGGTGCGCGAGGTCGTGCGGCAGCTGGGCGGGCACGGGGTACTGGTCTCCGGGTGCGTGCGGGTGCGCGCGCCGTTCCCGTACGGGCCGGTGGTGGAAGTGCTGCGCGGCTTGAAGATCGACGCCGCCGGGTTGTCGCCGGTGGCCGGGGTGTTGCGGTCGCTACTGCCGGAGTTGGCTCCCGTTCTCCCGCCCGCGCCACCGGAGGACGCCTCGACCCACCAGGTTTTCCGCGCGGTGCGCGAGCTGTTGACCGGTCGCGGCGTGCTGGTCGTGGAGGACCTGCACTGGGCGGACGAGGGGACCGTGGAGCTGCTGCGGTACCTGGCGGGCGATCCCCCACCGGGCCTGTCGTTCCTGGTGACCTCGCGCCGGTCGGTGCCGGACCTGCGGAGCGCGGCCGACCGGCCGCGGGCCGTGGTGCGGCTGGGGCCGCTCGACCGCGGCGCGCTGCACCTGCTCGCCGCTGGAGTGCTCGGTACCGCGGACATCCCGGCCGACTTCGTCGCCGACCTGCACCGGCGTACCGGCGGGATCCCGCTGGTGGCCGAGGAAGTCCTGCGCGCGGGACCGGACGGGGACCTGCCCCCGTCGCTGCGCGAGGCGATGGCCGAGCGGCTGGCGTGCGCGGGGCCGGAGGTGACCGCCGTGGTGCGGGCGGCCGCGGTGCTCGACGAGCCAGCGCCGGAGGCGGACCTGGCCGCGGTCGCGGACCTGCCACCGTGGCGCGCGGGTGCGGCGATCGAGGCGGCACTGGCCGCCGCCCTGCTGACTGAAGTCTCATGTGGACGGTACGAGTCTCGGCATCCCGTTGCCCGACAAGCGGTCTACCTGGCGATACCGGGACCCCCGCGGCGCCGGATGCACGCCCGCGCGGCGCTGACCGAGCGGTCGGCCGCACGGTTGGCGCAGCACCACCGGAAGGCGGGCGCGCTCGCCGAGTGGGTGCGGTGCACCCAAGCCGCGCTCGGGGAGGCCGACAGCGCCACCGCCGTGCGGTTGCTCGACGACGCCTTGGCCGACCCGGAGCTGCCCTCCGCCACGCGTGGCGTGTTCGCCGTGCGGTTGAGCCGGGAAGCGCTCTCGGGCGTCGCGCACCAGGACACGCTCGACCGGCTGCGCGCGGTGCTGCGCGACGAGTCGCTGCCCCGGTCCGCGCGCGGCGAGGTCCGGCTGAACCTGGGGCGCCTGCTCATCAACCAGGCGGGTCAGCTCGACGCGGGCCAGACCGAGATCGAGATCGCGCTGTCGGACCTGCGCGGCAAGCCGGCGCTGGCGGCCCGCGGGATGGCGGCCCTGGCGCTGCCGCTGTTCGGGACGAAGCCGGTCGAGGTGCAGCTGCGCTGGCTGCGCGCGGCCGAGGAGACGGTGACCGGGACCGCGGACGCCGAGGTGATCGCGGCGGTCCAGGCGAACCGGATGTCCGCGCTGATGGCGACCGGCGACCCGGGCGTGTGGGCCGAGGTGGCGGCGCTGCCGCGGCCGATGGGCCCGGTGAAGGTGCGCAGGCAGCTGGCGCGGGCGTACCTGAACCTGGCGGACTCGGCCACCTGGATCGGGCACTACGACACCGCGCGCGGCTACCTCGAGCAGGGCAGGCGGCTCACCGGGGACGGCTCGTTCCTGCCGATGCTCGGCGACGGCACCGCGCTGCGGCTGGGTGTGGCGACCGGCGAGTGGGCGTCGCTGGAGCCCGACGGCGAGCGGCTGATCGACCAGGCGGGCGAGATGACCTTCCTCGCGGGCGACGCCTGGCTCGCCCTGGGCTGGCTGGCGCTGTGGCGCGGCGACCGCGCGGCCGCCGTGCTCCGCTTCGACGCGGCCCTGGCCGCGGCCCAGGACAACGTGCCGCTGATGACCTCGGCCCGCACCGGGCGCGCGGCGACGCACCTGGCCGCGGGCGACACCGCGGCGGCGTGCGCGACCGCCGACCGGGCCGCGGCCCAGGTGCGGCACAAGGGGAACTGGGTGTGGGCCGCCGAACTGGTCCCGGTCGCGGTGCGCGCGCTGACCAGGGGGAACCGCCTGCCGGACGCGGTCCGGCTGCTGGCCGAGTACGAGGCGGGCATCGCCAGCCGGGACGCCCCGCTGGCGGTCGCCGCGGTGGACACCTGCCGCGGCGTGCTGGCCGAGGCGGGCGGCGGGCACGACGCGGCGCGGGCGCACTTCGCCCACGCGGCGCAGCGCTACGCGGCCCTGCCGCACCCGCACTGGTCCGCCCAGGCCGACGAGTGCGCCGCCCGCTGCGCGGCCGCCGCGGGAGCGACCGCGATGGCGGCCTCGCACTGGTCCTCGGCGATGGCGACCTACTCGGGCCTGGGCGCCGACCGGGACGCGGCCCGGTGCCACCAGGCGTTGCGCCCGTACGGGCAGCGCAGGCGCGGTCGCAAGGGCTACGGGACGCGACTGTCGCCGCGGGAGCGCGAGGTGGCGTCGCTGGCGGGGTCGGGGCTGACGAACCGCGAGATCGCGGACCGCCTGTTCCTCTCACCGCGGACGGTGGAGCAGCACGTGGCCACCGCCCTGCGAAAACTGGGCGTCCACTCCCGAACCGCGCTCTCGGAGCAGTGACCGCCCATCCCCGTGATTGGTCCGAACATTTCCCGATGTGGTCCAGACAATCAGTCCGCGCGCCGCACCGACCACACTCGACCATTCCGAACAGACGCGCGGACGAGCCGCACCGGGCCGGGAACCGGTTCGGCGGACATGACAGTGGACCCCGCCGAGGACGTCGACGAGGCCCACTGTTCTGCGGTGGTGGAGGGTTATTCCATCGTCAGCACGAACTGCGGTCGGTTGAGGCGCACCTGCCGTGCTGTTTCCTCCAGGGCGTCGGCCAGGGCATCGGCCTGCTCGGGCGAGGCCCAGCCGATGATCAGACCGGAGGCGTAGTCGCGCAGTCGCTTGGGCAAGAACTCGAACTTGGCGGCTAGCAGGACGAGCGCCCGTGCTGTGTCGACCTGCTCCGGGGTCGCCGTCACGTCGGCTCACCCGCACTAGCTCCCGCGGACCCGATCTCCCCGACCACGCCCATCACCTCCTCCACCGCGTTTCACGCTAAGCGCGGTCGGACAAGGGAATTTGCCACCGAGGCAACTGTCGCCCGTTTGGATCAGGACAACGGTGCTTACCAACATACCCGCGCGATCACGACATGAGCCCCGACCGATAAGCGAGTCCGCGCAGTTCCCGGCCGATGGCGTCGTCGCGCGCCCTGGCCAGCAACTCCGCCAGCACGGAATGCATGAATGGGTGCCGGTGCACCCGCGCCGGGGAAATACGCTCCGCTTGGCGCAGCATGAGAACGGCCTGGTCACGGCGGTTCGGCAAGCGGGCCAGCGCCCGGCCGTACTCGCGCCAGTAGGCCGAACGGCGGGTCGGCGAGGGCAGGGCCGCCGGGTCGACGGACTGGGCTATCCGGGCCGCCTCGGCGTGCTCGCCCGCCTCCAGCGCCACCGTCATCCGCCACACGCCCACGTTCGACGGGCCGAAGCCGAACCACAGCGCGTTGCCCTCGCCCGCGTGCGCGGCCAGGTCGGCCGCGTGGTCGAGCGCGGCCGCCCGCTCCACCCGGTCGCCCCGGGCCGCGGCGACCAGCGAGCGGGTGAGCGTCAGCATCCCGGACAGCTGCTGCTCGGTGTTGCCCACCGTGCCCGGGTCGGTCTCGGCCAGCACCCGCCCGGCCAGCTCGAACCCGCCCGCGCCGATCAGCCCGAACGCGGTGCCGAACCCGCTCACCGCTAGGGAAACCGGCTCCTCCAGGCGCTGCGCGGCGGCCGAGGCCAGCGTCGCGGCCTGCCAGGCGAGGTCCTGGCTGGCGCCGATATCGCCGAGCCAGGCCTGGGTGCCCTGCACGTGCGTGATCACCAGCAGCCGCAGCAGCGCGCGCTCGTCGCGGCCGTGCGCCAGCGAGGTGTGCAGGTCCGCGATCAGGGCCGGTAACTGCGCGCCGACGGTGGCGTAGTCGCAGTCGCGCTGCCGGTCGAGCAGGTCGTCGGCGCGGGTGGTCAGCTCCTCGACCGGGCACACCCGGCCGCGCGGGGCGTTCATCGCCGCGGCGAACAGCGCCAGCCGGACCGCGCCGAGGGCCCGGTCGTCGTCGGCCTCGCCGGGGGCGATCAGCGCCGCGTTGGTGATCTCGGTCGGCGCCACCTCGAGCGCCCGCGCCAGCGCGACGATCAGCGACCGCCGGTCCAGGGCGCGGTGCCCGGACTCCAACCTGCTCAGGTACGAGGGCGAGATCCCGGCCAGGCCCGCCACGACCGCCAGCGACTTGCCGCGGGCGTTGCGGATCTGGCGCAGTCTTCGTCCGATGTCGCTCACGCTTGGACCCCTTCGCCGAAGGGAGGCTCAGCTGAGACAGGCCCCCGGCCGGATCCGGTCGGGGGCCTGCGCTCAAGCGTACGGCGTCGAGGTCGTGCGGGGCACCGCTCAGCGGTTGGTGCTCTTGTTCACAAATGCCGCGATGTCCTTCGACTGCTGCACCCGCGAGGGCTCGTGCAGGTACATCATGTGCCCGGCGCCGTAGTAGGAAACCTCGATGTTGTCGCGCAGGACTGCTGGGATGTTCAACCGCGCCAAGGAGTGCTCGGTCGCGAAGTACGGCGTCGCGCCGTCGGTGTACCCGGATGCGACATGCACCCGCAGGTGCGGGTTGGCCCGCATCGCCGCCGCCAGCTTGTCGGTGACGGTGACGTGGGCGTTCTCGAACTCCTTCCACGACCAGTTGCGGTTGACGTCGAGGCTGAGCACCTCGTAGGGCAAGTCGTTGGGGTAGGCCAGTTCCGTGTGCAGGTAGTGGTTGATCCCCGCGGTGTAGGCCCCCATGATGGCAGCCGAGGCCGGGTCCTCGCTCATGTGTTCGCGCCCGTAGTCGGCCTCCCAACCGGTGAACCTGCCATCCAACCTGCCCACGGTTTGCTTGCGGTGGCGCAACAGCTCGGTGAAGAAGCGAATGTGCTCGATCCGCAGGTTGACCCGGTCGACGTAGTCCTCGGACAGCCCGGTGAGCCGCGCGGTGGTCGCCACCGCGGCCTGGTAGTCCTCAGTAGACAGACGAGAGCCCTGGCTGAGCGCGTGCGGGTAGTCGGTGGCGGCGAAGGCCTCTGCCACGGTCAAGACCTCTTGGAGGTCGCGATCGCCGTGCAGACCGTGGTAGTGGGCGATGGCGGCGTAGCTCGGGAGGAACAGCGCGTAGGGCAGGTCGTTGCCCTCCGTGAAGTCCAATGTGGCGAAGTCCAACACGGAAGAGATGAGGATTAGACCATTGAGGTAGAGCCCGTGCCTGCTCTGCAGGTGCTGGGCCAGGCCCGCGGCGCGGGTGGTGCCGTAGGACTCGCCCGCGAGGAACTTCGGCGACACCCAGCGGCCGTTGCGCGAGGTCCACAGCCGGATCAGCTCGCCGACGGACTCCAGGTCGGCCTTGAACCCGTGGAAGTCGGCGGCCCGCTCCCCCTTGGCCGCGCGCGAGTACCCGGTGGACACGGGATCGATGAAGACGAGGTCGCTGTGCGCCAGCAGCGTCTCGGTGTTGTCGACCAACCCGTAGGGCGGCGGCACCGGCGCGCCCGCGTCCGGGGCGACCACCCGGCGCGGGCCGAGCACCCCCAGGTGCAGCCACACGCTGGCCGACCCCGGCCCGCCGTTGAACGCGAAGGTCACCGGCCGCTGCGCGGGGTCGGCGCCGTCGAGGGTGTAGGCGGTCACGAACATCTCCGCCTTGGGCAGCAGCCCGTCGAACTTGCCGTCGGTGCTCACCTCCCGGCGCAGCACGACCCGGCCGGTGGTGGCCGTGTAGTTGAGCTTGCGCCTGCGCACGGTGATCGAGTGCGCGGTGGTCACCAGGTCGTCGGTCGGCTCGGGCGCGGGCGTGGTCGCCTCGTCGGGCTCGTCGGTGGATGCCATGTGCCGACCCTACGTCCTGTGCTGTGATGGCGACTGTGAACGCTCTCGACGACCTGGACCAGCGGGTGACCGGCTGCCGGGCCTGCCCCCGCCTGGTCGCCTGGCGCGAGGAGGTGGCCCTGGTGCGGCGGGCCGCGTTCCGCGACCAGGAGTACTGGGGGCGCCCCGTGCCGGGCTTCGGACCACCGGACGCGGCGCTGGCCCTGGTCGGCCTGGCCCCGGCGGCGCACGGGGCGAACCGGACCGGCCGGATGTTCACCGGCGACCGGTCGGGGGACGTGCTCTACGCGGCCCTGCACGCGGTCGGCCTGGCATCGCAGCCGACAGCGGTGTCGATCGACGACGGGTTGGCGCTGCGCGGCGTCCGGATCACGGCGCCGGTGAAATGCGCACCGCCCGCGAACAAGCCGTCGGTCGAGGAAAGGGACAATTGCCGTCCGTGGTTGGTCGAGGAATTGGCGCTGTTGCGGCCGACGCTGCGATCGGTGGTGGTGCTGGGCGCGTTCGGGTGGCAGGCGCTGGTGCCGATCCTGTCCTCATTCTGGGCGGTGCCGGTCCCGCGACCGCGATTCGGCCACGGGGTGCGGTACGACCTGGCGGCATTGGACGGCGGACCGGGGTTGTCGGTTTTCGGCTGCTACCACGTGAGTCAGCAGAACACCTTCACCGGGCGGTTGACGCCCGCGATGGTGGAAGAGGTGCTGACGGCGGCGAAGGTAGCAGCGGGCCTGTGAACCGAGGGCTGTCCGGGCCGCGGCGAGGCACCCTCGACGGGCGGTGATCCCCGACGCGGCCCACAGCGAAAGTCCGCAGCACGACACACTGTCCTAATCAGACAGACGCGGTACCGCACAGGAAAGCTCCCAGCCCCAGCGGCGAATCAGTCCACTGTGTACCGAACCGCGCGGCCTCAGCGGTGGTCCTCCCGGCCGTCGAGGAGGTCGGCGATCTCGTCCTCGGTGATGACGCCGTCCGCGGCGGCGGCTTCGACGCGCTCGCGGAGCGCGGCGTCGTCAGCCCGCCGCTTGCGCAGTTGGCGCACCAGGACGCAGACCCCCGCCACGAGTCCGGTGGCGGCCGTGAGGAGACCGGTGACCGCGGTGACCAGCCCGACTACATCGTGCACAGGGACCCCCTGCCGTTCCGGGCGCCGCGCGCCCCCCGACTACTGAAGCGAACATTAGCGGTCATGGGCGATCATGGCCAACCCAGGTGACCTGGGATCTGTCACGAGTTGCGGCTCGCGGCGATCACAGGGGAACATGTGGCATCATGTTCGACCAGGTAGGGAGCAGGCATGTCGAACGATGATCCGTCCGCCCGGGCGGAACTGGCGGAGTGGATGGACAGCCGCCGGGTGGATCTTGACCTCTCCTGGCAGGAGGTCGCCGAGCGCGCCGGGATGTCCGCGGTGAACCTGCGCCGGGTGCGCCGCGGCACGATCTCGCTGCCGCGCCGCACCAAGCGCAGGCTCGAGCGCGCCCTGCTGGTCGCCGAGGGCGGCGTCGACGAGGTGCTCGCGGGCGGGCAAGCGGCCAAGCTCGACACCGCCGAGCCCGCGCCGCGGCCCGCGGCCCTGCCTGGGAGCACGCACCAGGACGTGGAAGCGGCCGTCCGCGAGCACTTCCGCGTGCTGCGGCGGTCGCTGCCGCGAGCGGAGTTCTTCCGGGTGGTGGCCGAGGAGCTCGCGCTGATGCACGCCGAACATGACGAACCCGGCGAAACTGGCTAGTCTTCCTGTCCAAGATCACCAGCCCGACGACGTGTGCGGCAACCCCTACGCCTGACCAGTCCTCCCGCCGCCCGCGCGGGCTCGGATACTGCGGACCTCGGAGGACCACGTGCCTCGACAGCGATTCTCCTACCTGAGCCAACAACTGGTGTTCACCGCGCCGCTCGCGGCGATGACGATCACGCTGCTGGCGCTGGCGCTGGCGGTGGACGCGAGCGACAAGCCGGGGCTGTTCGCGGCGGGAGCCGCCGTGGCGGCGGTGCTGACCGGGCTGTGCGCGATGCTGATCAGCACCAGGCAGGACCTGCGCGAGGCCAACGCGGAGCTGCAGCACTGCCGGGTCGAGCAGTACCGGATGCGGGACAAGCAGAACCAGCAGATCGAGGCGATGCGGGAGGAGTTGGACGTCCACTTGGCGCTGACCAGGTTCCGCGAGGTCGCGGGCACCGGCTCGGGCGCGGGCGTGGTCGTCCCCTTCGCCCGCGTGACCGGACCCCAGCCGGTGGCCGACGAGTCCACTGAGAGCCGCAACAACTGACCGCGCGTCAGTCCCCGACAGCGCACCAGTCCTTAGCGCACCAGTCTCGACAGCGACTAGGTCCCACGAACGGCGAAGGCCCCCTCGGCAGTGCCGAGGGGGCCTTCGCTAGTGGATCCATACCGGCATCGTGGCGGCGGTCGAGAACTGACTGCTCACCTGACAGGCTCGCATTCCCGAGCTCCCGACCCGAATTCGACGCCAACGTCCAAGGCGCAGCAGACGACTGGAACGGCGCGATCCTGAGATCCGAGGGCAACGGCCCATTCAGCGTGGGCCAGTAGCGGACCCCGTCCACCCCGAGGATCCCAACCCCGCACAAACGAGATGTCCTTCCCGCTGCGCGGGAAAGATCTGTCGGGACAGCTCGAGGCAAGGCAGGCAGTTAGGCGGCTCGCTGACGAGCATGCCGCGAGCAGAAGCCCGCGGTGTCCTTGAGAACCCAGAGAACACCGTCGTCGTCGCTGTCCGCGAGCCCGGCGCACACCTGGCACAGCGGCCGCCGCTGCCGGTAGGTGTGGATCTTGGCGAACTGCGGGTCCCGCGTCCCGGGCTGCTGGTGACCCGATCCCTGGAGAATCCAGGCGCTGTCGCGGTCCCCGGGCCCTTCGTCGACGAGCCGATACCCGCACCATCAGCCGCAACGCGATGCGCGGATCGTCGACCCGCTCATCGCTCCGGGTGGCGGTGTGGGGAACTGGTGTCTTGCTCATACCTGCAGCAACTTCCCAGCGCGTCAAGGATGCGCCACGGATGCGCCACCATAGTGAAGCAATTCCTCGGCTACGACGAGAGTGGCTAGGTGACGCACTTGGTGGCCACCGTCCTCTCCCGCCGCCTGCAGCGCGAGGTTGGCGTCGTCGGGCGCACTTCGCCGACCGCTCTCCCACGACAGACGTGTCCGAGCTCAGCGGTATCAGGAGACCCGATGGAGCTAGGGCATCTCGTTTGACGGCCAGTGTTCCACAAACTAGCGTGTTCCACGTGTCATGGAACGATCTGAAACCTGGAACGAGCGCTGCGGAGATGGTCGCTTTCGCCGAGCAGACCCTTCAATCACTCTTGCCGAGGACGTGGCAGCTGACTGCTTATCGAGAGGAACGGCCAACCACGAGGGGCAGGGCCGATGCGCGATTCACCATCACCGCCGCAGACGGCACCAGTGCCTGGGTACTGGTTGAAGTCAAGAGTATCGTCGCGCCACGGGATGTGGCAGGAATGGCCGCCCGCCTCGCGGCTCTTCAGGAGGCGGAGACCGCTGCTGCGATCGTCGTGGCGCCGTTCATCTCACCGACGGCCCGCAGGCAGTTGGCCGACCACGGTCTCGGGTGGCTCGACGTTACCGGCAACCTCCGGCTGCGGCTCGACAGCCCCGCCGTATACCTCGACCGAGCCGGTGCCGACCGGAGCAGCTTCCGCGATCCCGCTGACCGGTTGCTCAAGTCCCTCCGCGGCCCAGCAGCCGCGAAGGTCGTGCTGGCGCTGTCCGAAACGCCGTTGCCGACAGGTGTCCGCGAACTCGCTTTCCGCGCGGATGTAAGCGCTGCGACGAGTGCCCGCGTACTCGAACTGCTGGACCGGGACGCGGTGATCGACCGCAGTGCGGATGGCGTGGTGACGTCGGTCCGGAAGCGCGCGCTGCTCACCCGCTGGACAGCCGACTACCAGGTCATGAAGGCGAACGAGGTCATCACGACAGTGGACCCGCGAGGTATAAGTCACGCGCTGGAAGCATCGGCATCTCTGGGAGTGCGGTACGCGGTGACCGGATCGGCGGCGGCGCGCGCCTACTTGCCCGAAGGCGTTACGCCGGTCTCACCGTTGGTCTCACTGAGCCTGTACACAGAGGACCCCATCCAGGTGATGGACCACCTGCGGCTGAAGAAGGCTGAACACGGCGCGAACGTCCTGGTGATGAGTCCCTACGACGAAGTGGTCCATGCCAGAGCACGCCTGGTGGATGGCCTCACCTACGCTGCCCCCGCCCAAGTAGTCGCAGATCTGCTGACCGGCGCGGGCAGGTCCAGCGAAGAGGCCGAGCAGTTGATGTCGGCCCTCGGAGAGACCGACCCAGGTTGGGAATGACCATGCCCCCACCCGAATACGTGATAGCCCGCTCGGTCCTGCTCGACGCCCTGGAAGCGCTGGGCCCACACCGAGCCGCCGTGATCCTCGTCGGCGCCCAAGCCGTCTACGCGAACACCGGGGATGCCGACCTGACGACCGCGCCTACGACGACGAACGCGGACTTGGCTGTCGTACCGGGTTTGCTGCCCGATGACCCTCGAGTCCCTGAAGTCCTGCGTGCGGCGGGGTTCGTACCGGGTTCACAACCGGGGATCTGGTTGGGCCGTGGGCAGGTGGCGGTAGATCTGCTGACTCCAGCAGCGTTCAGCGGCCCGGGAAAGAGCCGCAGTGTGGATCTGCCACCGCACGGCAAGTTCACTCGCCGCACACCCGGCCTCGAAGCCGCGGTGTTCGACAACCAGACGCATTCGATCATTGCGCTCGATGAGCTGGACATCAGGTCGTTCCAGTTGAAAGTGGCGGGCCCGGCCGCACTGGTCGTGGCGAAGATGATCAAAATCTCGGAACGGGCCACCCAGCCGAGTCGGCTGAGGCCCAAGGACGGGTTGGACGTTCTCCGCCTGCTCAGAACCACGGACCCGGCGAACCTGGCAGCAAGCCTGCGGGAGATCGCATCGCAGCACATGGCCGAAGATGCTGTAGTGAGCGCGGTAGCGGCGATCCGCGAGCACGGAAGAGAATGGGGCGGGCTGCTTCCCTCTCTCGCCGCGGCGGCGGAAGCAGGTTCTGGCGACCCGGACGTGATCAGAGCGTCTGTAGTCGCGCTGGTAGAGGAAGTCCTCGACGAACTTGGTTCGTCGATCTGACGCGGAAAGGGCCCCCCGGTCACCGACCGAGGGGCCCTCTTCTGACTAGAACGCTGTCACCGCAGGAACTTGCGGCCGTTCGTCACCGCTGCCCAGGCGTCGACCGAGCCGTTGCCGTAGAAGCTGTTGAACTCGGTCGTGCCGGTGCAGGTGGCGTTGAAGTCGGGCGTGCGCCCGACGACCGTGTAGTCCACCGTGCGGGGGGTCGGGCAGTTGATCGGCGACGCCGTGCCCTCCAGGACGCGCTTCACCTTGTCCGGGGACAGGGTGACGCCGTCGCGGGAGTAGTCGCCGTACTGCGAGACGATCAGCGCCGCGACGCCCGAGGCGTGCGGGGACGCCATCGAGGTGCCCTGCAGGTACTGGTAGTAGCCGCACTTGCCGTTGGCCTTGCAGGCCTTCTGGACGCCGAGGGCCTCGCCGTCGGGCGTGACGTTGCCCGCCGCGTCGATGGCACCCTCGGTCAGGGCGACGTTCTGCGGGTAGGTGGAGAGGATCTCGTTCTCGTTGGTCCGGTACCACGGCGTGCCGAAGCCGTCGCGGAAGTAGCCGCCGGGGGCGGAGACCGAGATGTGCTCGCCGTAGTTGGAGTAGTCCGCCTTGGCCAGCGAGGGACCGTAGGAACCCACGCCGATGGCGTGCGGGCCCTCGATCGGCAGCGACAGGCAGGTCGCGTTGTCGATCGTGCGCGGGTGCGTGGTGCCCGCCGGGTAGTTCGGGCTGCTCGCGTCCGGCAGCGGGTTGGCCAGGTCCATGTGCCCGTTGCCCAGCGACACGACCTGGCTGACGCCCTTGCGGTGCGCGTACTCCATCGCCCGGCTGATCGACTTGACGATCAGCCGCTGCTCGGCCTGCTGCGCCGGGCTGTCGGCGGCGTTGTTGGCGCAGTTGAACAGCCACGGGTCCACGTAGAACGACATGTTGACCACGTCGAGCCCGGCGTCACCGGCGTAGGTCATCGCGTCGACGACCGGCTGCAGGAAGAACGAGCCGGAGTCCTGGCCACCGCGGATGTTCACGATGGTCACGTTCGGCGCGACACCGGAGATGCCGAACCCGTCCGCCGCCGCGGCGATGGTGCCCGCGACGTGCGTGCCGTGGCCGCCGTTGTCGACGTCCGCGGGGTCCACGCAGCCGCGGTACTCGCACGGGCCGTCGACGACGGTGCCGTTCTCGTCCACCGGGATGTCGTGGGTGAAGTTCCGCGAGAGCGCCCGGTCGAAGTTCGGCGCGATGTCCGGGTGGCTGCCGTCCACACCGGTGTCGAGCACGCCGACCTTGACCCGCTTGTCACCGGCCTGCTTCGTGCGGGCCAGGTCCGAGCGCACCGCGCTCAGGCCCCACGCCAGCGAGTCCAACGGGTCCATGCCCGCGGTGGCGGCCTTCTTCGGCTTGTCCTTCTTGCCCGCGCGAGCAGTGCGGTTCTCCTGCTCGACGGCCTTGGACTTGGCCGCCTTGTCGTCCTTGGGCGCCTGCCCGATGGACTTCGAGCGGGCCGCGGTGTCGACCGAGCGCTCGGTCGCCAGCCGCGCGGTGAAGCCGCTCTCCGGCGCGGTCGCGGTGACCAGACCCGCGGCCTTGTTGCTGGTGACCACCGTGCCTCCGGCCGAGCGCACCGCGGCCTCGACCGACTCGACGCTGGCACCGTCAGCGCTGAGGACGTTGTACTCGACAGTCTTGCCGGACAGCGCGGGCTGCGCGTTCGCCGATACCGGCGCCACGATTCCCGCGAGTGCCACGACCAAGGGAACCGCGGCCGCGGCCCCCACCAGCTTTCGTCGATTCACGCGTACTCCTCCTCGCTTGGCGAACATCCCTGAGCTCTGCCCCGACATCAGGGAACGACCGACTTCTCCTCGGCGAAGTGGCACGCGCTCGGGTGCGCGGCCACCCTCGTGGTCAGCACCGGCTCCTCGCTCGCGCAGATGTCCTGCGCCTTCCAGCAGCGGGTGCGGAACCGGCAGCCCGACGGCGGGTCGACCGGGCTGGGGACGTCGCCCTCCAGCCGGATGATCTGCCGCTGGCCGCGCAGCTCCGGGTCGGGCACCGGCACCGCCGACAGCAACGCCTGCGTGTAGGGGTGCGTCGGGTGCTCGTAGATCTCCTTCTCGGTACCGATCTCGACGATCTTGCCCAGGTACATCACCGCGACCCGGTCCGAGAGGTGCCGGACCACCGACAGGTCGTGCGCGATGAACAGGTAGGACAGGCCGAACTCGGTCTGCAGGTCGCCGAGCAGGTTCATCACCTGCGCCTGGATCGAGACGTCCAGCGCCGACACCGGCTCGTCGCAGACGATCACCTTGGGGCGCAGCGCGAGCGCGCGGGCGATGCCGATGCGCTGGCGCTGGCCGCCGGAGAACTGGTGCGGGTACCGGTTGATGTGCTCGGGGTTGAGCCCGACCACGTCGAGCAGGTCGCGGACCTTCTTCGCCCGCGAGCCCTTCGGCGCCACCTCGGGGTGGATCTCGAACGGCTCGCCGACGATGTCGCCGACGGTCATCCGGGGGTTGAGCGAGGTGTAGGGGTCCTGCAGCACGATCTGGATGTCCCGGCGCAGCCTGCGCAGCGCCCCACCCTGGATCTTGGTGATGTCCTCGCCCTCGAACCGGATCGTGCCCCCGGTCGGGGGCTCGAGCCGCATCAGGACCTGGGCCAGCGTGGACTTGCCGCAGCCGGACTCGCCGACCACGCCGAGGGTCTCCCCGCGCCGCAGGTCGAACGAGACGCCGTCGACCGCGCGGACGTGGCCGACGGTGCGCTTGAACAGCACGCCCACCCGGACCGGGAAGTGCTTGACCAGCCCGTCCACCTCGAGGATGTTGTCAGTCACCGGCGATCATCTCCTCGGCGAAGTGGCACGCGCTGAGCCTGCCCGGCAGGGGGCGGTGCTGCGCGGGCACCTCGGTCTTGCAGATCTCCTGCACGCGCGGGCACCGCGGGTGGAACGGGCAGCCGCTGGGGATGTTGAGCAGGCTCGGCGGCAGGCCCTTGATGGTGTTGAGCTCGGTGCCCTTGAGGTCGAGCCGGGGCAGCGAGTCCAGCAGCGCCAGGGTGTAGGGGTGGCCCGGCTTGCGGTAGAGCGAGCGGGCGTCGGACTGCTCGACGATCCGCCCGGCGTACATGACCGCGATCCGGTCGGCGACCTCGGCGACCACGCCGAGGTCGTGGGTGATCAGGATCAGGCCCATGTTCCGCTCGACCTGGATCTCCTTGAGCAGGTCCATGATCTGCGCCTGCACGGTGACGTCCAGCGCGGTCGTCGGCTCGTCGGCGATGAGCATCTCCGGGTCGAGCGCCAGCGACATGGCGATCATGGCGCGCTGGCGCATGCCGCCGGAGAACTCGTGCGGGTACTGCCGCACGCGCCCCTTGGGGTTGGGGATCTTCACCAGGTCGAGCAGCTCGATGGCGCGCTTGCGGGCGTCCCGGCGGGACATGCCCCGGCGGACCCGCAGCTGCTCCTCGATCTGGAAGCCGACGGTGAAAACCGGGTTGAGCGCGGAGAGGGCGTCCTGGAAGATCATGGCGATGCCCGAACCGCGCACCTCCCGCCTGCGCCGCTGGCTCGCCTTGAGCAGGTTCTCGCCGTGAAAGCGCACTTCGCCGCCGGTGATGAACCCCGGCGGCATGTCGAGGATGCCCATGACCGTCTGCGCGGTGACGCTCTTGCCCGAGCCGGACTCGCCGAGCACCGCCAGGGTCTCCCCGGCCTCGACCTTGTAGCTGACGCCGTTGAGCACCCTGGCCACGCCGTCACGCGTGCGGAACTCGACGTAGAGGTCGTCGACCTCCAGCAGTGGCGCGCCCGGGACCGGTCCGGTCCGTCGGGCGTCCACAGAGGACTTCACAGTGTTCGCGGACATGCGTCCTTACCTCATCTTCGGGTCCAGCGCTTCGCGCACGGCGTCGCCGAGCATCACGAAGGCCAGCACGGTCGCGGTCAGGAAGGCCGCCGGGAACAGCAGGCTGTGCGGCGCCACGCGGATGACGTCGCGGGAGTCCGCGATCATCACACCCCAGGACACCACCGGCGCGCGCAGGCCAAGGCCGAGGAACGACAGCGTCGCCTCGGCGCCGATGAACGCGCCGAGCGCGATCGTGGCGTAGACCAGCACGGGAGCGATGGCGTTGGGCAGCATGTGCCGCAGGATGATCCGCGAGGAGCTCGCGCCCAGGGCGCGCGCGGCCTTCACGTAGTCCTGCTGCTTGGCGGTGATGGCCGCGGACCGCATGATGCGCATGCAGACCGGCCAGGACAGCAGCGAGATCGACAACACCACCAGGACCATGATCTCGGTCGCCGAGCTCTCGCCCTGCGAGCGGAAGCTGGACAGGATCACGATCGCGCCGAGCACGAACGGCAGACCGAAGAACACGTCCGCGATCCGCGACATCAGCCCGTCGATCCAGCCGCCGTAGAAACCGGCGAGCAGGCCGAGGGTGGCGCCGATGAGGATCGTCAGCACGGTGGCGGACACGCCGACGACGATCGAGGCCCGGGCACCGTAGATGGTCCGGGAGAAGATGTCGTAGCCCTGGTTGTCGTAGCCGAACCAGGCGTCCGCGGACGGACCCTGGCGGCTGCGGTTGAGGTCGCCGTAGTTCGGGTCCGCCGAGGTGAACAGGGTGGGCACCAGCGCCATCAGCACCACCAGCAGGATCAGCGCGGCGGAGATGACGAACAGCGGGCGCCTGCGCAGGTCGTACCAGGCGTCGGAGGCGAGGCTGCGGGGCTTGTTGCTCCCCTTGGTCTCGACGTGCTCCGCGGCCGTGACGTGCTCGGCCGCCGTGGTGGTCACCGCGGCGCCGGTGGCCGCGGTGCTCGGGTCAGTCATAGCGGATCCTTGGGTCGAGGACGGCGTAGAGCAGGTCCACCAGCAGGTTCGAGAGCAGGTAGACCATCACCAGCAGGGTGACCACGCCGGTGACGATCAGTCCGTCCTTGCCGAGGATGCCCCGGTACACCAGGTTTCCGATGCCCTTGATGTTGAAGATGCCCTCGGTGACGATCGCGCCGCCCATCAGGGCGCCGAGGTCGGTGCCGAGGAAGGTGATCACCGGGATGGCGGAGTTGCGCAGCAGGTGCACACCCACGACGCGGCGCTGGGGCAGGCCCTTGGCCACGGCGGTGCGCACGAAGTCGGCGCGCTTGTTCTCCGCGATCGACGTCCTGGTCAGCCGCGTCACGTACGCCATGGACAGACTGCCGAGCACGAAGCCCGGCACGATCAGCTGCCCCCACGGCGCGGGCGACGCGGTTACCGTCGTCTTGATCCAGCCGAGCTCGAAGCCGAGCACGATCTGCAGCACGAAACCGGTGACGAACACCGGCAGCGAGATCAGGAACAGCGTCGAGACCAGGACCACGTTGTCCAGGAAGCCGCGGCCGCGCAGGCCGGTCAGGATCCCGGCGCCCAGCCCGATGACGGCCTCGATGGCCAGGGCCACCAGCGCGAGCCGGATGGTGTTCGGGTAGGCCTCGCCGATCAGCTCGCCGACCGAGGTGCCGCGGAAGGTCTCGCCGAAGTCACCGGTCAGCAGGTCGGCCATGTACTTGCCGTACTGCACGATCAGCGGGTCGTCGAGGTTGAACTTCTCGGTCATGAAGGCGATGTAGGAGTCTGGGCAGGGCCGGTCGCCGCACTTCCCGGAGAACGGGTCGCCCGGCAGGCTCCACACCAGCCAGTAGATGAGGAAGGTGGTCCCGATGAACACCGGGATCAGCTGTAGTAGTCGTCGGAGGACGTAGCGTCCCATCAGTCTCTCCCAACCTGACTCCGGGCCGGGGGCGCGGGATCACCGCACCCCCGGCCCGGAGTGGAAACTCCGTTGCTACTTCTTGACCGTCACGGAGGTGAGGTCCAGCTCGCGCAGCGAGGACAGCCGGACGTTGTCGAGCTTGTCCGACCAGCCGTACTGCGAGGTCTGGTTCCACAGCGGGATGACGGGCATGTCCTCGGCGAGGACGCGCTCGGCCTCCTGGTAGAGCTTGTTGGCGTCGGCGACCGACGGGGCCGAGTCGGCCTTGGCCAGCAGCTCGTCGAGCTTGGTGCTGCTGTAGGTGGCGTCGTTCGACGAGGCGTTGGTGCGGTAGATCTGGTTGAGGAAGTTCTCGATCGACGGGTAGTCCGCGATCCAGCCGCTACGGAAGAGCCCCTTCATGGCCCGCGCGTTGATCTGCTGGCGGGTCTCGGCGAAGGTCGGGATGGGCTCGTAGCTGCACTCGATGGCCAGCGCGTTCTTGATGCTGTTGCAGGTGGCGGTCATCCAGTCCTTGTGGCCGCCGTCGGCGTTGGTGGTCAGCTTGACCGCGCCGGTGAAGCCCGACTTGGTCAGGTACTCCTTGGCCTTGGTCGGGTTGTAGGTGCACAGCTCACCGCACTGGCCCGGGGCGTAGCCGGGGACCGCCGGGTTGACCCAGCCGTCGGCCGGGATGCGCGTGCCGTCGAAGATCTTGTCGACGATCTCCTGGCGGTTGATCGCCAGCGAGAGGGCCTTGCGCAGGTCGGCGTTCTGGTAGGTCGGGTCGTAGAGCGGGAAGCTCAGGGTCTGGTTGCCCATGTACGGCGTGGAGCCGTTGCGGCCCTCGAGGTCCTGCTTGTACTTGCCACCGGCGATGCCCGACGGCGGGACGGTCTCCAGGAAGTCCAGCTCGCCCGAGACGACCGCGGTGTAGGCGGACTCCAGGGACTCGTAGACCTTGTAGGTGAGCCCCTTGAACTTCGGGCCGTCGTCACCCTTGTAGTCGTCGTTGCGGGTCAGGACGATCTCGGCGTTCGGCTTGCGGGAGACGAACTTGAACGGGCCGTTGCCGATCGGCTTGGACTCGAAGCCCTTCTGGTCGCTGAAGAACGAGTCCGGCAGCGGGAAGAACGGGTTGTAGCCCAGCTTCAGCGGGAACACCGAGAACGGGGCGGCGAGGGTGACCTCGAAGTTGTAGTCGTCGACGACCTTGAGACCGGACATCTCCTTGGCCGTGGGGTCCGGCGCCTTCTGCGGGCCCTTGGCGCCGTCCGGGTCCGTGGTGTGCACGTCGGAGTAGCCCTGGACCTGCTCGAAGAAGCTGGCGTTCTGCTGGCCGTTGGTGCTCAGCGCGGTGAAGTTCCAGGCGTCGACGAAGTTCTTCGCCTTGACCTCGGTGCCGTCGTGGAACTTCCAGCCCGACTTGATCTTGATCTTGAAGACCTTGGAGTCGGTGGTGTCGATCTTCTCGGCCATCGCGTTCTTCGACTCGCCGGTGACCGGGTCGTAGCGCGTCAGGCCGGTGAACAGCGCGCGGACGACCTTGCTGCCGCCCGCCTCGTTCGTGTTGCCCGGAATGAGCGGGTTCTCCGGCTCGGTGGTGAAGGCCGACAGGGCGCCGTCGGTCTTGCCCGCGTCGCCGCTGCCGGTCGTGCCGCCAGTCCCGCTCTCGCTACCACCGCCGCACCCCGCAATCGTGAGCGCGAGTGCAAGCGGCATCACCGCTGCCGCTATCCAGCGTGGTTTGCGCATGGGTCTCCTCCCAGGCTCGTTCGACGTGCTCGGGCTGGTCCGCCATCGGCTCCGTCGATCACGAAGCGGAACCGCCCGCTCCGAAAGTGAGTGGAAGTTAACCGGAGGGGCGAGACGGTGCGCGATCGAGCACGTCACAAACGAGTCACAATCGACTCTAGTTCATCCGTTTGGGGGATGGTCTGTTCAATGAGTGACCGCTAATCGGACAACTATTCTGTCCAACCAGTGCCAGGTCATTGTTGAGACGTCCCGTTTTCCTCACTGTAAGTCAGCCCTTTCGGCGACCGACAGCGCGATCCCGTCAAGAATGTCGTGCTCAGTGACGAGAAGCTGTGTGATGCTCGTCTCGGTGGAAATGTGGCGCGCCAGCGCCTCCACGATGATCGAGCCGCCACCGATGACGTCCACTCGACCGGGGTGCATAGCCCCGATCGAGGCGCGCTCATCGTGACTCATGGTAACCAACCGGCCGGTGATCGCCGCGATCTCGGGCACCGGGATCGCGCTCAGGTGGATCCGCTCCGGGTCGTACTCGGCCAGGCCGAGCGAGATGGCGGACAGCGTGGTCACCGTGCCCGCGACGCCCACCCAGGTCCGGGCCCGCGACACCGGCACGGCGGCGAACGCCTCGTCGAGCACGTCCGCGGCGAGCGCGCGCGCCTCGGCCACCTCGTCGGCCGTCGGCGGGTCCGAGCGCAGCGCCCGCTCGGTGATCCGCACGCAGCCGATGTCGACCGAGCGCGCGGCCTCCACCTGGGCCTTCACCCCGTCCCAGGTCCCCAGCACCAGCTCGGTCGAGCCGCCGCCGACGTCGACGACCAGGAACGGCCCGTCCTCGGGCGGCAGGTCGCCGACCGCGCCGACGAAGGAGAGCCTGGCCTCCTCGTCACCGCTGATGACCTCGGCGGACACCCCCAGGACCGCCCTGGTCAGGTCGAAGAACTCGGCCTGGTTCGCGGCGTCGCGGGTGGCCGAGGTGGCGACCATGCGCACGTGCTCGACGCCCTTGCGGCGCAGCACGGCGGTGTAGTCGACCAGCGCGGCCCTGGTGCGCTCCAGCGCCTCGGGGGCCAGCACACCGGTGGCGTCCACCCCCTGGCCGAGGCGCACCACGCGCATCTCGCGGTGCAGGTCGCGCAGCGAGAACGAGCCGTCATGACGCACCGTGACATCGGCGACGAGCAGCCGGATCGAGTTCGTGCCGCAGTCGATGGCGGCGACCCTGGTCATGGCGGCCAGCCTAGGCGACGCCGCGCGGGCGGGTGTGACCGCCGTTTTCGCCGGCCGAGATACGTAGTTTTGCTAAGGATCGAAGCCTGTCCGAAATGCGCGCGGGCGGCCCGCGAGAGGCTTCGGGTGGCCCGCGCCAATTCTGTTAACGGACCAATTCTGTGAACGAAGCAATGTCGCCCCCGCTCGCGATGAGCGGGGGCGACATTAGCGGTAATGTTATGGCCCGACCTTATGGCCGCGCATTTCTACGGGGTCGGCAACGCCGATCCGGCGGCACCGGTGCTCGTCGGCTGCGCCGCCGGGGTGGTCGGCGCGGCGCACGGGTCCTCGGGCACCGGCGTGGTGGTCGGCGCCGGGCTGGGCGTGCTCGTCGGGACCTCCGGGCAGCTGGGCGCCGGGGTGGTCGTCGACGGCGGCACGGTGGTGCTCGGCGTCGTGGAGCTCGGCGGCTCCGTGCTGCTGCCCGGCGGCGTCGTGGTGCCCCCGGTGGGCGGCGTGGTCGGCGGGGTGCTCGAACCGTCAGCGGGCGGCGTGCTGCCGCCCGTGGGCGGCACGCTCGGCGCCTGGGTCGGCGTGACCCCCGGCACCACGGGCACGACCGGCGCGACCGGCTGCAGCGGCGCGGGCATCGCGACCTGCTCGATCTGGCTGACCGGCGTGGTGGCGACCGGGGTGACGCCCTTGGCGTAGGCGTCGGCCCAGATCAGCACGGTGCGCACGTAGCTGTCGGAGTGGTTGTAGCGGAAGATCGACGTCGCCCGCTGCTGCGGGTTGGCCACGTCGAGGCCACCGGAGCACAGGTACTTGCCCGCGCCGACGGTGGCGTCGTAGACGTTGTTCGGGTTGGTCTGGCCGTCGCCGTTGCCGTCGGAGGCGTAGCCCCGCCAGGTCGACGGGATGAACTGCATCGGGCCGACCGCGCGGTCCCAGCGGGCGTCGCCGTCGTAGGCGCCGCCGTCGGTGTCGCCGATCGCGGCGAAGCCACCGCCGTTGAGCACCGGGCCCAGGATCGGGCGAGCGGTGTTGCCGTTGGCGTCCACCTGGCCGCCGCGGGCGTGGTTGGACTCGATCCGCCCGATGCTGGCCAGCAGCGGCCAGTCGAGGTGGCAGTTCGGCGTCGAGGCGGCCAGCGCCGCGGCGGCCTTCATGTACGCCTGCAGCATGGTGCCGGGGATGCCGTTGGGCCCGCCCGGGACGATCACCGCCGGGCCACCGGTGAAGGCCAGCTGCGCGGGGTCACCCGCGAGCGCCAGCACCTGCGCGCCGAGCTGGTTGTTCTCCGGCAGGGACCCGTCGGCCGAGACCTCGCTGGAGTCCTTGAGCCCGACCAGGCCGCCGCCCGCGTGCCCGGCCAGGGCGATCCCGTCGTCGGGGTGTGCCCAGTCCACCGGCTCCCCGGCCGCGACGACCGGTACGAGCAGCAGCGCGCCCACCGCCGCCGCCGTCCCCCGCCGTCGCTGCCACCGCTGTCTGGGCTGCCGGTGCTTCCCGGCCCGCTTGCTCCAGGTTGTGCCCGCACTCACTGTGAAACCCCGCCCCTCGGCCATCGTGTCGCCGCCGGCCACCGCCGACCTCTTCTCGCGCGTCCGGTCATCTACCCTGCCTCATCTCCAGCTCAGAGTCACCGACAACGGGCCGATACCAGCGAAAAGGGGACAGAAGTCGTCACCTGCCGCCCTTTCGGCCGCCCGTTGTTAACCCTGGGGTACAAGTTGTGGCCGTCTTGACCATGACGGGGACGTAACGCCGCACCCCTCAGGTTGCCCGGCGTCCGAGTTACCCTCCGGTAGTGACCGCCACCGCACCCGCAGTACCCACTCTCGACCATACGCACGACGTGGCCAACCAGGCGCCTCCACTGCATCGCTTCGACCCCCTCGGATGTGACCCGGCCCTGGTCAGCGCGGTGCGGGCGTTCGGATCCGAGCAGGTGGTCGACTCCCTGGGCACCCTGGCGGCGGAGGCGGGCTCGGAGACTGCCCGCGAACACGGCAGGCTGGCGAACGAGAACCCACCGGTCCTGCACACCCACGACCGCTACGGCAACCGCGTCGACGAGGTCGAGTTCCACCCGTCCTGGCACTGGCTGATGTCCCGGGCGGTGGCCCACGGTCTGCACGCGGCACCGTGGGCAGGCGGCCCGCACGCACACCTGCGCCGGGCCGCAGCGTTCACCCTGTGGGCCCAGGCCGAGGCAGGCCACGGCTGCCCCATCTCGATGACCTACGCGGCCGTCCCCGCGCTGCGGCACGCCCCGGACCTCGCCGCCCGGTTCGAGCCGGGCCTGCTCTCCCCCGTCTACGACCCCGGCCTGCGCGAGCCCACCGGCAAGGCGGGCCTGCTGGCCGGGATGTCGATGACCGAGAAGCAGGGCGGCTCGGACGTCCGGGCCAACACCACCACCGCGACCAAGCGGGCCGACGGCACGTACTCGCTGGTGGGCCACAAGTGGTTCACCTCGGCACCGATGAACGACCTCTTCCTGACCCTGGCCCAGGCCCCCGGCGGCCTCACCTGCTTCCTGCTCCCCCGCGTCCTGCCCGACGGCACCCGCAACGCCCTGCGGATCCAGCGCCTCAAGGACAAGCTCGGCAACAAGTCCAACGCCTCCGCCGAGCTGGAGTACACCGGAGCCACCGCCTGGCCGATCGGCGACGAGGGCCGGGGCGTCCGCACCATCATCGAGATGGTCACCATGACCCGACTCGACTGCGTCCTGGGCTCGACGGCCAACATCAGGGCAGCGCTGTCGGAGGCGGCCCACCACGCCAACCACCGCACCGCCTTCGGCACCCTCCTGCGCACCCAACCCGCCATGGCGGCAGTCCTCGCCGACCTGGCCCTGGAGTCCGAGGCGGCAACCATCCTGGCCATGCGCCTGGCCACCGAAGTGGACAACACCAAAGTGGACAACGGCGCCGGACCACTGCTCCGCATCGCCCTGCCGGCGGCGAAGTTCTACATCTGCAAGCGAGCACCAACGATCGTCGCCGAAGCCCTGGAATGCCTCGGCGGCAACGGTTATGTCGAGGAGTCAGGGCTGCCCAGGCTCTACCGCGAGGCACCCCTGATGTCCATCTGGGAGGGCTCAGGAAACGTGACGGCGCTGGATGTCCTGCGCGCCATCACCAAAGAACCATCCACAGTGGACACACTAAGCCAGGAGCTCGCCACCACGGCAGGCACCGACCCCCGCCTGGACACAGCAGTCAAGGCACTGGAAGCAGAGATCAGAGCAGCGGAGCCCGCCCGCGCCAGAAGGCTGGCCGAGCTGATCACCCTGTGCCTACAGGGAAGCCTGCTCATCCGACACATCCCCGAGGTAGCGGACGCCTTCCTGGCCAGCCGACTAGATGGAAGCGGCCGAGTCCTGGGCACCCTCCCCCCAGGAGTACACACAAAGACCTTGGTAGAGCGGGTAACCCCCAACACGCCCTAGCCCAACCCACCAAACCGCAGCGGAGAGGCCAACCCCGCTGGTACCGCAGCCGAAGGCCGACCCCCGCTGGTACACAACAGAATCCCCACCCCGATGGAACGTGACAGGATCCCGACCCCGCTGGTACCGCCGGCCCCGCTACGGATGCTCGATCTAGTGGACTCGCTTCGTGTGGGGGGAGAGCACCGCTAAACTTGACCGGTGGTGGGGATGCCCTTCACCCCACGCTTTTCCCCACCGCGGTGCTCTAGGGGCCCCACACGAAGCGAGTTCACTAGATCGAGCCCCGCTTGTAACCCGGGCAACGAAGGGCAGCAAAACCCCCCAGACCGACGCCCACGATCACGACCCGAGCAACGAAGACAGCAACACCCGACGGCAACCCGCACCACAAGCCAGCAGCCGCTCAGGAAGCCGCGCACTCCCCAGTAGGCCAAGCCCCAGCCAGCAGCGAAACAGCCTCATCCCCAAACGGATTGACCCCAGCCCCCACCGCCAACGAGTGCGCCACCAGGGCGTGCAGGCACTTCACCCGCCCAGGCATCCCCCCAGCGGTCACCTGGGTCCCCAACGAGTCCAGCGCGTCCCGCTCAGCCAGGTAAGCCTCATGCGCCGCCAGATAAGCCGCGGCCAGCTCCGGGTCGTCCGCCAACCGATCGGTCATCGACTTCATCACCCCGGTGGTCTCCAGGGTCGAGATGGCCGCGGCCAGCCGCGAGCAGGTCAAGTAGTACAGCGTCGGGAACGGTGTCCCGTCCTCCAGCCGGGGGCTGGTCTGGATCACCGCCGGGTGCCCGCTGGGGCACCGGGCCGCCACCGCCCGGATGGCTCTCGGCTCGCGTCCCAACTGGACGGCCACGGCGGCGCGATCGGCCTCGGAAACCGGTTCCAGCATCAGCCGCGCGCCCCGGACACCGAGTCCCACAGGCTCTGGTACCAGGCCTGCTGCGGGATCGACTGGGTCGGCGGCTGGCCCGCGCCGGGGCCGCCGGTGTCCGACGGGAGCTGGACCATGTACGGCGTTTCTCCTGGCATCACGTAGCGCAGTCTCTCGCGCGCCTCGATCCGCACCTGCTCCGGGTCGGCCAGCTGCTCCTTGCGCCGGGTCAGCTCGTCGACCTGGGCGCGTAACTCCGCCTGCCGGTGCTCCTGGAGCTCCACGTCGTCGCGCTGGGACAGGTACGTGCGCAGGGGGACCGCCACGCTCAGCGCCAGCGCGCACACCACCGTCGCGAAGATCGCGGCCCGGCGGGTGGTGGACAGGCCCAGGACCGGCCCCCGCTTGCGCCGGGCGGCCGGGCGCGGCTCGTCGCGCGGGGTGGCCGCGGCCGGGCGCGTGCGCCGCACGCGTTCGGGCCGCCGGGCGGCGGTGTCCCGCCGCCCGCGCCCACCGCGCTCGGTGCCGCGCCCGACCATGCGGTCAGGACTCCGCGGAGAAGCGCGGGAAGGCGAGGTCGCCCGCGTAGCGCGCGGCGTCGCCCAGGGTCTCCTCGATGCGCAGCAGTTGGTTGTACTTGGCGGTGCGCTCGCCGCGGGCCGGGGCACCGGTCTTGATCTGGCCGACGCCGGTGGCCACGGCCAGGTCGGCGATGGTGGTGTCCTCGGTCTCGCCGGAGCGGTGGCTCATCATGCTGCGGTAGCCGTAGGAGGTGGCCAGGGTGACCGCGTCGAGGGTCTCCGACAGGGTGCCGATCTGGTTGACCTTCACCAGCAGCGCGTTGGCCGCGCGGCGGGCGATGCCCTCCTCCAGCCGGTCGGGGTTGGTGACGAACAGGTCGTCGCCGACCAGCTGCACCCGCTCGCCGACCTCGGCGGTGAGCCGGACCCAGCCGTCCCAGTCGTCCTCGGCCAGCGGGTCCTCGATGGAGACCAGCGGGTAGGCCTCGACCAGCTCGGTGTAGTACGCGATCAGCTGCTCGGCGCTCTTCTTGGCGCCCTCGAAGGTGTAGGCGCCGTCGGAGTAGAACTCGGTGGCGGCCACGTCCAGGGCCAGCGCGATGTCGCGGCCGGGGGTGTAGCCCGCCTTCTCGATCGCGACCAGGATCAGGTCGAGCGCCTCGCGGTTGTTGCCCAGGCTCGGCGCGAAGCCGCCCTCGTCGCCCAGCCCGGTGGCCAGGCCCTTGGACTTGAGCACCGCCTTGAGCGAGTGGTAGACCTCCACGCCCCAGCGCAGGCCCTCCCGGTAGCTCTCCGCGCCGATCGGCGCGATCATGAACTCCTGGATGTCGACCTCGGTGTCGGCGTGCGCGCCACCGTTGAGGATGTTGAGCATCGGCACCGGCAGCACGTGCGCGTTCGGGCCGCCCAGGTAGCGGAAGAGCTCCAGGCCGCTGGACTCGGCCGCGGCCTTGGCCACCGCCAGCGAGACGCCGAGGATGGCGTTGGCGCCGAGCCGGGACTTGTCCGGGGTGCCGTCGAGGTCGACCAGCTTCTGGTCGACGATGCGCTGGTCGACGGCGTCGACGCCCTGCAGCTCCGGGCCGATCTCGTCGAGCACCGCGGTGACGGCCTTCTCGACGCCCTTGCCGAAGTAGCGGTTGGCGTCGCCGTCGCGCAGCTCCACGGCCTCGTGCTCGCCGGTGGAGGCGCCGGAGGGCACCGCGGCCCTGGCCAGCGTCCCGTCGTCCAGCGCGACCTCCACCTCGACGGTGGGGTTGCCCCGCGAGTCCAGGATCTCGCGCGCGCCGACCTGCTCGATGACAGCCACGTAGTGCTCCTCACAAAGCGACCCAGTACTCCACGGCGAGCCTAGCGGCCCGACCCGCCCCGGCGCCCTCAGGCGGGCGAGCGGGATCGCTCACACCAAGGGGGTCGATGAACCGGGCCCCGCCGCGTAATGTTGATCTGACTATGACGGAGGAGCCGGTTGACGCGTTCGACGCGTTCCGCCACGCAGAGTCACTGGTGGCGCAACGCAGGCCCCTGGACGCCCTGGCCGCCCTGGCGCCGGTCCTGGAGGCCGCGCCGGACACCCCGAGCGTGCAGCTGCTGGCGGGCCGCGCCTACTTCGGCTCGGCCCAGCTCCGCCGCGCCGAGGCCGCCTTCCTGCGGGTCCTGGACCTCGACCCCACCGACCACTACGCCCGGTTCGCCCTCGGCAAGACGCTGCAGCGGCAGGCCCGGCTCACCGAGGCGCAGACCCAACTGCGGATGGCCGTCGCGATGAACCCCCTCCCGGAGTACCAGGAGGCCCTCGGCGAGGTGAACGCCCGCATCGCGGTCGAGCGAGACTCCTGAGCATTCGGGGGATTCACCTGGGCCGGGCCGGGCCCCGTCGGCGAAGATGACCTCGTCTGCGGCAACCGATCTTGTGACGGGAGAATCCGGAGGATGAGCATCCAAGACCAAGCCCAAGAACTGGCCAACCTCGCCGACCGCCTGCCCGCGGGCCAGGTCCAGTCCATCAACAACGAGCTGAACACCGCCCTGGGCCAGGTCACCCACCTGCTCGGCAACACCACCAGCGCGGCCACCGTGCAGCAGTCCATCGGCCGGGCCCAGTCCCTGGCCGCCGACCTGGGCGCGGCCATCGAGCAGGCGCAGAACGACATCACCACCGCCGCCCAACACCACCTCAGCGGCTGATCTCAACCGACGCCGACCGACCGGGAACTGATCCCGGCGCTCGAACGGGTCCAGGCACTGCTTGAGGGCATCGCCGTCTGGCACCTCGATCACGCGCCGACCTCGGGGCCGAGCGGCACGACGACGCAAGCGGAGCAGCTGGTCAGGCTGCCCCGCCCATCGTCGCCGGAACGCATTGCCTGTGGCACGACGCCGCAGGCAATGCGGTACTCCTGGTCAACGGCCAAGGGCCGTACTTCGACGCGGCGAACCGCCGCGCGGAGGAGTTCGGACTCATCAGCGGGCGCGGCGGTGTCCAGGCTCGCCCGGCACGTCGAGATCCAGTTCGCTTGCCGGATGGTGGCCGAGGGGGTGCTGGACGAGCTCCTCTGGAGAAGGACGCACCTATGTCGGGAAGTCTCCCGATGACGATTGACGCCTACTGGGCGATCGACCACCCCGACGGCTCGCAGGGTGGTGACCGCGTGCAGCTCACGTCCCAGGCCGATGTGGTCGACTTCGTGCGCCGGATCAGCCTGCCCGGTGCGCTGCTCGCCAGTCTGGTCCACCTCGGACGGCCCCTGTGGGAACAGGCTCGGCAACTACCCGACCACGACGTCTTCGCTGCTGTGCACGACGGCTTCGGCTACCTCAGCTACCAAGACATGGCCAGCGGCAAGCACTACCCGATCGGCCTGCCCGGATCACCAGGCGGCGAGTACGACGACGACGAGTTCCCACCCGGGTCCGGCATCTCGATCAAGGACCTGACCACCGCCGTCGCCGAGTTCCTCGACTCCGCGGCTATCCCCACCTGCCTCGCCTGGCGGCGGGGCTAGCCGATCTCCGCGGCCTTGCGGGCGTAGGCGTCGGCGCCGCTGTAGACGTCGCGGCCGTACTTCTTGGACTCGTTGTAGGTCAGCACTGCCTTCCACCACCCCGGGCCGGTCGACAGGTCGCCGCCCATCGCGCACAGGTAGCGGGCCGCGGTCAGGGCCGAGTCGTCGACGTTCTGCGGGTCCGCCTGCCTGCCGTCGCCGTTGGCGCGCTGGGACCAGCGGGCCCAGGTGGCCGGGAGGAACTGCATCGAGCCGACCGCCCGGTCCCACCGGGGATCGCCGTCGAGCCTGCCGCCGTCGGTGTCCTGGATCGCCTGCACACCCGGGGAACCGTCGAGCGGGACGCCGATGATCGGCTTGGACAGCTGCCCGTCCTCGCCCACCCGGGTGCCGCCGTAGCGGCCGTGGTGGGACTCGACCCGGCCGACGCCCGCGAGGGTGACCCAGGACAGCTTGCAGTCCGGCTGACTGCCGCGGATCGCCGCCTCGGCGTTGAGGTAGGCCACCAGCGTCCGGGCCGGGATGTCGGTGACCGCGGCCAGCCGGTCGGCCCACTCGCGGGTCTGCGGGACCGCCGCGCCGACCGGCGGGAGGGCGCCGACCTCGACGTCGAGGTCGGCGACGGTGAAGCGCTCGAAGCGGTCGGCGGGCGGGCTGTCGTCGACGGACTCGAAGAGCACCACCGCTCCGGCGCCGAGCGCGACCAGCACCACGACCAGCAGCACCCGGCCCACCCAGCGGCGGCGCGGGCGCGACGGCTCGGGCGAGGGCTCCATCAGCAGGGCGAGCGTGGTCGGCGGAGGAGTCGGGGAGGCGGCCACAAAACCAGGCTACGTGTTCCCCGCGCGGACAACGGCCAAACCGGACGCTTCGCCGCCGACCCCGAAGCGCTGACCTGCGCGGACGCCGGCCAAACACGCCGGGAGCCGAGCGCTCGTCAGCCCCGGGTCAGCGGCGCTCGGCAGGGACCCCGGCAGCACCGACTCCCGGCGCTGCCCACGCAGCAGCCACTCGCCGGGCCGGGAGACGTCGCCGTACAGGATCGGCGGGCGCACGCAGCGCGAGCGTAGGACTGCACCCAGCCGAACTCGGTATGGGCGAACCCTCGGCCCGCGGCAGGTCGACGTGCAGCCTCACCGGTTTCTCCATCGGCCGCAGACGATCACGGCACCAGCGACCGGCACCGTTCGATCAGGGCTTCACGGCCCGCAGGGCGTAGATCAGCGGGATCCGGGGCGCCGCGGCGGGCAGCGCGAACCAGCCGCCATCGGGAACGGTCATGGTGGACCAGCGGGGCCAGGGCAGCTGCTCGGTCTCGCGCAGTCCGGCGATCCGCAGACCGGCTCCCACCAGCGCGTTCACCACCTCGCCGAGCCCGTGCGGCCACTCGAAGGACACCTTGGCCTCGGTCAGCTCGGGGCCGTCGGTGTAGGTGCGGGTGGCGTCCCGCTCGACCTCGCCGCGGCCGCCGAGGTAGTCGTGGCGCAGCAGCAGGTCCTCGCTCCCGTCGGCGGGCGGCGTCGGGCCCAGCGCGTTCAGCAGCGGGTGGAACTCCACGACGTACACCTGGCCGCCCGAGCGCAGCAGCGCGGCGACCTGGGCCGCCCAGGCGTCCAGGTCGGGCAGGTAGCAGATGGCGCCCTTGCCGGTGTAGACGACGTCGAAGCGCTCGCGGCCCAGCGCGTCGGCGGCGGCGAACACGTCGGCCTTGACGTAGTCGATCTCCACGTCCTTGGCCGCGGCGAGCTCGCGGGCGGCGCGCACCGACTCCGCCGAGATGTCCAGGCCCACCACGCGGGCGCCGCGGCGGGCCAGGGCGATGGTCTCGGCCCCGATGTGGCACTGCAGGTGGGCGACGTCCTTGCCCGCCAGCTCCCCCAGGTCGGCCCACTCGAACTCGGCGAACCACACCTCCGGGTCGCGGTTGGCCACGTCGTAGAAGGCGCTGGCGAGGTGGATCGGGGTGCGCGCGTCCCAGTTCGCCTCGTTGGCCGCGATCATCCGGGCGGTGTCGGTGTCGAATCCCATGATCGCCATCCTGCCGTGGGGGACGCGCGCCCCCCACGGCAGGAACGCGCTAGCCCAACGGGGGGAGGTCGGGCGGCGTGGCCGCGGGCTTGGCCGCCAGCCGCTCCAGGGCGATCCGGATCGCGGTGTCGAGCTGCGGGTCGCGCCCGGCCGCGTGGTCCTGCGGCCGGGTGACCACCTCGACGTCGGGGTCGACGCCGTGGTTCTCCATCCCCCAGCCGACGCCCTCCATCCAGGTGGCGTAGCGCGGCTGGGTGACCAGGGTGCCGTCGACGAGCCGGTAGCGCATGTCGATGCCCACCACCCCGCCCCAGGTCCGGGTGCCCACGACCGGGCCGATGCCGAGCGCCTTGATCGCGGCGTTGACGATGTCGCCGTCGGAGCCGGAGAACTCGTCGGCGACCGCGACCACCGGCCCGCGCGGGGCGTCGAGGGGGTAGGTCTCCTCGTAGTAGCCGTCGCGCGCGCGGCCCCAGCCGACGATCCGCCTGCTGAGCTTCTCCACGACGAGCTGCGACAGGTGCCCGCCGCGGTTCTCCCGCAGGTCGACGACCACGCCGTCGCGGCGCATCTCCAGCCGCAGGTCGCGGTGCAGCTGCGCCCAGCCGTTGGCGACCATGTCGGGAACGTGCAGGTAGCCCACCTTGCCGTCGGTGGCGGTGTGCACGTAGGAGCGGCGGCCGGACACCCACGCCTGGTAGCGCAGCGGCATGTCGTCGAGCAGCGGCACGACCACCACGCGGCGGGTCGCGCCGCCGCCCTTGGGCTCGATGGTCAACTCGACCGGGCAGCCCGCGGTGCCCACCAGCAGCGCCGCCGGGCCGCGCAGCGGGTCGACGGTGATGCCGTCCACGGCGACGACCGCGTCGCCCTCGCGCACCCCGACGCCGGGCGCGCGCAGCGGCGAGCGGGCCCGCGGGTCGGAGCTCTCCCCCGGCACGATCGCGGTGATCCGCCAGACGCCGTCGGCGTCGCGGGAGAGGTCGGCGCCGAGCAGGCCGAGCCTGCGGCGGTGGTCGACGCCCGCGCGCTGCGGCATCACGTAGGCGTGCGAGGTGCCCAGCTCGCCGTGCACCTCCCAGAGCAGGTCGACCAGCTCGTCGTGCGAGCCCAGCGAGTCGACCAGCGGGCGGTACCGGGCGAGCACGCCCGCCCAGTCGACGCCGTTCATGTCCGCGCGCCAGAAGTGGTCGCGCATCAGCCTGCCGGTCTCGTCGAAGGACTGCCGCCACTCCGCGGCCGGGTCGACCCGCACCCGGACCCGGGTCAGGTCGACGGTGATGTTGTCCTCGGAGCTGTCGTCGTTGTCGCCCTTGCGGTCGGCGGGCAGCACCTTGAGGGTGCGGCCGTCGCGGACCACGATGCGCTGGCCGTCGCCGCTGGGCCAGACCTCGTCCAGGCCGTCGACCAGCGTGTCCACCTTGAGCTTGGCCAGGTCGTAGCGCTCGAGCACCGAGCGCGGGTGGTCGGCGCCCAGGTCGTCGAGGTCGTCGCCGAGCGAGCCGGTGAGCGGGTCGCGCAGCCAGAGCACCCCGCCCTTGACCGCCACCAGCCGCGAGTAGCGGGCCGCCGGGACCGGGAAGGCGACCACCCGGTCGGCGATGCCCTCCAGGTCGACGGTGGTGCGGGGGGTCTTGTCGTCGGCGTCGTCGCGGTCGTCGTCCTTGTCGTCCTTGTCCTCACCGAAGGCGCGCCCCTCGCGGACGGGTGCGAAGGGCGACGGGGTGATCGCCGCCAGCGGCACCAGGTAGGGCCTGCTGCCGTTGGCGAAGGACAGGTCGAACACGTGCACGTCGTAGATCGGGTCGAAGCTGCGGTTGGACAGGAACGCCAGGTGCTTGCCGTCGAGGGTGAACGCCGGGTCCGAGTCGACGAAGCGCAGCGGGGTCACGTCCACCACGGTCAGGCTGGTGGTGTTGACCATCTTGATGTGCTGCAGCGGGCTGGGCCCGGGGTGCGCCCAGGCGAGCCAGTGCGAGTCCGGGGAGAAGGTGAGCCCGGACGGGTCCATCTCGCGGACCTTGACCACCTCGTGCACGTCGCCGTCGTCGACGTCGACCAGCAGCAGCCGGCCGTCGTGGGTGACCACGGCGACCCGGCGGCCGTCCGGCGACGCCGCCAGCTCCAGCACCCGGCCCAGCTCGCCGGTGGCGATCCGGCGCGGGCGCACGCCGGGCTCGCGGCCCTCGACCGGGCCGAACTCCAGCGCGTCCTCGCCGTCGGCGTCGGTGACCCACACCGCGGTGCCGGTGGTGCCGAGCACCTGCGGCAGCCGGGCGCGCACGCCGGGCTCGACCGAGAGCGCGCGGACCGGGCCGTGCCGGTGGGTCACCCAGTGCACGGTGCCGCGCACCTCGACCGCGCTCGCCCGGCCGGTGCGGTCCGGTCCGACGTGGCCGACGTGGTGGCCCGCGGTGATCGGGTGGACCTGGCGCGGGCCGCGCGACCCGCCGAGGGCCACCTCGACCCGGCGCGGCTCGTGCTCGAGGCTGTCCAGGACCCAGATCTCGCCCGCGCGGTGGTAGATCACCCGGGTGCCGTCGGTGGTGGCGCCACGGGCGTAGAACTCCGCGTGGTCGCTGTGCTTGCGCACGTCAGCGCCGTCGGGCAGGCAGGAGTAGAGGTTGCCGACCCCCTCGTGGTCGGACAGGAACGCCACCCGGTCGCCGACCCAGAGCGGGTTGACGATGTGGCCGTCCACCTCGGACAGGATGCGGTGGAAATCGCCACCGCCGGCTGGATCGATCCAGACCTTGCCCATGGTGCCGCCCCGGTACCGCTTCCACCACGCGGGCTCGCGGGAGATGGCCGAGCCGAGCAGCACGCCCCCGTCGGCGGCCAGGTCGAGCGAGGCGAGCGGGCCGTAGGGCAGCGGCTCGGCGGGCGCGCCGTCCAGCGGCACCGCGTAGGCCCAGGTGGCCCGGATCGACGAGCGGCCGGTGGAGCTGCGGGCGGCCACCCGGCCGTCCGGGGTCCAGCCGACCACGCTGGTGTTCACATCGCCCCAGTAGGTCAGCCGGTCGCTCGGACCGCCGCCGACCGGGGCCACGTGCACCTCGGGCTCGACGTCGCGGGTGCAGGCCCACGCGATCCGGGTGCCGTCCGGGGAGAACCGGGGGTTGGTCACCGGCACCTGGTCGGCCGAGAGGCGCCACGCCCGGCCGCCCTCGGCCGGTGCCAGCCACACGTCGTCCTCGGCGACGAAGGTGATCAGGTCCGCATGCAGGTGGGGAAATCTGAGATAGGCGTCTGTCACCTTGCCAAGTTAGCCACTGGCACCGACCCCCGCCCCCACTTTCACCGGCCTGGCCTGCGGTACCCGCCGACTGTCGTAGTCCGCCCGCACAGCGGCGCCCGGCCGGGCCGCGGCCGCGCGCGGACGCGCTTAGACCGCCCGCACAACGGACCCGGACGACTGGCCGGACTGTCTACAGAGGACTGGACGGGTCCGGCCAGTGGGCCAGCCAGGCGCCGTGCTCCATTCGGGTGGAGTTCGCGCCATTCGCCCGAGCGGCTGACTCGGCGGCCCGCACGTCCCGGGCGAAGCGGCGGGCGACGGCGCGCAGCTCGTGCTCCGGGTCGCGGCCCGCCAGGCGGGCTTCGGCGGCGAGGGCGAAGAGCCGATCACCGAGGTCGTCACCGTGCGGGAGCAGCTCGGCGGGCAGCCCGGCGCGAGCGGCGCGCTGGGTGAGCTTGGCGGCCAGGGCCACCGCGGGCTGGCCCATCGCCACGCCGTCCACACTGGACTCCCGGCGCTTCTCCCGCTGCTTGAGCTCCTCCCAGCGGAACTCCTGGGTGCTCGCGTCGCGCACTGCGGGGTCGCCCCCGGCGAACACGTGCGGGTGCCTGCTGACCAGCTTGTCGACCAGCCCGGCCGCCACCTCGTCGACGCCGAACGGGTCGCTCGGGTCCTCCTCGGCGACGCGGGCGTGGAAGAGGACCTGCAGCAGCACGTCGCCGAGCTCCTCGCGCAGCGCGGCCCGGTCGCCGTCGTCGATCGCGTCGAGGAGCTCGTAGCTCTCCTCGACCAGGTACTGGCGCAGCGACTCGTGGGTCTGCTTGGCGTCCCACGGGCAGCCGCCGGGCGCGCGCAGCACGTCCATCACCCGCGCGGCCTCGAGCAACGCGGTGCCGGGGGTGCGGTGGACCGGTGCGCCCGCGGCGACGAGGTCGGTGGCGCCGGGGGCGGCGAGGTCGTCGGTGACCACGACGACCGCCGCCCGGGCGGCCTGGTCCAGCAGGTCTTCGGGGACCGGGCCGGTGCCCAGCGCCGGGTCGGCACCGCCCGCGACGTAGACCGCCTCGGCGGTCCGCAGCGCGGGCACCGCCGACGCGGGCACCGTGTCGGCGCTGACCAGCACGACGGCGGTACCCGCGTGCGGGGTCACGGGGCGGTGGCGTTCTTGAACGGCAGCACCGCGCCGGTCACCTGGTCCGCGCTCGGCGCGATCGCCATCGCGACCTCGTCCCAGACGCCGTACCGCGGGCTGATCTTGACGCCCAGCTCGGCCACGACCGGCTCGAGCACCCGCTCGCCGACCGCGGCGGCCAGCTCCGGGGTGAGCTGCGGGGCGTTGGCGGGCAGCTTGCCGTTGAGGTCGCGGGTGCGGATCACCACGACCACCCAGGCGCCGCTCTGCGGGTCGGCCTGGAAGGTGACCACGCTGCCCGCCGGGGCGCCGAAGAGCACCGAGCCCGCGTCGGCCTGGCTGGCCTGGGCCACCGCGGTCTTGTCCTTGGCCGCCTGCTTGCCGCCCGCGAGGTCCGCGTCGATGATCCGCCGGGCCTCGGCCGGGCTCTCGGCGAGCTGCTTGGCCTTGGCCAGCGCCTCGGCGCGCAGCGAACCGGTCTGCGGGTTCTGCGGGTCCGGGGCGATGAAGGTGAAGTCGTAGCCGACCTGCAGGGTGGGCGCCTGCTGGGCGCCGACCTTGGTCATCAGCAGGATGTCGTGCGCGACCAGCTCCGGGTCGAGCGCCCGCTGCGCCGCCTGCTTGACCACCGCGGTCGGCTCGACGCTGCCGTCGGTCGGCAGCTGCTTGTAGGTCTCGTTGAGCTCCTTGGCCCCCGCCGACACCTGGCCGGGATCGATGGAGATCCCGTTCTTGGCCGCGTAGTGGGTGATCAGCTCGTGCTCGATGAGCCTGCGCAGGATCTCCCGGGACAGCAGGTCCAGCTTGCGCTGCTCGGCCAGCACCTTGGCCGCCGGCTCGACCTGGACGGCCTTGGCGACCAGGTCCTGGACCTGGTCGACGGTGATGGTCTTGTCCCCGATGACGACGGCGGCGTTCACCTGGCTCGGCCCGCTCGCGCAGGCGCCGAGCACCAGCCCGAGCACGGCGAACATCGCGACGATCGGGCTCCGACGACTGATGACGGTGGTCACAGTGCCGTAGCCTCTCACAACTCCCCGCGCGAGCCGACGAGCACCCGTTCGGGTTACGCGCCGTGTTCGACCGCGGTCTGCGCCAGGATGTGCGCCAACTGCTCCCGCAGCACGGCGGAGTCCGCGGGCGCGATGGCCACCCACTGCCTGCCGTCACCACGCACCGTGCGCATCAGCGCGTACCGACCGTCGCCCGCGACGTCGAACCAGAACAGCGCCGATCCACGATTCCCCCGCGAACTCACCCCGAGCTGCCCAGCCCGCAACCTGCGCGCGGCCAACAACTCGGTGAGCACAGCGACCTGCTCGGCCCGCTCGGCCCGCCAACTGCCACCCGGCGTACGACCCGCCCGATCGGCGGGCAGCTCAGCGACCACGGCAGCAGCCAACGCGGAGATGTCGACGTCCCGGACAAGGACGTCACCACCGACGTGCGCACTGGGCCCAGGCTCCTGGGTGGCGATCACCGCGCGCCGCCCCACCCGAGCCGCCAACACCCGGTGTGGCGAGTCGGACCCGTCCTCGGCCATCCACACCGAGTCCACTGAGACCTCGGGCGCACCCAACATCCGCAGACCGGCTTCCAGCTCGGGGTCCAACCGATCACCACGACCGAGAATCCCCGCCGCCCGCAACCTGCCCCGAACCCGGTCAGCGACAACGGCCTGCTCGACAGCCGTGATCCCGGCCCGCGCGACCTGCAACGGATACGGGAGTTCGGTGATGCCCAGCCGGTCCCAGACATGACCGAACTCATCCGGGGTGAACATCCAGCCGAGCTGGGTCGTCAAGGTCACCGCTGCTCCTGATCACGGGCGGCACAACCACGCAGGCTGCGCCGAACACCTCGTCCTTAGTCCATCCAGATCAGCACCGCCGCCATGCCGGGACGACCCGCCGTGCCGGACCCTGTCGCCGCCAGAAGTGATCCGGTAGGGCCGAACTGCCCTGGAGGATTTCCGCCAGACCGTGATCCAACTCCCGGGAAGGCAAGGAGGGGCGCTCCCGAACCCGGGTCCGAGACCTGCGCGCAAACCTTTGCGGAACCGCCCACCAGCAACAACCGAAACACCCCCACCCGGGATCCCACTCACGGTCAGCCCGGCCACCAGCCCCCGAAAGAGGCCAGGTGAACCAGGAACGACACTTGGCGAACCCCGACAAAAACAGAAGTAGGGCCATTCGCCGGATAGCTCGACGACACGGGGTAACCCAAGTTCACAGGAGCCGCACTCCACACTCGACTCTCCCCCTCCCGCTTCTCCGCTCTCACTCCCCACACTCGGCTCTCGACTCTCAACAAACCCAACCAGTCGATCCGACAACCCAACCACTCAATCCGCCACGCCACCTCAACCCAACAAAGCCGCACTCGGCCGCCAAAGTCTCCCCACCGACCAGCCCTCCCCCTGCATTCCATACGCAGCCAAAACACGGCCTGTGATTGTTTGTCAAGGTACTCTTTCCCGCCTTGACAAACAATCACAGGCCGTAGTGATAATTGGCGTAGGGAATTCAGGGCCCACGGGTAGCGACACTCCACAGGCAGCACGCACCCCTCGAAGAGCACATACACATGGGCTGCCCAAGGAAAAGATGGGGGCTCGATCTAGTGAACTCGCTTCGTGCGGGGCCCCTAGAGCACCGCGGTGGCGAAAAAAGGGCGGGTGAAGGGCATCCCCACCACACGGCAAGTTTAGCGGTACTCCTCCCCCACACGAAGCGAGTCCACTAGATCGAGCATTCGTAACGGGACTTGCGTACCAGCGAGGTCGGCCTATCCGCTGCGGTACCAGCGAGGAAGGAAGGGGGGTGGGAGAGAGAAGGAAGGAAGGAAGGAAGGAAGGAAGGAAGGAGTCCCTTGCCCTCCAGCGGGGTCGGCCTTCCGCTGCGGTACCAGCGAGGGAGGGAATCCCTTGCCTTCCAGCGAGGTCCGCCTATCCGCTGCGGTACCAGCGGGGAGCGAGTCCCTCGCCTTCCAGCGGAGTCGGCCTATCCGCTGCGGTACCAGCCGCAGCCGGGATCCTGTTTGCGGCGGCCTTAGCTCACTCCTGCTGCCGCAGGCGCCACTTCCAGTGAGTCCAAGAACTTCGCACACCAATCCAGCAGTTCCCGGTCTCGCAGTACCGGCGCCCCGATCCGACCCCCAGCAGCCCCTTCAGTAGGTCGCGGCACAGTGACCGTATTGGTCACCGCCTTGTGCGTAGCCTTCGGGTGCAATCGCTTCAGCCGGACCAACTGCGAGTCTCGCAGTGGCAATGGTGCGAATCGGATCGAGTTGCCCTGGGCGATTACCTCGGTGACCCCGTGTGCCCTGGCCCGCTGGCGGAAGCCCGCGACCGCCAGGAGGTTGACCACCGGCTGTGGTGGTTCGCCATAACGGTCGACGAGTTCCTCGCGTACCGCGTCGAGGGCGGCGGCATCTGGGGCGGCGGCCAGTTTGCGGTAGGCCTCAAGACGGAGTCGTTCGCCGGGTACGTAGTCGTGTGGGATGTGTGCGTCGACTGGGAGGTCGACGCGGACGTCGGCCAGTTCTTCCTCGTCCTCGGTGCCCGGTGCGCCCGCGTGCTTGCGGAACGCCTCGACGGCCTCGCCGACCAAGCGCACGTAAAGGTCGAATCCGACGCCTGCGATGTGGCCGGACTGTTCGGCGCCCAGGATGTTGCCCGCACCTCGGATTTCCAGGTCCTTCATGGCGACCGCCATGCCCGCGCCCAGTTCGGTGTTCTGGGCGATTGTGGCGAGTCGGTCGTGCGCGTGCTCGGTGAGCGGGGACTCCGGGGGGTACAGGAAATAGGCGTACCCGCGCTCGCGAGCTCGGCCGACTCGGCCGCGCAACTGGTGGAGTTGGGCGAGGCCGAGCATGTCGCCGCGTTCGACGATCAGCGTGTTGGCGTTGGAGATGTCCAGGCCGGTCTCGACGATGGTGGTGCACACCAGCACGTCGTGCTCGCGCTCCCAGAAGCCCTGGATGATCTTCTCCAGCTTGTCCTCGTTCATCTGCCCGTGTGCGGTGACCACGCGCGCCTCGGGTACCAGCTCGCGCAGCCTGCGTGCGGCCTTCTCGATCGAGGAGACCCGGTTGTGCACGTAGAAGACCTGGCCGTCGCGCAGCAGCTCGCGGCGGATGGCGGCGCCGACCTGCTTGTCGTCGTAGCCGCCGACGTAGGTCAGGATCGGGTGCCGGTCCTCCGGCGGGGTCAGGATCGTGGACATCTCCCGGATGCCCGCCAGCGACATCTCCAGCGTGCGCGGGATCGGGGTGGCCGACATGGTGAGCACGTCGACGTGCGTGCGCAGCGCCTTGATGTGCTCCTTGTGCTCGACGCCGAAGCGCTGCTCCTCGTCGACGATCACCAGGCCGAGGTCCTTGTAGCGCAAGCCGGTCTGCAGCAGGCGGTGTGTGCCGATGACGATGTCCACCGAGCCGTCGGCGAGGCCTGCGACGGTCTGCTCGGACTCGTGCGGGTCGGTGAACCGGGACAGGCCCTTCACGGTGACCGGGAACGAGTGCATCCGGCCCGCGAAGGTGTTGAGGTGCTGCTGGGCGAGCAGGGTGGTGGGCACCAGCACGGCGACCTGCTTGCCGTCCTGCACCGCCTTGAAGGCGGCGCGCACCGCGATCTCGGTCTTGCCGTAGCCGACGTCGCCGCAGATCACCCGGTCCATCGGGACGCCGCGCATCATGTCGGCCTTGACCTCGTCGATGGCGGCGAGCTGGTCGATGGTCTCGGTGAACGGGAACGCGTCCTCGAGCTCGCGCTGCCACGGGGTGTCCGGGCCGAAGGCGTGCCCGGGCGCGGCCTGGCGGGCGGCGTAGAGCTGGACCAGCTCCGCGGCGATCTGCTTGACCGCCTTCTTCGCCTTGGCCTTGGTGTTCTTCCAGTCCGAGCCGCCCAGCTTGTTCAGCGTGGGCAGCTCGCCGCCGACGTAGCGGGAGACCTCGTCGAGCTGGTCGGTGGGCACGAACAGCCGGTCGCCGGGCTGGCCGCGCTTGGAGCTGGCGTACTCCAGCACCAGGTACTCGCGCGTCGCCCCGGCGACCGTGCGCTGCACCATCTCCACGTACCGGCCGATGCCGTGCTGCTCGTGCACGACGTAGTCGCCGGTCTTGAGCGCCAGCGGGTCGACCGCGTTGCGCCGCCGGGACGGCATCTTGGTCGACATGTCCTTTGTGGACGTACCGTGCCGACCGCCGGTGAGGTCGGTCTCGGTGAGCACGACCAGCGCCGAACCCGGTGCGGTGAAACCGTCCTCGATCGCGCCGCGGACCACGGTGACCACACCCGCGCGCGGCGGCTCGGGCAGGCCGTCTTCGGCGAAGGTGGCGGGCACGTCGGCCTCGCCCAGCTGCTCGACCGCGCGCTTGGCCGTACCCGCGCCGGGGACCACCAGCACGGCGGCACCGCCCGCGGCGGTGTGCGCGCGCAGGTCGGCGAACGCGCGCTCGACCTCGCCGCGGTAGCCCTCGACCGGGCGGACGTCGAGGGTGATCGCGTCCTCGGTGGTCAGCTGCGAGAGCGTCCACCACGGGTGGTCGCCCTCGCGCGCGTGCGCGGCGATGTCGTTGAGGTCGCGGTAGGCCGAGGCGCCCAGATCGATCGGCGCCTTGCCGCCCCCCGCGGCGGCCATCCAGGACGCCTCCAGGAACTCCTGGCCGGTGCGCATCAGGTCGTGCGCCCGGGTGCGGATCTTCTCCGGGTCCATGACCAGCACGTGCGCGCCCGCGGGCACGACGTCGGTGAGCAGCTGCATCCGGCCGGGCAGCAGCGCCGGGATGAGCGCCTCCATGCCCTCGGACGGGATGCCCTCGGCGAGCTTGGCCAGCATCTCGTGCAGGTGCGCGTCGGACTGGTGCTCCTGCGCCAGGGCCGCGGCCCGGTCGCGCACCTCCTCGGTGAGCAGCAGCTCGCGGCACGGGGTCGCGGTGACCTCGGCGATCTCCCCGGGCAGCGAGCGCTGGTCGGCGACGGCGAACGCGCGGATCTCGCTGACCTCGTCGCCCCAGAACTCGACCCGGTACGGGTGCACGGCCGTGGGCGGGAAGACGTCGACGATGCCGCCGCGCACGGCGAACTCGCCGCGCTTCTCGACCATGTCCACCCGCAGGTACGCCAGGTCGGCGAGCCGGGCGATGACCGCGTCGAAGTCCTGCTCCACCCCGGTCGCCAGGTGCACCGGGGCGAGTTCGCCCAGCCCAGGGGCCATCGGCTGGATCAGGCTGCGCACGGTGGCCACGACGACCTTGACCTGCCCGGCCGGGTGCTCCTCCGGGTGGGCCAGCCTGCGCAGCACGGCCAGGCGGGCACCCACGGTGTCCGCGCGCGGGGAGAGCCGCTCGTGCGGGAGCGTCTCCCAGCTCGGGAAGTCGGCGACGAGGTCGCGGCCGAGCAGGTCGCCCAGCACGGAGACCAGGTCGTCGGCCTCGCGACCGGTGGCGGTGATCGCCAGCACCGGCGCGGCGGCGGCCAGCGCGGCCACCACCAGCGGGCGGGCGGCGACCGGGCCCTGCAGGACCTGCGTGGGGGTGCCCACCGCCGCGGTGATCGCGGCGGCGGTGGGGTCGGCGAGCAGGGTTTCGAGCAGACCGTGCAGTGGGGCTGGTGCTGCGTGTGCTGCCTGGGCCACGAGACGAGTCGTCCTTAGTGCGAGATGGCTGGTACGAGCCGGATGGCACGAGCTGGGGGGTCGGAATCCAGCCTACGGCGTAGCACCGACAGGCGTCGCGCCGATAGCGTTCCGCCATGGTGGTCGAGCAGTGGTCGTCCGTGCTCTCGCGGCTGGGTCTGGACGGTGCCGAGACGGGGCGGGCGCTGGTCGCCCGCTGGTCCGAGCCGCACCGGCGCTACCACGACCTCGCGCACCTGCGCGCGGTGCTGGCGGGCGTCGACCTGCTCGCCGACCACGCGCCGTCGGTCGACCTGGTCCGGCTCGCGGCCTGGTACCACGACGCGGTCTACCAGGGCCGCGGCGACGACGAAGAGCAAAGCGCACGGTTAGCGTCCGATGAGCTGACCGCGTTAGGGCTATCACGGAAGGCAGTGCAAGAGGTCGCGCGACTGGTGCGGTTGACCGCCGGACACAAGACCGAGCCGGGCGATCTCAACGGTGAAGTCTTGTGCGACGCAGACCTGGCGATCCTGGCTTCCGCTGACTACGACTCTTATGTCGCGGCGGTAAGAGCTGAGTACGCGCACGTACCGGAAGACGCGTTCCGCGTCGGCCGCGCGGCGGTCCTGCGGGGGCTCTTGGACCTACCGTCGCTCTACCGCACCAGACTGGCACGCGAACGCTGGGAATCGGCCGCGCGCGCGAACCTCACCGCGGAACTCGCGCGACTCTCTTAGAACGCTCAGAACTGGGGCGAACGCTTCTCCAAGAAGGCCGAGACGCCCTCCACGTAGTCGACGCTGGTCACCGAGGCCGAGTAGAGCAGGTGCACCTCGTCGTCCTCGTCGGCGCGGCCGTCGGTGATCCGCCCGATGATCTCCTTGGCACCGCGGATGGTCACCTGCGAGCGGGACGCCATCAGATCGGCCAGTTCGCGGGCCCGCTTGCCCAGCTCCTCGGGCGGGTGCAGCTCGTTGACCAGCCCGATCCGCAGCGCGGTGGCGGCGTCGAGGATGTCGCCGGTGTAGAGGATCTGCTTGGCCCAGGCCGGGCCGACGGCGTCCACCAGCTGCTTGGTCGACGGCAGGTTGAACACGATGCCGAGCTTGGCGGGCGTGATGCCGAACCGGGCGTCCTCGGCGGCCACCCGCAGGTCGCAGGCCAGCGCCAGCTCGCAACCGCCGCCGATGCAGAACCCGGTGATCGCGGCGATGGTCGGCTTGGCCAGGCCGGTGAGCGCCCGGATGGCGGCCTCGACCACGGCCCCGTAGCTCCTGGCCCCGGCGGCGTCGCGGCGCAGCGTGCCGAACTCGCTGATGTCGGCGCCCGCGGAGAAGGTGTCGGTGCCCCGCACGACCAGGACGCGCACGGCGCCGTCGGCCGCGACGGTCTCGACGATGCCCGGGATGGCCGCCCACATCTCGTGGCTCAGCGCGTTGCGCTTCGCGGGCCGGTCGATGGTCAGCGTCGCGACCGGGCCGTCGACGCCGAGGATGAGGTGCTCGCTCACGCCGGTCACGGTAGCGGTCCGCCGTGTCCGGTTCGGCGAGATCAGGGTCACTGCCCGTACGGCGAGCTGACCCGGCGGGGAGCATTCTGGACTTATGCGCCGAATCTCCCCGGCCGCCATCGCCGCCCTCCTGGCCCTGGGCGGCTGCAGCGCGGCTTCTTCCGCAGGTCAGGTCCCGGTGGGCACGACGGCCACCACGCCGAGCCGGGCGAGCGCGCCTGCGCTGACCGTGGAGACGGTGGCCACCGGCCTGACCCACGGCTGGGACATCGGCTTCCTGCCGGACGGCAAGGTGCTCATCACCCAGCGGACCGGCGACATCGCCCTGCTGTCCTCGGGCAAGCCCGGGGCCACGGTGCGGATGCTGAAGGCGGACACGAGCACCGTTCAGGTCCGTGGCGAGGGCGGCCTGATGGGACTGGTGGTGCACCCTGACTTCACCACCTCGCGCGAGTTCACCACCTGCCAGACGCACATGGAGAACGGCCAGCCGGTGGACATCCGCCTGGTCACCTGGCGGCTGACAGCCGACGAGCTGATGGCGACCCGGGTCAAGGAACTGCTCACCGGCCTGCCGATCGCGGCCAGCGGCCGGCACTCCGGGTGCCGCCCGACGATCGCCGCCGACGGCGCACTGCTCGTGGGCACCGGCGACACAGCGCAGGGAACTTTCTCGCAGGACAAGGGAAACCTCGGCGGCAAGGTCCTGCGCGTGGACCTGCGCACCGGGGAACCATTGCCGGACAACCCGATCCCGGGCTCACGGGTCTACACCTACGGACACCGCAACGTGCAAGGCGTTGCCGTGCGGGCGAACGGACAGGTGCTGACAGCGGAGCACGGACCGGACAAGAACGACGAGATCAACCTACTGGTACCCGGGGCGAACTACGGCTGGGACCCGTCACAGGGCGGCACGGTACCGGGCTACGACGAGAGCGTCCCGATGACCGACCTGACCCGCTACCCGGACGCGGTGGCGGCGAAGTGGGAGTCCGGAACCACAACGGAAGCCATCTGCGCGACGGCGTTCCTGTCGGGGGCGCAGTGGGGGGCGTTGGACGGCGCCCTCGTCGCCACGGCACTGAAGGGCGCGAAGCTGCTGCTGTATACATTGGACGCTTCGGCGAACGTGGTCTCGGTAGCGATCCCGCCGGAGTTCGACGACCGGTACGGGCGGTTGCGGGCCGCTCGGGTCGCGGCTGACGGTTCGCTGTACGTGACCACCTCCAATGGTTCTGATGACAAGCTGTTGCGGATCACGCCTGGCTGATCTCTTGAGGTGCTCTCGGCTGCTCTTGGTTGCTCTCGGCTGCCGCTCTCTCGGGCCATCCTGGGTTGCCGTCGTGGAAGCTCGATTGGGTGGAATTGCTTTGTTCGGGGCCCCTAAGAGAAGAGGCGCGGGGGTGAAGCGGGTGGGAAAGGGATCACCCACGCCGGAACCAGGCTAGCGCCTCTTCTCTCCCCAAACAAAGCAATTCCACCCAATCGAGCCACACCTCATGAGGGCAGTGGTCAAGCCCCACCAAATCCCACCATTGTCGATGAATGGGAAAAGAAGACAATAAGAAAGAATGGGTGAATAGAATTGAGGCCCAGAAGTCTCCCCGTCACCCGCCAACTGCTGGATTGAGTGAACTCGCTTTGTCTGGGGAGAGAAGAGGCGCTAGCCTGGTTCCGGCGTGGGTGATCCCTTTCCCACCCGCTTCACCCCCGCGCCTCTTCTCTTAGGGGCCCCAGACAAAGCGAGTTCACTCAATCCAGCACCCACACCCAAGACGAGCACCACGGGGCGCGACCCAAGCCCCCACCTTCAAGACAAGCGCCACAGGACGCACCCAAGGCGCCCAAAGCACCATGCACCCGAGCGCCCAGACACCAACAGCTAGATGACCCGCAACCCAGGCTTGCCCTCCATATTGGACAGCCCGTTCCACGCCAGGTTCACCAGGTGCGCCGCCACCTCGTTCTTCTTCGGCTTGCGCACCTCCAGCCACCACTGCCCGGTCAGCGCCACCATCCCGACCAGGGCCTGGCTGTACAGCGCGCCCAGCTTCGGCTCGTAGCCGCGCTTGGCGAACTGCACCCCCAGGATGTGCTCCACCTGGCTGGCGATGTCGTTGAGCAGACTGGAGAAGGTCCCCGTCGCAGTGGCCACCGGCGAGTCGCGCACCAGGATCCGGAAGCCGTCCGTGCTGCCCTCGACGTAGTCCAGCAGCGACAGCGCGGCCCGTTCCAGCAGCACCCGTGGGTGCGCGTCCTCCGAGAGCGCCGCCGTCATGCCGTCCAGCAGTGCGCGCATCTCGCGGTCGACGACGACCGCGTAGATGCCCTCCTTGCCGCCGAAGTGCTCGTAGACCACCGGTTTGCTCACGTTGGCCCGGTGCGCGATCTCCTCGATCGACGCGCCGTCGAAGCCCTTCTCCGCGAACAGTGAGCGCGCGACGTCCAGCAGTTGCTGCCTGCGCTCCTTGCCGGTCATCCGAACGCGCGCCACCGCTGGTCCCTCGGTCCTTCTCGCCGCCACTGAACCAGCCTAGGCGTAGCGGAGCGCCGATCCGCTAATCGGCGGCGAGCTTGGCCAGTCGGGCCTCGGTCGGCCAGCGGACGTCGGTGGCCCAGCCGAGCTTCTCGAAGACCCAGATCAGTCGGGCCGAGGTGTCGATCTGGCCGCGCTGGACGCCGTGCCGGGCGCAGGTCGGGTCGGCGTGGTGCAGGTTGTGCCAGGACTCGCCGAAGCTCAGGATGGCCAGCGGCCAGAAGTTGGCGGCCTTGTCCCGGCTGGTGAACGGGCGCTCGCCGATCATGTGGCAGATCGAGTTCGTCGACCAGGTGACGTGGTGCAGCACCGCGATGCGCACCAGGCCCGCCCAGAAGAACGCGGTGACGGCGCCCCACCAGGACCAGGTCAGCAGTCCACCCAGGACAGCGGGCAGCAGCAGGGTGAGTCCGGTGAACAGCACGAAGAGCTTGTTCACCCGCACGATGTCGCGGTCGGCCAGCAGGTCCGGGGCGAAGCGCTCCTTGTTCGTGACGTCGTGGTCGAAGATCCAACCCATGTGCGCGTGCCAGAACCCGCGCGCCAGCGCGGCGGGCGAGGTGCCGAACAGCCACGGGGAGTGCGGGTCGCCCTCGCGGTCGGAGAAGGCGTGGTGGCGCCGGTGGTCGGCGACCCAGGTGACCGGCGGGCTCTGCACGGCCATGCTGCCCATGACCGCGAGCACGACCTTGAGCGGGCGCTTGGCCTTGAACGAGCCGTGGGTGAACAGCCGGTGGTAGCCGACGGTCACGCCGAGGCCGGAGAGGTAGAAGAAGAACACCGCCAGCGCCACGTCGACCCAGCCAAGGCCCCAGCCCCAGGCGAAGGGCACGGCCGCGACGAGGGCGGCGAACGGGACCAGGATGAAGATGTAGACCGCGATCCGCGTGGCCAGGTTGCGCTTGCCCTCGATGATGGGCTTGGGGCCGCGCTTGGCGTCGTCTCCCGCTTCCGCGTCGAGAGTGGTCGTCATGTGTCCGCACCTCTTTCCCGAACCGGCTCAGGCCAGGCTCACCTACGTCGCCGTAACCTACGACAGCGTAGGGACCCGGTCGGGCCGCACGCCAGGGCGACCTGGGGTATTCGAAGCGGACCGCCGACCCGGATGCCCCGACCGGCCACCCCGACCCGGAACGCACCGCACCCATACCGCCCCGTTCCGTGACAGCGCCCCAAGATCTGTGACACCGCTAACACCCGATCGGACGCGACCAGACCCCAATCGCGCGGGTACTGCTGCCCGCGCGGCAACCTTCATGCCACGATGTTCCCCACTGTGAGCGAACACCGCTCGCGATCCGCCGTGGTGTAAAGGCAGCACCTTGGATTTTGGTTCCAATGGTTCAGGTTCGAATCCTGGCGGCGGAGCACGGACCCTGAGCCCGGAGTTGGGGCCGGCCACTACCAGACTCGAGAAGGGGTGCCGCGCCGCAGGTGGACCACGAGCAGCGGGACCCGCACGAGCCACCCGCGTTGGAGGAGCGCTCCGACGCCTGGCTGGTCGGGCGCGCGCGCGAGCTGCTGGCCATCATCCAGGTGAGCCCGGTCAACGAGCGGGTGTGGCACACCGACGAGGTCGACCGGCTGCTCGCCGAGGCCCAGCACCGCGGTGAGCCGCGGATGGTCGGGCAGCTGCTGCGCTCGGCGGTCGCGGTCCGGGTGGTCAACAACGAGCTGGCCGACTCCGCCGAACCGCTGCTCGACGAGCTGCTCGCGCACACCCGCAGGCACGGCCTGGTCGTGCTGCAGGCCGACGCGCACGCCCTGCGCGGGCGGCGGCTGCTGCTGGCCGGCGCCGAGGACGCCGCGCTCACCGAGGCCGCGGTCGCGCTGGCCATGCTCGACGAGGACATCACCCCGGACGTGCTGCTCGGCGGCCGCAGCTGGGACATGATCATGGCCGCCACCCTGATGGACATCGGCATCGTGCTCACCCAGCTCGGCGTCTACGAGGTCGCCGACCAGGTGATGTCGCGGGCCAACAAGTGCATCCGGGCCAGCGCGGGCCCGCACCTGATCTCGGTGCACCTGATCAACCGGGCCCGGCTGCTGGTCGGCTGGGGCCTGCGGCTGGAGCGGATCGGCGAGGACGAGCGCGCCGCCGAGCGGTTCGCCACCGCGGCGGCCATCGCGGTCGCGGTGGAAGCGCCGTTCCGCGAGTCGCTCTTCCCGCGCGAGCCGCACCTGGCCGCCGCCGACCAGAACCCGGTGATCGGCGCCGCGCTGGCCCTGGCGCAGCCCTCCGGCGCGCACGTCGACCGGCTGCGCAGGCTCACCGACTCGCCGCGCTACCCGCGCGAGCTGGTGATCGTGTCCATCGCGCTGGCCCGCTGCCTGGAGCACGAGGGCCACGAGGAAGAGGCCGTGCACGTGCTGGGCCAGGCGCGCTCGCGGATGTACCACGAGGCCGCCGAACCGACCCTGCGGCTGTGCCTGATCCGGGAGTACGCCCGGCTCTCCGGGCCCGACGGCGGCGAGCGCACGACCAGTGCCCTGGAGAACTACGCCACCGAGCTGGAGGCACAGCTCTGGGACATGCGCGAGTCGCGCATCGCCACCCTCAACACCCGGCGCGAGCACGAGCGGCTCTCCCGCATGCACGGCGCGATCGCCCGGCAGGCGCTGCAGGACCCGTTGACCGGCCTGCCCAACCGCCGCGCGCTCGACGAGCGGCTGGAGGCGCTGGCGCGCACGCCCGCCAACCACCCGCTGGCCATCGCGCTGGTCGACCTGGACGGCTTCAAGGGCGTCAACGACCGGATGTCGCACGCCGAGGGCGACGACGTGCTGCGCGTGGTCGCCAGCACCCTGCGTGACGCGTTGCGCGGCAGCGACATGGTCGCCCGCTACGGCGGCGACGAGTTCATCGTGCTGCTGCCCGGCGCCCCGCTGCACGCGGCGGAGGCCGCCCTGCGGCGCGCGGTCAACGCGGTCGCGGGCCTGCCCCCCGACCTGTCGCACGGGGTGACGCTCTCGATCGGCGTGGTGTCCTTGCGCCCGCAGGAAACCGCGGTCCGCGCGCTGGCCCGCGCGGACGCGGCGATGTACCAGGCCAAGCGCGGCGGCGGCAACGACATCGTCGCGATCACCGCCACGGCGGCGGCCGAAAGTGAGCGCGCGGCCACCGAGAACGACCAGCCCGCGCGGTCGGGCGACCCGGCGTGGGTGCTGCCGGAGACCACGTAGGATCGGCTCCCGGCCGGCGTCGTCCAGCGCTCCCCGCCCGGTGCGGCCCGCGCCTTTGCATGTTCCCGCCGAAACGCTTTCGCCAATGCTAGGGAGTGCGATGTCCGCAACCACCCCCGATCGAGCGCGCCTGGGCCAGGTCACGACCGTCATCCTGGCCGCGGGGGAGGGCACCCGGATGCGGTCGGCCACCCCCAAGGTGCTGCACCCGATCGCGGGCAGGCCGCTGGTGGAACACGCCGTGCGCGCCGCCGACGGCCTCAAGCCAGACCACCTCGTCGTCGTGCTCGGGCACGGCCGCGACGCCGTGGGGGCGCACCTGGCCCAGGTCGCCACCGCCCTCGGCCGCGAGGTCACCCCCGCGGTCCAGGAGACCCAGGACGGCACCGGGCACGCCGTGGCCTGCGGGCTGGCCCCGCTGGGCGCGGTCACCGGCACGGTCCTGGTCACCTACGGTGACGTCCCGCTGCTGGACACCGCGACGCTGGCCGCGCTGCTCGACGAGCACGCCGAGCTGGGCAACGCGGTCACCGTGCTCACCGCCCGGGTACCCGACCCCACCGGCTACGGCCGGATCGCGCGCGGTGCCGACGGCACCGTCGAGGCCATCGTCGAGCACAAGGACGCCACCGCCGAGCAGCTCGACATCGACGAGGTCAACTCCGGGGTCTACGCCTTCGACGCCGCCGTCCTGCTCGACGGGCTGTCCCGGCTCTCCACCGACAACGCCCAGGGCGAGCTCTACCTGACCGACGTGCTCGCCATCGCCCGCGGCGACGGCAAGCGGGTGGGCGCGCTGGTGTGCGCCGACCCGTGGCTGGTCGAGGGGGTCAACGACCGGGTGCAGCTGGCCCGGCTGGGCACCGAGCTCAACCGGCGCACGGTCGAGCGCTGGATGCGCGCCGGGGTCACCGTCGCCGACCCGGCGACCACCTGGATCGAGGCCGACGTGCAGCTCGCGCGCGACGTCCGCCTGGAGCCGAACACCCAGCTGCGCGGGCGCACCAGCGCGGACGAGGGCGCGGTCATCGGCCCGGACACCACGCTGCTCGACGTGGCCGTCGGCGCCGGGGCGAGCGTGGTCCGCACGCACGGCTCGGACGCCGAGATCGGCGACGGCGCCTCGGTCGGACCGTTCGCCTACCTGCGGCCGGGCACCCGGCTGGGGGCCAAGGGCAAGATCGGGACCTTCGTGGAAACCAAGAACGCCGACATCGGCGCGGGCTCCAAGGTCCCGCACCTGTCGTATGTGGGCGACGCCACGATCGGCGAGCAGAGCAACATCGGTGCCGCTAGCGTGTTTGTCAACTACGACGGAGTGAACAAGCACCACACCGTTGTCGGATCGCATGTGCGGATGGGTTCGGACAACATGTACGTGGCGCCGCTCACCATCGGTGACGGTGCCTACAGCGGCGCGGGCACCGTGCTGCGCCGCGACGTGCCCCCCGGCGCGCTCGCGGTCTCCGGCGGCAGCCAGCGCAACTTCGAGGACTGGGTGGTCCGCAGGCGCCCGGGCACGGCGTCGGCCGAGGCCGCCCAGCGGGCCACCACCCGCCGCGGCGAGGACCAGCAGGGCAGCGCGCCCCAGGGCGGCGCGGAGCAGAACAGCGAGGACCAGGCATGAGCACCAAGGCGGGTACCCCCAAGAAGAGCCTGATGCTGTTCTCCGGCCGGGCGCACCCCGAGCTCGCCGAGGAGGTCTCCAAGCACCTCAACGTGAGCATCACCCCGCAGTCGGCCTACGACTTCGCCAACGGCGAGATCTTCGTCCGGTTCGAGGAGTCGGTGCGCGGCTGCGACGCGTTCGTCATGCAGAGCGCCACCGCACCGATCAACCAGTGGATCATGGAGCAGCTGCTCATGGTCGACGCGCTCAAGCGGGCCAGTGCCAAGCGCATCACGGTGATCATGCCGTTCTACCCCTACGCCCGCCAGGACAAGAAGCACAAGGGCCGCGAGCCGATCTCCGCGCGGCTGATCGCCGACCTGTTCAAGGTCGCGGGCGCCGACCGGATCATGACCGTGGACCTGCACACCGCGCAGATCCAGGGCTTCTTCGACGGCCCGGTCGACCACCTGTTCGCGCAGAACCTGCTGGCCCGCTACATCAAGGACAACTACCCGGCGGAGAACATCACCGTGGTGTCCCCGGACGCGGGCCGCACCAAGCTGGCCGAGAAGTGGGCCGACGACCTCGGCGGCGTGCCGATCGCGTTCATCCACAAGACCCGCGACCCGCTGCGGCCCAACGAGGTCGTCGCCAACCGGGTGGTCGGCGAGGTCGAGGGCAGGCTGTGCGTGGTCATCGACGACATGGTCGACACCGGCGGCACCATCGCCAAGGCCATCCACCAGCTGCTCGGCGAGGGCGCGGCCGGGGTGGTCATGGCCGCCACGCACGGCGTGCTCTCCGGGCCCGCCCGCGAGCGGCTCTCCGGGTGCGGGGCCAGGGAGGTCGTGTTCACCAACACGCTGCCCATCCCGGACGAGAAGCGCTTCCCCGGGATGACCGTGCTGTCCATCGCCCCGCTGCTGGCCCGGGCCATCCAGCAGGTCTTCGAGGACGGCTCGGTCACCTCCCTGTTCGACGGCGACGCGTGAGCCCCGGGGGCGGGTCGGACCCCCCGGGTTCGACCCGCCCCCGGGGACGTGCGTAAACTATTCGAGTTGCCTCGGCGAGGCGGGCATCGCGCCTGGCGTGATCGACGTGGCGGTTTCGAGCCGAACGCGTCTCGTGCCTCCCGTGCCCCTCGCCGCAGGTCGCCGCCCCGACTGAGAAGTCGCGCCCCCGCCGCACTGTGATCGCAAGGAGAGCACCACCGTGTCCGAGGTACGTCTGGCCGCCGAACAGCGCACCGAGTTCGGCAAGGGCGCAGCGCGCCGCACCCGCCGCGCCGGCAAGATCCCCGCCGTGCTCTACGGACACGGGTCCGACCCCAAGCACCTGGCCCTGCCCGCCCTGGAGTTCGCCCGCGTCGTGCGTGAGCACGGCAACAACGCGGTGCTGACGCTGAACTTCGGGTCCGGCAGCGAGCTCGCGCTGACCAAGACCGTGACCACCCACCCGCTGAAGAACTACATCGAGCACGTGGACCTGCTGCTCGTCCAGCGCGGCGAGAAGGTCTCGGTCGAGATCCCGATCGTGATCACCGGTGACGCCGCGGCGGCCACCCTGGTCACCCAGGACCTCACCACGCTGCTCATCGAGGTCGACGCGCTGGCCATCCCCGACCAGATCGAGCTGTCCATCGCGGGCGTCAAGGCGGGCACCCAGATCCTGGCGGGCCAGCTGGAGCTGCCCGCGGGCGCCACCCTGGCCGGCGACCCCGAGGCGATGGTGCTCGCGGTCAACGCGGCGCCGACGGCCGAGCAGCTCGAGGGCGACCTGGACCTCGAGGGTGCGGGTGTCGTCGAGGACGCCCCGCAGTCCGCCGACGCCTGAGTCCCCGGAAATCTTCGCGGTGATGCCCCGGTCCGGGTTCGGACCGGGGCATCGGCGATCCTGGAGCGGTGATGGCGGACGAGGCACCGGTGGTGGTGGTCGGGCTGGGCAACCCCGGCCCGCAGTACGCGGGGAACCGGCACAACATCGGGTTCCTGGTCGCCGATGAGCTGGCGGCCCGGGTGGGCGGCCGGTTCAAGGCGCACAAGGCGGGCGCGGACGTGGTCGAGGGCAGGCTCGACGGGCACCGGGTGGTGCTGGTCAAGCCGCGCTCGTTCATGAACGTCTCCGGCGGCCCGGTCGCGGGCGCGGCCAAGTTCTTCAAGGCGCCCCCGGAGCGGGTCGTGGTGGTGCACGACGAGCTCGACCTGCCCTTCGGCAGCCTGCGCCTCAAGCTCGGCGGCGGCGACAACGGCCACAATGGACTGCGGTCGATCACCAAATCGCTGGGCACGAAGGACTACCATCGGGTCCGCTTCGGCATCGGCAGGCCGCCGGGCCGGATGGACCCCGCAGACTACGTGCTCCGCGACTTCGCCACCGCCGAGCGCAAGGACCTGGCCTTCGAGATCGACCGCTGCGCCGACGCGGTGGTGGCGCTGGTCGGCCAGGGCCTGGAAGCGGCCCAGAACACGTTCCACGCAGGCTGAGGAAGGGCACGACGAGGATGACACTGACCCCGGACGCGGTGCGCGCGGTCACCTTCGACAAGGCCCCCTTCGGCAGGCGCGGCTACCACGAGGACCAGGTGGACGACTTCCTCGACCGGGTCGAGGCGGCCCTGTCGGGCCGGGGCGACCTCACGGTCCAGGACGTGCGCGAGGCCGAGTTCGACGCCGCCCCCCTGGTCAAACGCGGCTACCACGAGGACCAGGTAGACGAGTTCCTCGACGACGTCGCCGCCGCCTTGGAACACCGCGCCGCCACCACGCGCCCACGACCCACCGAGGACGCGGAACCGCCCGCCACCCCGCGCACCCGCGCCGCCTCCCACGCCCAGCCAGACGCGCGCGCCACCACCGACTCACACGGCAGGCACGACTCTCGCGACCAGGCCCACGCCGAGCTGCCCACTGCCCGCCAGGCCACCCGAGGCACCCAGCCCGACCACCACGGCGCCATCGACCCGCACGGCCCCCAGGCCGAGCTGCCGGAGCCCCCGTACTTCCCACTCCCCCCGGCCCCACCCGGCACCCAGGGCTACCACCCCGCCGACGTCGAACGCCTGGCCCACCTGCTAGACCGCGCCGCCATCGAACACGGCGCGGGCCCCACGGCAGAACAGGTCGCGGCAACCCGCCTGACCCTGTCGCCCTACCCGGGACAGGGCTACCACCCGGCCGCCGTGGACGCGATCAAGTCCGCCTGGCTAACCGAACTCCGCCGCCGCGAGCGCTGATCCCAGCCAGCTGGACGTCGTCCGCACCGCACCCCTCCACCGCTGCCCCACTCGGCCGCTCCTCAGACAACACCCCGCCTCAAGGCACGCAAAGCCAAGCCACCAGGCAAAGTCCCCCGAGGCAAGACCTGCCCACCCCAGCGACCCCCCAAGGTAAGGCCCACCCGTCCCAGGGGGCTCCCCCGCAGCCATTCTACCTGCGGAAACACCGCCAGCGGCACATGTCGATCTTGCCTGTGGACAACTCGTCCCACCCTCTGACACGACCACTCCTGAAACCGCCCCACCCCCCGACACCACGCCCAGGCAACCCACCCCGGCACCGGCGCCCGACCCAACAACCCTCCCCGGCGACCACTCCCGCCCCTGCATTCCATACGCAGCCCAAAACACGGGCGCGGAGTGCTTGTCAAGGCATCTTTCCCGCCTTGACAAGCACTCCGCGCCCGTAGTCACAATCGTGCGTAGGGAAAGCAGGACACACAACCAGGACGCAGGACACCCAAACCCAGGACCGCGCGAAGCAGGAACACCCAGACAGCAACCTCAGAGCGAAGCAGCAGCGATGGACGCCGCCACCTGCTCCCCAGCCGCCGCTCGCCGCAGCTTCCCCGATGGCGTCTTCGGCAACGTCCCAGGCGCGAGCACCACGACCGCCGACGGGCGTGCGTTCACCGCCTCGAACACCCGGGCCGCGATGTCCTTGCGCAGCACCTTCTCCGCCGCCTCGTCCCCCGCGCCCCGGGACTCGACCACCACGGCGAACCGCTCGCGCCGTGTGCCCGCGTCGATCCGGACGGCCACCGCGTTCCCGGCCCGCACACCCTCCACAGTGGACGCCGCGCGCTCGATGTCGGTGGGGTAGATGTTGCGGCCACCCAGGATGATCACGTCCTTGGCGCGCCCGCAGATCACGATCGACCCGGCCACCAGGTACCCGATGTCCCCGGTCGCCAGCCAGCCGTCCGCGTCCTGGGTGGCCACCGGGCCGTTCACCGTGAGGTACCCCGGGGTCACCGCCTCGCCGCGCAGCTGGATCTCGCCGACGAACCGCTCCCCCACGACCTCGCCCGCGGCCGACACGATCCGCGCCTCGATGCCACGCAAGGGCTTGCCCAGCACGGCGAACGCGCGCCCGGAGTCCGGACCGGCGGGCTCGGCGTAGTTGTCCGCCTCCAGCCGGTCGGCGTCGACGTGGTCGAGCGTCAGGCCGGTGAGCAGCGGCGCGAACGAGACCGCCAGGGTCGCCTCGGCCATGCCGTAGGCCGGGAAGACGCACTCCGGCCGCAGCCCGAACCGGGCGCCAGAGTCCACAAAGGACTTGACGGCCTTCTCGTCGACCGGCTCCGCGCCGTTGAGCGCCAACCGGAGCGAGGACAGGTCGTACGGTCCGTCCACACCGGACAGTCGACGGCCGAGCAGCGCGTAGGCGAAGTTCGGCGCCGCGGTGATCGTGCCGCGGTGGCGGGAGATCAGGTCGGCCCACAGCAGCGGTCCGGTGAGGAACTCGACCGGGGTGACCTTGACCAGCTCCAGCCCCACGGTCATCGGCACGGTCAGGAAGCCGACCATGCCCATGTCGTGGAACAGCGGCAGCCAGGACACCATCACGTCGACCTCGACGTCGAGCTCGGCGGCCTCGACCATCGCGGTCAGGTTCGAGAACAGGTTGCGGTGGGTGATCCGCACGGCCTTGGGCTCGGCGGTGGACCCGCTGGTGAGCTGCAGCAGCGCGGGCGCGTCCTCGTCGACCTCGACCACCCCGGCCAGCGGCGTGCCGTCGGCGAGCTCCTCCAGCCGCAGGTACCCGATGCCGTGCTCGTCGAGCAGCGGGGCGAGCTGGTCGAACGGGGAGCCGAGCAGCACCAGCTTGGAGCCGATCATGGTGAGCACCCGCACCGTGTCGTGCGCCCACTCGGCGAGGTCGGTGCGCGGGGTCGGCTGGTGCAGCATCGTGACGCTGCCGCCCGCCAGCCACACGGCCTGCACGGCCGGGGCGATCGTCACCGGCTCGGCGGCGAGCACGGCCACCGCGCCGCCGCGGGTCAGTCCACCCGCGACCAGCGCCCCCGCCATCCGGGTGGCCCGCTCGTGGACCTGGCCCCAGGTGTGCCGCACCGGCGCCTTGGGCTCACCCGTGGTGATGCCCCGCAGGTCACCGCGGTCGCGGGCGGTCTCGAGCAGCTTGTCAACGAACCGGCTCATATCCGCCAGCCTAGATCAAGGCTACTCAGCGGTATCAGCCACTTCCAGCCACTTGAGCTCCAGGTCGGCCTTGTCGGCGACCACCTTGCGCAGTTCGGCGTCGAGCTGGAGCAGCCGGTTGGCGTCGGTGGCCGCGGCGGCCAGCGCGGCGTGCAGCTCGGCCTCCTTCTTGTCCAGGTTGGCGACCTGGCGCTCCAGCCGGGCGAGCTCCTTCTGCGCGGCGCGCCGGTCGGCGGCGCTCACCTTGGCCACCGACGGCGCGGCGGCCTTGGCCACCGGGACCACAGTGGACAGCGTGGCCGCGCGGCGGGTGAGGTACTCCTCGATGCCGCCGAGCAGCTGGGTCACCTTGCCGTCGCCGAACAGCGCCACCACCCGGTCGCAGACCCGCTCGACCAGGTACCGGTCGTGCGAGACCACCACGATCGTGCCCGGCCAGGAGTCGAGCAGGTCCTCCAGCTGCTGCAGGGTGTCGATGTCGAGGTCGTTGGTCGGCTCGTCGAGCAGCAGCACGTTCGGCTCGGCCATCAGCAGCCGGGCCAGCTGCAGCCTGCGCCGCTCGCCACCGGACAGGTCGCCGACCGGGGTCCACTGCTTGTTGGCCGGGAACCCGAAGCGCTCCGCGAGCTGCGAGGCGGACAGCTCCTGCTTGCCGAGGGTGACCCGGCGCGCGATCTCCTCGATCGCCTCCAGGACGCGCTGGTGGCCGGGCAGGTCCTGCAACTCCTGGGTCAGGTGCGCCAGGCGCACCGTCTGCCCCTGGACGCGCTTGCCGGTGGACGGCTGCGTGTCGCCCGCCAAGAGCTTGAGGAGGGTGGTCTTTCCGGACCCGTTCACGCCGACCAGGCCGACCCGGTCGCCCGGACCGATGATCCAGTCCTCGTGGTCGAGGATCGGCTTGTCGCCCGCGGCGATCGAGGCGTTCTCCAGCTCGATCACCGTGCGGCCGAGCCTGCGCTTGGCGAAGGCCATCAGCTCGACGTTGTCGCGCGGGGCGGGCACGTCGGCGATCAGCGCCTCGGCGGCGTCGATCCGGTAGCGCGGCTTGGACGTGCGGGCCGGGGCGCCCCGGCGCAGCCAGGCCAGCTCCTTGCGGGCCAGGTTGCGCCGCTTCTCCTCCAGCGTGTCGGCCAGCCGGGCGCGCTCGGCGCGGGCGTAGACCCAGTCGGCGTAGCCGCCCTCGTACTGCTCGACCTTGCCGCCGACGACCTCCCAGGTGCGGGTGCACACGGTGTCGAGGAACCACCGGTCGTGCGTGACGACCACCAGCGCGGTGCCGCTGGCGAGCAGGTGGTCGGCCAGCCAGCGCACGCCCTCGACGTCGAGGTGGTTGGTCGGCTCGTCGAGCACCACCAGGTCCAGCTCGCGCACGAGCGCCGCGGCCAGCGCGACCCGGCGGCGCTCGCCGCCGGACATGGTGTCGACGGTGCTGTCCAGGCCCAGGTTGATGATCTCCAGGCCCTCCAGGATGGAGCGCGCGCGGGCGTCGGCGGCCCACTGGTGCTCCTCGGTGATGCCCAGCGGGTCGAGCACGGCGTGCCGCGCGGTCGACCCGGGGGCCAGTTCGGTGCGCTGGGTCACCACGGCCATCCGCAGGTCGCGGTTGCGGCTCACCCGGCCCTCGTCGGCGGGCTCGATCCCGGCCAGGACCTCCAGCAGGGTGGTCTTGCCGCCACCGTTGAGGCCGACGACGCCGATCCGGTCGCCCTGGCCGACCCCGAGGGAGACCTGGTCGAGCAGCGGGCGCACGCCGTAGCTCTTGGTGACGTTCTCCAGATTGACCAGGTTGGCCATCTACCCGCACTTTCGCTGAGACGGCGTGGACCACAGGAAGTTACCAAGGTGGCCGCGAGCGGTCGCGGGCAGTGCACACCCGATTCACAGACTTACCGAATATCGAGCGCACTCGACCGACGACGGATAGTCACGACTCTGATTCTGCGCGACGGTTTGACCACACTGTGTGTGATTCTTTTGACGTGGTAACGATATTCGACTAATTACGACATAGGAGTTCGTCTGGGAGGTCGAAAAATGTCGGTAGTCCGCCGCTTGGCGCGGACCTCGGCCGCTACCGCGGCTGTGGCCCTGCTCCTCACGGCCTGTTCGAGCGCACCCGAGGACCCGGGCGACGGCACCAAGGCCGCGCAGCTGGGTCGGCAGATCGACATCCGGTCGAGCGGCAGCCCGAACCTGGCCACCCTCTGGCTCGACAGCGTCGTGCCGGTCACCTGCACCGAACCCGGCAGCCTGCCGCCCAACAACGGGCACTACCTGGCCGCCACGATCGTGCTGCAGACCAGCGAGGAGTACCAACCCGACTCGGGCTGGTGGATGAGCTACGCCGACTTCTCGACCAAGGACCCCGACGGCAAGGACAGCGGCAAGGGCATCCTGACCTCCTGCCTGCCCAAGCACCGCTACCTGCCCGACGACTTCTACCTCAACGACTCGGGCTACTACGGCGTCGTGCTGCTCGACTCCAGCAGCGAGCACGGCACGATCAGCTACCGCCCGCACAACCTGCCGCAGGACGTCAAGGGTTGGCACTGGCAGTACTGAACTGGTCGAGGGGTCGGCGGCAGGCCATGCCGGTGTCGGCGATGCCCATGCCGAAGCCGTGCGGCAGCGCGACCGGCCACAGGCACGGCGACCTGGGTCGACCACGATGCCACGGCTCGGCCCACGCCCTGATGGTCCACCCGGGATTCGGTCGCGGATCAGCACGACACCCCTGTCGTTCAACCCGCCACCCCGGGCCGATCCCCGCCTTGAGCAGCTCGTCCGGGCCTAGCCGCCCGGACCGGCACCCCGCGCGACTGATCGCGGTTTCACCCATTCGAGACCCCGAGTTATCCACAGGCAAGATCCACAAGCCCCGCCCGCCGGTCCCCGCCCGATAAACTGGCTGCGGGGCCTGCCCCCTGGGACGGGTGGGGCCTGTCTTGGAGCTGTTGTGGGGCTTGGAGCTTGATCTTTGGGCGTGCGGCCGGGCGTGTGGGGCTTGGGGTTTGGGGCCGTGGCCTGTGGGATGTGAAGCCTGCGCTCGGACGCTTGGGGCTGTGGGACGTGAAGCCTGGGCTCGGGCGCTTGGGATGTGAGATGTGAAGCCTGGGCTCGGGGGCGGGGCTTGGGGCTGGGGGCGCGGGCTTGCGGGCGTGAGGCTTGGCTGTGGGGGCGTGGGGCCTGGGCTTGGGGGCGGACGCCTGTGTCGGTGTTCGGATTCGGCGGGGTTCGCGCCGCTCAGTCCTAACCGAGCAGGGATCAGCTGCGCGATGACGTTCCCGGTCGTGCGCACCGCTCAGGCGTGGGCCTCGGGCGGCACCGGGCGGGGGGCCTCGTCGGCGGTGATCACGCGGGCGCCGGGGACCGGGCCGTGTGCCACGCGGACCGTGCGGCAGACGCCTGCCCCGGAGAGTTCGGCGGCCACCCGCAGCGCGGACTCGCCGTCCTCGCACAGGAATGCGCAGGTCGGGCCAGAGCCGGACACCGTGCCCGCCAGCGCCCCGGCGGCCACGCCCGCGCGCAGTGTGCGGCGCAGGCCCGGGCGCAGTGACACCGACGCGGCCTGCAGGTCGTTGCCCAGCAGCTCTGCCAGCTTGCGCGGGTCGCCGGTGGCCAGTGCCTCCAGGACCGGCTGCACGTCGCCGATGCGCGGCGGGTCGCCCTCGGCGCGCAGCCGGTCGAGCTCGCCGAAGACCTTGGGGGTGGACAGGCCGCGACGGTCGAGGGCCAGCACCCAGTGGTAGGTGTGCCGGGCCAGCACCGGCACCAGCTGCTCGCCCCGGCCGGTGCCCAGCGCGGTCCCGCCGTGCAGCACGAACGGCACGTCGCTGCCCAGCTTCGCCGCGACCTGGGCCAGCTCGTCGCGGCCCACCTCCAGCCGCCACAGCGAGGCCAGGGCGACCAGGGTGGCCGCGGCGTCGGCGCTGCCGCCCGCCATGCCGCCGGAGACCGGGATGCCCTTGCGGATGACGATGCGCACCTTGGGCTCGTCGGCGTCGCGCCCGACGTGCCGGGCCAGCTCCTGCACCGCGCGCCAGGCCAGGTTGCTCGGGCCGGTGGGCACCGAGTCGGCGCCCTCGCCGTGCACCTGCACGCCGGGCTCGTCGGCGATCGCGACGGTGACCTCGTCGGTCAGCGACAGGGCTTGGAAGATGGTGGCCAGCTCGTGGTAGCCGTCCGGCCGCAGGTCGCCGACGGCGAGGTGCAGGTTGACCTTGGACGGCACGCGGACGGTGACCGGAGGAGGGACGACGGCGAGCACCTTCTCAGCCTACGGTGTCCGCCCGGTCACTCCGCCCGCCCGACCCCGCCGCCCGGCGCGAGCCCGGGCACACCACGCCCGGACACGCCGGAAACCGCTGCTGGACAACGAAAATCCCTTGCCGTGGAACGAGAAGTGTTCCACGGCAAGGGATTCAGGTGAAATCAGGCAGCGACCACGTGGGCGCGCACCGGGGTCTGGCGCACGACGCCGCCGCGCTCGCCGATCCAGCCCAGCGCCGCGTCGGCCTCCTGGCCGGACACACCGACCAGGAAGCGGGCGACCGGCGTCTCGCCGATGCGGGTCAGACCGCCGCCGATGACGGAGATCACGCCGCCGAAGCGGGCGGTCGCCTCGGGCAGCAGCGCGCCGACGGCGGCGAAACCGACCAGGACGACCTCGGCCACCCGGTCGTGCGGGGTCAGCGACTGCAGCGGGACGTCGATCTCGGGCAGCAGCGACTGGGCGACCCGGCTGGTCGGGTCCTGCACCAGGGTGAGCAGGTTGCCGCTCTCCTGGACCTTGCCGCCGTCGAGCAGCGCCACGTCGTCGGCGATCCGGCGGACCACACCCGCGTCGCTGGTGACCACCAGGACGGTGGCGCCCAGCTCGGCGCGGGCCCGGTCGAGCACGGTGAGCACGCCCGCGGCGCCGTCGGTGTCGAGGTCCCTGGTGGGGTCGTCGGCCAGCAGCAGACCCGGGTCGCCGACCAGGGCGCGGGCGACCTCGACCCGGGCGCGCTGGCCCGGGGTGAGCGTGTCGGGGTAGCGGGCGGCCTTGTCGGTCAGCCCGATCAGGTCGAGCAGCTTGCCGACCTTCTCGCGGCGCTGCGGGCCGTCGACACCGGCCTGCTCCAGCGGCAGCGCGATGTTGCCCGCGGCGGTGCGCTGCGGCAGCAGCTCACCGTGGGCGACAACCCCGATGCGGCGCCGAGCCGCGCGGAGTCTGCGTGGGTCGAGGGCGGCGGTGTTGAACCCGTCGACGCGGATCACGCCGCTGTCCGGGCGCTCCTGCAGCGCCACCAGGCGGGCCAGGGTCGACTTGCCGGAACCGGCGGGGCCGACGACACCGGTGATCGTGCCGGTGGGCACGTCGAGGGTGACGTCGTCGAGGGCGACGACGGGGCCGGTGTTGCCCCAGAAGGACTTGCTCAGGTTCTCAACGGTGATCACGGTGGTTCGCTCCAACACGGCGGCAGGCCGACAGGGCGGCCTTCGTCCACAAGGGACGGTCCGGAAAAGACGATCAGGGGGTGACGATGACGTGGTGCTCGCGAGTACTCAGCTAGCTCCGCACATCAGTCGACATGCCGTGACAGTCCGCCTGCACTGGTCGATGACCCGCCGGGTGGTGAGGATCCCCATCGAAATCTCCCATCGTTCCTGGCGGTAGCACCTGCCCACGGTGGGTGGTTGCTGCGGCGTCACGGAGCCAGGTCTCTCAGCCGCTCGGGATGGAATGCTCAAAGAGTAGACCTGACCGCGACCGCCGAAGGCAAGCAAGTTGCGTCAGGAAGAGGTCAGACGTTCCACACATCACACTGCTGGAGTAACGGCGACCTGGCGCCTTACCCCAGGTGAGCGACTGCCTGCGCTATCCGGACGAAGTCGCTTACGGACAACTGCTCACCCCTCAGCCCGGGTTCGACCCCGGCCGCGACGAGCAACTCCTCCGCCCGCGCGGCCGACCCGGCCCACCCGGCCAACGCGGCCCGCAGCGTCTTGCGCCGTTGCGCGAAGGCGGCGTCGACGACGGCGAACACCCGCGCCCGGTCGGCATCGGGGGTCGGGCGACGGCGCATGAGCACCAGGGCGGAGTCGACGTTGGGCACCGGCCAGAACACCGAACGCGGCACCGTGGCGACCCGGCGCGCCTCGGCATACCACGCGACCTTGACGCTGGGCACCCCGTAGACCTTGCTGCCGGGCGGCGCGGCCATCCGGTCGGCCACCTCGGCCTGGACCATGACCAGCACGGTCCGCAGACTCGGCAACTCGGACAACAGGTGCAGAACGACCGGAACGGCGACGTTGTAGGGAAGGTTCGCCACCAACGCGGTCGGCTCGGCGGGGATCTGGTCGGCGGTGATCCGCATCGCGTCACCCTCGACGACGGTGAGCCGATCGGCCAGACCCGGCGCCCGGTCACGGGCCGTGGCGGGCAACCGCGCGGCGAGCACCGGGTCGATCTCCACGGCGACGAGGTGTGCGCAGGCGGGCAGCAGGGCCAGGGTGAGCGAACCCAGGCCGGGGCCGACCTCGAGGACGACGTCCTGCGGGTCGAGCTCAGCGACGGTGACGATCCGGCGAACGGTGTTGGGGTCGTGCACGAAGTTCTGGCCCAGCTTCTTGGTGGGCCGCACGTCCAGGTCCTCGGCAAGCCTGCGCACGTCAGCGGGGCCCAACAAGGCCGAACCAGTCACCGCGCGAGACTACTCCGAGCCGCTGACGCGCTCCGCACTGCCAGTCTGGGGCTCACCCGCCCACCTTCACTGCCGAACTGGCCCGGGACGATGCGGGCCTGGCACCGAGGTCTGGCCATCGTCTGGCCCGTGGTCTGGCTTGGGTTCTACCCCCGAGGCCTCTCCACACCCGCCGATGGACTCGGATCCATCGATGGGAAAATCCCCATCGATGGATCAACTCCCATCGCTCGTCCGGACTCCGGTCGTTGTTGAACTCCACCGGTTGTCCAATCTCCATCGATTGGATTCCAACCGCCGCTCGGGCTCCACCGGCCACTTGGACTCCAGCGCCTCTTAGGCCCACCGGCGCTCGGGCTACACCGGTCACTCCACGCTCGTAGGCTCCACCACCGATGGATCCGCTTCCCATCGATGGAGTCTCTTCCATCGATGGGAAGCGGGTCCATCGACTTGAGCCGACTCCACCGATCGACATCTATCCACCCATCGATTGGTTGCGCCGACTGTTTTCCATCTCTGATTCTCAAGCCCTACGGAACGCAAGTCCCGTTACGGATGTGCTCGATCTGGCGGACTCCCTTTGTGCGGGGGGAGGTGACCGCTAAACTTGACCTGTGGTGGGGATGCCCTTCTCCCCACGCTTTTTCCCCACTCGGTCGCCTAGTACGGCAGCCGCCATTTGTTAGCTGACCTGGGTGTTCTCGATGTCGCGGGCGAGTCTGGTGCGTTTGTGGAACCAGCGTGAGCGTGCTTGGTGGGTGCGTCGCCAGTTCACCCAGTGGGTTGT
>NZ_BSTR01000016.1 GCF_030269645.1 Actinokineospora sp. NBRC 105648 | reverse complement strand
CGCTTCGTGTGGGGGGAGAGTGCCGCTAAACTTGCCGTGGGTGGGGATGCCCTTACCCTGCCCTTTTCTCTCCACCGCGGTGCTCTAGGGGCCCCACACGAAGCGAGTTCACTAGATCGAGCCCCCGTCTTTTCCTCGGGCAACCCACGCGATGAGCCGCCAACAAGGTCGACCGTAGGTCGGTGTGCGGCACACCCCACGAGCTGCCCGAGTAAGAGCGGGGCTCGATTGGCTGGACTGCCTTCGTGTGGGGCCCCTAGAGCACCGCGGTGGCGAAAAAAGGGCGGGTGAAGGGCATTCCCCACCACCGGTCAAGTTTAGCGGTGCTCTCCCCCCACACGAAGGCAGTCCACCCAATCGAGCACGGGCGTAGCGGGTGTTGCGTACCGGCGGGCTCAGCATTTAGAGATTTAGAGATCAAGGGACAACGCGAGGGGCAATCAGATGGGGGGCGAGCGGATAAGGGTTTGAGCTGGTGCGAATCTGAGCGGAGGGGGGTGAGCCTTCATTTGTGCCTTATGGACACATCTTAGGTCCGAAGTGGACTATCGAGTCCCGGTGCTGTGTGGGATCGTGATCTCCGCCCAGACCACTTTGCCGTCCGTTGTCGGCCTTGTCCCCCAACGGGAAGCGAAGCATTCGACGATGTGCAGGCCCCGGTGCTGCTCGTCGTCCAGCGCCGCCGGGATCGTGCGTGGTCGGGTTGAGCCGTGGTCGCTGACGTCGATGCTGAGCCGGGTGCCGTCGGCGTGCAGTCGGAAGAGGGCGGGTCGGCCGGTGTGCTTGATCGCGTTGGTGACCAGTTCGCTGGTGATGGTCATCGCCCGGTCTGCCAGTGCCGAGAGGCCCCACTCGTGCAGGTGGTGTTCGACCAGTGCGCGGGCGGTGGCGGCTGCGGTGCCGTCGGTGGACAGTGCCAGGGTTGCCAGTCTTCGGTGGGCGCCCTCGTGGTGGACGTGGAGCAGTGCGACGTCGTCCTCGTGCGCTCCGCCGGTCAGCCCGTCGATCAGGGCGTCGAGCGCGTCCTCGGCGTCGGCGGGTAGTTCGCGCAGGCCCGCGACCAGTGCCGCGATGCCGTCGTTGAGGTCTCCGTTCCTGGACTCCACCAGGCCGTCGGTGTAGAGCACCAGGCGGGCGCCCGGCGGGAAGTCGATCTGCCGTTCGGTGAACGTGGTGCCCACGCCCAGGGGCATTCCCATGGTCTCGGCGATCAGTGTCGGGGTGCCGTCCGGTGCCAGGTAGACCGCCGGGAGGTGGCCCGCGCTGGCGAAGGCCAGTGAGTCGTCGGCAGGGTCGTGCACGGCGTAGAGGCAGGTGATGAAATCCGCGTTCGGGGTGGCGTGGGCCAGTTCGGCGGAGTTGCGCAGCACTTCGGCCGGGGGTAGGTCGAGCAGTGCGTACGAGCGGACCGCCGTCCTGATCTGGCCCATCACCGCTGCCGCCGCGACGCCTCGGCCGGCGACGTCGCCGATGACGAAGGCGGTGCGGCCCGCTGGTAGGGAGATCACGTCGAACCAGTCGCCGCCCACCTCGGTGCCGGTGGCGGCGGGTAGGTAGCGGGAGATCACCCGCAGGCCGGGCGTCGGTGGGATGACCGGGAGCATGCTGCGCGCCAGTTCGGTGGCCATGATCCGTTGTCGGGCGAAGAGCCGGGCGTTGTCCAGGGCGATGGCGCTGTAGCCGGCAATGCCCTCGGCCAGTTGTTCGTGCCGTTCGGTGAACTGGTCGGGGACCGGGTGGCCGAAGAAGAAGCCGCCGAGTACCTCGCCGGAGGTTGGGGAGATCACCGGGACGGCGAGGTAGCTGCGCACCGGCAGGTGGCCCTCGGGCATGCCCCGGTACGGCGGGTTCTGCCCGTAGCGGTCGTCGGTGACGATGTCGGGGGAGCGCATGGTGCCGACGCCGTTGAACGTCGTCGCGAATACCTTTGTGTTGCGCGGCATGGGAAAGCGCTCGAACGCCGTGCGTTGGACGCCGGAGAGGGTGAACAGCGTGTAGGACTCGCCGTAGTCGTCGACCAGGTTGTAGAAGAACGCGCCGAAGCCCGCGCCGGTGGCTCGGGTGGCGGCGTCGGTGGCGTCCTGCACCAGTGCGTCCAGGTCGAGCTGCGCGGTGAGCCGCCTGCCGACCGCCTGGAGCGAGTCGACCAGCTCGGCCTCCTCCCGCAACCGGTCGACGGCCCGCTCCAGGGCGGTCGCCTGGCCGCGCGAGGTCTCTTCCAGCACCGCCAGGTGCTCGCGCAGCGCGTCGAGCTCCGCCGACGCCCCCGCCGCCGTCCGGTCGGTGTGCGCCAGCAAGCCCACCCGCACGCCGATCGCGATCGCCTTGAACTGCGCCGCGGTCTCCGCCGGGATCGTCACCGCGGAGAACATCACCACGCAGAACGACGTGCCACCGGGCAGCACGCCCCCGAAGCCGAGCACCGAGGCGATCCCGTGCTCGGCCACGAAGCGCTGGTCGGGCACGTGCGGGCTGCCCGCGGCGACCGGTACGTGGAACACCCCGAACCCGTCGGAGCCGGTTGTGTCCACTCCGGAGACCAGGTCTTGGGCGGACAGGCCGAACTCGGCCGCCATCGCCGCGATCATCGGCGCCGCCTCGACCGACGGCAGCGGGATCACCCTGGTCCTACCCGCCGCGACGTCCCCCGCTCCCGCCTCGAGCAACAGGCAACGCAGGTCCGCGTCGTAGCTGTCGGGGCGCAGGTCGAGTGGCAGGTCGCGCAGCGCGCGGGTGGTGAACAGTTGCACCCGGCGCAGCACCGGCACACCGTCGGTCGTGAAGCCCTCGTGCAGCCCGCGCACCACGGCCTCGGCCGCGGCGGCGAAGTCCGGCGCCCGCTCGGCCCGGCCGCGCAGGTCGGCCATCGTGTGGACCATGTCGGCGAGGCCGAACCGCGCGATGTCCTGGGTGCGCGAGTCCGGCGCGGGCTCGCCGCTCACCGCGGTTGGTCCGGCTCGGGCAGCTCGTCGGTGATGGTGAACAGCCGGTCCAGCGCGGTGGCCGCGATGGTCGCCGCGACCTGCGGGCGCGGCCGGGCCAGCGAAAGCGAGCCACCCGCGGCCGCGGCGGCCTTGTGCAGGCGCACCAACGCGCTCAACCCACTGGAGTCGCAAAAGGACAGTTCGGACAAGTCGAGCAGGACGGCCCGGCCGCTCGCCGCCGCTGGCGTGGCGGCCGCCAGCAGCCGCGGCGTGGTGCCGAAGTCCAGCTGTCCGACGACGGCGACCACCACCGGTGCCCCCTCGGCACCCCGGTCGTCCACCGTGATCGTCAGCAGCGTCGGCTCAGCCAAGGCGTGTCCCTTCCCCCGCGCGGTCCCGGGAATGGTAACCGCGCCTGCCCGGCCGGTCGCGCCGCGCGCCCGCGACCGCCCGGGTGTGGTGTCATCCCGGGTGGACGGGACCAGCGCGGTCCGGTCGTCGGTGGAGGTGGACCGTGCCGGTGTGGCTGCAGGCGGGGGCGTGGGGGCTGGTCGCCGGTGGCGCGCTGGTCGTGGGCGCGGCGGTGGCCTGGTGGGTGCGGGTGCCCGCCCGGGTGGTGGCGGGCGTGATGGCCTTCGGCGCCGGTGTGCTGATCTCCGCGCTGGCCTTCGACCTGGTCGACGAGGCGGAGCGCTCCGGCGGCCTGGTGCCCACGGCGGCGGGCTTCCTCGGCGGCGCGGGCGGGTACGTGCTGGCCAACGCCCTGCTGGCCCGGCGCGGGGCGCGGCACCGCAAGCGCTCCGGCGGGCAGCAGCCGTCGGAGGCCGAGGCCCAGGGCAGCGGCACCGCGATCGCGGTCGGCGCCCTGCTCGACGGGATCCCGGAGTCGGTGGCGCTGGGCCTGTCGCTGGTGCACGGCGGCGGCGTCGGGGTGGCCGTCCTCTCGGCGATCTTCATCTCCAACGTCCCCGAGGGCCTGTCCAGCGCGGCCGGCATGAAGCGCGCCGGGCGCGGCGCGGGCTACGTGTTCGGCGTGTGGGGCGTGATCGCCACCGCGTGCGCGCTGTCCTCGGCCCTGGGGTACCTCGGGCTGCGGGACGCGCCGCCGGAGGTCATCGCGGTGATCACCTCGGTGGCCGCCGGGGCGATCCTGGCGATGATCGCCGACACGATGATCCCGGAGGCGTTCGAGCGGGCGCACGCGCTGACCGGGCTGATCACCACCCTCGGTTTCCTCACCGCGTTCGCCATCGAGCGGGCTTCGTGAACCTGCGGTAACGGCAACCTTGCGCGCGGCGACTCATCGGATGACCGACCTGTGGCGCGGATGATGGGGGCAGACGGTGCCGATGGCGTCTTCGCCGGATGCGGGTGACACCGGCACGACCAGTGCCCGGGTCCCCGGACCCTTTCCGTCACCCCAGCGGGTCCCGACACCGCAGCCCCCGGAGCCTCCCCGTCTCTCGGCCAGCGCGGCGGGCGGGGTGCTGACCGTGCTGATGCCGCCGCACCCGGCCCACCTGATGCCGGTGCGCAACCACGTGCGGGCCTGGCTGGCCGACCTCGGGGTCGCCCTGGACACCGCCCGCGACATCGTCGTCGTCACCGACGAGGCGATGACCAACGCGGTCGAGCACGGCTCCCGGCCGAACACCGCGACGGCCGTGGTCACGCTGACCCTGGCCACCCAGCCGGGCGCGATCGTGCTCACCGTGGTCGACGAGGGCGCCTGGCAGGTCCCCACCCAGGGCGGCGACTTCGGCCTGCCGATGTCCCGGGTGCTCGCCGACCGCGCGGACCTGCGGCACGAGGAAGGCCGCACCACCCTGCTGGCCCGGTTCCGGCACGCCCGCTGACCCCTGGTCGCCGACCGGGCCCTGTGGATGGTCGAGCGCTTTGTGGACGGCCGGGCGCGCGCTCGGCGCCGAGCGGGCATAGTCGACGCCATGGCACCAGCAACCACAGGCAAGCTCGGCGACGGGACGGTACGGCGGATCGGCTACGGCGCGATGCAGCTCGCGGGCCCGGGCGTGTTCGGCCCGCCCGCCGACCCCGACCGCGCCGTCGCGGTCCTGCGCCGCGCGGTCGACCTGGGTGTCGACCACATCGACACCTCCGACTACTACGGCCCGTTCGTGGTCAACGAGCTGATCGCCAAGGCGCTGCGGCCCTACCCGGAGCACCTGGTGATCGTCACGAAGGTCGGCGCCCGCCGCGACGCCGAGGGCCAGTGGCTGCCCGCGCTGTCCCCGGACGACCTGCGCTCGGCCGTGCACGACAACCTGGGCAGGCTCGGCCTGGACCGGCTCGACGTGGTCAACCTGCGGGTGATGGAGGAGGGCTCGCTCGAGGAGTCGTTCACCGCGCTCGCCGAGCTGCGCGAGCAGGGGTTGATCGCGCAGTTGGGGGTCAGCAACGTCACGGCGGACCAACTCGCGCAGGCCCGCGCGATCGCGCCGGTGGCGTGCGTGCAGAACATGTACAACGTCGCGACCCGGGAGGACGACCCGCTGGTCGACCTGACCGCGGCCGAGGGCATCGCTTATGTCCCGTTCTTCCCGTTGGGCGGGTTCCAGCCGCTGGACGCACAGGTCCTGCACACCGTCGCCGAGCGCCACGGTGCTACGGACCGGCAGGTGGCGTTGGCCTGGTTGTTGCGCCGGTCGCCGAACATCCTGCTGATCCCGGGGACGTCGTCGCCTGAGCACCTGGAGCAGAACTTGGCGGTGGGGGACCTGGTGTTGAGTGCGGAGGATGTGGCGGAGTTGGACGGGCTGGCGGGGTCTTGAGCTGACGTGTCGGTGTTTGGCGCGTCCGTTGGGCTGCCGGATTTAGAGCGGGGCTCGATTGGTTGGACTGCCTTCGCGTGGGGCCCCTAGGCGACCGCGTGGGGAAAGAGCGTGGAGTGAAGGGCATCCCCACTACCTGGTCAAGTTTAGCGGTCGCCTCCCCCCACACGAAGGCAGTCCAACCAATCGAGCACGTCCGTAGCGGGGCCGGCGGTTCCAGCGGGCTTGGGTCGATGACCAAGGGCGAAGGGCCGAGGGCGAAGGACTGAGGGCGAAGGACTGAGGGCGAGAGATTGGGGCGTGGGGGCCTGGGGGTGTGGAGGTGCGGGTACCGGGTGTGGGTCTGGGAGGTGGAGTACGGCTGGGTGGGGTCGGCGCTGCGGCCGGTGATCTTGGTCCCTGGTGTGTGCCGGGGAGCACGGCGCAAGTGGGCCTGTCCAGCGGTTTCCGCTCGGTCTTTAATCGTGGTCGTGACTCCGTTGCCGCTGCTAGGCTGGTCGGGTGACGGCGCAGACCGCTGATTGGGCCGCGTTCGAGCGGCGCTATCGGACATTCTTCCGCAACCGGGAGGCGGTGGCCTTCCGGGTTCAACCGCCCACTGGGGACGGTCGCACCCTGGGGTCCGGTGAGCCCTCCTTCACCCTGGTGGCACAGGACGCGGCCGGGATGGCGGCGGTGAACTCCCTGGACCAGGTGCAGGTCGGCCTGGCCTACCTCGACGGGCACCTCGACATCGAGGGGGACATCTTCACCGCCCTGGGGATGCGGAAGTTCTTCGGTGACTTCCACCCGATCGCCTGGGCGAACCGGTACCTGCCCGCCGTGGTGCGGGGCAAGACCGAGCACGACCGGCGGTCGATCACCGCGCACTACGACCGGGACCCGGAGTTCTTCCTGTCCTTCTTGGACACCCGGCACCGCTGCTACACGCAGGGTTCCTTCAAGTCCGACGACGAGCCGGTGGAGGACGCGGTCACCCGCAAGCTCGACCTGGCCATCGAGCAGCTCGAGCTGCGCCCCGGCGACCGGGTCCTGGAGGTCGGCGGTGGCTGGGGGGCCTTCGTCGAGCACGCCGGGCGCAAGGGCATCGAGGTCACCACGCTGACCCTGTCCGAGCCCTCCGAGCTCTACCTCAAGGACCTGATCGAGCGGGAGAACCTGCCCTGCACGGTGCTGCGCCACCACTTCCTGCGCTACCAGCCCGACCGCCCGTTCGACGCGGTGGTCAACATGGGGGTCACCGAGCACCTCCCGGACTACGGCGCGTCGCTGCGCAAGTACCAGGAGTTGTTGCGCCCCGGTGGTCGCGTCTACCTCGACGCGTTGGCGATGCGGGCCAAGCACCGGGTGTCGACGTTCATGAGCCGCTACATCTACCCGGGCGTGTCCACGCCGTTGCTCCTGCACGACTACCTGCGCCAGGTGGCGAAGTCGCCGTTCTACCTCACCTCGGTGGACGACGAGCGGCACAACTACTACCTCACCTGCAAGGCGTGGGCCGAGAAGCTCGACGCGAACCGCGAGCACATCGTGGCCAACTGGGGGGAGCCGCTCTACCGGCACTTCCGGCTCTTCCTCTGGGGCTCGGCCGCCGGGTTCCACTCCGGACTGGTCCAGGCCTACCGCTGGGCCCTGGAGCTGCCCGCCTGAGTCCACACCGGACGGCTCAGCCGAACAGCCAGTTCACCAGGCCGACGACCACCGCCACCCACGGGGCCAGGAAGATCCCGGCGACCAGGACGCCGCCGGCGATCGCGACCAGGTCGCCGGGACCGACCTCGGCGCCGGTGACCGCCGCCCACCCGAGGTAGCCGCCCGGGGCGGCGATCAGCAGCCCGAGGGTCAACAGCAGCGTCAGGATCGCGCCCAGGCCGGGGGCCGAGCGCTGCCGCGCGTCGTCGCCGTCGACCAGCACGGGCACCCTCGTCCCCTCGGCGTATTCCTCACCCGCCCCGCGCAGGGTCTTGGGACCGGTGGGCCGCTCGGCGGCCGCCGGGGTGAACACCCCGGTGCACCTGGTGGTCTCGGTCTCCCCGTCGGAGGTCGTCTCGCACCGGGCCACGGTGAAGACCCCTGGATCACCCGAGTACCCGGCGTGGGCCAGGGTGAAGTCCCACAGCGCCAGCACCACGAGCACGGCCGCGGTGAGCAGACCGAGCGCGCCGATTCCGGCGCCCGTCCGCGCCGCGACCCTCCTACCTCGCACACCCGGAGTGTGGCCAAACGCCGACGGCTGACGGGGCCGGACGGTCGCAGCTCACCCGGACGGCCCAGCGCCGTGCCCGGTCGCCGTCGACCACGGTCTGACAGCGACCGCTCGGATGGAGCAACGCGACTGGTCCGATCGTGTCCGGGCGGTGCGCGTGCGGGACACCACGCGGTGTCCCGGCGGCGCGTGCTCAGGACAGGCTGTTCCAGATGGCGGCGAACAGGGTCACGACGAGCAGGACGGGAAAACCGCCGCCGACGGTTCCCAGCGCGATGATCCCCACCTGCTTGCCTTCGAAGTCGAGGAGACCGAGGGCCACGCCGCCGAGGTAGAGCGCGCTCAGGCCGAGGGCGAGCGCGGGCAGGAGCACCAGCCCCACCATGAACACCGCCTTGGTCCCCGACGGCTGGCGCACCTGGTCGCCATCGCGTTGGACGGGAACCTTCGCCCCTTCGGGATACAGCTCGTCGGCCGTCTGCAGCGTCACCCGCCCGGTCGACAGCTCCCGGCCCGCGGGGGTGAAGACTCCGGTGCAGGTGTTGAGTTCCTGGTTGTCGTAGGTTGAGACCACGCACTCGGCGACGGTGAGTGTGCCGCCCTCGCCGTCGTAGCCCGCCTGGGTCAGCGCCCATCCCCAGGTCAGCCAGAGCACCGCCGCGCTGCCCGCCGCCAACGCGAGCGCGCCGACCGCGGCTCCCGCCCTCGACATGATCTCCGTGATCGCCACCCCCGCAGTGTCCACGCTCCACCGCGCTCGCGGGAACCGGACCGCCGGGGTTCGCCCGGGTGGACCAATGTTCCGTCCACAGTAGATAGTCGGCCGCCGGGTTGTCCGGTTTGGGCAGCCGAACGGCCCCGCGGCACCTGGGTGCGCGCGGGGCCGCTGGGCTGTTCGGGTGTTACGGCAGTGCGTTGAGGAACGGCCGGTGACTGTTCTGGAACTCCCAGCCGTAGTAGCGGTCCCAGTTGATCGACCAGGTCATCAGGCCGCGGATGCCCGGCGACGCCCCGCCGCGCAGGGTGTAGCCGCCGCAGTTCTGGTTGCGCGCCAGGCAGGTCAGCGCCTGCTGCACGGCGGCGGGCGCGGTGTGCCCGTTGCCCGCGCTGACCGCCGCGGGCACGCCGAAGGCGATCTGGTCCTCGCGCAGCCCCGGGAACGTCGACCCGGTGTTGGCGACCGGGAAGCCCGCCTTGAGCATGTCGGTCATCGCGATGTGGAAGTCCGCGCCGCCCATGTTGTGGTACTGGTTGTCCAGACCGGTGACCGGGCCGGAGTTGTAGTCCTGCACGTGCAGCACGGTCAGCGCGTCGCGCAGCGCGTGGATCACCGGCAGGTACGAGCCGGTGCGGTTGTCACCGCCGCTGGTGCCGCCGTAGAACTGGTAGCCCACCTGGACGAAGAACGTCTCCGGGGCCATCGTGAGGACGAACTTGGCGCCGTACTTGGCCTTGAGCGTCCGCACCGCCGAGATCAGGTTGACGACCACCGGCGTGGTCGGGTTGCGCACGTCCTTGTCACCGGCGTTGAGGTAGAGCGAGTGGCCCTCGAAGTCGATGTCGAGCCCGTCCAGGCCGTACCGGTCGATGATCGCCGAGACCGAGCTGACGAACTTGTCCCGCGCGGCCGTGCTGGTCAGCTGCACCTGGCCGTTCTGGCCGCCGATGGAGATCAGCACCTTCTTGCCCTTGGCCTGCTTGGCCCGGATCGCGGCGGTGAACTCCGCCTCGCTCTCCACGTTCGCGCACTCGGCGACCGGGCAGAGCGCGAAGCGGATGTCGCCGGAGGTCACCGAGGTGGGCTCACCGAAGGCGAGGTTGACGATGTCCCAGCTGTCCGGCACGTCGGCCATCCGGATGTAGCCGGAACCGTTGGCGAAGCTGGTGTGCAGGTACCCGATCAGCGCGTGCTTGGGCAGCCCGACGTCCGGGCACCCGGTGGTGGTCCCGCTCGCCTCGGCGGTCTTGGGCGACTCGCCGGTGGTGTTGTAGGCGGTGACGGTGAAACCGTGCGTGGAGCAGGAGGCCAGCCCGGTGATGGTGGTCGAGGTGCCGGTGGTGGTCGCCTTGAGGGTGCTGCCCTCGTAGACCCGGTACCCGGTGACGGTCCCGGTCGCCGCGCCCCAGGACAGCGCGATCGAGTTCGCCGTGACCGCGCCGACGGTCGGGTTGCCCGGGGTGCCCACGCCGCCGGGGGTGTCGCCGCCGGGGCCGTCGAGGACGACGTCGTCGACGGTGAAGGTGCCCGAGCCGTACCAGCCGTGGAAGTAGAGCTCCGCGCTGGTCTGGCCCGCGGCACTGGTGAACGACAGCGAGAGCTGGGCGTAGTTGGTCGCGCCGGTCCAGGTGGAACCGCCACCGGTGATGCCGAGGTAGACCGGGTTGCCGCGCACCCAGGCCGAGACGGTGTACTTGGTGTTCGGCACCACCGCCACGGTCTGCGCGCAGCGGCCGTTGTTGGCACCGCTCGGGGTGGAGGCCAGCGCGTAGCCGCCGGAGTGCACCGGGGTGGACACCGCGGTGGCCGAGGTGCACGACCAGCCGGCGGTGTTCCCGGCCTCGAAACCGGGGTTGGTGAGCAGGTTGGCCGCACTGGCCGGACCGCTGGCGATCAGCGTCAACCCGACGACCGACACGGCGGCGAGGACCGCCGCCAGGACCGAACGCGCCGAGAACCGACGCCGTGGTGGGGAAACCATCGACGACCTCCATGGGCGGCGGTGTGCAGGGGGACACCGCCTGCATATTGTCTAGACCAATTGGGAGTCGTTGTCCAGGGTCGGTGGGGACGGGGATGCCTCGACGGTCGAGGGAGTGATTGTGTTGGGGGAGCGGGTGTTGGGGCTGGCCGCGCGTTGCAGGGGCAGACCGCTGGCCAGACCGCCGGCCGGACTGCTTCCGTGCTGCTGGTTGCGCCTCGCGGTTGGGTCGCCGGTGGGGTGTTTCGTGATGGGGTCGCTCGTCGGCGCTTGCTCGCGTGGTGGGCTCGATGGGGTGGTGTGGCTTGATCTGGGGACCCCGGAAGAGGCGCGGTGGGTAAAGCGGGTGGGGAAGGGATCCACCCACCTGCCAGGCAGCTTAGCGCCTCTTCCCCCCAGATAAAGCCACACCACCCCATCGAGCAGGAAGGTGGGCATGGGGGAGTCGCGGGGGTGGTTGCCTTGTGCTGCAGAGCTTCTCTCCGACTCGCCGCGTCTCGTCGGGTGGCCTATGGGTGCGGAGCGTCCTGGTGGGACATGACTGGCAGGCCGCAATGACCGGCAGTTGCTTTGTCCCCCAACACTTCACCCGACCAACCAGACCTCAGTGGACGGGCTCGATGGGGTGGATTGGCTTTGTTTGGGGAGAGAAGAGGCGCTAGCCTGGTCCCGGCGTGGGTGATCCCTTCCCCACCCGCTTCACCCGGCGCCTCTTCTCTTAGGGCCCCAAACCAAGCCAATTCACCCCATCGAGCCACCCGGGGCGTCCGCCCGCAAGCCTGAAAGAACCAAAGATCCCACCACCGGACCGAGAGCGCCGGACCGAGAGCCCTGGACCGAGAGCTATCACTCGTTCGGCCTAGTCTCTCGATCACCTAGAGTATCGATACCCGCGATTGGGCTGAGCGGCGTACCGGACTCCGGCATTCGTCGCCTCTGGACACTCCACAAAGGACAGATCGAGTCCATTCGGCCTAGTCCGCCGATGGCGCCTTTTGGCGTATCGACGGGATCTGATCAGCATGCATATGCTCCACCGAAATCGGTCGACGCCCACAAGGCGTGTCCCCGTCCAGGAGGTGATCGTATGTCGGTCCGCGAGCGCAACGTCCTCGAGCGCAACGTCCGCGAGGTCTGAGCCCACCCGGGTTCAGCACAGCGGTGACGAGATCGGCTGGGTCCCTTTCCTGGCCGAGGTGAGCGGACGTGGTCACGTCGTAGCGGCGTGGCCACGTCCCCGCCCAGCCCGGTGGGAGAGAAGAACGAGCCATGCCCCTGGACCCCCAACTCGAGCGGTACCGCGCGCGGCGGGAGCAGCGGCGGGTGACCCCGCTCTACGAGCTCTCCCTCACGCAGGCCAGGGCCGAGGACCTGCGCTCCATCCAGGACGCCGCGGGTGACCCCGAGCCGGTCGCGCACCTCGACGACCACGTCATCCCCGGGCCCGGCGGGCCACTTGACCTGCGTGTGTACCGGCCGGTCGAGAGCGCGGAGCCCGCACCGGTCCTGGTCTACCTCTTCGGCGGTGGGTGGACGCTGGGCACCATCGACACCGCAGACGCCATCTGCCGCAGGCTGGCCAACGCCGTCGGCTGTGTGGTGGTGGCCGCTGGCTACCGGCTCGCCCCGGAGCACAAGTTCCCGGCCGCGGTCCACGACTGCCACGCCGCCGTGCGCTGGGTCGCCGAGCACGCCGACGAGCTCGGTGTTGACCCCGGGCGACTCGCCGTCGGCGGTGACAGCGCCGGGGGCAACCTCGCCGCGGTCGTCAGCCTGCTGGCGCGCACCGAGGGCCCGCCCATCGCGCACCAGCTCTTGGTTTACCCAAACACTGAATACAATTCCGATACCCCGTCTTTGCGCGAGAACAGCGACCGGTACCTGTTCAACCACCATTCCGTCGCCTGGTACTGGGACAACTACCTCGCCGACCCGGCTGACGGCGCCGACCCGCTGGCCTCGCCGCTGCGCGCGGCCGACCTCGCCGGGCTGCCGCCCGCGACGGTGATCACCGCCGAGTACGACCCGCTGCGCGACGAGGGCGAGCGCTACGCCGAGCGGCTGCGCGCGGCCGGTGTCCCCACCGAACTCACCCGCTTCCCCGGTATGGCCCACGGTTTCTTCGCCATGTTCGGCGAGCTGCCCGCCGCCGCGGCGGCCGTCGAGACCGCCGCCGCCCGGCTGCGGACCGCCTTCGGCACGGAGGTCGCCCGATGACCGAGATCATCCCCGGGCCGGGCACGGCGCGCGCGATCCACTCCGGCGAGCTGCACCGCAGCCTCGCCGACCCGCTGCTCTCGGCGATGACCTTCCTCAACGAGGTCACCCACCGGTTCCCGGACGCGATCTCGTTCGCCCCCGGCCGCCCGTACGAGGGACTGTTCGACCCGGACTCGATCACCGACTTCCTCCAGGCCTACCGCGAGCACCTCGAACGCGACCGCGGCCTGGACGCGGCCGGTGTGCGGTCCGCGCTGTTCCAGTACGGCCGCACCAACGGCCAGATCCACGAGCTGGTCGCGCGCACCGTCGCCAACGACGAGGACATCCACGTCCCGGTCGAGTCGGTGGTGGTGACCGTGGGCGCGCAGGAGGGCATGCTGCTCGTCCTGCGGGCGCTGTTCACCGGGCCGGACGACGTGCTGCTGGTCAGTTCCCCTTGCTACGTAGGCATTACCGGCGCCGCGCGGCTGCTCGACATCGACTTCGTCGGCGTCCCGGAGACCGACGAGGGCCCGGACCCCGAGCGCGTGGCGGCGGCGGCCCGGCGGCTGCGCGCCGAGGGCAGGCGCGCGCGGGCGCTCTACATCGTCCCGGACTTCGCCAACCCGTCGGGCACCAGCATGCCGGTGGACCGCAGGCGCAGGCTGCTCGACGTCGCCGCGGCCGAGGACCTGCTGGTCATCGAGGACAACCCGTACGGCCTGTTCACCACCGAGGACGTCCGGACCCCGACCCTGAAGTCGCTCGACACCGACGGCACGGTCATCTACCTGGGCTCGTTCGCCAAGTCCTGCTTCCCGGGCGCGCGGGTCGGCTATGTGCTCGCCGACCAAGCGGTGGTCGAGCCGGACGGCACCCGCACGCTGCTCGCCGATGCCCTCGCCAAGATCAAGAGCATGACCACGGTGAACACCTCGGCGCTGAGCCAGGCCGCGATCGGCGGGCTGTTGGTGCGCGCCGGGTGCAGGCTGCGCGAGTGGAACGCGGACACGATCGCCTTCTACCGGGCCAACATGCGGCTCATGCTCGCCGAGCTCGCCCGGCACTTCCCACCGGGTTCCGGCGTCAGCTGGAACATACCGGGCGGTGGGTTCTTCGCCGTGGTGACCGTTCCGTTCGTCGCCGACGACGCCGCGTTGGAATGTTCCGCGCGCGAGTACGGCGTGCTGTGGACACCGATGAACATCTTCCACCTCGACGGCGGTGGGCTCGACCAGCTGCGGTTGTCCTGCAGCTACGTCGAACCCGACCGCCTGGTCGAGGGCATCGCCCGGCTGGCCGCGTTCATCGCGGCCCGCGGCGTCCGGGTGTGAGCGGCTCAGCCCAGCGCCGAAGCGGATCAGCCCAGCGCCGAACGGTCCAGGTCGGCCAGTCGCGGCCGACCGGCCAGCGCCATCGCCTCGTCCAGCTCGGCGCGCAGGATCCCCAGCAGGTCGGCGACCCCGTCGGCGCCGGAGTGCGCCAGCGCCCACAGCGCCGGGCGGCCGACCAGCACCGTGCTGGCCCCCAGCGCTACGGCCTTGAGCACGTCGGTGCCGGTGCGCACGCCGCCGTCGACCAGCACCGGGATCCGGCCGGCCACCTGGGCGACGACCTCGGGCAGCACGTCCAGGGTGGCGGGCGCGCCGTCGAGCTGCCTGCCGCCGTGGTTGGACACCACGATCGCGTCCACGCCGTGCGCGACCGCCAGCTCGGCGTCCTCGGTGGTGAGGATTCCCTTGAGCACCAGGGGAAGCCCGGCCCGCTCGCGCAGCCAGCCCAGGTCGGCCCAGGTGATCCGCGGGTCGAACCGCTCGCGCGAGTGCCGCTCCAGGGCGGAGCTGCCCGACTCGGCGACGTGGCTGGTGGCCATCACCTCCGGGTCGAGGTTCACCGCGCGCACGTGCGCGGGCAGGGTGAAGCCGTTGCGCGCGTCGCGCGGCCTGCGGGCCACCCGGGGCGCGTCGACGGTCAGCACCAGCGCGCCGAACCCGGCCGCCCGGGTCCGCTCGACGAACCCGAGCAGCGCGCCGCGGTCGCGCAGCCAGTACAGCTGCATCCACTGTGGACCCCCGGCCGCCGCCATCTCGGCCAACCCGGTGCTGGCGAACATGCTCGCGACGAAGAGCACCCCCGCCGCCGCGGCCGCGCGGGCGGTCGCGGCCTCGCCCTCGTCGTGGACCAACCGGTGGTAGGCCATCGGCGCGATGCCGATCGGCGCGCTCAACCCGGTGCCCAGCAGCGTCGTGCCGGTGTCGCAGCGCGCCACGTCCACCAGCACGCGCGGCCGGACGGTCATCCGCTCATAGGCCGCCAGGTTCGCCCGCAGCGTCCACTCCGAACCCGCTCCACCGTCGAGATATCCCAGGACATCGCCCGCGAGGGTGGCTTTCGCATGGGCCGAGTAGTCCTCGACGCGTATCGGCTTCACGCTTCTCCTCAACCGTGCTCTGGGCCGTTCGGCGCACTGTCCGGACGTTATCCGGTCATCCGCTGACCGCAATTTACACGCTTTCCCCGAGTCGGTCACCGAACGCGTCCTATTCCGGGTCCGGCGTGTGCGCGCGGTAGCCACCACCTGCGCTGGAACCCTTGTGCCCGGCGAGATCCGATGTCGAACCACTACTCCGGATGGTCGCAATTGGGCGTAAAAGCGCGTCCTTGACGGAGGTCAGTCCGTATGCGATTGTTTCAGCCAGCCAGGTGATTGAACATCGCCGGTACGGCAGTCGGCCTAGTGCAAATGCGAAGGAACCAATGACGGGCGCCGATCTTTCGCGGGCAATGCAGCCCCGGATAAACCGCGAATGGGTGGACGACCTGCTGCTCGCGGGTCCGGACGACGCCGTGTGCCTGCGCCTGGACCGGCCGATCGACCGGGCCGGGTTGCGCCGGTTGGTCGCCGAGCGCGAGACCGAGCTGCGCGCGGCCGGGCTGGCCGACGGCGGCACTGTCGCGTTGCGACTCCCGCCCTCGCTCGCGCTGGTCGGCTACCTGCTGGCGGCCTGGCGGGTCGGCGCGCAGGTGAGCCTGCTCGACCACCGGCTGACCCGGCACGAGGTCGACGGCGCGCTCGAGCGGGTGGCCGCCCAGTTCACCGTCGACCCCGTCGAGGTCGACGCGCACCGGCTGCGCGGCTACGCCGAGGTGGTCGCCGCGGTGTCCGCCCGGGACGGTGGCCGCCCGGCCGCGACGCCGCACGCGTTGGTGCAGTTCAGTTCCGGCTCGACCGGCGCGTCGAAGGTGATCGGCCGCACGGCCGCGGACCTGGCCGCCGAGCTGGACCGCTACGACCGGCTCCCGGACTTCCCGCGCGCGGGCGAGCGGGTGGTGCTGCTCGCCTCGATCGTGCACGTGCTCGGTCTGGTGGGCGGGCTGCTCAACGCCCTGCACGCGCACGCGGAGCTGGTGTTCCCGCGGCGGCTGACCGCCGAGGGCATCCTCGCCGAGGTCGCCGCCGCCGAGACCCCCACCACCATCCTCGGCGTGCCGTTCCACGCCGAGCTGCTCACCTCCGCGCCAGGCACCGAACCGCTTCCCGGACTGCGCCGCATGATCGTGGCGGGCGAGCTGGTCCGCCCCGGTGTCCCCGAGCGCTTCCGGGAGCGCTTCGGCGTCCCGCTGGGCACCATGTACGGGATGACCGAGACCGGGGTGATCGCCACCGACCTCGACGGCAGCCGCCTGCCCTCGGTCGCGCTCACCCACGGCCTGCGGGCGCACGTCCTCGGCGGCGAGCTCTGGATCGACCTGCCCGCCTCGCCCTACCTCGGACTCGCCGACCCGACCAGGTTCGTCGACGGCCGACTGTCCACTAGGGACGCCGGCCGGGTGGACCAGGACACCGGCCTGGTGACCGTGCTGGGCAGGCTCGACTCGCAGGTCTCCATCGGCGGTCTCAAGGTCGACCTCACCGAGGTGGAGCAGGCGATCGCGGGCCTGGCCGCCGTGCGCGAGGCGGTGGTGCTGCACAGCGGGGGCGTGCGGGCCTACCTGAGCCTGGCCGAGGGGGCGGTGGTCGACGACGTCCGGACCGCGGTCGCCGCCACCCTCGCGCCGTTCAAACGCCCCCGGGAGTACGTCGTGCTGCCCAGCCTGCCCAGGACGGCCACCGGGAAGGTCGTCCGGGCGCCCGCGGTGCTCGCCGCCGCGAGCGCGGGCACCGGTCCAACCACGGAAGAAGGATGAGTGCGATGCAGGACCAGTTGCGCGAGTTCGTGCTCAACTCGCTCAAGGAGATGAACTACGACGTCAGCGAGGTCACCGGGGACACCGACCTGGGCCCCGCGGGCCTGGACCTGGAGTCGCTCGCCCTGGCCGACCTCGCGGTGCAGGTCGAGGACGCCTACGGCCTCAAGTTCGGCGACGACGACATGGAGGCGCTGGCGCTGATGACCCTCGACGAGTTCACCGGCACGCTCGCCGCTCGGCTGTCCACACAGGACGCCGCGGCGGGCACCGCGGTCTGATGGCGCACCCGGCACCCCCGGACCGCGCCGCGGTGCTGGCCCTGCTCGCCGGGTACGGCGACCGCTCACCCGGCGAGGTCGGCGAGGTCCTCGACTCCCTGGAGCTGACCTGGCTGGTGGCCCAGGTCGAGCAGCGCTACGGCGTGGAGCTCGAGCTCACCGACGAGGTGTTCGCGGGCATGGGCACGGTCACCGGCGCCGTCGGCGTGCTGGCCGCCGCGCTCGCACCGGAGCAGGCCCCGGCCGAACAGGTCGGCCATGGCTGAGCGGTCCGTGGTCGTCACCGGTGTGGCGGTGCGGACCGCGTTCGGCCGCGACACCGGCGCTCTGCTCACCGACGGGTTCGCCGGTGTCCCGGCGTTCGACCAGGTGTCCCGGTTCGACACCACGGGCAGGCGCACCACCGAGGCGGCGACGCTGCCCGGGTCGCCGGACCTGGTCGAGGAGTTGGTGGGCGTGGTCGACGAGGCGTGCGCGCACCTGCCCGGCCGGGCCCGGGCGGGGGTCCCGCTGCTGCTGGCCGCGCACGCCGACGCCGAGATCCCGCCACTGGCGGGGGAAGTGGCCCGCCGCACGGGGGTGCTCGGTGTCCCGCGCACCTACACCGGAGCCTGCGTCGCGGCCACCTCGGCGGTGGCCGACGCGGCGACGATGATCGCCGACGGCCGTGCCGACCGGGTGGTGGTGGCCGCGGGCTACCTGGTGGAGCCCGTGACGTTCGCGCTGTTCGACGCGGGCCGGGCACTGGCCCGCGACGGTCGCGTGCGCCCGTTCAGCGCCGGACGACAGGGGATGCTGCTCGGCGACGGCGTGGCGGCGGTGCTGCTCGAGGCGGACTCGGGCGCCGAGGTCGAACCGCTCGCCCGGCTGGCCGGTTGGGGTCGCGCGGGCGACGCCTTCCACGTGTGCAAGCCGCGCCCGGACGGGAGCGGGTTGGCCCGGGCGGTCGACACCGCCGTCGAGCGCGCCGAGGTGTCCACTTCGGACATCGGCTACGTCAACGCGAACGGCACCGGCACCCAGTTCAACGACGCCGCCGAGGTCGCCGCGCTGCGCCGGGTGTTCGGCGCCGGGCTGGCCCGGGTGCCGGTGAGCTCGACCAAGTCCACCCACGGCCACGCCCTGGAGGCCTCCGGGCTGGTGGAGCTGGTGGTCACCGTGCACGCGCTGCGCACCGGCACGCTCCCGGTCAACTCCGGGTACCTCGGCGCCGACCCGGACTGCGCCCTCGACCTGGTCACCGACGCGCCCCGGCGGCTGCGCCCGGCCTACGCGCTCAGCCTCAACGCCGCCTTCGGCGGGGCCAACACCGCGCTGCTCGTCGGTGCGCCGTGACCGCCCTCGCGCCGACCGACCAGTCGCGGCCGGTCCCGCCAGTCCTGCCGGTGCTGGCCGTGGCGCGCTGGCCGGAGTCCGATGTGGACACCGTTGAGGCGCTGCCGCCGATCGCCGGGTTCGTGCTCAGCGCGTTCAACCCGCTGGTCGCCGAGCTCGCCGAGCGGTGCCTGCGGGCGCACTACGGCCAGGCGCCCGCCGACCCGGTGCGCGGCGCCCGCACGGCGGTCGTGCTGGCCAGCGCGCGCGGCGACGTGACCACCACCCGGGCGGTCACCGAGGCGCTGGCGGCGGGGCGCCGGGTGCCGCCGCTGCTGTTCTTCCAGTCCAACCCGAACGCGGTGCTCGGCCACGTCGCCGCGCGCTGGGGACTGGCGGGCCCGGTGGTGTGCACCAGCCCCACCGGCGACCCGATGGCGGACGCGCTCGCGTGCGCCGCCCTGCTCTTCACCGCCGGTGAGGCGGATGAGGCACTCGTCCTCACCGCCGACCTGGCGACCGGACACGGAGAACCCGACCAGGGCGCAGCGGTCCTGGTCACGGCGATGGGACGGCCATGACCGCAGTGAGCATCCGGGCCCGACTGGCCCGGGACCCGGACCTGGGCGCGGGCAACGTGCTGACCACCCTGGTGGCCCTCGGCGCGGACCTCGACCGCCCCGCGTTCACCTTCGACACCGACGTCGACGGCGTGCCCGCGTGGACCGCGCTCACCGTGCGGCGGCTGGACGAGCGGGTCCGAGCCCGCGCCGCCGCGCTGCGCGCCCTGGGCATCGGCAGGCGCGACCCGGTGGCGGTCACCGCCACCAGCGCCGCGGACAACATCCTGACCTTCCTCGCCCTCGCCCGGCTCGGCGCGATCCCGGCGCTGATCAACGCCAAGCTCGCCCCGGAGATCACCGCGCTGTACGTGAGCAGGCTCGGCGCCGTGGGCGTCCTGGCCGACGCAGCCCGCCGCGAGGCGCTGGCGCCGCACGGGGTGACCCTGCTCGCGCCGATCGAGGACCTGGGCGCCGCCGACCCCGCCGACGCGCCCGAGGCGTACCGGTTCCACCGCGACGACCCGGTGGCGATCACGCACTCCTCGGGCACCACCGGCGTGCCCAAGGCCGTGCTGCACTCGCACGCCAGCCTGTACGCGGCGAACCGCCACCGGTTGCGGATGCCCAAGGCGCAGGGCTCCGACCGGCTGCTGTCCGCGCTGCCCGCGCCGCACGCCGCCACGCTGATCGCGATCAACCTGGTGCTCTCCAGCGAGAGCCAGCTGCTCGCGTTGTCGTCGCAGACCGGGGCGTCGGTGGTGGACGCGATCGAGCGGTGGCGCCCGGGCGGCGTGCTCGGCTTCGCCGCCACCTGGTCGGAGATGGCCAAGACCGATCTGCGCGGCCGCGACCTGGACTCGGTCGCGCTGTGGTGGAACACCGGCGACTGCGCGCACGAGGCGCACATCCGCAGGCTGATCTCGCTGGGCTACCGCCAGGTGTCCACACGGGAGGGTCGGGTGCGCAAGCCGGGCTCCAACTTCATCGACGGCTTGGGCTCCAGCGAGATGGGGCACTCGCACTTCTACATCACCCACAGCAGCGAGACCAGCCGATACGGCCGGTGCATCGGCCGCCCGCACACCTTCGCCGAACCGGTGGTGCTCGACCCGGACGGCAACGAGCTGCCACCGGGGGAGGTGGGGGAGCTGGGCACCAAGTCGCCCACCCTGTCGTTGGGCTACTGGAACGACTCGGTGACCACGTACCGCACCCGGGTGCGCGGCTACTTCCTCACCGGCGACTTGGTCTACCGGGACGAGGAGGGCTACTTCTACCACGTCGACCGGCTGGTCGACTCGGTCGACCTCGGCGGCGGGAAGCGCCTGCACACGGCGCTTTCCGAGGAGCGCGTGCTCAACGCCTGCCCCGACGTGGCCGACTGCACGGTGGTCGCGGTCCGGGTCGGCGACACCGTGGTGACAGACGTGCTGCTCCAGCTCGACGCCGCCGGTGACCCGTCGGCCGACCGCACCGAGGCCATCCGCACCGCGCTGGGCCCCGACGTGGCCGCGACGCTGCGGGAGGTCGTGGTGGTCGATGACTCCCGGATCCCGTTGGGCCCCACCGGCAAGGTCCGCAAGGTGGCCCTGCGCGAGCAGTACCTGCAGGACGCCGGATGACGCGCGCGGCGGTGATCACGGGGGTCGGTCTGGTCACCCCGCTCGGCCGCAAGGTCGACGAGGTGTTCGACGCGGTGTGCGTGGGCCGGTCGGGGCTGGTCACCCCGCCCGCTGGGCACCGGCTCGCCGGGGTGCTCGACGTGGCGGGCATCGCCCCGGACGTCGACCCGGCCGAGGTGCTCGACCCCAAGCAGGCCCGCGCCGTCGACCGGTTCGTGCTGCTGGCCATGGCCGCCGCCGACGACGCGCTGGCCGACGCCCGGATCACCGTGGGCGCCGACGTCGACCCCGAGCGGGTGGCCGTGGTGGTCTCCACCGGTGGCGCGGGCCTGGAGACCTTCGAGGAGTACGCCGCCCTGCGCCGGGACCACGGGCGCGCCAAGGTGAGCCCGTACCTGCTGCCCGGGATGCTGGCGAACATGGCCTCCGCCCGGATCGCGATCCGGCACGGCATCCGCGGCCACAGCGGGTGCCACGCCACCGCGTGCGCCGCGGGCGCCCAGTCGGTCGCCGAGGCGCTGCGGCTCATCCGCGAGGGCGTCGCGGACGTCGTGGTGTGCGGCGGCTGCGACACCCCGCTGCACCCGACGATCGCCGCCGCCTTCGGCAACGCCTGGGCGCTGGCCCGCAAGTGGGACGACCCGACCCAGGCGAGCAGGCCGTTCGACAAGCGGCGCAACGGTTTCGTGCTCGGCGAGGGCGCGGGCGTGCTCGTGGTCGAGCGCGCGGACTTCGCCGACGCCCGGGGCGCGAGCGGCTACGCCGGGCTGCTCGGCTGGGGCGTCACCACCGACGCCCACCACCCGACCACCCCCCGGCCGGACGGCACCGGCATGGCCGCGGTCATGCGCCGGGCCGTCTCCGACGCCGGACTCGAACTGTCCGATGTAGACTATGTGAACGCGCACGGCACCTCGACGCCGCTGGGCGACGCCGCCGAGGCGGCCGCGATCCGCGCGGTCTTCGGCGAGCGCGGCCCCGCGGTCAGCTCCATCAAGGCGCTCACCGGGCACCTGCTCGGCGGCTCCGGGGCGGTCGAGGCGGTGGTGACCGCGCTCTCGGTCGCCGCGGGGGTGCTGCCCCCGACGCACAACCTCGACGACCCAGATCCCGACTGCGCGCTCGACCACGTCCGCGGGGCCGTGCGCGTCGGGCCCGTGCGGGCCGCGCTGACCAACTCGTTCGCCTTCGGCGGCCACAACGTCAGCCTGCTGCTCGGTGCCCCCGGCACCCGCCTGACCCGAACCACCACGCCAGCGTCGTGAACTCAAGCCCCCGGCACCCCAGAGGTTGACCATGCACATCCACGCCATAGACCATGTCGAGTTCTACGTCGGCGACGCCGACGAGGTCGCCGCGTCCCTGCGCTCGGAGTACGGCTTCGGGCTGCTCGGGTGGCTGCGCGAGGACCCCGCCCGGTACTCGGTCCTGGTGGGCCAGGGCGACATCCGCGTGCTGCTCACCGCCGCGCGCGACCCGCGGCACCCGGCCGCGGCCTACGTCGCCGAGCACGGCGACGGGCTGGCCACCATCGCGCTGTCCACGGAGGAACCAGCGGCCGCGCTGTCGGAGGCGCTCGACCGGGGCGCGGTGGTGCGCGACGGGCGGATGACCGGCTTCGGCGACGTCGCGCACGTCTTCGTCCGCCCGGGTGCCCTGCTCGAGGCGGTCGAGCCCGCGCCCGAGCCGGACCGCGCCGCACTGTCCCTTTTGGACGCGATCGACCACGTCGCGGCCTGCGTCGGCGCGGGCGAGCTGGACCGCACGGTCGCCTACTACGAGCGGGTGCTGGGCTTCAAGCAGATCTTCGAGGAGCACATCGAGGTCGGCGGCCAGGCGATGAACTCCAAGGTGGTGCAGAGCATCTCCAAGGAGGTCACGCTCACCCTGCTCGAGCCCGACACCACCGCCGAGCCCGGCCAGATCGACGACTTCCTGGCCGCCCACCACGGCGCGGGCGTGCAGCACCTGGCCTTCCGCACCGACGACATCGCCACCGCCGTGCGCACCCTGGGCGAGCGCGGCGTCGGGTTCCTGAGCACCCCGGGCAGCTACTACGACGCCCTCGAGGAGCGGTTCGAGCACACCGCCGTGCCGATCCCGGAGCTGCGCGAACTCAACGTGCTGGTGGACCAGGACAACGAGGGCGAGCTGTTCCAGATCTTCACCCAGACCACCCACCCCCGCCGGACCATCTTCTTCGAGGTCATCGAGCGCCTGGGCGCGCTGACCTTCGGCAGCGCCAACATCAAGGCCCTCTACCAGGCCGTCGAGCGCGAGCGCACCGGCGCCAACACCGAGGGAGCCACCCTGTGACCGCCGAGCTGACCGACCGCTTCACCCTCACCGACGCCGAACGCGAGGCGTTACCCACCGATGGCGAGGTCGCCGAGTACGCCGCCCGCGGCTGGTACCTCAGCCGCAAGCTGTTCACCGACGACGAGATCGACACCCTGGTCGAGGCCACCGAGCGGTTCTACGCCGGGCACACCGACCGCAGGCTCCCGGTCCGCCCGCCGAACCTGGCGTACTGGACCCCCGAGCGGGGCGATGTCCAGCGGCACAACGACTACGTGCACTACGAGAACGACGAGATCGCCGCCATCCTGCGCAAGCCGCTGCTCGGCGCCGTCGCGGCCCGGCTGGCCCGGGCCGAGGAGATCCGGGTCTGGCAGAGCACCCTGATCTACAAGCCGCCGCGCCCGGGGGAGCCGTCCAACCAGGTCCCCTGGCACATGGACCGGCACTACTGGCAGACCTGCACCTCGGACCGGATGCTCACCGCGTTCCTGCCGCTGCACGACTGCGACACGCGGATGGGCACCATCACCATGGTCGACGGCAGCCACCGCTGGGCCGAGATCCCCGGCGACGACTCCACCCGGCACTTCGCCCAGCGGGACAAGGCCGAGCTGGAGGAGCTGCTGGTGGCCAACGCCGAGCACAACGGCGCCACCGTCGAGAAGCTGCCGATGGTCATCCCCAAGGGCCACGTCAGCTTCCACCACTGCCGCACCTACCACGGCAGCGGCGCGAACCTGGCCGAGCTGCCCCGGCGGGCCGTCTCGCTGCACCTGCAGGACGGCGACAACCGGTACCGGCCATTCGTGAAACCGGATGGTTCGCCGGTCGTCTACAACCACGACGTCCTGGTCCGCCGGAATTCCGAGGGCCACCCCGACTACACCGACCCGGAGTACTGCCCGGTCCTCTGGCGCGAATAGCCCGATAATCGGAAATAGCCCGGACGGTGGACCGTCCGGGCTATTTCCGGTGGAATTCGGCGAATGCGTCAGCGCACCTGCTTGGCGAACATCTTCGTCGCCCAGGTGACGGTTATCGCGGCCAGCACGATGATGACGACCATGCCCTGCCAGACCGCCGGGTCGCCCGGGTTGCCGGTGAACAGCGCGCGGGTGCCGTTGGTGGTCCAGTAGATCGGGTTCCACTCCGCGATGCCGACCAGCCAGGCGGGTGCCAGGGTCAGCGGCAGCAGCACCCCGGACAGCAGCGACAGCGGCTGGGAGATGGTGTTGATCAGCGGGCCGAGCGCCGCCGGGCTGGGGATCAGCATGGCGATCGCGTAGGAGAACCCGCAGGCCATGAGCGCCATCAGGGCCAGCATCACGTACGCCACCAGCAGCCAGCCCAGGTCCACCGTCAGGCCGAACGGGATGGCCACCACGGTGATCACCACCGCCTGCCCCATCAGCGTCGTGACCTCGGACAGCGCCCGGCCCAGGATCAGTGCGACCCGGCTGGCCGGGGTGACCCGGGAGCGCTCGATGACGCCCGAGCGCAGCTCGGCGAGCAGGCCGAACCCGGCGAAGAAGCCGCTGAGCAGCACGAGCACCACCAGCAGGCCGGGCACGTAGACCCGGTAGGCGTCGGCGTAGCTGGTGGCGCCGGTGCTGGACAGGGCGTTCTTGAGCAGCGGCGCGAACAGCAGCAGGTAGGCGATCGGCTGGAGGAACCCGATCACCAGCCGTGCCGGTGTGCGCCCGACCAGCAGCATCTGCCGCTGGTAGACGAGCCAGGTGTCCCGGAGGAACTTCATGAGGGGTTCTCCTACTTGTCGCGCAGCGAGCGGCCGGTCTTGATCAGGAACACGTCGTCGAGGCTGGGCCGGTGCAGCTCGACGGTGTCGAAGGCGATGTCGTGGCCGTCGAGCGCGCGCATGATCTGCGGCATCGCGGTGGTGCCGTCCTCGACGTAGAGCCGCAGGCCGCCCTCGCCGACCTCCAGCTTGCGCACGTAGGAGCTGCCCTCGAGCAGCTCGGCGGCGCGTGGGGCGGCGCCGTTGAGCCCGACGGTGACCACGTCGCCCGCGACGCCGTGCTTGAGCTCGGTCGGGGTGCCCAGGGCGACGATCTCACCGTGGTCGATGATCGCGATCCGGTCGCACAGCGCGTCGGCCTCCTCCAGGTAGTGCGTGGTGAGGAAGACGGTCATGCCCGCGTCGCGCAGCCTGCGCACCTCGTCCCACAGGTGCGCGCGGGACTGCGGGTCCAGGCCGGTGGTGGGCTCGTCGAGGAAGAGCACCTTGGGCTCGTGGATGATGCCCATCGCGATGTCGACCCGGCGGCGCTGGCCGCCGGAGTAGGTCCGGCACTGCCGGTCCGCGAACTCGGTCAGCTCGAACGAGGCGAGCGCCTTCTCGCTGCGCTCGATCGCCTCGGCCTTGCCGATCCCGTACATCCGCGCCTGCAGCACCAGCTCCTCGCGGGCGGTGACCTCGTCGGTGGTGGTGCCGCCCTGCGGGACGTAGCCGACCCGCTGGCGCACCGTCCCGGGGTCCTCGCGCAGGTCGGCACCCGCGATGACGGCGTCGCCGCCGTCCGGTTCGACCAGCGTGCACAGGATGCGCGCGGTGGTGGTCTTGCCCGCGCCGTTGGGGCCGAGGAAGCCGAAGATCTCCCCCTCGGCCACCGACAGGTCGACGCCGCGCACGGCCTCCACGCTGCGGGCCTTGCGCCGTTTGCCCACGGTGAACGACTTCCGCAGGCCCTTGACCTCGATCATGACGTGCTCCCGCCTCGGCCGGCTGGTACCGGCGACTGTGCAGTGCTCTGGGCGCTCAACCGCGTGAGGGCCGCCGCGGCGGCGTCGGCGCCGCCCGCCTCGGCGAACGACGCGCGGACGCGGTGGGCGGCGGCCCGGTGGGCCGGGTCGCCGAGAACGGTGGTGACGGCCGCGCGCAGCGCGTCGGCGTCGGCCCGGGCGAACCCGACCCGCACCCCCGCGCCCGCGGCGACCACCTGGTTGGCGTTGATCGGCTGGTCGTGCCGGATGGGGGCCACGACCAGCGGGACCCCGTTGGCCAGCGACTCGCAGACGGTGTTGAGGCCGCCGTGCGAGACGACCAGGTCCATCCGGGGCAGCAGGTCGAGCATCGGCACCCTGGCCCGGGCCAGCAGGTGCGGTGGCAGGTCGGGCAGGGCGTCGGGCGGGGCCACGAACACCCCTTGCAGCCGCTCGCCCAGCGGGGCGAGCGCGGCCACGGTCTCGTGCAGGAACCGGCTGGAGACGTCGTCGGCGAGGGTGCCCATCGAGACCAGCACGTGCTCGCGGTCCGGGTCCAGCCAGTCCCAGGGGAAGTCCGGCTGCGCCGGGCGCTCGGCCAGCACCGGGCCGACCAGGGCGTAGTGCTCGGGGAAGTCCGACCCGGCGAGCGCTCGGCCGGTGGAGGCGATCACCAGGTGCGGGGAGAACCGCAGGTCGAAGTACTCCTCGGCGGGCAGTCCCGCCTTGTCCCACAGGTGTCGCACCCGGCCCTCGACCCACTCGCGCACCCGCGGCAGGCCCGCCAGCGGGTCGCCCAGGTCCATTGTCGAGCAGGCCAGGGTCGCCCAGGTCAGGCCAAGGCGGTGCGCGGCTATCGCCCCCGCGGGTGAGTGCTGGTCGACCACGAGCACGTCCGGCCGGTAGTCGGCGGCGGCCTTCTCGACCGCGGGCAGGCTGAACCGGGCGAACGGCACGATGAACCGGTCCCACACCGACTTGACCGCGGCCAGCCCGTGGTCGGACTGCGGCCGGTGCAGCCTGCTGCCGGTCGGGAAGACCAGCGCGTCCGGGCCGAGCAGCGGCCGCACGTGCAGCTCCGGGCCGCACCAGGCGACCTCGTGGCCCGCCCGGGCCAGCGCCTGGCCGACGCCGAGGCTGGGGTTGAGGTGCCCGGCCAGCGGCGGGACGACGAACAGGAACCGGCTCACCGGAGCCGGTCCTCGACGTAGTGCGCCACGTCCGCCGCGGTGAGCCCGATGATCTCCTCGAGCCCCAGGGCGGACACGTGCGCGGGCAGGTCCACCCGGTCGCCGAAGCGGCGCGCGAGCCCGGCCTGCACGGCCGCCAGGTCGACGCTGTCGAATCGCAGGTCGCCCTCCAGCGTGGCGTTCGGCGTAATTGCCGGGGGTCGTCCGCCGCAGGGCCCGACCACCTCTCGGAGTATTCCCGCGACTTCTTCGAATAGCGCCACCGCGCGACCTCCAAACACCGGTTGCGCGCCAACGTACCGCACGGGTGCGGGAGCGTCACGACAAATCTGGCGACCGTCCGGGGGAGGCGTCAAGTGGAGTATTGACAGTGTGCTGACCGCTGCCAAGAATGCGTCCAGAGCACATATGCGGCGGGGAGCAAAAGAGCATGGCGGACAAGATCCTCGTCGATTTCCACGGACCCGGTTCCGGGGTCGACGAGCTCACCTGGGGGCAGCGCACGGTCTGGCGCGTGGTCGCCAAGACCGGTCGCTCGGAGACCATGGGCGGGATCGTCGAGCTGGCCCCGGGCACCGGCGTCGAGCACTCGGCCAGGGTGCTGCGGTACGTGATGGGCAGGCACCAGTCGCTGCGCACCCGGCTGCGCTTCGACGCCGCCGACGGCGGTCCCCGCCAACAGGTCTTCGACTCCGGCCAGATCGCGCTCGCGGTGGTCGACGCCGCGGGCGCCGACCCGGCCGAGGTGGCCGCGCGGGTCAAGCGGGAGTACGAGGAGCTCGACTTCGACCACGAGCACGAGTGGCCGGTGCGGATGGCGGTCGTGGTCGTCGACGGCGCCGCGACGCACTCGGTGGCCGTCTACAACCACCTCTCGATCGACGCCCACGGGCTCGAGGCGCTGATCGCCGACCTGTCCACAATGGACCCGGAGACCGGCGGGCCGACCGTGCCGCTGGACGCCGTGCAGCCGTTGGCGCAGGCCGAGCAGCAGCGGTCGCCGGGCGCGCTGCGCAACAGCGCCGCCGCCCTGCGCTACTGGGAGCGGGTCCTGCGCACGGTCTCGCCGCTGCGCATCGAGGGCGAGTCCGACGACGTGCGCGACCCGCGCTGGGGCGAGGTGTCGCTGATCTCCCGCGCGGCCTACCTGGCGATGAAGGTGATCGCCACCCGGCTGGGCACCGACACCTCGCCGGTGCTGCTCGCGGCCTTCGCCGGGGCGCTGGCCCGCACCATCGGCAACAACCCGGTGGCCCTGCAGATGGCCGTCAACAACCGGTTCCGCCAGTCGGTCATGGGCTCGGTGTGCACGATGGCCCAGACCTGCCCGCTGATGGTCGACCTCGCGGGCGCGAGCTTCGACGAGGCCGTCGGCCGGGCCCGCCAGGCGACCATGGTCACCTACAAGTACGCCTACTACGACCCGGAGCAGCGCGCCGCGATGATCGACGCGGTCAGCGCGGACCTCGGCGGCCGGGTCGAGATGGACACCTACTTCAACGACCGCCGCCCGCCCGGGCGGCAGGAGCGCTTCACCGAGCTGCCCACCGCCGAGGAGATCCTGGCCGCCCGCGCGGACACCACGCACGAGTGGACCAAGTGGACCAACGACGACCAGGCGCTGCTCTACCTCGACATCGACGAGGCGCCGGGCGCGCTGCGGTTCGGCCTGCAGGGCGACACGCACCGGACCGCCCCGGCGCGGCTGCTCGACGTGCTCACCGAGACCGAGTCCCTGCTGGTCGCCGCCGCGCTCGACCCTGCGGCGGGCAGCGGGGTGCCGTCGTGACCGCGATCGTCGAGGTCGCGGCCCACCTGCCGCCGGACCGGCTGGCCCTCGAGGACCTGGCCGACCGGCTGGACCTCACCGAGCGGCAGATCCGGCTGTTCCGCCGCTTCCACGGTCTCTCGGAGGTCTGCCTCGACCTCGACGGCACCCTCCTGGACCTGCTCGTCGCCGCGACCGACGGCCTGGAGTCGTTGCGCGGCAACGAGAGCCGGGTGCGGTACGTGGTGTACGCGCGGGGTATGCCCGCGGCCGTGCCCTACCCGAACAACCCGCTGCACGAGATGTGCGCGAAGTTCGGCCTCGACCACGCCATGGCGTTCACCGTGACCCACCAGGCGTGCGCCACCGGGCTGCTCGCGGTCGACGTCGCGGGCAGGCTGCTCGCGGGCGAGGCCGACCCGGAGGCGTTGGCCCTGGTGGTGTCCGGGGAGAAGACCTTCACCCCGGACGCCCGGCTGGTCCAGGAGACGGCGATCTTCGGCGAGGGCTCGGCCGCCGTGCTGGTGTCCGCCGCGGGCCCGCGCGACCGGCTGCTCGCCTACACCACGACCACCCGCGGCGACTTCGACGGCAGGCTGAGCATCGACCCGACGCTGGCGGCGCGGTTCCAGAACGAGTACCACGGGCTGCTCGCCGAGGTGCTGCTGGCCGCCGTCGAGCGCGCCGGGCTGGCCCTCGACGACATCGCGGTCCTGTTGCCGCACAACGTGAACTCCGTGTCCTGGCGGCGGGTGTGCAAGCAGATCGGGTTCCCGCTGGAGCGGGTGGTGCTCGACAACGTCGCCGTCACCGGGCACAGCTTCGCCGCCGACCCGTTCCTCAACTACCGCACCGCCCACGACCAGGGGCGGCTGCGGCCGGGGGAGCGCTACCTGGTGGGCGCCGCCGGACTCGGCGCGACGTTCTCCGCGATGGTCTTCGAGCACTAGGGCACTTCGTTCGGTTGGGAGGACGCTATGACTGTCGATGAGGGCGCCGTCGCGGTGGCTGTGGCCGTGGAGGACGACTCGACCGCCGAGCTGCGCGAGCGGGTGGTGGCGAGCATGGGCGAGCTGCTGCCCAGGGTGCTCAAGCGGGAGGTGCCCGAGCTGACCCGCGACACCAGGCTGTTCACCGGGCTGGGCCTCAGCTCGGCGAGCACGCTGGAGCTGCTGCTCGAGCTCGAGGACGAGCTGGAGATCCAGATCGACGTGGAGGAGATCGACCAGGGCGACCTGGAGACGGTCGGCACCCTGGCGGCCTACATCGCCGCGCACACCGTCGCGGACGAGTGATGTTCGTCGCGGGCCCACCCGGCACCGACCCCGGCCCACCCGCGCGCCTGCGCGCCGCGGTGGCCCGGGTGTTCGACGAGACCTCCGCCACCGCGCTGGACCCGGCGCTGCGGCCGTTCCTGGTCGACCTCGTCCGCCAGTACGGCAACGCCTTGCGCGAGGACCTGCTCACCACGGGCGCCGGTCACTCGTTCGGCGAGATGGCCGAGGCGCTGCTGCCCTCGATCACCGCGCCGGACGAGCCGGTCGACCTGCTGGTGCTGGTCTTCGCCATGCACGACCTGCGGTTGGCACGGTCGACCGCGGCCTACCTGAGCGACCTGTGCCCAGGCACGCCGGTGGCGTTCGCGGTGTGCGACCAGGGGAGCGCGGCGGCGTTCACCGCGCTCCGGCTCACCCAGTCCTACCTCGGCTCGGGGTCCCGCGGGCGGGCGCTGGTCTTCGTGGTGGAGCAGTCCGCGCTGCACTACGAGTTGACCGAACCGGCGCCGGTGCCCGACCGGCACACCGCCGTAGCGCTCAAGTTCGAGTCCGCGACCGGCGGCCCGGTGGCGGTCCGGCAGCACACGGGCGTGGACGCCAAGCGGGTGCCCGGGTTGTTCGCCGAGGCCGCCCGCGCCGCGGGCGGAACGGTGATCGCCTCGAGCAGACTGGCCGAGGCGGCGCCCGGCGTCGCCGACGTCGTGGCCGCTCCCGGGCAGCCGTACACCGGAGTGTGGTGGGAGCTGGCCCAGCTGCCGCGGGACGGCGTCGTCCTGGTGGCGGACTACGAACCCGCGCTCGGCTACCTCTGCTTCTCCACTGTGGACTATGAAAAGGACGCGGTGGACTATCAGAAGGACATAGTGGACAGTGCGGCCGACACCGTGAACCATGGGGCCGACCGTTCGCTGGTGGCCGGATGAGCCCCGACACCGTGCGCGTCTGGCTGGTCGACTCCGCGCTCCCCGCGCCGGAGCTCGACCGGCTCGCCGCCACCCTCGACCCTGGCGAGCGCGCCAAGGCGGCGGAGATGGGCGCGCGGCAGCGCCGCGAGTACATCGCCGCGCACGGTGCCGCCCGCGCCATCGTCGGGCGGGCCCTGGGGATCGAGCCCGCCCGGGTGCGCTGGACGATCGGGCGGCACGGCAAGCCTGAGGTCGATGGCCTGCGGATGAGCCTGACCCGTTCGTTCGGGCTAGCCATGGTGGCCTGCGCGGACCGCCGTGCGGTCGGTGTCGATCTGCAGTGGGTGGACGACGGGCTGGACATCCCGCGCGCGGCCACCCGGTTCTACCCCGCCGACGAGGCCCGGCACGTCGGGGGGTCGCCCGCGCGCTTCACCGGTTTGTTGGCGCGCAAGGAAGCGTGTGTGAAGGCGGCGGGTGGGCGGCTGTTCCCCGGCCTGCGCCTGCCCGTGCACGACAGAACCGTTGTGTGGCAAGCAGATGGGCCTTACCGGGTGCGTGACATCCCGGCGCCGCGCGGCTACCTGGCCGCGGTGGCGTTGGCCGGGACCGAGGACTTCGAGGTGCGCGAGCACCGCTGGTGTGGACTGGAAGAGGTGGCGCCATGGTAGAGACGGTGGCCGGGGCGTTCCCCGGCGGCGACGGGTTGCCGGTGGCCACGGGTGTGCCCGGGGTCTACCTGTCCCCGGCCGGTTTCGAGCGGGTCGTCGCCCTGCTGCGCTCGGGGGTCGCGGCGCTGGCCGCCGACGAGCCGTTCGACCGGCTGGTGATCCCGCCGGTCATCTCCCGGGCGACCATCGAGCGGGCCGGTTACGTGGAGGCGTTCCCCAACCTGCTGGGCACCGTGCACGGGTACGCGGGCACCCCGTCGGGCTGGGCCCGGCTCAAGCCGCTGGTCGCCGAGGGTGGCGAATGGCATGCCCAGCAAGCGATCGGCGACCTGGTCCTGCTGCCCGCCGCCTGCTACCCGGTCTACGCCACGCTGGCCGGCCGGAGCCTGACCGACCCGGCGAAGGTGACCGTGGAGGGCACCTGCTTCCGGCAGGAGGCGACCGCCGAGCCCGGACGGCTGCGCTCGTTCCGGATGCTGGAGCTGGTCACCGTCGCCACCGACGAGCACTGCCTGAAGTGGCGCGCCGCCCGGCTGGAGCAGGTCGAGGGCTGGTTCACCGAGCTGGGTCTGGAGGTGTCGGTCGAGGTGGCCGACGACCCGTTCTTCGGCCCGGGGCGCAAGCTCTTCCAGGCGGCGCAACGGATGCAGGAGCTCAAGTGGGAGCTCAAGGTGCCGGTCGCCGACGGCCAGGTGCAGGCGGTGGCCTCGGCGAACTACCACAAGGAGCACTTCGGCGAGACCTTCGAGATCACCGCGGGCGGCGAGACCGCGCACACCTCGTGCGTCGCGTTCGGCCTGGAGCGACTGGCGCTGGCGCTGATCAACCGGCACGGCGCGGACTCCACCCGCTGGCCGGACTCCGTGCTCGCGGCGTTCGGGGAGTGAGCGGTATGTCCACAGTGGATGGTTCAGCCGGCCCGGACGGTGTCGAGCTGTACCGGAGGATCCGGTTCATCAGGCGGTTCGAGGAGCGGTCGATCGAGCTGGTCCAGTCTGGCGAGATCGTCAGCGGCATCCACCCGTGCATCGGGCAGGAGGCGGTGGCGGTCGGGGCCTGCGCCACCCTGGAACCCGACGACATAGTCCTTTCCAGCCACCGGGGTCACGGCCACCTGCTGGCCAAGGGCTGCGACCCGGGCCGGGTCCTGGCCGAGATGGCCGGGCGCGCCACCGGGATCGACGGTGGCCGGGGCGGCTCGTTCCACCCGTCGGACTTCACCGCGGGGGTCTACAACGCCACCGGCACGGTCGGGCACGGTGCGGGCATCGCGGCCGGGATCGCCTGGGCGGCGGTCAGAGCGGGTGAGCCGAAGGTCGTGCTGAGCTTCTTCGGCGACGGCGCGGTGACCCAGGGCGCGCTGCTGGAGGGCTTCAACCTGGCCGGGCTCTGGAAGCTGCCGGTCGTCTACATCTGCGAGAACAACCTCTACGCCACAACCCTTCCGGTGGAGACGGCCGTCGCGGGCACGATCACCGGGCGCGGCGCGGCGTTCGGGATCCCCTCCTCCACAGTGGATGGACAAGACGCGGAAACCGTGTACGCTGCGGTACAGCAGGCCGTTGATCGTGCGCGGTCCGGCGGCGGTCCCTCGCTGCTGGAGATGCGCACCTACCGCTACCACGGCCACCACACCTTCGAGCTCAAGGCCCGGCTCAGCTACCGCGAGCGGGCCGAGGTCGACGCCTGGAAGCGGCGGGACCCACTCGACATCCAGGCCGAGCGCGTGGATCCCGTTGTGCGCCAGGGGATCGACGACGAGGTCGAGCGGCAGCTCGACGAGGTCGTCCGGTTCGCGGTCGAGAGCCCGCGGCCCGACCCGGCCGACGCGCAGGAGTTCATGTACGCCGACGGCTTCCGCCCCCGCGCGGGAGTGTCCCTCTGATCACCGGAAAGGGGTGAGCACATGCCCAGACTGTCCTACCTGAAGGCGCTGCACCGCGCCCTCGGCGACGAGATGGACCGGGACGAGTCGGTGTTCGTGCTCGGCGAGGACATGAACCACGCGCTGACCAACGTCACCGCCGGGTTCCTGGACCGGTTCGGCCCGGACCGGGTGGTCGAGGTGCCGCTCACCGAGCAGGGCTTCACCAACTTCGCCACCGGCGCCGCGCTGGCCGGTCGGCGGCCGGTGGTCGAGTTCCAGATCCCGTTCCTGCTGCTGCTGGTGTTCGAGCAGATCACCAACCAGGCCAACAAGTTCCTGCTGATGAGCGGCGGTCAGCGCAGCGTCCCGGTGACCTACCTGTGCCCGGCCGCGGGCTGGCGCGCGGGCTGGGGCGCGCAGCACTCCGACCAGGTCTACAGCCTGTTCGCGCACATGGGCGTCAAGACCGTCCTGCCCGCCACCCCCGCCGACGCCTACGGCCTGCTCACCACGGCCATCCGCGACGACGACCCGGTGGTCGTGCTCGGCCCGCTGGCCGCGCTCGGCGTCCGCGCCGACGTCGACTACGCCGACCTCGGCCCGATCCCGCTCGGCAGCGGCCGGGTCCACCGCCCGGGCACCGACGTCACGGTAGTCGCGTTGGGACATCTGGTGCACGAAGCCCTTGCCGTGGCGGAGGAACTGGCCGAGGAGGCCTCGGTCGAGGTGTGGGACCCGCGCTCGGTCTACCCGTTCGACTGGGCGGGCTTGGCCGAGTCGGTCGCCCGCACCGGGCGGCTGGTGGTCTTCGACGACTCCAACCGCGCCTGCGGCATGGGCGCGGAGATCTTGGCCACCGCCGCCGAGGAGATGCGCCTGACCGCGCCGCCCAAGCGGGTCACCCGGCCCGACGGCGCGATCGTCGGCGCGGTCCCCGAGCTCGACGTCGCGCTGCAGCCGACCCGGGCGCAGCTGGCCGAGGCGGTCCGCGCGGTGCTCAAGAGCCCGGGCTGGTGACCGCGGTGAGCGAGCGATTACTCATCCCCTTCCAGGGGGAGGGCAGCGGCGAGGCCGACCTGACGTGGGGCCAGATCGGCATCTGGCAGGCCCTCGCGCGGTCCGGCGAGTCCCGGACCGTGGGTGGGAGCACCCCGCTCCCGCCCGGCAGCACCGTCGAGCAGGCGGCGACCGCGCTGGCCGCGGTCGTCGGCAGGCACCAGGCGCTACGCACCCGCCTGGTGTTCACCGAGGGCCGGCCCCGGCAGTGCCTGTCCGACTCGGGCGAGGTACCGCTGGAGATCGTCGACGCGGGCGCCGCCGACCCGGCCGTCGTGGCCGCTGACCTGCGGGAACGCTACGCGTCCGTGCCGTTCGACTACGAACGCGAGTGGCCGATTCGGATGGGCGTGGTGCGCCGCGACGGCGAAGTCACGCACATGGTCGCGGTCTACCTGCACCTCTCGCTGGACGCGGGCGGGCTCGACGTGCTGGTCGCCGAGTTCGGCCAGGCCAACACCGAGCTGACCCCGGTCACCGCGCTGCCGCCGCTGGAACAGGCCAGGCAGCAGCAACAACCCGCCGCACTGCGCCAGTCCGCGGCCTCGCTGCGCTACCTCGACCACGTCCTGCGCACCGCCTCGCCCAGCCGCTTCGGACCGCCCAAGCGCGACGGCGTCCCCGAGTTCCGCCAGGTCCGCTACCGCTCACCCGCCCTGCGGCTGGCCACCGACGCGGTCGCCCGGCGCGCCGGGACCAGCACCTCGCCGGTGCTGCTGGCCTGCTTCGCGGTGGCGCTGGCCCGGTGCGGGGCGAGCAACCCGGTCCTGGCGATGCTGATGGTGAGCAACCGCTTCCGGCCCGGGTTCGCCGACTCGGTGAGCTCGGTCGTGCAGATCAGCCCGTACCTGATCGACGTCGCGGGCACCACCCTCGGCGAGGCCGTCGCCCGGGCCGCGCGCAGCACGATGAACGCCTACAAGCACGCCTACTACGACCCGGACGCCCAGGACGAGGTGGTCGACCGGGTGGTGGCCGAGCGCGGTGAGCCGGTCGACTTCTCCTGCTTCTTCAACGACCGCCGCAAGTCCGACCGCGTCCCCGCCGCGGCGGCCGAGCCGACCGAGGCGGAGCTGTTCGCCGCGCTCGACCGGTCCGCGCTGCGCTGGGAGGACGGGCCCGGGCTGCCGCGGCAGAAGCTCTACCTCAACGTCGACGACCCGGCCGACACGGTCGAGCTGGTCATGTCCGTCGACACCCGATACTTCGGCGCCGCGGAGACGGAGGCCGTCGTCCGGGCCGTCGAGTCCGTCGCGGTGTCCGCCGCCCTCGACCCCGGCGCGCCCACCGGCGTGCCCGTCGAGTCCAGGTTTCCGGCGACCGTCGGAGTCCAGGCGGAATCTGTCGAGGGGGGTGCCGCATGATCGAGATCAAGTGACTCCGGTGACCGCGCGGTGACCCCTTCCCGCGCGGGGGACATCAGGTGTGCGGGGGCGGGCCACAACCGCCCCCGCACTCCTCCAATCTGCCAGCCTTCGGGGGGAGTCACCAATGCACCGGGTCCGGGCGGTGTGCGTCGTCGGCGCGGGACCGCGCGGCCTCAGCGTCGTCGAACGGCTGTGCGCCAACGCCGACGGCCCGCTGGTGGTCCACCTGGTCGACCCGTTCGTCCGGCGCGGCGGCCGGGTGTGGTCGACCGCCCAGCCCGCGTCGTTGCTGATGAACACCATCGCCTCGCAGGTGTCGATGTTCACCGACGCCAGCGTGGTGTGCGCCGGCCCGATCGTGCCGGGACCGAGCCTGTACGAGTGGGCCCGCGCGCTGCCCGCCGGGTACCCGGCGGAGATCGTCGCCGAGGCGTCGGCGCTGACCCCGAACTCCTATCCCACCAGGGCTTTCTACGGCCACTACCTCGACTGGGTGCTAGACCGGATCCGCCGCACCCCGGGCGTCGAGGTGGTGCTGCACCGGCAGCTGGCCGTCTCGCTCACCGAGGCCGACGACGGCGCCCAGGTCGTGACCCTGGCCGACCACACGGTGCTGGCCGATCTCGAGGCTGTCATCTTGGCGCAGGGACACGTGGACATGCCGCTGTGCGCGGTCGACCACTCACTCCTGGCCTTCGCGAACTCGCTGGGCCTCGCCTACTGGCCGCCCGCCAACCCCGCCGAGGTCGACCTCGAGGCGCTCGCCCCGGGTGAGCCGGTGGCCGTGCGGGGGATGGGGCTGGCGTTCTTCGACCACTTAGCGCTGCTGACCGTCGACCGGGGCGGGCGGTTCAAGGAGCGCTCGGACGGGTCGCTGGCCTACCTGGCGTCCGGCCGCGAGCCGGTGATCATCACAGGTTCCCGGCGCGGGGTGCCCTATCACTCGCGCGGGGAGAACGAGAAGGGTGCTTTCGGTAGGCACGAGCCGCTGTTCCTGACCGAGGCGGTGATCGCCCGGCTGCGGTCCGGGCCGCCGGTGTCCTTCCGCCGGGACATCTGGCCGCTGGTCGCCGCCGAGGTGGAGCACGTCTACTACACGGCGCTGGGACGCGGTCCCGACGACGTCCCGCCGGAGCTGCGCTGGGACTGGGACCGGATCGCCTGCCCGCACGGCGACCGGTCCTTCGACTCGCCCGCGGCGTTCCACGACTGGCTCCTCGACCTGCTGCGGGAAGACGTGCGGCAGGCGTTGGGCGGCAACGTCAGCGACCCGGTGAAAGCCGCACTCGACGTGCTGCGCGACCTGCGCAACGAGATCCGCCTCGCCGTGGACCACGGCGGCGTCACCGGTGCCTCCTACCGCGCCGACCTCGACGGTTGGTACACCCCGCTCAACGCGTACCTGTCCATCGGCCCGCCCGTCCGCCGGGTGGCCGAGCTGATCGCCCTCGTCGAGGCCGACGTCGTCCGCGTGGTCGGTCCCGGTATGCGGGTCGAGCGCGGCACCGACGGCTTCGTGGTCAGCTCGCCCGTGGTCGCCGGATCGGCGGTCACCGTGCGGGCGCTGGTGGAGGCCCGACTGCCCGAAGTGGACATCCGCCGCACCACCGACCCGCTGATCTCCGGGCTGCGCGCGGCGGGGGAGTGCGCGCCCTACCGGCTGCCGGGCGCGGTCGAGACCGGTGGGATGGCGGTGACCGAACGGCCGTACCGCCTGGTCGACGCCGACGGTCGGCCCCACCCGCGGCGCTTCGGCTACGGTGTTCCCACCGAGTCGGTGCACTGGGTCACCGCCGCGGGCATCCGCCCCGGCGTCAACTCGGTGATCCTCGCCGACGCGGACGCCATCGCCCGGGCGGCGCTGGCGGTGACAACCAGTGCGACCGCCGGTGTGCTTGCCCGTCCCGCCTAGAGGAGACCCGTGACCGGAACCGACAGCGGCCTGCTCGCGCCCGTGTGGGCGGGCACCGAGGCCGCCGACCTGGTGACCGACGAGGCGTGGGTGGCCGCGATGGTCACCGTCGAGATCGCGCTGGCGCGGGCGCAGGCCCGGCTGGGCGTGATCCCGGCGTCGGCGGCGGAGGCCATCGCCTCGGCAGCGGTGTCGCTGGACGTGGTCGACCTGGCCGTCCGCTCCCGTGGCGGGGCGAACCCGGTGGTGGCGTTCGTGACCGCGTTCACGGCGTGCGTGCCGGGCGAGGCCGCGGAGTACGTCCACCGCGGCGGCACCAGTCAGGACATCTTGGACTCGGCGGCGATGTTGTTGACCCAACGGGTGTTCGCGGTCGTCACCCGCGACCTGCTCCGCACGGCCGCCGCACTCGCCTCCCTGGCCGACGCGCACCGCGGCTCGGTGATGGCCGGTCGCACGCTGACCCAGCACGCCGTCCCGGTGACCTTCGGGTTGAAAGCGGCAGGCTGGCTCTCACTGGTGCTGGACGCGGTGGAGCGCTTGCGTTCCGTGGTTCTCCCCGCCCAGCTCGGCGGTGCGGCCGGGACTCTCGCGTCCTATGTGGAATATGCGGGCGCGGTGGACCACGGCATGGCGTTGAGCGCGGAGTTCGCCCGCGAGCTGGGTTTGCCAGAGGCGCCGGTGCCGTGGCACGCCCTGCGCACGCCGTTCCTGGAGATCGGCGCGGCCGCGTCGTTGGTGACCGGCGCGTTGGGGAAGTTCGCTTTGGACGTACAGGGAATGTCCCGCACCGAGGTCGCCGAGGTGGTGGAGCCGAGCGCGGAGGGGCGAGGCGTGTCCTCGGCGATGCCGCAGAAGCGCAACCCCGTGCTGGCCACGTTGATCATGTCGGCCGCGCGCCAGGTTCCGTTGTACGCCACGGTGTTGGCGCAGTCGATGCTCGCCGAGGACGAACGCGCCCCCGGCGCTTGGCACGCCGAATGGCAACCCCTGCGCGAGTGCCTCAGGTTGATCGGCGGCGCCGCGCACACGGCGGCCGAGCTGGCCTCGGGCTTGGAGGTGTTCCCGGACCGGTTGCGCGCCAACGTGGAGCTGACCGGCGGCACGATCGTATCGGAGCGCCTGAACGTGGCTCTGGCCCCGGTACTGGGAAAGGCCGAGGCGAAGAAACTGCTGGCCAGGTTGTCCCGTGAGCCGTCGTTCGCCGACGCCCTGCGCGCCGCACCGGAACTGGCCTCGGTCGATGTAGAGGCGCTACTGGACCCGGCGGGCTACCTGGGGTCGGCGGATGCGTTGGTGGACCGGGCCCTGACCCGTTACCAGGCGCTGGTGCCGTAGCCCGATCGGGTGGTTCGGTCCCCTCGCCCGCCGGTCAATCGGTATCACTGGCGCATGGACTACAGGGAGCCCACAATCCGCAGTCGCGAACTGGGCGAGGGACTGCGGTTGGCCATGGTCGGCGCGGGTATCAACGGTAAGCAGATGGCGGCCAGGCTGGGGTGGTCGACGAGCAAGGTGTCGAGGATGTTCGTCGGCAACCGGGGCGTGACCGAGGTGGACGTCGCCACCTTCCTCGGCGTGTGCGGGGTAGCGGGCGCCGAACGCGACCGGCTGCTCGACCTGTGCCGGGAACGGGACGCCAGAGGCTGGCTCCAACAACACGGCTCCCGGCTCCCCAAGCAGCTCAGGACGCTGATCGACCACGAGGAACAGGCGGTGGCCATCTCGCAGTTCGAGGTTCACCTGATCCCCGGGCTGATGCAGACCGCCGAGTACGCTCGGGAGATCATCCGGTGCACCGTGAACGTGCCCGCGCACGAGGTGGAGGACCGAGTCGAGGCCAAGCTGGCCCGGCAGCGGCTGATCTCGGCCTCCCCGCCGCCGGACTGCGTGTTCTACATCCACGAGCTCGCCCTGCGGCTCGAGGTGGGCGGTCCCGCTGTCATGTCCGCCCAGTTGCACGAACTCCTGCGGCTGTCGGTGCGCAGGTACATCAGCATCCGGGTCTTGCAGGCGCGCCACGGGGCGCACGCGGGTACCGCCGGACCCTTCCGCCTGATGGACTTCGCGGGCATCAAACCGATCGTCTTCCTGGAGAGCGAGACGTCCTGCACCTTCCTGGAGCGGTCGGAGGAGATCGCCGCCTACCGCTCGATCTTGGTCGCGTTGGCCGACACCGCGCTCGATGAGGGACAATCGAGGGAGCTGATTGCCGGCCTGGCAACCGAGCTGTACCCCGATCAGGAGGAGCACGATGAACGGGTCTGAGCCGATGGAGCCTGCCGGTGTCGTCTGGCGCAAGAGCAGCTTCAGCACCGCCAACGGCGACTGCGTCGAGGTAGCGGCCCGCCCTGCGGAGGTGGCCGTGCGCGACTCCAAGTTCAGCGCGGGGCCCACCTTGGCCTTCTCGACCTCCGACTGGCGGTCCTTCCTCGCCGAACTCTGACCACGCGGCGTCGGTGATGAGCTCGTTCGGCTGACACCCGAGCCGAACGGGCTGCCACCATGCCCGCCGAGCCCGCTCCCTGGCCACCCGTCGGCCGCGCCTCGCCTATCGTGGGAGGCGGAGGTGGTCCCGATGACCAAGCGCAAACCCCGCGGCGTCAGTGTCGAGTCCTGGGTCGAGTCCCAGATCCGAGCCGCCGCCGACCGAGGCGAGTTCGACAACCTACCCGGCACCGGGAAACCCCTCACCAACCTGCACCCGGACAACGAAACCTGGCTAGCCGACTACCTCCGCAAAGAGGGCCTGTCCGCCGAGGCCCTCCTCCCGGAAGCCCTACGCCTACGCAAGGAAGCAGAACGCCTCCCCGAGGCCGTCCGGACAGCCCCCACCGAACAGCAGGTCCGCGACACAGTCGCGGACCTGAACACCCGCATAGAGAAGTGGATGCGCTCAGGCACCGACACCCACTTCCAGGTCCGCTTCGTGGACGAGCAGTCCATAGTGGACCACTGGCACACCACGCGCGTCCGCCCGTCCCCACCACCCACCCCGGAACCGGGGCCAGAGGTCAAGCCCCGCTGGTGGCGCCGCCGTACTTCACGATGAACGCTCGGTACTCCTCGGCTTCTTCGGGCGTCAGATCATCAAACCGCACCCGAAGCAACAGCCGCAGTGCCTCGGCGATGTCAGCCAACCCCTCGACGCCCACTTGGTCGGCCGGGCCGAGCAGGTCCACGACAGCGTGCTTGCCCAACAACCTTCCGCTGATCTGACCCAGTACGAACTCCCGCGTGTTCGGGTGGAACAACGTTATCTCGCCGCCGAATCCGAGTGCATAGGCGTGCCTTCCGGCCAGAACCACGTCCTGCGCCAACACCGCAGCGTAGTATTCCGCCGAATCATCGCCGAACGATATGAGCCCGCCGTGCTGCCCATGAGACGTGGATACCATCAGGGCAATGACAATCGTGCTCCACTCGCCGACTTCCAGGGTTCGCCACAGCGCGATGGCCGACCGCCACGCTGATAGCGCCTCATCCGGCGTGTCGCCGAGTATCTCCTGGGGACTCTGGCGAGCACCCGCTGTGGCCAGGAGCACCAGGTTCGCCGAGTACACGGCCTGTGCGCGTACGGTGTCCACGGGGGTCGGGCGATACGCCTCCAACGTCGAGAACCGCCGCCTGGCTCGGAAAGTGCGTGCCAGTTCGGCCAGAATCGTTCGGAGGAGTCCGAGTTCACCCGGCAAGGTCTGCAGGATGTGGTGGGCAAAAAGGGCGATCTCCGTCCGTAGCGCCCACACCTGGTGTGAGAGCAAGGCGAACAATCGATCATCGTTGGCGCCGTCCCGGTTGTATCGCGCGGCCAGAGCGACGCGGCGGAGCTCGTGCACCACGTACCTGGCCACGAGGTACTCGCCGAAGGTAGCGTGCAGGAACTCGTATGAGCGGACCTTGACCCGCTCGATCGCTTCCGGTGCGTGCACGAAGAAGAACTCGCCGAGCACCCGCTCGCCCGCCACCGCTCGGTCAGCGCACAGGTGCCTGAGGTCCGCCTCCAGATCGGCTTCGCTCACGTGCTGGGAGCCTCGGTTGAACATGGCCAGGGCCGCTATCGAGAGGCGTTCGATCTGGTCCTCGACCGCTTTCGTCAGCGCGTCTCCGTGCGGCGGGTGCTCGGCGTGTTTCAGCACCTCGCGCCGGGCGAAACTGTCGAAGATCCGCTCATACAGCGCGGCAGTTGACAGGTCTTCGTCCAGTCTGGGGGACGTCGGGTCGGCTGCGTAGAGCGCCAGCATCAGCAGTAGGAGCGGTTGGCCTGCGATGTGCGGGTGCTGCAGCGCACCATCCAGTTTCAGCTCGCCGATCGCTCCGCTGCTGATCGCCGCCTCGTTCGCCGTTCGCCAGCGCTCCAGCCACGATCCGATCTGCCGCTTGTCGAACTGCTCTAGCTTCACCACCACCGCCCCCTCGGGGACGATGACCCGGTCCGCCACGATGGTGCGTGAGGTGACGATCACCGCCACCGGGCGTTCCTGTGCCGCCTCGACCTCCTGGAACCGCTCGACCTCTTGGAGGTAGCCGCTGCGGTCGTGCGGTGTGGCCTGGAGGAGTTCGTCCAGGCCGTCCAGCAGCACCACGCGGACCATGTCGGCGCTCTGGTCCACCAGGTCGGTCCAGCGGACGCGGTGGTTGGTCGCGTGGTCGAGGGCTTCCTGAACCTGGTTGATGATCGGCGCACCCGCCTGCACATCCCGCAGCGACACCCGCACGACCGTGTACTCGGCCGCGGGCAGTCGAGCCGCCAAGACCTTGGTGAGCAACGACTTCCCCGCTCCCGGATGACCGAGGAGCAACATCGGTGCCTGAGTCGCGGCGCGGGTCGTCAGGTACGCGGCCAGCATCAGGTCCAGCTCGTGCCAGACCGGCTGCTCGTCCCACCAGTTCTCGTCGGCCAACCGGCTGGTCGCCTGGTGCTGGGTGATCTGGTATCGCGGGGTGACGAAGATTCGCTCGATCGTGGGAAACGTGACCTCAAGATCGCCACGCTCGGTCGTCGGGACGAACGGCCGGGTCAAGACACCTTGGTTGGCGCGATGGAGGGCGATCAAGTCCGGGGAGGGCGCCTCACCTGTGCGCGGCAGGCTCAGGAGGGCTTCTAACCGGGCCAGCGCGTCGCCCTGGGTCTCGAAGGCGGTGCGGACCGAATCGTGGAGGCCGTTGATGACCGATCGGGTGGCGGCGTGTTCGTTCAGGCCCGCCCAGATCAGGAACTCCGGGACCGCCGCCGCCAGCTCCAGGTACCGCGACTCGTAGCGGCCCAGTACCCGGACCAGGAACTCGTCGTCCAGGACCGGTTTGTCCTGGTCCGGCAGGCCGCTGAAGAACTTGCCCGTGTGGTCGGCCGCCACCAGGGTCCACAGCTTGACCTGGTTGAGCTGCTCGTCGAATCCCTGCGCCGCAAGGGGTGCGGGGATCATCGCCCGGTACAGGTACTCCACTGCGGGCTGCGTCGTCACCGTGGTGATGTGCTCTTGGTCGTGCTTGGTGAGCTTCCTGCGCGGACCCAGCTCCTCCGTCAGGACCTCCAGGAATGCGGCCACCACGATCGTGCTGTGCGCCGCCTGGATCAGCTCGCGCCGCTCCAGGCCGTGCGTCCCGGTGACCTTGCCCGACAGGCCGCGCACGAGTCCGCGCAGCAGGCCCATCGCCTCGTTCTTCTGGTCGACCCAACCCCAGATCAGCACGAACAGCGCCAGCGGCGGCAACGCCACACCGCCGAGGGTGGCCAGGCCCGCGGTGGCGCCGACGCCCAGGATGCCGACGCCCAGCGCCTTGTCCAGCGTGGTGATCAGGCCGGGCTCGTGCTTGCCGAGAATGCGGAGCGCGTCGGCGAAGGTCAACGGGGGCTGCTTGCGCACCGGGCGCAGTGTACGGAAGTCAGGGGGTCTTGATCAGGATGGCACGCGTGTAGAGCAGGTCGAATCCCCGCCGTTGCGCGTTCTGGTGCGACTTCGAGCCCGGTTGAGTGGTGATAACGGCCAGATCGCACCCCGCCTCAGCCGCGTCAGCAAGGCGCGCGGACAACAACGCCGTCTGCACCCCCCGCCGCCGAAACTCCGGCGCCGTGGCGGCGCCGGTGAGCTGCGCGATGCCGTCCGTGACACGGAAGCTGGCGCCGCCCGCGATCACGCCGTCGAACCTCGCCGTGTAGCGCCGGGTGCCCGCCGCCACCATGTCGCGCATCGCGCGGTCGATGACGTCGCGCGGGAACTCCTCGTGCGACGGCGTTCCCTCGGTGTCGGGGTGGGCGAAGCCCGCCACCTGCACGTCGATCCAGGGCTGCACTTCGTCATCGGTGCGGATCTCGACGCCCTGGGGCTTCACGCGTTCGGTGGTGCCGGTTAGCACGCGACCGAGGACGTTCTCGAACCCGACGAGCCGATAACCCCGCTCGGTCAACAACGCGCCGATCGCAGGATCGGCCACATGAGCCAACTCGACCTGCACAGCCGCCCCGCGCTCCGCGAAGGCCCGTTCCACCTCGGCCAGCTCCGCCGCGCTCGGCACCCCCACAAGCCCCGCGACCTTGTTGAACGGCGAACCCGGCTCACCGAAAGTCGCCACCCCACCCCCGACCGGGATGCCAAACCCCCGACTGGCGGTCGCCATCAGCGCGGCCTCGGCCCGCTCGACACGTTCGGCCAACGCGATGTCACAGAACAGCGACGGCGACTCAGTACCCATGACGCCGCACTGTGGCCCGGGCGTCCGCTCGCGGCAAGTGGATATCCGCGCTGGGATATCTGCGCCGGGATGTCGATGCTGCCGGGATCACTGGTGGATCAGGGGTTGTCGCTGTCGGTCCACGGCCAGATGAAGCGCTGCCACCGCTCCATGTCACCTCCCGCCAGATCCCAATCCGCCCGGCTGGCCAAGAGGGCGGAGAGGGGCGCGGCGGCGCGCTGGATGTCCTCGTCGGAAGCCGCAGGCGGTAGCGCCGGGACAAGGGTCTGGTGGTGCGTGTCGACCATCCGCCCGGCGATCCAGCCGAGCATGGACTCGACCCAGTACTGCCGGTCGAGCACGGTCTCACCGGTCATCCCCATGCCCAGCCGGAGCAGGCGGGCCAGCTCGGGGCGCCTGCTGACGTTGGCCAGGCTCAGCTCGGCGTAGCCCTCGCTCATCCGCCACTCCGCGCCGAACCCGCCCTGGATGGCCAGGTCCGGGGTCACCGTGAAGTGGCTCAGCGTGGCGTGCCAGCTGCCCGCCTCCAGCGTGCGCCACAGCGCCAGCGTCGACCGCCAGGCCCGCAGCGCCTCCTCCGGCGTGCCGCCGAAGATGTCGACCAGGTCCAAGTCCTCGCCGAAGGTGACCAGCAGGGTCACCAGGTTCGCCGAGTACACCGCCAACTGCCGGACGAGGTCAACCGGGGTCGGTCGGTAGCCGTCGAAGTCGGCGCCGCGCTTGTGGCTGCGCAGGGATCGGACCAATTCGACCAGGGCGCGCCGCACCGCGATCCGGACCGGATCGGGCAGGGCGTCGAAGTGCTGGCCCGCGAAGTCCACAAGGGACTGTCTGGTAGTCCAGACCTGGTGCGACAGCAGGGCGAACAGCAAGTCGTCTTGGGGCCTGCGATTCCCGTACTCGCCGCCGTACGCGGCGACCGACAGGCCGCACAGCTCGGTCAGCACGTGCTGGACCACCAGGTACTCGCCGAAGGTGGCGTGCAGGAACTCGTAGCACCGCTCGGTCTGGTGCAGGACCGCCTCGGCGGCGTGCACGAAGAAGAACTCGCCCAGCACCCGGCTCCCGCGGTGCGGCTCGAGACCGCCCAGCACGCGCAGGTCGGCGTTCAGGTCCGCCTCGTGCACCTGCTGGGCGCCGCGGTTGAACATCGCCAGCGCGGCCACCGACAAGCGGAAGATCTGGTCCCTGACCGCCTCGGCCAGCCGTTCGCCGCGCAACGGCCGCCGGGACTGCTTCTGGACCTCGCGCCGGGCGAAGTTGTCGAAGAGCCTGCCGTAGAGCGCCCAGGTCGAGAGCCGCGCGTCCAGCGGCGCGGAGTCCGGGTCGGCCGCGTAGACGGCCAGCATCATCAGCAACAGCGGCTGGGCGGCCAGGTCCGGGTGCAGCGCGGCCTCGGCCGCGGTCAGCATCCGCGCCGTGCCCGCGGCGCCCGCGTTCGCCGCCCGCCACGCGGCCAGCCAGGCGTCGACCTGGTCCGGGTCGAACGGCTCCAGCTTCACCACCGTGGTGCCCGGCGCGGTGGTGACCCGGTCCGCGACCACCGTCCGCGAGGTCACCACGGCCACCACCGGGTGCCCCTGCTCGGCCTCGACCCGTTGGAACTCGGCCACTTCCCGCAGGTAGCCGCCCCGGTCGTGCTGGGCGGCCTGGAGCAGCTCGTCGAGCCCGTCGAGCAGCACGACGCGGACCGTGTCGGCGCTCTCCCGGACCAGTCGCGGCCAGCTGATCCGCTGGTGGGTCGCCAGGTCGAGCGCCTGCCCCACCTGGTCGATGATCGGCGCGTTCGCGCTGACCGCGCGCAGCGGCACTCGGACGACGGTGTATTCGGCGGCGGGCAGCCGCGCGGCGAGCACCTTGGTCAGCAGGGACTTGCCCGCGCCCGGGTGGCCGAGCACCAGCATCGGCAGCCGGGTGGCCTCGGGCGCGGTCAGCTGGGCGGCGAGCGCCAGGTCCAGGTCGTCCCGCTTGGGCTCGCTCCGCCACCAGCGCTCGTCGGCCACGTGCGACCGGTCCACCCGGCGGGTGATCCGGTAGCGCGGCATGACGAAGACCTGCTCGACCGTGGGGAAGGTGATCCCGGTGTCGTGGGTGTCGGCGTCGCCGGGCACGACCGGGTGCGACAGGACGGCGTGGTTCGCCTTGTGCAGCGCGGAACGCGCTTCCTGGTCCGCCGGGTCCGCGCCCGCGGTGACGCTCAGCAGGGCGTGCGTCCTGGCCAGCGCCGCGCCGTGGGCGGTGAACGCCGCCCGCAGCTCGGTCGTCAGGGCCGCGACACCGGTGCGGGTGGCGGCGTGCTCGCCGAGGCTGCTCCACACCAGGAACTCGGGGACCTTGGTGGCCAACCCGAGGTAGTGCGTGGCGTAGCGGTCGAGGACGAGGTTGGTGAGCCGGTTCGACGCGAGTCCGGGCCTGTCCCGCCAGGCCGCCAACCCCGCCAGGAACCGATCGGCCCGCCGCGCGGTGTTGTCGATCCACAAGCCCAGTGGCAGGTAGTTCTCCCGAAACCCACGCGACGGCGACGGGGCCGCGATCGCACCGAGGTAGAGCGAGTCGTACACATCCCGCGTCGCCCGGGTCGACACACCGGTGGCGATGTACTGCCGGTCCTGGTCGGTGAGCATCGCCTTCATGGCGGTGCGCCCCAACTCGTCCTCGAGCACCTCGAAGAACGCCGCCACCACGATGACGCTGTGCGCGGCCTCGATGAGCTCCCGCCGCTCCAGGCCGCGCTTGCCCGCGAGCCGCCCGGACAACCCGCGCACGACGCCACGCAGCAGGCCCATGGCCTCGTTCTTCTGGTCGACCCAACCCCACACCAGCGTGAACAAACCCAATGGCGCCAACGGGAGCCCGCCGATCGCGGTCAACCCGGCCACCGCCCCCGCACCGAGGATCCCGGCACCGAGCGCGCGGTCGAGCCGGTCGACCAGACCGGGCTCGTGCGTGCCGAGGATCCGCAAGGCGTCCGCGAACGTCAGGGAGGGCTGCTTGCGCACCGTACGGAGTATAGGCGGCGCGCTCCGTCAGCCCCGGTCCCACCGCGAGATGGACGCGTACTCCCCGAAGGCGGGGTTGTCCTCCCAATGCGAGGAGACGTCAACCGAGTCGTAGTCGGCCACCGCAAGCTCACTGTGCCGGGAATCGTCGACTTTGTGCCGGACAACCCCGTCTGTGGTGTAGGTGTAGCTCTCGATGACCAGTGCTATATCGCCCCGGGCGCCAGCCTCCTCGCCGTAGGTATGCGCCATGATCTTGCGGAGAAAAAGCCGGTCGCCTTGCTGGCTGAACAGGTAGACCAACCCGTCCCGGCCCTTGTCATCCAGGAAACGGGTCGCGGCATACCCGTTCGCACTCCGGATCTCGACCAGGACTGTCGACCCGTCCTCGCCCTGCCCGACCGCGGTGTACAGCTCACCGGCCCCATGCCGACGTCGCGCTTCGCCTTCGCCGAACGGGTGCAGGGGCTGCTTGAGAACTTGGTTCCACTGTTCGCAGTACGTCCAGCTCACGCCAGGTCCTCCGGTAGTTCGTAGATGCGCCCGTCGACGTCCCTGATCCTAATGCCCAGGCGCGCCGCAGCCTGAAGCGCCCAATCAGGAACGTCGGCCTCCTGTACGGGGACCTCCATGTACGGCAATCCCGTGACTTCTTCTCCCACGAGATCGGGGTACTTCTCCCGCATAGTCGGGGTGTCCTTGATGGTCTGGCCACGCTTGTATTTGTTCTCGTGTTCGGCTAGATATGCTTGCCAGGTTGCAGCCTTGATGCTTGCTATCTGCGTGTGCTTTCGGGAGATGATCTCGCGGTCGGGTACGTAGGAGTCGAGCACTTTGCGGTTGTTCAAAATGAGCTCGTTCGTTGGGTATTGGTGCCAGTTGTCCCGATTGAACTGCTGTCCTTCAGCCAGCCGTTTCCGGACTGCCTCGGGCAGGGTAGCGTTCTTCGCACGTCCGGACTTCCCGGTTGTCTCCGCTGAAACAGGTGCCCTGATCGGACGCTGTAAGTGACTGGTTGACGGTGCCGCTCCGGGGTGGCCCTTGCTGTGGTGGTCGGCTGTTTCGTCGATCAGGCGTGCCGCTTCGCCCAAGGCCGTGTGCAGTTCGCCGAGGGTGCTCAGCGCCGCCTCCACCGCGCCGCTGGCCCTGCTGTGCGCTGCCGTTCCCTGAAGGGTTCCGCCGATGACCTGCTGCGCCTCGGCAAGCGCTCGCGACCACGGGGTCAGCTTGTCCCGTATAGCCGCGACAGTGGCCGCGACCGCCCGTAGTCGGTCGGCGTTCTCGGCAATGGACACGATCTTGATCTTAGGACTGGCGAATCCCCGAATCGGTGCATTCCTGTTTGTTGCCCGTGCCGCATCGGGTGTTAGCCGCGTAGGTCGCGGTAGGTCTCGGCGGCGGTGGGGTGTAGGGGAGCGGGGGTGGTGTCGATCAGTGATCGCACGTCCAAGTACTGCGTTCCCAACGCCTGCTGCGGCACCAATCGGGTGGCGTGGTCGACGAGGGTGTGGACGGTGGCTCGGATGACCGCGTCCGGCAGATCCGGGGCGGGCACCAACAGGTTGGGGACGCCGATTGTCGTCACCGCGTCCGGGGAGCTGTAGGTGCGCCCAGGCACCGTGACCTGCTCGTAGACCGCCCCGTGGCGGGTGCGGAGGGTGGTGAGGTAGGGGGACAGGTCCAGCAGGCGGATGCCGATCGACGCGTCCAGGTCGGCCAAGGCGGGCGTAGGGAGGCCACCGGACCACAGCAGTGCCGCGACCCGGTCGGTGCGCAGGGCGGTGACGGCGCCGGCCAAGGGGTGCCGGTCGACGGTCACCGCCACCCCCGCCGCGCTAAGGAGGCGGTCGCCGAAGAGGGCGGCGCCGGAGCCCTCGGCGCCGAGGGACACCGCCCGCCCCGCCAGGTCGGGCAAGGTGCGGATCGGGCTGTCGGCCCGCACGACGAGCTGCATGTAGTTCTCGTACACCCGCCCCAGCGCGGGCAGCGGCACCGCGGTGCCGAACGGGTGCTCGCCTGCGCGGGCGGCCGCCAGGGCGTCGGCGAGGCACAGGGCCAGGTCGGCGCCGCCGGTGGTGACGCGGCCGATGTTCATGACGCTGCCCTGGGTCTCGACCACCTCGACCCGCAGGCCCGGCTCGGTGGCGGTCAGCTCGGCGGCCAGCAGTCGGGCGAACTCGACGTAGAAGCCGCCGGTCTCGCCCGCCGCGATCCGCACTGTCGCTTGTGGACTGGGCAGGCCACAGCCGCCCAGGGCCAGCAGCCCCAGCAACGCCGTGCGTCGTGAGATCGCGCTCATCGTGGACCTCCGATCAGGGCCGACGCGCCGACAACCATCAGTTCGCTCCCGGGAGTTCCGCGCTCACCGAGAGCCCGTTGTCGCTGGCGATCACCAGTCGGCCGCCGCGGGCGGTCACCAACCGGTGGGCGATGGCCAAGCCGAGGCCCGAACCGTTCCCGTCCCGGCTCGCGCGCCAGAAGCGGTCGGTGAGCCTCGGGATGTCCTCGGGCGCGACCCCCGGCCCGTTGTCCCGCACCGTGATCACGCCGGGTGCGCAGGTCACCGCCACGGTCGCGCCGGGGGCGTACTTGATCGCGTTGTCCAGCAGCACGTCCATGATCTGCTCCAGTTCCGAGCTGGCGCAACCGAACACGGCGGGTTCACAATAGTCCACAAGCGACACACCGGCCGCTGATGCCGCGGGTAGCCAAGCATCTATCCGGTCGTGCACGACCACCACCCCGTCGCACGAAGCCGCCGTGTGCTCGCCCGCCGCCAGTTCGGTGGCTGCGGTGTCGGCCGACGCCAGTGCCAGCATCCCGTCCAACAACGCCTCCAACCGGTCCAGCTCGGCCACCATCGACGCGTACGTCACCCGCGCAGACTCGGGCACCCGCCCGGCGAGCGAGTCCATGCGCAACCGCAAGGCCGCCAACGGGTTGCGCAGCTGGTGCGACGTGTCGGCCACCAGTGCCCGCTGCGCCCGGGCCGATTCGGCGACCGCGTCCGACATCCGGTTGAACGAACCCGCGAGCCCGCGCAGCTCCGGTGGTCCCAGCGCGGGCGAGACGTGCGCGCCCGGCGAGCCGCCCCCCACCGCCCGAACACCGCGCTCCAGTTCGGCGACCGGGCGCAGCACCCAGCGCGCCAACAGCAGTGCCAGGGCCAGGAATGCCAGTGCAGCGCCAACAACCCCGAGCAGGATGAACCCCCACTGGGCGCCAACGTCCGCCGCCGCTCGGTCTACAGTGGAGCGCAGGACCACGGCGCCGGTCACCCGGGTGCCGCTGCCGACCGGCCGGGCGAACAGCACCGGTCCCGACGACCACGGCCGCACGTCCGGTGGCGGCGCGGCGGGTTGGTTGCGCAGGGCGGCGTCCAAGGCCGCACGCACGGCGGGCTCGTCGGCGCGCGCCCCGGATTCCAGCACCGGGACCCGGCGCGCGTCCACCACGACCACGGCGTCGCCGTAGAGCTCGACGTGCGCGCGCACCTCGGCGGCCAGTCGGTCGGCGCCGGTGCCCGCGAGCTCGGCGAATCGGTCCAGGTCCGCCGTCCGGCTGATCGCGAACCGCTGCGTGCGCTCGGCCGACGTGCTCGCCAGCAACGGCGCGGCGAACCCGGCCAACGCCGCCAAGCACAGTCCCAACAGGACGATCAGGAGCCGTCTGCGCACCTCAGTCGCCCAGCCGGAAGCCGAAACCGCGGATGGTGCGCACCAACCCGGGTCTGCCCAGCTTCGCCCGCAGCTGGGCCAGGTGCACGTCCAGTGCCCGCGACACCGCCAGGTACGCGTCGCCCCACACCTCGTCGAGCAGCTGCTGCCTGCTCACCGCCACCCCGGCGTGCCGGACCAACACGGCCAGGATCTCGAACTCCAGCGGCGTCAACGACACCGCGTCGCCGCCGACGGCCACCCGCCGCGCGTCGAGGTCGACCGCGAGGTCGGCCACCTGAACCACCCCCGGCCGAGCCACCGCGCCCGCCCGCGCGCGCCGGGTGACGGCTTCGATCCGCGCCAGCAGCTCGATCATCCGCACCGGCTTGACCAGGTAGTCGTCGGCGCCAAGACGCAGACCGCGCACGACGGTCCGCTCGTCGCCGCGCGCGGTGAGCACCACGACCGGGGTCTGCGCGAGCTTTCGCAGCCTGCGCAGCACGTCCAGGCCGTCGATGTCGGGCAGCCCGAGGTCGAGCAGCACCACATCGGCGTCGCGGTGCCGGACCAGCGCGTCCGAGCCCCGGGTGACCCAGTCGACCGGGTGGCCGTGCGCGGCCAGCACCTCGACGACCGCGCCCGCCACCCCCTCGTCGTCCTCGACCAGCAGCACGCGCATCGTCAGTCCCGGTCCTCGAGCGGTGAGTCTTGCGAGGTCTCGCCCATCAGGGAGTAGACCACCAGCGACACCAGCACGCACCCCGCCACGTAGTAGTAGAACGTCGACTCGTGGCCCGCCTGCTTGAGCCAGAGCGCGACGTACTCCGCCGTGCCGCCGAAGATCGCCACGGTGAGCGCGTAGGGCAGCCCCACCCCCAGCGCCCGGATCTGCGCGGGGAAGAGCTCGGCCTTGACCACCGCGTTGATCGAGGTGTAGCCGGTGACGATCACCAGCGCGCCCAGCATGAGCAGGAACGCGAGCACCGGGTCGCTGGTCCCGGCGAGGGTGCTCAGCAGCGGCACGGTCAGCAGCGTGCCCGCCACACCGAACCCCAGCAGCAGCGGCCTGCGCCCGATCCGGTCCGACAGCGCGCCCGCGACCGGTTGCAGGACCACGAAGACGACCAGCGCGAGGAAGTTCACCCAGGCGACGGTGCCCTTGGGGATGTGGCTGGTGTTGACCATGAACTTCTGCAGGTAGGTGGTGTAGGTGTAGAACGCGACCGTGCCGCCCAGGGTGAGCCCGACGACCACCAGGCACGAACGCGGGTGCTTGAGGAGCGCGCGGAGGGTGCCCCGAGCGGCGTTGTCCCGCTGGGCCTCGAAACTGGGCGACTCGTCCATCGTGCGGCGCAGGTACATCACCACGACCGCGCCCAGCGCCCCGACCCCGAACGCGATCCGCCACCCCCAGTCCGACATCTGCGTCGGGGTGAGCACGTTCTGCAGCACGATCTGCAACCCGAGCGCGATGAGCTGACCGGCGGTGAGCGTGACGTACTGGAAGCTGGAGTAGAACCCGCGCTTGCCGCTCGCGGCCATCTCCGACAGGTAGGTCGCAGAGGTCGCGTACTCGCCGCCGACGGAGAGCCCCTGCAGGAGCCGGGCGGCCACCAGGGTGATCGGGGCCAGGACGCCGATCGACCGGTACCCCGGGCAGACCGCGATGAGCAGCGAGCCGAACGCCATCAGCGTCACCGACAGCGTCAGCGCCCGTCGCCTGCCGAACCGGTCGGCGAACCGGCCGAGCAGCCACCCGCCGATCGGCCGCATCAGGAACCCGACCGCGAACACGGCGGCGGTGTTGAGCCACTGCGCGGTCTGGTCGCCGCTGGGGAAGAACGTGGCGGCGAAGTAGATGGAGAACGCGGTGTAGGCGTACCAGTCGTACCACTCGATCAGGTTGCCGATCGAGCCCTTGGCGATGTTCGAGACGACCCGCCGCTGTGCTGCCTGCTGTGTGGTCATGTGCCCCTCCCGGTGATCCACGGTGATCGGGACCACAGTGCGGCGGGTGGGCGGGTGGTCACAAGGCGTGGCGGCGGAACCTAACAGTTCCTTAGGCAAGTCGGGCGCCATACTGGGGCATGGACATCGACGAGCAGGCCACCCGACTGCACGCCGGATCACTGGACGCGGTGTACGCGCTCGAACGCCTCGGGCAGGCGGATCCGACACTGCGCGGACGAGTCGTCGAAGAGCTGTGCGCCTACCTCAGGTCAACGGCGCGGGATCACCGCGACGTGGTCCACGGAGTGCTGGTCCACCACCTGAGCCCGGTGGACCCGCACGAACCGGTGGCCTGGTTCTGGCCGGACATCGACCTCGACCTGAGTGGCGCCCACCTGCCCGACTTCGCGCTGCAGGCCTGCACGATCCGCCGCGCCACCTTCCGGGCCGCGGTTTTCACCGGCCGGACGTCCTTCCGCAGGTGCGTCTTCCGCGCCGAAGCGGATTTCAGCGAGTCGGCGTTCAGGGGAAGCGCGGACTTCTCCGACGCGATCTTCGCGGGCCCGGTTTCCTTCGCGGGGACGACCTTCACCGCACAACCCATCACCGCAGACGACTGGGACGTCGGCGACCTGACCGTCTCCTTCGACAACACCTGGTTCGCCGTGTCGGAGGTGCCGCCAGAAGTGCATCGGTTCCAGCCTCACTGAGGCCAGGACTCGTTTCTCCGCGATCGCGATCCCGCGACGAGACTGCGAGCAAGTTCGCTGGATCGAGTTCTCTTCCTCACTCGGAACCGCAGCGGCGAACACAGGTGGGCGGCAGGTCAAGACCGGGCGGAGAGTCTTTGTGCCACACCCATCCGCGACTTCACGCCGAGCTTCGTGAACACCCGTGCCAGGTGTCCTTCCACGGTCTTGCTGCTCAGGAACAACCGCGTGGCCACCTCCCGGTTCGTCAACCCCGAGGCCACCAACTCGGCGATCTCCAGCTCCCGTCCCGACAGGGCCTCCACCGTCCCCAGCGGCCTGCGGGGGCGCGGCGCCCGGGCGCCCAACCGGGTCTCGGTGCCCCGCAGCCGAATCGACAGCCACGTGGCGCCGCAGCTGAGGTAGCCCTCCTTGGCCTTCCCCAGCTCCGCCCGTGCCGCGGTCAGTTCTCCTTCTGCGGCAAGCAGTTCCGCGAGCAGTTCGTGTGCCCGCGCCCGGGTCAACGGGTCGGCCGCCGTCGCGAGCAGGGCCTCGGCCCGAGCCGCGCCCGGGTGGTCGAGACAGGCGAAGACCAGCGCCCGCGCGAGGCTTCCGACCGCTGTGCCGCGCACCAGGTGCAGCGCTTCCTCGGCTCGCCCCAAGTGGGCCAGCGCCACCGCCAGGTGTCCGGCCCACGCGGGCCGTTCCCGCGGGCTCGCGGCCGAGAGATCCCCGCCCACGGCGCGGGTGACGTGCTCCGCGCACGCGGTGAAGTCGCCCGCCGCCAGGTGGATTTCCGCGACAGCCAGGTCGACCAGTTCCGCCGACCACCGCGACTGCGGTGCGGGCGCCGCCGCCAAGGCCGCCACTGGGCCCTCTTGCCACAGCACGCACGGCAACTCCGCCGCCGCTGCCATCGCCGCCAGTTCCGGGCTGCCCAGGGCGAGTGCGATCCGGCCCGCCTCGCTCGCGCTGGCCCGCGCCCGGACCAGCGCGCCGGTGCGCACGGCCAGCGCCGCGTCGGCGGTGAGCAGGGTCGGCAGGGTGGACCGGCGGCCGGTCGCGCGGGCGAAGTCCAAGCCCCGCCGCAGGTGTCGGGCCGCGTCGGTGGGGTGGCCCGACTCCAGCTCCAGCCACGCCAGCGCCGCCAGGTGATCGCCCACGACCGAGTCCGGTAGTCCGTCGACCAGCCGGACGGTCGCGGGCAGGCCCTCGACCGACGTCGCCCCGGACCGCACCGCGCCCAGGCCGGCCAGCACGTGTCCGGCGGCCTCGTCGCCGGCGGCCAGTGCCCGGCCGGCGTAGTGCGTGCAGCCCGCGGTGTCGCCCAGGAGCAGGGCGACGGTGGCCCGCTCGGCCGCGATCCCGGCGGTGTCGGGGGAGTCCGCGCGGTCGAGTTCGTTGTCCAGCAACGCCTTCGCCTCGGCGTAGCGGCCCAGCAGCCGCTCGGTGCGGGCGCAGGCACGCACTGCGGCGGCCCGATCTGGTCCATTGTGGACTAGAGCCCGGTGTAGCACGTCGCGGCCGCGGGCGAGGTCGCCGCTGAGGCTCAACGCCTGGCCCAGCAACGGGAGCAGCGGCGCGGCGCGGTCCGCGGGCAGGATGTCCACCGCGCGCTCGACCCAGGTGGCCGCGGTGGCCGGGGCCGAGTGCAGCACCGCGTTCGCCGCCGCCGCGAGCGTCTCGGCCGCCTCCGTGTCGCCGTAGCCCGCCGTGCGGACCGCGTGGAAGGCGCGCAGCGGCAGCGGCCCGTCGCACGCCCTGAGGTACTCGCCTGCCCGCCGGTGGGCCTGGGTGCGCCAAGTGACTCCCGCCGACTGGTAGGCCGCCGCGCGCACCAGCGGGTGCCGGAACCGCAGCCGCGGACCGTGCGCGGCGACCAGGCCCGCCGCCACCAGCTCGTCCACCGCGCGCAGCACCACCGACTCCGGCAGCCCGGCCACCCGGACCACCACGTCCAGGTCGGCGGGCGTGCCCGCGGCGGCGACCGCGTAGGCCACCTCGCGCGGTGTCCTGGCCAGGCCGTGCAGCTCACCCACCGCGACCGCCAGCACCCGGTCGGGCAGCGGGGCCTCACCGACCCGGTCCGGGTCGAGCAGCGCGGCGACGACCGAGGGCGCCACCCGGCTCAGCGCGCGCAGGTAGAGCGGGTTGCCACCGCCCGCCTCGGCGAGCGCGCGGCACTCGTGCGCGGGCGTGCCCGGCAGCAGGGCCGCCACCTCCGCCGGACCCAGCGGCCCGGGGGACAGCCGGGTCAGCGGCCACGGCGACCGGGCCAGCGCGGCGGGCAGCCACACGCACCCGTCCCGGTAGCCCACCGCGAGCAGCACCGGCCCCGGCGGCGGCACCCGCAGCACCCCGTCGAGCCAGTGCGCCGAATGCGCGTCGTCGACCGCGAGCACCGTCGCGGGATCATCGGACTTCCGTTCACTCCATTGTCGAGACACCGCCGGGAATAGCACCCGCAGGCCCCGGGAATCGGCCAGGTCGGCCAGTTGGGCGAGCAGCCGCGTTTTCCCGATTCCCGGCTCGCCGTGGATCTCGACCACCTGCGCCCGGCCCGCCACCAGCGCGTCGAGAGCCCGACGCAGTGCGGAAAGTTCCTGCTCGCGACCGACGACGCGCTCGCGGGCGGGTGCTCCCATCCGGACCCCCTGATTCGCAATCGACATGACGGGAATCGATTGTCGAGGACAGGTTACCGCCGAGACTCCGGAAGTGTCAGCGCCCGCTTCCCTCACCGATCGGGGTGCGGTCGGCGGCCTGGATCACATAGTGGTGCGGGGCCATCGCGGCCGGGCTGCCGGGGAGCTGGGCCAGCACCCGGGCGTGCGCGGCGGCCGGGGTGTCCGCCCCGCCGGCCACCTCGGCCACGATCCGGCCGTCCTCGACCCGCACCGGCCCGCCGACCAGCTCGCGCACCCGGGCCAGGTCCACCCAGGACGAGTCGATCACCTGCCAGTCCGCGCCGCGCGCCACCGGGACCACCCCGGTGATCGCGGCGATGTCGCGCACCCGCGGCTCGCCGGTCGCCGCGGTGACCAGCAGCCGCTCCAGGGCCAGCAGGAACCCGTCGACGTCGGGGAAGCGCGTGGTGTCGGTGTGCAGCCGGATGTCGGCGGTCGTCTCGTCCACGCCGCCCAGGGTGAGCAGGAAGGCGGTGGGCAGCGACCGGTCGGGCATGGCCTCGAGCCGGGTGTCGGCCAGCGCGGCCACCGGATCCTCGGGCGCCTGGCTGGCCGCGCTCGCGCCGGTGGCGCCCAGGTCGTTGAAGACCGCGTCCCGGTGGAAGTACGTGCCGCGCTCGCGGCCGACGGCGTCGATGACCTCCCACAGCTGCACCGAGTCGAACTGCGCGTAGCGGTAGGCGTTGATCGTGGTGGCCTGAACCTGGCTGACCAGCTCGTCGAAGGTGGCCTCCGGCGCCAGCGTGAACGGCACCAACGCGTCCTGGGCGAGCGGCCCGACGTACTCCCGCCACGCGGAGCGGAACCGGTTGCCGCAGATGGACACCATCGCGCCCGCGGGGGTGTCGGTGTGCACGCCGAGCAGCGCCGCGCCCGCGGCCAGCACCACCGTGGAGTGGCTGGCGCCGGTGCGGCCCGCGATCGTGCGCAGCGCCGAGGCGACCGCGCTGGAGAGCATCCGCCGCTCCAGGTGCCCGGGCACGCCGTCCGGGTGCGGCGGCAGCGCGCACATCGCCTGCGGCACCTGGCGCAACCGGGTATCCCAGTAGCGCAGCGCCGAGCGGGTGCGCCTGCGACCGACCTCGGACTGCTCCCACTCGGCCTGGTCGAGCGGCTGGTGCCCGGGCTCCTGGTCGAGGTCGTCGCGCCCGGCCAGCAGCGCGCGCAGCTGGTCGCCGACGATCGCCGCCCCGGCCGCGTCCACCGCGACGTGGCAGAACAGCAGCACCACCACCAGCGGCGCGCCGTCCGCGCCGGTCACCGCGAGCACCCGCAGCGGCAGCCCGTTGACCACGTCGAAGGGCACCAGCACCGCCCGCCACACCAGCTCGCCGACGAACTGCCACGGGTCGCCGCGCAGCTCGTGCAGCTCCAGCTCGACCTCGCCGGCGGCCTGCACGCATTGGACTGGACCATCTGGCGCATCGGGGACGAACCGGGTGCGCAGCGCCTCGTGCCGGGCCACCAGCACGCCCAGCGCGCTGACCACCTCGGCCAGGGTGTGGCCGGGGGCCAACTCGACGAACACCGGCAGCACGTCGGAGCGGTCGCCGTCGGATCCCAGCCACCGCAACACGTTGCGCTGCCCGAGGGTCACCGGGCCGCTGGCCCCGCGCGCCCCCCGGAAGCGCACCGGCAGTGTCGACAGTGGCACCGTCATGGCGAGTTCCTCCCGAGGCCAGTGGATCCCCGGTAGGACCCTAGGCAGCGCGTGGGCGGCGAGCATGGGGGAAATCCCCCTATCTCGTGATCGATTCCGCTCGCTCGACCAGGCTGGGGAGCGGTGACTCGGCCGGGCGTAGGATGTCGGGAGTCCACACGGCCCCGGGAGCGCAGTGTCCGATCCGTTCGACCGGCTGCGCGCCGACTGCGGCCGGTGCGCCGCGCTCTGCTGCGTGGTCCCGGCGTTCGCCGCCTCGGCCGACTTCGCGATCGACAAGCCCGCGGGCACCCGCTGCCCGAACCTGCTGGCCGACCACCGCTGCGGCGTCCACGACACCCTGCGCGACCGGGGTTTCACCGGCTGCACCGTCTACGACTGCTTCGGCGCCGGGCAGCAGGTCGTCCAGGTGACACTCGGCGGCGAGCCGTCGGCCCGGGCCGCCGAGGTGTTCCCGGCGATGCGCGACCTGCACGAACTGCTCTGGTACCTCACCGAAGCACTCACCCTCGCGGCGGCGGACGGCGTGCGCGCGGACCTGCTGGCGGTGCGGCAAGAGACCGAACTGGCCACCGCGGGAACGGTCGACGAGATCGCCCGATTCGACGTACGCGCGTTGCGCGAACGGGTCAACGCGTTGCTGCTCAAGGTCAGCACGGTCGCGCGCGCCGGGTTCAAACGCAAGAAGGACTACCGAGGCGCGGACCTCTTCGGGGCGGATCTCGGCAAAGCGGACTTAAGGGGCGCCAGCTTGCGCGGGGCGTACTTGATTGGCGCCAACCTCCGTGCGGCTGATCTGCGCGGCGCCGACCTGATCGGCGCGGACCTGCGCACTGCGGACCTCACCGACGCCGACCTGACCGGCGCGCTGTTCCTGGTCCAGTCCCAAGTGGACTCCGCGCGCGGCGGCCCGGGCACCCGGTTGCCGGATCGGGTCAGGCACCCCGCGCACTGGACCTCACCGCTGCCGGTCCGGCGCAAGCCCCGGTCGAGGTGACCGGGGCTAGGGCCTGTCCTCGAAGTGGGTGTTGGTGGCCTGGTTTGATCTTGGGTTGTGGTGCGCGGGCATGAGTTGATGTACACCGCTCATCCGGCTTGCGGACAGGCCCTAGGTGCCGGGGACGAAGCGGCGGGGGCCGACCAGGGCGGCCACCGCGATGATCAGGTAACCCGCGACCGGGCCGAAGGCGCCGATGCTCAGGCTGCTCAGGCCGCCGTCGGTGAGGTCGTTGAGGGCGGCCACGTGCAGGCCCGACAGGGCGAGTAGGACCAGGCCCGCCACCCGGCGGAACATGGTGACCGCGCTCTTGAGCACGAAGACCGCGACCACCGCCGCCGCGACGGCCGCGACCGCCAGGACGACGTCTCGGGTGGTGAAGTCGCGCTCGACGCCGAACAGACCGGTGAGCGGGGCGACGCCGTAGCGCAGCAGCAGGTAGCCGACGCCGAGGACGACCAGGCCGCCCCACACCACCTTCATCGCCACCGACTCCAGGACCGCGGCGAAGGCCAGCAGCACGCCCAGGATCGCCAGCGGGTAGCTGAACACCAGCAGGTACCAGGCGCCGAAGCCGCTGGCGCCGCTGTCGGAGAGGGTGTGCCAGATGCTGATCAGCGACTGAGCGTCGCCGCCGTTGGCGAACCAGGGGAGCGCCACCAGGCTGAGCAGTTGCACGGCCGCGCCGACGATCGCCAGGATGACCCCCAGCCCGGGTAGCCGGAAGCCGCCGCCCCCGGATTCGGACGGGAAGGACTGCGGCGGCCGGGTCGGTGCCGTGGGCCGGTGCGGCTCGGGGCGGTAAGAGTCGCCCGAGCGATAGGGCTCTGTTGGGCGGTAAGACTCAGCGGGTCGATGTGACTCCTGCCGGTAGGGCTCAGGGGTCCGGTACTGGGCCGTCGGCGGGTACTGGCGCTCGGGGCGGTAGGACTCGGCCTGGCGGTAGGACTCGTCGGCGCGGTAGGGCTCGGCGCGGCGGTAGGGATCGGGTGCCTGACCGCCGCCGGACTGGTACGGGTCCGGCTGGTAGTGGTCGGCCTGCTGGTACGGGTCGCCCGGTTGCCGGTAGTCGCGCGGGTCTGTCGGCCGCCGGTAGGGCTGCCCGGGCGGGCGGTATCCGCCCTGGTCGGGCTGGCGGGGGTCGCGCGGCTGGCGGGGCGGTTCCGACATGACCGCACCGTACAGTCCGAACCGGGTCGGGACACGTGCTCCCGAGGTGTCGATTTCCGCCTCCCCTGTTCGTATAGGGGGTGAGACCCACCGGAAGGAAGACCACCATGGCGCAGTACCTGCTCAGCATCCAGCAGCCCGACGGCCCACCCCCGGCCCCCGAGGTGCTCGACCCGATCATGCGCGAGTTGGGCGCGTTCAACCAGCGCCTGCGCGACGCGGGCGCGTGGGTGTTCAACGCTGGCCTGCACGCCCCGGAGACCGCCACCGTCCTGCGGCTCGAGGGCGACGAGGTGCTGCTGACCGACGGCCCGTACGCCGAGGGCCGCGAGCACGTCGGCGGGTTCTGGGTCATCGAGGCCGCCGACCTCGACGCCGCGCTGGACTGGGGCCGCGCGGCGGCCCGGATCCTGACCCTGCCCATCGAGGTGCGGCCGGTCGCGGGCTGATGACCGAGGCGGTGGCGAGGGTCTTCGCCCGCGAGTACGGCCGCGCGGTCGCGGTCCTGGTCCGCGTCCTCGGCGACATCGACCTCGCCGAGGACGCGGTCCAGGACGCCTTCACCGCCGCGGTGCGCACCTGGCCCACCGACGGCGTGCCGCCCAGTCCAGCGGGCTGGATCATCACCACCGCCCGGAACAAGGCCGTCGACCGGCTGCGCCGGGAGTCCACCCGCGACGACCGGCACGCCGCGGCCGCCCGCCTGCACGCGGACAGCGCCGAGAGCCAGTGGACCGAGAAAAACGAGGAGGACGAGGAGGACGCCGTGCGCGACGACCGGTTGCGGCTGATCTTCACCTGCTGCCACCCGGCGCTGGCCCCGGCCGCCCGGGTGGCGCTGACCCTGCGCTTGCTCGGCGGCCTGAGCACCCCCGAGATCGCCGCGGCGTTCCTGGTGTCCGAGCCCACCATGGCCCAGCGGCTGGTCCGGGCGAAGAACAAGATCCGGGTCGCCCGGATCCCGTACCGGGTGCCCGCCGAGGCCGAGCTGCCCGCCCGGCTGCGGTCCGTGCTCGCGGTGGTGTACCTGGTCTTCACCCAGGGGCACGGTGCCCCGCGCGCGGACCTGTGCGCCGAGGCGATCCGGTTGGGCAGGCTGCTCGTGGAGCTGATGCCCGACGAGCCCGAGGCGCTGGGCCTGCTCGCGCTGATGCTGCTCACCGACGCCCGCCGCGCCGCCCGGACCACCGCCGACGGGCGGCTGGTCGTGCTGTCCGAACAGGACCGGTCCCGCTGGGACCACGCGGTGGTCGCCGAGGGTCACGAGCTCGTCCGGCGCTGCCTGCGCCGCGGCAGGCCGGGCCCCTACCAGGTGCAGGCCGCGATCAACGCCGTGCACACCGACACCCCGCCCACCGACTGGTGGCAGGTCTTGGCGCTCTACGACCAGCTCCTGGCCATCGCGCCCACCCCGGTGGCCCGGCTGAACCGGGCCGTCGCGGTGGCCGAGGTGCACGGCCCCGGCCCGGCGCTGGCCCTGGTGGACGAGCTCGACCTGCCCGACTACCCGGTGTTCCACGCCGTCCGCGCGGACCTGCTCGCCCGGCTCGGCCGCGCCGACGAGGCGGCGGGGGCTTACGCGCGCGCCGAGGAGCTGATCGGCAACCCGGCCGAACGCGACCACCTGCGGCGCGCCCGCGAGCGGCTCAGGGCATGATTCGGGGGTGTCCACGTCCCTGCGCGCGGTTGCCGCGACGCGCTATGTGACGCCCTTGCGCGAGGGCGGGTCGCTGCCCGGTCTGGTCGAGGCCGACGACCTGGGCATGTACGTGCTCAAGTTCCGCGGCGCGGGCCAGGGCGTCAAGGCGCTGGTCGCCGAGGTCGTGGTCGGCGAGCTGGCCCGGGCGCTGGGCCTGCGCGTCCCCGAGATCGTGCTGGCCGAGCTGGACCCCGAGCTGGGCCGCGCCGAGCCGGACGAGGAGGTCCAGGCGCTGCTGCGGGCCAGCGGCGGGCGCAACCTCGGGTTCGACTTCCTGCCCGGCTCGTTCGACTTCAACCCGCTGGTGCGCGATCCCGGCCCGGCGCTCGCCGCGCGGGTGCTGTGGCTGGACGCGCTGGTCCTCAACGTCGACCGCAGCTGGCGCAACCCGAACCTGCTGCTGTGGCACCGCGACGTCTGGCTCATCGACCACGGCGCGGCTCTCTACTTCCACCACCGCTTCGCGCCTGGGTGGCAACCGGCGGCCTCTTATCGCTATGACGCCTCCGACCACGTCATGCTGCCTGTCGCAGGTTCTCTTGCCGAGGCGGACCAAGAGCTTCGCCCTCTTGTCCTACCCGCGCTGGCTGGCGTGCTCGCACTCGTTCCGGAGGACTGGCTGACTCAAGACGGCGCGTTCTCGACCGCGGACGAGGCGCGCGCCGCGTACACCGCGTACTTCGAGGCCCGGCTGGCCGACCCCGCCTGGCTCGACGACCTGGAGGCCGCGCGTGCCGCACGTGTTTGAGTACGCCCTGCTGCGCGCCGTACCCCGACAGGACCGCGGCGAGGCAATGAACGTCGGCGTCTTGCTCTACTGCGCCCCCTTGGACTACCTGCGTTGCCGCACCCACGTGGACAAGGAGCGCCTGCTCGCGTTGGATGCGTCTCTTGACCTTTCCGTTCTCGCGGACACTCTTGGCCTGTTGTGCGGTGCGTGCGATGGTAGTGCGAACGCCGCCCCGGTGACGGGAATTTCGGTAGGACAACGCTTCCGCTGGCTCACCGCCCCGCGTAGCACCCTCGTCCAGACCTCGCCCACCCACACGGGTCTCACGACTGACCCGGACGCGGACCTGGACCGCCTCTTCCGCCGTCTCGTCCTCCCGCTCGACTCCTAGCCGGGCAAGTTCGTCCGACGCCGGACCATCCTTGTCCTTTGTGGACCCCGTACGTCCATGCCCCATCTGGCGGGTTGTGCCGCGGCGCATCGGGGTGTGAACCTGTACCCGCTCGTTGCCAGTAAAGGGAACTGGCGACTGGAGGGGGAGGAAACCTTAGTGCGTAAGCGAAACCTGACCAGACGTGTGTCCTGGGTGCTCGCCGTGGTGATGGGGCTCTCCGCGGTGTGGGTGAGCGCGGCAGCGGCCTCGCAGCGTCCACAGAGGGGGGACCACGCATCGCCGAAGGCGGAGTTCATCGACAACAGCTACATCGTGGTGTTCAAGGAAGCCCCCGGTGAGCGATCCCTCACCTCGACCACCGCGGCGACCTTCGCCGCCCGCTACGGGGCCAAGGTGCGGCAGACGTACCGGCACGCCCTCAACGGTTTCGCGGGCGAGTTCGACGCCGCGGCCGCCAAGCGGATCGCCGCCGACCCGGCGGTCGCCTACGTGACCCAGGACCGCCGGGTGTCCGTGGACGGCACGCAGGTCAGCCCGCCGTCGTGGGGCCTGGACCGGGTCGACCAGCGCGACCTGCCGCTGGACAACACCTACAGCTACCCCGCGAACACCGCCGCCACCGTGACCGCGTACATCATCGACACCGGGATCCGCACCACGCACCAGGAGTTCGGCACCCGCGCGCAATGGGGCACCAACACCTCCGGGGACGGCGACAACACCGACTGCAACGGCCACGGCACCCACGTCGCGGGCACCGTCGGCGGCACCACCCACGGCGTGGCCAAGGGGGTCAAGCTGGTGGCGGTCAAGGTGCTGCCGTGCACCGGCACCGGCACCAACTCGGCGGTCATCGCGGGCATCGACTGGGTGACGGCCAACCACGTCTCCGGCCCGGCGGTGGCCAACGTCAGCCTGGGCGGCCCCGGTCCCGACCAGGCGCTCGAGGACGCGGTCCGCCGCTCCATCGCCGACGGCGTGGTCTACGCGCTCTCCGCGGGCAACGACACCGAGGACGCCTGCAACCACACCCCCGGCCGCACACCGGAGGGCGTGACGGTGGCCTCGGTCGACGACACCGACCGCACCTCCGACTTCTCCGACTACGGCCCGTGCGTCGACATCTACGCCCCCGGCGAGGGGATCACCTCGGCCTGGAACACCGGCGACACCGCCACCGAGATCCTCGACGGCACGTCCATGGCCACCCCGCACGTCACCGGCGCCTTGGCCCTGCTCGTCGCCGCGGAGCCCACCCTCACCCCGGCCCGCGCGGCCGAGGCCCTCTACCTGGACGCGGGCGCCAACCGGGTGATCGCGAACCGCACCGGCACACCCAACCGCCTGCTCGCCACCAACACCGGCAACCGCCCCGGCTACCCGGTCGTCACCAACCCCGGCTTCCGCGCCGCGAAGATCGGCACCCCGTTCTCCCTGCCGAACACCGCCGCGGGCGGTACCGCGCCCTACACCTGGACGGCGTCGGGCCTGCCCGCGGGGCTGACCATCAACGCCGCCACCGGCCTCATCTCCGGCAACCCCACCACCCAGGCGACCGCCGCGGTCACGGTCACCGCCACTGACGCGGCGGGGCGCGCCCGCGGGGCCTCGTTCACGATCGTCGTCACGGTGGCCACCGGCGGCTGCGGGGCCACCGGCCAAAAGCTGATCAACCCCGGTTTCGAGTCCGGTACCAGCGGCTGGATCGGCGACACCCAGACGATCGGCGCCTGGACCGGCGACCGCGCCCCGCGCGCAGGCACCCGCGCCGCCGTGCTCAACGGCCTGGGCGTCGACTCCGACGACACCATCAACCAGGCGGTCACGATCCCGGCCGCGTGTGTCCACTCGACACTGTCGTTCTACCTCAGGGTGGTCACCGAGGAGACCGACCCGATCCGCTACGACCGGCTCACCGTGAGCGTGGGCAGCACGATCCTGGCCACCTACGACAACACCAACGCGAGCGCGGCCTACGCGCTCAAGTCGTTCCCCGTGGGCGCCTTCGCCGGCCAGACGCTGATCGTGTCGTTCCACGGCATCGAGGACTTCGCCGCCGGGACCAAGTTCCTCCTCGACGACCTGGCCCTGACCGCCGCATAGACCGGGGGAGTCCCAGGTGAGTCCGATGTGGACTCACGCCGCCGAGTCGCGCCACACGGCGTCGTAGGCGGCCTGCCGCTGCAGATCCCTGGCCCGCGTCCGCTCGGCGCGGGCCAGGGCGGCGGCACCGTGCGGCCAGCCGTAGCGGGTCATCCGGTGCTCGGTGCTCTCCAGGGCGTAGGAGAGCATGAAGTAACAGCCCACGATCAACCCCAACGACCCGCACGCGAGCGAGAGCCCCAGCGGCGCCGAGAGCCCGAACAACAACCCCAGCGTGATCACCACGGTGAGCGGTAGCATCCGGAACAGGGTCCGTACCGCGAACCACCACCCCCAACTCGCCCGGGCGGCGTCCCGCAAGACCCACTCCCGGTACTCATCGGAGATCTTGCCCCCGAACAGATACCAGACCTTCACCGGGAACGACGGACTACGCATCTGCTGTCCCTTCACGGTTTCGCCGCGGCGATCACCCGGGTGAGTGCCCCGTGCAACGCCGTCAGCTCACTGATCTCCATCCCCAACCGCGCCACGATCGCAGGCGGGATCTCCAGCGCCCGCTCCCGCAACGCGGCCCCCGCGTCGGTCAACGCCACCGCCAACGCCCGCTCATCGTCAACGGACCGATCCCGGCGCACGTAACCGTTGGCCTCCAACCGCTTCAGCAACGGCGACAGGGTCGCGGGCTCCAACGCCAACATCCCACTGAGCTCTTTCACCGACAACGGCGCCGACTGCCACAACGCGAGCATCACCAGGTACTGCGGGTGCGTCAGCCCCATCGGCTCCAACAGCGGCCGGTACACACTGATCACACTCCGCGACGCGATCGCCAACGCGAAGCACACCTGCCGCTCCAACGCCAACGGATCCACGGCATCGGCAGCACCGCCACCACCGGCCCCAGCGCCCGCCGAGCCCTTACTTCGTGCACTAACCATTAGCCCACTATACATACCTCACCCCCACCCAGACCGACGTGCGGCGAGGGTCACCCATCCTTGCCCTCGTCTTGAAAGAAGTCGACTCCGCTGGTACCGCCGGCCCCCGACGTTCTCTGCTCGATCTGGTGGACTGCCTTTGTGTGGGGTGGGGGACCCTGCAAACTTGCCGTGCGTGGGGATGCCCTTCTCCCCACGCATTTTTCCCCACGCAGGGTCCCTAGGGGCCCCGCGCAAAGGCAGTCCACCAGATCGAGCCCACCGCTCTACCCGCGGCAACACACGGCGTGACACCTCAAAAAGCAGCGTCAAGCATGCTCCGAGCGCAGGTCAGCCCGACTCCGCTCCAACTTCGCCAACACCCGCGCCACGTGGTGCTCGACCGTCCGCGGCGACAGCGCCAGCACGTCAGCGATCTCCCGGTTCGAGTACCCCTTGCCGATCAGCTCCGCCACCTCGTTCTCCCGAGGTGACAGCTCACTCCCGTACCCCCGCCGCCCCCGCCGGGACCGGGCCGGGCTCTGCTCCACTAGCCGCGCGCACCGAGCCGCGTCCCGATGAGCCCCCAACCCCCGCAACCGGGGCAGCAACTCGGCAGCCAGTTCACGCCCCCGGGGATCGTGCGCCGAGACCAGACACCGCGCTTCCCGCACCCCCGCCAACGCCCCCAGATACGGCGCAGGCAACGCCTCGTACAGCGCAGCGGCCTCCCCGTACAACTGAGCCGCCCCAAGCACATCGCCACGTGCGGAGGCCACACTGCCCCGGCAGTAGGACAACGCCGCCCGGGCGTGTGGTGCGTCCAGGCCGTCGATGCCCTCGGCGATCTCCGCGACCAGCCGCTCGGCCGACGCCGTCAACCCCGCCGCCGCGTACACCCCCACGGCCACCGACCCGAGATCGGCCGACCACGTCCAGATCCCCCTGCGCCGCAACAGCTCCAGCCCGTTCTCCACCTCGAGGCACGCCTGTTCGACCTGGCCGCGACCCAGGGCGACCGCCGCCAGCCCGGCGAACCCCGCCACCGTCACCGGTGAGACCGAGTTCACCGGGTCCAGCACCCCCGTCCCCCGGAAGTGCCGCTCGGCGGCGTCCCACGCCCCGCGGGTCACCGCCAGCAGCCCGGACACCAGGTGGGCCTCGTTGACCACGTGGAACAGCTCACCGTGCTGGTCGATGATCGCGGCCGCGCGCTCGGCCAGGCCCGCCCACTCGCCGGTGAGCCAGGCCAACCGGGTCTCGGTCATGTGCGTGGCCACCTCGATCAGCCCGGCCGCGCGGTCGTCGGCGATCCGGTGGAACTCGGCGACCGAGGTGGCCGCCACCCGCAGGTGCCCGGTGTTGACCGCGGCGTCGGCGATGTTGCAGTGCACCCTGGACAGCTGCCGCCTGCCCGCCGCGGTCGCCGCCGTCGAGGGCAGCGCCGCCAGCCCCGGCACGACCGAGGGGTCACCCAGCAGCAGCCGCGACCCGGTCGTGTTGGCCAGCAGGTGCAACCGGGTCGCCTCGTCGTCGCACTCGGCCAGGTATGCCTCCGCCCGGCGCAGCCAGAACCCCATCGCGGTCCGGTCGGCCGCGCCGTTGGCGGTGTTGGCCAGCACGCTCACGCACAGCCGCGCCCCGGCCGAGGCGTCCCCGAACTCGTCCAGGGTGGCCTCGATCAGCGCCCGGCCGCGGCTGCCGCCGTCCGGCTGGTGCAGCAGCAGCACGCCCAGGCACCACTGCGCCTGCTCGCGCGCGGGCGCGGAGAGCCGGTGCTCGCGCAGCAGCCGCCCGAGCACCTCGGTGCCCGCCCGCTGGTCGATGTCGGCGCCCGCCACCCGGCTCAGCTCCACCGCCAGCCCGTCGACCTGCCGCTGGGTCAGCGCCGGGTCGGCGAGCAGCCTGCGCAGCACGGTGGCCGCCGTGCTCACATCGCCCACCTCGATCGCCCGGTCGGCCGCGGCCCGGCCGTACTCGAGCCAGTCGTCGTGCCTGCCCGCGCGCCTGCTGTGCTCGGCGAGCCGGGCCAGCGGCACCGGCACCGCGCGGCGCAGCACGCCGACGACCCGCGCGTGCAGGTGCAGCCGGTCGGGCGCGCTGAGCGTGTCGTAGGTGGCCGCCCGGGCGAGCTCGTGGCGGAACCGGTACCGCCCGTCGGCCTCGTGCAGCACCGCCGCGCCGACCGCGTGGACCAGCGCGGCCCGGGTCTCGGCGGGGTCGAGCTCGGCCACCTCGCCGAGCAGCTCGGCGGCGGCGGGCGCGTCGAGCACCGCCGCCGCGTGCACCACGCGCACCGCGCTGTCGGGCAGCGGCGCCAGCCGTTCGACCACGCCGTCGCGCAGCAGCACGGGGGAGGGCACGGAGTCCAGCAGCCGCCGGGCGCTCGCGCCGTCGAGCCTGCTCACGTCGGTCACCCCGCGCAGTGCCCGCAGCGTCTCCTCGACCACGAACGGGATCCCCGCCGTGCGCTCGTGCAGCCGCGCGACGAACTGCGGGGACACCTCGCGCACCCCGAGAACGCCGCCGACCAGCGCGCGGACCTCGCCGAGGTCGAACGGCCGGACCTCCACCAGGGTGCTCACCGCGCCCCCGGGCGGACGGTAGGCCGAACCCAGCGGGATGCCGTCGGGGACGTCCTCGCGCCGGTAGCTCACCACGATCCCCAGGTCCGGCGGTGGGTCGCCCATCAGGAAGCGCACCAGCTGGCGGGTCCCGACATCGGCCCAGTGCAAGTCCTCGACGACCAGCACCGCCGGTCCGAGCGCGGTCAGCAGCTCCCGCACGGCGCGCGAGACCTGGTGCCGGTCGGCGTGCGGGTCGCCGGTGGCGGGCGGCGCGGGCGGCAGGTGCGCGCCGAGCTCGGGCAGCAGCGGGCGCAGCGCCCCCGCAACGGGGCTCAGGGGTGTGCCCGCCAGCCGGTCACCGACCCCGTTGAGCGCGTCGAGCAGCGCGCCGTAGGGGAACGGCTCGGTCGAGGGCTGGCAGAACCCGGTCAGCACGGCGTCGTCGAGCCCGTGCACCAGCTCGCCGATCAGCCTGCTCTTGCCTACCCCGGCCTCGCCCTCGACCAGCACGACCGACGGCCGCGCCGCCAGCGCCGCCCGGGCCGCGCGCAGTTCGGCGCCCCGGCCGACCAGTGGCGACAGACCACCGAGCCGATGCCGGACCTTCCTGCTCATCACGCCTCCCACCGGGGCCTCCCGCAGGCCCCGCACCAGGAGATGACTGCCGAACCGGGGCGCCGACACGCCGCTGCGACCGGGCGTGACCGGTCCGTCCACCAGGTGGGCGCCGCAGTGGCGGCGGTAGGTCGGGTAGTCGCCGAAAACTACGCACTACCTACTGAATCCCCCAATTGTTACCACCGATTGTGACCCTTGAGGGTGACCTCGTGGCCGTCAGTCACCAAACCTGCAATGGCGGCCCACCACCCGGTGAAAGTTCTCCGGGTGGAGTGAGCGAGGGAGATCTTCCACCATGCGACAAGATCGCAACTTCCGGCGCGTGGCCGCCGCGGGCGGGGCACTCGGCGCCGCCGCCCTGGCCGTGCTCGCCGCGGTCACCATCCCGGCCTCGGCCAACGAGGCCGCGCCCGCCCAGCAGCCGACCCCGTCGGGTGTGCTGAGTGCCGACAACGCCATCCCCGGCAGCTACATCGTGGTGTTCAAGGACGGCTCGTCGGTCGCGAGCGCGACCGGCACCACCGCCACCGACCTGGCCCAGCGCTACGGCGCGAAGGTCAAGCTGACCTACACCGCCTCGATCCGCGGCTTCGCCGGGGAGCTGTCCGCCGAGCAGGCCAAGCGCCTGGCCGCGGACCCGGCCGTGGCCTACGTCCAGCAGGACTCCACGGTCACCGTCAACGAGACCCAGCCCAACCCCACCTGGGGCCTGGACCGCGTCGACCAGCGCGACCTGCCGCTGAGCAACGGCTACACGTACTCGACCACCGCGTCGAACGTCAACGCCTACATCATCGACACCGGCGTGCTGACCACCCACCCCGAGTTCGAGGGCCGCGCCAAGCACGGCTACGACGCGGTGGACAAGGACAACGACGCCACCGACTGCAACGGCCACGGCACCCACGTCGCGGGCACCATCGGCTCCAAGACCTACGGCGTGGCCAAGAAGGTCAACCTGTTCGGCGTCCGGGTGCTGCCCTGCAGCGGCTCCGGCCCGAACAGCAACGTGATCGCGGGCATCGACTGGGTCGCCAAGAACGCGGCCAAGCCCGCCGTCGCCAACCTGAGCCTCGGCGGCGGCGCCGACACCGCCAGCGACGACGCCATCAAGCGCCTCATCCAGGCGGGCGTCACCGTCGCGGTCGCCGCGGGCAACGACAACAAGGACGCCTGCAACTACAGCCCGGCCCGCGTCCCCGACGCGATCACCGTCGGCGCCACCACCAAGACCGACAGCCGCGCCCTGCCCGAGGACTGGAACAAGGTCAACGGCAGCAACTACGGGACCTGCCTGGACATCTTCGCCCCCGGCACCGGCGTCACCTCGACCTGGCTGGACAACGGCACCAACTCCATCAGCGGCACCTCGATGGCCACCCCGCACGTGGCCGGCGTCGCCGCGCTGTACCTGGCGGCCAACCCGAACGCGACCAACCAGCAGGTCCGCGACGCCCTGGTGAACAACGCCACCAGCGGCAAGGTCACCAACCTCAACGGCTCCCCCAACAAGCTCCTCTACAGCGTCTTCGACGGCACCCCCACCACGACGCCGACCAGCCCCACCAGCACCACCCGCCCGACGACGCCGACCACCCCGCCGACCACCACGACCCCGCCCAGCACGACGACCACCCGCCCGACCACCACGACCAAGCCCAACAGCACGGTCACGGTCTTCAACCCGGGCCAGCAGTTCGGCTTCGTCGGCCACCCGGCCAACTACAGCGTCTACGCCCGCTCCTCGGACGGCTCCGCGCTGACCTACGCGGCCACCGGCCTGCCCACCGGCCTGACGATCGACGCCCGCACCGGCCGGATCACCGGCACCTACACCCGAGCGGGCACCTACTCGGTCACCGTCACGGCCACCAACACCAGCGGCGCCACCGGCACCGCGACCTTCTCCTGGCGAGTCCTCTGACCAACTCCCCAGCCGCCGACCGATCCGGCTGGTGAGAGGGGAAAGCCGGTGGCCGGACTCCAGTCCGGCCACCGGCCTCGCCTCCACAACGCACAACTCAGGACCCAAAAACCTTGGTGCACAACGACTTCCAGTAGCGCCAATCCCAACGGAAGTCCACTCCACCCAACCGCGGCAGAGCCCCATCCGCCCAACCGCAGCGGATGCCGACCCCACTGGTCCAGCATCGGAGAGGCCACCCCCCCAAACCGCATCGGAGAGACCGCCCCCACCAGACCGCAGCGGAGGGGCCGTCCCCACCAGACCGCAGCGGATAGGCCGCCCTCGCTGGAACGCAAGTCCCGTTACGGATGCTCGATCTAGTGGACTCGCTTCGTGTGGGGGAGGAGTGCCGCTAAACTTGCCGTGTGGTGGGGATGTCCTTCACCCGCCCTTTTTTCGCCACCGCGGTGCTCTAGGGGCCCCGCACGAAGCGAGTTCACTAGATCGAGCCCACGCTCGTAACTCGGGCAACGAAGACGGCAACCCCAGGGCAGCAAACCCACCAGACCCTGCCCACGCCCCGCAACCCAGGCACCGAAGACGGTAACCCCAAGACGTCCTAGATCGAGCCCCGCCGCAACCCGAACGGCAAGCCAATACAACTCAAGCCAGCTGCCCACCGTCCACAGTGAGCACAGACCCAGTCACATACCCACTCCCAGACCCAGCCAAATACGCCACCGCCCCCGCCACATCCTCCGGCACCCCGTAATGCCCCACCGCACTCGACGCCAACTGCGCCTCCGCGCCAACCCCATCAGCCGGGTTCATGTCCGTATCGGTCGACCCAGGCTGCACCAGGTTCACCGTGATCCCGCGCGGACCAAGATCCCGCGCCATCCCACGCGTCAACCCGACCAGCGCGGCCTTGCTCATCGCGTACAGGCTTATCCCCGCGCCGCCTGCACGATCGGCCAGGTTGCTGCCGATGCTGATCACCCGCCCGCCCGGGCCCATCAACGGCGCTGCCGCCCGCGTCGCGGTGAAGACCGCGCGCACGTTGACCTCCACGGTCCGGTCGAACTGCTCGTCGGTCAGGTCCTCAAGGTGCCCGTAGTCGAAGATCCCGGCGTTGTTGACCAGGATGTCGAGCCGCCCCAGTTCGGCCGCGGTCTGGCGCACCGCTTGCGCAACCGACTCCCGGTCGTCGGCCGGTGCCTTGAACACCAGCGCCCGCCTTCCCAGCGCGGTGATCTCGTCCGCCACCGCCGAGGCGCGGTCGGCGGCCGAGTTGTAGGTCAGGGCCACGTCGGCGCCGCCCGCCGCGAGTCGCCGCGCGATCGCGGCACCAATGCCACGGCTGCCGCCGGTCACGACCGCCACTCGTCCATCCAGGCCCATGCTGGTCTCCCTAATTCCGCATCGAACGTTGCACAATTAGCCAACACGGGTAGGCTCGCCCTGTCAAGCGGAAGGGGATCGGATGTCGGGACCGGGACGCCCGCGCGGTTTCGACCGGGGCGAGGCCCTGCGCACCGCCATGCGCCTGTTCTGGGCACGCGGCTACGAGGCGGTCTCGATCACCGACCTCACCGCCGCGATGGGGATCGGCACGCGCAGCCTCTACACCGCCTTCGGCAGCAAGGAGCTGCTGTTCCGCGAGGCGGTGGAGCTCTACGAGAGCGCCGACGCCACCGCCCGCTACTGCGACCGCCCGACCGCGCGCCAAGCCGTCGAGGACATGCTCCGCGCCCGCGCCGAGTCCTACGCGGGCCCGGACGGGCCGCCGGGGTGCATGGTCGTGCTCGCCGCGACGAACACCAGCCCTGGCAACGACACCGTGCGCGACCTGCTCGCCGAGCTGCGCACCCGCGACCGGGAGATGCTGACCCGCAGACTGGTCCGCGCCAAGGCGGCGGGCGAGCTCGCCGACCACGCGGATCCGGCGGCGGTCACCTCGTTCTACCTGACTGTCCTCTATGGAATGTCAATCCAAGCCAGAGATGGCAGCGATACCGCGACCCTGCAAGGGGTTGTCGACGCTGCACTGTCCGTTTGGGATGTTCTCGTCACCTGACCAGGCCGTGCGTCCCGGAGAAGGTGCGCAGGACGGCGCCGTTGTCGCGGCTGCGCGCCCGCTGCTCCTTGGTCACCTCCGGTCGGAGGCGAACTCGCGGTAGGTCTTGTCGATCGCGACCAGCACTTCGGCCGGGCCGGCGTCGGTGGAGCGCTCCACTGTGGAGCTGGGGCGCGGCCACGGGACGACCGGCTCGGCCCGGACAAGGCGGCCCGCCGACCGCTGGCCGCGCCCGGTTGTCTGGTTGGCGCCCACCCGGCGGGCCGGTGCCGTGCCCCTTCAGACCACCGGTCGCGTCAGGTTCTCCGCGGGCCCGTGCCTGCGCAGGTCGTGCCACGCCCGGGTGAGCCGGTCCACCAGCTCGGTGATCGTCTCGACCGGGAAGGTGAACGGCAGCCGGAGGTGGTTGTCGTGCGCGCCGGAGGGGTCGGTGGCCGACCCGGGCACCGCCTCCACCCCGTGCCGCAGCGCGACCTGGGCGAAGATCCGCGCGTTGGTGTCGGGCAGCTCGACCCACAGCGCCGAGCCGCCGTCGGGGGAGCGCCAGCGCCAGCTCGGCAGGCGCTCCGCGAGCAGCGCCTGCAGGTGCTCGAGCCGCGCCCGCAGCACCGTGCCCCGGGCGGCGGTGATCTCGGCCAACCGGGGCAGCAGCCGGGCGGAGAGGGCCTGGTCGAGCACCGGGCTGCCCAGGTCGGCGCGCACCTTGTACCGGGTCAGCCGGTCGACGATCGGGACCGGCCCGCGCACCCAGCCGATCCGCAGGCCACCCCAGACCGACTTGGCCATCGAACCGATGGTCAGCACCTCCGCGCCACCCCGCGCGTACGCCCCGATCGGGGGTGGTGTGGCACCACTGGCGAGGCTGTGGAAACCGCTGTGGGCGTTGTCCTCCAGGACGGGCACGTTGTACCGCGCCGCCAACTCCGCCACCCGCCGCCTGCGCCCGGCGGACAACAGCGTGCCGGTCGGGTTGTGGTAGGTCGGCATCAAGTAGGCCAGCACCGGCGCCTCGTCGGCGAACGCCGCCGCCAGCAGGTCGGTCCGCACGCCCTCCTCGTCCAACGGCACCCCGACGAGCCGCGCGCCCGCCTCGCGGAAGACGTCCAGGCAGCCCGGCCAGCTCGGCGACTCCACCACGACGGTGCACCCGGGCCGCAGGTACATCTGCGCCACCAGCCCGATCGCCTGCTGCGCGCCGGTGGTCACCAACACCTGGTCAGGCTCGGTAACCGCCCCCGCCGCCGTGTAGTGCGTCGCCACCTCCCGCCGCAGCGGGGGATAGCCGCGCGGGTGGTAGCCGACATCGGCCATCAACTCGGCCAGGTCCCCGTCCAACGACCGATAGGCCTCAGCCACCTCCGGCGCGGCAGGCTCGATCGCCATGGCCAACGAGATGGTCGTACCCGGCCCGTCCACCAGCCGCTGGGAGATCGAAGTGGCCCGACCACCCGCCACCCGCCCCTCGGCCCCGTTGACCCGACGCCGAGCACTCACCCGCGTCCCACTGCCGCGAACGCTGTCGACCAGCCCGCGCCCGCGCAGCTCGTCATAGGCGGCCACCACCGTCGCCCGGCTCACGGTGAGCAACCGCGCCAGATCACGCTCGGACGGCAACCGCTCGCCAGCGGGCAGGTCACCCAGCTCAATGCTCGCTGCCACCGCTCCCGCCAGCTTCCGGTAGAGCGGACCCGCCGCCGTGGTCCAGTCCCCGATCAACTCGACCAAACCATTCGCCTCGACGAGCCGGTCCCCTTCGCGCTCCCCACCCACGCCTCCCATGCCTGCGACCGTACCGCCTACGGCAGCCCGAGGACCGGTCCATTCCCAGACACATTGGCCTGGTTCCACTAGGCCAAACGGGGGAACGGAGGCATAACTGTTGCCCGATCAAGTCCCCTTACCCGTTATCTCAATTCTTTAAATTCTTTATCTCTAAATGCCGAGCCCGCCGGGGCGCAAGACCCGCTCTTACTTGGGCAGCTCGGACGGTGTGCCGCACACCGACCTACGGTCGACCGTCTTCGGCGGCTCATCGCTGGGGCTGCCCGAGGAAAAGATAGGGGGCTCGATCTAGTGAACTCGCTTCGTGTGGGGCCCCTAGAGCACCGCGGTGGAGAGAAAGGGCAGGGTAAGGGCATCCCCACCCACGGCAAGTTTAGCGGCACTCTCCCCCCACACGAAGCGAGTCCACTAGATCGAGCATCCGTAACGGGCGTTGCTTTCCAGCGGGGTCGGCCTCACCGCTGCGGTTTGGTGGGGGGCGGGATTCGCTTGGGTGCGAGCAGGGTCGGCCTATCCGCTGCGGAACCAGCGGGGGCGGGATCTTGTTGCGTACCAGCGGGGCTTGGCCTTTCACTGGTCATTCGAGCACGTGGTTGCGTGGGTTGCCGACAATCTTCCTCGCCCAATCGGTAGCCAGGTTCCGGACGCCGACAAAGACCCCGTCGCACGCTCATCACGGACTGGTGACAAGATCGACGCCGTGCCGCACCCGACGACGCAGCTGACCTCGCCCCGTCCCGTCCCGCACCCGCCTGCCGTTCCCATGGCGGAGACCGTCCGGTTCACCCCGGTCCAGCGCCAGGCGCCACCGCCCACGCCGGTCGCCCCGCGGGCTGTGGTGGCACCCACGCAAGCAGCCCCCGACCGCGTTGCGGCCGTGGCCGCTACCCAGGCAGTGCCTGCACCGGTGGCGGCTCCCGCTCAGGCCCCACTCGATCGAGCGGTAGGTGCACCCACCCCGCAGGTCGGCCGGGCCGTAGGTGCACCCACCCCGCAGATCGATCGGGCTGTAGTTGCGCTGGCCCCACAGGTCGATCGGGCGGCGGGCGCATCCGCCCGACAAGCAGTGACGGCGCCTGCGGGGTCTTCCGCGCGGGTCGCGTCCAGCCGCGCTGTCCCGGCTGCCGCGCCGGAGGCGTCAGCGGCGCTCGGGTCGGCTCCCGCTCGGGCTGTGCCCGACCGAGCCAGGGCCGCCGGAGCTGTGGCTGGCCGGACCGTAGCCGATCCGGCTGTGGCTGCGGGAGCTGTGGTTGAGCGGGTTGTAGCCGATCGGGCTGTGGCTGTCGGAGCTGCGCCCGGCCGGGCTACCGGAGCTGTGGCTGGCCGGGCAGCGTCCAATCGGGCTGTGGCTGCGGGAGCTGTGGTTGACCGGGCCGTAGCCCATCCGGCTGTGGCTGCCCGAGTTGTGGCTGATCGGGCTGTGCCCGACCGGGTTATAGCTGACCGGGCTGTGGCCGCCGGAGCTGCGGCCGACCGGGCTGCGCCCGATCGAGTCGCGGCGGCTGGAGCTGTGGCCGGCGCGCAGGCGGCGGTGGCACCTGCTCCAGCTCGGACCCGTGCCGTGGCCACGCCACGGACACCAGCGGCACCGGCGTCAGTTCCTGGTCGGGCTGTGCCCAAGCAAGCTGTGGCCTCGCCGCGGGCAGTGTCGGCACCCGGTCAAACTGCGGCAGGCCGCGATGTGGCCGCCGCCGGGGCGCAGGCATCGGGGGCACCTGCTTCATCCCCCGCCCAAGCCGCCACCTCGGCGCCGCGGACACCAGTGGTACCTGCGCCGGCCCCGCTGTGGCCCCCGTCGTCGGAAACCGCCGAGTCCGGGGTGGTGCCCGTGCCGATGGCCCCGCGGCGACCAGCGCCACCGGCGTCGGCATTGCCCGCGTCCGGACCGACGGCACCGCGGCCGTCGACGCTGGCGCCGTCAACCCCAGCACCCGAGCGGTCGCCCGCACCCCAGCGGGCATCGGCACCTGGCCAGCCGTCAGCGCCCGAGCAGGCGCGGCAGGCGCCCTCGGTGCCGCAGGTGTCACCGTCCCCCGCACCGAACCCGACATCGCGGCCACCGTCGACCCCACCCGCGCCGGTGCCGGCCGAGTCACTGCCGACTGCCCAGCAAGCCGCCCAGTCCACGCCGCCCAAGCCGATCCTGCGCCGCGTTGTGCGGCGGATCATCGGCCCGAGTCTGCTGCAGCGCCGCGAGTGACGGCCGGGGCCGCTCACCCCTGGGTGAGCGGCCCCGGAACCGTGCTGGTTTGCCCGGAACCGTGCTGGTTTGCCCGGAACCGTGCTGGTTTGCCCGGAACCGTGCTGGTTTGCCCGGAACCGTGCTGGTTTGCCCGGAACCGTGCTGGTTTGCCCGGAACCGTGCTGGTTTGCCCGGAGTCGCCGGCGGCGAACTGGGCCGGCGAGTCTCATCACCCGCGTGCGCTCAGGGGGTGTCGAACCCGGTGTCCACGTACTGCTTGAGGTCCTTGCCGCCGGGGAACAAGCCCTGTCGCACCCACGTGTCGTAGGTCTTCTGCAGCTTCCCCGCCAATTCGCCGTCCACCGGAACCCGCTGGTACGCGGTCTCGTCCGGCCGTACCTGTGCGGCGATCTCCCGGGGCTGGTGGGCGAATTCCGCGTACCACTTTTCGAAGGCTTCGGGGTTGTCGCGCGACCATGCGTAGGACTTGTCCAACCGGCGGGTGAAGTCGGTGATGGCGTCGCGCTTTCCCTTGTCCGCCAATGCCGAGTCGGTCGCGCTGAGTACGTTGAGGCCGGTGTTGACGCCGGTGCCGTCACTGAGCACCCGGGCGCCCTGCTCGGTGCGGGCCCGCACCGCGTAGACGCTCCAGGTGGCCCAGGCGTCGATTTGCCCGGTGGAGAACGCGGCGTTCGCCTCGGTGGGGGCGAGGAAGTTGAGGGTGACGTCCTTGTCGGTCAATCCGGCCTTGGTCAGTTCGCCGATCACCAGGTAGTGCGCGACGCTTCCCTTGGTGGTGGGTGAGATCCGCTTGCCCTTCAGGTCCGCGACGGTCTTGGCGGGGCTGTCCTTGGGCACCAGCAGGTACGTGCCGCGGCCGCCGTTGGTCCAAGCGGCGGCGACCCTGATCTTTGAGCCGTTCGCGATCGCGGTGACCGTGGGGGAGTCGCTCGCGCCGCCGATGTCGACCGCGTTCGCGCGCAGGGCCTCGTGCAGGTTGACCGCGGCGGCGAACTGCGACCACTCGATCTTGTACGGCAGGCCGTCGAGCAGTCCGGCGGCGCGCAGCCGGGACTGGGTCGCGCCGGTCTGGTCGCCGACCCGGAGCACGACCTGGCCCGAGGAGTCCGAAGTAGAGGGTCCGCATGCGGTGAGCGCGGCGGCGCCGAGGATCGCGGCGAGGACCAGCAAGACCGTTTGGGGAAGCGAGCGTTTCGTGGGCATGCGGCGGCTCCAGCGCGGGAGGGGGCCGGTGGGGAAATACCCACCTCGACATGTCCATTGTCGTCGCCCGTTACGGCGAGTCAACGCCCGTGGCAGGGTTCTCATTGCACGGGACGCTGAAACGTTCGCCCATCGGTCCACAATGGACCATTAGCGGTCTGGGTGAGCACACCGCCTGCGGGTGGCTCGGTGCCGCCGGTCAGCAGGTGCAGTTCGGGCAGGCTGAGGGTTTCGAAGTGGCGCAAGGCATCCCGCGCGGTGAGCGGCGGCGTGGGGTCGAGGACGTGGCCGGACACCGCGCGCACGGCCGCGACGTAATCCGACAGCGGGCGCCACCCCGCGACGATCACCCGGCCGTCCGGTCCGCTGAACACCAGCGTCGGCAGGGCGTAGCGGACCCCGCCGTCGATCTCCTTGGCCCGGCCGCTGTGCGGGCCGGGGGCCCGCAGCGCCAGCACGGACGGATCCGGCCGCCGGGTCTCGGCCCGGTCGGCGAGCACCGCCTCCCGGGTGGCCGCCGCGACCAGGTCGGCGCGCAGCCGGGCGGTGTCCAGGCCCGGCACCCCGGCCACCGCGGCCAGCACACCGGCCTCGTCGTCGGCGGGCGTGCCGCGCAGGAACGTGCTCTCCCGCAGCCTGCGCAGCACCCGCTCGGCCACCTCGGGCCCCTGCGCCTCGGCGGCCTTGGCCGCCAGCGAGGCGGGCAGGCTGCTCCGGGTGAGCCAGGACAGCCCGCCCGCGTGCGGGGCGCCGGTGTGCCCGGCGACCTCGGCGATGAACCCGGCGTACCAGGCCGCCTCGGCCGCCGGGTCCGGCGCCGGTTCCTCGTCGTCGTCGAACAGGATCCCGAACACCCGCCGCCACCGGTGCGGCAGCGGTGCCAGCCGCAGGCGCAGCCAGCGCAGCCTGGGCTCGCTGCCCCACGCCCACGGGCAGGCCGGGTCGGTGTACTCGACGACCTCGAGCACGGGTCTCAGCTCGCGGGCGCGTCGGGCTCGACGGGGATCTCGACCGGCGCCCACAGGCTGGGCAGGTTGACCACCACGCCCTCCTGGCTGCTCCGCGCGATGATCACCACCGCGGGCTCGTCGCCCGGGTTCTCCTCGCGGTGGGCCACGTACGGCGGCACGAAGATGTAGTCGCCCGGCCCGGTCTCGATCCGCACCTCCTGGTCGCCCTCGGCGAAGACGAAGACCGGGTGCCCGGACTGGATGTAGATCGCCGTCTCGGCCTCGCCGTGGTGGTGGTCGCCGGAGTTGGTGGCCGGGCCGACGTGCGTCTCGCCCATCCACACCTTGCTCGACCCGACGGTCTTGCTCGACACCGCCTCCAGCCGGGTCATCCCGCTGGTCTGGGTGGTGTCGCCGGACAGGTCGGCGCCGCGGATGTGCCGCAGCGGCCGGTGCCAGTGGTCGGTCACCGGGTGTTCCTCTCTGGTTGGCCCGCCGCGCGGTCGGTCCCCGCGAGCAGTTGGGCGATGGTGGTCGCGCGCAGGACCAGCGTCAACTGGGCCTCCACATCGGACCAGAAATCGGCGAGGTGGCCCGCCGTGCCGTGGTAGGCGACCGCCGGGCGCGGCTCGCCGCGGATGCTGAGGTGCTCGCCGTCGACCGCGGCCACCGCGTCCCGCACGGTGATCGTCCCGGCGTCGCGGGCGAGCCAGTAGCCGCCCTCGCAGCCGCGCTGGCTGCGCACCAGCCCGGCCGCGCGCAGGTCGCGGATCACCGCCTTGATGAACCGCGGCGGGATGTCCTGGGTGGACGCCACCGCCTCGCAGGTGATCGGCCCGCTGGTGTCCGCGGCCAGCTCGAGCAGCACCCGGATCGCGTAGTCAGCCTTGGCCGAGATGCGCATGCCGCCCATCATCCCCGCGCGGGCCGGGTGCCACCGGGCGTGGACTGTGGTGCGAGGGCCCCGCGCACCACCCCAGCCACCGCCCGGCGCGTTCCCGTCATACCGCGGCCACCTGGGCGCGCTGCCGGTGGGCCAGCTCTTGCCGGACCAGCGGCAGCAGGTGGCGGCCGTAGTCGATGGCGTCGTCGAGCGGGTCGTAACCGCGGATCAACAGCGTGGTCACGCCGATGTCGACGTAGTCCAGCAGCGCCCGCGCGACGGTCTCCGGGGTGCCCACCAGCGCGGTCGAGTTGCCCGCCGCGCCGGTGGCGGCCGCGGGCGCGGTCCACAGCGCCCGGTCGTGCCGGTCGGCCTTGCGGGCGGCCGCCAGCAGCCGCAGGCTGCCCACGTTGGCCGGCTCACCCGCGCCGCGCCACTGCTTGGTCACCTGGGGCCCGCCGCCGCCCTTGATCGTGTCGAGGATCCGGTGCGCCCGCTCCCAGGCCAGCTCCTCGGTCGGGCCGAGGATCGGGCGGAACGACACGCTGATCCCGGGCGCGCTCGCCCGCCCCGCCGCCGCGGCCGCCGCGCGCACCGAGGCGATCTGCTGCGCGGTCTCGGCCAGCGGCTCGCCCCACAGCGCGAACGTGTCGGCGTGCTTGCCGCCGACCCGGTAGGCCGCCTCGGACGACCCACCGAAGTAGATCGGCAGCCGGGGACCGTTGAGCGGGCGGACCTCGGCGCGGTAGCCGTCGAGGCGGTAGTGGGTGCCCGCGTGCGAGAACGCGGTGTCGGACTCCCACGCCTGCTTGACTATGTCGAGGTACTCGTCTGTGCGCGCGTAGCGCTCGTCCTTGGGCAGGTAGTCGCCGTCGCGCGCCTGCTCGACGTCGCTGCCGCCGGTGATGATGTGCACCGCCACCCGACCGCCGCTGAAGTGGTCGAGGGTGGCGAACGCGCGCGCCGCCAGCGTCGGTGCCACGAACCCGGGCCGGTGCGCCACCAGCAGCCCGAGCCGCTCGGTGTTGGCCGCGGTGAAGGCGGCCACCTGCTGACCCTCCGGCCACCCCGAGCCGTAGCCGATCAGCACCCGGTCGAAGCCGCCGTCCTCGTGCGCCCGGGCGAACCGGCGCACATAGGCCGGGTCGACCACCGGACCACTGGGCGGCCGGGTCTCACTCTGGTCGCGCGTGCCGATCATGCCGACGAACTCGACGGTCATCCGCTTCCCCTTCCGCGCACCGGAACCACCTGTAGCGAAGCCGCCGGGGCGGCTCGCCGTCAATTGGGCAGGTCGAGGTGTCCATTGGGTGGACGGGGCTGTCCCGGGGCGTCGGGGCGCCCTATGGTCCGAGGCCGACCGCCCGGTGGGGGCGCACCACCACGGTGTGGTGTTCGTCGCCTCCCCGGCGCGCACCACCATCTGTCTGGTGTGGACAGTGTCGCGACGGATAGTCGCCGGCGGACGGGACGGCAGGTAACACCCCGGTCCGTGCCGCGATGCAGTGATCACGCGCGTCCGTGCGGTCCAGGGGGGAGCCGGAGTGGACCTCGTCGAGCTCGTCGACCAGCAGGTCGGCACCGAGGGTGAGCGGCTGCGCTGGGACGCCCCCGGCATCCGCTTGGCCGAGGGGATCGGGGTGCCGCTGTCCCGCCTGGAACCGTTGGTGGCGGCGGCCTTCTGGCACAGCATGGTCTCCCTCGCCGCCGTCCGGTTGCAGCTGGCCGCGGCAGGCGCGTCCTCGGCCGTCCTCGACGACGTGCGCACGATCGTCGTCCCACACGCCGACGGCAGGCGCTACGACTTGGTCGTGCTCGACCCGGGCCGGACCTACGGCGCCGATCCGGTGGTGGTCGAGACCGATCCGTACCCGGACCTGTTCCTCCCACTGCGCGGATCGGGCTGCGCCCACGACGACCCGGTACCCGGCCCGCTGCGCGCGATCGTCGACCGCTTCGTCAGCTGGGGCGGCCAAGCCGAGGACGCCGTCGCGGCCCTGCGGGACTTCACCTTCCAGCGCTCCTACGAGGTCCTCGTCATCCCCGAGCCCGCCCTCGAGCCCACCGCCGCCACCCCGGCCGCGGTCACCGGCGCGGGCGGACGCCGGGGCACCGTCGGCGTCCTGGCCACCGACGCCCGCGGCGCCACCGTCCTCACCACAGCGGCCCACGTTGTCGACGGCACCCAGCACCCCTCCGTGAACGGCCACGCGGTCGAGGTGGTCGACCTGAACCACGTGGTCGACGTGGCCACCCTGAGCTGCCCGACCACCCACCCCGGCACCCGAGCGGCCCACCTGTGCGGCCCGACACACGTCCCCCCGGCAGCCACCCCAGTCCACTTCGATGGCGCCAGATCAGGGCCGGTGGACACCATCGTGACCGGCTACGACCCAGCGATAGTCGCAGGCCCCCACCACGCGGCAGTCCGCGTCTACACCCGCCCAGTCACCGCCGCGGGCGACTCCGGCGCCGCCCTCCTCGACCACGACAACCGACTCCTCGGCTTCTGCTCCGACCGCACCGTCCCGGGCGCCGCAGTGGAGTTCTCCACCTGGGTCTGGGCCAGCCAGGTCTTCGACATCATGGACTTACACCTCTAGCCCTCGGGAGAGGCTCCACCAACCGCAGCGGATAGGCAGACCCCGCTGGTACGCAAGAGAATCCCGATCCCGCCAAACCGCGGTGGCATTCCGCGCCCGCTGGTACCGCAGCGGATAGGCCGCCCTCGCTGGAACGCAAGTCCCGTTACGGATGCTCGATCTAGTGGACTCGCTTCGTGTGGGGGAGGAGTGCCGCTAAACTTGCCGTGTGGTGGGGATGTCCTTCACCCGCCCTTTTTTCGCCACCGCGGTGCTCTAGGGGCCCCGCGCGAAGCGAGTTCACTAGATCGAGCCCCCGCTCTTACTCGGGCAACGAAGACGGCAACCTCGCGACACACCTCCTAGATCGCCCCCGCCCATACCTGGGCAACGAGAACGACAACACATCACCCGCCATCCAGTAACGGCGACGCCGGATGACCGCTGGTTGAACGTTGCCCGAACAGGTCTATCGGGGACTTGCCCGCGCGATCTAGGTTCACTCGGCACTGTCCGTCGAGGAGTGGGAGACGACGTGGGTTCACGTCTGCGACGTGGGTTGGTCGGGGTGGTGGTGGCCGCGCTCGCGGTCGGCACGGCTGTGGTGGTGCAGGGGCAGGCCGCGGCGGCGGCCGGGTTCGCGCCCGGGAACGTCGTGGTGGCCCGGGTGGGGACCGGGGACGCCGCGCTGAGCAGTGCCGCCACGGCGGTGTTCCTCGACGAGTACACCCCGGCGGGCGTGCTCGTGCAGTCCGTCCCGCTGCCGACCGCCGGCAAGCGGGTCACCCTCAGCGGGTCGGCGACCTCCGAGGGCGCCCTCACCCGTTCGGCCGACGGTCGCTACCTGACCCTCGCGGGCTACGACGCCGACCCGGGCACCGCCGGGGTCGCGGGGACGACGTCGGCCGCGGTCAACCGCGTCGTCGCGCGGGTCGACGGGCAGGGGACCGTCGACGCCAGCACGACGATCACCGACACCTTCAGCGCCAACAACGTGCGCGGCGCGGCCACCGACGACGGTTCCCGCTTCTGGGTCGTCGGCGCCAACGGCGGCGTCCGGCTGGCGAACCTGGGCACCACCGGCGCCACCACGCAGATCAACACCGCCGCCCCGACGAACCTGCGCACCGCGGTCATCGGCGGCGGCCAGCTCTACGTCAGCTCCGGCAGCGGCACCACCGGCGTCTACTCCGTCGGCACCGGCCTGCCCACCACCGGCGGCCAGACCCCGGCGCTGACCGTGCCCGCGGCCAGCCCGTACGGCATCGTCGCGCTCGACCGCGACCCGGCCGTCCCCGGCGTCGACACGCTCTACGTCGCCGACGACTCCGCCACCGGCGGCGTCCTCAAGTTCTCCTCCGACGGCACCGCCTGGACCGCGCGCGGCTCGTTCCGCCCGGCGGGCGCGGCCACCCGGGGGATCACCGGCGAGGTCACCCCCTCCGGCGTGACCCTGTTCGCCACCACCAGCACCAACCTGCTGGTCAAGGTCGACGACACCGCCGCCTCCGCCGCCCCGATCGCGGCCACCTCGGTCACCCTGCGCACCGCCGCGACCAACACCGCCCTGCGCGGTGTCGCGCTCGCCCCGGCCGCGTCGACGACCGCCCCCGCGATCACCACCGAGCCGCAGGACTCCAGCGTCGCCCCGGGCGGTACCGCGACCCTCACCGTCACCGCCTCCGGCACCGGCCCGCTGACCTACCAGTGGTTCTCCGGCACTGACGCGATCGCGGGCGCCACGCAGGCGTCGTTCACCACCCCCGCGCTCACCGCGACGACCGCCTACCGCGTCCGGGTCACCGGCCCCGGCGGCCAGGTCGAGAGCCGTACCGCCACCGTCACGGTCACCGGCGGCACCAACACCGCGCCCACCGTCGGGCCGGTCCCGGTGCCCGAGCTCGCGCTCACCGTTGGTGACCCGGACAACCCGCCCGCCGTGCGCACCGTCACCGTCGGTGACGCCGAGACCCCGGCGAGCGGCCTCACCGTCACCGTCACCAGCGCCGACCCGGCCATCGCGACCGGCGGCACCACCGGCACCGGCGACGTCCGCACCCTCACCGTGAACCCGGTCGCGGTCGGCCGCACCACGCTGACCGTCACGGTCACCGACGGCGCCCTCAGCTCCGCCACGACCTTCCCGGTCGCGGTCTCCGGCGCGCTCCCCGCGGGCCAGCGCAACTTCTACGGCGCCAGCGACGCCAGCACCGCGATCGACCTCGGCAACGGCGCGATCGCCGTCGCCGACGACGAGACCAACGTGCTGCGCGTCTACGACCGCGAGCACTCCCGCTACCCCGCGCAGTCGTTCGACGTGCGGGCCGCGGGTCTGGCGCTGCGCGACACCGACGTCACCCGCGAGATCGACGTCGAGGCCGCCGCGCGCACCGGCGACACGATCTTCTGGGTCGGCTCGCAGGGCCAGAACTCCTCGGCCAAGACCCGGCTCAACCGCCAGGAGCTGTTCACCACCACGGTGACCGGCACCGGCACGGGCGCCTCGCTCGCCCTCGGCGGCAGCTACCAGCACCTGCGCGACGACCTCGTCGCCTGGGACCAGGCCAACGGCAACCCGCTCGGCCTCGCCGCCGCCGCGGCCCGCGCCCCCGAGGGTGACGGCGCCGGTGGCCCCACCGGGGTCAACATCGAGGGCGCCGAGTTCGCCGCCGACGGCACCACCCTGCTGCTCGCCTTCCGCGGTCCGCTGACCGCCGACGGCAAGGCGATCGTCGTCCCGGTGACCAACGCCGCCGCGCTGGTCACCGCCAACCCGACCACCGGCGTCACCGCGAGCTTCGGCGCGCCGCTGCGCTGGGACCTCGGTGGCAAGGGCGTGCGGGAGATCCGCCGCAACGCCGCCAACCAGTACCTGGTCATCGCCGGTCCGTCGGACGCGGGCACCGGCGCCGCGGGCGAGTACAAGTTCTACGGCTGGGACGGCGACGCCACCCACCAGCCGCTGCCGCGTGCGGGCTCGCTCGACGCGTTCAACGCGGTCGGCAAGCCCGAGGCGATCGCCGACATCCCGAACCCGCTGACCGACAGCGCGTCCGTCCAGGTCCTCACCGACGACGGCGACGCGGTCTTCTACGGCGACGGCACCATCGCCAAGGAGCTCCCGCTGTGGCAGCGCAAGGCCGTCGGCGCCACCGTCGCGGTCGGCGCGGCCCCCGCGTGCACCTCGCCGGTGATCACCATCGGCTCCGTGCAGGGCACCACCGACGTGAGCCCGAAGGCGGGCCAGACGGTGACCGTGCGCGGCACCGTGGTCGGCGACTACGAGGGCGCCCAGCCCGCCCTGCGCGGTTTCTACCTGCAGGACGGCGGTGACGGCGACGCGTCCACTTCGGACGGGATCTTCGTCTTCGACAACGGCGCCAACCAGGTCGCCAACGGCGACGTCGTCCAGGTCACCGGCCCGGTCTCCGAGTTCCAGGGCCAGACCCAGCTCACCGCCTCGACCACCGGCGTGCAGCGCTGCGGCACCTCCGCCGCGGTCACCCCGACCGACCTGACCCTGCCGCGCGCCGACGCCGCCGACCTCGAGTCGGTCGAGGGCATGCTGGTCCGCTTCCACCAGACGCTCACCGTCACCGAGCACTTCCAGCTCGGCCGGTTCGGCCAGGTCGTGGTCTCCGCGGGCGGCAAGCTCCAGCAGCCGACCTCGGTGATCCGCGCGACCGACCAGGCGGCGGTGCAGGCGAAGCAGAACGCCAACAACCTCAACCGGTTGATCATCGACGACGACACCAACGGCCAGAACCCGGACCCGATCGTCTTCGGCCGGGGTGGTCAGCCGCTCTCGGCGGCGAACACGCTGCGCGGCGGCGACACGGTCACCGACCCGGTCGGCGTGCTCACCTACACCTGGGCGGGCAACGCGGCCAGCGGCAACGCCTACCGGCTGCGCCCGGTCGGCGCGCTCGGCGGCAACGCGGTGTTCGACGCGGTGAACCAGCGCCCGACCACCCGCCCGGCGACCGGCGCGGCCTCGCTGCACGTGGCGGGCGCCAACCTGCTCAACTTCTTCAACACCTACACCGGCTGCACCTTCGGCACCCTGGGCGGTCCGGCGGACTGCCGCGGCGCCAACAACGACGCCGAGTACCAGCGCCAGCTCGCCAAGGAGGTCGCCTCGATCCGCTTCCTGGGCGCCGACGTCACCGGCGTCATGGAACTCGAGAACGACGGCTACGGCCCGGGCAGCGCGATCCAGGCCCTGGTCGGCGCGCTCAACGCGGCCGACGGCCCGGGCGCCTGGTCCTATGTGGACGCTGACGCGGCGACCGGCGTGGTCGACGTGGCGGGCACGGACGCGATCAAGACAGCCCTGCTCTACCGCACGGCGTCGGTGACCCCGGTCGTGGGCGCGACCTTCGTCGACCAGAACCCGATCTTCGAGCGGCGCCCGGTGGCGCAGACCTTCCGCACGAACGACGGCGCGCGGTTCACCGTGGTGGCCAACCACTTCAAGTCCAAGGGCTCCTGCCCGACCACCGGGCCGGACACCGACCAGGGCGACGGGCAGAGCTGCTGGAACGCCCGCCGCACCGCGCAGGCCACCGAGCTGGCGTCGTGGCTCTCGGGCACCGTCGTCCCGGCCGCCGGTGACCCCGACGTGCTGGTCGTCGGCGACCTGAACTCCTACGCCGGCGAGGACCCGATCGCCACCCTGGAGGCCGCGGGCTACGTCAACCTGCCCAAGGCCTACAACGGCGTCGACACCTACTCCTACGTCTTCGACGGCCAGTGGGGCTACCTCGACTACGCGCTCGCGTCGTCGTCGCTGGTCCCCCAGGTGACCGGCGCGGGCGAGGCGCACCACAACTCCGACGAGCCGTCGGTGCTCGACTACAACACCGAGTTCAAGACCCCGGCCCAGGTGGCCTCGCTCTACGCGCCGGACCGCTTCCGCACCAGCGACCACGACCCGGTCCTGGTCGGCTTGCGCCCCGGTGCCCCGGCGACGATCTCCGGCACGCCGACTCCGGCGACGGTGGGCACGCCGTACTCGTTCGCCTTCACCGCGACCGGCGCGGTGAGCCTGGCCGCGGGCACGCTGCCCGCGGGCCTGTTCCTCAGCGAGGAGGGCGTGCTCAGCGGCACGCCGACCGAGGCGGGGGAGCGGACCTTCACGGTGCGCGCCACCAACGCCTACGGCTCCAACGAGATCACCGCCACCGTGCGGGTCTCGGTGGGCACCAGCGCGACCACGCTGACCGCGACGCCGAACCCGGTGGCCGCTGGCTCAGCCGTGGCGCTCACGGCAACCGTCACGGCGAGTGTCCCCGCCACCGGCTCGGTCACTTTCCGGGACGGGGCAACGGTCCTCGGTGACGTCGCGCTGACCGGTGGTGTGGCCACGCTGAACGTGCCGCTGTCGGCGGGCACCCACTCGCTGACGGCTGTGTACTCGGGCAGCCCCGCGCTGACCGGGTCCACCTCGGCCCCGGTGTCGGTCTCGGCGGTGGAGCCGGTGACCATCGGCGCCCCGCTCCCCGACGGCGCGGTCGGCGTCGCGTACTCGGCGACGATCCCGCACACCGGCGGCGAATCGGTCACCTTCACCGCCACCGGCCTCCCGGCCGGCCTGACGGTGTCCGCTGAGGGACGGATCACCGGCACGCCCCTCACCGCGGGCATGTTCACCGTGGTGGTGCGGGCGCGCAACTCGGTGTCCTCGGCCGACCGCTCGCTGACGCTCAAGATCACCCAGTCGGCGACGACCACGGTGGTCACCGCCTCCCCGAGCCCGTCCATCATCGGTGGCGCGGTTCGTTTCACGGCAAGGGTTTCCGGGGCCGTGGTGCCCGGCGGCACCGTCCAGTTCACTGTGGATGGACGAGCCTTCGGCGGCCCGGTCGCCCTCGCCGGCGGCGTCGCGACGAGCCAGTCGATCGCCACCCTGGCCCTGGGCGGCCACCAGGTCCAGGCCGCCTACAGCGGTGACACCTCGTCCGCGCCGAGCACCGGCACGGCGACCCACCTGGTCCGCCTGGGCGTGCGCGTACTGTCCCCTGTGGACGGTTCGCGGGCGGCGGCCGGTTCCCTGGTGACGATCCGCTTCCAGCTGGTCGACGCCAACGGCACCCCGCTGCCCAAGCTCGCCTCGGCCCTGCTCTTCCTCAGCGGCCGCGTCACGGTCTCCGCCGAGGGCGCGCAGACGCTCGGCTCGGTCACCCCGCTCTACGACCCGACCAGCGACTCGTTCGTCTTCCCGTGGAAGACGGCGAAGAAGCCGACCGGCCAGGTGACGGTGTCGGTCTCGATCACCTACCCGGACGCGCCGGTGCAGAAGGTGCCGGTGAAGCTCACCCTGAACTGACGCAGAGCCGATGAGGGGCGCGCCCGGACTCCCGGGCGCGCCCCTCTCGCGTTCCCCGACCGCCGGCTGAAGATCGCCAGGATCGCCGAACCCCGGCCATGGCAACGTGATCCCTGGGTAGGGTGCCCCCGGCATTCGACGATCTGGGGGAACCATGTCATTGGTCGCGGGCACGGTGGCGATGACCGCCGTGGTCACCCGCGCCGCGGAGCCCACTGCCGGGGGCATCGCCGCCGGCGCCGACCGCCAACACGAGGCCGATCCCGGGGGCAGACCAACCAGCACGACCAAGACCACCGCCACCACCACAACGACTTCCCTGACGGTGACCACCACGCCATTGGTCACGACCACCTCGGGGTCGTCCGCGCCGGGCGCGGTGTCCCTGCTCACCATCGATCCTGTCGATCAACGATTCAAGGTCGGCCCGCTCAAGGTGAACGGACAGGTCTACGACATGGTCGCTTCGTGCTACGGCTACGGCAAGGACGAGCAGGAGTACCACCTCGACCGCAAGTACACGAAGCTGCGCGTGCGGCTCGGTCTGTCGGACGAGTCGGACACCGAGGCGGTGGTGAAGTTCTCCTTCCGCGCCGACCAGGAGATCAGGCGCGTCGAGTCCGTGCCCCTAGGCGAGACCAGGGTCGTGGACGTCGACATCACGGGTGCGCTGCGCATCGCGCTCGTGTCCGAGAACGACTCCTACAGGACTGTGCGGGCGGCGTGGATCGACCCCGTCATCGCCCCCTGACCAAGTCGGTCGGCCCAGGAGTGAGCCGATCACGCGAACGCCACCCGGGATTCACGTGGTTGTGAGGTGGGCGCCGTGGCGTACCGACACGATCCGCGTGTGTCCCGTTTCTTGCTGTTGTTGGTCCCCTGCGTGCTCGCGGCGGCGTGCGTGCCAACCGAGTCCGCTCAGCCGGACCTCGGAGCGACCAGCACGACCGCGGTCACCACCACCGCCCGCCCCACGGCCGCGCCCGAGCCGGTGCCCGCCGCGCAGGAACGGCCCACGCGCGGTCGAACGCGGCCGTGCCGGGGGTCGGATCTGGCTGTCACGCTGGAGAACTGGCGTCCACGCGAGCGCACCTCCGACGGCGCCACCGTCGTCGTCGCCGTGGACTACCGACTGCGCAACGAAGGCGCCGACCCCTGCACCGTCCAGGGCTGGCCCGAGCTCACCCTCTACACCGCCACCGGTCCACTCGAGGCCCACAACTCCCGCCTCCCCGGCGACACCCCGGTGATCACCCTGCCGCGCGGCGCCGACACCACCTTCAGCGCGTCGTTCAAGCACTGCCTGGCCCGCGCCACCGGGGTCCGCCTCCGGCTGCCCGACGACCCGGACCCGGTCCCGGTTCCCAGCGACGAGGTCCCCGCCTGCGTGCTCACCGACATCGCGGTCACCCCCTTCGGCCGCACGCTCTAGCAGCCCGGCTGGACCGGCCGGGTGTGGTGGCTGGGCCGTTTGTGGTGTGGGGAACGCCGTCTGTGGGCGTGGGCGTTCCGCGGACCGCCAAGCGGCGCGTGCCGTACGGGTGGTGTTGTCGGGACGCGTGGGTCGGAATGGCGCGCGGGTGTGGTCGTGCCCGGGTGGGCTGCCGCCGATCGTGCGGTTCAAGATCATGTCGACAGTCGCCTCCGACACTGTCCGCGATGGTCGTCGAGGTGGTGGCGAGCGGGGTGTCGCGGCCACTCGTTCGGGGTGTGTTCGCGGGGTCGCGCGCGGAGCAGGCTTGCCGGGCTCGTCGAAGACCGCGCGGACTCGGCTCAGCGGAAGGCTCTCGGTCTCCCGCCGCTGCGCGGCACCGAGAAAGGGAGATCCCCGATGTCCTCATTCGCGCGTGCTCGACACCGGCTGCTAGCGGTGGCGGCGACGTCCGCCCTCGCTAGCGGCGGACTCGTGGTGTTGGCTGCTCCGGCCTACGCCGACGGGGTGTGCGCCGATCCCGTCGTGGTCGGCACCACCACCACGATCACCTGTGCGGCAGGCGGAACCGGCAGCGTCACCGTGCCCACCGGCGTGAGCAGCGCCGCGGTGACCCTCGATGGCGCCGGGGGCGGGAACGCCGTCGACGGCACCCCGGGCGGCAAGGGAGCGCACATCGTGGCAGCCCTGCCGACGACACCCGGGGAGGTGTTCCAGGTCGCGGTCGGCATCCGGGGCAACAACGGCCAAGCGGCCCCCAGCAACGGGATCGGGGGCGGTGGCGGCGGGCTGGTCGCGGTCACCGCCGCGGGCGGCGCCGCGCTGCTGACCGCGGGTTCCGGCGGTGGCGCGGGTGGTGCGGGGATCGGCTCGCCCGCCTACCCGGGCACCCCGGGCGCTGACAGCGGCAGTCCCGGCGCCGGTGGCGCGGGCCTGGCGGACGTGGCCCAGGGCGGCGGCGGTGGCGGCCAGGGAACCGCCACGGCGGGCGGAACCGGTGGCACCGGGGGAGTGGGCACCCGCCCGGGATCACCCGGCGCCCCAGGCGGTTTCCCCAACGCCCTGGGCGGTTCCGCGTTGCAGACGGTGCCACCGCAGGTCGGCGCCGGCGGGCGCGGCGGCGCGGGCTACGGCGGCGGTGGTCGGGGTGGCTCGGGTGCCGCCTCGGGTACCGGCGCCGCGGGTGCGGGCGGCGCGGGCGGCGGCGGGTCCAACTTCGTCTCGTCCACTGTCCCCGGTCTGACGGCCACGGTGACCGACGGGGCCAACGCGGGCAACGGCCTGGTCGTCTTCGTCTTCACCCTGGACCCGCCGACGGTCACCTCGATCACCCCCACCAGCGGCCCCGAGGCGGGCGGCACCGCGGTGACCATCACCGGCACGTACCTCGCGGGCACCACGGCCATCACCTTCGGCCCTGGCAACCCGGCCACCGGCGTGTCCTGCACCGCGACCACCTGCACCGCCACCGCGCCGCCCGGGACCGGCGCGGTCGACGTCCAGGTCACCACCCCCGGCGGCACGACCAGCGCGGGCCAGTTCACCTACATCCCCCCGGCCACCGACATTGCCGTCGACGTCACCGCGAAGCCGCACCTGGGCATCCTCGTGCCCTACCTCACCTACACCCTGACCGCCCACAACACCGGCCCCGCCGCGGTCACCTCGGCCACCCTGACCGCCACCCTCCCGCCGGGTGCCCACGCCACGAACCTCTCCGCGGGCTGCACCACCACGACCGGCACCGTCACCTGCGCCTACGACGCCATCGCCAACGGCGCGGCCACCGCCAAGTCCTTCCGCGTCCCGCTGCACCTGTTCTCACTCGGCCACGTCTCGGTCACCGGCGTGCGAACGGCCTCCTCGCCCGCCGACCCGAACCCGGCCAACGACCGGGACACGGCCACCTGCGCGGTGATCTCCTTCGTCCTGGCCACCTGCCCCTGACCCCGACCCCCGGGTGGTGCCGCGCGCGGCACCACCCGGCTGGCTCAGGAGATGATGAAGGCGTTGAGCGTGTGGGCGGTGAAGAAGTCCCAGATCACCAGGTGCGCCTCGATCTGGGAGGTGGTCTTGCCGGGACCGCTGTAGACGACCGCGCCCGGCCAGGTGTGGTCGCCGGTGAGGATCTTGTAGTGCGCCACCGCCGTGTTCTGCACGCACGGCGCCCAGGTGATCCGGACGACCTCAGTGTTCAGCTGTGTCGTGGTCGGGGTCGCCGGGCAGGAGTCGTGGGTCGCCCAGCCCTGGACCCAGGTCGCGATCGAGGGCACGGGCTGCCCGTGGTTGTCGCTGTCACCGGCGTAGTCGATGACGGAGTCCGCGGTGCCGTGGAACTCGATGATCGGCGTGGCCACGCTGGAGCAGCCGGTGGCGGTACCGGGGTAGAAGGCACCCGCGACGGCGCCGAAGGCCGCGATCCGCAACGGGAGCCTGCACGCGAGCAGGGCCGCGAAGCCGCCGCCGTTGGACTTGCCCACCGCGTAGATCCGCACCGGGTCGACGCAGAGCGTGGTCTGCAGCTTGTCGAGCAGGTCGGCGACGAACTGGACGTCGTCCACCGCCGCCGCGTACGGCGCGCCCTGCCAAGCGCGCTCGTCGTCCTCGCCCTTGGCGCCCACCGGGTAGACCGCGATGGTGTCGAGGCTGTCGATCTTGGAGTACCGCTCGATGTCGGTGCCGTCGCCCTTGCGGCCGTGGAACGCCAGCACCAGCGGCTTCTCGTGGCCGGGCAGGTAGGTCGTGGGCAGGTGGACCAGGTAGTCGCGGGTCACGCCACCGGAGGTGATGGTCTGAGCCACCGACTGCCCCAACGGCAACGGGGACGTCGCGGCCAGGCAACCGGCGGAGTGCACGGGGTAGTTGTGCGCGGGCGGGTCCGCGACCGCCACCTGAGGAGCCGCCGCGACGGCGGCGGAGGCAAGGGCGAGGACAACGGCGAGCTTGGTGGATCTCATGGACACCTCAGAACAGGAGGACCCGCAACCGGTCGCTGCGGGAAGGATGCCGCCGGGACGGTGCCCACGGACGCGCGCACGCGCCAGTGACCCGACCGGACACCACACCTGTCCTACGCTCGGTGCCCCCGCCGGAGTTGCCCCGGATCTCGATCTTCTTCCGCTGGCCCGCTGGCCGACACCAGTTGGCCCCGCGCACCGGTGGACACCTGCCCGGATCGCCGTGTATGACCTGTTCGCCCTGCTGGTGGCCGGGTTCCCGGGTTCTTGCCTCGGCGTTCCGCCGAATCCGGTCCAACTCACTGGTGGCGGCGTCGTCGAGCGGCGGTGCCGAGCGCATCGCGGGCGGCCCTGTTCCCCGAAGCGGGGGAACAGGGCCGGTCCGTCCGGTCAGCAGGCCTGGCCGGTGCCACCCCACGCGTTCGCGTAGCCACCGCGGTCCACGTAGCCCGTGGCCCAGGCGCAGCCGGGGCTGTAGAGCATGTCGCCGTAGATGTACTGGCCCGCGCCGGTCCAGGTGAAGTAGACGTGGCCGCCTGCGGCGTTGTGCACGTCCACCCAGCGCGGGAGGTGGTTGGGGTTGGGGTCGTAGGAGTCCAGCACGATGCGACCCCAGTTGGTCTGGCAGCGGGGTGACCAGAGGATCTGGATGACACCGGCCCGCCCGCCCGCGCCGGTCAGGACGCCGGACACGGGCACCACGCGGGAGTCGTCCGCGCAGTGGGTGATCGCGGGGTCCTGGCCGGTGCACGCCGCGCCGAAGCAGGTGGGTGCGGCGCTCGCGGCGGGGGCGACCAGGACGGACAACAGGAGTGCGAGTAACGCGCCGAGGGAGATCCTCGACCTTTTGCGCGAGAGCGGTGCAGTGCGCGACATCGGTCTTTCCTTCCAGCCGGGGGGGATTGTCTGACCGCCCCAGGTCTATCCGGGTGGCGCGTTGACCAGTAGCGCGTCCGGTGCCAGACAACGAAGTCCGGACAACCCAGCCCGAAAGGGTGTGTCATGCCACGACCTCCGCGTGACCTCGATCCCGACGAGGGCCCCGTCCAGGAGTTCGCCCAAGCGTTGCGCCAACTCCGCGAGAAGGCGGGGAACCCGCCCTACCGACTGCTGGCCGAGCGGACCCACTTCGCCAGGGCCACCCTGGCCGCCGCGGCCGCCGGGTACCGACTGCCCACCCTGGACGTGACGCTGGCCTACGCCCAAGCCTGCGACGGCGACCTCGACGAGTGGCGGGCCAGGTGGCATGACGTACGACGTCTGTCCGGTAAGGCCACTGCGGTCGAGGAGGCACCGGCGGCCGAGAACCCGTTGCCACCGCTGCCATCCACGCTCGGCCTACGCGCGTTGCGCCGTTGGTGGTGGATCGCCGCGGCAGTGGTCGCCTCGGTGGTCGGCACGATCGCCTTGCTGCCCAAGGGCGACGCGCCCCAACTACCGCAACCGACCGAGCCGAGTACCAGCGCGCGCTTCGACCCGACCGGGGACCTGTCCGCGCAACCCGTCGCCGACGGTGCCGACCCCAAGCGCAGTTCGTGCGCGAGTGACCCGCTGGTCGCCACCCTCGACAGCGTCGAGATCAACAGCTCCGACGAACACTTCCTCGGCGTGGCCGAACTGCGCTACGCCCCGCGGTGCGCCGCGGCCTGGGGCCGGTTCACCCCGGCGGACAACAGCGTCCGCTTGGCGGGCGCGATGGTCGCCATCACCGCCCGGAGATCGGATGACCAGCCCACTGAGAAGTCCTATGAGACCGCTTTCGACGGCCAAGCGGTATTCGGCGACATGGTGCTACCGCGCGACGGGTGCGTCGAGGTGACCGTCCGGATCACCGCACTGACCGGAAACGCGAGCGCACGAACCCGATGCCTGACAAACCCGTGAGGCGACCCTGCTCGACGCGGTAGCCGAAACAGTGGACCGAGGGTCCGGGCGTTGGAGAGCACGGGAGCCTTAGCGGCACAGCTGTTGGATCTGGCCGTGCCGGTCGGAAGCGCCGACCGGCACGGCCACACGAGATGTCTAGGCTTGGCGCGTCACCAAGTGCTGTTGGTCAGGCCCGTGCCGAGGTAGACCTGGTCGAAACCGTTGCCGTCGTTGTCATCTGTGTACGCCAGCACCACCTGCGCGAACGGCGACACCGCCAACGCCTGCTCGTCCTGTCGCCCGGCCACCGTCGTGTGGACCCGCAACCGTGGCAAGCGGCCAGTGGTTGTGCCGTCGGTGTTCAGGCCCTGGGCGTACACGTCGGATGCCTCGTTCCACGCCACCACCACGTGTCGCTGGTCGTCGATGCCCACCTGCGGGTCCACGCCCGGGACGATCACCTCGGCGGCCGCCGTGCCGGTCGCGGTGAAGGAGCGGGCGCCCACCTGGGACGCTCCACTTTGGTCTGTTTCCCAGGCCACCGCGAAGTCGCCGTTGGCGTTCGCCGCCACCGACGCGTGGCGCTGCTGTCCGGCCGTGGTCGCGTTCGCCACGCCCTGGGCCAGTTTCACCCCGCCGGCAGGCGTGAGGATCTTGCGGCCGATGTTGAACGAGCCGTTGGCGTCGCCGTCCTCGTCCCAGACCACGATGGCGTTGCCCGCGGCGCTCACCGCCACGTCCGGGCGCTGGTGGGTGCCGCCCGCGGTGTTCACCTGGGCCTCGTAGGTCTTGGACGTGATCGAGGCGAACCCCGACGCCCGCACCGTCGGTGCCGCGGTGCCCTGCTTGTCCTCCCACACCACCGCGAACCCCGGGCCGTCCGGGTCCGCCGCGACGGCCGGGGCGACCTGCTGGCCGTCGGCGCTCGCGTTGGCCGAGGTGGACCCGGTGACCGTGCCCGCGGTGTTCACCGCGCGGACCGCGATGTTGTAGAACCCGTTGGCATCCGGGTCCTCCGCCCACACGACCACCGCGCTGCCGTCCTCGTGCAGCGCCACGTCGGGCTGGATGTGGCGCCACGCGCCGGTCCCGCCCGTGGAGAGCTTCTTCTCGTAGAGCGAAGCGCCGTCCTTGTACAGCCGCAGGAACACCTCGCTGTGGACGTTGTCGGTGGGGGTGTCGGCGTCGCGGTCGTCCTCCCAGACCACCGCGGTGTAGCCGGTCCGCGCGGTCGCGACCGCCGAGTTGTCCTGGTCGCCGGTGGCCGCGCTGTTGGCCACCGTCCAGGTGATGTCCGCCGGCGTGGTCCCGTCGGCGAAAGCGTTGCCGGACAACAGGAGGCTGGAGACCACCGCGATCGCTGCGGCGGTGAGGAAGGTACGCATCATGCTCCCGTTCACGGTGCCTGCAGGCCGGGGTTGCCCGCCTGGATCACGTAGCTCTGCGCGGTCTTGACCGGGTAGTCCCGGACAGTCACCTTGTCCAGCACCCGGAAGTCCACAGCCATCTGGGTCGACGACGTCACCGTGCGGACGTAGCCGCGCTGGTTCTTGTGGAACTTCACGTGCGGGTTCAGGCTCGACGTTCCGGTGTCGGCCGCGTTGCCGTCGCCGCCGGAGGTGACCGAGCTGGTCACCAGCTCGGTGCCCACGACCTTGTCCTGGGTCGCGTAGTCGTTCATCAGGTTGCTCGCCCAGTGCCGGTGCACGTCCCCGGTCAGCACCACGGCGCTGGTGACGTTCCGCGCCTGCCACCCGTCCTGGATGCGCTTGCGGTTGGCGGTGTAGCCGTCCCACGAGTCCATGCTCTTGGACCCGTCGGCGGCGGCGAGCTTCTGGGCGAAGAACACCTGCTGCCCGATCAGGTCCCAGGTGCCCTGGTGCTGCCCCAGCCCGTCGAGCAGCCAGGACTCCTGCCCCGCGCCGGTGATCGTGCGGGCCGGGGCGTCGGCGGCCGGGCACAGCTTGGTGCCGTCGCCGCACGCCTGGTCGTCGCGGTACTGCCGGGTGTCGAGCAGGTGCAGCGTCGCCAGGCTGCCCCAGCGCAACCGCCGGTAGAGCTGCAGGTTCGCGCCCGAGGGGGCCTGCGCCGAGCGCAGCGGCATGTGCTCGTAGTACGCCTTGTACGCCGCCGTCCGGCGCGCGGTGAAGTCGCCCGCGGGGGAGCTGTCGGCGCGGGTCAGGTTCGCGTAGTTGTTCTCCACCTCGTGGTCGTCCCAGACGACCGCCCACGGCGCGGCGGCGTGCGCGGCCTGCAGGTCGGTGTCGCGCTTGTAGAGGGCGTGCCGCACCCGGTAGTTCGCCAGGCTGGTGATCTCCGCCGACGGCTGGTGGCTGCGCACGCCGGAGCCCGCGCCGCCCTCGTAGATGTAGTCGCCCAGGTGCAGGATCAGGTCCGGGTTCTCCTCGGCCATCCGCCGGTAGGCGGTGAAGTAGCCCGCCTCGTAGTGTGAGCACGAGGTGAACAGCATCGTCAGCGCCGGGCTGGTGCCCGGGGCGGGCGCGGTGCGTGCCCGCCCGACCTGGGAGATGTGGCCCGCGGCGCGGAAGCGGTACCAGTACTCGCGGCCCGGGGCGAGCCCGGCGACCTCCACGTGCACGCTGTGCGCGGCGGTCTGCACCGCCGAGACGGTGCCGGAGGCGGCCAGGCCGCTGAAGTTCGGGTCGTTGGCGATCTGCCACTCCACGGTCACCGCGGCGCTCGACATGCCGCCGAGGCCGTCGGCGTTGAGCGGGCTGGGCGCCAGCCGGGTCCAGATCACGAACCCGTCCGCGGTCGGCTCGCCGGAGGCGACGCCGAGGGTGAACGGGTAGGCGATGGCGTTCGCGCTGCTGGAACTGAGCAGCGTCACGCCCGCGCTCGCGAGACCGCCGATCAGGAAGGTCCGTCGATGCAGTCGAGTCATGCCTCGTTCCTACGACCCGGCCCGGCCCGCCGAGAAGGGGCCGCACGAGAAGTTAACCCAACGCTCCACCGGCGGCCCGGTAGTCCACAGTGGACATATCCGGTTCGCGGGGCCGCTGGGGTATACGTGGAGGTGATAGGGGGGCGGTGACCCCCGGTGTCGCGGGGGCACCGCGGTGCCGCGCGTGCATGAGCGGGGTGGGCCGGGTCCTGCGCGATCCGAACTGCGCGTTGTACCTGTCCTCGGTCGTGGTCTCCGGCTTCGGCAGCGGCGCGATGACCCTGGCGGCCGGGGTGTGGGTCATGGAGCTCACCGGCGACAGCGGGCTGGCCGCGCTGGTCACCCTGCTGGTGTGGCTGCCCACCCTGGCCGGGCCGCTGATCGGCGCCGCGGTCGGCCGGGCCGGGCGGCACCTGCGGCTGCTGGTCCGGGTGCAGCTGGGCATGGGCGCGCTGCTGCTGACGCTGCTCGCGGTCGGCTCGGTCGCGCAGCTGTGGCTGCTGTTCGCCGTGATGGTCGTCTACGGCGTCACCTACGTGGCGCTCTCGGCCGCGGAGTCCGCCGTGCTGCCCGCGGTCGTGCCCGCCGAGCTGCTCGGCCACGTCAACGGCCTGCGGCTGGCCGCCGCCGAGGGCACCAAGCTGGCCGCGCCGCTGGCCGGGGCGGGCCTGTTCGCCCTGGTGGGCGGGGGAGTGGTGGCCGTGCTCGACGCGGTCACCTTCGCCGTGGCGGCCCTGCTGTGCGGGCTGATCCGCCCGATCCGGTCCACGAGCGGGCCGGTGGGACCGCGCGGGCCGGTCACCCTGCGCGGGCTGCCGCTGCTGCGCGGGCTGGTGGCGGTGTCCGCGGTCGCGATGTTCCTGGCCGGGGTGGCGGGCACGATGATCTTCGCGATGGTGGACCGCGGGCTGCGGCTGGAGCCGACCTTCGTCGGCGTGCTCTCGGCGTGCCAGGGCGCCGGTTCGGTGATCGCGGGGGTGGCCTCCGGGGCGCTGCTGCGCAGGTGCCCGCCGATGGCCTACGCGGCTGGCGGCGTGCTCGTGTTCGCCCTCGGGGTGCTGCTGCGCACCGCCGAGGTGGTGCCGCTGGTGGTGCTCGGCGGGGTGCTGGCCGGGCTCGGGCTGCCCGCGCCGCTGATCGCCACCGCGACGGTGCTGCAGACCGCGGCGGCCCCGGCCGCGTTGGCCCGGCTCACCGGCACCGTCCAGCTCGCCACCTACGCGCCCAGCGCCGTCGGGCAGGCGCTCGGCGTCGTGCTCGTCGGCCTGGTCGACTACCGGATCCCGTTGGCGGCCATGGGTCTGCTCGGCGTGCTGACCGCCGTCGTCGCGGCCAGACGGGGTCGGTCGGCGCCCGCCGGCCCGCCGAACGGCGACCCCCGTTCGCCGTGACCCTCTTAGCTCGGCCGGGGCGGGTCCGCGCGCCAATGGCCCATTTTCGCCACCGGGGCTCAACGGGTCCCGGCTCGCGGACGATCTTGCCCGGTGGACGGCCGCGAGCGTGCGCGGCCGCTGACCACCGGGGAGACCATGCGCAAGATCAGAACCGCTCTCGTCCTCGCCGCCGTCGCCGCGCTCCCGCTGACCCTGCCCGGACCGGCCTCGGCCGCCGCCCAGGTCATCCGCGGCGACGTCAACGGCGACAAGATCGCCGACGAGGTGACCCTCGGCCCGGCCGCGCCCAGCACCCCCACCTGCGCCATCACGATCGCCTACGGCAAGTCCACCGGCGGCGTCGGCGCGCCCACGACCTACAGCTACCCGGCCAACCAGACCTCCCAGCCCTACTGCCCGGACATGGGCGTGGTGGTCGACCTCGGCGGCGACGGCAAGCCCGAGATCGTCACCACCGGCTTCAGCTGGAGCTCGGCGAGCAAGGCGCTGCTGGTGCTGCGCAAGGTGAACAACCAGGTCAAGGCCGTGGCGACCTACCCGGCGTCGCCTTCCCGAGCACCCTGCGCAAGATCGACCTCACCGGGGACGGCCTGCTCGACCTGTGGGCCTCCAGCGACGAGTCGGTCACCGTGCGCTCGTTCCACAACACCGCCGCGGGGACGCTGACACCGGGTCGGATCGACGTGTGCAGCTACAAACCCGTGCCGCAGCACGCCTTCGCCGACTTCAACGGCGACGGCGGCCAAGACCTGCTGATCTCCCGCCGCTGCGGCTACGAGGCCGCGGAGCTGCACCTGAGCGGGACGCTGCCGCCGGTGGTGTTCGCGCGGGCCGACTTCGCCGAGCACTACGAGGTCTTCGTGACCGACCACAACGACGACGGCACCCCCGACGTCGGCCTGATCACCACCAACGGCCAGACCGGCACCACGACGGTCCGCCACTTCGTCAACAACGGCGCGGGCGCCTTCACCGAGGCGTGACCCACTACCGAGAGGCCACCATGGGCAAGACGACAGCACTGGCCGCGACCGCCCTCGCGCTCGTCGCGGCGGTCACCCTGCCGACCGCCGCCGACGCGGGCAACCGCAACCAGGCGGCGATCGGCGACGTCACCGGCGACGGCCTGCCGGACAGCGTCACCTTCGGCCCGCACAGCGGTTCCTGGTGCCAGGTGAACATCGCCCCGGGCCTGACCGGCGGCGGCTTCGGCACCGCGACCGGCTACGGCTACTCCTCGCCGCAGGCCTGGTACCCGTACTGCCCGGACACCGCCGAGGTGCTCGACCTCGGTGGCGACGGCACCAACGAGATCGTCACCACGAACTGGGACGCCGACTCCCGCTACGGCGCGGTCGTGGTGCTGCGCAAGGACTCCGCGGGCGTGCAGGCGGTCGGCACCTACGACGGCGTCGCCTACCCCACCACCCTGCGGCAGGCCGACTTCAACGGCGACGGCCTGCGCGACGTGTGGTTCGCCAGCGACGAGTCGATGAGCCTGCGCACCTACCACAACACCGCCTCCGGTGACCTGGTCCTCGGCACGATCGACGAGTGCAGCCAGGACAAGGTGCCGCCCTACTCCCTCGCCGACTTCGACGGCGACGGCGGCCAGGACATCCTGGCGACACTGAACTGCGGCGGCTCGAAGTCCGCGGTGCTGCTGTCCGGCAGCGGCAAGGCGAAGACCACCTTCGCCTCGTCCCCGTACGGCGGCGTTTACACCCTTTCGGTGGTGTCGTACAACGCCGACGCCTACCCCGACGTCCGCCTGGTCTTCAACGACCCCAACGGATCTGGAACTCGGTACTACATCAACGACGGCGCCGGGAACCTGACCCTGGTGCCCTGAACGGCGCACGGCGCGCGCCCGGATGCCGAGCGCGCGCCGTGATCCACATCTCACCCGGTAACGCGCACCCGTTCTGGACAGACCGGACGAACATGCGAGTCGGACGCTTGATCGTCGCGGTTGCGGCGGCGGTAGTGGTCACCCCCTACGCGATGCAGGCGTTGACGCCGCATCCGGAGGGTCACCACGACGACTGGCACATCGTGGCCAACGCGGACGCCATGATCCCCACCGCCACCGAGCTCCCGCGCGCCGGCTGGGAGGCCACCGCCACCAGCGAGGAGACGGTGAGCGCGAACGGCCGCGCGGCCAACGTCCTCGACGGCGACCCGAACACCCTATGGCACAGCCGGTACAGCACGCAGGCGCCGCTGCCGCAGTCGATCACCATCGACACCCGCGCCACCCAGCGCGTGTCCGGCCTCGTCTACACCCCGCGCCCGGGCGGCGGGAACGGCACGGTCGGCCGCTACGAGATCCGGCTCAGTGTCGACGGCACCACCTGGGGCGCCCCGGTCAGCACCGGCATCGCCGCCGACGACCCGACCGTGAAGACCTTCAGCTTCGCCGTCAGCGGCGCGCGGTTCGTCCGGCTGACCGCGCTGACCGAGGCGGGCAACCGGGGCTCGTGGGCCAGTGCGGGGGAGATCGGCCTGCTCGGCGACCCGGGCGCGCCCACTCCCGTCGTTCCGTTGCCGCGCAACGGTTGGACCGCCGCGGCGAGCGACGAGGAGATCCTCAGCGAGAACGGCCGGGCGGCCAACGTGCTCGACGGTGACCCCGCCACCCAGTGGCACAGCCGCTACTCCGTCCTGGCGCCCCTCCCGCACAGCGCCACGGTCGACCTCAAGCAGCCGACCGTCCTGAGTGGACTGACCTACCGGCCGCGCCTGTCGGGGGTGAACGGGCGGATCGGCGAGTACCGGATCAGCACCTCCACCGACGGGATCACCTTCGGCGCGCCGGTGTCCTCCGGTCGCTGGGCCGACGACGCGGGCGTCAAGCACGCGCTGTTCACCGGCCCGGTGACCGCCCGGTTCGTCCGGCTGACCGCGGTCACCGAGGCGGGCAACCGAGGACCGTGGACGAGTGCCGCCGAACTGGGACTGCTCGGCCCGGCCACCGCCGACCCGGCCCTGTCCCGCGTCGGCTGGACCGCCACCGCGTCCAGCGCCGAGGTCGACCACACCGCGACCGCCCTGGTCGACAACCGCATCGACACCTACTGGCGCAGCGCGGGCACCACGGCCGCCCCGCACACCGTCACCGTCGACCTGCAGCGCGCGCAGCCGATCTCCGCGGTGGTGCTCACCCCGCGCGGGGACAGCCCGGACGGTCGCGTCGGCCGGTACTCGATCGCGCTGAGCACCGACGGGTCGACGTTCGGGCCGCCGGTCACCGGGACCTGGGCCGACGACGGCACCCCGAAGTCCGCCCTGGTCAACGGAACCGCTCGCTACATCCGCGTGACCGCCTTGAGCGAGGCGGGAAACCGGGGACCCTGGAACGCGGCCGCCGAACTGTTCGCCTACGGGCCCACCTCGGTCGTCTCCACCGCCCCGCTCAACCGCGACGGGTGGACGGCGACCGCGAGCGACGAGGAGACCGCGAGCCAGGACGGCCGCGCGACCAACGTGCTCGACGGCAACGACGCCACCATGTGGCACTCGAAGTGGTCCGGCACCCCCACGGCGTTGCCGCACTGGATCACCCTCGACCTGCGCGCGGCACGCGTGGTCGCCGGGATCACCGTGCGGCCGCGCGGGGACGTGGGCAACGGCAACATCGGGCAGTACCGCGTGCAGCTGAGCGACGACGGCACGACCTTCGGCGCGAACGTCGCCGCGGGCACGTGGCCGGACAGCTCCAACGTGCAGACAGCGCTGCTCGCCGCGCCCGTGACGGCCCGGTTCGTGCGGCTGACCGCGCTCACCGAGGCGGGCAACCGCGGGCCGTGGAGCAGCGCGGCCGAGATCAACGTCCTCACCCCGGCCGCCCCGCCGGACACCAGCGCGGTCGGCGCGTGGGGACCGATGATCGGGTTCCCGATCGTGCCGGTCGCCTCCGCCCTGCTGCCCAACAACAAGCTGCTGACCTGGTCGGCCTACGCGCCGGACACCTTCGGCGGCAGCAACGGCTACACCCAGACCGCGATCATGGACCTGACCACCGGGCAGGTCACCCAGCGCCGGGTCGACAACACCGGCCACGACATGTTCTGCCCCGGCACCTCGACCCTGCCCGACGGGCGGGTGCTGGTCACCGGCGGCAGCAACGCCGAGAAGGCGAGTATCTACAACCCCTTCACCGACACCTGGACGGCTGCGGCGCCGATGCGGATCGCGCGCGGCTACCAGGGCCAGACGACGCTCTCGACCGGCGAGGCCTTCACCGTCGGCGGCTCCTGGAGCGGCGGCGAGGGCGGCAAGTCCGGCGAGGTCTACACACCGGCCACCAACACCTGGCGCACGCTGCCGGGCGTGCAGGCCGACCCGTTCGCCACCGCCGACCCGCGCGGCGTGTACCGCGCGGACAACCACGCCTGGCTCTTCGGCGTCGGCGGCGGCCGGGTGTTCCACGCGGGCCCGAGCACGCGCATGCACTGGGTCGACACCGCGGGCGGGGGAGCGGTCACCGACGCGGGCGCCCGCGGCGACAGCGCCGACGCGATGAACGGCAACGCCATCATGTACGACACCGGCAAGATCCTCACCGTCGGCGGCGCCACCGCGTACCAGGACGTCGACGCGACGAACCGGGCGTACACAGTGGACATCACCAGCGGCACCCCGGTGGTCCGCCGGGTCGGCGACATGCTGGCGGGCCGCGCGTTCGCCAACAGCGTCGTCCTGCCCAACGGCTCGGTCGTCGTGATCGGCGGCCAGACCCGGCCGGTGCCGTTCAGCGACCAGACGGCGGTGCTGACCCCGGAACTGTGGAACCCCACCACCGGCACCTTCACCCCACTGGCCCAGATGGCGGTCCCCCGCACCTACCACAGCGTCGCCAACCTCCTCCCCGACGGCCGAGTCTTCTCCGGCGGCGGCGGCCTCTGCGGCACCTGCTCCACCAACCACTTCGACGGCCAAGTCCTCACCCCACCCACCCTCCTGAACCCCGACGGCACACCCCGCCCCCGCCCGGCCATCACGGCCGCACCCGCGACCGCACCCCACGGCGCGACCGTGGACATCACCACCGACCGCCCGGTGACCGGCTTCGCCCTGCTCCGCACCAGCTCAGCCACCCACTCGGTGGACAACGACCAGCGCCGAATCCCCCTCACCCCAACCACCCTGTCCACCACCTCCTACCGCGTCACTGTGCCCGCGGACCCTGGGATCGCTCTTCCCGGGCACTACCTGCTGTTCGCCCTGGACGCGTCCGGGGTGTGGAGCCCGGCGAAGACGATCCGCATCGGCTGACCGGAGGCGAGATCGGCTGACCGGAGGCGAGGACCCGGCATCGCTGACCGACTCCACGTTGCAGACCGGGGCCGAGGACTCCACACCGACTGACCGGCGACGGTGGATGGTGTCTGGCTCAGCCGACCGGGGACATGGCCGATGTCTGGATCGGCCGACCGGGGACATGGCCGACGTCTGCATCAGCCGACCAGGGACATGGCCGACGTCCGGATCGGCGGTTCGGGGAGGTGGCCGATCTCCGGATCAGCCGACCCTGGGACGAGGACGATCTCCGGATCGGCTGATCGGAGCGTGGCTGATCGGAGGCGTGGACGAGCGGATCGCCCGATCGGGGTTGAGGATGGCCCGGATGAGCTGATCGGGCTCCCGCCCCTCGGTCTCGACCCCTGCTGTCCACTCCTCGGCCCGTCTGGCCGTGGCGTGGCGGCTCACCCGGGTTCCGACTGGTCCTGCCCGTCCTGCCCGTCCTGCCCGTCCTGCCCGCGCTGCCGCCCGTCCGGCCAGTCTTGCCGCGCAGCCAGGCCGCGCAGCCAGGCAGCGCCGCCTGGCTACCGGCGGCGCCTGGCTGCGCGGCGGTCCGGCCGTGACCGCGTGTCTGCCGCTCGGCCGGGCCGTCGACTGCGGCCCGGACCGCGCGGACCACCTCCTTGGCCGTGTTCCTTGGCCGTGCGCGCTTGGGCGGTGCCGGTGCGGGCTTGCGAGTTGATCGGGCTCGCTCGGTGGTCAGCGTCGGTCTGGCTTGATCGGTCGGCTGGGCTTGACTGCTTATCGCTTGATCGGTCGGTCGGGCTGGACAGTTGACCGCCTAGCGCATGACCGGGCTGGACGTGATTCGCTTCCCGCTCGCACCGACTTCTTGAGCAACGAATCGAACAGGTGTGCTCGTTCCGCATCCACATCGCTCGTTCGGGTGAATGCCCGAGGAGTGAACGGCCGTGGCGCCAGCCTCGCCGCGATCGTACGGCCAGGGACCGACATCGAGCACCGAGAACACGGACACCGAGAACCCAGGGACCGACATCGAGCACCGGGAACACGGCATCGCGCGCGGACAGCGACTACTGAGGCGCCGATCAGCCGGAGCCGATGCGCCAAAGCGGAAGCGCTGGAGCCGATGCGCCGGAGGGGTGTGGGGGTTTCGCTAGGATGCCGGTGCCAGTGCTAGGCCGGATGAGGGGTGCACGTGACCGCGAACGTCGAGACGCTCGAGTTTCAGTCCGAGGCGCGACAGCTGTTGCAGTTGATGATCCATTCGATCTATTCGAACAAGGACACCTTCCTGCGGGAGTTGGTGTCCAACGCCTCCGACGCGTTGGACAAGCTGCGGTTGGAGGCCTTCCGCGACAAGGAGTTGCAGGTCGAGGTCGACGACCTGCACATCCGGCTGGAGACCGACCCGGCCGCGCGGACGCTCACCATCGCCGACAACGGGATCGGGATGGACCGGGCGGAGGTGATCGGGCTGATCGGCACCATCGCCAAGTCCGGCACCGCCGAGTTCCTGCGCAAGCTCAAGGACACCCAGGACGCCGCGGGCTCCCAGGACCTGATCGGCCAGTTCGGGGTGGGCTTCTACGCCAGCTTCATGGTCGCCGACAAGGTCACCCTGGTGACCCGCAAGGCAGGCGCCACCGAGGGTGTTCGTTGGGAGTCCGCGGGCGAGGGGACTTACACGATCGAGACCGTCGAGGACGCCCCGCAGGGCACCTCGGTGACGTTGCACCTCAAGCCCGCGGATGACGAGGAGCACCTCTACGACTACACCTCGCGCGCGAAGGTCGTCGAGATCGTGCGCCGCTACTCCGACTTCATCACCTGGCCGATCCGCATGGCCAAGCCGGCCGACGCCACAGACTCCACAGACTCCACGGACACCACGGACGCCGAAGACACCGACAGCGACGCCAAGAGCGACGCGGTCGAGCTGGAGACGGTCAACTCGCGCAAGGCCCTCTGGGCGCGCCCGCAGAGCGAGGTCGGCGCCGAGGAGTACACCGAGTTCTACAAGCACGTCAGCCACGACTGGACCGGTCCGCTGGAGACGATCCGGATCGCGGCCGAGGGCACCTTCGAGTACCAGGCGCTGCTGTTCATCCCCGAGCGCGCCCCGCTCGACCTGTTCATGCGCGAGCGCAAGCGCGGCGTGCAGCTCTACGTCAAGCGCGTCTTCATCATGGACGACTGCGAAGAGCTGATGCCGGAGTACCTGCGCTTCATCAAGGGGGTCGTCGACGCCCAGGACCTCTCGCTGAACGTGTCGCGGGAGATCCTGCAGCGCGACCGGCAGATCCAGCTCATGCGCAGGCGGCTGGTGAAGAAGGTCCTGTCCACCGTGAAGTCGCTGCGGACCGACAAGCCCGAGGCCTACGAGACCTTCTGGCGCGAGTTCGGCCGCGCGGTCAAGGAGGGCCTGCTCGACGACTTCGACAACCGCGACGCCATCCTCGACATCTGCTCCTTCCCCTCCACCGAGGACGCCGAGAAGCAGACCACGCTGGCGGACTACGTCGAGCGGATGAAGGACGGCCAGCAGCACGTCTACTACCTCACCGGCGAGTCGCGCGCCGCGCTGGAGAACTCGCCGCACCTGGAGGCGTTCCTGGCCAAGGGGTTCGAGGTGCTGCTGCTGACCGACCCGATCGACGAGATGTGGGTCGGGTCGGTGCCCGAGTTCGGCGGCAAGCCGCTGCAGTCGATCGCCAAGGGCGAGGTCGACCTGGAGACCGACGAGGAGAAGGAAGCCGCCAAGGAGCGGCAGGCGGACTTCGCGGCGCTGCTGACCTGGCTGGGTGAGCAGTTGGCCGAGACGGTCAAGGAGGTCCGGCTCTCCTCGCGGCTGACCACCTCGCCCGCCTGCATCGTCGGCGACACCTTCGACCTGAGCCCCAACCTGGAGAAGATGTACCGGGCGATGGGCCAGGAGATCCCCCAGGTCAAGCGGGTGCTGGAGCTCAACCCGACGCACCCGCTGGTCACCGCCCTGCACACCGCGCACGCCAAGGGCGGCGACCTGACCGACCTCACCGCCGCCGCGGAACTGGTCTACGGCCTGGCCCTGCTGGCCGAGGGCGGCGAGCTGGCCGACCCGTCCCGCTTCATCCGACTGGTCACCGACCGCCTGGAGCGCACCCTCTAGGGAAAAGCACTCGAATCCGGGAAATCGTCCCGGGATGTCCGTTCGCCGGATGTCCCGGGGCGATTTCCCTTTTACCGGGTCGCGCGCTCCCGGTGCGCGGACTCCGTTCCGCTTTCCACTAACGGGTGAGCTACCGTCCACAGTGGACTACCCGGTCCCGGCGAAAGTCGGTAGCGGTACGTGCGTGTTTTGGTACCTTGGGTGATAGCCCCCTGGAACCAACGGCCCGCTGGGGACCGGGCCGGGAACAGGACAGCTCATGACCAGCACCACAGACACCACCGCGCCCACCAACAGCACGGGCGGCACGGCGCCCGTCGACACCGGCGCGACCACGGGACAGACCGACGAACAGGCCCGCGACCGCGCGAGCCTGTTGCCGCGGCTGCCCGCGGAGCTCACCGACCACGGCAAGTGCCCGTTCGACCCGCCCGCCGGGCTGACCGAGCTCAGCGCCGAGGCGCCGATCCACCGGGTCGTCACCCGCGACGGCGACCCGGCGTGGCTGGTCACCGGACACGCGGCGGCCCGTGCCGTGCTCGCCGACCCGAGGATGAGCTCCGACCGGATGCGCAGGCCGGGGGTGCTGGAGAAGCTCTCGCCCGCCATGCGCGAGCGGGTGCTCGACGAGAAGGCCCGGGCGGGCGGCTTCATCGCGATGGACGCGCCGGAGCACACCCGCTACCGCAAGCTGCTCACCGGCCAGTTCACCGTGCGGCGGATGCGGCAGCTGGGCCCGCGGATCAACCAGATCGTCACCGACCACCTCGACGCCGTGCTCGCCCAAGGGCCGCCGGTCGACCTGGTGACCGCGTTCGCGCTGCCGGTGCCCTCGCTGGTGATCTGCGAGCTGCTCGGCGTCCCGTACGCCGACCGGGCGGGTTTCCAGTCCTGGACGGCGAAGCTGCTGACCCTGGGCACACCGCTGGAGAAGCTGTTCGAGATCGGCGACCAGCTGCGGGACTTCATGCTGGCGCTGGTCGCGGACAAGCGCGCGCGGCCTGCCGACGACCTGCTCTCCGGGCTGATCCAGTCCGGCACCGAGCCCGCGCTCACCGACCACGAGCTGGTCAACATCGCCAACCTGCTGCTGATCGCCGGGCACGAGACGACGGCGAACATGTTGGCCCTGGGCACTTTCGGCCTGCTGGACAACCCCGAGCAGCTCGCCGCGCTGCGCGCGGACCCCAGCGGGGTCGAGGCCGCGGTCGAGGAGCTGCTGCGCTATCTGCCGATCATCCACTTGGGACTGATGCGGCACGCGCTGGCCGACGTCGAGGTCGGCGGGCAGCGGATCGCCGAGGGCGACCTGGTGCTGGTCTCGATCCAGGCCGCCAACCGCGACGGCGCGCACTACGCCGACCCGGACGCCCTCGACCTCACCCGGGCGCGGGGGCCGCACCTGTCCTTCGGGCACGGCATCCACCAGTGCCTGGGTCAGCAGCTGGCCCGGGTGGAGCTGGCGGTCGGCTTCACCGAGCTGCTCCGCAGGCTGCCCGGGCTGCGCCTGGCGGTGCCCCAGGACGAGGTGCCGCTGCGCGAGGACATGGCCATCTACGGCGTCCACTCGCTGCCGGTGACCTGGGACGTCTGAGCGCGGGGTCTCGACAGCGGAGTCGATCTCGACGGAGGAGGCGGGAGAAGTGCGGATCACCCTCGAGCAGGACCGCTGCGTCGGCGCCGGGCAGTGCGCGTTGACGGCTCCGGAGGTGTTCGACCAGAGCGAGGACGACGGCACGGTGGTGCTGCTGCGGGCCACCCCGGCGGCCGAGCAGGAGGCCGATGTCGAGGTCGCGGTCGCGCTGTGCCCGGCGCAGGTGATCAGCACGCACTCGTGAGCCGTGTCCGGGTCCCGGTGCGGGGCCCGGACACGGACCGGTGGCCGGCGCGGTGGTGCGACCACGGTGGACACCGTCGTCGCGAGGCGGTCGGGGTCGGCTGACGACGGGCCTGGCCGGGTGCGGATCAGTGCGCGGGGGACCACCGCCGGCGACCGTGAAAGCGCGCGTGAACACGGTCGCCGGGTTGGGCGACGGCTGCGCCGGGTGGGGCCACGTGGTTCCACACCAACTGGTCGGTGGCCGAGTGGCGACGTGGTGGCCGGCGGGCCGATCGCGTCCGCGACAGACACCAGTCCACCGCCGCACCAGGCCCACGGCGAATGCGTGCCCGTGTTGTCCGACGGTGACCGTCGAGGCGTGCCCGGCCCCGGGGCGGGGCCGGGCACGTCAGCTCACCAGCTGCCGGCGGGCTGGCGGACCGCGGCGTTGAGCCGGTTCCACACGTTGATGTTCGCGATCGCCAGCACCAGCGCCGAGAGCGCCTTCTCGTCGTAGTGCTTGGCCGCGCGGGCCCACAGGTCGTCGCTGACCACGTCCGCCCGGTCAGCGAGCCGGGTCAGCGCCTCGGTCAGCTCCAAGGCGACCCGCTCGGCGTCGGTGAAGTAGCCGGTCTCGCGCCAGGCCGCGACCGACCACAGGCGCTCGTCGGTCTCGCCCGCCTTCTTGGCGTCGCGGGCGTGCATGTCCACGCACGCGCCGCAGCCGTTGATCTGGCTGGCGCGGAGCTTGACCAGCTCGACCGTCGCCGTCGGCAGCCCGTCCTGCTGGGTGGCCCGGCTCAGCGCGAGCAGCGCCTTCATCGCGTCCGGGATCACCTTGGTCGGGTTGTCCATCCGTGCCTGCATGTCGTCCTCCAGTGTGTGGTGCTTCACCGGTAGGACGGGGCGGTGCCGGGGCGTGTGACAGCTCAGTTCGCGGTGTGATCCACGGCACCCTCGGGGGCCACCGCCAGCTTGCGCTCGGCCCGCGAGACGCGGAAGTCCGCGGTCGGGAAGACCCACTTCTTGAACGCCCACCAGCGGAACAGCATCGCGATCAGGGTGCCCACGATCGAGCCGAAGGCGAAGTCGGCGATCTCCTGGGTGAGCACCGTGACGTGCGGGGTCTCCAGGTCGAACACGTAGCGGGAGAGCATCAGCGGCGCGGTGTAGAAGAACACCGACACCCCGCTGATGGCGAAGAACAGCGCCGCCTCGTGGTGGCGCTCGCGGCCGCCGCGGGTGTGGAAGGACCACTCGCGGTTGAGCACGTAGGACACGATCGTGGCCACGATGACGCCGATGACCTTGGCCATCACCGGTTTGGGCTCGAGCACGGTCAGCTTCAGCAGGTACCAGATGCCGTTGTCCACCACGTAGGCGATGCTGCCGACGGCGCCGAACTTGAGCAGTTCGCGGTGCTTGAGCGCGAGCGGGCGCAGGCGCGGCGGCAGGAATCGCAGGACCACGTCGCGCAGGGGCATGCGGCCAGGCTAGCCGCTGTCCGGTGCGTCCGGAACGCACCGCCCGCGTGGACGACGAGCCCGAGCGTGACCCGGCGCGCGCGGCTCGACGTCCGCGCGCCCGGCGACCAGGCGGATCACGTGCCGGTCAGGGCAGGTCGAGGTGGGTGGCGGCGGCGTCGCGCAGCGGGCCGTCGTAGCGCAGCCGCCCGCCCGGGTCGGCGTGCGAGGGGGCCTTGCCCGCGGTCGTGCGGCGCAGGATGGTGAGGCTGTTCTGGGCGAGCTTGTGCGGTTCGAGCAGGTTGACCACCTCCAGCTCGCCGGGGCGGGCCCGCTGCACCTTGGCGATGTAGTCCAGGATGGCCTCGCCCTCGGGGTAGGTCATCAGGTAGTGCATGACGACCAGGCCGCCGTCGGGGTTGATCAGGTCCCAGAAGTGGTCGAAGAAGAACAGGCACTCCCAGGCGTCGACCCAGGCCAGGTCGATCGGGGCGAAGTCGGCGGGCAGCAGCTCGCGGCACTCGCGCAGGTCGGCGTTGACGACGGTGACCTGCTGGTCCAGGCCCAGCTCGCGCAGCACCTCGAGCACCCGCGGCGCCGACGACTCGGCGATCGAGAGGTTGTCCACGGCCACCAGCCGGGTGGTGTAGGGCTCCAGGTAGAACGCCGGGGTCAGCAGCGGCGGCTCGGCGTAGAGCCAGGTCTCGTCGAAGGGCGTGTCGCCGTCGAGGTAGCCGCGGTTCTTCTCGGCCAGCGCCGCGGACTCGGCGCGGACCTGGGCCTGGGTCTCGGCGAGCGCGGCCGCCAGGAACGGCGTGGTGTAGCCCATGCCGACCTCCAGCACGGTGCGCGGCCGGGCGAAGCGCACCAGCCCGGCCAGCAGCGGCGCGACCGCCTCGGTGCCCATGCCGGGGACGCGCAGTCCGGCGACGGCGTCGGCGAAGCGGTCGGTGGGCAGGGCGGGGACGCTCATCGCATGACCTCGCAGGTAAATGGGGGCGGATATCACGGGCGCGGGAATGTCAGCGCGGGTTCTTCCACTCGCTGCGCAGCATTCCGTAGAAGACCAGGTCGAGTGGTGTCCCGTCGAGGATGAAGTGTTCGCGGAGCACACCCTCGGTGGTGAATCCGAGTCGTTCGGGCACACCCCGGCTCGGCAGGTTCGTCGCGGCGCAGCGGATGACGACTTTGTTGAGTCGTAATTCCGCGAAGCAGTAGTCGACGAGGGTGGCGACCGCGTCGGTCATCAGGCCGCGGCCACCCGCGGCGCGGGCGAGCCAGTAGCCCAGCTCGATGTGGTTGCCCATCTCGTCCAGCGGCCAGAACAGCACGCCGCCGACCAGCGCGCCACCCGACCACACCCCTACCCAGGGCGCGCCGCAGTCGGCGTAGCGCTGGGTGCCCCTGGCGATGAACCCGGCGGCGTCGGCCACCGTGCGCAGCTCCCTGGCCCAGGGCAACCAGGGCTCGAAGTGTTCCCGCTCGCCGTCGATCAGCGCAAGGAAGGCAGGGGCGTCGTAGGGGGCCAGCAGCCGCAGCTCGCCCGCCGGTAGGGGGTGGGCGAAGAGTCGGAACGACGTCGCGGGGCCGCGGTCATCGGATTCCACTACCATGTGCTGCTTTTCCCACTTTCCCAGCCGGGTCGAACCGGTGCATTGCGTTCGACGATTGTGCCACTGGCCACTGTTGATTCTGTCCACTGTTGATTCCCCGGTGGACCGGACGCACGATAGCGAGCCGCTGGTGGTGGCGCAAGATCGGCCGGCGGTTGGAATGCGGACAACTGCCGGGGGTGATCATCCCTCGAATGCCGGTCACCCGATCGGCGCATGGTGTGGCCGTCCACGCCTCGTCTAGCTTGTGGACAGGTCAGGTCAATGCGGACCGGTCCGCTTGGGGGCGTTGGTCTTTTTCGTCGGGTGTCTTTCGCGATTTCCGCGGTCGGTATTCCTTTTCAGGTATTTCCGTGTGTGCTGTTTTCTTCGTTGGGGGTGGGGTTGTGGCGCTGGTCGGCCCTGGGGTGCACGGGTTGGTCCACCGGTGGGTGACCGGGCGGCCGACGGCGGCGGCGGTGAGCGACCCGTCGACCGGCGCGGTGCTCGACTACGCCGGGCTGTGGGAGCGCGCCGGGTGGGTGGCCGCGCTGCTGGCCGAGCGGGGGATCGGCGCCGGTGACGTGGTGGCGGTCGGGATCGGCCGCTCGGTGGACCTGGTCGTGGCCCTGCTCGGTGTGCTGCGGTCCGGGGCGGCGTACCTGCCGCTGGACACGCACGCCCCAGCCGGTCGGGTGGCCACCGTGCTGGCGGACTCCGGCGCCCGGCTGGTGCTCACCCCGGAGAACGGCCCGTCGGCGGTCCGGCTGCCCGTGGGCGTGGCGTGCGCGCCATTGCCGTCGGTGCCGGTGACCTCGGACCTGACCTGCGCGGAGACCGGCGGCGACCGGCCCTGCTACGTCATGTACACCTCCGGCTCGACCGGCACCCCGAAGGGCGTCGTCGTGCCGCACCGCGCGGTCGTGCGGCTGGTGACCAGGGCGCACTACTGCGTGGTCGGGCCCGGCGACCGCTGCGCGAACGGGGCGAACCCGGCGTTCGACGCGACGACGTTCGAGATCTGGGGCGCGCTGGTCGCGGGCGGCGAGGTGGTGGTGCTGCCCTCGGTGCTGGAGCTGACCATCGACGACTGGGCCGCCGTGGTGCGCCGCGAGGGGGTGCACACGATGTTCCTGACCACCTCGCTGTTCCACACCGTGGCCCGCGAGCGCCCGGACGCCTTCGACGGTGTGTCGAACCTGGTCGTCGGCGGTGAGCAGCTCGACCTCGGCGCCGCGCGGCGCGTGCTGGAGTCCGGCGCGCCGCCCCGACGGCTGGTCAACGGCTACGGCCCGACCGAGACGACGACCTTCGCCGCCGCGTTCGACTGCACTCTGGAGTCGCTGGCCGCGGTGGAACGAGTGCCGGTGGGCTTCCCGTTGCAGGACACCGCGTTGCATGTTCTCGACGAGGACCTGGCGCCGGTCGCGCCGGGGGAGTCGGGGGAGCTGTGCGTGGGTGGGCCGGGGGTGGCGCTGGGGTACCTGGGGCTCCCCGAGCTGACCGAACGGCGCTTCGTGCGGGACCCGGCGACGGGTGCGCGGCTCTACCGCACCGGCGACCTGGCCCGGCTGTTGCCGTCGGGGGCGCTGGAGGTGCTGGGCAGGCGCGACCGGCAGGTGAAGCTGCGCGGGTTCCGGATCGAGCTAGACGAGGTCGAGCAGGCGGTCATGGCCACCGGGATGTGCGACACCGCGGTGGTCGAGCGGGTCGGCGAGGGCGCGGAGGCGCTGCTGGCCGGGTTCGTGCTGCCGGCGGGCGTGGCCGAGGAGGGGTTCACCGAGGCGCTGGTGGCGAACCTGCGGCAGCGGCTGCCCGGGTACATGGTGCCCGCCCGGTGGGTGGTGCTCGGCGAACTGGCCTACGGGTCGACCGGCAAGCTCGACCGGGCGGGGCTGTTGGCGCTGCTGGACGCCCCGGCGACGAGCGCGGACGAGGACCTCGGACCCGATGGCGAGGTGTCGCGCGAGATCTGGCGCGAGGTGCTGGGCGTGCCGCGGGTGGCCGCCGGTGACGGGTTCCTCGACCTGGGCGGCAACTCGATCAGCGCGGTCCAGGTGGCCACCCGGCTGCGGCAGCGGGGGGTGCCGGTCGAGCCCGCCGACGTGCTGCTCGCCGACTCGCTCGGCGCGTTCGCCCGGGCGCTGCCCGCCGGGGTGACCGCGCTGTGAGCCGGGTGCGCGCGGGGGCGCCGGTGTCGTTCGCCCAGGAGCGGCTGTGGCTGGTCGACCAGGCCGCGCCGGGTTCGGCGGTGTACGCGGTGCCGCTGCTGGTGCGCTGGCGCGGCCGGGTCGACCCGGTGGCGCTCGGCGTGGCGCTGACGGCGGTGCTGGCCCGGCACGAGGTGCTGCGCACGACCTACCACCTCGACGGCGACCAGCCGGTGCAGCGGGTGCGCGAGCCCGCGCCGGTGCCGGTCGAGGTGGTCACCGATCTGTCCGATGTGGACGCCGGGATCGCGGCGCGGTCGCGGATGCCGTTCGACCTGGCCGCCGGGCCGGTGCTGCGCGCCACGGCGTGGGTCGGCGTCGCCGGGGGCGACCTGGTGCTGATCACCGTGCACCACATCGCGATCGACGGCTGGTCGCTGGCGGTGTTGCAGGCCGACCTGGCCGAGGCCTACGCCGCCGCCGTTGTCGGCCGCTCGCCCGAACTTCCTGAACTTCCCTTGCAGTACAAGGACTTCGCGGCTCAGGATCGCGCGGACTTCGATGCGCGGGCGTGCGCGGCACGTGCGGCCGTGTTGGCGGACGAGCCCGGTGGGCTGCTGCTCGCCGGTGGCCGCGCGGGGGAGACCGCCCCTGAGGGATCCCGGCCGGGCAGGCAGCAGGCGTTCCCAATACCGGCGCCGCTGTGGGCTGGGGTGCTGGGGCTGGCGCGGGAGCTGCGGGCGACACCGTTCGTGGTGCTCAGCGCGGCGTTGCAAGCGGTAGTGGCCCGGTGGTCGGGCCGCTCGGGGTTCGTGCTGGGCGCGGTGACGGCGAACCGGGCGCGGCCGGAGGTGGAGGACCTCGTCGGGTTCTTCGTCAACACGGTGCCGCTGCGCTGTCAGGTGGACCTGTCCCAGGGGTTCCGGCAGTTGTGTGCGGCCGCGCGCGCTGAGGGCTACCGATCGCTCACCTATCAAGGAATCCCGTTCGACCGGCTCACCTCGGCGGTGGCGGCGATTCGCCCGGAGGGGCACGGCAGGCTGGTCGAGGTCTGCTTCGCGCTGCAGAACTGGCCCGCCCGGGTGGCGGAGCGCTGGGAGCCGCCGCGGGTGCTCGACACCGGCACGGCCAAGTTCGACCTGCTGCTCATGGTCGAGGAGACCCCCGACGGTGTGATCGGCACGGTCGAGTACGACACCGACCGCTACCCGGAGTCGGTGTGCGCGGGCGTGATCGTGGACTACCTGGTGGTGCTGGCCGCCGTCGTGGCTGATCCGGACCGGCCGCTGGACAGCCTCGAGCTGACCGCGCTGCCCGGCCGGGCGGCGCCGGTGCGGCGGGCGCCCGTCGACCGGCCGGTGGCGGCGGAGCGGGTGCCGGACGCGGTGGCGCTGTTCACCGAGGCGCTGGCCGGGCTAGGCCGCGCGGTGACCCCGCAATCGAACTTCTTCGCCCTCGGCGGGCACTCGCTGCTCGCGGTGACCATGCTGGCCGCCGCGGGCAGGCGACACGGCGTCGCGGTGTCCCCGCGCGACTTCCTCGCCGACCCGACGGTACCGGGCCTCGCCGCGCTTCTGGCCGCCGCGCCCCGCCGCCCAAAATCCACAGTGGACACTGAAGCGTCCGAGTGGCGTGCTTCGTCGGCGCAGCAACGGTTCTGGTTCCTCGACCGGATCCCGACCCTGCGCTCGGCCTACCTGCTGCCCACGGTCCTCGAACTGCCCGCCGACACCGACACCACCGCGCTGAAGGCCACCGTCGACCGGGTGCTGGCCCACCACCCGGCGCTGCGGTCCCGGTTCCGGCTCGACCGCAAGCAGCGCGCGGTCACCTACCGCACCGACGGCGACCCGGCCGCGAGCACGCTCACCGACGCCCGCGACTGGTTGCCTGAGCTGCTTCGTGACCACGTCGCCGCGCTGTGCTGGACACCGGTCGACCTCGCCGCGGGTCCGCCCGCGCGCGCCGAGATCATCACCGCGCCGGGCCGGGTGCTGCTGGTCCTGGTCGCGCACCACATCGTCGCTGACGGCTGGTCCCGCGGCCTGCTCCTGCGCCACATCCTCGGCGGCGATGTGCCGGAGGTCGTGCACCCGAGCGCCGTCCGCGACGAGTCCACCGACGCCGCCGAACTCATCGAGTGGCTTAGGGGCGCGCCGGTGGATGTCGATCTCCCGCATGACCGCCCCCGTCCCGAGGTCCAGGAGACCCTTGCGGACCGGGTCAGCGCGAGTGTCTCGCTGGCGCCCCTGCGCGCGGCCGCCGAAGAGTTCGCGTGCGGCATGTTCCTGCTGACCGCTGCCCTCTTGGCCGTCACCCTCGCCCGACGCGGGGACCATCGGGACTTCCTCTTCGCCTTCCCTTGGAGTGCCCGCGAAGATGACACGCCCGTGGTCGCGATGCAGGTCAACACACTCGTCGTAAGAGTCGACCTGCGCGGTGAACCGACCTGGCGGGAGCTCTTAGCCAGGGTGCGCGAGAGTGGCGCAATCAGCTACCGGCACGCAGATGCCTCTTATGACGCCGTGGTTGCCGCTCTGCACCCCGATCGCGGCTTGAGCCGACCGCCGTTGACCCCGGTCTACCTCGCGGTCGACGACTCCGCGCCACCGCCGGCCGGGACGCTCCTGCCGCTGGATCCCTTGCACGTCAAGTACGAGCTAGAGCTGACGGCCGCCGAGCGCGGTGACCGGCTGGTGCTCGACCTCGCCTACGCGGTCGGCCTGTTCGACCGCGACACCGCCGAGTCCCTGCTGCGCGCCTTGGTCGCCACCGCCGCCGGGCTCGGCCCCGACCTCGACAACAAACCCTTGAGCGACCTGAATCCCTTGAGCACAAAAGAAACGGTGGGCTAGGAGATGTCAGAGGACGAGCTGCTGCTGGCGGTGCGCGCGGCGTGGGCCGACGTGCTCGACGAGGACAGCGCGGAGGCCGTGCCGCTGGACACCAACTTCCTGGAGGCGGGCGGCAACTCGCTGCTGCTGGTGATGCTGTGGGAGCAGCTGCACGAGGCCACCGGCCAGGTCGTGAAGATGTCGGACCTGTTCGCCCACGCCACGGTCCGCGCCCAGGCCGCCCTGCTCGGCGGCGGCGCGACCCCCGAGCCCGCCGAGACCGGCGCCACCGAGCGGGGCAGGCTGCTGGGCCGGTCCCGGCGCGCGTCCGCCGTCGCGGGCGCGGAGTAGCCGCCGATGTCCTCCGAGACCGACATCGCCGTGGTCGGCGCGGGCTGCCGCTTCCCGGACGCCTGGACCCCGGCCCAGTTCTGGGCCAACATCGACGCGGGCGCGGTGTCGATGCGCGAGCTCTCCGACGAGCAGCTGCTCGCCGCGGGCGTGCCCGAGGAGCGGGTGCGCAGGCCCGGGTACGTGCGCCTGGGCACCACCCTGCCCGGTGTCGACGGCTTCGCCGCGGAGTTCTTCGGCTACACCGCCCGCGAGGCCCGGCAGATGGACCCGCAGCAGCGGATCTTCCTGGAGTCCTGCTGGGCGGCGCTGGAGTCGGCCGGGCACCCGCCCACCCCGGACGGCCCGCTGGTCGGCGTCTTCGCCGGGAGCGCGGCGGGCACCTACTCGGCGGCGATGCTGGCGCTGGCGATCGCCCGGGTCGGGCTGGCCGACGCGGTCGACGACCTGGACCTGACCCTGGGCGGCGAGCCGGACTTCCTGACCTCCCGGGTGGCCTACAAGCTGGGCCTGCGCGGACCGGCGGTGAGCGTGCAGACGGCGTGCTCGTCCTCGCTCTACGCCGTGCACTACGCGACCCTGAGCCTGCTCTCCGGGGAGTGCGACATCGCCCTGGCGGGTGGCGCTACCGTGCTGGAACCGGTGCGCGGCTACCTCTACAAGCCCGACGACGGGCAGTCCGAGGACGGCTACTGCCGTTCGTTCGACGCCCGTTCCAGCGGCACCACCTACAGCTCCGGCGTCGGCGTGGTCGCGTTGCGCAGGCTCTCCGACGCGCTCGCCGACGGTGATCCGATCCTGGCGGTGCTGCGCGGTACCGCGGTCGGCAACGACGGCTCACTCAAGGCCGGGTTCGCCGCGCCCAGTCCCGCCGGGGTGGCTGACGTCGTGGCGGCCGCGCTGCGGGTCGCCGACGTGCCGCCGGACCTGCTGCGCTACGCCGAGGCGCACGGCACCGCGACCCCGTTGGGCGACCACGTGGAGCTGGCGGCGCTGACCACCGCCCTGCGCACGGGCACCGCCGCGACCGGGTACTGCGCGCTGGGGTCGGTGAAGGCGAACATCGGGCACACCGGCCCGGCGTCGAGCATCGCGAGCTTCCTCAAGGCCGTGCACGTCGCGCGCACCGGGTCGCTGCCGCCGCACCCGACCTACGAGCGGCCGCGCGACCCGGACCTGCTGGCGGAGAGCCCGTTCTACATCACCACCACCGGGCGGCTGTGCGCGGACGAGGACCGGCACGTGCTGGTCAACTCCATCGGCATGGGCGGGGGCAACGCCGCCGCCGTGCTCGCCCCGCCGCCCGCGCCCACCCGGGCCGCCGCGCCACACCGCGAGCAGGTGCGGCTGGTGCTCTCGGCCAAGACGCGGGTCGAGCTGGACGCGCTGTCGACCGCCCTGGCCGAAGACGTCGAGCGCGGTGACGCCCCGGTCGCCGACCTCGCGCACACCCTGCGCGTCGGGCGGCACGGGTTCGACGAGCGGCGGGTGATCACCGCCCCGGCCGACCGGCTCGCCGCCGCGTTGCGGCTGCCGCGCCCGCCCTTCGCCAAGACCCAGCGCGCCGGTGTGCGGCGCGCGGTAGTGGTGGCCGACGACACGGCCCCGGCGGCGTTGCTGGCCGGGCTCAAGGTCGCCCTGCCCGGTGCGGAGTTCGACACCTCCGCGCGTACCGGACCGGACTGGTTCCCGATCACCATCGGCTCCACTGTGGACGGTATCGGGCATGCTGTCCCCGCGACCGGTGACCCGGCCGAGTTGCTCGACGCCGCGCTGACCGCGGCCTGGCTGCACGGCGTCCCGGTCGACTGGGAGGCGCTCTCCGGCGGACGTGGACGACGGGTGTCGCTGCCGACATACCCGTTCAGCCGCAAGCGCTACTGGGCTCTCGACGGTGTGTCGATGGCCGATCTCGGCGCGCCGCGGGCCAAGCCCGCCGACGAGGCCACGGACTCGGTCGAGGAGCAGGTGCTCGCGATCTGGAAGGACCTGTTCGACCGTCCGGGGACCACTTTGGACACCGCGTTCGCCGACGACGGCGGAACCTCGCTGTTGGGCGTGCAACTCGTGCTGGAGCTGCAGGAGCGCTTCGACGTGCTCGTCAACGTCCACCGCGCGGGCGGCGGTCAGGCGACCCCGCGCCGCATCGCCGAACTGGTCCGCACCCTGCGCGCCGACCCCGACGCGGGCCCCCGCGCCGACGAGATGGACCACGCCGACGACGGCCTGGTCGACGCCGACCTGGCCATCAAGCTCGGCCCGGTCGCCCAGGTCACCGCGCGCGGTCGCGACATCCTGCTGACCGGCGCCACCGGATACCTCGGTGCGTTCTTGCTGCACGAACTGCTGTCCCGGACGCCAATGCGGGTCTACTGCCTGGTCCGCGCCGCCGACGAGGCCGAGGGCCGTGCCCGCCTCGACGCCGCCGCGGCAAAGTTCCTGCTACCGGCGCCGGACCCGACGCGGGTGTCGGTCGTGCCCGGCGACCTGCGCGACATCCTCCACATCGGACAGTCCTATCGCGGTGGAGAGCTGGTCGAGAAGGTCGGCCACGTGCTGCACTGCGCCTCCCGGGTGGTGTTCACCGAGCCCTACCGCACCGTCCGCGAGGACAACGTGCTGCCGATGGTGGACCTGCTCAACTGGGCGCGCGCCAACGGGATCCGCGACTTCAGCTACGTCTCGACGGCCGCCGCGACCGCGCCCGCCGCGGGTGCCGACCGGATCCTGGAGACCCGCGACCAACCCCTCGATCCGCGCCTGGGCGGCTACGGCGTCAGCAAGTGGGTCGGCGAGCGGCTGCTCGACCGGGCGGGCGAGGACGGCATGCGGGTGCGCGTCTTCCGGCCCGGCCTGATCATGTCCTCGTCGGAGACCGGCGCGGGCAACACCAAGGACCTGATCTACTTCGTGCTCGCCGCCGGGGTCGCCGTCGGCGCGCACCCGGTCGACGACCGCACGCACGACCTGGCCCCGGTCGACCTGGTCGCCAAGGCCGTGGTGGACCTGGCGATGTCCAAGGGCTCGGTCGGTCGGGTCTACCACCTGGTCGGCGAGAAGCTGCTGGGGCTGCGCGAGATGTTCGCCCTGCTCGCCGAGGCGGGCCTGCCCACCGAGCCGCTGCCGCTGGCCCGCTGGCAGGAACGCGTCCGCGAGCGCGCGCTCGGCTCGGACAACGCGATCCTGTCCACCGCGGCCCTGCTGGAGATCGAGGGCAACGCCGCCACCGACCCGCCGTTGCAGGCCACCGGGTGGCAGCCCTGGCTGCGGCGCAACGGGTTCGACCCGGGGATCGACGGCGCGATGCTCCGCGCCGGCCTGCGGTACCTGGCCCGCGTCGAGCCGATGTTCGCCGCCCTGCTGCCCGAGCTCGCCGCCGACGACCTGATCAGCACGGGAGAGACGGTATGACGCACACACTGGCCATCCTGGGCGCGGGGGTGATGGGGGCGGGCATCGCGACCCTCGCCATCGGCCGCGGCGTCCCGGTGATCCTGGTCGACCTCGACGAGGACGTCCTCACCGCAGCCCGGGAGCGGGTGGACCAGCAGCTCCGGCTGGGCAGGCTGATGGGCAGGCTGCCGCGCGAGGTCGAGGCCGCCGGGCTGGTCACCAGCACCGACCTCGCGGCGATCGCCCCGGCCACCGCGGTGGTCGAGTCGGTCACCGAGCACCCCGACCGCAAGGTCCGCGTGCTCACCCAGGTCAGCGGCGTGGTGGCGCCGGGGACGCCGATCGTCACCAACACCTCGGCGGTGCCGGTCGACGAGCTCGCCGAGGCGCTGGCCCGGCCCGCGGACTTCCTCGGCGTGCACTTCATGAACCCGCCCTACCTGGTCGAGATGGTCGAGGTCGTGCGCGGCCCGCGCACCGGCGACGCGGCCCTGGTCGTGGTGCTCGACCTGCTCACCCTGCTGGGCAAGAAGACCGTGGTGGTCGGCGACGGCCCCGGCTTCGTGATCAACCGGGTGCTGCAGCGGATGATCAACGAGGCGGCCCGGATCGTGCAGGACGGCGTCGCGGCCCCGGCCGAGGTGGACGCGCTGTTCACCGGCTGCCTCGGCCACACCACCGGGCCGCTGGGCACCGCGGACCTGATCGGGCTCGACAACGTCGTCGACTCGCTGCACGTGCTGCTCGACCGCACCGGCGACGAGGGCTACCGGCCCTGCGAGCTGCTGGTGGCCAAGGTCAAGGCAGGCGACCACGGCCGCAAGACCGGTCGCGGCTTCTTCGAGTACAGCTCCGGTGGACCCAGCTCCGTCGGACGTAACGCAGTCGAACATGGAGGTGCGCGGTGAGCGCCCAGGCAACCCAGCCCACTCGGGAGAGCGTCAGCGAGAACCTGCTCGCCTTCCTGGAGCGGCGGATCAAGTCCGCGGTCGCGCCGGACGTCGACCTGTTCGAGGCGGGCATGGTGTCCTCGCTGTTCGCCCTCGAGCTGGTGGTGCACGTGGAGAAGGCGTTCGGCGTCACCATCGGCGGCCCCGACCTGCGGCTGGACAACTTCCGCACGGTCGAGGCGATGACCGCGCTGGTGCTGCGGCTGAGCGAGGCCCCCGGTGCCTGACCAGGCCACCGCCGACCCCGCCGCCGCACCGGAAAACACTGGACCGGAAAACACCGCACCGGAAAACACCGCACCCGAAAACCCTGCACCGGGGAACTCCGCACCGGGCTTTGCCGCGCCGGACTTCGCCGACCAAGAGATCGCCGCGGTGGAGATCGTCGGGGTGCGCACCGTCGATCTGGCCCCCGAGCCCGCCTGGCCCGGAGCCGACGCGGCGGACCTGGCCGGGCTGGTCACCGAGCTGATCGGGGACCAGGCCGGGGCATGGGACCTCGACGGGCACATCCCGCGCGAGATCGTGCGCGAGCTGGGCCGGGCGGGTGTGCTGTGCGCGCAGGCGCCCGCCGCCCACGGCGGACTCGGTTTGTCCAATGTGGACGCCGGTGAGCTGACCGCGCACGTCGGCGCGCTGTGCTCCTCGACCCGCAGCCTGATGACCTCCCAGGGCATGGCCGCCTGGACCGTCGAGCGCTTCGGCGACGACGCCCAGCGCGCGGAGTACCTGGGCAGGCTCACCGCGGGCGAGACCGCCGGGGTCGCCTTCAGCGAGCCCGGCGCGGGCAGTGACCTCTCCGGCATGGCCACCCGGATCGAGACCGAGGGCGACAGCGTGGTCGTCACCGGCCAGAAGGTGTGGGTCACCGGCGCCGCCTACGCCGACCTGCTCGTTGTCTTCGGCCGGGTCGGCGAGGGCGCGGGCGCGGTCCTGGTCCCCACCGACGCCCCCGGCGTCACCGTCACCCGGGTTCCCGACCCGCTGGGCTGCCGCGCGGCCGGCCACGCCGACGTGCTGCTCGACGGCGTCCGGCTGCCCGCCGACCACGTGCTCGCGGGCGCGGGTCTCCCGTTGGAGTGGCTGGTCACCTCCGCGCTGACCTACGGGCGGCTCTCGGTCGCCTGGGGCTGCGTGGGCATCCTGCGCGGCTGCCTGGCCGAGACCACCCGGCACGCCCGGACCCGGCAGCAGTTCGGCAGGCCGCTGGCCGACCACCAGCTCGTCGCCCGGCACCTCGCCGAGCTGCACGTGGCCGAGCGGGCGGCGACCGCGCTGTGCGCGGAGGCGGCGCGCGGTCGCGACGCCGGTGGGCCGGAGCACGTGAGCGCGGCCGTCACCGCCAAGCACTTCGCCGCGGGCGCCGCCGTGCGCGGGGCGGCCTCGGCGGTGCAGGTGCTCGCCTCGGCCGGGGCCCGCGACGGGCACCCGGTGGCCCGCGCGCACCGCGACGCCAAGCTGATGGAGATCATCGAGGGCAGCACCGAGATCGGTCAGCTGCTGCTGGCCGACCACGCCCTGGCGGTGTGGTCGTGAGCGCGGGCATCGGCATCGGCGCGATCGCCTGCGTGCTGCCCGAGCGGCTGGACCGGGTCGCCGACCTGCCCGAGGTCGGGCTGCTCGACGCCGAGGAGGCCGAGTTCGCGCTCTCCTGCGGCATCGAGACCGTCGGCGTGTTCGACGACCAGTCCACTGTGGACCTGGCGGCGCGGGCTTGTCGGGAGCTGCTGAGCGACGGCGGTCTTGAGCCTGACCTGCTGCTGATGGTCGGCCCGCGGGCGCCGGAGACGCTGCTGGGCTCGGACGTGTGCCACGTGCAGGCCGAGGCGAAGCTGCCCTCGGCGTTCGCCTTCACCGTGGACGGCTTGGGCTGCACCGGTTCCAGCGCGGCGTGGGCGTTGGCGCGGGACCTGTTGATCGCCCAGCCCGCCCGGCGGAGCGTGGTGATCACCCACGCGAGCAGGCCCACCGCGATCGACCGGGTGCGCCACCCGGTCACCGTGATCGGCGACGGCGCGTACGCGATGACCGTGGTGCGCGGTGGCCGGCCCGAGCTGGTCGCGCACCGGATGGAGACCGACGGCGGGTTCCACGACCTGTTCGGCGTCGACTACAAGCAGTCCCCCTGGTACGAGTGGCGCGAGGAGTGCCGCTCGGCCGACCGATACCGCTTCGAGCTGGCGATGCACTCGCGGCTGCGGCTGGGCCGGATGGTCGAGGAGGTCCTCGCCGAGGCCGGGCTGGTCACCGAGGACGTGGCCGCGACGCTCATGCAGAACGTCACCGCCTCGGCGTACGAGTTCTACGGCGCGCTGCTGGGCACCCCCATCCACCCCGTCTGCGGCGACCACCTGGCCCGCTACGGACACCTCGGCGCGATGGACGTCGTGCTCAACCTCGACCGGCTGCTCCGCTCGGGCGAGCTGGGCGAGGGCGACCACGTGCTGGTGCTCAACAACAGCCCGGTCGCGGCCTGGGCGGTGACCCTGTGGCGGATCTGAGCACGGCCGAGGAGACCCCGGTGGAGGCTGGAGTGACCGTGAACGCCGAACTGACCGTGAATGCCGAAGTGACCGTGAAGACAGTCAAGTGCCTGGTGTGGGACCTCGACCGCACCCTGTGGTCGGGGGTGCTGCTCGAGGACGGCGAGGTGACCCTGGCCGACGAGGTGCGCGAGGTCATCGTCGCCCTCGACCAGCGCGGCATCCTGCAGTCGGTCGCCAGCCGCAACGACCACGACCACGCCTGGCCGTGGCTGGAGAAGCTCGGCGTGGCCGACTACTTCGTGCTGCCGCGGATCGGCTGGGGCGCGAAGTCCGCCTCGGTGCGCGCGATCGCCGAGGAGCTCGCCTTCGCCCACGACGTGATCGCCTTCGTCGACGACACCCCCACCGAGCGCGCCGAGGTCGCCCACCACCTGCCTGACGTGCGGATCTACACCGAGCGCGACGTCCTCGGCCTGCTCGACCGGCCCGAGTTCACCCCGGCCGCGGTCACCGCCGACGCCCGCAACCGGCGCGCGATGTACCAGGCCGGGTTCCGCCGCAAGGCCGAGCAGGAGAGCTTCACCGGCCCCGACGAGGACTTCCTGCGCACCCTCGACCTGCGGCTGGGCATCCACCGCGCGACCGAGGCCGACCTCGCCCGGGTCGAGGAGCTGACCCTGCGCACCAGCCAGATGAACGCCACCGGCGTGCACTACTCCGACGCCGACCTGCGCGCGCTGCTCGACGACCCCGACCACGAGGTCCTGGTGACCACGTTGGACGACCGGTTCGGCCCGCACGGAGCGGTCGGCATCATCCTGCTGGCCAAGTACGACCCGGTGTGGCACCTCAAGCTGCTGGCCACCTCGTGCCGCGTCGTGACCTTCGGTGCCGGGACCGTGCTGCTGCGCTGGCTGGCCGACCAGGCGGCCCGGGCGGGCGCGCACCTGGTCGCCGACTTCCGGCGCACCGAGCGCAATCGGATGATGGAGGTCGCCTACCGCTTCGCCGGGTTCACCGACCAGGCGTGCGACTGCCGCGCGGCGCTGTCCGCCGCCGAGGGCATCGAGCGGCTGCACCTGGTGCCGCAGCGCCACGAACCACCGACGACCATGACCGTGCAGGCGCCCGATCTTTCCCTCCACAAGGGACGGTGAGGCATGTCCAAGACGCTGTACCAGTGGTTCGCGGACTCCGCTGCCCGCCACCCCGACGCGGTCGCGCTGGAGGTCGGCGAGCACGTGCTGACCTACCGTGAGCTGGAACGCCGGGTCGCCGCGGTCGCGTCGTTGGTGGTGCGCGCCGACGGCCGCTCGCCCGCTCGGGTGGCGCTGCTGGCCAACCGGAGCCTGACGGCGTTCGCCGGGTACCTGGCCGCGCAACGCCTGGGAGCGGCGGTGATCCCGCTCAACCCCGGCTTCCCGGCGGCTCGGCTGCGCCAGGTCCTCGACGCGGCGCCAGTCGACGTGCTCCTCGCCGACGAGTCCAGCGCGGGGTTGTTGGCGGACGCGCCCGTCGCTGTCCTTGCCCTGTCCGACAACGATGTCCTCACCGCCGAGGGTGACGTGGCGGCCACCCCGGCGGGGTTGGACGAGGTGGCCTACATCCTGTTCACCTCCGGCTCCACCGGTCGTCCCAAGGGCGTGCCGGTGCGCCACCGCAACCTCGCCCCGTACATCGCGCACAACATCGACCGCTACGCCGTGGCCCCCGGCGCGCGCATGTCGCACACCTTCGACCTGACCTTCGACCCGTCGGTGTTCGACCTGTTCGTCACCTGGGGCGGCGGCGCCACCCTGGTCTGCCCGCAGCGCACCGAACTGCTCAGCCCGGTGGACTACCTGGTCGAGCGCGGCATCACGCACTGGTTCTCGGTGCCCTCGGTGGTCACCGTCGGCGGTCAGCTCGGCACCCTGCCCGCCGGGCTCGCCACCGGGGTGCGGCACAGCGTGTTCATCGGCGAGCAGTTGCCCGCCCACACCGCCGCCGCCTGGCGCGCGGTCACCCCGAACGCGCCGGTCGACAACGTCTACGGGCCGACCGAGCTCACCGTCGCGTGCACCGAGTACCGGCTGCCCGCGGACTCCGCCACCTGGCCCGGGACCAGCAACGACACCGTGCCCATCGGACCGGTGTACGGGTTCCTCGACCACGTCGTCATCGACCCCGACGGGCTCCCGGCCGAGGACGGCGAGCTGTGCGTGCGCGGTTCCCAGCGCTTCGACGGGTACCTCGACCCCGAGGACAACGCCGGGCGGTTCGTGACCCTGCGCGGCGGCCGGTTCGTGCCGGTCAGCGGGCCGGTCGAGCCCAAGCACTACTACCGCACCGGCGACCGGGTGCGCTGGGAGAACGGGAACCTGGTGCACCTGGGCAGGCTCGACCACCAGGTCAAGATCCGGGGCTACCGGATCGAGCTGGGCGACATCGAGACCGCCCTGGCGCGGCACCCCGAGATCAGCGCCGCGGTGGTGCTCGTCGCGGGCAGCGACACCGACCCGCGGTTGGAGGCCTGCTACACCGGCTCGCCCGTCCCGGCCCGCGACCTGACCCGGTGGCTGCGCGCCCGGCTGCCGCTGCACATGGTCCCGCGCCGCCTGTACCACCTGGAGTCGTTGCCGCTCAACGCGAACGGCAAGACCGACCGGCGCGCCCTGCGCGAGTTGATCACCCCCGAGACCCCCGCGAGAAGCTGACCCCATGCTCAAGAGCCTCATCCCGCCCGCGGGGCCGATCCGCACGCTGTGCCTGAGCCACGTGTCCAAGACCGCGGCCAACGGCATCCTGCTCTCGGTCGCCGTCCTCTACTTCACCCGCACCGTAGACATCGCCGCCGACCAGGTCGGCCTGGCGATGAGCATCGGCGCGGCCATCGGGCTGTTCGCGGCGGTGCCCGCCGGGCGGCTGTCCGACCGCTACGGCCCGCGCGACGTCACCGTGGGTTTGTTGCTCCTGCTCGGGGTGTTCGTCTGCGGGTACCCGCTGGTCGGCGACTTCGTCGGGCTGCTGGTGGTCAGCTCCCTCGTGCTCGCCGTGGAGACCGCGACGGACGCCTCCAGCAACCACCTGATCGCCGGGCTGCTGCCGCCGGAGGAGCGGGTGCGGGCGTCGTCGTACCTGCGGGCGGCGGCCAACCTCAGCATCGTCGCCGGAGCCGGCGCGGGCGCCGTGGGGCTCTACCTCGACACCCGGGGCGCCTACCTGACGTTGCTGTTCATCGCGGGCGGTCTGTTCGCGTTGTCGGGGTTGGCCTATCTCAACGTGCCGAGGGTCGCGCCGTCCGAGCATGAGGGTGACGGTCCGGTGTGGACGGTGCTGCGCGACGGGCCGTACGCGGTGGTGGCCCTGCTCAACACGATCCTGATCACTAACGCGGGCGTGTTGGTCGTGGCGCTGCCGATCTGGATCTCCGAGCACACCAGCGCGCCGCCCTGGCTGTTCCCGCTGATCGTGATCCTCAACGCCGCCTCGGTGGTGCTGCTGCAGGTCCGGATGAGCGACGGCGCCTCGGACGTCCCCGGCGGCGCCCGGGCGCTGCGCACGTCCGGGTTCCTGCTCGCCGCGTGCTGCGGGCTGTTCGCGCTGTCCGCCGGGCTGCCGACCTGGGCCACCGTCGCGCTGCTGATCGCCGGCGCGCTGGTGCACGTGCTCGGCGAGATGCTGCACGCCACCGGCGCCTGGGCGCTGGGCTTCGGGCTGGCCCCCGAGCACGCCCAGGGCCAGTACCAGGGTCTGTTCGCGATGTCCTCGCAGCTCGGCCAGGTGATCACCCCGGTGCTGGTCGCGGTGCTGCTCACCCGCTGGGGCGCGGCCGGGTGGCTGGTGTTCGCCGTGCTGTTCGCCGCGGCGGGCGCGGTCGCCCCGTCCGTCACCGACTGGGCCCGGCGCACCCGCGCCGCGGCCCCCGACCCTGTGAGGCCGTGATGGACTTCAGCCTGTTCTACTTCAGTGACGAGGGCGGCGCCGCCGACGGCTACGAGCTGCTGCTGTCCGGCGCGCGCTTCGCCGACACGCACGGCTTCACGGCCGTCTGGACACCGGAGCGGCACTTCCACCCCTTCGGCGGCCGCTACCCGAACCCCGCGGTGACCGGTGCCGCCCTGGCGGCGGTGACCTCCAGGGTGAAGATCCGGGCGGGCAGTGTCGTCGCGCCGCTGCACCACCCGGCGCGCGTGGCCGAGGAGTGGTCCGTTGTGGACAACCTGTCGGGTGGCCGGGTCGGGGTGTCGTTCGCCTCCGGCTGGAATGCCACGGACTTCGCGCTGCGGCCTGAGCATTACGCCGACCGGCGTGCGCACACGGTGCGCACGCTCCAGCAGGTGCGCTCGCTGTGGCGAGGTGACGCGCTGGAAACCGTTGACGGCAATGGGAAGTCGTGCACTCTGGAGATCTACCCGCGGCCGGTGCAGCCCGAGCTGCCGGTGTGGCTGACCAGCGCCGGGGGAGTGGAGACTTTCCGCGCCGCCGGCCGCGCGGGGGCGGGCGTGCTCACCCACCTGCTCGGCCAGGAACCCGCCGAGCTGGCGGAGAAGATCGCCGCGTACCGCGCCGAGGCGTCCGCTGTCGGCTGGCCCGGGCACGTGGTCCTGATGCTGCACGCCTTCCTCGGGGCGGACGACGACGAGGTCCGTGAGCAGGTGCGCGCCCCGCTGAGCCGCTACCTGCGCAGCTCCCTCGGGCTGCTGCTGGGCTCCGGGCTCGACGGGAAGCGCCGGGTCGACATCGCCGCGCTGTCCGAAGAGGACATCGACTTCATCGTCAGCCGCTCGTTCGACCGCTACTACGACAACGGCGGCCTGCTCGGCACCGTGGACAAGCTCGAACCGGCCGTCGCCGCGTTCCGCGCGCTCGGTGTCGACGAGCTCGCGTGCCTGGTCGACTTCGGCTTGCCCACCAGGACAGTCCTCGACGCACTGTCCTATTTGGATGACCTGCGCGCTCGCACTGCACTCGCCGCCGCGACCCGCTGAGAGGGGGACCACCGTGATCGGAATCGTCGACTTCGACGTGGCGTTCCCGGCCGAGCGGATGACGGTCGAGCGGATGCACGAGCTGTCCGGGCGCCCGGTGCCCGACATCCTCGCCTGGACGCACTGCGCCGAGATCCCGGTCTTCGGCGACTACGACGAGGCCTGGGAGCTGGCCGCCGACGTCGCCCGCAAGGTGCTCGACCGCGCCGGGGTCGGCACCGCCGACATCGGCCAGGTGATCATGGCGGGCGGCGGCGACTGGGACTACCCGGGCTGGTCGCCGTCGGCCAAGGTGGCCGACGCCTTGGGGATCACCGGCGCGCACTGCTTCGAGGTGGTCAACTTCTGCACGTCGTCGTCCACCGCCCTGCAGGCCGCTGTCGACGCTGTTTCCGCTGGTCGGGTGCGGTACGCGCTGGTGCTCTTCGGTGAACGGGCCAGCCGCGCGGTCGACTACACCGACCCGGAGTCGGTGTCGCTGTTCAACACCGGCGACTGCGCGGGCGCGGTGCTGATCGGGTCCGAGGACGTGCGGTACGAGTTCCTCGGCGCCCGGATGCGGACCGACCCGAGCTGGTGCGACTTCTACGTGGGCGAGTACGTCGACGACCGCGTGGTGACCCGTCGGCGCGGCAACCAGCTCAAGCTCGCCAAGGTGTACCTGGACAACTACCGCGTGCTCGTCGCGGAAACCCTTGCGGCGCTTGGAAATTCAGCGGAGCTCGGAACTTCTGCGGCGCTGGGGACCGAGGACATCGCGTACCTGCTGATCAACCAGATGGACCGGCGCATGCACGAGCGGCTGCTGCGCGCGCTCGACCTGCCCGACGAGCGCACGGTGTTCAACTACGACCGCTACGGCCACATGGGCTGCTGCGACCCGTTCATCGCACTGTCCGATCTGGACGCCCTGGGTCGGCTCCGGCCCGGGGAGCTGGTGCTGCTCGCCACCAGCGGGGTCGGGTTCAGCTGGGGCATCACCGCGCTGCGGCGCCGATAGGAGGGCTCGTCATGTCGCTGCTGCACGACCTCGTCTTCACCGCCGCCCGCCGGTGGCCCGACCGACCGGCGGTGTCCACCGACACCGAGACCGTCAGCTACGCCGAGCTCGCCGCCGCGACCGCGCGGCTGGCGGGGATGCTGGCGGAGAGCGGGGTCCGGCGCGGTGACCGGGTCGTGGCGGTCGGACCGTCCGGGCCGCTCACGGCCGCGTTGATCTACGCCTGCTCCCGGGTCGGCGCCGCGTTCTGCGTGTTGCACGAGCAGGTGGTCGGCAAGCCGTTGGCGCACGTGCTCGACGAGGCAGAGCCCGCGCTGGTGATCGCGGCGGATGCCTGGTCGGCGGCGCACGACCTGGCCTTCGGACCGGGACCGGTGCCCGAGGACCTGGGACCGGAGCCGCTGCCGGTGGACGCGGTGTGCCTGATCTACACCTCGGGGACCACGAGTGCCCCGTCGGCGGTGGTGAGCACCCAGCAGCAGGTGTGCTTCGCCATCGAGGCGATCCGCTCGGTGCTCGTCTACGAGACCGAGGACGTCGTGTACTGCCCGCTGCCGCTGTCGTTCGATTATGGGATGTACCAACTGTTCCTGGCCGCCGCAGTGGGCGCACACGTTCGGCTCGGGCGGCCCGCCGACGCCGGTCCAGGGCTGCTCCGCAACCTCGTCGCGGCTCAGGCCACCGTGCTCGCCGCGGTGCCCTCCGTCGCTGAGGCACTGTCCCGGCTCCTGCGCCGCGACAGCTCCCGAGTGCCCCCGCTGCGACTGCTCACCAACACCGGGGCTGCCATGCCGCCAGAAGTGTTGCGCGACCTGCGCGCGGGGATTCCTGGGTTGCGGGTTCAGCTGATGTTCGGCCTCACCGAGTGCAAACGGGCCACCATCATGCCCCCGGACGGCGATCTCGACCGTCCTGGCTCGAGCGGCTTGGCGTTGCCCGGGACCGAGGTGTTCACTGTGGATGGATCGGGAAATCGCTTGGGAGCGCGGGAGATCGGTGAACTGGTGGTGCGCGGCCCGAACGTGATGTCCGGCTACTGGCGCCGCCCCGAGCAGACCGCCGCCCGGTTCCCGCGTAACGAGGGCCTGTTCCCCGAACTCCGCACCGGCGACCACGGCTGGCTGGACGAGGACGGTTATGTGTATGTCGTCGGGCGGCTCGACGACATCTACAAGGAGCGCGGCTTCCGGGTGAGCGCGGCCGAGGTCGAGGCCGCAGCTCGCCGCGTGCCCGGTGTCGAGCTGGCCGCCGTGGTGCCCCCGCTTGACGGTCGACCGGCACTGCTCGCGGTGGTGGGCGAGTCGACACCGGCCGAGGTGCTCTCGCTCATGCGCGCGGAGATCGAGGAGTTCAAGATCCCCCGGCACTGCGTGGTCGTCGAGTCACTCCCGTTGACCCGCAACGGAAAGGTAGACCGCAAGCGTCTCGCGGAGGTGAGCGGTGCTTGACGTTCCAGAGACCCCGGCGTATGTCTACGACCTTGCGGAGGTCCGGTCGTCGGTCGCCCGCCTGACTGCGGCTTTGCCCACACCGACCGGCCTGTACTACTCCTTGAAGGCCAACCCGCACCCCGCCGTACTGGAAACCTTGAGGGCGGCGGGCGTCGCGCCGGAGGTGTGCTCACGCGGCGAACTGGACGCGGCTTTGGTGGCAGGCTGGTCGGCCGCGGAGGTCCTGTACACCGGACCGGGCAAGCGCGACGACGACGTCCTGCACGCTTTGACTTCCGGAGTTCGCGAGTTCTGTGTGGACTCGCCACACGGTCTGGATCAACTGTCCACTTTGGCTTCTTCAGTGGACGCCTCGGTCCGGACCCTGTTGCGTGTCAACGACGATGTTCCCATTGGGGGCCAAGGTCTCGCCATGACCGGTGTCGCCTCCCAGTTCGGCGCCGACACAGGATGGATCGTCTCGGCGCCCGAGGACTTCGGAGACCGCCCGGGTGTGCACGTGGCCGGGCTGCACCTGTACATGGGGACCAATGTTGACTCGGTGGCGGCGCTGCTGGCCCAGTTCACCCGCTCGCTGGAGACGGTCGCCCTGGTGTCCAAGGCATTGGCGCCTTACGTGGGCGACTTAGAGGTCATCGACCTCGGCGGCGGTTTCGCGGCCCCGTTCGCCCGCCCCGGCCCTCCCGCGGACCTGACCGGCCTGCGTGCGGGCTTGGTGGACCTGCTGGACGGGCACCTCCCCGGTTGGCGCTCGCGTGAGCCGTTCGTGACGTTCGAGTCCGGCAGGCACCTGGTTGGCACCGCAGGCACCCTTGTCGTCCGGGTCTTGGACGTGAAACGTTCGCACGGCAGGGAAGTCGTGGTCCTGGAATCCGGCATCAACCACCTCGGCGGCATGTCCGGCCTGCGCAGACTCCCCCCGATCAACCCCACCTTCACGGTCCAGGGCACGACGCCGACCATCGTCACCGGCCCCCTCTGCACCCCACTGGACACCTGGTCCAAAACGGCCCCCCTCCCACCCCTGTCCGTCGGCGACGTAGTCACCATCCCCAACGTGGGCGCCTACGGCCTCTACGCCAGCCTCATCGCCTTCCTCGGCCACCCCTGCCCCGTGGAAGTGGCCATCGACGGCGACCAACCCCCACACGTATCCCGCCTCACCCTCACCCGGAGGACCCCCTGATGGACGACCGCTTCACCGAGCTACTGGCCGCCAACCTGCCCCTGCTGGGCGACGGCCAGCTGACCGAGGACACCCGCCTGCGCGACATCGGCCTCGACTCCATGGGAGCCTTGGACCTGCTGTTCGGCATCGAGGACACCTTCGCCGTCTCCCTGTCGGACGAAGACCTCAACGACACGACCTTCGGCACAGCCGGCTCCCTCTGGCAAGCCATCACGGCAGCCATGGCGGCACAGGCACCAGCCACGCCTTGACGCACTCGTTGATCTCGGCCACCGCGTTGGTGATCGCTGACAGGTGCCTGCCTCGATAGGCGATCAATAGTCGGGCTTGGGGGACGGAGGCGGTGAAGGTGACCGCGGGCCCGGAACTGGTCCGGATCGTGAGCGTCCGGGACCCACATCGCGGATGGGCACCGCTGACGGCGTGTGTACCTGTCGTCGCGCACGCCATGGCCAAGGTCTCGAGCGAGTCGGACCATAGCCGCAGCGAAAAGGTGTCGATGGCCCCAGGCCGCATCACCACACTCCGCCGGTCGGTTGCCAGATCGAAGATCGTCGTGATGGGTGCCCCGTCCTCGCTGAGCCCCTTGACGCACCAGCGGAAGACGAAACCCGCAGTGGTTACCGTGTGCCGGAACAGCAGGGGATCGGTCACCTTGAGCTACCCAGTGGTAGGTGATCGACTAGCCAGCGGCACGCCTGCGTCGCCGTGGCGCACACGTCCTCGAACTCGTCGACGAGATCCGTGGTGAGCGCGTCCTCTTCGATCGCTCTGGCCACGGAGGTCGCGAGTCTCGCGAGATCCCCGAGGTCACCACGCACGAATATCAGGCCCTGTGGTGCCACTACCGTCTCTCCTGAACGTTGTTGCTGGTCACGGCAGCCTCGCCGGTTGATGAAGTGCACGCTACGATCGGTCGGCGGGCTGGGGAACTGACCGTCGGTACGAGTGCGATCGCTCAGAGAAGCGGCTATTGGGGAGCAGCCATGCGGGCTCGACCACGAACCCTGACCGCTGGTCGGGGGGCGCCCGCCTTCGGGGTCGTGTCGGGGTTCGTGCTGAAGCTGGCGCGCCAGTCCACCGGGTTGACTCAGGAAGCGCTGGCGGAGCGCTTGACCGTGGATGTGACCACGGTTCAGGGGTGGGAGTCCGGCAGGCGGCCACTTGCCGCCGTCCCCGCGGGTGAGTTCGTTCGGTTGTGCGGTCGCCTGGGCAGGCTCGGCGCACCACCGTCCACTGCCCGGCACCTTCGGGAAGCGGTGGAAGCGGACCTCGTCCTCGCGGTGGGTGTGCACGCCGGAGGCACTTGGGTGGATCCTGATACGCATCCCCTCGCCGCCAAGGTGCACCGGAAGACGATCACCAACCTGATCACTTGGCCGGTCACCGGTGACGTGCCCGCCCAGCTCCGGGATCTCGTCCCCAGGTGCCCAGGCGCGGTCCGACCCCCGCCGGACCGTCGCTGACGGAAGCGGAGCGGTCCAGGTTCTTCGACCACCTCCTGCTGGTCGCCGAGCGCACCCACCAGGGCGCCGAGGCACTGCTGCGGCGGCGGGCGGTGTACCTGCTCGGGTTCGACCGCCGCCCGCAGGTGGTCGACTGGCTGGGCGACGAATGGCGTTCGGTCGCCGTCCGCCGGACCGCGGGCATCACCGATCTCCTTAAGGCGAGGTCCGCGTCGGTGGCGCTCGCGTCGACCGGCGCGAACGACAGGCTGCACGAGTTCGTCGTGGCGATGGCCGAGCCTCGGGCAGGCGTCGCGAACCTGAACTATTGGGCGCACTGGATCGGGGAGTCCACCGGGGAGCAGGTGGACGACGACTTCATGGTCGAGGCTGACACCCGCTCGTGGAGTGGTGCGCCACTGCTGCGGCACCTGCTCGATCGACTCGACCCGGGATCGCCGCACCTGCCCCTGAACTTGCACACAGCGCACTCGTTGATCGCTTCCCGTCCACGTCTCTTGGCTGGGCAGTCGTCGGTCCGGCCCCGGCTGGCCGAAGTGCTGGAGCGACTCTCGGCGAGTGATGTGCTGACCAGGGCCGGCCGTGACCAGGTGGCTGGTTTGCACTACGCACTTCGGATGGCGGGGGAAGGCGATGGGTGAGGAGCAGGGGCGCGCGCTGGCGGCGTTCGGTTTTGAATTGGGGGTGCTGAAGCGAATCCGGCGCGCGGGCTGGTGGCACGCGGGTGTGCGCGATCCGGAGTCCGTCGCCGAACACACCGCGCGCGTGGCCCAGTTGGCCGCGCTGATCGCGGCCGAGGAAGGAGCCAACCCCGAGCGCGCCGCGTTCCTGGCGCTCTGGCACGACACGCAGGAGGTCCGGACCGGGGACCTCCCGCACACGGCCACCGACTACCTCGACAAGCCCGACCCGCGCGCCATCACCGCTGATCAGACCGAGCACCTGCCCACCGCTTCACAAACCGCTGTGCGGGCCGCCGTCGACGAGTTCGAGGCCAAGACAACTCCGGAAGCCCGGTGCGCCAAGGACGCCGACAAGCTGGAGATGCTCCTGCAGGCCCTCGAATACCGCGACACCGGCGTCCACCGCATCGACGGGTGGGTGGACTCGGCCCGCAAGGGCCTCACCACGGAGACCGCCCAGCGGGTCGCCGAGGCGGCGCTTGCGCTGTCGCCCATGGCTTGGCGGGACCGGTAAGTTCGCCTCGACTAGGAGCAACCGCTCACCACCAAGCCGCAGCAGCCCTCAAGCCACCGGTAGCGCCGCCCACCCGCCCAACCGCAGCGGAGGCCAAGCCCGCTGGTGCGCAACAGGATCCTGACCCGGCTGGTGCGCAAGTCCAGCTACGGTTGCTCGATCTAGTGGGCTCGCTTCGTGTGGGGGAGGAGTGCCGCCAAACTCGCCGTGTGGTGGGGATGACCTCACGTGGATCCACCCACCCACCAAACCGCAGCGGACAGGCCGACCCCGCTGGAACGTAAGTCCCGCTACGGATGCTCGATCTAGTGGACTCGCTTCGTGTGGGGGGAGAGCACCGCTAAACTTGACCTGTGGTGGGGATGCCCTTCTCCCCACGCTTTTCCCCACCGCGGTGCTCTAGTACTCCAGCCGCACTTGGTGATCTTCGTGGTGTAGGTTGTCGATCTTGTGTTGACTGATGAGGATCTTGACGCCTGGGTGGCCGGGTTGGATGAACTGTTCGCCCAGGTGGCGGGCCGGTTCT
>NZ_BSTR01000015.1:116599-138972 GCF_030269645.1 Actinokineospora sp. NBRC 105648 | reverse complement strand
CGGCCGGGAGCGCGGCCGGGGTGGTGCTGCACTCGGTGCCGGTGTTGTTGGTCTTCGTGGCGGCTGAGGCGGTCACCGACCTGCGCGACAAGCTCACCGACGTCACCATGGCCGTGACACGGCGGGCAACCGACCCCGCGCGGCCTGGACAGGCCGCTGAGGTGCCGGGGACACCCGGGGCGGACATCGGTGGGTCCGGGGACGTCGCGGCCGTCACGGAGGCGACCAGCCCGCCGCAACGGCCGCGACCGCGCCGGTCGTTCACGGAGTACCGGCAGGCCGCGTTGCGGGCGTGGTCGCCGGGGACACCGGTCACGCCGGCGTGGGTGCGGCAGGTGACCGGGTGCTCGCGTGGGCTGTCCTCCCGACTGGCCGCCGCGCTGGTCGCGGAACTGGCCGCCGGCCCCGAGGGGCGGGTGAGTTCATGAACGGCCCTTCCGAGCCGGTGAACGCGCCCGTGAACGGCGGTGTGGTGAACGCCCCGGTGAACGCGTTGGAGCCGAAGGTGTTCGACGGGGAGTTGGTCACCGAGGACGACAACGGCGCTCTCCCGGACGACACGGGTACCCCCACCCGGCAGCGGCCCACGCGGCGGCCGGACTCGGTGGTCCGCGTGCTGGTCGACATCGCGCGCGGGATCGGTGGGCGGGTCCGGCGCTCGGAGGTCGTGGTGCGGGTGCGGTCGGTGGCCGCCTACCGGGCGCGCAAGGCGCCGGCCGATCTCGCGCGGCTGGCGTGGTTCGTGGTGCGCGGGACCGGGCGCTGGGCGGTCAAGGCGTGGTCGTGGGCCACCTATGCCGACCTGCGGGCCGATGCCCGCGCCGCGCGGTCGGCCGGTGACACCGACGCGCGCCGGACCGCGCAAGAGCTGATCCGGGCGGACGCCCGTGCCCGGTGGGCGCGGGTCGGCACCGCCGCGCGGCGCGTGGTCCTGGCCGCCCGGGTCGCCGGTGTGCTCGCCGGGGTGCTGTGGCTGGTGGACACGGTGATGGACCGGGCGGACATGTGGCCGTGGTTGGCCGGGGTCTACGCGGCCCTGGGCGCGATCGGCGCGGTGCTGGTCGCGGCCTGGTCGGTGGTGTGGGCGGTGCTGCCGCTGCTGTGGGTCGTGGCAGCGGCGTTCGAGGGCCGCGACCGGGAACCCGGGGCCGGGTGGTTGATCCAGCCCGACCGGGACGACGCGGACGCCTGGATCGATGAACGGATGATCTCCCGCGCGCTCGCCCATCTCGGGATCACACCACTGAACGCGTTCTTCAAGGGCGGCGGGGAGTTGATCTACACGGTACCGGCCCGAAAGGACGGAGACGGCACATTCGCGCAGGTCAGACTGCCTTTGGGGGTCACCGCGGACATGGTCGCCGGGCAGCGCGGGAAGCTCGCTGCGAACCTCGGTCGGTCCGGTTTGGAGACCTGGGCGACCAAGGGCGACGAGGACGGTGTGCTGGACCTGTGGGTGGCCGACAAGGGCACCCTCTCCGGCGGTGCCGGACCCTGGCCGCTCCTGGAGGACAGCGGCCCCGACGGCGGGAGGGTCGACGTGTTCGCCGGTGTCCCGTTCGGACTGTCCCAACGCGGCGCGATCATCAACGCCCCCCTGATCGGTGCCAACTGGCTGGTCGGTGGTCGCCCCGGTCAAGGCAAGTCGGCGGCCCTGCGCACGCTCATGCTCGGTGCCGCGCTCGATCCCACCGCCGAGCTGTGGGCGTTCGTCATGGGCGAGTCCCCCGACTTCGACCCCTTCGCGCCCCGGCTGTCCCGCTACCGCATGGGCATGGACGACACGGTCGCCGAAGCGGCCACCGACGCACTCGCCGATCTGGTCACCGAGATGGAGAAACGCGGCAAGACCCTCGGCGCCCAACCAGGACGCCCGCCCAAGGTGTCACGGCGACTCGCCGACCAACGCCACCTCGGGCTGCACCCGCTGATCTGCGCGATCGACGAGTGCCACGAACTGTTCGGGCACCCCCGCTACGGGAAACGGGCCGCCGAGTTGGCCGTGCGGGTGATCAAACGCGGCCGCAAATACGGCGTCATCCTGCTGTTGGCCACCCAGTCACCCACCAAGGACAGCCTCCCGAAGGAGATCACCCGCAACATCGGATGCGGGGTCGCGTTCTCCGTAGCCGATCACGTCGCCAACGACGGACTACTCGGCTCCGGCCGCTACGCCGCAGGCATCCGCGCCACCGAACTGCGCATCGGCACCGACCGGGGCACCTGCGTGGCCGTAGGCGTCACCGACTCCACCTTCGACCTCATCCGCACCTTCTACATCCCCTTCGAGGACGGCGCCGACGAGGTCACCCCCGTCATCCAACGCGCCCAACGACTCATCGAAGACGACGGCCGCGCCCTACCCGCCCCCGACCACCCGCAACTGGAGAGCGCACCACCGGACCACCTCACCGCCATCGCAGAAGCCCTACACGGCGAACGCCGAGTCCGTACACAGGTCATCCTCGCCCGACTCGCCACCACCAACCCCGACACCTACGAGCATTGGACCTTCACCGACCTGCGGGACGAACTCGCACGGCACGGGATCACCGCACGCAAATCAGACGGCCTCAAAGTCCTGCGCGCCGAAGACCTCACGGCAGCACTCCACCACCGCGACCACCCCACCGACCACGAAGACCACGACAGGGACCCCACAGGGACACAGGGACCACTCCCTACCCCCTCCCTGCCCCCAAGTCCCCGCCCTGACCAGCCACAACACCCGACAGGGACCACAGGGACCCACCAGACCGACCACCCCGAACAACCCCGAAACCACCACCAGCAGGGCAACGACGGGGACTCCCTCCCTGACGTGAACGGGGGTGGTCACCACGACCGATGACCACGCACCCGACACCCCCACACCAGTGATCGACACACAGGTTCGAGCGACACTCAGAGCAGGCCCAGATGGCGCGGTTTGGATCACCATTGACGGAACGGACGTCCGACAGTTGGCCACCAAGATCAGCACAGTGTGCGATCTACTCATCCCCAACCAGCGATCCGGCGGGTAGACAATTCGCCGGCCCCGACTACACAAGAGACCCCCTCCGCATCGCGCGGAGGGGGTCTCTGTCGTTGCATCGGAAGTTCTCTAGCTCTCGCTGGTTGGTGGCTCAGTCGAGCCGACCGCTGACCAGTTGAGTAGGTCGGTCACCTCTACAGTCTCGCCGCCGGCGCCGATCCGGTCGTGCCAATGAGCAAGTTCCGGCATTGCTTCCTGCCAGCCGTCCGGAAGACGCCAGCCAGCCGACCACGTACCATCGGCCCGTTTCTGTACCGCGAACGCGAACCCCAATTCGAGCCACCGCAACCGCCGTTCCTCAGGAGTCAAACTCGCAAGCTCCTGCTTCCACGTACGGTCAGTCGGGACCCACTGCACCCCACCAGGGTCAGCCGGAAGCGCCCTAAGCGTGTCGATATCCGCCAGGACCTTAACCCCGTCATTCATAATGCGGACCCTGTCCTCCGCAGACTGAACCCGCGCAACCCCCGACATCACCTTGCCATATTCTCGCTCCAGCTTCGCGATGTCATTCGCATGATTGGTCGGCGGCAGAATAACACGTTCACGAACAGGGACCATCGCAAAGATCTTGTAGAAAGCTTGCTCGGCCAACGGCTCGACTTCGTCCGCCCGCATGGACGGACCATGTTTACGTGATGGGCACTGCCAGTACCGGTACTCGTACTCGATAGCCGCGCCATTCCTGCCCGTTCGTTTCTGGTGCGCGAGGCGGTGCCACAAAGGCTCTAGACATTCAGAGCACACCAGTACTCCGGAAAGCGGGTAAGGCTGGTTGCTGCCCCTGGACTTCCGTCGCGACCTCTCGTCAAGCCGCACGGAAATCTCCGCCTGCTCCGCTGGTTCGAAGATGCCGAACTCTACAAGATCCGGATCGGCGAGCATGCGGCGAAGCGACGTTGCCCGCCACGCCTTGCCGCTGATTTCAACAGTTGCGGGGTCCTCCCCTCTCCGCTCAGCCCCAAGCTGCAATTGCCTATCCCTTGGCGTTGCGATCTTGTTTTCCGTCAACCAGGCGCACATCTCGGTGACGCTCTTACCCTCCCGCGCCATGGTGGAAAGTGAATGAAGAATCCGGACCGCGTACGGGTCAAGCCCAAGAATCCAGCCACCACTCGGCAATTCAACCGGCATGGTGCCGTAAATATGACCTTCGCCTCCCCAACGTCCAGCGTCCTTGAGAGCCGCTTTTGAGGCGCGGAAACGCTCCCGCATCCGTTCACGCTCCATACGGGCAAACGCTGCCACCAACGTGATCAGGAACTCAGACATTGAGTTGCTGGAATCGATGCCTTCAGCGATGCAGATTAGGCGTTTCCCTCGTGCCCTCAGCCATTCGAGCAAGGAAAGCGCGTCCATCACGTTGCGGACCAATCGATCCAGCTTGGGTACAACCAAGGTCTTCCATGGAATCGGGGGTCGGTCCGACAGCCATTCTTTCAGCCCACCTCGCTTCTCGGGCTCCAGGTCCCCGGACACATGCAAATCTTCCACGGTCGCGACCATCGGAATCCCGTAGGCATTGCACCAACGATGCGTATCCGCAGTCTGAACCGCGCTCGACATGCTCTCGTCGGAATAGTGAGACTGCCGGACGTAGCAGACAGCCGCATCGTCTACCGAGGTGAACGGGACGACATCCAGGCTTCGCGTGCTGGCTTGCTTGGTGAACCTGCGTCGCTTCCGGGGACTCGGTGCGCTCATCGACGTATCCTCGCTGGTAGGTGCCGGTGTCAGTGTAGTTGGTTGACACACGTGGTGGGATCATGAAGTTACCAATAACTGGTACCCGGGCGAGATCCTCGACCTGCCGCAGTACACCGAGAAGCGGGTCGACGTGCTCGCCGCGCGCGCGAACCAGGCGTTCCACGAGTGGCAGCCGATCGACCGCCGCCGCGCCGAGGACGGTCGGGTCTACCGGAGCTTCGCCTACGGCAAGCACGTCGAGGTGTTCGTGCTCGACATGCGCACCTACAAGGACGCCAACACCGCCGCCAAGGACGGGCAGGGGCACATCCTGGGGGAGCGGCAGGCGCGGTGGCTCGTCGACGGGCTCGCCCGCAGCCGGGCCACCTGGAAGATCGTGGCCAACGACCTGCCGATCGGCCTGGTCGTGCCGGACGGCCAGGACATCGAGGGCGTGGCGAACGGCCTGCCCGGCGCCCCCGCGGGCCGCGAGTTCGAGCTGGCCTGGGTGCTGCGCACGCTGGCCCGCAGGCACGTGCGCAACGTCGTCTGGCTGACCGCCGACGTGCACTACACCGCCGCGCACCACTACTCGCCCGACCGGGCGGCCGTGGGCGACTTCGACCCGTTCTGGGAGTTCGTGTCCGGGCCGCTGCACGCGGGCGCGTTCGGGCCGAACGCCCTGGACCCGACGTTCGGTCCCGAGGCCGTGTTCGTGCACGCGCCGCCGGTGGCCAACACCTCGCCGCTGGGCGGGTTCCAGCACTTCGGTGAGGTGCAGGTCGACGGGCGCAGCGGTGAGCTGACCGTCTACCTGCGCGACGGCAAGGGGACCTCGCTCTGGTCCAAGACCCTGCGCCCCTAGGACGCAGTCGCTCTTGGTGCACAGCTAGCTCTTAGTACGCAGCGGACACCCGGTCGGCGAAGACCTGCCAGACCGCATGGGCGATCCCGAGGTGGACCGTGGCCGCCGCTGTTGGCGTCCACGGTCCACTCGCGTGAACCCGTAGCTCTAGCGCGGTCTTGGACCGGGAGAAGGTGAACGTGATGTTCCGGTCGCTGCCCTCTATGTGTCCTGGCAGCGACCGGAACGTCCACGAGGTCTTGGTTTTCTCGACTACCTGGACCGGGTTAGTCGTACCGGGCAGCGGTAGTCCCGGGATCGTGTAGAGGTCGCACCTTGCACCCACCGGCGGCAGGACAGGGCAGTTGGAGTCGAACGGAAAGAAGCGCCGCAGGTCAGCGGCGACAGCCTCCGTCAGCGTCTCCTCTGTCGCCGCGGTTTCTATCTGCAGTTGGTAGCGATACGCGTAAGAGAAGTCCGGTACTTCAACCGGGGTTCCCAGCGCGAGAACCGCGGACAGGGGCAGGGCGATCAGGACGGCCATGCGGTCACCGTGGGCACCAGGGTGGGAGCGGGGCAAACGCTGCCACCACACCGGGTTACCCTGCTCACACGCTCGTGTGGGTCCGCACGAGAAGATCCCCATGAAGGAGTACGGAACGCCGTGAGTGAGCGCACCCTGGTCCTGGTCAAGCCCGACGGTGTCAGCCGCGGTCTGGTCGGCGAGGTCATCTCCCGCATCGAGCGCAAGGGTCTGACCCTCGCCGCGCTGGAGCTGCGGACCGTCGAGCGCGCCGTCGCCGAGCAGCACTACGCCGAGCACGACGGCAAGCCGTTCTTCGAGTCGCTGCTGGAGTTCATCACCGGCGGCCCGGTCGTCGCCCTGGTCGTCGAGGGCCCGCGCGCCATCTCGGCGTTCCGCCAGCTCGCGGGCGGCACCGACCCGGTCGACAAGGCCACGCCCGGCACCATCCGCGGCGACCTCGGCCTGGAGGTCCAGTACAACCTCGTGCACGGCTCGGACTCCCCGGAGTCGGCCGAGCGCGAGATCAAGATCTGGTTCCCCAACCTCTGATCGCGCACCGAGAGCGCCCGGGTTCCGCGGAACCCGGGCGCTCTCGCGTCCGGGCCGATTAAGATCCGCCCGCACGAGACGGGAGTGGGCGGATGGCACTGGGCAACCTCGGCAAGGGACTCGCCGACAAGGCGCGGTCGGTCAAGCAGAGCGCGGACTCCGCAGTGGACCGGTTGCGCGACCGCGCAGAAGAGCCAGCATCCCGCGAGCTGGAAGTCCAGGGAGTCCAAGAAGTCCCGGAGACCGCTGAGTCCGAAGAGGAACGCGCCGACGCGGCGGAGGTCGCCCAAGAGGCGAGCCGCCTGCGGGAGTTGCTGGCGAGGGCGCGCCCTGTCCCCGAGGCGGTCACCGAGCCGTGGAGTTTCGGGTTGGGCGTGGCGCTCAAGGAGCACCCCAAGGTTCCCGGGCGGGTCGGCAAGCTCCTGGGCAAGTTGGACAACTTCGTCGGCTTGAGCATCACCCCCGACGCGGTCGTCGTGGACGGTGAAGAGGTCCAGTGGTCCCAGGTGACCGAGATCCGCACGCGCAACCTGCTCGAGTACCTGCTCGCCGACTCGGTCAGCCAGCAGATCGAGCAGCTGCCCATCCCGCCCTTCCCCGGCCGCGCGCGCGTGATCGACTCGTTGTCGCGCGCGGTGTTGACCCTGCTCATCGCCTACGCCAAGGACACGCTCAACGACCACGGCGCCGCCCTGCGGATCCCCGCCGAGATCGACTACCGCGGCACCGGCGTGTTCAAGAAGTCCAAACAGCTCAACCCCGGCACCTTCTCGACGATCATCCTCGCCGACCCCGCGGTCACCGCTTGCCTTGTCGCCACGGCACAGCGGGCCGGGGTGCCGGTGACCGCGGCCGCCGACGAGATCGCTGAGGCGGCCGAGGAACGCGCCGCCGTCCTGAAGGCCCGGATCGCCGGGCTGGAGGCCCGGCTGGCCCGGCTGCGCCGCTGACCCGGGTCAAATTCGTTCGGCACTGTCGGTGACCCGGGTTAGTGTGCCGGTGTGGGTGATGGGGCACTGGTGCACGCGCGGGACCTGGCGAAGCGGTTCGGCGACTTCGAGGCGGTCAAGGGGATCGATCTCGACGTCCGCCCCGGCGAGGCCTTCGGCTTCCTGGGCCCCAACGGCGCGGGCAAGTCGTCCACGATGCGCATGGTCGCCTGCGTCTCGCCGCGCACCGGCGGCGAGCTGACCGTCCTGGGCATGGACCCGCTGGCCCAGGGCCCGCGGATCCGGGCCCGCCTGGGCGTCGTGCCGCAGCAGGACAACCTGGACTCCGAGCTCACCGTCCGGGAGAACCTGCACGTCTACGGCCGCTACTTCGGACTCTCCCGGGCGCACGTGCGCGCCAAGGCCGTGGAGCTGCTGGAGTTCGCCCAGTTGTCCGACCGGGCCGACGACCAGGTCGAGCCGCTCTCCGGCGGCATGAAGCGGCGGCTGACCATCGCCCGCTCGCTGATCAACGAGCCGGAGCTGCTGCTGCTCGACGAGCCGACCACCGGGCTCGACCCGCAGGCCAGGCACCTGCTCTGGGACCGGCTGTTCCGGCTCAAGCAGCAGGGCGTCACGCTGATCGTCACCACGCACTACATGGACGAGGCCGAGCAGCTCTGCGACCGGCTGGTGGTGATGGACGCGGGCCGCATCGTCGCCGAGGGCAGCCCGGCCGAGCTGATCGCCCAGTACTCCACCCGCGAGGTGCTGGAGCTGCGGTTCGCCCCCGGCACCCAGGACGTCGCCGCGGTCGCCGACCTCGCCAGCCGGGTCGAGGAGCTGCCCGACCGGCTGCTGCTCTACACCGCCGACGGCGAGGCCGCGCTGGCCGCCGCGCACGCGCGCGGGATCACCCCGCTGTCCAGCCTGGTCCGGCGCAGCACCCTGGAGGACGTGTTCCTCCGGCTCACCGGCCGGACGCTGGTCGACTGATGGCGATCACCGCGCACGTCCCCAGCCCGCCCCGGGCCGCCTGGCTCGTGGTCGAGGGCCTGTGGACCTGGTACCGGCGCAACTGGCGCTCCTCGGTGGTCTCCAGCGTCCTGCAGCCGGTGCTCTACCTGGTCGCGCTGGGCTTCGGGTTCGGCTCGCAGGTCCGCGCGGGCGCGGCCACCGAAGGGCTGCCCTACGTGCAGTACCTCGCGCCCGCGCTGCTGGTCGCCTCGGCCACCCAGACGGCCGCCTTCGAGTCGACCTACCCGGTGCTCTCGGCGTTCAAGTGGCAGCGCACCTACCTCGGGGTCACCGCGACACCGATCACCAGTGGGCAGCTGGTCGCGGGCCAGCTCACCTGGATCGTGCTCCGGCTCGGCTTCTCCGCCGTGGCATTCCTGCTGGTCGCCGCCCTGCTCGGGGCGCTGACCGGGCCGGGCGTGCTGCTCTCGCTGGTCTTCGCCCTGCTCACCGCGATGGCCTTCGCCGCCCCGGTGGTCGCCTACGCCGCGACGATCGACAGCGAGGGCCAGCAGTTCAACGTGGTGTTCCGGTTCATCGTGATGCCGATGACCATGTTCGCGGGCACCTTCTTCCCGGTCGAGCAGCTGCCCGCCTGGGTGCGCCCGCTGGTCTGGCTCACCCCGCTCTGGCACGGCACCGAGCTGTCCCGGGCGGCGGCGTTCGGGTCGATGGAGCTGCTGCCCACCCTCGGTCACCTGGCGTACCTGGTGGCGCTGCTCGGCGTGGGCGCCCACCTGGCCCGCCGCACCTTCCTGCGCAGGCTGGCGGTCTAGATGACGGACACGGTGACCAGGCCCGAGACCCCGGGGGCGAGCACGGGGCTGCTGTTCCGCGTGCTGCCCACGGGCATGTACGCCGGTCGCGCGCGGGTGCTGGTCGAGCGGTCGCTGCTGGTCAACCGCCGGGCCTGGCTGGCCGTGGTGTCCGGCTTCTTCGAGCCGCTGTTCTTCCTGTTCGGCCTGGGCTACGGCTTCGGCGCCCTGGTCGGCGAGGTCGTCGGCCCGGGCGGCGAGCCGATCAGCTACGTCGCCTTCGTCGCCCCCGCCCTGCTGGCCGCCTCGGCGATGAACGGCGCGGTCTACGACGCCACCTTCAACATCTTCTTCAAGTTCAAGTACGCCAAGCTCTACGACGCCATGCTGGCCACCCCGCTCGGCCCACTGGACGTGGCCATCGGCGAGATCTCCTGGGCGCTGATCCGCGGCGCGATGTACGCGGGCGGCTTCTTGGCCGTCATGCTCGGCATGGGCCTGCTGACCTCGGGGTGGGCCCTGCTGGCCCTGCCCGCCGCGGTGCTGATCGCCTTCGCGTTCGCCGCCGTCGGGATGGCCTGCACCACGTTCATGCGCTCGTGGCAGGACTTCGACCTGGTGCAGCTGGCCCTGATGCCGATGTTCCTGTTCTCCACGACGTTCTTCCCGCTCACCGTCTACCCGGAGTGGCTGCGGGTGGTGGTGCAGTGCTTCCCGCTCTACCACGCCATCGAGATCATGCGCGGCCTCTGCCTGGGCTCGGTCGACCTCTCCCTGCTCGGCCACCTGTCCTACTTCGCGGTGATGGCCGCCATCGGCGTCGTGGTCGCCTCCCGCAGGCTAGGCAAGCTCCTGCTCTCCTAGCAGGGCAACACGCTGCCCCGCCGAAGCCGCAACCCAGCTTGTGAAGCCAAGCCCCACCTGACGCAAGTCCCGCTACGCAAGCGCTCGATCTAGTGGACTCGCTTCGTGTGGGGGGAGAGCACCGCTAAACTCGACCTGTGGTGGGAATGCCCTTCACCCGCCCTTCTTTCCCACCGCGGTGCTCTAGGGGCCCCACACGAAGCGAGTCCACTAGATCGAGCCCCGCTCTCACTCGGGCACCCTGAACGAGCCACCTCGTGGTCGACCCCAGCAAGATGATCCATCCCGGCAAGATGATCGATCCCCGCGATGGGGTGCGCCAGGCGTACCCGCCCCCGCCGGGGGTTACCCTGGTTCGCTGTGAGCGTCGAGTCTGTTTTCCCCCAACTTGAGCCCCTGCTGCCCAGGGTGTCCAAGCCGGTCCAGTACGTCGGCGGGGAGCTGAACGCCACCGTCAAGGAGTGGGACAGCACCACCGTGCGCTGGGCACTCATGTACCCCGACGCCTACGAGGTCGGGCTGCCCAACCAGGGCGTCATGATCCTCTACGAGGTGCTCAACGAGATGCCGGACGTGCTGGCCGAGCGCACCTACGCCGTCTGGCCCGACCTCGAGGCGCTGATGCGGGAGCACGACGTCCCGCAGTTCACCGTCGACGGGCACCGCCCGCTGGGCGCCTTCGACATCCTCGGGGTCAGCTTCTCCACCGAGCTCGGCTACACCAACATGCTCACCGCGCTGGACCTGGCCAAGATCCCGCTGCACGCCGCGGACCGCACCGAGGACCACCCGGTGGTGCTCGCCGGTGGCCACGCCGCGTTCAACCCGGAGCCGATCTCGGACTTCATCGACGCCGCCGTCCTCGGCGACGGCGAGGAGGCGGTCGGCGAGATCACCGACATCATCCGCCAGTGGAAGGCCGAGGGCCGCCCCGGCGGCCGCGACGAGCTGCTGACCAGGATGGCCGAGACCGGCGGGGTCTACATCCCGCGCTTCTACGACGTCACCTACCGCGAAGACGGCCACATCGACGCCGTCACGCCGAACCGCGAGCGCGTCCCCGCGACGGTGGCCAAGCGGACCACGATGGACCTCGACGCCTGGCCGTACCCCAAGCAGCCGCTGGTGCCGCTGGCCGAGAGCGTGCACGAGCGGATGAGCGTGGAGATCTTCCGCGGCTGCACCCGCGGCTGCCGCTTCTGCCAGGCGGGCATGATCACCCGCCCGGTGCGCGAGCGGTCCATCGAGGGCATCGGCGCGATGATCCAGACCGGCCTGGCCAACACCGGCTTCGAGGAGGTCGGCCTGCTCTCGCTCTCCAGCGCCGACCACTCCGAGATCGGCGAGATCACCAAGCAGCTCGCCGACCGCTACGAGGGCACCAACACCGGCTTGTCGCTGCCGTCGACGCGGGTCGACGCGTTCAACATCGACCTGGCCAACGAGCTCTCCCGCAACGGCCGCCGCTCCGGGCTCACCTTCGCCCCCGAGGGCGGCAGCGAGCGGCTGCGCCGCGTCATCAACAAGATGGTGTCCGAAGAGGACCTCATCAGGACGGTCAGCGCCGCCTACGCCAACGGTTGGCGGCAGGTGAAGCTGTACTTCATGTGCGGTCTGCCGACCGAGACCGACGAGGACGTCCTGCAGATCGCCGAGATGGCCAAGAACGTCATCCGCGCGGGGCGGGTCGCCAGTGGCCGCAAGGACATCCGCTGCACGATCTCCATCGGCGGGTTCGTGCCCAAGCCGCACACGCCGTTCCAGTGGGCCGCGCAGTGCGACGCCGACGTCGTGGACAGCAGGCTGCGCAAGCTGCGCGAGGCCGTCAACTCCGACCGCGACCGCAGCCTCGGCCGCAACATCGGCATGCGCTACCACGACGGCAAGCCCAGCATCATCGAGGGCCTGCTCTCCCGCGGTGACCGCCGCGTCGGCCGCGTCATCGAGCGGGTCTGGCGCGACGGCGGCCGCTTCGACGGCTGGAGCGAGCACTTCTCCTACCAGCGCTGGACTTCCAGCGCCGCCGCCGAGCTCGTGCCGCTGAACGTCTCGCTCGGCTGGTACACCACCCGCGAGCGCGAGGAGGCCGAGATCCTGCCCTGGGACCACCTGGACTCGGGGCTGGACAAGGAATGGCTCTGGGACGACTGGCAGGACGCGCTCGACTCCCGCGAGCAGGACGACTGCCGCTGGACGCCGTGCTTCGACTGCGGCGTCTGCCCGGCCATGGGCACCGACATCGAGATCGGCCCCACCGGCCGCAAGCTGCTGCCGATCAGCCCGGTCGGTGTCGGGTCGCCGGTGCGCAACCCGGCGCTCACCGGTCCGTGATCGTCCGCCAGGCCACCGACGCGGACATCGCGTCGGTGGCCTTGTTGCGTCGCCTGTGGACGGACGAGGACGACGGGAAGCCCTCGGGTGACCCGGATTTCGAGGCGACCTTCGCCGAGTGGTGGGCGCAGGAGCGGTCTCGTCGGGAGTTCTGGATCGCCGAGGACACCGAACCGGTCGGCTTCATCAGCCTGGTCGAGTTCTCGCGCATGCCGCGCCCGACCCGCCCGCCCAGCAAATGGGGCTACATCAGCAACTTCTACGTGCGACTCGAGTACCGCTCAGCCGGTGTCGGCCAAGAGCTACTCGCCGCCGCTCTTAAGCATGCCGACGAGCGTGGGTACGTACGAGTCGTCTTAAGTCCCACGGTGCGCGCGATCCCGCTCTACCAACGCGCGGGGTTCGGCCCTGCGGATTCTCTTATGCTGCGCCAACCGCCTACTACGGCGTGACCGCGGCCAACGCGTCGACCAGGCCGTGTCCGTAGAAGCTGTTGAACGGGGCGTACCCGGAGCAGTAGGCGTCTTGGCCGCCGGTGCCGTCGAGGTCGTAGTCGGTCGGGCACGCCACCGTCGCCGCCTGCGTCGTCAGCAGCCTGGTCAGCCGTTGCGGCGAGGCCCCCGGGTGGGTGCTCGCCAGCAGCGCGGCCACCCCGGACGCGTGCGGCGTCGCCATCGAGGTCCCGCAAGCCTGGGCATAGCCGCCGGGCACAGTCGAGAGCACGCACGACGTCCCCGCCCCGCCGGGCGCGGTCACGTCGATCACGCCCAAGCCGTAGGCGCTGTAGCCCGCCTTGAGCCGGTCGAGGCCCACCGCGGACACCGCCACCACACCGCGCAGACCTGCGGGCAACACCTTGCAGCCGTTGTCGAGGGTGCGCCGTTCGCCGTGGGGCCCCGCCACCTGACCGTGCGGCTCGGCGAGGTCGCGGCCCTCGTTCGAGGCCGCCGCCACGCTCAGCACGCCCTTGCCGGTGGCGTAGTCCGACGCCCGCCGCACCGCCTCGTAGACCACGTGCTCTTCGCCGCGGTCGCAGGTCAGCGGCCACGGGTCGACGAAGTAGCTGCTGTTGGCGATCGTCATGTGCTTGGCCGCGGCCCACATCAACCCGCACACCACCGACTCCGGTCGCACCGTCCCGTCGTCGTCCACGACCTTCACCGAGGCCAACCGCACCCCGGGGGCGACACCGGTGATCCCCCGGCCGTCGTCGGCCGCGGCGATCACGCCCGCCACGTGCGTGCCGTGCGGGGAGGTCGTCGGCCGCCACGCGGCCGCGCTCTGGTCGGCCCGCCCGCTCAGGCAGCCCGCCGACAGCTCCGGGGTGACCGCGGCGGCCAGGTCCGGGTGGGTCGCGTCGATGCCCGAGTCGAGCACCCCGACCACCACGTCCGGGCTCCCCGGCGTCACCTCGTGCGCCGCGCCCGCCCGGATCAGGTCCATGTCCCACTGCTCGCCCGTGCGGTCGCGCCGGTCCGAGCCGCCCCCGGTGGTGACCGGCGCCTGACGTTTGGCTGAACGTCCGGACACGGACTCGGTGCTGAACGCGCGGTCGCGGCCGACCCGGTCGGCGAAGCGCGGCTCGGTCGAGGTGGCCACGCCCACGGCGATGTCGGGGTAGTAGACGACCGTGTCGCCGCACGCCATCGTGGTCTCGGCCGTCGCCGCCGCCGGGCTGGTGCCCAGGTCGAACAGGACCAGGTAGCGCACGTCGCGACCGGTGACCTGGCAGGGCAGCGACCCGTCCTCCAGCGGCTCACCCGCGGCGCTGGCGGGTACCACGAGCGCTGCGGCGAGCATCGCGACGCTGACCGCTGCCGCCTTGGTCAGGCGGAGCAGAGGCACGGGCGACCTCCAGTGCTGGTTTCCCTCGGCGCAGGCTGTCCACTCGGTGCGGACGCTAGCCAGGCAACGGGTGCGAAACAAGCTCGCCGACCGAATTGGCGCTGCCGGTACGGTGCCACTGTCGCACCGCCCGCACCACCGGAGCAGCGCGACACCACCGGAAGGAGTAATCCTGAGCCGCCAGGACCAGCCGAACCCCTCGGCCCCCGCCGTGCAGAAGATCCGCCTGCGCTACGCCAAGCGGGGCAGGCTGCGGTTCACCTCGCACCGCGACGTGGCCCGCGCCTTCGAGCGCGCCCTGCGCCGCGCGGGGGTGCCGATGGCCTACTCGCAGGGGTTCAACCCGCACCCGAAGATCTCCTGGATCGGCGCGGCGCCCACCGGGGTGGCCAGCGAGGCGGAGTACGTGGAGATCCAGCTGGTCGAGGTGGTCGACCCGGACCGGCTGGCCGAGGTGCTCGACGCCGCGCTGGCCCCGGGGCTCGACGTGCTCGAGGCCGTCCCGGCCGGACCGGGCGGGCTGGCCGAGCGGATGGAGGCCAGCCGCTGGCACATCGAGCTGCCCGGGGTCGACGACAGCGAGTTGCGGGTCGCGGTCGAGCGGCTGCTGGCCACCGAGCACGTCGAGGTGGAACGGCTGACCAAGGACGGCAGACGTCTGATCGACGCCCGACCTGCGGTTATCCGCGCCGAGGTCGGTCCGGGCGGCGACGCGCCGGGCGATGTGTGCCTCGACATGTCCTACCCGGAGCGTTCGTGTGGGATACTGCGTGTGGTCGTCCGGCAGACAACACCGGCTGTGCGACCCGACGACGTACTGAGCGCGCTCCGCGTCGTCGCCGCTCTGGAACCTCCGGTACCCGCCAAGGCGACTCGGATGGCCCAGGGACGGCTTGACGACGATGGCGGTCTGTCCGACCCGTTGGCCCTCGACAGGCAAGCGGGCCTCGGGTAGTCCATTCCCTAGTCGGAGCGCCTCTACCCGTGGTCGAACGACCTGCCGTCCGCGGCCTCCGGTCCCGATGACCGGAGCCAGGGCGGTGGCAGGCGAGGATTCCCGCCGCCTCCGTGCGGTGGAAATGACAACTAGGCCCCTGAGCGGCCGCGTCACGAGACGACGCGCCCGGGGGCGGAGGAGCTACATGTCGGACATGTCCACCCCTGCCGGATCCACCGGCGGGGCCACCACCACACCCGTCGACCAAGCGCTGGCCGAGCTGCCCGCCAAGGTCCGCGTGCACGCGCTGGCCAAGCTGCTCGCGGTGAACAGCAAGGACGTCATCGCCACCCTCGCCGACCTCGGCGAACCGGTGCGCGGTGCCCAGTCCAGCGTCGCCAAGGACCTGGCCGTGCGGGTTGCCCAAGCGCTCGCGGGTGATCCCGCGCCCGCCGAGGACCCCGCTGACCAGCCCGAGGACGTTCGGCCCGAACCGCCGGAGGCCGTGACGCCCGAGCCGGAGCCGGAGCTGGTCGAGCAGCCCGCCCCGCGCCGCCGGGTGCCCCCCACGCCGGTGTTCGCCTCCGCGTCGCCGCTGTTCCTGCAGCCCGAGGCCCCCGCGCCCCGGGTCGCGCCCGTGCTGGTCGAGCAGCCCGAGCCGGAGCCCGAGCCCGCCGAGGTCGACACCGACGCCGATGACGCCGGGCACGACGATGACGACGACGGCGGTGCCAGCCGCCGTCGCAGGCGCGGTCGCCGGGGCCGGGGTCGCGGCAAGGGCGCCGCCGACGAGGGCGCCGAGCAGGACGACGAGCGCGACCGCAAGCCCGAACCCGCCGAGGCCGAGGAGCCCGCCGAGGCCGAGGCCGAGGCCGAGGACGAGCACCCCGACGACGCGGGCGACGGCAACCGCCGCCGCCGTCGCCGCCGACGCCGCAAGGGCGGGGACGACGCCGACGCCGAGACCACCGACGACCCGCCGAACACCGTCGTGCACGTCCGCGAGACCCGTGAGGCCCGCGACGAGCGGACCGAGTCGGCCAACGCCCGCGACGAGGTGCGCAGCGTGCGCGGCTCGACCCGGCTCGAGGCCAAGCGCCAGCGCCGCCGCGACGGCCGCGAGGCGGGCCGCAGGCGCGCGCCGATCCTGTCCGAGGCCGAGTTCCTGGCCCGCCGCGAGGCCGTCGACCGGGCCATGGTCGTGCGCGAGCACGTCGACCGCACCCAGATCGGCGTCCTGGAGGACGGCGTGCTCGTCGAGCACTTCGTCACCTCCTCGGGCACCGGCTCGCTGGTGGGCAACGTCTACCTCGGCCGGGTCCAGAACGTGCTGCCCAGCATGGAGGCCGCCTTCGTCGACATCGGCCGCGGCCGCAACGCGGTGCTCTACGCCGGTGAGGTCGACTGGGACGCCGCGGGCCTGGAGGGCAAGCAGCGCAAGATCGAGCAGGCGCTGTCCACAGGCGACGCCGTGCTGGTCCAGGTGACCAAGGACCCGGTGGGCCACAAGGGCGCCCGGCTGACCACCCAGATCAGCCTGCCCGGACGCTTCCTGGTCTACGTGCCCGGCGGCGGCGCCACCGGCATCTCCCGCAAGCTGCCCGAGAACGAGCGGCGCAGGCTCAAGGACGTGCTCAAGCGGATCGTCCCCGAGGACGCGGGCGTGATCATCCGCACCGCCTCGGAGGGCATCAGCGAGGAGGAGCTCGGCCGCGACGTGCGCAGGCTGCAGGCGCAGTGGCAGGTCATCAGGGAGAAGTCGAGCGGCAGCAACGCGGCCAAGAAGTCCAGCGCGCCGGTGCTGCTCTACGAGGAGCCCGACCTGCTGGTCAAGGTCGTCCGCGACCTGTTCACCGAGGACTTCACCTCGCTGGTGGTGCAGGGCGAGCAGGCGTGGGAGACCATCGACGCCTACGTCCGCCACGTCGCCCCCGAGCTGCTGGAGCGGGTGCGCAGGCACGTCGGCCCGAAGGACGTCTTCGCCGAGCACCGGATCGACGAGCAGCTGCTCAAGGCGCTCGACCGCAAGGTCTGGCTGCCCTCGGGCGGCTACCTGGTGATCGACCGCACCGAGGCGATGACCGTCATCGACGTCAACACCGGCAAGTTCACCGGCTCCGGGGGCAACCTCGAGGAGACGGTGACGCGCAACAACCTGGAGTCGGCCGAGGAGATCGTCCGCCAGCTGCGGCTGCGCGACATCGGCGGCATCATCGTGATCGACTTCATCGACATGGTGCTGGAGTCCAACCGGGACCTGGTGCTGCGCAGGCTCACCGAGTGCCTCGGTCGCGACCGGACCCGCCACCAGGTCGCCGAGGTCACCTCGCTCGGCCTGGTGCAGATGACCCGCAAGCGGGTCGGCACCGGCCTGCTGGAGGCGTTCAGCGTCACCTGCGAGCACTGCAAGGGCCGCGGCGTGGTCGTCTCCACCGAACCCACCGTCCGGGCACCGGCGGCGCAGCAGCCCGCCCAGCAGGCGGCGCAGCCCGACAAGGGCCAGCAGCAGCAGGGCGGTGGCAGGCGCAACCGCGGCCGCGGCGGCGAGGACAAGGGCCGCGAGCAGGTCAAGGACGAGGTGGTCCGGGACGTGGCCAAGGTCGCCGTCCGCGACATCGCCAAGGCCAGCACCCCGCCGATCGCCGAGCAGAACGGCCACGACGAGCGCGCGCAGGGCCGCAACGGCCACGGCCCGCACCACGCCGAGGCCCGGTCGCTGACCGAGTCCGACGTCGCGGTCACCGGTGACGTCGTCGCCGACCCGATCGTGGCGGCCGACCAGGAGGCCCCGGAGCGCGGTCGGCGCACCCGGGTCCGCCGTTCGGCCAGCCGCGCCCAGGGAGCTGCCGGGGGCAACGCGGCCGACGCCGGTTCCGCGGGCTCGCCTGCCGCCGGTTCCACCGCTGTCGCGGAGAGCGCGGTCGCGGTCGCCGAGTCGGGTGTCCAGGTGGACCCCACCGCTGGCTCGGGTGACTCGGGCGTGAGCCCGGACACCGCCACCGGGTCGCGCACCTCGAGGTCGACTGGCTCGCGCCGCTCAGCCTCGCGTCCGGCGGGTTCGACGAGCTCCGCCAGCGACTCGGGCTCCGCTTCCGAGGACAACGCCGCCGATTCAGGCACCCGTGCCACTGGCTCGCGGAGTTCGCGTGGCGGCGTGTCGGATGTCTCGGCCTCGCCGAGTGCCACGGTCTCCGGCGGTTCGGACGCGTCCGCGGACTCGGTCACCTCGGGCGGTTCCGCCGCTTCGAGCACCGAGTCGCCGACGTCTTCCGCGCCGCCCGCCGCCACCCGCTCGGCGGCCGAGGCCAGGTCGGCCTCGGAGCCCCGCCCGGTGGAGTCCACGCAGGTCGAAGCCCCCGAGGTGCCTCGGCGCCGGACGTCCCGGCGGGCCGCCTCGCGGCCCGCGGGCCCCCCGGTGGCGGCCACCCACGAGGGCTGATGGCGGGGATCACGCCCCCGTTGGACCACCCCGGTTTGACCCTGATTCAACCTGGCACGTAACCTGTGACACGGCCCGCCGCTCGGTGGGCTGTGTCATGGGAAAGCCCAGCTCGCGAGTTCTTGCCGAGCGCCAGGGCGCCATGGCCCCATCGTCTAGTAGCAGGAGACTTCCGTCCCGATGTACGCGATCGTCAAAACCGGCGGCAAGCAGTACAAGGTGGCTGTTGGCGACGTCGTCGAGGTCGAGAAGCTCGAGGGCGCACCGGGCACTGAGCTCAGCCTCGCCGCGGTGCTCGTCGTCGACGGCACCGACGTCACCAGCGACGCTGACGCCCTGGCCAATGTCTCGGTGACCGGCAAGGTCGTCGAGCAGACCAAGGGCCCCAAGATCCGCATTCACAAGTTCAAGAACAAGACCGGCTACCACAAGCGCCAGGGTCACCGCCAGAAGCTGACCCGCGTCGAGGTCACCGGCATCACCAAGTAAGGACCTGAGCAGCCATGGCACACAAGAAAGGCGCGTCCAGCTCCCGCAACGGGCGCGACTCCAACGCGCAGTACCTCGGCGTGAAGCGCTACGGCGGCCAGGTCGTCAAGGCAGGCGAGATCCTGATCCGCCAGCGCGGCACCAAGTTCCACCCCGGTGTCGACGTCGGCCGCGGTAAGGACGACACGCTGTTCGCGCTGGCCGCCGGTGCGGTCCAGTTCGGCTCGAAGCGCGGTCGCAAGACCGTCAACATCGTCCCGGTCGAGGCCCCAGTAGCGGTCTGACCGAGGGCAAGACCCTGGCAAGGGGCGGGCTGGAGGAACCTCCGGCCCGCCCCTTGTTCGTTGTGAGAGGAACTCCACGTGTCCCGATTCGTCGACCGAGTCGTCATCCACGTCGCGGCGGGCAGTGGCGGCCACGGCTGCGCCTCGGTGCACCGCGAGAAGTACAAGCCGCTCGGCGGCCCCGACGGCGGCAACGGCGGCAACGGCGGTGACGTCGTGCTGGTGGTGGACAGCAACGTGCACACGCTGCTGGACTTCCACTTCCGCCCGCACGCCGACGCCGCCAGCGGCAAGCAGGGCCACGGGGCCAACCGCGACGGCGCCACCGGGGAGAACCTGGAGCTGCGCGTCCCGGACGGCACCGTGATCATGACCGAGGCGGGCGAGATCGTCGCCGACCTGGTCGGGCACGGCACCACCTTCATCGCCGCCCGCGGCGGCCGCGGTGGGCTGGGCAACGCGGCGCTGGCCTCCAAGGCCCGCCGGGCGCCCGGCTTCGCGCTGCTCGGCGAGCCGGGGGAGACCCGCGACCTGGTCCTGGAGCTGCGCTCGGTGGCCGACGCGGGCCTGCTGGGCTTCCCGTCGGCGGGCAAGTCCTCGCTGATCTCGGTGCTGTCCTCGGCCAAGCCGAAGATCGCCGACTACCCGTTCACCACCCTGGTGCCGAACCTGGGCGTGGTCACCGCGGGGGAGTCGGTCTACACGATCGCCGACGTACCCGGGCTGATCCCGGGGGCCAGCCAGGGCAAGGGCCTCGGACTGGACTTCCTGCGGCACATCGAGCGCTGCTCGGTGCTGGTGCACGTGATCGACTGCGCCACCTACGAGCCGGACCGCGACCCGCTCTCCGACATCGACGCGCTCGAGGAGGAGCTGGCCCGCTACACCCCGGCCCTCGGCGGCGACCTGGCCGACCGGCCGCGCATCGTGGTGCTCAACAAGCTCGACGTGCCCGAGGCCCGCGAGCTGGCCGAGCTGGTGCGCCCGGAGATCGAGGCGCGCGGCCTGCCGGTGTTCGAGATCTCCACGGTCTCCCGGCTGGGCCTGCGCGAGCTGAGCTTCGCGCTGGCCAAGGTCATCGAGGACGACCGGGCGAGCAAGCCGGAGCCGGAGTCGACCCGGATCGTGCTGCGCCCGCGCGCGGTGGACGACGCGGGCTTCACCGTCGAGCCCTACGCCGCCGACGACGAGAACGGCTTCTTCGTGCGCGGTGAGCGCCCGGAGCGCTGGGTGCTGCAGACCGACTTCAACAACACCGAGGCCGTGGGCTACCTGGGCGACCGGCTGGCCCGGCTGGGCGTCGAGGAGGCCCTGGCGAAGGCCGGTGCCACTCCCGGGTGCCCGGTGACCATCGGTGGGGTGACGTTCGACTGGGAGCCGTCGACCCCGGCCGGGGTGGCCGTCATGATGCACAACCGGGGCAGCGACCCGCGGTTGGAGATCAACGACCGCGCGGGGGCCTCCGACCGCAAGGCAGCCAAGATCGCCCGCCGGACCCCGGGCGGGCACAGCGACCAGGACGAGGACGACATCGAGTGAGCACGCGCGCGGCCGTCGCCGAGGCCAGGCTGGTGGTGGTGAAGGTCGGCTCGTCCTCGCTGACCACCGCCGAGGGAGGCTTGGACCCCACCCGCCTGGACGCCCTGGTCGACGCCGTGGGCGCCCGTCGCGCTGCGGGCAGCCAGGTGGTCCTGGTGTCCTCGGGCGCGATCGCCGCGGGCCTGGCCCCGCTCGGCATCGCCCGCCGCCCCCGTGACCTGGCCACCCAGCAGGCCGCGGCGAGCGTGGGGCAGATCGTGCTGGGACACGCGTACGTGGCCTCGTTCGCCCGGCACTCGTTGCAGGTGGGCCAGGTATTGCTGACCGCGGACGACGTCGTGCGCCGCTCGCACTACCGCAACGCCCAGCGCACCCTGTCCAGGCTGCTGGCGCTCGGCGTGGTCCCGGTGGTCAACGAGAACGACACGGTCGCGACCGAGGAGATCCGCTTCGGCGACAACGACCGGCTGGCGGCCCTGGTAGCGCACCTCATCGGCGCGGACGCGTTGGTCCTGCTGTCCGATGTGGACGCTCTTTACGACGGCGACCCGCGCCTGGGCGCGGCCCGCCGGATCACCGAGGTGGCCGACGAGTCCGATGTGGAGGGTGTGCGCGCGGGTGCGGTCGGCGCGTCCGGCCTCGGTACCGGCGGCATGGCCTCCAAGCTCGCCGCCGCCCGCCTGGCCTCAGCGGCAGGCGTCCCCGTCCTGCTGGCCGCCGCCACGGACGCGACCCGCGCCCTGACCCGCGCCGATGTGGGCACGGCCTTCGCCGCCAGCGGCAGAAGGCTCACCTCCCGCCGCTTCTGGCTCGGCTACGCCGCCGACGCGTCCGGAACCCTCACCCTGGACGACGGTGCGGTGCAGGCGGTGGTCTCCCGCAGGCGGTCCCTCCTCGCCGCGGGCGTCACCGGCGCGAAGGGGGAGTTCCAGGCAGGCGACGTGGTGGAGCTGGCCGACGAGACCGGCAAGGTCATCGCCCGGGGCATAACCAACTTCGACGCGACCGAACTGCCCGACTTGATCGGCCAGTCGACCCACAACCTCCCCACCACCCGCCGCCGCGAGGTAGTCCACGCCGACGACTTGGTGCCTATCACCCCCTGACTTTGTCGGAACGCACAACGGAAACCGCTCATCCGAGCGACCCTCTTCACTGCCGCACTGCCGCACTGCCGCAGTGCCGCAGTGCCGCAGTGCCGCAGTGCCGCAGTGCCGCAGTGCCGCAGTGCCGCAGTGCCGCAGTGCCGCAGTGCCGCAGTGCCGCAGTGCCGCAGTGCCGCAGTGCCGCAGTGCCGCAGTG
>NZ_BSTR01000015.1:0-116504 GCF_030269645.1 Actinokineospora sp. NBRC 105648 | reverse complement strand
AGTGCCGCAGTGCCGCAGTGCCGCAGTGCCGCAGTGCCGCAGTGCCGCAGTGCCGCAGTGCCGCAGTGCCGCAGTGCCGCAGTGCCGCAGTGCCGCAGTGCCGCAGTGCCGCAGTGCCGCAGTGCCGCACTGCAAGTCGAGGTGCTACGTGTCCGCACGTATTCCGCGATGCGCTGCGGAGGCAGTGTCCGGGGCCCGCGAGCTGAGCCTCGCCGAGATGTGCTGGACACGGCCACCAACCAGCTCGAGGCCATTGCCTTCTCCTGGTCGCTTGGCTACAGCGAAGTCGGCACTGCCTGCCCCCAGTTCACGCTGCTCCGTTCCGCGCTGCGCGCCTCCAGTTCGTCATTGCCGCAGCCGTACCAGCCAGCCCGGAGGCTGCTCTCAAGTCGTTGTCGCCAAAGCGAAGGGCAGCACCCCCTCCGCGCCCGCCTTGCGCAGCAGGGCCGTCGCGACCGTCATCGTCCACCCCGTGTCGACCCGGTCGTCGATGAGCAGGATCGGCCCGCCCGCGGCGGCCACCCGCTCCGCCACCTCGTCCGGCACCGACAGCGACTCCCAGAGCCAGGCGAGCCGTTGAGCGCTGTTCGCCTGTGGTGCCGATGCCCGGCTGTGCACCTCGCCGAGCAGCGGCAGCCGCCCGATGGTGGCGATCTTCTCCCCGAAGCTGCTGACCAACCGGTGGTGCCTGCCCGACCCGACCGTCACCACGCCCACCGGCCGCGTCGACCAGTCCCACGCCGTCAGCACCTTCACACAGGCGTTGAGCACGTCGTCCGGTACCGGACCGTCCGGCCCGGCGAACACCTCGCGCAACCGGTTGCCCCAGCCGATGTCGGTCAGCCTGCCCAGCGCCCGGCCGGGCTCGGCCGCCTGCCCCGGCGCGATCTTCCCCGACAGCGGCACCCCGAGCGCCGCCATCCCGCTCGGCCACTGCTTCTTGGCCACGATCTCCACGCCCGGCCTGCGCAACCGCTCCGCGGCGGCCGCCATCCCGTCCCCGGTCACCTCCGCGCTCCACCGCTCACCCGTGCAGTTGTCGCACCGGCCGCACGGCGCCGCGTGGGGATCGTCGAGCTGCCGCAACAAGAACTCCATGCGACACCCGTCCGTGGCCTGGTACTCCAAGATCGCCGCCTGCTCGGACTTCCTGGCCACCGCGATCCGTTCGTACCGCTCGGCGTCGTACTCCCAGGGCGCCCCGGTCGACTCCCAGCCGCCGCGCACCCGTCGGACGGCGCCGTCGACGTCCAAGACCTTCAGGACCATCTCCAACCGTCCACGTGAGAGATCCACGCGGGGCTCAAGTGCTTGCGTGGAAAGGGATTTGCCTGCGTCGCCCAGTGCTCCGAGGACCTCGCGCACGACATGCTCGGCGGGGAAGGCCAGTGACGCGAAGTACGACCAGATGTCCTTGTCCTCGGTCCCGGGCAGCAGCACCACGTCCGCTCGCAGCACACCGCGGCCCGCGCGGCCGATCTGCTGGTAGTACGAGATCGGCGACTGCGGCGCGCCCACGTGCACGACGAAACCGAGATCCGGCTTGTCGAACCCCATGCCGAGCGCGGACGTCGCCACCAGTGCCTTCACCCGGTTCGCCAGCAGGTCGTCCTCCGCGCGCAGCCGGTCGGCCTGCTCGGTGCGGCCGGTGTACGCGGCGACCTCGTACCCCCGCTCTCGCAGGAACGATGCCAACTCCTCGGCAGCGGCCACGGTGAGTGTGTAGATGATCCCCGATCCGGTGAACTTGGTGAGGTTCTCCGCCAGCCACGCCAACCGTGCCTGCGCGGTCGGTAGTCGCAGCACACCCAGCCGCAGGCTCTCGCGGTCGAGCGGACCGCGCAGCACCAAGGCGTCGTCCGCGGCCAAGCCCAATTGCTGGGCCACGTCGCGGACCACCCGGTCGTTGGCCGTCGCGGTCGTGGCGAGCACGGGCACGTTCGCGGGCAACTCGGTGAGCAACGTCCTCAAGCGACGGTAGTCCGGCCGGAAGTCGTGGCCCCAGTCGGAGATGCAGTGCGCCTCGTCGACCACCAGCATCCCCGCCGTCGCGGTGAGCTTGGGCAGGACGGTGTCGCGGAAGTCCGGGTTGTTGAGCCGCTCCGGGCTCACCAGCAGCACATCGATCTCGCCATCGGCCACGGCTTCCTGCACCGAGGCCCACTCCTCGGCGTTGGACGAGTTGATCGTGGCCGCGCGCACCCCCGCCCGCGCCGCGGCCTCCACCTGGTTGCGCATCAGCGCCAGCAGCGGCGAGACGATCACCGTCGGCCCTTCGCCGAGCTCGCGGAGCAACGCCGTGGCGACGAAGTACACCGCGGACTTGCCCCACCCGGTCCGTTGCACCACCAGGGCACGGCTACGCGCGGCGACCAGGGCCTCGATGGCGGTCCACTGGTCGTCGCGCAGGCTCGCCTGCGGCCCGGCTAGGGCACGCAGGCGTTCTTCGGCGGAGGTCCGCAATGCTGTTTGGTCCACGTTGCATGGATACCGCCTGGGTGTGACGGGCGTCGACCCGGTCTCCCAAGCTGGGGATGGTGGACTCGATTGTGGACAACCTGCCTCGCGCGGACGCGCACCATCCGCGCGAGGCAGGCCCCCGGCTGCGGATACCGGGGACTCCGGCGGGCGAAGCGGCAGCTTTCCGCCGGAGGGATCGGGTCAGACCCGCACGAGCACCTGGTCGAGCTCCTTGCGGACCAGCGCGGGCACGGTCGCCTCGGGGGACGGGTAGCCCACCGGGATCACGGCGAAGGCCTTCTCGTTGCGCGGCCGGTTGAGCACCTCGGAGAGGAACTTCATCGGGCTCGGCGTGTGCGTCAGGGCCGCGAGACCCGCCAGGTGCAGCGCGGTGAGCAGCATGCCCACGGCGATGCCGACCGACTCGTCGACGTAGTAGTGCTTGTGCTGCTCACCCTCGTTGTCCAGGTAGTAGCGCTGCTCGAAGACCACGATCAGGAAGGGGGCGTCGGTCAGGTGCGGCTTGGAGTGGTCCGTCCCGAGAGGACGCAGCGCGGACAGCCACTCCTCGCCCAAGCGCCCCGCGTAGGAGATCTGCTCCTCTTGCTCGGCGGCCGCGCGGATGTTCGCGCGGACCTCCGGGTCGGTGACCAGGACGAAGGTCCACGGTTGCTGGTGCGCCCCGGACGGGGCGGTCGCGGCGACCGCGATCGCGTCGATGACGACCTGCTCGGGAACCGGGTCGGTGGAGAACGCGCGCACGGTCCGACGCTGGTCCATCTTGGCGCGCAACTCCGCCGCCGCCCGCAGCGACTCGTCCGCGCTCACCCTGGTGGGGCGGTACGGCACGGGGTCGTACGGCTGATCGTGGATCGGTATCCAAGCCATGCCGGCAGTCTCCCGGCGAAAAGCCGCCGCCGGTCATACCGATGTGGTCATAGGTTTTGCGTCATGACCCGAACGGTCGTGTCCGATTGTCGGGATGTGGGCGAGACGATCCACACATCGCCCCATGTCAGGGCGTCGTCGTAGGCTCGGGGCATGGCGCGCCGGATCGGCATCATGGGCGGGACCTTCGACCCGGTCCACCACGGGCACCTGGTCGCGGCCAGCGAGGTCGCCGGCCGCTTCGAGCTGGACGAGGTCATCTTCGTCCCGACCGGGCTGCCGTGGCAGAAGGGCGCCGGGGTCAGCGACGCCGAGGACCGCTACCTGATGACGGTCATCGCGACCGCGTCCAACCCCAGGTTCTCGGTCAGCCGGGTCGACATCGACCGCACGGGTGTCACCTACACAGTGGACACCTTGCGCGAGCTCGGCGCCAAGTACCCCGACGACGACCTGTTCTTCATCACCGGCGCTGATGCCCTGGAGCAGATCCTGTCCTGGCACCGGGTCGAGGAGCTGTTCACGCTCGCCCATTTCGTGGGTGTCACTCGACCGGGTTATCAGCTGGCGGACAACCACCTGCCCTCCGGTTCGGTCAGCCTGATCGAGGTACCCGCGATGGCGATCTCGTCCACGGACTGCCGCACGCGCGTCGCCGCTGGTCGCCCGGTGTGGTACCTAGTCCCCGACGGGGTGGTGCAGTACATCGCCAAGCGCCGCCTCTATGCCGCCGAGCAATAAGCGACTGGCTCTTACCGGTACCCTCGACTGGTTCGCCCGAGTGACAACCAGACCGAGGAGTGACGTGACAGCGACGCACGAGGCACGCGAACTGGCACTGGTCGCGGCCGCCGCCGCGGCCGACAAGAAGGCCGGCGACGTGATCGTGCTGGACGTCTCCGACCAGCTCGTGATCACCGACTGCTTCGTGATCGCCTCCGCCGCCAACGAGCGGCAGGTGGGCGCGATCGTGGAGAACGTCGAGGAGAAGATGCGCGAGGCGGGGACCAAGCCGGTGCGCCGCGAGGGCGCCCGCGAGGGCCGCTGGGTGCTGCTCGACTTCGTCGACGTGGTGGTGCACGTCCAGCACGCCGAGGAGCGCTCCTTCTACGGCATCGAGCGCCTGTGGAAGGACTGCCCGCGGATCGAGTTCGAGGCGGACCAACCCGCCGAAGAGGGCGGCGAGGAGTGACCCTGCGCAGGCTCGTCCTCTGGCGGCACGGCGAGACCGACTACAACGCCACCGGCCGGATGCAGGGCCACATCGACTCGAACCTGACCGAGGTGGGCTGGAACCAGGCGCGGTTCGCCGTGCCCGCCCTGGCTCGGTTCTCCCCGGATGTGATCGTGGCCTCGGACCTGCGCCGGGCCACCGACACCGCGACGGTGTTCAGCGAGGCCGTCGGGGTCCCGCTGCGGGTCGACAAGCGCTTGCGCGAGACAAACCTAGGGTTGTGGCAGGGCAAGACCGGTGCCGAGATCGACGTGCAGTGGCCGGGCGGGCGCGCGGAGTGGCAGACCGACGCCACCTGGACACCGCCCGGCGGGGAGTCGCGTGTCGAGGTCGCCGCGCGCGCGGCCGACGTCGTGGCGACCCTGGACGAGGGAACCGAGGAGACCGCCGTGCTGTGCGCGCACGGTGGCCTGATCACCGCACTGACCGGGAGCCTCTTGGAGCTGCCGGTGGGCAACTGGTGGCAGCTCGGTGGCATCAGCAACTGCCACTGGACAGTGCTGGCGCGCCGGGGCACCAGCGGGCTCGCGTGGCGGTTGATCGCCTACAACGCGGGGATCACCGGATAGCCCATGGCACCGCCCACCGTGTTGGTGTTCGGCGACTCGCTGAGCTTCCACGGTCCAGACGGTCCCCACCCCGCTGACGACCCCCGCCTCTGGCCCAACCTGGCCGCCGCGGCTGTCGGTGGTCGCGCGGAGCTCTTCGCCGGCTTCGGCTGGACAGCCCGGGACGCTTACTGGTCCCTCGTCGGCGACCCCCGGGTTTGGACCCAGTTGCCGCACGCAGGCGTACTGGTTCTTGGGATCGGGGGGATGGACACGCTTCCCTCGCCGTTGCCCACTTACCTGCGTGTCGGTCTCCGTTACTTGCGTCCAGACGGCTTGCGTAGACGGGCACGGCACGTCTACCTGGCCGCTCAGCCTTGGCTCGCACGCCTTACTCACGGGTGGCCGGTAGCTCTACCGGCTGATCTCACAGTTCGATATCTCAACGACATCGTGGTCGCCATCCGAACGCTGCGGCCCGACCTGCCCGTGGTCGTGATGTTGCCGGGCGTGCACCGAGCGAAGGCCTACGGTTATGTGCACACTGCGCGTAACCGCGCGGTCGCCTCGATTCGACAGTGGGCGGATAGCGCCGACGTGGTCGCATTCGATGTCGCCGCAGTCGTCGGTGAGCACGTTTTGGCTGGTCACGGCAATGTCGATGGCTTGCACTGGGGCTGGCTCGGGCACGAACTGGTCGGCAAAGCACTGGCCGAGCTGATCGGGCCGCTGCTCGATCGGCGCGCGCCGTAGTCGCCCCGGCAGGGGCCAACTAGGCTCCCGCGACGTGCCGTTCGCCGTAATCACCGATTCGACCGCGTACCTGCCGGAAGGCTTCGCCGACCGACACGCGGTCCGGGTGGTGCCCTTGCTGGTGCAGGTGGACGGGCGGGAAGGGCGCGACGGGGTCGACATCGGGCCCATAGAGCTCGCTCAGGCGCTAAGAGACCGCCGCACGGTGACGACCTCGCGCCCGAACCCGGCGGAATTCGCCGCGCGGTACAAGGAACTGCTCGACGGAGGCGCTGACGGGGTGCTGTCAGTGCATCTTTCGCGCGAGTTGTCTGGCACGTGGGAATCAGCGCGTCTTGCCGCCGAGGAGTTCGGCGCGGAGCGCGTTCGGGTGGTCGACTCCCGGACCACGGTGATGGGCTTGGGGTTCGCCGCGTTGCGCGCCGCCGCGGTGGCGGCCGAAGGGGCGCAGGGGGTCGAAGTCGAAGCGGCTGCCGTGGAAGCCGCGGCCAAGACCACGACCTTCTTCGTGGTGGAGACCCTGGAGCACTTGCGCCGAGGAGGTCGGATCGGCGCGGCCGCGGCCCTGCTGGGCACCGCGCTGGCGATGAAGCCGATCTTGCACGTGCGGGACGGGCAGATCGTGCCGCTGGAGAAGGTGCGCACGACCGGCCGGGCCCTGTCGCGACTCGTCGACCTGGCGGTCGAGGCGGCGGGGGACGAGCCCGTCCAGCTGGCCGTCCACCACCTCGCCACGCCCGACCGGGCCGCCGAACTGGCCAACCGGCTCGACGAGCGGATCCCCCGGTCGTCGGGCTGCGTGGTCTCCGAGATCGGCGCGGTGATCGGGGCGCACACCGGTCCAGGGGTGCTCGGCGTGGTGGTCTGCCCCGGCAGGCTGTGACCCGCCCGGTAGTCCACAGGCCGGCGCCGAAGTTGTCCACAATGGCCCTGAACCATCCACAGAAGACAAACACCCACTGACATTCCCTTGCGCCGGACCTAACTTCGGTGCCATGGCCGAAACCGATCACCCCACCCAGTCCGACCGCGCCTCGCACATGGACGCCGTCCTGTCCCGCCTCGTCACCATCGCGGGCAGGCCCTGGGACGGCGTCGAGGATCCGCCCGAACCACGTCCGCGCCTGCTCGCCCGCCTGCGCCGACCGCCCACCCCGGCCGTCGACCCACCGCCCGACGACGGTCCGGTGGACACCGCCGGACCACTGTCCCGGCGCTGGACCCCGGGCAGGCGCAGGCGCGTCCCGATCTGGTTGATGGCGGGCTTGGCCGCGGTCGCGGCCGTGGTCACCGGGTTCGTCGCGCTCTCCGGCGCGCCCGCCAAGGAACCGCCGCCCAGCCTCGCCGCAGCCACGGTCGACCAACCCGGTCCGAGCGCGCCCGCGGCGATCGTGGTGGACGTCGTGGGGAAGGTGCCCAACCCCGGTCTGCGCACGCTGCCGGACGGTGCTCGGGTCGACGACGCGATCCGGGCGAGCGGCGGTGCCCTGCCCGGCACCGACCTGACCTCGCTGAACCTCGCCCGGCGGCTGGTCGACGGCGAGCAGGTGCACGTCGGCGTGCCCGCTCCGGTCGCCGAGCCGCCGCCCGGGCAGCCCGGCGGCCGGGTGAACCTCAACCTGGCCTCGTTGAGCCAGTTGGACACCTTGCCGGGGGTCGGCGGGGTGACCGCGCAGCGGATCCTCGACTGGCGCACGAAGCACGGCCGGTTCACCCGGGTCGAGCAGCTGCGCGAGGTGGACGGCATCGGCCCGGCCCGGTTCGAGACCCTGCGCGCCCTGGTGAGCGTTCGATGAGCCTGCGGAGCTCGGCGGTGCCCGCGCTCCTGGCACCGGTCCCGCGACCACCCGCGGTGCGGGACTGGCGGTTGGTGCCGGGTGCCCTGGTCGTGTGCCTGGCAGCCCTTGTCGGGTTGCTGGTGCACTGGTCGTTGGCCGTGGCGATCGGGGTCCTGGCGTCGCTCGCGGGCGCCGTGGTGGTGCGCCGGTCGGCGCGAGTGCCCACCGAACCGTCCCGCCTGAGCGCCGGGTGGCCGTTGGTGGTCTGCGGTCTGCTCGCGGTCTGGCCGATCGGCAGCCGGATCGAGGAGGCCGCGGTCGATCCGTTGCGCGCCGATGCCGCACGACTGGCAAGCGGCGAGTTCCACCTGGTCGTCGCCGCTCGGCCGAAACAGGTCCGGGGGACCGGGTTCGGGTCGATGCCGTCCGGGGTGCGCTCGGTGGTCGTGCCCAGCGTGGTCGTCGGCGCCGCGAGTCGGGTGCTGGTGCTGGCACCGGTCGAGGGGTGGGCCGGGCTGCTCCCCGGCCAGGAGGTCGTCGCGTTCGGGACGCTGGCCCCGGCGGACTCGGGCACGCTCACCGTGGCCCTGCTGCGGGTCCGGGGCCCGCCCAGCTCGGTGGGCGAGGCACCCGGGTGGCAGCGGGCCACGCACTCGCTGCGGCTCGGGCTCCGCGCCGCGGCGGATGTCCTGGACGCCGAGGCGGCCGGGCTGCTGCCCGCGCTGGTCGTGGGCGACACGGACCGGATGAGCCAGTCCGTCGAGGACGACTTCCGGGCGGCGGGCATGTCCCACCTGCTGGCCGTCAGCGGTGCCAACCTCGCGATCGTCTGTGTCGCCGTGCTGTACCTGTTGCGGTTGCTGCAGTTCGGGCCGCGCGGATCGGCGGTCGGCGCGTTCGTGGCCCTCGTCGGCTACGTGGTGCTGGCCGGTCCGGAGCCCAGCGTGCTGCGGGCCGGGGTGATGGGCGCGGTGGGGTTGCTGGCGTTGGCGCTCGGGCGCGAGCGTTCGGCGCTGCCCGCCCTGGCCGCGGCGGTGATCCTGCTGGTGGCGCACGACCCGGAGATGGCGGTCTCGTTCGGGTTCGTCCTCTCGGTCCTGGCCACCGGTGCGCTGGTGCTGCTCGCTCCCCACTGGGTCGACCGGCTCACCCGGCGACGGGTGCCGAGGGTGCTCGCCGAGGCCCTGGTGGTCCCGGCGGCGGCGCACCTGGCCACCGCGCCGGTCGTGGCGGGGATGAGCGGCCAGGTGAGCCTCATCGCGGTGCTGGCGAACCTGCTGGCCGCCCCGGTCGTCGCACCGGCGACGGTGCTGGGTCTGGTGGCGGCGCTGGTGATGCCGGTACTGCCCTGGGTGGCCGAGTGGTTGGCGCGGTTCGCCGGACCGGAGGTGGACTGGCTGCTCCTGGTCGGGCACCGGGCGGCGGGCGTACCGGGGGCGTCGATCACCTGGCCGTCCGGGTGGTGGGGCGGGGTCCTGCTGGTGGTCGTCCTCGCCTGCGCGGCGGTGGCCCTGCACCTGCGTGGTCTGCGGGTGGCGGTCGGGCTGGTGCTCGGCGGGGTGCTGTTGGCCCTGATCCCGATCCGCATCCTGTCCCCGGGGTGGCCGCCCGCGGGGTGGGTGGCGGTCGCGTGCGACGTGGGACAGGGCGACGCGGTCGCACTGTCCACAACGGACAAGGGTCGGGTGGTGCTGGTCGACACCGGGCCGGATCCGGCGCCGGTTCGCGAGTGCCTCGACCGGCTCGGGGTCGACCGGGTGCCGCTGGTGGTCCTGAGCCACTTGCACGCCGACCACGTGGGCGGCCTCGCCGCCGTGCTGGCGGGTCGATCGGTCGGCGCGGTCGCCGTCGGTCCGGGGCGCGCCCCGGACTGGGCATGGCGCCAAGTGCGCCAAGAGGCCGCGAACGCACGGGTGCCCGTGGTGCGGTTGGTGGCGGGTCAGCGGCTCAGTTGGCCCGGATTGGCCCTGGAAGTGCTTGCCCCGCAAGGAAAGGAGGACGATCTGGTTGAGCCCGGCGGCCGGTCCGCGCCGGACGGCACGGCGATCAACAATCGTTCGGTCGTGCTGCGGGCGACCACCACGGCGGGCCGGATCCTGCTCACCGGCGACGTGGAACTCGACGCCCAAGCCGACCTGCTGACCTCCGGGGTCGACTTGTCCGCCGAGGTGATCAAGGTGCCGCACCACGGTTCGCGCTACTCGGCGCCGGACTTCCTGGCGGCCGTCGGTGCTCAGGTAGCGGTGGTCAGTGTCGGCGCGGGAAACCGTTACGGGCACCCGAGTCCGCGGACTGTGACCGAACTCGCCCGCCGCGGCGCCCTGGTCGTCCGCACCGACCAACGAGGCGACTGCGCGGTGGTCGACGACGGCGGAAAGCCCGCGGTCGTAGCCCGTGGTGACCCGCGATCCCCACCCTGACAACCGATCCACACCTTTCGGCCGGAAAGGTGGGCACCGTCGAGCCGGGGGTGTACCTGCCTGGGCGGGATGCCCTCACCCCGAACGCAGCCGCGTCCAGGGAAGTCCTGCGCGGCCGCGCTGCTGGGAATCCGTGCCCGGTCAGGTGGATCTACGCCGTGCGGGCGGTCCACCCTGCGCCCGCGTGTGTGGCCTCCGGGTTGGCGGCTAACTCGGCGGGCCGGGTCAGCACCGCGCCGAGGATCTCGGCGACGCGCTCCAAGCGCGGCAGGGCGCCCTCGGGCTGCCCTCGTCGAAGAGCACCAGGGAAGACCGGCACCCGGCGCAGTTCGGCCGAGCGGTCCGGCTGGTCGCGCTCGAAACGCAGTCGTGGTGGTGCCGATCGTGCGATCGGCACCACCACGACAGGAAGGAGGGAACTCAGCCCCGGTTGAGGACCTCGCGGACGGCCGCGGCCGACGGGGGGATGGTCGCGCGCGGGCCGATGTGGTCCTGCACGGCGTCGAGGGTCTTGAGGCCGTCGCCGGTGATGAGCAGGACGGTCTCGGCCTCGGGGTCGAGCTGGCCGGTCTCGATGAGCTTCTTCGCGGTGGCGACGGTGACCCCGCCCGCGGTCTCGGCGAAGATGCCCTCGGTGCGGGCCAGCAGGCGGATGCCCTCGACGACCTCGGCGTCGGTCACGTCCTCGATCGCGCCGCCGGTGCGGCGGACCGAGTCGAGCACGTACGGGCCGTCGGCGGGGGCGCCGATGGCCAGCGAGCGCGCGATGGTGTCCGGCTTGACCGGGGTGATCACGTCCTGGCCCGCCTTGAACGCCGCCGCCACCGGCGAGCAGCCGGTGGCCTGGGCGCCGAAGACCCGGTACGGGCTGGCCTCGACCAGGCCGAGCTCGCCCAGCTCGCGGAAGGCCTTGTCCACCTTGGTCAGCTGGGAGCCGGACGCGATCGGGACGACGATCTGCTGCGGCAGGCGCCAGCCCAGCTGCTCGGCGACCTCGTAGCCCAGGGTCTTGGAGCCCTCGGCGTAGTACGGGCGCACGTTGACGTTGACGAACGCCCAGTCCTCGTGCTCGGCGGCCAGCTCGGTCGCGAGCCGGTTGACGTCGTCGTAGTTGCCGTCGACGGCGATCAGCGCACCGTCGTAGACCGCGGTGGTGAGGATCTTCGCGCGCTCCAGCGACGACGGGATCAGCACGACGGAGTCCCAGCCCGCGCGGGCGGCGGCGGCGGCCACGGCGTTGGCGAGGTTGCCGGTCGACGGGCAGGCCAGCACGCTGAAGCCCAGCTTGCGGGCGGCGGCGAGTGCGACGGCGACCACGCGGTCCTTGAACGAGTGGGTCGGGTTGCCGGTGTCGTCCTTCACCCACAGCGACTTCACGCCCAGCGCGGCGGCGAGGCGGTCGGCCTTGACCAGGCGGGTCATCCCGGGGTCGGTGTTGGGGTGGCTGCTGACGTCCGAGGGGACCGGCAGCAGGCCGCGGTAGCGCCAGATCGACTGGGGGCCCGCTTCGATGTCCGCGCGGGTGACGGTGCCGAAGTCGTAGGCGACCTCGAGCGGGCCGAAACACTCGGCACAGGCGAACTCAGCGGCGAGTGGGATCTGGTGGCCGCACTCGCGGCAGGAAAGGGCCCGGGCGGGGCCGAGGTCGAGCGTGGACTTCTGGACGTCGACAAGTGTCATCGCGAGGTGTCTCCTCATCTATCCCGCTGCGCGGGTCGGAATTGGCACCGTGGTCGTCCGCCTCCTCGCCATGAGGAAGTGACGCGTACGCCGGTTGCCGGGGCTTCTTCGGGCCGATCCCTCTGCCCCTCTGGATGAGCGGTGTTCAGTTGTCGCCCGGGCGCACCGCAGTGGCCCATGACGTGGCCACCACGCTACGGCACCGGGCGCGCGCCCGGCCACCCTGGGTTCAGCATCCGAGAGCCCACCGCGCCGTGGCGGTGCCCACCGCGGTGTCGTGCGCGCGTGGCAGGATCCGGGGGGTGAACTCGCCCGCGGTCACGCCAGCTCCCCTGCAACTCGTTCTCGGTGAAGAGGAACTGCTGATCGAGCGCACTATCCGCGCCGCACTCGACACGGCCCGGCTCGCCGACTCCTCGGCCGACCTGACCCGGCTGCGCGTGGCTGATCTCACAGCCCCCGAGCTGGCCGAGCTGGTGAGCCCGTCGCTGTTCGCCGAGGGGCGGGTCATCGTGCTCGACTCGGCCCACGAGGCCACCCAGGACATCGCCGCGCTGGTCATCTCCTACGCGAAGGCGCCCGCGGACGGCATCGTCCTGGTGGTCGTGCACAACGGCGGCGGGCGCAAGGCGGGCAAGGACATCGTCGCGGCGCTGCGGAAGGCGGGCGCCGTCGTCACCGACTGCCCCAAGATCACCAAGTCGGCCGAGCGGGAAGCGTTCGTGCGCAACGAGATCCGCCACGCGGGCGGCAAGACCGACCCGGCCGCGGTGGCCGCGCTGATCGACTCCGTCGGGTCCGACCTGCGCGAGCTGGCCGCCGCCGCCGCGCAGCTGGTGGCCGACACCGGCGGCGCGGTCACCGAGGAGGCGGTCCGCCGCTACCACCGGGGCCGCGCCGACGTCACCGGCTTCGCCGTGGCCGAGAAGGCGATCACCGGCGACGTCGCGGGCGCCATGGAGGCGCTGCGCTGGGCCATGCAGCTGGGCGTCCCGCACGTGCTGGTGGCCGACGCCCTCGCCGACGCCGTCCGCACCGTGGCCAGGGTCGCGGGCGCGGGTCGCGCCGACCCCTTCCGGCTGGCGGGCGAACTGGGGATGCCCGCGTGGAAGGTCAAGAAGGCGCTGACCCAGGCCCGCGGCTGGAAACCGGCGGGCCTGGCCATCGCCATGCGAGCGGTCGCCGAGGTCAACGCCGACGTGAAGGGCGTGGCGGCCGACGCCGACTACGCCCTGGAACGCGCCATCCTCCGACTGGCCCGCGCCCACCGCCACGACTGACCCACCCGCACCCCACGCAACGACCGATCCCGTCCTGGCCGATCCACGACCGAACTCCGGCCCACCCCAGCGCGGCAGGGCAGGAGGGCGGTGATCTGGAGGTCGGTAGGCGGTGACCTGGCAGGGCAGCGGGGTGGTCACCTGGCAGGTCGGTGGGGTGGGTGGTGACTTGGCAGGGCGGTGACTTGGCAGGTCGGTGATCTAGCAGGGTGGTGATCTAGTAGGCCGACATGGACCGCGACCTGCTAGTTCGAGGCCGTGTGGGGCGGCCGGGGCGGCCCAGTGCACGACCGAGGACGGACTCGGGAGCCGGTCTCAGCGCGGACCGGACGGGACCGGACGAGACCGGACCGGACCAGGGCGGACCGGACGGGACCGGACGAGACGAGACCGGACCGGACCAGGGCGGACCGGACCGGACGGGACCGGACGAGACCGGACCGGATCAGACCGGACCGGACCGGACCGGATCAGACCGAATCAGAGTGGGTTGGCGGTGCGGCTGGCCAGGATCTCGTCGCGGCGGGTCAGGCGGTGGTGGCGGCGGATCTCCGCCTCGCGCAGGCGGCGCTCGTCCTCCGGGGTCTCCGGCAGCACCGGCGGGATGGCGCGGGGCTGGCCTTGGTCGTCCACCGCGACGAAGACCAGGTAGGCCGTGGCCACTCTGGTGGGGGCGACGCCCGCCCGGTCCCACGGTTCGGCCAGGACGCGGACGCCGACCTCCATCGACGAGCGGCCTGCCCAGTTGACCTGGGCGTGCGCGTGGACCAGGTCGCCCACCCGGACCGGCTGCAGGAACGTCATGCCGTCCATCGCGGCGGTCACCGCCGGTCCGCCGGAGTGCCGCTGGGCGACCGCGCCCGCGACGTCGTCGACCAGTTTCATGATCACGCCGCCGTGCACGGTGCCCAGCAGGTTGGTGTCGACCGCGGTCATGATGTGCGACAGCGAGGTGCGCGCCGCCGAGGTGGGCTTGGGGTCCATGCCCGCAGTCTGCCCACACGACAGCGGCGCCGTCCCCGCAGGGGGACGGCGCCGCCGGAAGTGGTGTGGTCAGCCGATCTTGTTGACCCGCAGCGCCATGGCCGACTTCTTGTTCGCGGCCTGGTTGGCGTGGATGACGCCCTTGCCCGCGGCCTTGTCCAGCTTCTGGCTCGCGACCGCCAGCAGCTCCTGGGCCTTGGTCTTGTCGCCGGCCTCGGCGGCCTCGCGGAACTTGCGGATCGCGGTCTTGACCGAGGACTTGACGGACTTGTTGCGCAGCCGCGCCTTCTCGTTCGTCTTGATCCGCTTCATCTGGGACTTGATGTTCGCCATGCGTGTACTCCTCGTGTCGAGTCCGGATCGTCGCGCCGCGGGTGGGGGACCGTCGAGAGTGGTCCCGCGTGGCCCTGCCGTGCAGGTCTCCTCCAGGGCGGAGTGCCGTACGGCGCGACGCGCAAGAGTAACAGTCCGCGACCAGGGGTCAGTCCGCGGCCTCTTCCTCCTTGCGGGGTCGGCCCCGTTTGGGGAGTCCGCCCGCGACCTCGGGCAGCCTGCCCGCCTCGGCCAGGGCCCGGCGGAGCATGAACTCGATCTGCGCGTTGGTGCTGCGCAGCTCGTCGTTCGCCCACCGGGCCACCGCGTCGTGCACCGCGGGGTCGAGGCGCAGCAAGACCTTCTTGCGTTCGGCCATCAGTGGTAGAGCGACCCGGCGTTGACGACGGGCTGCGCCTCGCGGTCGCTGCACAGCACCACCAGCAGGTTGCTGACCATGGCCGCCTTGCGCTCCTCGTCGAGCTCGACGACCTCGCGCGCGGCCAGCCGCTCCAGGGCCAGCTCCACCATGCCCACCGCGCCCTCCACGATCCGTTGCCGGGCCGCCACGACCGCGCCCGCCTGCTGCCTGCGCAGCATGGCGCCCGCGATCTCCGGGGCGTACGCCAGGTGCGTGATCCGGGACTCGATGACGCCCACCCCGGCCGCCTCGACCCGGGCGGCGATCTCGGCGGAGAGCCGCTGGGTGATCTCCTCGGCGTTGTCGCGCAAGGAGAACTCCGCGTCGCTGCCGTGCGCGTCGTAGGGGTAGGTCGTCGCGATGTGCCGCACCGCGGTCTCGGTCTGGATGCCGACGAACGCGGTGAAGTTGTCCACCTCGAACACCGCGCGGGCGGTGTCCTGCACCTGCCAGACGACCACCGCGGCGATCTCGATCGGGTTGCCGTCGGCGTCGTTGACCTTCATCACCGCGGTCTCGTGGTTCCGGATCCTGGTCGAGACCGGGTTGCGCGTGGTGAACGGGTTGACCCAGCGCAGCCCGTCGAGCCGCACCGTGCCCACGTACTTGCCCAGGAACTGGATCACCCGCGCCTGGCCGGGCGAGACCATGGTGAGCCCGCGCAGCGTGATCGCCGCGCCGACGAAGAGCAGCGCGCCCGCCACGACGGCGACGACGGCGGTGGTGTGGCTGCTCGCCACCTCCTCCGCGAGCGCGGCGAAGCCGTAGCCGACCAGGGCCAGGCCGCCGAGGCCGATCACCAGCGCCCCGGTCGCGATGGGCAGCCCGGCGGCCCCGAACGCGGGCTTCTCGCGGGTGTGCGGGGTGGGCAGCAGCGGTCGGTCGAAGTCCTCGGGTGCGGCGGTGGTGCTCACGGGTTCCTCCCTGGCTAGCTTGGATCTAGCAAAGTGATATCACTTTTTCCGCTGGACCGCCAGGTACTAGCGTTCGGCCACGTGCACACGCTCATCGCCTGGTGCGGGTTCTTCGGCGCGTGGTTGCTGGTCGCCGGACCGGTGTACCAGGCCGCGCTGGAGCTGCACGAGCAAGACGTCGAACGCGACCAGTTGGCGGCCGCGATGCAGGACGCGGGCCCGGTGCCGAGGGTGTCGCCGTGGTGGTGGTTGTTGCCGCCGGTCCGGTACTGGCGGCAGCGGAAGGTCAACCGGGCCTACCGCAAGGCGTTCATGGCGGCGTTGTCCGCCGAGCAGATCGACGTCCTGGTGACCTTCATCAACAAGGCCACCGCCTGGCTCTTCGTCGGCCTCGGCGGGCTGCTGATCGCGACCAAGGAGACCTACGAGCTGGCCGAGCACCACGAGTGGCCGACAGCGGTGTTCTGGGTGCTCGTCGTGGTGATGGTGGTCCTCTGCCTGCTCAACACGGCCGCGCGCATGCACCGCACCAAGGACGTGGTGGCCCGGCCGGCCTAGCTCCAGCCGTACCGGGCGCGCAGGGTCTCGGCGACGCGGCTGAACGCGTCCTCGGCCAGGATCGAGCCCTCGCGGCGGAGGTCGCGTTCGCCGAGGCCGAACAGCCGGTCCAGGCGCAGGTAGGACACCCGGCCGTCGCGGTCCCAGCCACCGCTGCCCAGTTCCAGCCAGTCCGCGCGCTCCCACTCGTGCGGCGCCTTGCTGGAGAGCATCAGCGCGCGCAGGGTGTCGCCGGTGCGGCCGACGACCAGCAGCGGTCGGTCCTTGCCGCGCTCGGGGTCGTCCTCGAAGGGCACCCAGGCCCAGACGATCTCGCCGGGGTCGGCTTCGCCGTCGAGGTCGGGGGCGTAGGCCACGGCGTCCGGGCGGTCGCTGGTCGGCACCTGCCAGACCGTGCCGCGGGCGGGGCGTGGGTCGTCCGGAGAGGTTCGCACGGTGCGGGAGCGTAGTCGCGCCGACCGCCAAAGACCGGTAGGACAGTGCGGTGGAGTTCCTCAGCAGTCGCGTCATCATCCGTCCGCGTGACCGTGAGCGGTCGCTGTCCTTCTACCGCGACGTCTTGGGGCTCGCCGTCTTCCGGGAGTTCCCCGGCGGCACGGTGTTCTTCCTCGGCGGCGGTTACCTGGAGCTGTCCGGTCAGGGCGACGTCGGCCCCGGCGCCGACGTCGCGCTGTGGCTCCAGGTGCGCGACGTCGCGGCGACCGTCGCCGAACTGGGGGAGCGCGGCGTGACACCCGAGCACGGGCCGAAGCTGGAGCCCTGGGGACTGCGCGAGGCGTGGATCACCGACCCGGACGGCGTGCGGATCGCGCTCGTCGAGGTCCCGGCCGAGCACCCCATGCGCTTGGACTCGCGGGCGCCCTAGTCGGGCGTTGTCAGTCCATCGAGTCCAGGTGCCGTTCGAGGCGGTCGAGGCTGCCCGACCACAGCGCCCGGTAGGGCGCGAGCCAGCTGTCGACCTCGGCCAGCGGCTCGGCGCGCAGCTCGTACCAGCGGCGTTGGGCGTCCCGGCGCACCCGCACCAGGCCCGCCTCGCGCAGCACCTTGAGGTGCTTGGAGGTGCCCGGCTGGGTCAGGCCGAGCTCGGTCACCAGCTCGCCGACCGATCTGGGCTGCTCGCGCAGCAGGTCGAGGATGCGTCGTCGGGTGGGTTCGGCCAGCACGGTGAAGGTGGTCGCCACCGATCGAACATTACTGAGGGGGTATATACAGGGCAATGGTCCAGGCGCTCTGTGAACTGACCAGAACTCGGCTCACCCGGTGGGGGTGAGCTCGGCCCAGGCCTTCTCCAGCACCTCGACGATCAGCTCGACCGGCTGCGCGCCCGCGAACGCGAAGCGGCGGTCGACCACGAAGAACGGCACGCTGGTGGCGCCCAGTTCGGCGGCCTCCCGCTGGTCGGCCCGCACGGCGTCGGCGTAGGTGCCCTCGCGCAGGGCGTGCTCGGCCACCGCGCGGTCGATGCCGACCCGCTCGACCAGGTCGAACAGCACCCGTTCGTCGGCCAGCGCGAGGCCGTCGGTGAACTGGGCGTGGAACAGCAGGCCCTTGAGCTCGTCCTGCACGCCGTGCTCGGCGGCCAGGTGCAGCAGCTGGTGGGCGGGGTTGGTGTTGCCCGCGCGCACGCGGTCGAAGTCGAGGACCAGCCCGTCCTCGGCCGCGACCTGCGTCACATGGGCGGTGAGCTCGGCGACCTGCTCGGGCGCGAGCCCCTTGCGGCGGGCCAGCATCTCGCGGGCCAGGCCGTCGTCGGGTGGGCTGGTCGGGTCCAGCTCGAAGCTGCGCCACCGCACGTCCACGGGGTGCTCGAAGCGCTCCAGCGCCCGCTGGAGCCGGGCGCGGCCGATGTTGCACCACGGGCAGGCGACGTCCGACCAGATCTCGATGCGCATGTCAGCGCCCAACGCCGCAGGGCGCGGGCGCATTCCGGCTGGGCGGGCATGGGACGATGGACTCACCCCTTATGACCATGCGAGGACCTGAGTGGCTACGTTCGCTGACACGACCTTCACGTCGCCGGAGCAGATCCGGAACTTCTGCATCATCGCGCACATCGACCACGGCAAGTCCACCCTGGCCGATCGGATGCTGCAGATCACCGGCGTGGTCGAGGCCCGAGCGATGCGCGCCCAGTACCTCGACCGGATGGACATCGAGCGCGAGCGGGGCATCACCATCAAGGCGCAGAACGTGCGCCTGCCCTGGGTGGTCAACGGTTCCGAGCACGTCCTGCACATGATCGACACCCCCGGCCACGTCGACTTCACCTACGAGGTCTCCCGCGCGCTCGACGCCTGCGAGGGCGCGGTGCTGCTGGTCGACGCCGCGCAGGGGATCGAGGCGCAGACACTGGCCAACCTCTACATGGCGCTCGACCGCGACCTGCAGATCATCCCGGTGCTCAACAAGATCGACCTGCCCGCGGCCGACCCGGACAAGTACGCCGCCGAGATCGCGCACATCATCGGCTGCGAGCCCGACGAGGTGCTGCGCGTCTCGGCCAAGACCGGCTTCGGCGTCGGCGAGCTGCTCGACGAGGTGGTCGAGAAGGTGCCCGCCCCGGTGGGCGACGCGGACGCCCCGGCCCGGGCGATGATCTTCGACTCGGTCTACGACACCTACCGCGGCGTGGTCACCTACATCCGCGTGGTCGACGGCAAGATCACCCCGCGCGAGCGGATCCGGATGATGTCGACCAACGCCACGCACGAGCTGCTCGAGGTCGGCATCATCTCCCCGGAGCCCAAGCCCAGCGTCGGCCTGGGGGTCGGCGAGGTGGGCTACCTGATCACCGGGGTGAAGGACGTCCGCCAGTCCCGGGTCGGCGACACCGTGACCTCTGAGCGCAAGGGCGCCACCGACGCGCTGGCCGGCTACCGCGAGCCGCGGCCGATGGTCTACTCCGGCCTCTACCCGGTGGACGGCTCGGACTACCCCGACCTGCGCGAGGCGCTGGACAAGCTCCAGCTCAACGACGCCGCCCTGGACTACGAGCCGGAGACCTCCGCGGCGCTGGGCTTCGGCTTCCGCTGCGGCTTCCTCGGCCTGCTGCACCTGGAGATCACCCGCGACCGGCTGGAGCGCGAGTTCGGGCTCGACCTGATCTCCACCGCGCCCAACGTGGTCTACCGGGTCGGGCTCGACGACGGCAGCGAGCAGACGGTGACCAACCCGTCGGACTGGCCGGTCGGCAAGATCTCCGAGGTCTACGAGCCGGTCACCAAGTGCACCATCATCGCCCCCAGCGACTACATCGGCGCGATCATGGAGCTCTGCCAGGGCAAGCGCGGCCAGCTCGGCGGGATGGACTACCTGTCCGAGGACCGGGTCGAGCTGCGCTACACGATGCCGCTCGGCGAGATCATCTTCGACTTCTTCGACGCGCTGAAGTCCCGCACCCGCGGGTACGCCTCGCTGGACTACGAGGAGTCCGGCGAGCAGGCCGCCGAGCTGGTCAAGGTCGACATCCTGCTGCAGGGGGAGGCGGTCGACGCGTTCAGCGCGATCGTGCACCGCGACTCCGCCTACGGCTACGGCACGCGGATGGTCACCAAGCTGCGCGAGCTGATCCCCCGGCAGCAGTTCGAGGTGCCGATCCAGGCCGCGATCGGCTCCCGGGTGATCGCCCGCGAGACCATCCGCGCGATCCGCAAGGACGTCCTGGCCAAGTGCTACGGCGGTGACATCAGCCGCAAGCGCAAGCTGCTGGAGAAGCAGAAGGAAGGCAAGAAGCGGATGAAGATGGTCGGCCGCGTCGAGGTGCCGCAGGAGGCCTTCGTGGCCGCGCTGTCCACCGACGAGGGGTCCGACAAGGGCAAGGGCAAGAAGTAGCGGCCCGCCCTGGGCCCCGGTCTCAGTCTCCGTCTCAGCCCAGGGTGTAGTCGAACGTCCAGGTGTGGCCGGCATCGGTCTTGGTGATCACGAAGGTGCCCACCAGGCCGGTGAGGTCCCCGGTGCCGGTGCCCGGGACGACGGTGATCTCCGAGGACTGCCCGGCCTCGCTCGCCGTCGCGGCGTGCCGCAGCACGAAACTGCCCTTGCGACCGCCGAGCGTGCCGTGCACCTTCTCCAGGGCCACGTACGCCGCCGAGCCGCTGGCCGCGGCCATCACGCTGGTCATCTGCACCTCGCTGGTGCCGAGCAGGTCGCCGTCGAACACCTTGCGGATCGTGGTGCGGCCCAGCGTGACGCCGTCCTGGTCGTCGTAGGGGTCCTGCGGGTCCCACAGGTCGATGGTGAAGGTTCCCGCTGCCTGCTCGCTCACGTGTGCCGCTCCCTGTGGACAACTCGATGCGCGGTCTCGCGCTGTGCGGGATTCTTTCCCGGTCGGGTCCACAAGGGAAGGGCGAGGGCGATGAAGGGTGATCCACTGGAGCGGCTCCGGGCGATCTGCCTGGCGATGCCGGAGGCGACCGAGCGGGTCAGCCACGGCGAGCCGACCTGGTTCGTGCGGGACAAGAAGGTGTTCGTCAACTACTCCAACCACCACCACGACGACCGCGTCGGGTTCTGGTGCGCGGCGCCCGCGGGCGTGCAGGAGGAGATGGTGGCCGAGGACCCGGAGCGGTTCTTCCGGCCGCCGTACGTCGGGCACCGGGGGTGGCTGGGGGTGTACCTGGACGTGGAGGTGGACTGGGCGGAGGTGGGGGAGATCGTCGACCAGGCGTACCGGGTGGTGGCGCCGAAGCGGTTAGTGGCCGAATTGGACAGTCGAGCGGGTGGGGGTGAATAGGTTGGGGGGCAAGGCTTTCCGCTGAGATGGGGTGAAGTGATCCCCTGGTGCGCGGTGGTGCTGCGTGGCGCTCTGGTCCGACGGATCCTCGGACCTGCGCGGCGTTGGCCCAGCCTTGGCGCACGGCCTCGGCCGGTGGTTGGTCGGGCGTGCTGGGCGTCGGGAGGGGCGTTGGTGGACGCGGTCCGTGTCCGGCGTCGCCGGAGCTGTGTCGTCCTGGTGTCGGTGGGTTTGCCTGTCGACGGGGGGGCGTGCGCGGGGCAACCACCGGTGGCGGTGGGCGTCCTTGGTGGCGTGGGGTCAGGCGGGTCGGGGCGGGTCAACCCGGACAGGTGGGTGTGCAGTTGGTCAGTGGCGGGCCAGGAAGGCGAGGGCGTCGGCGTACTTGGCCCGCAGCCGTTCCCGGGTCGGGGCGTCCAACTGGGCCAGTCGGGCGGGGGAGGAGTTGTCGGCGATGTCGGCGTGCTTGACCGCGCGGGCGATGGGGTTGCCCGCGACCCGGGTCAGGTAGTCCGGTTGGGACTCGTCGGGGCGTTTGCTGATGGCATCGACGGCGGCCACGACCTCGTCCGGGCAGCCCTGGGCGCGCAGGTCGTCGAGGGTGACCGGGGTGTCCTCGACGACGTCGTGCAGCACCGCGGTCATGCGCTCGTGGTCGGTGTGCACACCGCGCATCACGCGGAGGGGGTGGGTTATGTACGGGTTGCCGGATTTGTCGAGTTGGCCGTCGTGGGCCGCTCGGGCGATGCGTACGGCGTCGTCCACGGTGAACATGCGGGGAATGTAACGGCTGGTCGGAAAGTGCGCGTCGATCACACGATCGTGTTGCACACTGGGCGCGTCGCGCGCGGGTGAGGAGAGGTCGATGGACGAACCGTGGGGCCTGTCCGGCCCGGTCTTCTTGCAGATCTACTGGGTGGCGGTCGCCGCCGTCTTCCTCCTGGTGGTCATCGTCGCGTTCGCCACCCGGATGGGGAACGGGCAGGCGGCCCGGGACAGCGGTCAGCTCGACAGCTACGAGCTGGCGATGCTGGCGGGCGGGCCCACCCGCGTCGAGGACACGGCGGTGGCCGGTCTCGTCGCCCGGGGAGCGCTGCGCGTCAGCCGGTCCGGGGTGGCCACGCCCACCGGGACCGGGTCGCCCGCCGACCAGGTGCAGGCGCAGGTGCTCAGCAAGCTCGGCTCATCGCACCGGCTCACCTCGCGCGGGACACTCGGCTTCCGCGGTAGCGACCTCGCCAACCGGCTCACCGAGGGACTCGTCCAGCGCGGCTACCTGACCTCCGGCCGCGGCCGGGCCATCCGCAAGGTGCACTGGCTCCTCGGCGTGATCTTCGTCGTGGGCGTGGTCCGACTGGTCAACGGCATCTCGCTGGAGCGGCCGGTCACCTACCTCGCGCTGTCCCTGCCCGCCACGCTGCTGGTGTGGCTCATCGCTCGGATCTGCCTCGGCACGGTCCGGCAGAAGCCCACCCGCTACGGCCTCGCGGCGCTGGCCCGCGCCCGCAGCAGCACACCCCGCACCGGCGGGGGGATGGCGGCGGCCGGCCTGTTCGGCATCGGTGTTCTCGCCCCGGTCGCCCTCTACGGCTTGGTCGCCTACCCGGACGAGGAACTCGGCGCGATCTTCGCCCAGCACGTGCCGTCCGCGGCGAACTCGTCCAGCAGCTCGTGGACCGACAGCGGTAGCAGCAGTTGCAGCAGCGGGAGTAGCTGCAGCAGCGGAAGCAGTTGCAGCAGCGGGAGCAGCTGCGGCGGTGGTGGCGGCTGCGGCGGCTGATGGCGCCGGCGTTCGGCTGAGTGGAATTCGATCACCGTGTTGGCGTGGGCGGGCTTGGCGTCGCGCGGTGGTGGCGACCGAGTGCGGGTTGGCGGCGCCGCCGGCTTGGTGGGTGTCGGGGTACGGTCGCGCGTGTGCTGAACGATCTCGCGGTACCGGTCATCGTCGCTCCCATGGCCGGTGGGCCCAGTACGCCCGCCCTGGTCGCCGGGGCCGTTGAGGCGGGGGCCTTCGGGTTCCTCGCCGCGGGTTCGCTGACCGCGGACGCGTTGCGCCTGCAGATCGAGCAGACGCGTGAGATCACCCGGAAGCCGTTCGGGGTCAACATCTTCGCCCCCAGCTCCCAGTCCACTGAGGACTTGAGCGGGTATCGCGAACAGGTTCGCGCCGATGCCCTGCGCTACGGGGTCGAGCCCGGAGCGGCGGCGTGGGACGACGACCACTTCGCCGCGAAGGTGGATGTTGTCGTGGCGGCCGGGGTGCCGGTTGTCTCCTTCGCGTTCGGGCTTCCCCGGCCCGAGGACGTGCGCAAGCTCAAGGACGGTGGCGCGCTGGTCGTCATCACCGTCACCACGCCGGACGAGGGGCGGGCCGCCGCCGACCTCGGGGCCGATGTGTTGTGCGTGCAGGGCGGCGCTGCCGGTGGGCACCGCAGCGTGTTCCGGGACGACCCCGCTCACCCCGGCGGTGCCCCGCTCTACGACTTGCTGCCTGCTCTTCGTCTCGTGGGTGCCGCCACTGGACTGCCGCTGATCGCCGCAGGTGGGCTCACCCACGGTGCCGATGTCGCCGCCGTGTTGGCCGCCGGGGCCGTCGCCGCTCAACTCGGCACAGCCTTCCTCCGCTGCCCCGAGGCGGGCACCCCTGCCGCACACCGGGCGGCGTTGGCCGCGGGTGGCCGGGAGACCGCGCTTACCAGGGCCTTCACCGGACGCCCGGCCCGAGGGCTGGTCAACCGGTTCATGGGTGACCACCCAGCGGCGCCGAGTGCGTATCCCAACCTGCACAACCTCACCCGGCCGATCCGCGCCGCGGCAGGCCAGGCGGGCGATCCCGAGGCCATGTCGCTGTGGGCGGGCCAGGCGTACTCCCTCGCAGGCGAAGAGCCGGTCGCCGATGTCCTGGCCAGGCTCGACGCCCAGGCGCGGGAGGCGGCCACGGCCTTGGCGGCGCGGTTCGGGAAGTAGTGCCCTTGCCCACAGGCAGTGGGATCCGGCCACCCCTTCGGGCTTACTACTCAAAAGTAGTTAAGCGAGGGGGTCGAGATGCTCACCCTGGACACCATCCAGAACGCCGTGGCCAACGTGGCGCACCGCTGGCTCTTCGGCGGGCTGGCGGACTACCGCCCCGTCCCCCGCACCCTCCTCGACGAGGGGCGGACGCGCTCGGTCTTCGCCTACCACCTGCCCGACGGCGTCGCGCCCACCGGCAACCCGACGTTGCTGGTGCCCCCACTCGCCGTTCCCGACTCGTGCTTCGACCTGCGGCGCGGCTGCAGCGTGGTCGAGCACCTGGTCGGCCGCGGCAGACCCACGTACTCCGTCGAGTATGGCGAGATCACCTTCAACGACCGCGCCCTCGGCCTGGAACACTGGGTCGACGAGGTGCTCCCCAACGCCGTTGCCACGGCGCACGAGCACTCCGGTGGTAAACCCGTGCACGTCGTGGGCTGGTGCCTCGGCGGGATCATGTCCGTGCTCACCGCGGCCCGGATGGGTGCCTGGCCGATCGCCTCGCTGACGGTGATCGCCAGCCCGTTCGACGTCACCGCGATCCCGCTGATCGCGCCGCTGCGCCCCCTGGTCAACGCCACCGGCGGGCACGCCCTGACCCCGCTCTACCGCGCCTTCGGCGGCATCCCGGCACCCCTGGTGCGGCGGGCGTTCCAGGTCAGCGCCCTGGACAAGCAGATCACCAAGCCACTCGCGATCGCCAGGAACCTCGGCGACCGGGAATTCCTCGCCCAGCTGGAGGCCGTCGAGCGGTTCACCGCGAACATGGTGGCCTACCCCGGCCGGACCGTCGCCCAGCTCTACCACCAGCTCTTCCGCGCGAACAGCCTGGCCGAGGGCACCCTCACACTCGCGGGCCGCCAGATCGACCTGGACCGAGTCAAGCAGCCGACCCTGGTGATCGCGGGGGAGTCCGACGCGATCGCCCCGGTCAAGGCCGCGCGCAAGCTGGTGGACCTGCTGCCCGAGGCCGCGCAGGTCCGGTTCGAGACCGCCCCGGGCGGGCACCTCGGTGTGCTCACCGGCCGAGCCGCGCGCCAGGCGACCTGGCCACTGGTCGACGAGTTCCAGGACCGCCTCGACGCCGCTTGAGCGTTCGCCCATCTGGGGCTCACCACTCCCGGCCACTCCAACCCCAGCCGACCGCCCCTATACCCACCCGCCGTTCACACCCGCCGACCCACCCCCGCCCCGGCCGACCGACCTCCCACGACCCACCCCCCGACGATCCGCCCCCACCGACCCCCCACTACGCATCCCGCAGGCCGCCCACAAACCCCACCCCGCTGACCACTCCCGCCCCTGCATCCCATACGCAGCCAAAACACGGGCTGTATCTGCTTGTCAAGGCATCTCTCCCGCCTTGACAAGCAGATACAGCCCGTAGTCACACTTGGCGTAGGGGAAGCAGGGAAACAAGGGGGAGCCCGGCCGCCAAGGGCTCAGCGGGTGAAGACGATCTTCCCCGCCGTGTCGCCCGCGAGCATCAGCTCGAAGCCCTCACGGGCCCGCTCCAGCGGCAGCTCCGCCCCGATGAGCGGGCGGATCCCCTTGAGGTCGCAGAACGACAGCAGGTCGCCCAGCTCGTCTCGGGTGCCCATGGTGGCGCCGATGACCCGCAGCTGCAGGAAGAACAGCCGCTGCAGGTCGGCGCTCGGGTCGGGGCCGCTGGTGGACCCGGACACCACGATGACCCCGCCCGGCTTGAGCGAGCGCATCGAGTGCTCCCAGGTGGCCTTGCCGACCGTCTCGAACACCCCGTCGACCCGTTCGGGGAGCCGGGCGTTGGACTCGAAGACCTGGTGCGCGCCCAGCCTCTTCGCCAGGGCGCGCTTCTCCTCGGTCCGGCCGGTGACCCACACGCGCAGGCCCGCGGCGTGCGCGAGGGTGATCAGCGCGGTGGACACGCCGCCGGAGGCGCCCTGCACCAGCACCGTCTGCCCGGGGCGCAGGCCGGACTTCACGAACAGCATCCGGTAGGCGGTCAGCCAGGCCGTGCCCATGCAGGCGGCCTCGCTGAAGCTCAGGCCCGCGGGCTTGGGCAGCACGTTGCGCGCGGGGACCACCACGGTCTCGGCGAAGGTGCCCTGCAACCGCTCGGTGAGCAGCGTGCGCTTCGGGTCCAGGGTCTCGTCGCCGTACCAGTCGGGGTCGCTGATCACCGAGTGCAGCACCACCTCGGTGCCGTCGGCCAGCACACCGGCGCCGTCGCAGCCCAGGGTCATCGGGAACCGGTCGGCCTTGATGCCCACCCCGCGCAGGGTCCACAGGTCGTGCATGTTCAGGCTGGCGGCCTTGACCGTGACCGCCACGAACCCGGCGGGCACCTCGGGTTCGGGCCGGTCGCCCGCGGCCAGCGCGGCCAGCGGGTCGTCCGGGCTGGGCTCGGTGGCGTAGACGGCGAACATGTCCCTGAACTTAGCCACGCCCGACGCCCCGCGCCCCGCGGAAGTGGTCTAGGTCTACTCTCGGGTCCGTGCTGCAGGGGCTTTCGGACTGGTGGAACGACGTGGAGCTGTGGTTGATCCAGCTCTCGTTCCCGCTGCAGTTCGCCCTGGTCATGGCCATCCTGCTGCCGGTGTGCGTGGTGCTGGCCTGGTTCATCGACCGGGTCGTGGACTACGCGTCGGCCCGCTTCGGTCCCGCTCGCGACGAGACGCCACTGGGGTCGCGCCCGGGCGCCGACCCCGATTCGTAGGCTGATCGGGTGGGTTCGCGCAAACGCATCACGGCCGCGCTGGTCGGCCTCGTCCTGCTGGTGGTCGCGGGCTGGCTCGCGCAACGGCAGGCCCAGCGGGACTCGGCGACCCCGCCGACCCCCTCGGTGTCGGCCTCCGCCACGACCCCGCCCAGCCCCGCCACCAAGTCCGGCACGACGACCAGGCCCGGTGGCACGACCACGGCCCGCGCGAGCGCTACCGTGCCGGGGACAGCGTCCGGCCTGGCCGTCAGCGCGCTGTCCGAGCTACCGCAGCAGGCCCTGGTCACCTGGCGGCTGATCGAGCGGGGTGGCCCCTTCCCCTACCCGCGCAACGACGGCGTGCCGTTCGAGAACCGTGAACGACTGCTGCCCCAGCAGAAGTCCGGCTACTACCGGGAGTACACCGTGCCCACCCCAGGCAGCCCCGACCGCGGCCCGCGCCGGCTGGTCACCGGTGCCGCCCACGAACTGTTCTACACCGGCGACCACTACGGGTCCTTCGTCGTCGTGGACACCGACCGATGACCGAGTACGTGGTCGACGGCACCAAGGTCCGCAGCAAACGGGCGATGTACACCGCGCTCGCCGCAGCCCTGTCGTTCCCGCGCTGGTTCGGCCACAACTTGGACGGCCTCTACGACTGCCTGGTCGACCTGTCCTGGCTACCCGCGGGCGAGGTGGTGGTGATCTGGACCCACCCTGAGGTACTCGCGCACGCCGACCCAGCGGGCTACCGAGCGATCCGCGAGGTATTCGACGACGCCGTAGAGGGCTTCGCCGACCCGGACCGCTCACTGACTGTCGTGCTGGCCGAGGGCAAGCCCTAGATCCCGACCTCGTTGGTACCGCAGCGGATAGGCCGACTCTGCTGGCACCTAAGCGAATCCCGCCCCCCCCAGTGAACCGCAGTGGACAGGCCGACTCTGCTGGCACCTAAGCGAGTCCCGCCCCCCCCAGTGAACCGTAGCGGATAGGCCGACCCCACCAGCACCCAAGCGAATCCCGTCCCACAGTAACCGCAGCGGTGAGGCCGACCACGCTGGTACGCAAGTCCCGTTACGGATGCTCGATCTAGTGGACTCGCTTCGTGTGGGGGGAGAGTGCCGCTAAACTTGCCGTGGGTGGGGATGCCCTTACCCTGCCCTTTTCTCTCCACCGCGGTGCTCTAGGGGCCCCGCACGAAGCGAGTTCACTAGATCGAGCCCCGTATCTTTTCCTCGGGCAGCCCCAGCGATGAGCCATCGAAGACGGTCGACCGTAGGTCGGTGTGCGGCACACCCCACGAGCTGCCCAAGTAAGAGCGGGGCTCGATTGGCTGGACTGCCTTCGCGTGGGGCCCCTAGAGCACCGCGGTGGTGAAGAAAGGGCGGGTGAAGGGCATCCCCACCACACGGCAAGTTTAGCGGTGCTCTCCCCCCACGCGAAGGCAGTCCACCCAATCGAGCACAAACGTAACGGGTCTTGCGTACCAGCGGGCTCGGCATTTAGAGATTAAAGATTAGAGATTAGAAAATTGGGTCTCGGGGTAAAGGAAGGGTTCTGGGGAATGTGGGGTGGTATTTCTACGGGACCCAGTTCGGCTTGCGTTTCTGGGCGAAGGCGGTGATGCCCTCCTGGCCCTCCGCGCTCGCGAAGAACCCCGCCGACAAGCTCAGCATCTCTGCGAAGTCGGCGGACATCTCGTCCGGCCGTTGCCTGCGCAGCATCTCCTTGGTGGCGGCGAGCGCGGTCGGGCCGCCGAGGCTGAGCATGCCGGTGTAGCGGTCAACCTCGGCGTCGAGCCGGTCGGCGGGTACTGCCGAGTTGATCAGTCCGATGCGGACGGCCCGCTCCGCGTCGAAGAGTTCGCCGGTGAGGAAGAGTTCGTGTGCGGCTCGGGGGAGCAGGCGGGGGAGCACGGTCACCGAGATGATGGCCGGGACGACTCCGATTCGGACCTCGGTGAAGGCGAAGGTGGCCGTCTCGGCCGCTACCGCGATGTCGGCGGCGGCGACGATGCCGACCCCGCCCGCGCGGGCCGGGCCTGCCAGCTTGGCCACGACCGGCTTCGGGCTGGTCCAGATCTGCTCCAGGATGGCCGGGAACTCGTTGACGCCCTGGGCCGAGGACGAGGCGCCGCCCGCCTCCTTGAGGTCCATGCCCGCGCAGAACACCGGTCCGGTGTGGTCGAGCACGATCACCCGGACGTCGTCGTCGGCGATCGCGGCGGCCAGGTGGTCGCGCAGTTCCCCGCGCAGCTGGGTGGAGAGGGCGTTGCGGTTGTGCGGTGAGTCCAGGGTTACCCGGGCGACTCCCGCGCTGACCTCGTAGTGCACCAGTTCATCAGCCATGCGCCCGACCCTAGTGGTGGTACTGGTGTACCACGGCGTGACCTTTGCCCCGGCCGATCAGCCACTTGTTGACCGGCACGGTCACCGCGAAGGCGATCACGAACGAGAGTGCCAACGACACCCAGAACAGCCAGTTGGCCAGGCCCGCGTCCATCGCTCCTGGGATGGTCAGCATGACCGTGTTGTCGATGATCTCCATGCTCAGGATCGAGACGGTGTCCGCGGCCAGGGCGACGCCGATCGCGGCGCGCAGTGCCAGGCCCGCGCGCAGGATCGGCCTGATCGTCAGTGCGTAGCCGAAGGCGAAGGCGAGCGCGATCGAGACCACCACGGTGGTCAGGTTGTGCCAGCCGAACGCGGTGCCCAGGACCATGCCGAGCACCTCGCCGATGGCGCAACCGGTGAGGCAGTGCAGGGTCGCGGCTGACGCTTGCGACCAAAGACCCTGCTGGTGTGCGTGTTCCATACCGGTGACTATACCCCTGGGGGGTATAAACCGCAGGGCGCCGGGTGAGGGCGCCCTGCGGGGTGGGTCACACGACGGCGGTCGTCGTGATCGCCGGGTTCGGACTCGGGTAGCACGCGGACGGCACGTTCACGTTGAACAGCAGGAACCGCACGACCCCGGTCGCGGACAGGCCGGGATTGCTGTAGCTGGTGCCGTAGAGCGTGGTCTGGACGCTCGTCCCGGGCGCGCCCGCGGTCAGGTTCAGCGTGATGGTGGGCAGCTCGAAACTGCTCCCGCCGCTGACCGGCCCGCTGGCGGTGAGCGTGGCGACCCCGCTGGCCACGGTCAGGCTGGTCGTGCCGACGTTCACCCCACCGGAGAGCGAGCTGGAGACGTAGGTGGAGTTGGCCGGGATCGGCAGCTTGAACGTCAGGTCCTGCACCCGGATCAGGTCGTAGCCGCCGACGTCGGCGGGCACGTCCGCGCCGCCCGGGTCGAGCACGATCGAGAACGCGGCGCCGGAGGAGACGCTGGACGGCGCGGTGATGTCGATCGGCTGGGTGAGGGTGGAGGTGTACGCCGTGCCCAGGGCCGTGGACTGGCAGGCGTAGTTGACGTTGACCGTGGTCGCGGCCGCGACCGGGGCGAGGGCGACGGCGGGCAGGACGGCGAGTGCGGCGATGGACAGGGCTCGGCGCAAGGTCGGCTTCATCGGGTTCACCTCGACTGAGTGGTGGGTGAGTGGGAGCCGCGCGGCCCACCCAGGGTTGCTCCGTTCGGCCGTCTGGTCAAACATTCACCACTGGTTCGACCAGTTCGTTTGACGTCTGTCCTCGACACGGCGCAGAGCCGCCTGCGCCGAACAGGCGACCGCCTCCGGCCCCGCCCGACGAACGGGTCCACCCACACGGCCCAGACCACGACCCGCACCGCCACCCGGACCACCGACGGGTGGTCGTCAGGTTCCCCCGGCTAGCGCGGTCCGATGAGTCCGGCACTCGCTACCTGCGTCCGGGCGCCCCCTGGCCGCGCGGACGGAAAACCCAAGTACAACTAGGTACGAGCGGCTTCCCGTCCACGCGGCCAAGGGCCACGCGGATCACGCAGACTCACCGGACAGCGCCTCGTCGGGCAGCAGGTCGGTGGCGGCCCGGAACGATCCGTCCATGTGGAACGGCGTCGACGTGTGTTCGTGCGCCACCAGCCACTCCGAGCCGTCCCGGCGCAGGCACAGCGTGCTGCGGAACCACATCGTGAACGGTCCGGGAGCGCCCTTTGGGGTGGCGCCCAACCGGTTGACGCTGTGGCAGAAGGCAAGGTCGCCCGCGACCTCGACCGACAGGCGGGTCACCGCGAAGTCGATCTCGCCGTCGAAGCCCGCGAACCAGGCGCGCAGGCCCTCGACGTCGCGGGCGGCCGCGCCGCTGCGGCCCAGCGGCGGCGCCAGGTCGAACTTGACCACGTCCTGGGTGTACCGCGCGATCAGCGCCGCGGCGTCGCGCGAGCGCATCGCCCGCTCCTGCTCGGCGATGACTGCGCGGATGTCGGCCTCGGTCATGGGGGAGCTCCTCGTGCTCAGGGAAACCAGTGTCACCCGGTACGTAGAAGCAGGCGCGGCGGTCTCGACATCCCGGGTGAAGACTCTTCCCGGACGAGGAGGCCCGTGTGAAGTACATGATCCTGATCCACTCCAACCCGGCGTTCGTGGCCGAGTGGGCCGAGCTGACCGAGGACCAGCGGCGCGCGCTGGGCCGCGGCCACGCCGCCTTCCACGAGGAGGTGGCCGCCAGCGGCGAGCTGGTGGTGGCCGAGGGGCTGGCCGACCCGGCCACCGCCCGGCACGTCGCGGTCCGCGACGGCCGGACGCTGGTGACCGACGGCCCGTTCGCCGAGACCAAGGAGCACCTGGCGGGTTTCTACCTGCTGGAGTGCACCGACATCGACCGCGCGGTCGAGCTGGCCGCGAGGGTGCCGGACGCGGAGTTCGGGCACGTCGAGGTGCGCCCGGTGCTGGACCTGGGCGGCCTGGAGCTGTGAGTCGGGCGGGAGCCGAGGTCGACCACCGGCTGGGAACACCAACCGCGGCGATCCTGGTGGCGCGGGTGGCGCCCGGGGCGGGGGGTTCGACCAGTCCGTGGGCTGGTCAGGCGGAGCGGGCGGCGCCGAGGTCCTGGCTGGCCAGGTCGTAGCGGTCGAGCACGACGTCGGCGACCTCGGTGGCCGCTCCGAGCGGCTCGGCCACGACCGCCGCAGTGCCCGCCTGCGCCCGGACCCGGTCCGGCAGCAGCCCGGGGGCCAGGAAGTAGGACGCGACCGCGATCCGGCGCGCCCCCCTGGCCCGCAGCGCCGCCACGGCGGAGGGGACGTCGGGGTCGGCGGCCGAGGCAAACGCCGCCCGGACACCGGACCAGCCCTGGGTGTGCGCCCACCGCTCGGCGATCGCCCGCACCCGGGCGTTGGCGGGCGCGTGCGAGGACCCGGTGGCCGCCAGCACGACGCCGACGCCCGGGGCGCCCGGGCGCACGCCGACCTCGGCCAGCCTGCGCAGCGCGGCGGCCTCCAGACCGGGGTCCGGGCCGAGCACGTCGGCGACCGAGGTGCGCAGCATCGGCAGCCGCTCGTGGGCCTCCTCGAGCAGCGCGGGCAGGTCCACCCGGGCGTGGAAGGCGCGGCCGAGCAACAGCGGCGCCACGACGACCTCGCGGTGGCCTTCGCGGTGCAGCGCGGTGAGCACGTCGAGCAGTCGGGGGGTGGACAGGTCGAGGAACGCGCCCTTGACCGCCAACCCGGGTCGCCGGTCGCGCACGACAGCCAGCAGCTCACCCACCGTGGTGGCCGAGCGCGGATCGCGGCTGCCGTGCGCGACGGCGACGAGGGGGATCACTTACAGCGCCCCGGAAAGCCCGCGGGCGCGCAGCACCGCGCTCTCCATCGGGCGGAACACCAGCAGTTCGATGCCCACGCCCACCAGGAAGATGAGCAGGATGCCTGCCATCACCATCGACATGTCCGACAGCGACATGGCGTTGTGCAGGTACTGGCCCAGGCCGAAGCCCAGCTGCGGCGAGGTGGCGATCAGCTCGGCGGCCATCAGCGACCGCCAGGAGAACGCCCAGCCCTGCTTGAGACCGGACAGGTACCCCGGCAGGGCCGCCGGGAGCAGGATGTAGCGCGCGGAGTCGAGCCTGCCCGCGCCCAGCACCTTGCCCACCCGCGGCAGGATCGGCGGGATCTGGTCGATGCCGGAGACCAGGCCGTTGGCGATCGAGGGGACCGCGCCGAGCAGCACCACGGTGTAGATCGCGCCGTCGGTCAGGCCGAACCACAGCACCGCCGCGGGGACCCAGGCCACCGACGGCAGGCTCTGCAGACCGGAGATCAGCGGGCCGATGGCCGCGCGGACCAGCGGCACCTTCGCCAGCAGCAGCCCCAGCGGGGTGGCCACCGCCACCGAGACCAGGAAGCCGATCACCGCGCGGTGCACCGAGACCCAGAGGAACTCCCAGACCTGACCGGTCTGGGTGATCTTCCAGATCTGCTCGCCCACCGTGAGTGGCGCGGGCAGCTGGTACTCCGGCCAGATCGCCGCCGACCACAGGACCTGCCAGATGACCACGGTGATCACCATGGCGATGATCGGCGAGACGACCGCGCGGAACAGGTTGCGCCGCGACCGGCTGCCGGTGGGTGGGGCGTCGAGGGCGTCCAGCCCGGCCTCGACCGATGCGGTGTCTACAGTGGACTTGTCGGGGTCGAGGACCTCACGCGGCATGGCTGCTGATCACCTCGCGGAGTCGGGCGTTGATCTCGGCGACGGCGTCGAGCTCGTCGGCACCGGTCAACCCGGTGACGGACCACTCCTGCACGACCCGGCCCGGCTTGGAGGACAGCAGCACGACCCGCTGCCCCAACCGGACGGCCTCGCGCACGTCGTGGGTCACGAACACCACCGCGGTCCGGGTGGTCTGCCAGACGCGCAGCAGCTCGCCCTGCAGCACGTCGCGGGTGATCGCGTCGAGCGCGGAGAACGGCTCGTCCATCAGCAGCAGCGACGCGGCCTCACCGCGGTTGCCGTCCAGCGCCGAGGCCAGCGCCCTGGCCAGCGCGACCCGTTGGCGCATACCGCCGGAGAGCTCGTGCGGGCGCTTGTCGCCGACCCCGCCGAGCCGCACCAGGTCGAGCAGCTCCTGGGTGCGGGTCTCGCGGTCGGCCTTGCGCACGCCGGCCAGCCGCAGCGGCAGCTCCACGTTGCGCGCCGCGGTCAGCCACGGCATCAGCGCGGCCTCCTGGAACATCACCGCCGGGCGCGAGGTGGTCAGCTCGATCTTGCCCGACGAGGGCTCGTCCAACCCGGCGATCAGGTTGAGCACTGTGGTCTTGCCGCAGCCGGACGCACCGAGGAGGCAGACGAACTCGCCGGGCGCGACCCGCAGGTCGATCCCGTCGAGCGCCGTCACGGCCCGGTTGCCGTGCCCGAATGTCTTGCGGACGCCGGTCAACCGGACGGCCGTCTCCGTGGCTTCGAGTGTGGCGGTCATGGTCATTCGCCTGCCTTCCTCGGTGTCCCCTGCTACTTCTTGTCCAGCCCCGCCGCGTCGGCCTCCGGCTTGCCCGCCGCCTTGAGCACGGCGTTGAGCGCGCTCAGGTCGACGAAGCCGGCGAGGGCGGTCTCCTTGTCGGCCACACCCGCGGTGACCGCGTCCTTGGCCAGCTGCGGGAAGGTGCTCGCCAGCGGGTCCGGGTTGAGCGAGATCGAGGTGAACGACCGGTCGATCACCGCGGCCGCCAGGCCCTTGCCGGTCAGCGCCTCGAGCTGCTTGTTCACCGCGGTCTTCGCGTCGGCCTCGTTGGCCTTGGCGTAGTCGTTCGAGGCGAGCAGCCCGCGCAGCAGCGCCTCGACCGTCTTCGGGTGGTCGCGCAGGAACTGGGTGCGCACCAGCAGGACGGTCGTCGGGAACTTGCCGTCCTTCCACAGGTCCTTCTCGTCGAGCAGGACCTTGGCGCCCGCGTCGAGCACCAGCCGCGAGGACCACGGCTCGGGCAGCCAGGCCGCCTGGACCTCGCCCTTCTTGAACGCGTCGAGGGTCTGCGCGTTCTCCCGGTTGGTCACCTGGACCTTGTCCTTGAGGCCCTTCTCGGAGAGCCACTTCTTCAGCGACACGTCCTGGGTGTTGCCCAGCGCCGGGGTGACCACGGTCTTGCCGACCAGGTCCTCGGGCTTGGTGATGTCGGCGGTGGTGACCAGCTGCGCGCCACCGGAGGTGCCGCCCGCGACCAGCCGCACGGCCTCGCCGTTGGACTTGGCGAAGGCGTTGATCGCCGGGCCGGAGCCGATGAAGCCCGCGTCCAGCGAACCGCCGAGGAACGCGCTGACCTCGGTCGGGCCGTCGTTGAACTTGGTCGGCACCAGCTTGGTCCCGCCCAGCTCCTTGGCGAAGAGGCCCTTCTCCAGGCCGATCAGCGCCGAGGCGTGCGTGACGTTGGGGAAGTAGCCCAACCGCAGCTCGGCGGCCGGGCCCTTGTCGGTGCTGGCGCCCGCGGCGGGGGCCGGGTCCGACGACTCCGCGCGGGAGCAGCCGGCGACGGCCGCGACGAGGGATAACGCGGTGGCGCCCGCGGCGAGGACTCGGGTTCTGCGGGAAGTGCTCTTCACGACAAGGGCCTCTCGGGGATGTGGGGACTATCGGGGGACGATCACGGGCCGGGTGACACGAGGTCAGGGGTACCGGTGGGGGCCTGCGCGCCACCGGTACCGCCGCGGTCCGTCTCCAAGACCTGCAGACCCGCTCCGACGAGACCGGCGGCGAGGGTGGACCCGTCCCCCGCGTCGATCACCAGGAACGCGCCGGTGCGCCGGTTGACCGCGTAGTCGTCGACCGGCAGCGGTTCGGCCGTGCGCACGCGCACCCGGCCGATGTCGTTGAGGCCCAGGGAGTCTGGGTCGGGCACGGAGGTGAGCTTCTGCTCGTCGAAGCGCGAGCTGAGCTCGCCGACGATCGCCTGCACCGTCCGGGCACCGTGCTTGACCAGCACGCGGGCGCCGGGGCGCAGCGGCTTGTCGGCCAGCCAGGCCACCGTGGCGTCGAACTCGTCGACGGCCGCGGGGGCGCCGGCCGCGGCGGCGATCAGGTCGCCGCGGGAGATGTCGATCTCGTCGGCCAGCACCAGGGTGACCGAGCGGCCCGCCTCCGCCTCGGGCAGCCCGCCCGCGGGGGTGTCGATCCGCTCGACGGTCGTGCGCAGCCCGGCGGGCAGCACCACGACCTCGTCGCCCGGGCGCACCGTGCCCGCGGCGACCTGGCCCGCGTAGCCGCGGTAGTCGGTGAACTCCGCGGTGTTGGTGCGGATGACGTACTGCACGGGGAACCGGAACGGCGCGTCGTGCGGGTCCGGCTCGACCGGCACCGTCTCCAGGTGCTCGAGCAGTGTCGGGCCGACGTACCAGGGGGTGTGCGCGGACCGGTCCACCACGTTGTCACCGACGAGCGCGGAGACCGGGATGGACAGCACCGAGCCGATCGGGTAGCCCAGCGCGGTGGCGTGGTCGACGAACTCCTTGGCGATCACCTCGAAGGTGGACTCGTCGTAGTCGATCAGGTCGATCTTGTTGACCGCCAGCACCAGCCGCGGCACGCCGAGCAGGGCCAGCACCGCGGCGTGCCTGCGGGTCTGCTCCAGCACCCCCTTGCGCGCGTCGACCAGCAGCACGGCCAGCTGCGCGGTGGACGCGCCGGTCACCGTGTTGCGGGTGTACTGCACGTGCCCGGGGGTGTCGGCGAGCACGAACGAGCGGTTCGGCGTGGCGAAGTAGCGGTAGGCCACGTCGATGGTGATGCCCTGCTCGCGCTCCGAGCGCAGGCCGTCGACCAGCAGCGACAGGTCCGGAGTGGACAATCCCTTGTCGACGCTGGCGCGGTGGACCGCGTCCAGGGTGTCGGCGAGCACCGACTTGGTGTCGTAGAGCAGCCTGCCCACCAGGGTGGACTTGCCGTCGTCGACGCTGCCCGCGGTCGCGAGCCGGAGCAGGTCGAGCCGTGTGGAGCTGCCCATCAGAAGTAGCCCTCCCGCTTGCGGTCTTCCATGGCGGCCTCGGAGAGCCGGTCGTCGGCCCGGGTCGCCCCGCGCTCGGTCAACCGGCTCGCCGACACCTCGGCGATCACCTGGTCGAGATCGGACGCCTCGGACAGCACCGCGCCGGTGCACGACCCGTCGCCGACGGTCCGGTACCGGATCGTCAGCTCCTGCACCGGCTCGTCGGACCGCGGGCCGAACCACGGACCCGCGGTGAGCCACATGCCGTCGCGCTGGAAGACCTCGCGCCGGTGCGCGAAGTAGATCGAGGGCAGCTCGATCCGCTCGCGCTGGATGTAGCGCCAGACGTCGAGTTCGGTCCAGTTGGACAGCGGGAACACACGAACGTGTTCGCCGGCGCGGTGCCTTCCGTTATAGAGGTTCCACAGTTCGGGACGCTGGCGTCTCGGGTCCCACTGGCCGAACGCATTGCGTAGACTGAAAATTCTTTCTTTCGCGCGGGCCCGCTCCTCGTCGCGCCGCCCGCCGCCGAACACCGCGTCGAACTTGTTCGAGGTGATGGAGTCCAGCAGGGGCACGGTCTGCAAGGGGTTTCGCGTCCCGTCCGGACGCTCGTCGAGCCTGCCGTCGTCGATGAAGTCCTGCACGCTGGCCACCACCAGCCGCAGGCCGTAGCGCTCGACGGTGTGGTCGCGGAACTCGATGACCTCCGCCAGGTTGTGCCCGGTGTCCACGTGCAGTAGCGGGAATGGGACGGGTGCGGGCCAAAACGCCTTGACCGCCAAGTGAAGCAGTACTGTGGAGTCCTTGCCGCCGGAGAACAGGATCACCGGTCGGTCGAACTCCCCCGCGACCTCGCGGAAGATGTGGACCGCCTCGGACTCGAGGCGGTCCAGGGCGTCGAGTGGACTGGCGTCCAGTGTGGCCAGTGTGATCGGTGTCGTCGGATCCATCGCGTTCCTCACCCGTGCAATCCGCACTCGGTCTTGGACTGTCCAGCCCAGCGGCCGCTGCGGGCGTCCTGGCCCGGCAGCGGCTTGGCGGTGCACGGCGCGCACCCGATCGACGGGTAACCCAACTGCACCAACGGATTCTCCAAGATCCCGTGCTCGCCGATGTAGTGGTTGAACTCCTCGTCCGTCCACGGCGCGATCGGGTTGACCTTCACCAGGCCGTTGCGCTCGTCCCACTGCACGATCGGGGTGTCCGCCCGCGTCGGCGCGTCCACCCGCCGCACGCCGGTCACCCAGGCGTCGTAGTTCGACAGGGTCTCGCGCAGCGGCACCACCTTGCGCAGGAAACAGCACTGCGCCGGATCGGTCTTGTTCAGCAGCCCGAACTCCGCCTCTTGGTCGGCCACCGACCGCGTGGCCGCCGCATTGACGATGCGCACCTCGGGATAGACGACGGCCACCGCGTCGCGCGTGCCTATCGTTTCTGGGAAATGGTAACCGGTCTCCAGGAACAAAACGTCTATGTCGCGCTTGGCCCGGTAGGCCAGGTCGATCAGGACGGCGTCCTGCATGTTGGAGGCGACGATGAACCGCTCGCCGAACGTCGCCGCGGTCCAGGCCAGGGCCTCGGCGGCACTGGCACCGGCCAGTTCCGCCTCGGCCCGCCGCGCCAAGTCCTGCATTGTCGTGCTCATCGGCTCGCTTCCCCTGTCGAGTTGGTGAGATTGAGTCCCACGAACTTCACAGTGAAAACCCGCCGGCAGCCCGTGCAGAGCCAAGCCGCGTGCGGCTCTTCCTGTGGGCGCAGGTCCTCGTCTCCACAGTAAGGGCAATAGAAGGGAGTTGCGCGGCTCATCGCAGATCATTTTCTTCCGCGCGCGCGACCCATTGTGGGAATCGCTCGTCCGATTCCCGCTTGGCCACGTAGTTGCGGACCACCCGCTCCACGTACTCGGGCAGCTCAGCGCTGGTGACCTTGTGCCCGCGCAGCTTGCGGCCGAACCCGGCGTCCAGGCCGAGACCACCGCCCAGGTGCACCTGGAAACCCTCGACCTGGTTGCCCGCGTCATCGGTGACGATCTGTCCCTTGAGCCCGATATCCGCGGTTTGGATCCGGGCGCACGAATTCGGGCACCCGTTGATGTGCACCGAGATCGGCGCGGTGACCGCCGCGGTGATGTCGGTGAGGTCCAGCTCGAGCTTGGTGACCAGGTCCAGCGCGCGGGCCTTGGTCTCGACGATGGCGAGCTTGCAGAACTCGATACCGGTGCAGGCCATCACGCCGCGCCGCCAGGGCGACGGGTCGCTCGCCAGGCCCAGCTTGGCCAGCTCCAGCCGCAGCCCGGCCACCTCGTCCTCGGCCACGTCGAGCACCACGAGCTTCTGCTGCGGGGTGAACCGCACCCGGGTCGAGCCCGCCCGCTCGGCGGCCTTGGCCACCTCGACCAGCACCGAGCCGGACACCCGGCCCGCCACCGGCGCGACGCCGACGTAGAACTTGCCGTCGCGCTGCCGGTGCACGCCGATGTGGTCGTACGGCGTCGCGGGCACCTCGGGCGCCGGGCCGTCGATCAGCTTGCGCCCCAGGTACTTCTCCTCCATGACCTCGCGGAACTTGGCCGCGCCCCAGTCCTTGACCAGGAACTTGATCCGCGCCCGGTGCCGCAGCCTGCGGTAGCCGTAGTCGCGGAACACGCTGATCACCGCGCCGTAGACGTCGGCGACCTCCTCGACCGGCACCCAGGCGCCGAGCCGCTGGCCGATCATCGGGTTGGTGGACAGGCCACCGCCGACCCAGACGTCGAAGCCGGGGCCGTGCTCGGGGTGCACCACGCCGACGAAGGCGATGTCGTGGATCTCGTGGGCGATGTCGGGCAGCCCGGAGACCGCCGACTTGAACTTGCGCGGCAGGTTCGAGAACGCCTTGTCGCCGATGAACCGGCGCTTGATCTCGTCGATCGCGGGCGTCCCGTCGATCACCTCGTCCTGGGCGATGCCCGCGACCGGCGAGCCCAGGATGACCCGGGGGCTGTCGCCGCAGGCCTCCATCGTGGTCAGGCCCGCGCCCTCCAGCTTGGCCCAGATGGTCGGCATGTCCTCGACCCGGATCCAGTGGTACTGGATGTTCTGCCGGTCGGTGATGTCGGCGGTGTCGCGCGCGTAGGTCTGCGACACCTCGCCGATCACGGTGAGCTGCTCGGTGGTGACCGCGCCGCCGTCGATGCGGATGCGCAGCATGAAGTACTCGTCGTCGAGCTCCTCGGGCTCCAGCGTGGCCGTGCGGCCGCCGTCGATGCCCGGCTTGCGCTGGGTGTAGAGCCCGAACCAGCGGAACCGGCCCCGCAGGTCACCCGGGTCGATGCTGTCGAACCCACCCTTGGCGTAGATGTTCTCGATGCGCTCCCGCACGTTCAGCGGGTTGTCGTCGCGCTTGGACCGCTCGTTCGGATTCAGCGGCTCGCGGTAGCCGAGCGCCCATTGGCCCTCGCCCCGGCGCGCGGGCGGGCGCTTGGCCGGGGACTCGCTGGGGGGTGTGGTGGGAGACACCGGTGGTTCCTCCGGGGTCGGGGCGCTCGGGCGCACCGCGGGGAACCCCGGCGACGTTGCGGGGGATCAGGCGGCGCGCTCGACGCCGGCTGAATGCGACTGGGCGACGGCGGTCAGCTGGGCTGACGGCACATCGCGCTGGACACGCGCTGGAAGTCCACGTGGCGGCGGGCCACCAGGAAGACCACAGTCGCGGACATGGGGCTCAGCGTGCCACGCGTCCACGGTGTGGTCCATCGCCATCCGCATGCTGGGACGGGGCGCCCGGGGCTTGCGCCCGCGTGGTCGAAGTGCCGTCGCCGACCTGCGAGGATGGTCCGCGTGGCCTCCACATTCCCAACGGGTGAACCGGCACCGACCGACGGCGCGCTGCCCCCGGCGGCGCTGGCCGGGTTGGGCACCCGCCCGTTCGGCGTCTACGTCCACGTGCCGTTCTGCGCCACCCGCTGCGGGTACTGCGACTTCAACACCTACACCCCGGGTGAGCTGGGCAGCTCCGCCTCGCCCGCCTCCTGGCTCGAGGGCCTGCGCCGCGAGCTCGACCTGGCCGCCCACGTGTTGGGATCGGCGCCGCGGGTGGACACCCTGTTCGTCGGCGGCGGCACGCCCTCGCTGCTCGGCGCGGACGGCCTGGCCGAGGTGCTCGACGTGGTGCGCGCCACGTTCGGCCTGGCCCCGGGCGCCGAGGTGACCACCGAGTCCAACCCGGAGTCGACCTCCACCGCGTTCTTCGCCGGGCTGGCCGAGGCGGGCTACACCCGAGTGTCGCTGGGCATGCAGTCCGCCGCCCGGCACGTGCTGGCGGTGCTCAACCGCACCCACACCCCCGGCCGCGCGGTCGAGGCCGCCCGGGAGGCGCGCGCGGCGGGCATCGGGCACGTCAACCTGGACCTGATCTACGGCACGCCGGGGGAGCGCCCCGAGGACCTCGCCGCCTCCCTGGACGCGGTGCTGGAAGCGGGGGTGGACCACGTGTCCGCCTACGCGCTGATCGTCGAGGAGGGCACCGCGCTGGCCCGGCGGGTCCGCCGCGGCGAGCTGCCTATGCCCGACGACGACGTGCTCGCCGACCGGTACGAGCAGGTCGACGCCGCGCTCACCGCGGCCGGGCTGACCTGGTACGAGGTGTCCAACTGGGCCGCCTCCGACGCCGCCAGGTGCAGGCACAACCTGGGCTACTGGCTCGGCGGCGACTGGTGGGGCGCGGGCCCTGGCGCGCACAGCCACGTCGGTGGCGTGCGGTGGTGGAACGTCAAGCACCCGGCCAAGTACGCGGCCACGCTCGCCGACGGGCTCTCCCCCGCGGTGGGGCGCGAGGTGCTCACCCGCGACGACCAGCGGATCGAGCGGGTCCTGCTGGAACTGCGGCTCGCCGAGGGGCTACCGGTTGACGCGCTCGACGCGCCCGCGGCCACCGAGGCCGCGGCCGCCGTCCACGACGGCCTGCTCGACGGACCCGCCCTCGCCGCGGGCCGCTGCGTGCTCACCTCACGGGGCCGCCTGCTGGCCGACGCGGTCGTCCGCAGGCTCACCTGAGCCGGGCAGCAACCCGGCGACCATCCGGCGGATGACCTCGCCGTACTCCGCGCGCAGCCGGGGCTGGTCGGCGGGCGCGGCGTGCGCGAGGCCGTGGCCCGCGGCGCCCATCGCGCAGAAGGTGACCTCGGTGGTCACCAGCAGCGGCAGCGGGTCGATCCGCCCGGCGGCCAGCAGGTCGCGCAGGATGCCCTCGATGGTGCCGTGCGCGTACTTGGCCTCGACCGCGTGCCAGTCGTGCCAGCCCAGCGCGATCGGGCCCTCCAGCCAGACGACCCGGCTGTAGACCGGGTCGACGCACTGGTCCAGGAACGCCTCCAGCGCCGCCATCGCCCCCGCCCACGAGCCGGGCGCGGTGGCGTACGCGCCGCCGATCCGCGCGGTCGCCTGCACCTCCAGCTCGTCGAGCACCGCCCCGAACAGCGCCTTCTTGCTGCTGAAGTGGTGGTAGACCGCGCCCCGGGTGGCCTGGATGTCGGCGGCGACGTCCTCCAGGCCGGTAGCGCGGAAGCCGTCGGTGGCGAAGCGAACGGTGGCGGCGGCGACCAGGGCCGCGCGCGTCGCGTCGGAGTACTGCTCCCGGCGGCTCTTGACGGCGGACATAGGCTGGGACCCTACTGACATACACTGCGTATGTAACCAACACAGGGCAGGTGACGTGCATGTCAGCGGTGTTGTTCAACCCGTTCGCGCCGGGGTTCACCGACAACCCGTACCCGCACTACCGGGAGCTGCGGGACACCAACCCGGTCCAAGATCACCCGTTGGGGTTCTGGGTGCTGTCCCGGCACGCGGACGTCACCACCGTCCTGCGCGCGGGCCTGTCCGCCGAGACCCGCCACCTCGCGCCGAACCCGACCAGGGACGCCATCCAGGACGCCGTCGGCTCCGAGCCGTGGCGCAGCGGCGGCCGCTCGATGATCGACCGCGACCCGCCCGACCACACCCGCCTGCGCGGCCTGGTGGCCAAGGTGTTCACCCCGCGCGCGATCGCCGCCCTGGAGCCGCGGGTCACCGAGCTGGTCGACGGCGCGCTCGACACCCTCGCCGCCCAGGGTGGGGGAGACCTGGTGGAGGAGCTGGCGTTCCCGCTGCCGTTCACGGTGATCAACGAGATGCTCGGCATGCCGCCCACCGACGCCGACCGGGTCCGGGCGCTCAGCGGGTTGCTGGTCCGCTCGCTGGAGCCGCTGACCGACGTCGAGCTGGCCCGGCGGATCCGCGACGCCGACCACGAGCTGAGCGCGCTGGTCCGCGAGGTGATCGCCTGGAAGCGCGCGCACCCCGCCGACGACCTGCTGACCGCGCTGGTCCAGGCCGAGAGCGAGGGCGACAAGCTCACCGACGACGAACTCGTCGCCCAGGTCGTGCTGCTCTACGTCGCCGGCCACGAGACCACGGTGAACCTGGTCTCCAACGGCGTGGTCGCCCTGCTGCGCAACCCCGACCAGCTCGCCGCGCTGCGGGCCGACCCGGAGCTGGTCGGCAACGCCGTGGAGGAGCTGCTGCGCTTCGACAGCCCGGTGCAGTCGAGCAGGCGGATCACCGTGGCGCCGTTCGAGGTCGGCGGCCGGGAGATCCCGGCGGGCACCTTCGTGATCGCCAACCTCGCCGCGGCCAACACCGACGAGCGGTTCTGGGGACCCGACGCCGCCGAGCTCCGGCTCGACCGCGCCAACGCCCGCAACCACGTCTCCTTCGGCGCGGGCCCGCACCACTGCCTGGGCGCCGCCCTGGCCAGGTTGGAGGGCCGCGTCGCCATCGGCGGGCTCGTCCAGCGCTTCCCGGACCTGGCCCTGGCCGGCCAGGTGGTCTGGAACGGCCGGATCAACCTGCGCGGGGCGGAGAAGGTGCCGATCACCGTGTAGGCCGTGGTCGCCCGCAGCGGTGCGGACCGGAAATCCCGTGGTGCCCGCGCCGCCGGGCGCGCCATGATCCGGGTGTGGACGACCAGCTCACCGCCATCGCCGAGGTCGTGGACCTCGCCGAGTGGCTCGACGTGCCGGTGTGGCTGCGCGGCGGCTGGGCGGTGGACTTCTTCCTCGGCCGGGTCACCCGCCCGCACCTCGACGTCGACTGGTTCGCCCACACCGAGCACGCCGACCGCCTCGTCGCGGCCCTGCTGGACCTCGGCTACGCGCACCTCGACAAGGTCCCGCGCGACCAGCAGGTCGACCTGGTCCGCGGTGACGTCGAGCACGGCATCGCGCTGCTGGGCCGCGATCCCGCGGGGGCGCCGGTCGTCCCGGCCGGGCCCTACGCGGGCGAACCCTGGCCGCTCGACCTGCTCGACTGGCCGCCGGTCGAGCTGCACGGGATCCGGTGCCGCGTGGTGCACCCGCGGGCCCAGGTGGAGATCAAGCGGATGATGCCGGAGTGGGTCCCGGGCACGCGCCGCCGCGCCAAGGACGCCGCGGACATCTCCTTGCTGACCGCCGCCCTGGACGCCTGAGCCGGGACCTTCGACCCGGATTCGCCGTACGGCGTATCTGGCCGCGCCGCCCGTCCTCTTGTTGGCATCCCCCCTGCCCCCACCCCGAGGGAGTCGCCCGATGCCGGTCACCCTGCAGGACCTACGACAACTCCTGGACAGCGCCGACGTCGACTTCACCGACGCCGCCGAGCTCGGCCCGGCCGCCCTGCCGCACCTGGCCGAACTGGCCACCCACGCCGACACCGTGCTCGCCTGCAAGGCCGTCTACCTGGCCAGCGTGATCGGCGGCCCGCGCTCCACCGAGATCATCCTCGACGCCGCAGGCCACGACGACCCGATCATCCGGATCGCAGCCTCGGCGGCGCTGCGCAACCAGGAGCAGGCGGGTCGCGCGGGCTGAACCGCGCCCGAATCGTCCGAGCACCCGCCGCGCTCCGTAAACTCGGCGGTGGCTCCGCTGGGTGGGTGCGCACGGATGAGGGAGGTGGCCGGTGGTCAACGCCGACGAACGCCGGTTCGAGGTGCTGCGGGCCATCGTCGCCGACTACGTCAGCAACCACGAACCGGTGGCCTCCAAGGCGATCGTGGAGCGGCACAACCTCGGCGTCTCCAGTGCCACGGTGCGCAACGACATGGCCTCGCTGGAGGAGGACGGCTACATCACCCAGCCGCACACCAGCGCGGGCCGCATCCCCACCGACAAGGGCTACCGGCTCTTCGTCGACCGGCTCAGCGAGGTCAAGCCGCTCAGCTCGGCCGAGCGCCGGGCCATCCAGTCCTTCCTCGAGGGCGCGATCGACCTCGACGACGTGATGCGCCGCAGCGTCCGGCTGCTGGCCCAGCTGACCCGGCAGGTCGCGGTGATCCAGTACCCGACGCTGACCACCTCGACGGTCCGGCACGTCGAGCTGGTCGGCATCACCCCGGCCCGGCTGATGATGGTGCTGATCACCGACACCGGCCGGGTGGACCAGCGGATGGTCGACCTCGGCGACGTGATCACCGACGAGTCGCTGTCCCGGCTGCGCGGGGTGCTCAACTCGACCCTGGCGGGCAAGCGGCTCACCGACGCCGCGGCCAGCGTCGCCGAGCTGCCCGAGAGCGCGCCGAGCGAGCTGCGCGAGATCATGACCCGGGTGGCCACCGTGCTGGTCGAGTCGCTGGTCGAGCACCCCGAGGAGCGGCTGGTGCTTGGCGGTACCGCCAACCTGACCCGCAGCGCCGCGGACTTCCCGAACTCGCTGCGCCAGGTGCTCGAGGCGCTGGAGGAGCAGGTCGTGGTGCTCAAGCTGCTGGCCGCCACGGCCGACCCGGGGACCATCACGGTGCGCATCGGCGAGGAGAACGAGGCCGAGGAGATGCGCAGCACGTCGGTGGTCTCCATCGGCTACGGCACCCGTGCGACCCTGCTGGGTGGCATGGGGGTCGTGGGGCCGACCAGGATGGACTACCCCACCAACATCGCCGCGGTGCGCGCGGTGGCCAACTACGTCGGAGAGATCCTCGGTCAGTAAGAGGGTCACGGGCAACGTCGCTCGACAGGCAGCGCTCTACAGGCAACAACGTGTCCCCGGGGTGCACCCGGGGCAGGAGGACTGGACACGGTGGCGAGGGACTACTACGGCACTCTCGGGGTGCGGCAGGACGCGACCTCTGAGGAGATCAAGCGCGCGTACCGCAAGCTGGCGCGTGAACTGCACCCGGACGTGAACCCGGACGAGGCCGCGCAGGCCCGCTTCCGCGAGGTCACCGCCGCCTACGAGGTCCTCTCGGACCCGCAGAAGCGCAAGATCGTCGACCTGGGCGGCGACCCGCTGGGCACCCCCGCGGGCGGTGGCGGCGGCCGCGACCCGTTCGGCGGCGCGGGTTTCGGCCTGGGCGACATCATGGACGCCTTCTTCGGCGCGGCAGGCGGTGGCGGTGGGGCTCGCGGCCCGCGCAGCCGGGTGCAGCCGGGCTCGGACGCGCTGCTGCGCATCCAGATGACCCTCGAGGAGTGCGCCACCGGCGTCAGCCGGGAGATCGCGGTGGAGACCGCCATCCTGTGCGACCTGTGCCGCGGCTCGGGGTGCGCGAAGGGCTCGTCGCCGATCACCTGCGACACCTGCGGCGGCCGCGGCGAGGTGCAGTCGGTGCAGCGCTCGTTCCTCGGCCAGGTCGTCACCGCGCGCGCCTGCCCGACCTGCCGCGGTCTGGGCGAGGTCATCCCCGAGCCGTGCAGCCAGTGCGCGGGCGAGGGGCGGGTGCGCGCCCGGCGGACGATCACCGCGAAGATCCCGCCGGGAGTCGCCGACGGCATGCGCGTGCGCCTGTCCGGCCAGGGCGAGGTCGGTCCGGGCGGTGGCCCGGCGGGCGACCTCTACGTCGAGGTCGAAGAGCTGCAGCACGCCACCTTCGAGCGGGCGGGCGCCGACCTGCACTGCACGCTGCGGGTGCCGATGACCACCGCCGCCCTGGGCGCGGTGCTGCCGCTGGACACCCTCGACGGTCCGGTCGAGCTGGAGCTGGAGCCGGGCACCCAGCCCGAGACCGAGCTGGTCATGTCCGGTCGCGGCCTGCCCCGGCTGCGCTCCACCGGCCGGGTCGACGGCCGCGGCGACCTGCACGTGCACATCGAGGTCGAGGTCCCGACCCGGCTCGACGCCCGGCAGACCGAGCTGCTGCGCGAGCTGGCGGTCCTGCGCGGCGAGGAGGAGCACACGCTGGCCTCGGCCAACGGCCGCGCGGGCGGGCTGTTCTCCCGGCTGCGGTCGCGCCACACCCGATGACCCTGGCGCTGTTCCTGGTCGACGCGCTGCCCGAGGGGGCCGGGTTCACCCTCGACGGCCCGGAGGGCAGGCACGCCGCGGCCGTGCGCAGGCTGCGCGTCGGCGAGGAGCTGCTGGTCTCCGACGGCCGCGGCCGGGTCGCCCGCTGCGCGGTCTCGGTGGCGGGCAAGGACTCGCTGGAGTTGGCGGTCGTCGACCGGTGGGAAGAGCCCCCGCCGTCGCCGCGCGTGGTCGTGGTGCAGGCACTGGCCAAGGGCGACCGCGGCGAGCTCGCGGTGGAGCTGGCCACCGAGGCGGGCGTCGACGCGGTGGTGCCGTGGCGCGCCGCGCGGTGCGTGGCGAAGTGGGACGACGGCCCGCGCGGCGCCAAGGCGCTGGAGCGGTGGCGCGCCACCGCGCGGGCGGCGGCCAAGCAGGCCCGGCGCCCCTGGGTGCCGGAGGTGGCCGAACCGGTGGGGCTGCCCGGTTTGCTGGCGCTCGTGCAGGTGAGTGCGCTGGCGCTCGTGCTGGAAGCCGGTCTCGCCACCCGTCTGGCCGAGGTCCCGTTACCCGAATCGGGTGATCTTGTGGTGGTGGTCGGGCCAGAGGGCGGGATCACCGAGGAAGAGCTGCGAGCCCTTGAACAGGCCGGTGCCAGGCCGGTTCGACTCGGACCGTCCGTTCTGCGCACTTCCACGGCCGCCGCGGTCGCGCTGGGCGCGTTGGGTGCGCTCACAGCACGCTGGCGCTAGCCCATCCCAAGGTTTAATCTATATCCGCAAAGCGTTTCAAGTTATCCGAAGCGCATTCACTCGACTACCGCCGGACACCTCCCCCCTCGGTCCGGCGGCGCCGCGCGAGGCGGTGGGGCGACCCCCAGGCTTCACCGCCCGCGCGGCTTCCTGCCCCGTCGTCGAAGCTCCGCTTCTTCGCCGAGGGGACGCGTGTCTTCCCGGGGGCCGAGCCCCCGGACCCCCACGGTGCGTTCGGCGGCGGTTCCAGCGTGGTTCGCTCGGGCCTCGCGGCCCTCACATCGAGTGCGCAACCGATGAGTTGGTTTCAGTCGGGCCTGGCGGCCCTCACATCGAGTGCGCAAAGAATGAGCTTGTTCGCTCGGGCCTGGTGGCCCTCGCACCGGGTCTGCGACCGATGGCTTGGCACCAAATGGGCTTGCTGGTGGGTGAGGCCACTAATCTGCGTCCATGAGCGCCTCGGACTGCCTCTTCTGCAAGATCATCGCCGGTGACATCCCCTCGACGGTCGTCTACCAGAACGACACCGTTTACTGCTTCCGCGACATCAACCCCCAGTCGCGCGTGCACGTTCTCGTCGTTCCGCGCGAGCACCACGAGGACGCCCGTGAACTCGCGGGCGACCCGAAGCTGCTCGCCGAGGTTCTCCTGGCGGGCGCCGAGGTCGCGCGGGTCGAGGGGATCGACGAGTCCGGCTACCGGTTCGTGTTCAACACCGGTGACGACGCCTGCCGCACCGTCTTCCACGCGCACCTGCACGTGCTCGGTGGCGAGCAGCTCGCAGGCTTCGGTCGCTGAGGTTTCTCCGGTGCGCACCGTCGGTGGCGAGGACTAGCATCAGGGCTACCAGCTCAGAGAACCGCGCGACGGCAGTCAGGTCTCAACGGCAGTCGGGCCAACAGCAGAGAAGGCAGGACCGAGCGCACGTGACGGGTACCGCACCGGGGGGACACCCCCGTTCCCCTGCCGCTCAGACCGCGGACGCCCAGTCCCGGTTCGCCATTCCCGAGGGTGCCGCGCTGGGCCTGCTGGGCTCGCGCGACGAGAACCTCCGCTTGGCCGAGGACCTGCTCGACGCCGACGTGCACGTGCGCGGCAACGAGGTCACCCTGTCCGGCGCCCCGGCCGACGTGGCCTTCGCCGAGCGGGTCTTCGCCGAGCTGGTCACCCTCGCGGGCCGCGGCCAGCAGGTCGGCCCGGACACCGTCCGGCGCACGGTGGCCATGCTCTCCGCGGGCACCGTCGAGTCGCCCGCCGAGGTGCTGAGCCTGGACATCCTGTCCGGCCGCGGCCGCACGATCCGGCCCAAGACGCTCAACCAGAAGCACTACGTCGACGCCATCGACGCCAACACCATCGTCTTCGGCATCGGCCCGGCGGGCACCGGCAAGACGTACCTGGCGATGGCCAAGGCGGTGCAGGCGCTGCAGGCCAAGCAGGTCAGCCGGATCATCCTGACCCGGCCCGCGGTCGAGGCGGGCGAGCGGCTGGGCTTCCTGCCCGGCACGCTGTTCGACAAGATCGACCCGTACCTGCGCCCGCTCTACGACGCGCTGCACGACATGATCGACCCCGAGGCGATCCCGCGGCTGATGCAGGCGGGCACGATCGAGGTCGCCCCGCTGGCGTACATGCGCGGTCGCACGCTCAACGACGCGTTCATCATCCTGGACGAGGCGCAGAACACCACGCCCGAACAGATGAAGATGTTCCTCACCCGGCTGGGGTTCGGTTCCAAGATCGTGGTCACCGGCGACATCACCCAGGTCGACCTGCCCGGTGGGCAGCGCAGCGGCCTGCGGGTGGTCCGGGAGATCCTCGGCGACGTCGACGACGTGCACTTCGCCCAGCTGACCAGCAGCGACGTGGTCCGGCACAGCCTGGTCGGCGCGATCGTCGAGGCCTACGAGCGCTGGCAGGTCGTGCAGGAGGACGCCGAGGCCGCCCGCCCCGGCCCGGTGCGCGCCGGGGGCAGGCGACAGGGCCGCTAGGGCGACCAGGGACAATGGCGCGGTGAGCATCGAGATCGCCAACGAGTCGGGGGTGGCGGTCGACGAGGCGTCGATCGTCTCGGCCGCCCGGTTCGCGCTGGACCGCATGAACGTCAGCAAGCTCGCCGAGCTGTCCGTGCTGCTCGTCGAACTGGACGTGATGGCCGACCTGCACGAGCGGTGGATGGACCTGCCCGGTCCCACCGACGTGATGGCCTTCCCGATGGACGAGCTGGACTCCGCGCGCCGCCCGGACGCCTCGGAGTCCGGTCCGGCGCTGCTCGGCGACATCGTGCTGTGCCCGGCCTTCGCCAAGGACCAGGCCCGCACCGCCGGGCACAGCCTGATCGACGAGCTGCACCTGCTCACCGTGCACGGTGTGCTGCACCTGCTCGGCTACGACCACGCCGAGCCCGCCGAGGAGCGCGAGATGTTCACGCTGCAGAAGCGCATCCTCGCCGACTTCCGCACCGCCGCCGCCGACGCCAAGCGCCGGGCCGCGCAGCGGGTGGAGGACGACAGGCTGCTCGGTGCCGTCGGGCTCGCCGAGACCGAGAACCCCGAGGGCTGATCAGAGGTGTCCGCCGATTCGGCCGGTCTGCTCGTCGTCGCCGTCCTGCTCGTGCTGGCCGCCGGGTCCTTCGCCGCGGCCGACGCCGCGCTCTCGGCGGTCTCCAAGGCCCGGGTCGAGGGGCTGGTCCGCGCGGGCCGCACCGGCGCCCGGCAGCTGCTGGCGGTGGTCACCGAGCGGCCCCGGCACATCAACCTGCTGCTCCTGCTGCGGCTGAGCTGCGAGCTGGCGGCGACGGTGCTGGTCACCCTGGTCTGCATGCGGTCGATGAGCCCCGGCTGGCTGGCCGGGCTCACCGCGGCCCTGGGCATGATCGTGGTCTGCTACGTGCTGGTGGGCGTGGGCCCGCGCACCGTGGGCCGCCAGCACCCCTACGGCGTCGGCCTCATCGCGGCCGGTCCGGTGCGGGTGCTCGGCTCGGTGCTCGGGCCGCTGTCCCGCTTCCTGATCCTGGTCGGCAACGCGATCACCCCGGGCAAGGGCTTCCGCGAGGGCCCGTTCTCCTCCGAGGTCGAGCTGCGCGAGCTGGTCGACCTGGCCGAGGAGCGCGGCGTGGTCGACGCCGACGAGCGCGAGATGATCCACTCGGTGTTCGAGCTGCGCGGCACGATCGCCCGCGAGGTCATGGTGCCGCGCACCGAGATGGTGTGGATCGAGCAGGCCAAGACGGTGCGCCAGGCCCTGGCGCTGTCGCTGCGCACCGGCTACACGCGGATACCGGTGATCGGCGAGAGCGTCGACGACATCGTCGGCGTGGTCAACCTGAAGGACCTCGTCCGCGCGGCCCTGGAGAACAGCACCGGGAGCAGTGTCGGGAACGGCACCCAGCAGGCGGTGTCCGAGGTGATGGGGGCGGCCTCGTTCGTGCCGGACACCAAGCGGCTCGACGACCTGCTGCGCGAGATGCAGGTGTCCAAGAGCCACCTGGCGATCGCCGTCGACGAGTACGGCGGCACGGCCGGGCTGCTGACGATCGAGGACATCCTGGAGGAGATCGTCGGGGAGATCACCGACGAGTCCGACACCGACGAGCGTCCCCCGGTCGAGCACCTCGACGACGGAGCGGTGCGGGTCAGTTCCCGGCTCCCGGTGGAGGACCTCGGCGCGCTGTTCGGCCTGGAGCTCGACGGCCAGGACGTGGAGACCGTCGGCGGCCTGCTCGCCCAGCGGCTGGGACGTGTGCCACTGCCGGGTGCCGAAGCGGTGATCACCGGGTTACGGTTCCGAGCCGAGGGCGGCAAGGACAACCGCGGCCGGGTGCGGATCACCTCGGTGGTCGTGCGACCGACCGAGGAGTTCGTCCGCGCGGACGCGGTCACCGCCGACGACCAGCAGTGGGAGAGGAGCGGGGAGCGTGGCTGAGCTCGACCCGGAGGACGCGAAGATCGTCACACTGGCCCGGTCCAGCCGGGCGCGGACCGGCGCGGCCGAGGGCGCCGCGGTCCGCGACACCGACGGCCGCACCTACGCCGCGGCCACCGTCGCGCTGCCGTCGCTGCGGCTCACCGCGTTGCAGGCCGCGGTGGCGGCCGCTGTCTCGAGCGGGGCCGAGGGGCTGGAGGCTGCCGCCGTCGTCACTGAATCAGGTGAACTCGACGCCGCGTCCGTCGCCGCTGTCCGTGACCTCACTGCGGGCGCGCCGGTCCTGCGCGCCGACACCGCAGGCACGGTCGTCGACGTGCTCACGTGAGCGCGCTGATCACCGTCTGCCGCGACTGCTGCTGCGGGACGGTCAAGAAGCACCCCACGGTCAACCACGGCCACCAGCTCGCCCGCATCCGCGAGCTGGCCGCCCGGCACGGCGCCACCGTCCGGGTCGCCGAGTGCCTGGACACCTGCGAGACCTCCAACGTCGTTGTGGTGCAGGCGAAGGGGAGCAAACCGGTGTGGCTGGGCTTCGTGCTCACCGACGCCGCGGTCGACGACATCGACCAGTGGCTGGCCGCGGGCGGGCCCGGGGTCGCGCCGCTGCCGGAGACCCTGGAGCTGCACCGCGTCAGCCCGCCCCGCAAGCACCAGGCACAATGACTCGGTGACCAGCAGCCCCGAAGGCCATCGTTCCGGTTTCGCCTGTTTCGTGGGCAGGCCGAACGCCGGGAAGTCCACCCTCACCAACGCGCTCGTCGGCACCAAGGTCGCGATCACCTCCAGCAAGCCGCAGACCACGCGGCACGCCATCCGCGGCATCGTGCACCGCGACGACGCCCAGCTCGTCATCGTCGACACCCCCGGCCTGCACCGGCCGCGCACCCTGCTCGGCCAGCGGCTCAACGACATCGTGCGCGAGACGTGGTCCGAAGTGGACGTCATCGGGCTGTGCGTGCCCGCCGACCAGAAGGTCGGCCCCGGCGACCGGTTCATCGCCGCCGAGCTGACCAAGGTGGCCAAGCGCACGCCGGTCATCGGCATCGTGACCAAGACCGACCTGGTCTCCCCGGACCAGGTGGGCGAGCAGCTGCTGGCGCTGCAGGAGGTCATGGAGTTCGCCGAGCTGGTGCCGGTCTCGGCCGTCGACGGCTTCCAGGTGGCCACCCTGACCGACCTGCTCGTCGCCCGGCTGCCCGAGGGGCCGCAGCTCTACCCCGGCGGTGAGCTCACCGACGAGCCGGAGGCCACCCTGGTCGCCGAGCTGATCCGCGAGGCCGCCCTGGAGGGCGTGCGCGACGAGCTGCCGCACTCCATCGCGGTCACCATCGAGGAGATGGGCCCGCGCGAGGGCCGCGACGACATGCTCAACATCTACGCGCTGCTCTACGTCGAGCGGTCCAGCCAGAAGGGCATCGTGCTCGGCCACCGCGGCGAGCGGCTCAAGCACGTGGGCTCCAGCTCGCGCAAGCAGATCGAGGCGCTGCTGGGCACCAAGGTCTTCCTCGACCTGCACGTCAAGGTGGCCAAGGACTGGCAGCGCGACCCCAAGCAGCTGCGCAAGCTCGGGTTCTAGGCGCTGTCCGGCCGTGTGACAATGACCCGGTGAGCCTGTACCGCGACACCGGCGTAGTGCTGCGCGTGCAGAAGCTCGGCGAGGCCGACCGGATCATCACGCTGATCACCCAGAAGCACGGCAAGGTGCGCGCGGTGGCCAAGGGCGTGCGCCGCACCACCTCCCGGCTGGGCGCCCGGGTGGAGCCGTTCGCCCACGTGGACGTGCAGTTCTACACCGGCCGCACGCTCGACGTGATCACCCAGGTGCAGACCCTCGACGCGTTCGGCGCGGGCATCATCAACGACTACCAGCGCTACACCGCGGGCTGCGCCGTGCTGGAGACCGCCGATCGGATGTCCGCCGAAGAGGGCGAGCCGGTGTTCCGGCTCTACCTCCTGGTGGCCGGTGCGCTCCGGGCGCTCGCCGACGGTCAACGCGACGCTTCCCTTGTCCTGGACGCGTTCCTGCTCCGCGCGCTGGCCTTCGCGGGGTGGTCGCCCGCGATCACCGAGTGCGCCCGCTGCGGCGACCCCGGTCCGCACCGCGCCTTCAACGTCAACGCGGGCGGCTCGGTCTGCCCGCGCTGCAAGCCACCGGGTTCGGCGAGCCCGGCGTACGAGGTGCTCACCCTGATGGACGCGCTGGCCAACGGCCGCTGGGACACCGCCGAGCGCGCCACCGACTCCTCCCGCCGCGAGGCGAGCGGCCTGGTCGCGGCGCTGCTGCAGTGGCACCTGGAACGCCAGCTGCGCTCGCTGCCGCTGGTCGAGCGCCGCCCGTACGACCCCGCCTAGACCGTCCACTGTGGACTGTCCGGGTCGGTCCGGCGGGCCGGGTAGCATTGCCGACCGGCTCGGCGGAATCCCGGTGGAGGTGCGTGAAACCATGCTGCGACGGCGGCGGCCCGGCAGGCGCGAGGCTGGACGGCCGGTGGCGCCACCGGACCCGCACCCCTCGGGCGCCCGGCCGCCCGCGATCCCGCTGGAGTTCGTGCCCAAGCACGTCGCCATCGTGATGGACGGCAACGGGCGCTGGGCCAACCAGCGCGGCCTCACCCGGGTCGAGGGCCACAAGCGCGGCGAGGCCCAGGTCGTCGAGGCGGCCCGCGGCTGCATCGAGGTGGGCGTCAAGTGGCTCTCGCTCTACGCCTTCTCCACCGAGAACTGGCGGCGCAGCCCGGACGAGGTCCGGTTCCTGATGGGCTTCTCCCGCGACGTCATCCGGCGGCGCACCGACGAGCTCGACGAGATGGGCGTGCGGGTGCGCTGGGCCGGGCGCAGGCCGCGGCTGTGGCAGAGCGTGATCAAGGAGCTCGAGGTCGCCGAGGAGCGCACCGCGGGCAACGACGTGCTCAACCTGGCGATGTGCATCAACTACGGCGGCCGCGCCGAGATCGGCGACGCGGCCCGCGAGATCGCCCGGCTGGCCGCCGCGGGCAAGATCAACCCCGAGAAGGTGGACGAGCGCACCATCGCCCGCTACCTCTACCAGCCGGAGATGCCGGACGTGGACCTGTTCATCCGGCCGTCGGGGGAGCAGCGCACGTCGAACTTCATGCTCTGGCAGTCCGCCTACGCCGAGCTGGTCTTCCAGGACCACCTCTGGCCCGACTTCGACCGCCTGCACCTGTGGGACGCCGTCGAGACCTACGCCCGGCGCGACCGGCGGTTCGGCGCGGCCGCCGACTCCGCCGAGGTCGCCGCGCGGCTCAACCAGGAGGGACCGGCATGACCACGGAGGCGGCCAACACGGCGAGCCTGCTCGGCAACGCCCGCGAGGCGTTGGAGAGCTTCCACGACGTGCACGTCGACGACGACGGGGCGCTCACCTTCCGCCACGGCGACGTCCCGTGCGCGGTGCAGGCGATGCAGCTCGCCGAGGGGCTCACGGTGCTCAGCCTCACCTGCGTGGTGGCCTGGGACCTGCCCGACGAGCCCGGCCTGGCGGTCTCCGCCGCCGAGCGCGCGGGGCAGGGCCTGTTCGGCACCCTGGGGGTGGTTCACACGGAAAGGGGACTCGATGTCACGCTGCGCTACGCGTTCCCGGCCGACGGACTCGCCGTCACCGCATTGGGGACACTGCTGATGCTGGTCGTGTCCACCGCTTCCCAGCTGCGCGTCGAGCTGCTGGGAAAGGCCGCTGAACAAAGTACAACTGACGGGTCCCCGAACTGATCCACGGGCCGGCATCATTCGGCGAATGAGGTACTCCCGCTCGCGCCGAGGGTCCGGCCCCGTGCGCGCACAGTCACGGTCGGGGCGGCGCCGATGAGCGCGCCTGCGGTCGAGGCCCCGGTCGAGCCCAAGCGGCGGATCACCTCGCTGGAGGTGCTCTGCGCGGTGCTGGTGGTGGCGCTGCTGGCGCAGGGGCAGCTGGCGTCCTGGCTGGACGCGCCCGCGATCCAGACCGGCGCGACGATCTTCGTGGCGGTCTGCGCGCAGGCGCTGCCGTTCCTGGTCCTCGGCGTGCTGATCAGCGGGGCGATCGCGGCCTTCGTGCCCGCCTCGGCCCTGGACCGGCTGCTGCCCAAGCGGCAGGCGCTGGCGGTACCGATCGCCGGTGTCGCCGGGGTCGCGCTGCCGACCTGCGAGTGCGCGGCCGTCCCGGTCGCGCGGCGGCTGATGCAGCAGGGCGTGCCCACGTCGGTGGCCCTGGCGTTCCTGCTGGCGGCGCCCGCGGTGAACCCGATCGTGCTGGTGGCGACCAACGTCGCGTTCCCGAACAACCCGGGCATGGTCGCCGCCCGGCTGGTCGGCTCGCTGGCGACGGCGATCGCGATGGGCTGGCTCTGGGCCCGGTTCGGCAAGACCGAGTGGATCATCGAGCGGGCCCTGCGCAGGCTGCCCGAGCTCGACGGCCGCTCCCGCTGGCGGATGTTCTTCGAGACCTCCCGGGCCGACCTGGTCGAGGCGGGCGGCTTCCTGGTCATCGGCGGCCTGACCGCGGCGGTGCTCAACGTGGTCATCCCCCGCGAGTGGGTGAACACGCTGGGCGAGCAGATCGTCCTCGGGGTGATCGTCATGGCCGCCCTGGCGGTGCTGCTGGCCCTGTGCAGCGAGGCGGACGCGTTCGTGGCGGCCTCGATCTCGGGGATGCCGCTGCTGCCGAAACTGGTGTTCCTGGTCGTCGGCCCGGCGATCGACGTGAAGCTGTTCGCGTTGCAGGCGGGCACCTTCGGCCGCTCGTTCGCGATCCGGTTCGCCCCCGCGACGCTCGTGGTGGCCGTGGGCTGCGCGGTCGGCGCGGGCGCGATCTTCCTCGGGGGCGCGGCATGAGGCGGGAGACCCAGAACATCCTGCTGGTCCTGGTGGGCGGCGCGCTGCTGAAGATCAGCTTCACCGGCGCCTACCTGCAGTACGTCAAACCGGCGCACCAGCCGTGGCTGATCGGCGGCGGCCTGGTGATGGTCACGCTGGCGGCGATCTCGATCGCCCGCGACCTGCTGGCCACCCGCCCCGCCGCGGATCCCGTCCTCGAGAACCCCGGCGGGGACAACCCCGTCTCCGCCACCGGTTCGGCCTCCGTCTCAGCCACCGTGCGCACCCCGGCAGCCGACGCCGTGGTTGCCCAGGACCCCGCCGCACCCGCGTCCGCCGACCCCCACGGACATGACCACGGCGAACACCACCACCCGGCCCGCAGCGCGTGGTTGCTGCTGCTGCCGGTGCTGGCGATCTTCCTGATCGCCCCACCGGCCCTGGGCGCGGACTCGGTCATGCGCGGCGACAACCGCGCCGCCGCCAGCCGGTCCTCGGGCACCGACGGCATGGCCGCGTTCCCGCCGCTGGCACCGGGCGACCCGGTCCCGGTCGCGATGAGCGACTTCGCCGCCCGAGCGGCCTGGGACTCCGGCCACTCCCTGGACAACCGCGACGTCCGGCTCACCGGCTTCATCGTGGTCGACGGCCCCGACACCTTCCTGGCCCGCCTCACCATCGCCTGCTGCGCCGCGGACGCCTTCCCGGTCAAGGTGAAACTCACCGGCCCCATGGCGGCGGGCCTCACCAACGACACCTGGCTGGACATCACCGGCCGGGTGGTCCCGGGATCGGCGTCGAAGGAGTCCGACTACATCCCGACCCTGACGGTCGCCGGTCTGGCGGAGATCACCCAGCCGGAGAACCCGTACGAGCAGTAGCGAGTCCCGGTGCGCCCCGATCAGGCTGAGTCAGCGCTACGTCTCGTTTCAGGTTGACCTACCCGAATCGCTCCATCGAGGGAGCGGCTTGAGATCGGGCGGTAGTTGTCCCGACAGCCGTGCTTTACCGCAGTACCAGCGGTTTTCGACCTTGTCCACGAAGGCTCCAGGCGACTGCCCGGCGTTCGTCCCGGTTGGGTCAGGCGCAGCGGCCGCAGGTGCCGAAGATCTCCACGGTGTGGCTGATCTGCGAGAAGCCGTTCTCCGCGGCCACCCGGTCGGCCCACCGTTCGACGGCGGGTCCCTCGACCTCCACCGTGTGCCCGCAGGACCGGCAGACGAGGTGGTGATGGTGGTGGCTGGAGCACCGCCGGTAGATCGCCTCGCCGCTGTCGGTGCGCAGGACGTCGATCTCGCCCGCGTCCGCCAGGGACTGGAGGGTGCGGTAGACCGTGGTGAGCCCGATGCCCTCACCCCGCTTGCGGAGCTCCTCGTGCAGCTCTTGCGCCGAGCGGAACTCGTCGAGCTGGTCGAGCAGTTGTGCGACGGCCGTGCGCTGACGCGTGGAGCGCCTTCCGGGCACGGTCGCCGAGGCCGTTCGCTCGGTCGTCACCGGTCGCCTTCCTCAACGTGGGCAACTGCGTCCACGACGATATGCGACAGGTGCTCGTCGACGAGCCGGTACACCACCTCGCGGCCGTGGCGTTCCCCGTAGACGACGCCCGCCGACTTGAGCACCCGCAGGTGCTGGCTGATCAACGGCTGCGCCACGCTCAGCGCCTCGACCAGTTCGTGCACGCACCGGTCGGCCTCGCGCAGTTCGAGCACGATCGCGATGCGCACCGGCGCGGCCAACGCGCGCAGCAGGTCGCCCGCCGCGGTCAGGGTCATGGCGGGCCTGCGGTGCGACGCGCGCACCACCGGCCGTCCCGGCGAGTGTTCGTGCTGCTCGGCGGCTACCCGCAGCTCGTGCGACGCGGCTTCCGAGGTCACGGTCGACGGGTCCTTCCGTTTGCCCGGAGACCACGGCCTTCGGGTGATGGTTACCGTGTTCATCTTAGGCGCTTCCGGTGTTTTCGGTGGACAGTGCGGTGAGTGGTCGTGTCACAACACTGAAATGGCCACCGCGACGAGCACGCCGAGCACCAACACCCGACCGAACCGCTGCACCGGCGCGAGCACCGGCCAAGTCGTCGCCAACAGCACCCCGACGCCGGCCGCGAGCAGTGCCAGCAACCCGGCACCGAGCACGCCGCGCACCAGCACCCCGGTCACGAACACGGCGATGACCAGCAGGAACACCAGTACCGGGGGGATCCGAGCCAACGGGCCGTCCCCGGCCAGCAACGGTGTCCTGAGCGATCGAGTCCGCCGCACGGCGCCTCCCACGTCGGTTGGGCTACGGTGCTGCATCCTCGCACCGCCACCAGAAGGGCGCCCGCGCGTGCTGCTGATCGCCAGGTTCACCGTCACCGAGCCCGAGCCGTTCACCACCCGAGCGCAGCGCGCCCTGGAACTCCTCCTCGCCCAGCCCGGCTGCGTGCGCGGCCTGCTGGTCCGCTCCACCGAGTCCGCCGACTCGTGGGTGCTCACCGCGGAGTTCGACTCGGTCTCCGCCTACCGCCGGTCCATGTCCCCGTTCGACGTCCGGACCCACGTCATCCCGCTGCTCGCCGAAGCCGACACCACCGAGCCCGCCGCCTACGAGATCATCGTCGAGGCCACCCCGGACGCGGTGCGCAGGCACACCAGCCTGCTGGCCGCCGACGCCCACACTGTTCGCCTGGGCGAGGCAGCAGGCCCAACCACCGCCCGCTGACCAGGCCCCACCACCGCCCGCTCACCAGACAGCGGCCGCGATCCGCGCACCCCACCGCGCACCGGCGCCGCAGATCAGGACCGTTGGGTGGCTGGATCGGCGGCCTTTGCCGCCCGCTCGATTTCGGCCCGGCGGTTCTCCCAGAAGGCCGCGTCCTGCCCTCGCCGGGCCATGCCCGCAGCATCCATCTCGACCGCGCCGTCCAACTGCTCGCGCAGGATGTCGGCGTGCCCGGCGTGCCTGCTGGTCTCGGTGAGGATGTGGACCAGCACGTTGAACAGCAGCACGTCAGGACGTGGCCACCAGGGGACGCGGCCGGGTGAGTCGATGGTGAGAGCGGCGATCGTCGCGTCGGCGTGTTCCCAGACGCGCTGGTAGCGGCTGGTGATCTCCTCTCGTGTCTCGTGCTCGGTCGCCCACAAGTCGGTACCGCGCTGTTCGAGGTCGTCCCACCGGGGGACGGGCTCGGGGAACGGCCGGTCGAAGACCTCGCCGAAGTAGCGGGACTCCGACACCGACAGGTGCTTGACCAGGCCGAGGAGGTTGGTGCCGGTCGAGGTCAGCGGACGGCGGATGTCGTACTCGGACAGCCCGTCGAGCTTGCGGACCATCGCCTCGCGGATCTCCCGGAGGTCGCTGTGCAGGTACTCCTTCGCGAACTCATCGATCATGAACACGAGCATGCACCAACAGCCGCGCGCCCGGCTCGCAACGGCCCCGATGCCTGAACGCCGCGAAGGTTCAGGCTGGGACATCGAGGCCAGATCCACTGACCGCGGCCGCGACGACTTCCGCTGGCGGCGTGAACCCGCGCCAGCGGAGGCGTCACCGCCGCCGGTTCTGGCGTGCCGATCGGTGGCTGAGTCCCCCGGACGGACCAACCGGAGCGCGGACTACGCTGGTTTTCCTCGCCTTGAGTTCCCGCATGGAGGGTTCTGTGCCAGCCGACCGGATCGATACCGTCGTCAGCCTCTGCAAGCGCCGCGGCTTCGTCTACCCGAGTGGGGAGATCTACGGCGGTACGAGGTCAGCGTGGGACTACGGGCCCCTCGGCGTGGAACTCAAGGACAACATCAAGCGCGCCTGGTGGAAGAGCGTGGTGCAGGGCCGCGACGACGTCGTCGGCCTCGACTCGTCGGTGATCCTGCCGCGCCAGGTGTGGGCCGCCTCCGGGCACGTCAACGCCTTCCACGACCCCCTTGTCGAGTGCACCTCCTGCCACAAGCGCTTCCGCGCCGACCAGCTCGCCGAGGAGTACGCGGCCAGGACCGGCAAGCAGGTGGCGGAGAACGACGTCTCCGACGTGCCGTGCCCCAACTGCGGCACCCGCGGCCAGTACACCGAGCCGCGCGAGTTCAACATGATGCTCAAGACCCATCTCGGTCCGGTGGAGACCGAGGAGGGCATGCACTACCTGCGCCCGGAGACCGCCCAGGGCATCTTCGTCAACTTCCTGAACGTGCAGACCACCTCCCGCCGCAAGCCGCCGTTCGGCATCGGCCAGATCGGCAAGTCCTTCCGCAACGAGATCACGCCGGGCAACTTCATCTTCCGCACCCGCGAGTTCGAGCAGATGGAGATGGAGTTCTTCGTCGAGCCGGGCACCGACGACGAGTGGCACCAGTACTGGATCGACGAGCGCCTGCGCTGGTACACCGACCTGGGGATCGGCAAGGACAACCTCCGCGTCTACGAGCACCCGCGGGAGAAGCTCTCGCACTACTCCAAGCGGACGGTGGACATCGAGTACCGATTCCAGTTCGGCGGCCAGGAGTGGGGCGAGCTGGAGGGCATCGCCAACCGCACCGACTTCGACCTGACCACGCACTCCAACCACTCCGGTGTGGACCTGTCCTACTTCGACCAGGCCACCAACTCCCGCTACCGGCCGTTCGTCATCGAGCCCGCGGCCGGTGTCGGCCGCCCGATGATGGCGTTCCTGCTCGACGCCTACGTCGAGGACGAGGCGCCCAACGCCAAGGGCGGCGTCGACAAGCGGATCGTGCTGCGGCTCGACCGCAGGCTCGCCCCGGTCAAGGTCGCCGTGCTCCCGCTCTCCCGCAACGCCGACCTCTCACCCAAGGCCCGGGACGTCGCCGCCGCGCTGCGCAAGCACTGGAACGTCGACTTCGACGACGCGGGCGCCATCGGCCGCCGGTACCGCAGGCAGGACGAGATCGGCACCCCGTTCTGCGTCACCGTCGACTTCGACTCGCTCAACGACCACGCCGTCACCGTGCGCGAGCGCGACACGATGTCGCAGGACCGGATCTCGATCGACCGACTGGAGTCCTACCTCGCGGGCCAGCTCATCGGCTGCTGAGCGCGGGTCTCACTTGGCAAGGGCATCATCCAGCGGGCTGCCGCGGGGGTGGTGGAGGCCAGGCAGTGGGTGGCTCGGCTTCCTAGCGGGTCGTGCGTTCGCGGTACTGGTCAACCAGGCAGTGAAGATGACCGCCGACCACGACCCCCGGCGGAACCTGGTGCGTTCGGTGCCCCATCGGTGGCGTTCGAGTCGCTCGGAGGCGTCGGCCCTCGGCGCGACCGACTGGGACGTTGATGCCTGACGAGTGCTGCCCGAGTCCCGTCGGTCGTCCCAGGAGTCTGAGGCCGTCGAGCACCCCGCGACGCCACCTGCCCCGGAGCCCGACCGTCCCCGCGACCGATGGCCGGCCGGCGGGATCCACGGCCCCACCACCATTCGCGCCAACCGCAGCAACAGTCGGCCAAGGCCCAGGAACCCGGCCAGTCGCACACCAAGATCCACACCAATGCTCCGCGTGCTCACGACATCACCACCTCCGGCCTCGGCCGGGCGGCGGCGAGCCGGTAGGCGCCGCGCAGTTCCTCCGCGACCGCCGCGGTGTCCAGCCGGATGCGGATCGGGTCGGTGTGGATGGCCACGATCCCGGCCGCGGTGAGCCTTGCCGCGCGGGTCAGGGCCGGCAGCCCGGTCCGCGGTGCCCACGGTCGGTGGATGTCGGCGTCCCAGGCGAAGGCCACGTTGTCCCACCAGGCGTCGACGATCGCCAAGTGCACGTCGTGCCGGGTGCTCAACCGGGCCGTCCACCTGGGCTGGGGGAGACCAGCGCGGTCGATCAGCTCGGTGGCGATGCGCGCACCGGCCGAGCGCACGCCGCGGTCGATCTCGGCTAGCACCCGGCGCAGCAGGGTGGTGCCCCGGCTCGGGCCGAGCGCGAGCTCCTCGTGCAGCTCGGCCAGGGCGACCCCGCCCCGGTGCACGGCTTCCAGCACCAGCACGCGGATCTCGCCCGCTGTCGGCGTCCGCCTGCACGCGTCGACTGTCGCGCGCGCCAGCGGGGCCGTCGGAAACCCCTTCCGCCAGAGCGGATCCGGCATCCGGAGCGTTCGCTCGATGGTGACCGACCCGTCGGACCGGGTGCGGTGGCCGGAAGGCACGACCACATGCACCGCACCCATCGGTGGCAGCTGGATACCGTTGAGCCACATGGCTTCCCGACCGGTGACCACAGCCTCGGGATCGGCCACGCGCAGCGCCGCCCGCAGTCGTTGCAGGCGGTTCGGGGGCGCGTCGCTGAGCAGCACGACATCGGGCTGCAGCCGCTGCCAGGGCCCACGCGGCCCGCACCGGGACTGGATGGCGTGCCCGGAGAAGCCGAGCGACACCAGCTCCGCCGCCCTGGCCACTCCCTCGGGGAACAGACGGGGCAGTTCGTCGACGTCGAGGAGTTTGCGGTTCGTTTGCATGGCTTCGAGGTAACCCTGGTCCACGCAAGCGGAAAAGGTCGGTTTCGGATCTGTGGATGAAATCGGGGGTATGTGGACAACTCCACGTCCGGGGCAACCCAGCCGCCACGCGGACGTCCTGACAATCGGTTCTCCCGCTTGGCTCGGCCGTCCTCAACCACGCGCCACTGTTCTGGAAGGATGCGGACCGTGCCTCCCCACCCTCATCCTGTCCGCCGCTTCTTGCGGAGGCTGCTCGTCGGCATCGTGCTGATGGGTTTCCTCGTCGTGGGCGGGACCGCTTTCCGCGTGTGGCAGGTCGCCAGGGTCGACGACCGCGACCACGCCGACGTCGTCGTGGTGCTCGGCGCCGCGCAGTACGCGGGCAAGCCGTCCAAGGTGCTCGAGGCGCGCCTGCGGCAGGCCAAGAAGCTCTACGACGAGGGCGTCGCCCGCTACGTCGTCACCGGCGGCGGCCGTCGGGTGGGGGACAAGTTCACCGAGGCCGAGGCAGGCCGCAAGTGGCTGATCGAGCACGGCGTGCCCGGTGACAAGGTCATCGAGGTCGGCGCGGGCAACGACACCCTCGGCACGCTGCAGGCCGTCGCGGTCGCCGTGCGCGACCGGGGCTGGGAGACCGCGGTGATCGTCAGCGACCCGTGGCACTCGCTGCGCGCCCGCACCATGGCCGAGGACGCGGGCCTGGACGCCTGGACCTCGCCGACCCACTCCGGCCCGATCGTGCAGACCCGCGAGACCCAGGCCCGGTACATCCTCCGGGAGACCGCGGCGCTGCTCTACTACCGCGCGACCAACGCCTCGGCCGACGGCATCGCCATCGACCAGGAAGTCGGCTGACCGTCGTAGTCTCTTCCTGGTGAGTCCCCCGTATACGGAGCACGACAACGAACGCCTCTTCGCGGAACCGCCTAAGGGTGCGGCGTTAGCGGGGTCTTGGCCTGCCTCGCGTACTCCCTTCAGCCGTGATCGCGCGCGCGTCTTGCACTCTGCGGCGTTGCGCAGGTTGGCGGGCAAGACGCAGGTGGTAGGTCCTAACGAGGGTTCCGAGGTGCACGGGATCCCGCGGACGCGGTTAACGCACTCGTTGGAGGTAGCCCAGATCGGGCGGGGGATCGCCGACGAGCTCGGCTGTGATCCTGACGTCGTCGACACCGCGGGCTTGGCGCACGACATCGGCCACCCTCCTTTCGGCCACAACGGAGAGCTAGCGCTGAACCAAGCCGCGCAGGAGTGCGGTGGTTTCGAGGGCAACGCGCAGACCTTGCGCATCCTCACCCGGCTCGAGCCGAAGGTGCTCAGCGACGACGGTGTGGAGTACGGCCTCAACCTGGTCCGCGCGTCGCTGGACGCCGCCACCAAGTACCCCTGGCCGCGCCGTGCGGGGATGGTCAAGTTCGGTGTCTACGAAGACGACCTGCCGGTCTTCACCTGGATGCGGGAGGGCGCACCGGACGACAAGACGTCCGTGGAGGCACAGATCATGGACTGGTCTGACGACGTCGCCTACTCCGTGCACGACGTCGAGGACGGCGTCCGGTCCGGCCGGATCTCGCTTGCCTCGCTGGCCGATCCGGCCGAGCGCGCGGTGATCGCCGAGCTGGCCGCCAAGCACTTCTCCAGCGAGCCGGTCTCCGGCCTCGAGGAGGCGGCGGCGGAGTTGCTGGGGCTGCCGGTCCTCGGTGACCTGGTGGCGACCGAGTACGACGGGTCGCTCCGGGCCCAGGTCGCGCTCAAGCGGCTGACCAGCGAGCTCGTCGGCCGCTTCGCCGCCGCCGCGGTGACCGGGACGCGCGCCGCGCACGGCGCCGGGCAGCTCACCCGGTACTCCGCTGACCTGGTGGTCCCGGCCCGCGTGGCGGCCGAGGTGGCGCTGCTCAAGGCGATGGCCGTCCGCTACGTCATGAGCGACCCGCGTCGGCTGGCCGTGCAGGCGAGGCAGCGGGAGCTGATCAGCGGCCTGGTGTCGATGCTGACCGACCGCGCGCCCGACGCCCTGGAACCGGCCTTCCTGCCCGCCTGGCGGGCTGCCCAGGACGACGCCCGGCGCCTGCGCGTCGTCGTCGACCAGGTCGCCTCGCTCACCGATGCACAGGCAACGGCCTGGCACAAGGGGCTTGTGGACAACTTCTGAGCCTCCGCGCCCGGAGCCGGCACACTCGCAGAACGGTCATCACCGAGTCGGGAGTTCATCGTGTCGCACCTGGATTTCACGCTAGCCCTGCACCGCGCCATCGCGCCTGACCCGCGCGAGCAGGTGTGTTGGTCGCCGTTCTCGGTGGCCAGTGCCCTCGGCCTGCTCGCGCACGGCGCGCGGGGGCGCAGCCAAGCGGAGTTGGTCGACCTCCTCGGCGAGCTCGACGAGGTGACCCGGGACCTCGGCGGGGCGGGCACCCTCGACCAGCCGGGGCCGGACGACGACGCACCCGCGATCGCGGTGTCGAACACGCTGTGGGCGGACGCGGCGATCGCCGTGGAGCCCGGTTTCGCCGACGAGCTGTCCCGGTGGTCCGGGGGCGCGGTGCGCAACGCGCCGTTCCGGGCCGCTCCGGAGAAGGCGCGCGACGAGATCAACGCCGATGTCGCCGAGACCACGCGCGGACTGATCCCGGAGCTCCTCCCGGAGGGTTCCATCCGGGAGGACACGGCGTCCGCTCTGGTCAACGCGCTCTACTTGAAGTGCGCGTGGCGCAACAAGTTCCTGCTCGACCCGCAGGAGCCGCTGCACTTCCAGGGGACCGCGGCCACGGCCGAGGTCCCCGCGATGGCGCTCAACGAGAGCGTCGGGTACGCCGCCCAGGATGGCTGGCAGATCGTCAGCCTGCCTGCGGTCGGTGGTGTGGAAGCCGTGATCCTGCTTCCCGATCAGCCTCTGGTGGACGCCGAGCCGGGACTCACCGGTGCCGGGTTGGCGGCGTTGCTCGACGCGCCGAGCAGGCGGCAGGTCCTGCTCACCATGCCCAAGCTCGAGCTCGCCACCCAGGTCGAGCTGAGCGAGCCGCTGATCGAGCTGGGCGTCCGGACGGTGTTCACCGACCAGGCCGACCTGAGCGCCATCAGCCCGGATCCGTTGGCAGTGCAGGCGATCCTGCACGAGGCGGTGCTCAAGGTGGACGAAGAGGGTTTTGAGGGCGCCGCCGCCACCGCGGTGATGATGCGCCTGATGAGCCTGCCGCCTGAGCCGGTCGGGGTCACCGTCGACCGGCCGTTCCTGTTCGTGGTCCGGCACAGCGGGACGGGGGTGGTGTACTTCGTGGCCCGAGTCACCGACCCGTCCTGAGCTGTCACACCGGCGCGCGGCACGTCGTCTTCCCCCTGAACGCCCCGGATCGGGGCCGCTGGTGAGGAGAGGGCCATGCCGCGTATCGAGGGAGTCGCCGCCCGCGAAGCCGGTCCGGTGCTGCGCGTCCTGTACTGGTTCGCCAAGCGGCGGTTCGGCGCCGTGCCCGAGCCGTTCACCGTGCTGGCGCGGCACCGCGGGCTGATGCTGGCCGGCGCCAAGCACGAACTGGGCGTGCGGCGGGCGTCGAAGGTGCTGCCCGCCGGTGTCCGCGAGCTGGCGGTGTTCCGGGTGGCCCAGCAGGTCGGCTGCTCGTGGTGCGTCGACTTCGGCACGATGCTCCAGCGCCTGGACGGGCTCGACATCGACCGGCTCCGGCACATCGACGACTACACCACGTCGGATTCCTACACCGCCGATGAACGACTGGCCATCGCCTACGCCGACGCGATGACCGCCAACCCGATGACCGTGACCGACGAGCAGGTCGCCGAGCTGACCGCGAGGTTCGGCGAGAAGGGAGTGATCGAGCTGACCTACCAGGTGGCGCTGGAGAACCAGCGTGCCCGGATGAACCACGCACTGGGCATCACCGACCAGGGCTTCACCTCCGGCGACGCCTGCCGCGTCCCGACGGTCGACACCAGCCGGTAGCACCGGACGGACGAGGGGCCGACGACCATGACCGCCCGCGGCCCGAACCGGCCGATGACCCGGCCCGTGTTGCCCGCCACCAGGATCACGGTGACCGATAGCGGCAGCAGCGCGAGCCCGCCCTGCACCGGGGTGAAGTCGAGCACCGTCTGCATGTGCACGCTGATCAGGAAGAACATCGGGAACAGCACCACCTGGGCCAGCCCGGAGAGCAGGTTCGCCGTGCGCAGCACCGGCCTGCGCAGCACCTCCGGCGGCATCAGCGGCGCCGACACCCGCCGCTCCACCACCGCGAACAGACCGAGCAGCAGCACCCCCGCCACCCCCGGCACCACGGTGCGCGGCGAGGTCCACCCGTCGACACCGGTGTTCACCAGCGCGAAGGCCAGCAGACCGAGACCGACCGTGGACAGCAGCGCGCCACCCAGGTCGAACCCACCCGCCGCGCCCCGCCGCCGCACCGTCGGCCCGACCACCCGCGCCGCGAGCACCGCCAGCGCGAGACCGGCCAGGATGTTGAGCCCGAAGGTGGACCGCCAGCCCAGCCAGCTGGTCAACACCCCGCCGAGCACCGTGCCGGTCGCACCGCCCGCACCCGCCATCGCGGCGAACACCCCGAGCGCCTTGTGCTCGACCCGTGCTGAGGGATGGGCGGAAGTCCTTGGCCTGATAGGGATCGGGCGGCGGCGCTGCTGTTGGTGCTTGATTGTCCTGTTAGGACTATCGGTGTTCGAGGCGCGGGGACCCGTGCTGGGTTGTCGGAACCGCCTGGGACGGCCCACGGCAAGAGTGGGTGATCCGTCAGTCCCTGGTGGCCGTCGTGTTCGGGGAACTCCGGGTTCGTCAGGTGCTCGCACGGCGTGGTCTGGTCTGGCGGTGTCGGTGGTGTGCGAGTTCGTCGTTGTCGGTGGGGTGCCCGCGTGGGTGGTCGGCCGGGTCGGTCAGAGGTCGACCCGGGTGAGCTTGTCGGGGTTGACCATGTCGTAGATCGCGGCGATCTTGCCGTCGCGGACCGCGAACGTCGTCACCCGGCGGCTGCGCGGGCCGCCCTGGTAGGTGCCGGTGGGTTGGGCCTCGGGCAGGTAGATGCCGAGGTCGCCGTTGACCGTGATGATCTCGCCGACCATCGCCCCGGGGCCGTACTGGCGCAGCAGACCGAGGAAGAAGCGGCCGATCTTGTCCGGGCCCAGGATGTGCTGGCGGGCCGTGCGCGCCTTGCCGCCGCTGTCGCCGACCAGGACGGCGTCCGGGTGCAGGACGGTGACCACCTGGGCCAGGTCGCCGGAGGCGAGCGCGGCGACGAAGCGCTCGATCAGCTCGCGTTGCTCGGGCAGCGCCACCCGCTGCGGCGGGTCGGCCTTCGCCATGGCCTTGCGGGCCCGGGAGGCGTGCTGGCGGGCGGTGGCGTCGGTGCAGCCCAGGGTGGCGGCGATGTCGGCGAAGGGCAGGTCGAACGCGTCGTGCAGGACGAAGGCGACGCGTTGTTCTGGGCTGAGCTGGTCCAGGACGAGCAGGGCGGCGATCCGCACACCGTCGTCGCGGACGGCGACGTCCAGGGGGTCCTCGCTGGCCGCGGTGCCGAACGGGGTGACCAGGGGTTCGGGCAGCCACGGCCCGACGTAGCGCTCACGGCGGGCGGTGGCCGACCGCAGGCGGTCGAGGCAGAGGCGGCCGACGACGGTGGTCAGCCACGCGCGCAGGTCGCGGATGCCGTCGCGGGTCTCAGTGTCCACAGCGGACAGTCGGAGCCAGGCCTCCTGGATGGCGTCCTCGGCGTCCGAACGAGTCCCGGTCAGCCGGTAGGCCACCCCTAGCAGGTGGTCGCGGTGCTCGGAGAACCGCTCGGCCAAGGCGCTGTCGCTGACGGTCACACCGCCATCGTAATGAGCTGCCGCCAACGATGGCGGCCTGTCGTGAGCAGGTGTGCGGGGACCGGGGCACACGGCGGTGGGCGAGGCTCCGCTGAGCAGAGCACGGCGTGAGGAATCAGGGCCCGCTCGTCGCGCGGCGGCGGGTGATCGAGGCATGCCGGAGGTGAGATCGTGCGGGGTGAGCAAGCTCGGGGTCCGAGGTGGTGAACGTGCCCCTTTGGGGTGCGACGAGAGGCTCTTCGGTCTACCGGGGGTCTGAGCCGTCGGTGGTGAGCGGCCCTCGGTCGGTGCCGGTCCTCGACGTGTTCGGCCGGTCCTGGTGGGCTGGGCGTCGTCGGTGGGCAGGCGCGCCTAGACTCGGCGATCGTGGCAGGACGTATCCGGGAGAGCGACATAGCGCAGATCCGGGAGCGCAGCCGGATCGACGACGTGGTGGGGGAGTACGTCCAGCTCCGGCGGGCGGGCACCGCGGTCAAGGGGCTGTGTCCCTTCCACGACGAGAAGACCCCGTCGTTCACCGTGCGGCCCACGCACGGGACGTTCCACTGCTTCGGCTGCGGCGAGGGTGGCGACGTCATCGCCTTCGTGATGAAGATCGACCACCTGTCCTTCGTCGAGTCCGTCGAGCGCCTCGCCGAGCGGGTCGGGCTGCAGCTGACCTACGAGGGCGGCGGCACCAGCGTCCAGCGCGACCGCGGCACGCGGACCCGGCTGGTCGACGCGCACAAGGCGGCCGCGGACTTCTACGCCGAGCAGCTGCGCTCGCCCGAGGCGCTCAAGGCCCGTGAGTTCCTCACCGAGCGCGGCTTCGACGAGACCGCCTGGAACACCTTCGGCTGCGGGTTCGCCCCCGCGGGCTGGGACAAGCTGACCAAGCACCTGCTCGGCCGGGGTTTCGAGATCACCGAGCTGATCAAGTCCGGCCTGGCCAAGGAGGGCAGGCAGGGTCCGATCGACCGCTTCCACCGCAGGCTGCTCTGGCCGATCCGCGACATCGGCGGCGACGTCGTGGGCTTCGGCGCGCGCAGGCTCTTCGACGACGACCAGATCCAGGCGAAGTACCTCAACACCAGCGAGAGCGCGATCTACAAGAAGTCCCAGGTGCTCTTCGGCCTGGACATGGCCAAGCGCGAGATCGCCAAGCGCCACCAGGTGGTCGTGGTCGAGGGCTACACCGACGTGATGGCCATGCACGCCGCCGGGGTGCCCACCGCGGTCGCCTCGTGCGGCACGGCGTTCGGCGCCGACCACATCAAGGTCCTGCGCAGGCTGCTGATGGACGACGACGCCTTCCGCGGCGAGGTGATCTTCACCTTCGACGGTGACCAGGCGGGCCAGAAGGCGGCCATGAAGGCCTTCGAGGACGACCAGGAGTTCGCCGCCCAGACCTTCATCGCCGTCGCCCCCGACAGCATGGACCCGTGCGAGCTGCGCCAGGCCAAGGGCGACGTCGCGGTCAAGGACCTGGTCGCGCGCAGGCGCCCGCTGTTCACCTTCGCCATCCGCGCCGAGCTCACCAACTACGACCTCGACACCGCCGAGGGCCGGGTGGAGGCGCTGCGCCGCACGGTGCCGCTGGTCGCCCAGATCAAGGACCACTCCCTGCGCGACGAGTACGCCCGCCAGCTGGCGGGGTGGGTCGGCTGGGACGACACGCTCACCGTCGTGCGCCGGGTCCGCGAGAGCGCGGGCGCCCCCGCGCCCACCAATACCCGCAGGTCGCGGGCGGTCGACCCGAACCAGGGCGCGCTGTCTGTGGAGGTCGAGGGCCCGCCCCGGCCCGATCCGCGCAACAACGACCTGCACGCCCAGCGCGAAGTCTTGAAGCTCGCGCTCCAAGAGCCCGCGCTCGCAGGCCCGCTCTACGACTCGATGCCGATTGATGTGTTCACCGATCCCGCTTACGCCGCCCTGCACACCGCGGTGCTCGACGCCGGTGGCACGGCGTCCGGGCTGGCCGGAGCGGAGCTGCTCGAGGCGGTGGCCAAGAACTGCGCCGCGCCGACGGTGCGCAAGCTGGTCAGCGAGCTCGGCGTCGAGCCGTTGCCGCTGCCGAACAAGAACGCCGCCGCCGAGCGCTACGCCTCGGCGATGCTGGCCGCGCTGCAGCGCCAGCTGGTCGCCCGGCAGATCGCGGACATCAAGTCGCGGCTGCAGCGGGTGTCGCCGGTGGAGCACCCCGAGGAGGCCCGCGCGCTCTGGGGCGACCTGGTGGCCATGGAGGAGTGGCACAAGGCGCTGGGCAGGCAGGCGTCGGGGAGCATGGATTGACGACCGCCCCGCGATTTTCTGGCAAGGTGGTTCCAGTGACCTACGGCGTGACCCGGGAGGAGGCCCGCGAGTTGGGAACCGTGCGATGACCGGGTTCTTCAGCAGGCTGCTCAGCGGCGTGCCGAAGGGGTTCACCGGGCGGCTCGACCGCGACGAGGCGGTAGCCGCCTCGGCCGAGGTCCGCGGCGGTGGGTTCCTGGTGGCCACGTCGTTGGGCCTGTGGGTGCCCGGCGACGACGGACCCCGGCGCATCGGCTGGCACCTGGTGTCCAAGGCGGCTTGGGCCGCCGGCGTCTTCACGATCACCGAGGCGGACGAGGCTGAGCAGGCAGGTGCCGCTGTCGTCTTGGTCGACCGCCCGCCGATCCGGGTCGCCGTCGAGGCGCCCGGGAAGCTGCCGCAGGCCGTGCACCGGAGGGTCACCGGCTCCATCCGCTCCCGCCACCACCGTGAGCTCCCCGGTGGTGGAGCGTGGTTCGTGCAACGGAAAGTGCCTGGTCGAGACGGTACCGTCCTGCAAGTCCGCCCGGATGAGGGAACTGAGCTGGACGTCGTCCGCGCCATCGCGCACGACGTCGCCGAGAAGATGGGCCAGGGGCTCGCGGAGTCCTGATCGAGCAGCTAAGGTAAACAGTACGTACGTACGGTTTGCTTGGGAGGCATCGATGTGGGATCCCGCTAAGTACCTCAGTTTTGGTGACCACCGGGCGCGTCCGTTCTTCGACCTCCTCGCGCGCGTGCGCGCCGAGAGCCCGCGCGCGGTGGTGGACCTGGGGTGTGGGCCGGGCAACCTCACCGTCACCATGGCGCAGCGCTGGCCGAACGCGCGCCTCAGCGCCATCGACACCTCCGCGGCGATGGTGTCGGCCGCGCGGCAGCGGGGGGTCGACGCCAGTGTCGCGGACCTGCGCGAGTGGGTGCCGGACGACGGCACCGACGTGGTGATCAGCAACGCCGCGCTGCAGTGGGTGCCCGGCCACCCCGAACTGCTCGCCCAGTGGGCCGGTCACCTGCCGCGCCGGGCGTGGATCGGCGTGCAGGTCCCCGGCAACTTCGCCGCCCCGTCGCACGCGCTGGTGCGCGAGCTGGTCGCCGAGCCGGGCTGGTTCGAGCGGCTCGAACCCCTGCGGCTGCGTGAGGAGGACGCCATCCTCGAGCCGGAGGGCTACGCCGAGCTGATGATCGGCGCGGGCTGCGAGGTCGACGTCTGGGAGACGACCTACCTGCAGCGGCTCGACGGCGAGGACGCGGTGCTGGAGTGGGTCTCGGGCACCGCGCTGCGTCCGATCCGCGCGGAGCTGGCCGACGAGGAGTGGCAAGAGTTCCGTTCCGCGCTCGCGCCCCGTCTCGCCAAGGCGTACCCGCGCCGCGCAGACGGCACGACGTGGTTCCCGTTCCGACGGGTCTTCTTCGTCGCGAGGACTAGGTGAACACCGTCCACACCCTTGCCCGCTACCCGGTCAAGTCACTGCGCGGCGAAGAACTCGCGGTAGTCGAGTTGGACGAGCGCGGTGTGGTCGACGACCGCAGGTGGGCACTGCTCGCGGAGAACGGGAAGTTCGGTTCGGGTAAGAGCACCCGGCGGTTCACCCGGATGCCGCGGCTGTTGGAGATGTGGGCGAAGGGCATCTGGGGCGTGCACACGGTGGTCGGGTTACCCGACGGCCGCGAGTACGCCACCACCGACGACAAGGTCCACGACGCGGTCTCCGAGGTGGTCGGGCAGCCGGTGACCGTCGTCGAGGAAGCCGAGATCCCGCACCTGGACGCGGGCCCGCTGCACATCGTCACCACCGCGTCGCTGCGCTGGCTGGGCGCCGAGTGGCAGCGGGCCCGCCCCAACATCGTCGTCGACGTCGAGGGCGCGGACCGCCCCGAGGACGACTGGGTCGGGCGCCGGGTGTCGGTGGGCACCGCGGAACTGGAGATCACCGGCCAGGTGACCCGGTGCGCCATGCTGGAGCAGGCCCAGGGCGACCTGCCCCGGGCCGATCTGCTCCCGGCGCTGGTGCCCTACGACCTCGCCTTCGGCGTGTACGCCCGGGTCGTGCGCCCCGGCGTCATCGGCACCGGCGACCAGGTGCGGTTCTAGCCCTTGCCCAGCTTCGCCCGCGCGATCCCCGCCGCCCCCTGGACGGCGGGGTGGTCGGCGATCCGGCGGTAGGTGCGCATGATCTGGTCGTACCGCCCCCGGCCGGCCTTGGCACCGAGCACATACCCGACCCCGGCCCCCAACAGGAACCCAATCACCGTGTTCGCCTCCCGCGTCTCGTCGTCGGCCCATCCTCCCCTACCGGGTGGCCCACCGCTGCGGGCGCTCATGGGGTACCCGGTATCTGGACCCCTCCGGCATGCGCTAGAGTTACCGCTCGTTGGGCCACGGCCCGGCAGAGCGACCTTCCTCCATAGCTCAATTGGCAGAGCATTCGACTGTTAATCGAAGGGTTGCTGGTTCGAGTCCAGCTGGAGGAGCGTGACCCCAGGTCTATTGACCTGGGGTTTGTTGCTTTAGCGGGTTCGCGACCTGGTCTTGATCAAGATCATCCTGAGGTGTCCGCTGGACGGACGCCTCGGTAGGATCTGCGGCACTGGGGGCGGTAGCTCAGTTGGTCAGAGCAGGGGACTCATAATCCCTTGGCCGTGGGTTCGAGCCCCACCCGCCCCACAACTGGTCTTTATGTCCTGCGTTCAGGTCCCTGGTGCTCGGGTGCGGCAAATCGTTGATGTGGCTGGAGTTGGCCACGGGGTCCGGCTCGCTCACGTGCCTGAGCTGTTCCGCCCCAACGCATCCGCCACTCGCCAGGGCGGCCTGGGCCTGGCCGGTCGGCAGGCCCAGGCGCGCGGCCGACCCGCCCTGGTCCGGGTGGGTCAGGACTTGGGCTGGGTGATGTTGACCATCCAGGGGACCCCGAACTGGTCGGTCAGCTGGCCGAACTCGTCGCCCCACATCTGCTTTTCCAGGGGGGTGGTGACGGTCGCGCCCGCGCTGAGCTTCTCCCAGTAGCCGCGCAGGGTGTCGCCGTCCTCGCCGCTGAGGCTGACCGTGATGTTGGTGCCGGGGGTGAAGGTCATGCCGGTCGGGGTGTCCGCGGCCATCAGGGTGTAGCCCGCGTCGGTCTCCAGTTGGCCGTGCATGATCTTCTCGGCGTCCGGTCCCTGCGCGCCGAACTCGCCGAAGGTGTTCGTGACCAGGGTGCCGCCGAAGACCTGCTGGTAGAAGTCCAGCGCCTGGCGGGCGTTGTCGGTGAAGTTGATGTACGGGTTGAGCCTGGACGACATGGTTGCTCCGTTCGAGTGGTGGCCTGGGCATCGTCGCAGACCGGGGGAGCTCGGACAACGGGAGCGCCGCTCCAGGTCGGGGGTGGTCCACCATCCACAGCGAACTCGCGACGTCGCGGAAATGGCTCACAGGGGGCGTTTCGCTAGCCGGGCTGTAGCCGACGAAGTCGCAGGAACCCGATGTGTCTATAGAGGATGGTCAATCGGCGAGTCCCACTCGGCGGGCGCCGCGGTTGGCGTTCGGCCGAGCGGTGGGAAGTCACCTGCTGCCGGCACTAGTTCGGGACCAGCGCGCCAGCCAAGAACAGCACACCGCACAGGGTCAGGACCAGGATCACTGCCGCGATCAGCTGTCCGCGACGCGGTTTCTCCGGTAGCCGGACAGCACCAGCGCGACGGCGAGCAGCGTGGTGATCACGATCGGGGTCAGCGCCCGCCAGGTGCGGTCGAAGGAGTTCAACGGCAGGTAGGGCTGGGCGCTGTAGAACGCCAGGATCAGCGCGGGCAGACCGATGCCCGCGGCCGCGGCGGTGGCGAAGAGGTTGAAGCGCTGCAACGCCTCCGCCTCCTGCGCCACGGAGATGGTCGACATGCTGGTGAGCAGCCGGGACAGGTGGGCGACCTCCTCGCCGAGTTGGGCTTGCATCGCCTCGCACTGGCGCACCGCGGCGCGGTGGTGGACATCCACGGCCTGGCCGTGGTCCCGGCGTCGGGGCGTTGGAACTCGCGGTAGCCCTCCTCGTCCGACAACCAGACCCACAGCGCTTCGCGCGCGGCCTCGCGAGCCTGGTCGCGGGCGCGGTCGACGGCCTGGGACAGCTCGATGAGGTCGAGCAGGACCTCGCGGATCGGCGCGCTCCCGCGTTGCCCAGCTGGGCGGAGAGCCGCTGCTCGACCTCGTAGCGCAGTCCGCGCACCCGGGAGACCTCGTTGCGCGAGGACTCCGCGATGGCCTTGGCCAGGATCGTGGCGACCTGCTCGGCCGTACCGGTGAACGGGTGCGATGGCCCGCGGAAGGACCGCACCAGGGCGTCGTCCACGACGTCGAGCGGGTCGGCTGCCCGGATCCAGCCACCGTTCTCGGCCCAGCCGACGTGCACCGCCACGGTCACCTCGGGTTCGGCGCCGTCCGCGACCGAGACGAACGCCTGGCCGATGACCAGCTTGCGGTGCCCTGGCTCACCGAGCACGCGCAGCACGGGCGCCACCCGGAAGGCGGCCGCCGGGTCGCGGTGGTGGACCTGCTCTTCCGAGCCGTCGTTGAGCCCGGTGCCCGCCTCGTACCGCACGGTCGCCTGGACGCCGTGGCCCGGCTTGCCCGAACCGCCGAACAGCTCGTGACTTCCCGCGACGGGCACCATGCGCACACCGTAGGGCGACGTGCCGGTCCCGGACGCGCCTTTCCGCACCCAACGACCGAAACCCGCGTTCGCCGTCATGGTCCGAGCGTGGCAGGGAGCCGGTGTGGCGGCCCGATCCCGTCAGCGGTTTCCACCCCGCAAGGAACGAGTTCACCGGATCGGGCGCACCGGATCATCTTTCGGGGTCGGTGCCGAGATCAGCGCCCCACGAACCGCCGGTGCAGGCTGGTGATGGTGGCCGGGGCGACGCGCAAGTGGTGGGCCACATAGGACTCGACCGAGCCGTGCGCCGCGCTGAGGTCGGCCAGGAACAGGCGCATGGCCGACTCCGGGGCGCGGCCGTACCCCGGCCAGGTGTAGCTGCCGGGGCGCTCCGCCAGCCAGTCCGCCAAGAGCCGATCGGTGGCCAGTCCGGTCCGCGCGAAGTCCTCGACGATGTCCACCGTGGACACGCCGATCGCGTTCAGCACCAAGGCGGCCAGCACACCGGTCCGGTCCTTCCCGGACGCGCAGTGGAACACCGCGGGGCCCTCGGCGTCGGCGATCACCTCCAGCGCGGCGCTCAGTTCCACCGCGCCGTCCTCGGCGACCTCCAGGTAGCGGTCGGCGAGGTAGCGGCCGGGGTCGACATCGGGGCCGAGACTCGTCTGGTCGTAGGGGCGGTGCTCGATCGGCAGGTGGTGGTAGGACAAACCGTCGAGGTCCGGGACTCGGCCGCGGGCCTCGATCTCGTAGGCGTGCCGCAGATCGATCACCGTGCGCACTCCGAGGGCGGTGAACCGCGCCAGGTCGTCGCCTGCCAGCTTGCCCAGTGAGTCCGACCGGTAGAGCAGCCCCCAGCGCACGGTGCCCCCGCGCGCGGGGTAGCCGCCTAGGTCGCGGAAGTTGTGCAGGCGGGCGAAAGGCAAGTGCCTCATCGGATCTTGACCTCCATGGCCAGGAAGTGGGTGTCGGCCTCGGCGCCGTGCGCGGCGGCTGCGTTGTGGTCACCGAGCGCGGTGTGGGCGGCGGCCAGACCGGCGAGGGCATTGGCCTGTTCGATCCGGTACTCCAGCCGTGTCGCCAGGGTGTGGGCGTGGGTGAACGCGGCGAGGGCGGCGGCCGGGTCGCGCGCGTCGAGGTGGGTGTGGCCCAGGACGTTGAGGGCGGTGGTCAGGTGGTCGGCGTTGGCGGGCAGCTCGGGGACCAAGCCCGACACGACCGCGCGCGCCTGCTCGGTGTGGCCCGCGCGGCGGTGGCCTTCGGCGAGTTTGATCGTGCCGCGCACGGTGTAGTCGGTGTTGCCGACCTCGCGGGCCAACTCCACCCCCTCGTGTAGCAGCCGCAACGCGTTGCCGTGGTCGCCGCGCAGGCTGGTGGTGGCACCCAGCGCGGACAGCACGGATGCCTCCTCGCTGCGCTCCCCGATCGCGCGGGTGCGTGCCAAGGCCTCCTCAAGCAGCGGGAGCGCCCGGTGCGGATCGCGCCGCAGCAGCGCCACGCGGCCCAGGTTCGCGAGGCAGATGGCGGCCATCCGGCGCTCGCCGGTGCGCTCGCACAACGCGATGGCCGCGGTGGTGCGCTCCACGGCCTCGGTGTACTCGCCCAGCCGCTGGTGCAGCAGCGCCGAGACGCCCAGCGCGTAGACCTCGCCCGCCAGGTCGCCCAGCTCGCGGGCCAGGACCAGGTGGCCGTCGGCGTGCCGCAGGCCCAACCGGTAGCGGCCCGCCATGTAGTAGGTGAGCGCCAGGTGCGACAGGCTGATCGACTCCGCCGCAGGCTCACCCAGCCTGCGCGCGGCCTCGGCGGCGGGCTCGGCGATGGCCACCAGGTCGTCGATGTGGTGGCTGATCACCAGGTAGTGGCCGAAGTTGCGGGGCAGGTCGCGCACGTGCCGGTCCAGCCCCGCGCGGGCCGCGCACGCGGTGGCGGCCACCAGGTTCGGGTGCTCGGCGGCGTACCAGGCCAGTGCCGAGGCGTGGTCGGACACCTCCGGTGTGGACACCGGCCAGTGCCGGGGGTTCGGCGGGATCCGCCGCCTGCCCGGCTGCAGCGCGTCCGCGGCGCGGTCGGTGACCACGGCGAAGTAGTCCAGCAGCCGCTCGGCCGCGGCCACCTGGTCCTCGGCCGGGGCTGCCAGGCGCTGGGCGTGGTCGCGGATCAGGTCGTGGAACCGGAACCGGTCGCGGGTGCGCTGCTCGAGCAGGTGGTGGTCGAGCAGGTCCTCCAGCAGCTCGTCGGCCCGCGGCTCGGCGCTGATCGCGGCCGCGGCGTGCGCGTCGATGTCGGGGCCCGGGTGCAGGCCGAGCCGTCGGAACATCCGCTGCTGACCGGCGTCGAGGTAGTCGTAGGACACGGTGAACGCGGCGGCGACGTCGCGGTCGTGCACCGCGAGCCCGGTCAACCGGAGCCGTTCGGCGCGCAGCCGCTCGACCAGGTCCGCCACTGTCCACTGCGGACGGTGTCGCAGCCGGGCGCCCGCCACCCGCAGGGCCAGCGGCAGGTGCCCGCAGAGCGCGAGCAGTTCGGCCACCTCGTCGTGCCTGCGCCCGGCGATCCCCGCGACCTGGCAGAACAGCTCGGCGGCCTGCTCCGCCCGCAGCACGTCGACGGTGAGCGGCACGGCGCCGTCGAGGGTGATCAGCCGCCGCCTGCTGGTGACGATCACCACGCAGCCCGGTGCGCCGGGCACCAGCGGGCGCACGTGCGCGGCGTCGAGGGCGTTGTCCAGCACGACCACCGCGCGCCTGCCCGCCATCTCGGTGCGCCACGTCGCGACCCGTTCGTCGTGGTCGGTCGGGATGTCGCCCGGGGCCAGCCCGACCGAGCGCAGCAGGACGCCCAACGCGGCATCGGCCGAGACCGGCTCGCGGCCGGGGGTGAACCCGTGCAGGTCCACGAACAGCTGGGCGTCGGGGTACTGGCTGCTCAGGGCATGTGCGGCGTGCACGGCGAGCGCCGTCTTGCCGACCCCGGCCATGCCGTCGATCGAGATCACGCGGGCCCCGGCGGTGAGCAGCCGGGCCAGTTCGTCCTCCCGGCCGACGAAGTCCGGCACCGCGAACGGCAGCGAGTTCGGCGCCCGAGCGGCCTCCACCGGCGCGGTGGGGGCGGGCTCGGCCGGCCAGGACAGGGCCGGGTCCGCGCGCAGGATGCGCTCGTAGAGCCCGCGCAACTCCGCACTCGGGTCGACCCCGAGCGTGTCGGCCAACAGCCTGCGGCACTGCTCGTACCGGCGCAGCGCCTCAGCCTGCCGACCGCAGCGGTGCAGCGCGAGCAACAGCAGTCCGACGAGTTTCTCCTGGTAGGGGTACTCGGCCGACCGCGTGGCCAGCTCACCGACGAGCTCCCGGTGCCGACCCAACCGCAGCTCCAGCTCAGCCCACTCCTCGATCACCGCCACGCGCTCGATCTCCAGCCCGGCGCGCACCCGGTCGAGCACGCTCGACAACGGCAACCCGGACAACGGCTCACCACGCCACAACGCGAGCGCCTCGCACAGCCGCCGCGCGCTGACGCCCGGCTCGGTCTCGGCGCGGGCATCGAGGACCAGGTCTCGGAACAGGTGCAGGTCGATCGTGCTGGGCTCGACGTCGATGGCGTAGCCGGGGGAGCGGCGCACGATGCCGACCCCGGCGGGCCGCAACGCCTTGCGCAGCCGGGAGATGTAGCCGTGCACCAGACCCCGAGCGCCGTCCGGTTGGTCGTCGGGCCAGAGCACCTCGACCAGCCGTTCCACCGACTGGCCGCGGTCACCGGCCAGGGCCAGCATCGCCAGGACACAGCGCTGCTGCGGCGTGCCCGCGGGCAGCCGCTCCCCGACGTGCCACACCTCGATGGCCCCCAGCACGCGAATCTCCATGAGGTGATCACCCTAGCCGGCGCCCCACCCCCACCGGCAGCACGTTTGTCCAGGTTTCGTCCAGGTCCGCCCCGCACGCTGTGCGACACCCGGCCGGGCGCGGTCGTTGTCGGTGCCGTGGGCTCCCTGGGGGTAGCCCACGACCTGCTCAGACCGCGCCCAGCCGGGGTGACCGGGCCAACCAATGCGCGGGATTCCCCTTTTCTCCCGTTTCGGATATTCCTCAATCCGTCAACCCTTCTTTAAGTCTCTAATCTTTCATCCCTTAATCTCTAAATGCCGAGTCCGCTGGTACGCAATGCCCGTTACGTTTGTGCTCGATTGGGTGGACTGCCTTCGTGTGGGGGGAGGCGACCGCTAAACTTGACCTGTGGTGGGGATGCCCTTCTCCCCACGCTTTTTCCCCACGCGGTCGCCTAGGGGCCCCGCGCGAAGGCAGTCCAGCCAATCGAGCCCTGCTCTTACTTGGGCAGCTCGTGGGGTGTGCCGCACGCCGACCTGCGGTCGACCTGCATGGTGGCTCGTCGCTGGGGTTGCCCGAGGAAAAGACGAGGGGCTCGATCTAGTGAACTCGCTTCGTGCGGGGCCCCTAGAGCACCGCGGTGGAGAGAAAAGGGCAGGGTAAGGGCATCCCCACCCACGGCAAGTTTAGCGGTGCTCTCCCCCCACACGAAGCGAGTCCACTAGATCGAGCATCCGTAACGGGACTTACTTTCCAGCCGGGTTGGCCTATCCGCTGCGGTTGGGTGGGAACGGGATCCTGTTGCGGTCGAGCGGGGTCGGGATTTTGTTTGGTTCCAGCGGGTTCGGGATTCTGTCGAATACCAGTGGAGTCGGGTCATGCTGCGGTTAGGTGTTTCGGTCGCGGGGGCCAGGTGTCGAGGTCTCTTCGTGGCTTGGATCTGGTGGTGTGGCGCTGTCCTGGCCGGGTGCCCTGGCTGGTCGATTTGGGGTAATCATCCCGTTAGCCCGGATTTGCACTGTTCGTGCCTGGTTGGTGACCGCCTGTCGCACCGGTCTTGACATCGGCTTTGGTCTAGTCCAATTTTGGGATGCACCACCGCGCCCGGGGCTGTTCCTCCCGGTCGTGGCCAATCCCTGCACTGGAGCGCGACATGCGGTTGTCCAAACCCTTGATGTCTGTGCTGACCCTGGTGGCCACGGCCGCCGCCGTCACAGGTGTCACCATCGCCACGAACCAGGCCGAGGCCGCGACGGTCGCGGCCAAGCCGATGCCCGCGCGGGTCTTCGCGCCGTACTTCGAGGCCTGGACCGGGGAGAACCCGGCCACCCTCTCGGCCGCGTCCGGGGCCAAGTACCTGACCATGGCCTTCCTGCAGACGGCCAGTCCCGGCTCCTGCACGGCGCTGTGGAACGGCGACACCTCGATGCCGATCTCCTCGTCGACCTTCGGCGCGGCCATCAACACGATCAAGGCCAACGGCGGTGACGTCATCCCGTCGTTCGGCGGCTACACCGCCGACACCACCGGTACCGAGCTGGCCGACAGCTGCACCGACGTCAACAAGATCGCCGGTGAGTACCAGCGGCTGATCACCACCTACGACATCAGCCGGATCGACCTCGACATCGAGATCGACTCGCTGGACAACACCGCGGGCGTCGACCGCCGGAACAAGGCGATCAAGATCGTCAAGGACTGGGCGGCGGCCAACGGGCGCCCGATCCAGTTCTCCTACACCCTGCCCACCACCACGAGCGGGCTGGCGCAGAACGGTGTCGCGCTGCTGCGCAACGCCGTGCAGAACAACGCGCAGGTCGACGTCGTCAACATCATGACGTTCGACTACTACGACAACGCCGGCACGCACAACATGGCCAAGGACACCGAGACCGCCTCGCAGGGTCTGGTGAACACGCTGGCGCAGCTGTACCCGAGCAAGACCCAGGCGCAGCTGTGGGGCATGGTCGGCGTCACCGAGATGATCGGTGTCGACGACTTCGGCCCGGCCGAGACCTTCACGACCGCGGACGCGACCACCGTCTACAACTGGGCGCTGGCGAAGGGCATCAACACGCTGTCCTTCTGGGCCCTGCAGCGCGACAACGGCAGCTGCCCCGGTGGCGCCGCCGCTGACAACTGCTCCGGCATCGCGCAGGACCTCTACTACTTCAGCAAGAAGTTCGCCCCGTTCACGAGCGGGTCGGTCCCGACCAACGACTTCTCCGTCGCGGTCAGCCCGGCCTCGGTCACGGTGAACGCGGGCGCGAGCGCGACCGCCACGGTCAGCACCGCGGTCACCTCGGGTAGCGCGCAGTCCGTCGCGCTGACCGCCGGCCCGGCCCAGGGTGGCGTCACCGCCACGCTGAACCCGACCAGCGTCACCGCGGGTGGCACGTCCACCCTCACCTTCGCCGCCGCGGCGGGGGCGGCTTCGGGCACCTACACCTTCACGGTCACCGGCACCGGCGCGTCCGGCACGCACACCGCGACCGTCTCGGTGAAGGTCAACGGCACCACCCCGGCCAACGACTTCTCGCTCGCGGTCAACCCGACCTCCGGGTCGGTCAACGTGGGCGCGAGCGTCACGGCCACCGTGAACACCGCCGTCACCTCGGGCAGCGCGCAGTCCGTCGCGCTCACCTCGGGCCCGGCCCAGGGCGGCGTCACCGCTTCCCTCAGCCCGACCACCGTCACCGCGGGCGGCACCTCCACCCTGACGCTGGCCGCGTCGGCCACGGCCACCCCCGGCACCTACACCTTCACGGTGACCGGCACCGGCCCGAACGCCACCCACACCGCGACCTACGCGATCACCGTCAACGGCACCCAGCCCAGCGGCGCGGTCGTCAACGGCGGCTTCGAGTCCGGCGCCATCTCCCCGTGGACGGCGGCGTCCGGCTCGTCCGTGGTGAGCACCCCGGTGCACTCCGGCGCCAAGGCCCTCTCGGTCACCCCGTCGGCCTCGGGCACCGGTGAGGTCTCGCAGAGCGTGACCCTGCTGCCGAACAAGGCCTACACGCTCAAGGCGTGGGTGCGCGGCAACTACGCCTACGTCGGCGTCACCGGCGGCGCCACCGCCAGTGCTTGGACCTCGACCAGCGACTGGAAGCAGCTGAGCATCCCGTTCACCACCGGGTCCAACGGCACGGTCAAGCTCTACGTCCACGGCTGGTACGGCCAGAGCGCCGTCTACGCGGACGACTTCACCATCAGCTAGTAGCTATTGGCTAGTCCTCTCTACTGGACGGTCCCAAGCGGGGTGGTGGTGCACGGCAACGTGCACCACCACCCCGCTTGGCATTTCCTTTCTTCTGGGGAGGGGCTTGCTTTCTTCTCTCAGATCTCGAAGTCTTTCACTCTTTAAAGCCGAGCCCGCTGGTACGCAACACCCGCTACGGACATGCTCGATTGGGTGGACTGCCTTCGTGTGGGGGAGGAGTGCCGCTAAACTTGCCGTGTGGTGGGGATGCCCTTCACCCGCCCTTTTTTCACCACCGCGGTGCTCTAGGGGCCCCGCGCGAAGGTAGTCCGGCCAATCGAGCCCCGCTCTTACTCGGGCAGCTCGTGGGATGTGCTGCCCTGGGGTCGACGCCACGGGTGGCTCGTAGACATGGGCTGCCCGAGGAAAAGATGAGGGGCTCGATCTAGTGAACTCGCTTCGTGTGGGGCCCCTAGAGCACCGCGGTGGAGAGAAAAGGGCAGGTAAGGGCATCCCCACCCACGGCAAGTTTAGCGGTGCTCTCCCCCACACGAAGCGAGTCCACCAGATCGAGCATCCGTAACGGGACTTACTTTCCAGCTGGGTCGGCCTATCCGCTGCGGTACCAGCGTGGGGACGGGATCTTGTTGTGTGCCAGCGGCTCTGGTTCTGCTGCAGTTGGTGTTCGTGCCGTCAGTGCCAGGCGATTGTGTATCTGACTGGCTGGTGCAGTACCACTGAACCGTCCGGTTCGGACAGTGTGCGCAAGTGGTCCAGGATCCCCGTTGTGACAGCGTCGCGTTCGGACTCGGGGACCAGGCCCCAGAACAGTCGTTGTCCGTGTGACCACGACCAGTCCACCCAGTGTTGCGGTGAGTCGAATCGGACGTCGTGTTCGCGGGTCACCGAGGTCGGGTCGGCGAAACCTGCGTCGGCTACCAGGGTGTTCACGTGGTCGGTGTTGTTGAAGGGGCTGGCTTTGATCGACTGCGCGAGCGGTTCCGGCACATACGGTGCGAACAGTTCGTCGATCGGCGCCCACCGTGGGTCTATGCCGCCGAAGGTGGTCAGGCCCAGTATGCCGTCCGGGGTCAGCAGGCTGTGCCATGCGCGCAACGCTGCTGCTGGGTTGGGCAGGAAGAAGATCACGCACGAGGACAGGACGACGTCGAACGGGCCTGCCACCGTGGGTTCCTGTGCGTCGGACACCAGGACCGAGACATTCTCTATCCCGCACTCGGTGGCCTCGGCCTCGGTGCGGGTCACCATCTGCGGTGCCAGGTCGATGCCCACCACCGACCCCTGTGGACCGACCCGTTCCGCGGCCTGGAAGAGGACTGCGCCGCGGCCGCAGCCTGCGTCCAGGACACGCAGGCCGTCGATCGGGCCCACGTCGTCGAGCAGGGTGCGGGCGAAGACCCCGAAGAAGTCGACGCCGAGCGCGTCGTAGGTGTCCGCGGTCTGGTCGAACACCGCCGCGATGGCCTGCCTGGCGTCCATGCCGCCACGCTACCCCGGACACCGCGAGGGCGGATCTTGTTCACGTTCTCGCCAGGCGGACTGGGATCGCTCCCCGGCTAGGCTGCCGGCGTGACCTCCCCCGGCCCCAGCATCGGACGATCCGCGGAGTCGGCCCGCGTTCGCGCGCTGTTGCCGCCGGTCAGCGGGGGTGCGCAGGTCCTGGTCGTGGTCGGCGGTGCCGGGATCGGCAAGACGAGCCTGCTCGAGGCGGCCGTCGCCGAGGCGGGGGAGCGGGGGGTTCGGGTGCTGCGCGTGCGCGGCAGCGCGGCTGAGACCGAGCTGGCGTTCGCGGGTCTGCACCAGCTGCTGCGCCCGGTGCTCGACGCTGTCGACGACCTGCCCGAGCGGCAGCGCGAGGTGCTGCGGGCCGCCTTCGGGTACGACGGGTCCGCCGAGCCCGGCGACGGGATGGCGCTGAGCCTGGCCGTCCTCACCCTGCTGTCCACCCTGGCCGACGCGGGCCCGCTGCTGCTCGTGGTCGACGACGCGCAGTGGGTCGACCGGGCGACCGTGGACGTGCTGGCCTTCCTGGCACGCAGGCTCGAGGGTGAACCGATCTCCCTGCTGGTCCTGGCCCGTGGTGACTGCCCGCCCGCCGGGTTCGACCTCGACGTCCCGGTGCTGACCGTGCCGCCGCTGGCGCCCGAGGCCGCCGAGGCGGTGCTCGACGCGCAGCCTGTGCCGCCGAAGGGCTTGCTGCGCAAGCGAATCCTGACTCTCGCCGAGGGAAACCCGTTGGCACTGGCGGAGTTGGCGAAGGCCGCGGCCATCGACGGGCGCGCGGGCTGGGAACACGAGGAACTGCCGGTCACCGAACGCATCGAGCGCACCTTCGCCGCGGATCTGCCCGCGTTGCCCGCCGATACCCGTCGGGCGCTGCTCGTCGCCGCGGCCGCCGACACCACCGACCTGGCCATCGTGCTCGGCGTGCTCCCCGGCGCGGGGCTGGACGTGTGGCTGCCCGCCGAGCGCGCGGGCCTGCTGCGGCTCGGCCACGGCGAGTTGGAGTTCCGCCACCCCCTGGTGCGCTCGGCGGTCTACTACGCCGCCACGCCCGACGAACGCCGCGCCGCCCACCTCGCCCTGGCCCGGGTGCACGACCCGGACCGGCGCGCCTGGCACCTCTCCGCGGCCACCGTCACACCCGACGAAACCGTTGCCGCGGCACTGGAGGAGACCGCGAACCGCGCCCGCGGCCGCGGCGCCACGGTGGAGTCGATGGCCGCGTTCGAGCGGGCCGCCTACCTCAGCCCGGACCCGGTCGACCACGGCAACCGGCTGGCCAAGAGCGCGGTCACGGCCATCGTGGCGGGCGATCTGGCCCGCGCGGCCGAACTGGCGGCCAGGGCGAGGTCGCGCACCGCCGATCCCGCCGCCAGCGCGTGGCTGTCGGTGCTCGCGGGGACTGTCGCCTCGGTGACCCTGCGGCTGCGGCACGCCATCACTCTCGTGCTGCCGGTCACCGAGAGCCTGCCGCCCGATCAGGAAGTCACCCTGCACACGCTGACCATCGCGGCCAACATCGCCCACTACACCGGCGACCCGGACCACCTGGCCGCCGTCCGGCGAGTCTACGAACGGTGCCATGTGGACAGTCCGGCCGCGGTGCCGTTCCAGTCCTGGATCGCGGCCGTGGTCGACCCGTTCGGCAACGCCGCGCACGGCCGCGCCGGGCTCGCGGGGATCGACGGGCTGCCGCGCGACCCGGTGCTGCTCAACCTGCTCGGCGCGCTGGCGATGCTCCTCGACGAGACCGAGACCGCGGTGCGGCTGCTCGTCGAGCTGGCCGACCCGGTCCGCCCGGACGCCGAGGTCGTGCAGCTGGGCATGGCCGCGGCCGACCTGGGCTGGGCCTGGTTCGCCGCGGGCCGCTGGGCGGACGCCCGGCGCGCGGTCGAGGGCTTGGCCCGCCGGGTGGGCACCGCTGGGCCGACGCTGGCCACCGTGCGCGCCCGGGCGCTGATGAAGACGCTGTCCGCGCTGTCCGGGTCCGGCGCGGGTGAGGTGGCCGAGCTGCTGGCGATCACCGAACCCGCCGACGCCCTGGCCGTGACGGTCCGCGCCCACTACGCCGCGGGCATGGCCGCGGTGGCTGACGGCGACCACGAACTCGCCTACACCACCCTGCGGGCCCTCTTCGACGCCGACGGCCACCCGGTGCACTACCACTTCTCCTACTACGCCATCGCCGACCTGGCCGCGGCCGCCGCCCGCACCGACCAGGTCAGCGAGGTGACCGGCATCCTCAAGCTCGCCCGCGAGCGCCTCAGCGGTGCCGCCTCCACCCGGCTCGACCTGATCCTGCACCGGGCAGGCGCCCAGCTCGCCGACGACCCCGAACCGCACTTCGCCGCCGCGCTGGCCGATCCCGAGGGGGAGCGCTGGCCGTTCGAGCGCGCCCTCGCCCAGCTCGACAGCGGCGAGTGGCTGCGCCGCAACCGGCGGATCGCCGAGGCCCGGATCGCGCTCGCCGCGGCCCTGCCGGTGTTCGAGCGACTGGGCGCCCGACCGTGGGCCGACCGCGCGCGGACCGAGCTGCGCGCGTCCGGCGTGGCCGTCGCCCCGGGCGGCGCCGACCTGCTCGACGTGCTCACACCCCAGCAGCGGCAGATCGTCCGGTTGGCCGCCGACGGCCTGACCAACCGCGAGATCGGCGAGCGGATGTTCCTCTCGCACCGCACCGTCAGCTTCCACCTCTACCAGGCGTTCCCGAAGCTCGGTGTGACCGCGCGGGCGCAGCTGGGGCAGATCCTGGCTCAGCGCGCGTCGTCGACGAGGTAGCGGGTGACCGACAGCAGGTCGAGCGGGCCGACCGCGGCCACGTCGTGCTCCAGCGCGGCGGTGAGCCGGGCGGTCAGGTCGTCGGCGTCGAGCCCGGCACCGATCATGACCAGCTCGGTGCGCCGCGCCGCGTCCGGCGCGCGGGTGATCCGCACCGACGGCCCGACGGTCTGCACCGCCAGCGGCTCCTCGTGGCCGGGGACGCCGAAGTGCAGGAAGCCCTTCATCCGGTAGAGACCCGCCGGGCGGTCGTTGAGGAACTCCGCGAAGCGCAGCGGGTTCATCGGCAGGTCGTGCCCGAACTCGACGCTGCTGTACTGGGCGTGCACGTGCTGCTCGTGCTCGACCAGGTCGTCGAACGAGAGCTGCCGCTCCACCGGGTCCGGCCGGTCGACCGGGTCGAACAGCAGGTCCGGGTCGATCCGCCCGTACTCGGTCGGCACCACCGGCGTGCCCCCGGCCAGCTCGCGGACCAGGGCCAGCAGCCGCTCGCCGTCTGGGGCGCGGTCGATCTTGTTGAGCAGCACGAGGTCGGCGTAGCGCAGGTGCTTGTCCAGCTGCGGGTGGCGCTCGCGGGTCTGCTCGAACTCGGCGGCGTCCACCACCTCGACCAGGCCGCCGTAGCGGATGTGCGGGTTCTGCGAGGCCAGCACCAGCTTGACCATCGCGGGCGGCTCGGCCAGCCCGCTGGCCTCCACCACGATGACGTCCACCGGGCCGTCCGGGCGGGCCAGCCGCTCCAGCATGGCGTCGAGGTCGGCGGCGTCCACCGCGCAGCACAGGCAGCCGTTGCCCAGCGAGACCATCGAGTCCACCTGGGCGGCGACGGTCAGCGCGTCGATGTTGACCTTGCCGAAGTCGTTCACGATCACACCGACGCGCAGGCCGGTCTCGGACCGCAGCAGGTGGTTGAGCAGCGTGGTCTTGCCGGATCCGAGGAAACCCGCGACGACCAGTACCGGGATGTCCACCGGGGGAGGGTAGCCCCCGCCGGGACCAGACCCGGCGGGGGCCATCACCCCCAGTACCCCCCACTTCGCCACGTCCCCCCGAACTGTGGCCTGGGCACAACGGTATTGGGTTGATTACGGACGGTCGTCAGTCCTGAGCATGACCGCGCGGTACGACCTTCGGCGGAGGCGGGCCCCGATCAGCTGTCCACTTTGGTCTGTACTCGATCGAAGTAGGACGCCACCACCGTCGTGTGCAGCGGGAACGCCAGGCTGACCGGCCCGGTCACCAACTCCCAGCCGGTCGTCTCGTCGGTCGGCCGGGAGGGGGGAAGCACGGCCGAGGTGGTCGGCGGGGCGAGGCCGAAGACCAGCAGCGTCCCGTCGGGGGCGCTGCGTGCGTCGAAGAGGGTGATCTCGGCCGGGTCTTGCTCGATCCCCGCCTCTTCCCGCAGCTCGCGCGCGGCAGCCTCTTGCCACGATTCGCCCAGGTCGATGAAACCGCCGGGAAGCGCGAGCTGCCCTCTTCGCGGTTCGACGTCGCGGCGCACGACCAACAGGCCGCCGTCCACCGGTAAGAGCAGAACCGCGACGGGAACCGGGTTGACGTAGGTGGTTTGTCCGCACTCCGCACACCGACGCGGCCAAGCGAGATCGGGTGGGTACGGGGTGCCGCAGTAGGAGCAGTGCGAGTTCTTGGTCATGCGCTGATCTCTACCGCAACGGTCTCAACGGCCGTCGACCGCTTCAGCGTCCGGGTCACGGTGCACAACGCGGCGACCGCCCGATCGACCACGGCAAGCAGCGCGGCACGGGCCTCATCGTCCAAAGTGGACAGATCGAGACCCAGGTCGATCCGAACACCGTCGAGCTCGTGCGCACCTGCCGGCCGCAGGTCCGTCGCGTCGACAGCGATGGGAGTGCTGACACGGCGCAGGATCAGCTCCTCGGCAGTGATCCCGACACAGCCCGCGGCGGCGGCGAGCAGGAGTTCAACGGGACTGAAGGTGCCGGGCGCGCCCGCCCGACCGATGGCGACCTCGGCCCCTCGGTCGTTGTGGGCGGTGAACACGTGCTCACCGGTGCGCGCTGTCCTGATCGTGGCCATACCCGGATCATCCCAGGCGGAGGGACCGGCGCGGGCAGCCGCTGCCCTGGGCTTGTTTGGGCGTGTGTCGTCGGGGCTTGCTGTGGTGGTGGTGCTCGATTGGGTGGACTGTCTTTGTGCGGGGCCCCTGGGCGACCGCCGGTGGGAGGGCGGGTGGGGAAGGGATCCACCCACGCGCCGGGCAGCTTAGGCGGTCGCCCTCCCCCACACAAGGACAGTCCACCCAATCGAGCAGACGGGCCGATTGGCGCGGCCTGGGCGGTATGCGGGATTCGTGCACAATGGCTGCCTGGCGCGGTTCCGGCGCGCCAAGCGCCAAAGTTGAAGCAGGTCAGGCGTCCAGTAGTTCCCGCAACCCGCGCACCCGTTCGGCGCACACCGGACTGTCCCAGTCGTCCCGGACCAGGCCGCCCGCGTGGATCGCGTTGACCCCGATCGATCGCAGCCCGGCCACGTGCACGTGCTTGAGTCCGCCGCCTGCCAACAGTCGCACCCCGGCGTCCTTCCAGTCGTCCCGCGCGGCGAGTCGGGGTAGTCCGTCCTCCAGGCCGCGCGCGGAACCGGCCGTCAGCACCGTGTCCAGGCCCGGCAGCCCGCGCAGGTCCGACCACGCCCGCTCGGTGTCGGTGGCGTGGTCGACCGCGCGGTGGAAAGTCCACGGGCAGCCGTCCAGTGCCGCCACCACGGCGCCGGTGGCCGCGAGGTCGATGTGGCCGTCGGCGGTGAGGAAGCCCAGGACGAACTCCTGCGCCCCCGCCCCCCGCAGTTCTGCGACCGTGGCCAGCAGGCGGGTCAGTTCCTCGGCGTCGGCGGTGAAGCCGTCGGTGCCGCGCACCATCACCCGCAGCGGGATGTCGACCGCCGCCTGCATCTCGGCGATCAGGGCGGGCGCCGGGGTCAGCCCGTCCCGGTCCATGTGCGCCACGACCTCGATCCGGTCGGCGCCACCGGCTTGGGCGGCGACCGCGTCGGCGACGGTCAGGGCGATGATCTCCAGCAGGCCACGGGGCGGCGAAGGTGCGGTCACACCGCCCATCATCCGGTCTTCGGGCCGGTGCGCCAGGGCCGGGTGTCGTTTCCCACCCCATGGCCGATTTTTGTGCTCACCTAGCCCACGACCAGTGGCGGAGCACTCACCCCGATGGGTCATTTGGTCTAGACCATGGCACAATGCTATCCCCATCCGGACCGGGGGACCAATTGCCCGCCCGCCGTTCGCCAGCGGGGGCCCGACCTCACGGACGGTCTCGCGGAACCGGTCTCGCGGTGAGCCGTGCCGCGGCGAGCAGAAAAGTCCCGGGCCCGCCGCTCAGTGCTGAGCGGCGGGCCCGGGACTCCCTCGACTATCGCTGGTGGCGCTGGTGCGCCGTGAACCGCTAGTCCGTCGCCGCCCTCTCCGCCGCACTGCGAAGCACGCAGAACTCGTTCCCCTCCGGGTCGCCGAGCACCGCCCACCCCGTGCCGTCCGCGTTCCGCCGGTCCGACACCAGGGTCGCCCCGATCCCCAGCAGCCGCGCGACCTCCTCGTCCCGAGGGATGTCCGGCCGCAGGCACACGTGCACCCGGTTCTTCACCGTCTTGCCCTCGGGAACCCGGTTGAAGAACAGCGTCGGTCCGTCCGGGACCTCGATCCACGCCTCTTCCTCGCCCGGCGCGCAATCCGCGCCCACCGGGTGGTCGACGACCTGGCTCCACCACTGCGCCAACGCGTAGTTGTCCGTCGCGTCGAAGGCGATGTTCAGGATCACCGAGCTCATCGGGTGAACCCCAGCACCGCCACGCGGCCCTTCTCGCCCGCGGCCCAGCAGGCGCCGTCAGCGGCGCAGTCCACCGTGTCGAAGCTGCCGGTGTCGAAGCGGCGCCAGTGCCGTCCCTCGTCGAGGGTGTAGTCGCTGCCGGTCGGGCCGACGGCGATCGCGGCGGACCGCAGGAACGGGTGCCACGCCACGCCCGAGCGGTAGCCCTGCGGGGCGTTCGACGGCTTCTGCCAGGTCTTCCCACCGTCGCGGGTCAGGCCGAGGGCGTCGACGCCACCGGTGGGGGTGGCGTAGTCACCGCCGACGGCGATGCCGTGGCGGGTGTCGCGGAAGGCGGTGGCGAACACGCCCGCGCTCGGGGCGCTGGCGAGCACCGTGTCGGTCACCGTCCAGCTCCGGCCGCGGTCGGCCGAGTGCAGCACCCGCGCCTTGGCGCCGCCGCCGGTCGCGATCCACGCGTCGCGCGAACCCGAGGTGCTGACGCACTGGCCGCTGGCGGCGAAGGCGAACTCACCGTCGAGGGCCGCGGGCATCCGGTCGCCCGGGACGACCGACCAGGACCGGCCACCGTCCTGAGTGGACACCAGGCGGAACTTGCCGCCCACCGGGTCGCTCAGCGCCAGCCCGTGCTCGCGGTCGAAGAACGCCAGGCAGTCGTAGAACGCGGTCTCCTCGGCGTTGCGGAAGGTCTCGGTCCACGCCTTGCCGCCGTCGGTGGTGCGGAAGATCCGGGACTGCCCGCCCGGGCCGATGGTCATGGCCACGGCCGTGTTCGCGTCGAACGCCTCGATGTCGCGCAGCTCCAGCGCCGCGGTGTCCGGCGGTGACGTGCGCGTCCAGGTGCGGCCGCCGTCGACCGTGCGCAGCACCGTGCCCTTGCTGCCGCTGGCCCACGCCACCCGGTGGCTCACCGCGGACAGGCCGCGCAGCTGCGCGTCGGTGCCGGTCGTGGACAGTTTCCAGGTGGGGGCGGGGGCATCGGCCGACGCGGGCGCCTGCAGGGTCGCTACGGCGACCGCGGCCAGCGCGGCGGTGATGAGGGATCGCTTCATGCGCCGGAACCTAGCCCAGCCGCCCGGCGCTCAGCCAGGTCTGTTCAGCGGGTGACAAGACCCGCGTGGTATGCCAACAGGCCCGCCTGCGTGCGGTTCGCGCACTCCAGCTTCACCAGCATCCGCGACACGTAGCTCTTCACCGTCGCCTCGCTCAACGACAGCCGACCGGCGATCTGCGCGTTCGACAACCCCTCGCCCAGACCGGCCAGCACCTCGGTCTCCCGCTCGGTCAGCTCCCGCACCCGGTGCAGCGCCCGGTCGCGGGCCGCCTGCTCGCCCGCCCGCACGGCGACCAGCCGCCGGGTGGCGGCGGGGGAGAGCACCGTGTGCCCGTCCGCGGCCACCCGGACCAGCCCGATCAGGTCCTCCGGTGGGGTCGTCTTCACCAGGAACCCGGCCGCCCCCGCGCGCAGCGCGCGCACCACGTACTGGTCGGCGTCGAAGGTCGTCAGCGCCACCACCGCGGGCGGCTCGGGCAGCCGGGCGATCCGCTCGATCGCGGTGAGCCCGTCCACCCCGGGCATCCGCAGGTCCATCAGCACCACGTGCGGTCGGTGCCGCACCACCGCCTCCACCGCGGCGGCGCCGTCCTGGGCCTGGTCGACGACGGTGATGTCCGGGGCCGAGTCCAGGATCGCGCGCAGGTGCGCGCAGACCATCGGCTCGTCGTCGACCAGGACGACGCGGATCACGCCCGGCGACATCTACACGCTCTCGGGAGCCGGTACGTAGGCGGGCAGCACGGCCTCGACCTCGAAACCGCCGCCGTCGCGCGGGCCCGCCCGCAGCGTGCCGCCGACCAGCTCGACCCGCTGCCGCAACCCGGTCAGCCCGGCGCCGGAACCGGTGCCGGACAGTCCACTGTCGACAGTGGAGGTCGCCCGGTCGTTGCGCACGGTGAGCCGCACCCGGTCGCCGCCGTAGCGCACGTGCACCCGGGTGGGGGCGCCTGGCGCGTGCTTGCGGATGTTGGTCAGCGACTCCTGCACGACCCGGTACGCGGTGCGCCCGACCGCCGGGGACGTCAGCGCCGGGTCGCCCTCCTGCACCAGGTCCACCGGCACCCCGACGGACTCCGACTCGGCGACCAGCGTGGTGAGGTCGGGCACCTCGGCGGGCGCGTCGTCGGCCGCGCGCGGCTGGTGGCCCTGGGTGTCGTCGCGCAGGACGCCGACCAGCTCGCGCAGCTCGTTGAGAGCCTCGCAGCCCGCCGCGCGCATGCCCTCGGCGGCCGTCCTGGTCTGCTCGTCCGGGCCGGTCACGGTCAACGCGCCCGCGTGCAGCACCATCAGGCTGACCCGGTGGGTGACCATGTCGTGCATCTCCTCGGCCAGCCGCAGCCGCTCGTCCGCCCGGGCCTGCTCGGCCAACAGGTGCTGCTCGCGCTCGGCCCGCTCGGCGCGGTCGGTGAGCGCGTCCACCGCCCGTCGGTGGGCCCGGACGTAGAGGCCGATCACCGCGGGCAGCACCACGAGCAGCACCGCGCCCAGGACCACCTCGGTCGAGGTGTGCCACGGCCGGGTGACGACCAGCAGCAGCGCGCCGACCATCAGCGACCCGGCCACCGCGCCCGCGTAGACCATGACGTTGTAGGCGTAGATGGTCCCGGACACCGACATCCACGGGTCGGTGACCTTGAACCCCGGGTGCCACCCGCCGGACCCGAAGGTCATCAGCACCAGGTAGACCGCGCACAGGATCACCGAGGCCGCCATCAGCGCCAGCGGGTACCACTTGCGCACCACCAGCAGCCCGGTCATCGCCAGCGAGACGACCGCGTCGACGCAGCCGAGCACCCCGTCCGGCGGGTCGTCCCAGATGGCGCCCGCGACGGTCAGGGCCAGCACGACCGCGACGGGCAGCAGGTAGAAGAAGGCCTCACGCCGCGATTGCCACAGTGGCTCCCTCACGCCAGCACGGTACCGGCCGTGACCGCGGCCGTCCGTCGAACGGCACCATTCGGGTGCTCTGACGTGCAACGAAAGTTGCGGGCTAGCATCACCGGCGATGAACGCGCACACCAGCCTGGTCGCCCTCGGGGACTCGTTCAGCGAGGGCATGTCCGATTTCCAGCCCGACGGCACCTGCCGCGGCTGGGCCGACCTCGTGGCGGCCCGGCTGGCCCGCGACACCCCGGGGTTCCGCTACGCGAACCTGGCGGTGCGCGGCAAGCTCGTGCGCCAGATCGTCAACGAGCAGGTCGACCGGGCCGCGGCCATGCGCCCCGACCTGGTCACCTTCGCGGGCGGCATGAACGACGTGCTGCGCCCGCAGTGCGACATGACCGCCCTGACCGCCCGGGTGACCTACGCGATCGACACCCTGGCGGCGGCGTCGCGGCAGGTGGTCCTGTTCCGGGTGATCGACCCGACCCGCCGGATGCGCGGCAGCGCCCGCCTGCTGCCCCGGATCAACCGGCTGCTGGCGCTGGTCGACGAGCTCGCCGCGCGGCACGACGCGGTGGTCGTCGACCTGTTCTCCGCACGGGTCTTCGACTCGCCCGAGCTGTGGGCGCCGGACCGGATCCACCTGAACACCGAGGGTCACCGCCGGGTCGCGGAGGCGACCCTGCGGGCGCTGGACGTGGCCCCGGAGTTCGACTGGGACTCGCCGGTCGCCCTGTCCGAACAGGACTGGCGGGCGCGGGCCGCGGCCGACCTGCGGTGGGCGCGCGAGCACGCCGGGCCGTGGATCGGTCGACGGCTGACCGGCCGCTCGTCCGGCGACGGCCGCGAGCCGAAGCGACCGGACCTGGAGCCGTTCACGCCCTGAGCGAGAACTGGTCCCAGCCGGTCGGGCTCACGCCTTCACCGGCTCGTTGAGCAGCCGCTTCAGAGCCATCGCGGCGGCGCGACCCGCCCGGGTGGCGCCGATGGTGCTGGCAGACGGCCCGTAACCGACCAGGTGCACGCGGGGATCGGCCACCACCTGGGTCCCGTCCACCACGATGCCGCCGCCGGGCCCGCGCAGGTTCAGCGGCGCCAGGTGGTCGAGCGAGTGCCGGAAGCCCGTGGCCCACAGGATGGCGTCCGCCCGCACGACATGCCCGTCCGCCCAGACCGCACCGTCGCCGACCAGGTGGTCGAACATCGGCTGCCGGTCGAGGATCCCCTGCTCACGGGCCGCGATGACCTCCGGAGTGAGCCCCAGCCCGGTCACACTCACCACGCTGTCGGGCACCCGCCCGGCACGTACCGCCGCATCCACCTTGGCCACCACCGCGCGGCCGAACTCGGCGGTGAACGGACCCTCGTGGAACACCGGCGGACGCCGCGTCACCCAGGTCGTCTCGGCCGCCACCGCGGCGATCTCGATCAACGCCTGCACCGCCGAGGTGCCACCGCCCACCACGATCACGCGCTGCCGCTTGAACTCCTCCGGCCCGCGGTAGTTCGCCGTGTGCAGCTGGCGCCCCGCGAATCGGCCGGGGTAGTGCGGCCAGAACGGCTTGTCCCAGGTGCCGGTCGCGTTGATCACCGCGCGCGTCAACCAGACGCCGCTGTCGGTCTCGACCAGCAGCCCGCCCTCGGCCTCCCGCACCGCCCGCACGGCGACCGGGCGCAGCACCGGCAGGTCGAACTCGCGCTCGTAGCCACCGAAGTAGTCGGCCACCACCTCCGAGGCGGGCCGCTCGGGATCGGCGTGCGGCAGGGCCAGGCCCGGCAGGTCGTGGATGCCGTGCACGGTGCCCAGCCGCAGCGTCGGCCAGCGGTGGCGCCACGCACCGCCCGGTCCGGGGTTGGCGTCCAGGACCACGAACTCCAGCCCGGTCCGCCGCAGGAAGTACGCGGCGGACAACCCCGCCTGCCCCGCCCCGATCACCACCACGTCCACACCCGGTGCAACACGGGTCGATCAGCGGGCTTTCCCCGCCGGGCGGTCGCTTTGGTCACACTCGTTCGACGATCACCCCTCGGGGTTGCCCTGCACCGTGCCCAAGCGCTCCAGGAACGTCTCGTCCGGCCGGACGAAGCCGAACCCGCCGTAAAGGGAGTGCGCGTCGCTGGTGTGCAGCAGCCAGCGGAAGCGCGCGCCGGGGCCCTCGTCGATCATGGTGCGCACCAGCGCCTTGCCCAGGCCCTGGCCGCGCACGGACGGCAGCACGAACACGTCCGCCAGGTAGGCGATCGCCACCCCGTCCGAGATCGCCCGGGCGAAGCCGACCTGCGCGCCAGTCGCGCGCTCGAACACCCCGACCACGCGCCACGCCGAGGCCAGCTGGGCCTCCAGGTGCGCCCGGGTGCGCCAGCGCCCCCAGTACGCGTCGGTGGACAGGTACCCCCACACCACATCGACATCGGTCCGGCCCGGGTCGTCGGACAGCTCGTACTCGCTCATGACCGCAACCTATCCGTCGACCTAACCGGCGGCGTAGCGGCCGGGCGAGACACCGATCGTCGCCGTGAAGTCGCGGGTGAAGTGGGCCTGGTCGCTGTAGCCGAGCTCGGCGGCCAGCGCCGCCCAGTCGACCTCGGCCCCGTCGGCGGCCCGCGCGGCGGCCGAGTGCATCCGGTGCCGCTGGATCACCCACTTGGGACCGACGCCGACGTAGTCGCTGAACAGCCGCTGCAGGGACCGCACGGTGAGCCCGGCCGCGGTGGCCAGCTCGTCGACCCTGGTCACCTCCGCCTCGGCGATCAGCGCCACCAGCGAGCGCACCTGCTCGACGACCGGATCCGGCTCGGGCAGCCGGGGCAGCAGCACCGACTCGGCCGCGGCGACCATCTCCGCGTCGGTCGCCGCGTCGCCCACCGGCTTCTCGCTGCCCTCGACGTCGAAGAACTCCGCGACCGGCACCGTCCGGTCGGTCAGGTCGGCGACCCGCCCGCCCAGCCACGGCCGGAACCCGCCCGGGTGGAACCGCACCCCGAGCACCTGCGCCCGACCCACCAGCCGCCGGGTGAACAACCCGCGCAGCACCCCGTAGACCCGGGCGCCCTCGGGCTCGAACACCAGGTGCACGTTCGGGTGCGGCACGACCCGCTGCTCGTAGGGCTCGTCGAGGTCCCAGGAGACGATCCAGTGGTACTCCACGAACGGCGCCAGCTCGGCCGAGGGCGCGACGGTGCGCAGCCGGAACCTGGTCAGTCCCGCCTGCTCGTCGAGCACGCCCCGGTACGCCACCAGACCACGGTAACCCGGCCCACCGACAGCCGCTGTCGCGTTTCTTCAAGACCCGGCACCACCGCGCGCTTAGCCTGGCCGGCATGGACAAGAGCCTCATGGCGAAGGCCGCCGACAGCGCGGTCACCGTCGCCCGCAACGTCACGCCCGACCAGTTCGACCTGCCCACGCCCTGTCCGGGGTGGACGGTGCGGGACCTGGCGAACCACCTCACGCTGTGGAGCGCCAAGGTCTCCGAGCGCAGTGCCCGCAGGCTCCCGCCGCCGGGCGACGGCTCCGAGGACGAGTCGAACGACTTCACCGCGGGCTGGCCCGCCCCGTTCGTCGAGGGCGTCGCCCGCGCGGTCGAGGCCTGGGACGCCCCCGGCGCGCTGGAGGGCGAGACGGTGATGATGGCCGACGCGCGGCCCGCCAAGTTCATCCACGACATGGTCTTCGGCGAGCTCGTGCTGCACGCCTGGGACCTGGCCGTGGCCACCGGGCAGCCGTTCGAGGTCGCGCCCGAGGTCGCCGAGTACACCCTGGAGGGTGCGGCCGGGATGGCCGAGATGGCCCGCCAGTACGAGGTGTTCGGCGCCGAGGTCAGCGTGCCCGCGGACGCCCCGCCGTTGGCGCGGGCGCTCGGCGTGAGCGGTCGGGACCCGGGCTGGCGCCCGTAAGCTGCCCGCATGGGCTGGGACGTGCTGGTGGTAGGCGGCGGTATCGCGGGGGTGTCGGTGGCCGCTGAGCTGGCGCCGCACCGGTCGGTGCTGCTCGTGGAGGCCGAACCCGAGTTGGCCAGGCACACCACGGGCCGCTCGGCGGCGGTGTACCTGCCCAGCTACGGCGGCCCGGTCGTGCGCGCGCTGACCGCCGCCAGCCGGGACGCCTTCGGCGACGGCGTGCTCACCCCGCGCCCGATGCTGTGGCTGGGCAGCGCCGAGGAGGTCGCCGCCGCGCCGTCGGTCGAGGTGGTCGACGCGGCCACCGCCCTCGAGCTGTGCCCGGTGCTGCGGCCGGACCGGGTCGAGGCGTTCGCGGTCGACGCCGCGACCATGGACATCGATGTGATGGGCCTGCACCAGCGCTACGTCCGCACCCTGCGCGAGCACGGCGCCATCCGGCTGGCCGCCCCGGTCACCGCGCTCCGCCGCGACGGCGCGGGCTGGCGGGTTTCCCTTGGTGGGGAAGAGATCCAGGTGGGCTACGTGGTCAACGCCGCGGGCGCCTGGGCCGATCGGCTCGCCGCGTTGGCGGGTGTGCCGGGGATCGGCCTGCGGCCGTTGCGCCGCACCATCGCCATCGCGGTGGGCGCCGGTCGGGTGGACCCGCGCTGGCCACTGGTCGCCGACATCGCCGACACGTTCTACTTCCGCCCCGAGGGCCCCGGCGTCCTGGTCTCGCCCGCCGACGAGACCCCGGCCGAGCCCGGCGACGCCAAGCCCGACGAGCTCGACATCGCGCTGGCCGTGGACCGGGTCAACGAGGTCAGCACGCTCGGCCTGCGCTCGGTCCGCACCGCGTGGGCGGGCCTGCGCTCGTTCGCCGCCGACCGCGACCCGGTGGTCGGCGAGGTCCCCGGCCACCCCGGCTTCGCCTTCGTCGCCGGTCAGGGCGGCTACGGCATCCAGATGGCACCGGCGCTGGCGAGCACCGCCGCCGCGATCATCCGCGGCGAGCCCACCGCCGTCCCGGCCGCCGCGCTCTCGCCCGCCCGGTTCGCTACCGAGGGGTAACCGAACGCACTATCGTGGGCCCGGCTTGGTCCAACGGCGGAGGGAGCCCCATGGCGGACATCGGTGCCGCGCTCGCGGAGATCGTCGGTGACGTGCTGACCGGTGCCGACATCGCGGCGGACTACGGCCACGACGAGTCGCTCGGCGGCCGCGCCGTCACCCCGGCCTTCGTCGTGCGGCCCCGGACGGCCGACGAGGTGGCCGCGGTCCTCAAGCTCGCCACCGCCGAGGGGGTCCCGGTCACCGCTCGCGGGTCCGGCAGCGGCCTCTCCGGCGCGGCCACGCCCAGGGCCGACGGCATCCTGGTCTCCTTCGAGCGGATGAACCAGGTGCTGGAGATCGACACGGAGAACCACGTGGCGGTCGTGCAGCCCGGGGTCACGCTCCAAGAGCTCGACGCCCGCACCGCCGAGCACGGGCTGGTCTATCCGGTCTACCCCGGCGAGCTGAGCGCGAGCCTGGGCGGCAACGTCGCCACCAACGCGGGCGGCATGCGCGCGGTCAAGTACGGCGTCACCCGCCACCACGTCCTGGGCCTGCAAGCGGTCTTGGCCACCGGCGAGGTCCTGCGCACCGGCGGCAAGTTCGTCAAGGCCAGCACCGGTTACGACCTCACCCAGCTGATCGTCGGCTCCGAGGGCACCCTGGCCCTGGTGACCGAGGCGACCCTCAAGCTGCAACCGCGGATCCGGCACAGCGCCACCGTGCTGGCCCCGTTCCACGACCTGACCGAGGTCGTGAGCGCGGTGCCCAAGGTGGTCGGTTCCGGTCTGGCCCCGCTGATCCTCGAGTACATCGACGGCATGACCATGGGCGCCATCACCTACACCGCCGACCTCCAGCTCGGCATCCCGGACGAGGTCCGCGACCGCTCGCAGGCGTACCTGGTGGTGATGCTGGAGAACCGCGACGAGCAGCGGCTCGAGGCCGACACCGTGGCCGCGGGCGAGCTGCTCAGCGAGCTCGGCGCGATCGACGTCTACGTGCTGCCCGGCGGTTCGGCCCGCAAGCTCATCGAGGCGCGCGAGAAAGCCTTCTACACCGCCAAGAACGCGGGCGCGGACGACGTGATCGACACCGTGCTGCCGCGCGCCGCGCTGCCCGCGTTCATGGCCGAGGTCACCGCTATCGCCCAGGCCAACGAGACCTTCGTGATCGGCTGCGGGCACGCGGGCGACGGCAACGTCCACCTCGCCGTGTTCCAGAAGGACGCCGAGAAGCGCGCCACCGTGCTCCGGGCCCTCTTCGCCGCCGCGATGGCGCTGGGCGGCGCGATCTCCGGTGAGCACGGCGTCGGCCACGCCAAGAAGGCGTACTTCCTCGAACTGGAGGACCCGGCCAAGGTGGACCTCATGCGCCGGGTCAAGCAGGCGTTCGACCCGGCGGGCGTGCTCAACCCCGGTGTTCTCCTCGACCCCGACGCAGAAGGACAGTGATGACGACAAGCGCGCCCCGCAACGGCGCCCAGGCCCTGATCCGCACCCTGGTGGACTCCGGGGTGCGGGTCTGCTTCGCCAACCCGGGGACCTCGGAGATGCACTTCGTCGCCGCCCTGGACGCGGTGCCGGAGATGCGCGGCGTGCTCGCGTTGTTCGAGGGGGTGGTAACCGGCGCCGCCGACGGTTACGCGCGGATGGCCGACCAGCCCGCTGCCACCCTGCTGCACCTGGGCCCTGGCCTGGCCAACGGCTTGGCGAACCTGCACAACGCGCGCCGCGCGCACACCCCGGTCGTCAACGTCATCGGCGACCACGCCGGGTACCACAAGGGCTTCGACGCGCCGCTGGAGTCCGACATCGGCGCGCTCACCGGCTGGACCGAGGGGTGGAGCCGCACGACCACCGACCCGGCCGAGATCGGCGCGGACGCCGCCGCGGCCGTCGCCGCCGCGCAGGCGGGGCAGATCGCGAACCTGGTGCTGCCCGCCGACGTCTCGTGGGGCGAGGGCGGCGTGCCCGCCGCGCCCGCGCCCCGGCCGGTTCTGTCCGAAGTGGACGATGAGCGGGTGGCCGCGGTCGCCGAGGTGCTGCGCTCCGGCGAGTCGACCGTGCTGCTGCTCGGCGCGGGGGCCACCCGCGAGGCCGGTCTGCTCGCGGCGAGCCGGATCTCGGTCGCGACCGGGGTCAAGCTGTTCGCCGAGACCTTCCCCGCGCGCATCGAGCGCGGCGCCGGACTGCCCGCGGTGGACCGGCTCGGCTACCTGGCCGAGCAGGTGCAGTGGCAGCTCACCGACGTCAAGCACCTGGTCCTGGTCGGTGCCAAGGCACCCGTGTCGTTCTTCGCCTACCCGGGCAAGGTGAGCGAGCTGACCCCCGAGGGCTGCCAGGTGCACACCCTCGCCTCGCTCGGCGAAGACACCGCGGGGGCGTTGGCGAAGCTGGCCGAGGTCGTCGCCGCGGACACCGAGCCGGTGCTGCAGGAGCCGAGCAGGCCCGCGCTGCCCAGCGGCGACCTGACCCCGCAGAACTGGACCGAGGTGATCGGCGCGCTGCTGCCGGAGCGCGCGATCATCGCGGACGAGGCCAACACCTCCGGGTTGATGATCCCGATGACCACCGCGGGCGCGCCGCGGCACGACGTGCTGACCCTGACCGGTGGCTCCATCGGCTACGGCCTCCCGGTCGCCGTCGGCGCGGCGGTGGCCTGCCCGGACCGGCCGGTGATCTGCCTGCAGTCCGACGGCAGCGCGATGTACACGATCTCCGCGCTGTGGACGATGGCGCGGGAGAACCTCGACGTCACAACGGTTCTGCTCAACAACCGGGCCTACGCCATCCTGCGCATGGAGCTGATGCGCGTGGGCGTCGAGGGCGCGGGCCCGCAGGCGAACTCGCTGCTCGACCTCGCCCGACCGGACCTCGACTTCGTCAGCATCGCCCGGGGCATGGGCGTTCCGGCGACCCGCGCCACCACGGCGGAGGAGCTGGCCGAGCAGTTCGCGGCCGCGCTGGCCGAGCCCGGCCCGCACCTGATCGAGGCCATGGTGCCCTCGCTGATCTGAGCCGGGGCAACCGAAAGGGCCGCTGACCCGGATCCCGGGTCAGCGGCCCTTTCGGACGGTCGGCTAGCGGCCGATGTGGATGCCGCCGATGCTCAGCAGCGGCGAGTCGTCATCGTCGTCGTCATCGTCGTTGCCCAGGTCGACCAGGCCGCCGATGTTGATGTCGATGTCGAGCAGGTGGCCCAGGTCGACCAGCAGGGCGATGTTGATGTTGCCGTCGAGGTCCAGCAGGCCGTCGATGTCGAGATCGAGGTCGATCAGCGCGTCGATCACCAGGTCGATCGCGACGTCGAGGTCGATGTCCAGGTCGATCGAGGCGTCGACGACCAGGTCGACCAGCAGGTCGAGGTCGATGTCGGCGTCGAGGTCGATGTCCGCGTCGTCCAGCTCGTCGAGGATGTCGTCGATGATGTCGGAGACGTCGTCGAGGTCGAGGTGGAGATCGGCGGCGATCTGGGCGATGACGTCGGCCGTCACCGGGATGTCAGCAGTGGCCGCGGTCTCGGCGGAGGCGTTCGTGGCCGTGAAGCCGAGGACGAGCGCGGTGGCGGTGGCCATGACTCCGAGGCGCAGTGCGACTTTGCGCATGTGTGGATCGCTCCTAGCTGGACTGACTGAAGTGGACAGTCAGAGCGTTCCAGAGCATTCCCGTCAATTCGAGTCCACAGTAGGGTGGCCACTTTCGTGATCATTTTCCGCGCGCCGAACGGCCTAGCGCTGGGAAACCCACTCCTTCGAAGGAACTAATCCGACTTCGCATGGTGATCAATTCCGACCGGCGCGCCCACGATCGGCTGACGCTCTTCCGTGGGGCCGGTGACATCCGTCGGGCCGATGCGGTCAGCACCGGCCCGACGGGCGGGCTCAGCTCAGGATGCCGGGGCCCAGCAGCGGGCTGGCGATGTTGACCGCGTCGATCTTCACGACGTTGATCTCCGGCAGGTCCGCCAGCCCGGTGACCGGGAGCTGGCTGCTGTCGGCGGGCGCCGCGCTCGCGGTGCCCGCGCCGAGGCCGAGGGCGAGCGCGACGGTGCCGAGCGCTGCGGCGCCGACGCGCAGAACGGTGATACGCATTGGGATTTCCCTGCTCCTCTTCTCGCCTGACGAGTTCAGGCGGTCAGAGCCTCGCAGAACGATCACCGCTGGGCGAGTCCACAGTAGAGTGACTCCTCGGCCCGATCGGGTCGAGGAGCCCTGTGCGCAGCGCTATTACCGGTCTTCGTCGACGACCACCGGTCGATCGACCGACGCCCGTTCGGCGGCCTCGCGCATCTCGATCACGTCGGTGGCCCAGTCGCCCACCTCGCGGGCGATGTCGCGGACCGCGCCGGTGATGATCAGCGCGATCCGGCCGATGTGGTTGGCGGCGGACTCGGTGACCTCTTGGATGGTGTCCTTGGTGCTCTCGATCTCGCTGACCACGACTACCCCCGTCTCACTGCTCACGCCGCGCGCAGCGCGCGGCCATCTCCGACGGTACCGGCAGGCGGCGTCGAGGGCTTCCCCCTCAGCCAGTCCGGCAGCGCCAGCTTCACGATCTTGCCGACCACCGAGCCGAGCTGCTTGCCCAGACCGCCGGTGTTGTACGGCAGGCCGTACTTCGCGCAGATCGCCCGCACCTCGGGCGCGATCTGCGGGTACCGGCGCGCCGGGATGTCCGGGAACAGGTGGTGCTCGATCTGGTGCGAGAGATTGCCGCTCATGATGTGGAACAGCGGGCTGCCGGAGATGTTGGCCGAGCCGAGCATCTGCCGGTAGTACCACTGGCCGCGGGTCTCGTTCGCGGTCTCCTCCTCGGTGAAGCTCTCCACCCCGCTGGGGAAGTGGCCGCAGAAGATGATGCTGAACGCCCAGACGTTGCGCACCAGGTTGGCCGTCGCGTTGCCCGCGAGCGTGGTCACGAACATCGGCCCGGTCAGCGCGGGGAAGAGTACGTAGTCCTTGAGCGTCTGCTTGAGGCCCTTGTGCCACATGCGCTTGCGCACGCCCGCGGTGTCCGCCCACTTCTTCTCACCGGAGATCAGCCGCTCGGTCTCCATGTCGTGCAGCATCACGCCCCACTGGAAGAAGGCCATCAGCAGGAACGCGTACACCGGGTTGCCCAGGTAGTACGGATTCCACCGCTGCGCCTCGTCCATCCGCAGCACGCCGTAGCCGATGTCGCGGTCCTTGCCCAGGATGTTGGTGAAGGTGTGGTGGATGTAGTTGTGCGAGTGCTTCCAGTTCTCCGCGGGCGCCACGGTGTCCCACTCGAACATCTTGGAGTTCAGTGCCGGATCGCGCATCCAGTCGTACTGGCCGTGCATGACGTTGTGGCCGATCTCCATGTTGTCCAGGATCTTCGACACCGACAGCGCGGCCACCCCGGCCAGCCAGGCGGGCGGGAAGAACCCGGCGAAGAGCAGACCGCGCCCGGCCACCTCGAGGGCGCGCTGGACCTTGACCACGTCGTAGATGTACTTGCGGTCCTCCTCGCCCAGGTCGTCGACGACCCGCTGCCGCAGCGCGTCCAGGTCGCGGCCCAGCTCCTCGAACTGCCTCGGCGTCAGGCGGACGGTCTTGTCGCTCATGGTTTCTCCCGGGGTCTCAGAGGTCGATGGACACGTCGCCGACGGGCACGGACACGCACAGCTGGATCTCTTCGTCCGGGTCGGTGGAGAGCTCGCCGTTGCGCACGTCGCGCGTGCAGCCCGCGGTCTTGACCCGGTTGCAGGAGAAGCAGATCCCCATCCGGCAGCCGTGCTCGGGTTTGAGGCCCGCCGCCTCGGCCTGCTCCAGCAGCGTTCGCCCGGAGTTGGCGGCGGCCCGGTCGCTGCGGGCGAAGGTGACCTCACCGGTCGCGTCGGCGGCGTCGACGGTGATCGGCGCGGGCGCGAACTCCTCGGTGTGCAGCCGGTCGGCGAGACCGAGGCCGGTGAAGACGTCGCGCACGCCCGACATCAGGCCGGGCGGACCGCAGAGGTATGTCCGCGCCTCGGCGTGCCACGGGGCGGCCGCGCGCAGGTGGGTCTCGTCGAAGAAGCCACGCAGGTCGCCGCCGTCGGCGTGGGTGTAGGCGAGGACCAGGTTGACGTTCGCCCGCTCGGCGAGCGCGCGCAGCTCGTCGCGGTGTGGGACGTCGGCCTCGGTGTAGGCGTAGTGCAGGAAGGTGACCTCGCCGGTGTGGTCCTCGTCGGCCAGCGTCCGCAGCATGGCCAGCACCGGGGTGATGCCGCTGCCACCGCTGATCAGCAGCACCTTGTCCGGGCGGGCGTCGGGCAGCGTGAAGGTGCCCTCGGCCTGCGACAGGTGCAACACCAGCCCCGGCTCGGCGTTGCTGTGCAGCCACCGCGAGACCAGTCCCTCGGCGTGCGCCTTGATGGTCAGCTCGAACTCGCCTGCGCGGTGCTGCGAGGTGGCGGGGGAGTAGCACCGGGTCCGCCGGACCCCGTCGATGTCCACCCCGACCCGCACGAACTGCCCAGCGCTGAACCCCCGCCACCGCCGCGTCGGGCGGACCGTGAGGGTGACCGTGTCGGACGTGCTTCGGTGTACACGCGTCACCTCACCACGGAGGTCCCGGATGGTGAGCATCGGATGCACCAGCTCCAGGTACCGATCCACCCCGTGCGGCGTGGCCAGGGCCTCAAGCAGCCGCAACACGGAAAACCCCGGCTTGCGCTCCAGCTGTGCGGTCACCGCCACCTCCGATGTTGAGTGAACGTGCGTACACTGAAAAGGACAGCGCGGATCGACCCCGCTGTCAACTCGACGGGACTGTGAGGTGTCGAACAGTGGTGACCACGGCGGGCCCGCGCAGGCCCAGTACCCTCGCCCCCGTGACCGGCGCGGTGGAGTCCAGACAGGAGCGCAAGCGGCGCACCAGGCAGTCACTCCTGGACGCGGCCCTGCGCCTGCTCGCAGACAGCAGCCTGGCCGGCCTGAGCCTGCGCGAGGTCACCCGCGAGGCGGGCATCGTCCCGACAGCCTTCTACCGCCACTTCGCCTCAATGGACGAACTGGGCGTGGCACTCGCCGAAGAGAGCATGCGGACCCTCCGCACCATGCTCCGCGACGCCCGACAGAAGCCGGCCGACGACGCCATCAAGGGCTCGGTAGCCACCCTGGTCGCCCAGGTCCGCAAACACGAACCCCACTTCCGCTTCCTGGTCCGCGAACGCTACGGCGGCGCAGCCGAAGTCCGACGCGCCATAGCCGCGGAACTACGACTACTGGGCAGCGAACTCGCCACAGACCTGGGCCGCTTCCCGGGCATGGCGACCTGGTCCTCCGACGACCTGCGCATGGCAGCGGACCTGATGGTCGGCGCCATGCTGTCGATAGTCATGGCACTGCTGGACGTGGGTGATCACCCGGACGACCTGGCACAGGTGATAGGCGTGGCAGAACGCCAACTGAGAATGATCGCCCTGGGTATGGCCCACTGGCACCCCAGATAACCACCCCATTCTCGCCCCGCCTCAGCCCACCCCGTCTCGGCCCACCCTGCACGACCCACTCGGCCCACTTTCGCCCCGGCCCGCCAATTCCGTCTCCGGCCCGCCAATTCGCCACCCTCAAAGCCTTGCTCTTGCCTTATGCTTGTCCTTTCTCTTCATCCCTAATTCTCAAGCCCTACGGAACGCAACACCCGGTACGGATGTGCTCGATCTGGCGGACTCCCTTTGTGTGGGGGAGGAGTGCCGCTAACCTTGACCTGGTGGTGGGGATGCCCTTCTCCCCACGCTTTTTCCCCACAGCGGTGCTCTAGGGGCCCCGCGCAAAGGGAGTTCGCCAGATCGAGCCTGCGTCTTAGTCGGGCAACCTGTATGAGCTACGCCCAGTCGATGAGGCGAGCAACGCCGTGTGTACCCGAGTAAGAGCGGGCTCGATTCAGTGAACTCACTTCGTGCGGGGCCCCTAGAGCACCGCGGTGGTGAAAAAAGGGCGGGTGAAGGGCATTTCCCACCACCGGCCAGTTTAGCGGTACTCTCCCCCCACACGAAGCGAGTCCACTGAATCGAGCACTGGCGTAGCGGGTGTTGCGTTCCGTAGGGCTTGGGATTTAGGGATGAAAAGAAAGGGCGAAGCAGAGGGCACGAGTGAGACTTTGGGCCACGCGAGTTGACGGGCTGATGTGGGGTGGGGTGGGCCGAGCCGAGCCGAGGCGAGGGTGGGCGAGGCGAGGCGAGGGTGGGCCGAGCCGGGAGGGCTTGGGGCTGGGGCTTGGGCTGACCCGGGCCGACCGGGCAGATCCACGTGCGGTCCATGTGCCTGGCCTGCGCCCCGAGCCGCACAGGCCTCAGGTGGTAACTGTGATGCTCTGCGTTGGCCCCCAGTAAATGGTACAACTGTACTGTGACCGCCAACACAGTCGTGGGCGTCCCGAGGGAGACCATCGAGGGCGAGCGGCGGGTCGCGCTCGTGCCCAAGGTGGTCGAGCGGCTTCGCGCCCGGAACCTCTCCGTTGTCGTCGAGCCGGGAGCCGGTGCGAACGCGCTGATCCCGGATGACGCCTATGTCCATTCTGGAGCCACGCTCGGTGATCCCTGGGCCGCTGACATCGTGGTCAAGGTGGCGCCGCCGACCGACGAGGAGATCGCGCTGCTCCGGCCGGGGGCGGTGCTGATCGGTTTCCTGGCACCGTTGTCCGACCCGAGTCGGGTCGAGGCGCTCAAGCGCAGTCGTATCACTGCGTTCGCGATGGAGTCGATACCGCGCATCTCGCGGGCGCAGTCGATGGACGCACTGTCCTCTCAGGCCAATGTCGCCGGCTACCGTGCCGCGATGCTGGCCGCTGAGCAGCTCACACGGTTCTTCCCCATGCTGACCACCGCCGCCGGGACGGTGCCGCCCGCCAAGGTTCTCGTGCTCGGGGTGGGTGTCGCCGGTCTGCAGGCGCTCGCCACCGCTCGCAGGCTCGGGGCGCACACCACCGGCTACGACGTCCGACCCGAGGTCGCCGACCAGGTCCGTTCGGTCGGTGCGCAGTGGCTGGACCTCGGTATCGAGGCGGTCGGTGAAGGCGGGTACGCCCGCGCGCTCACCGATGCCGAGCGGGAGGAGCAGCAGCGCCAGCTGAGCAAGGCGATCACCGGGTTCGATGCCGTGATCACGACCGCGCAGGTGCCCGGGCGCCGTGCGCCGACGTTGGTGCGCACCGAGGCCGTCGAGGGGATGCGGCCGGGCAGTGTGGTGGTCGACCTGGCCGGGGAGTCCGGTGGCAACTGCGAGCTCACCCGTCCCGGCGAGGTGATCGTGACCCGCGGGGTCACCATCGCGGCCCCGCTGAACCTGCCCGCGGGAATGCCCGAGCACGCCAGTGAGCTCTACGCCCGCAACGTCCAAGCGCTGCTCGAACTGCTCGTCGACACCGACGGCGCGCTCGCCATCGACTTCACCGACGAGGTCGTCGCCGGTGCCCGCGTGAGCGGGGAGGAGGGCTAGATGCTGGTGCAGAACCTGGCGGTGCTGGTGCTGGCGGGCTTCGTCGGCTTCGCGGTGATCTCCAAGGTGCCCAACACGTTGCACACCCCGCTGATGTCGGGGACCAACGCCATCCACGGCATCGTGCTGCTCGGCGGTCTCATCGTGCTCGGCCTGGGCGCGGAGTCGGTGCTGGACAAGATCCTGCTGGTGATCGCGATCGCGTTCGGCACGATCAACGTCATCGGTGGCTTCCTGGTGACCGACCGGATGCTGGGCATGTTCAAGAACAGTCCGAACCGGACCCGGGACGGGGACCGGCGATGACCCGCGACGTCGCGATCCAGCTGCTCTACATCGTCGCCTTCGCCCTGTTCATCTACGGCCTGATGGGCCTCACCGGCCCCCGCACGGCCGTGCGCGGCAACTGGATCGCCGCGGCGGGCATGGGGGTGGCCGTGATCGCCACGCTGCTGACCCCGGGCATGGGCAACTGGTGGCTGATCCTGCTCGGTGTCGCCATCGGGACCGCCGTCGGCGTGCCGTCGGCCAAGCAGGTCAAGATGACCGCGATGCCGCAGATGGTCGCCCTGTTCAACGGTGTCGGCGGCGGCGCGGTCGCGCTGATCGCCTGGGTGGAGTTCCGGCAGAGCCTCGGGTTCGCCAACGAGCCCGAGCACGTCGCGATCGCGAGCCTGTTCTCCGCGATCGTCGGCTCGATCTCGTTCTGGGGCTCGCTGGTCGCCTACGGCAAGCTGCAGGAGCTGATCACCGGCCGCCCGGTCGGCATCGGCAAGCTGCAACAACCGCTCAACCTCGTGCTGCTGCTCGCTGCCCTGGCCTGCGCCGCCGCCACCATCGCGGGCGGCTCCGGGCAACTGCTGATCATCGGACTGCTGGTCGCCTCGGCCGTGCTGGGCGTGATGGTGGTGCTGCCCATCGGCGGTGCCGACATGCCGGTGGTGATCTCCCTGCTCAACGCGCTCACCGGGCTGAGCGCCGCGGCCATGGGCCTGGCGCTGGACAACACCGCGCTGATCGTGGCGGGCATGATCGTCGGCGCGTCCGGCACGATCCTGACCAACCTGATGGCCAAGGCGATGAACCGCTCCATCCCGGCCATCGTCGCGGGCGGCTTCGGCGGTGGCGGCGGCACCGGCGCGATCGCCTCCGGCGACCAGACCGTCCGCCGCACCAGCGCCTCGGACGCCGCGATCCAGATGGCCTTCGCCAACCAGGTGATCATCGTCCCCGGCTACGGCATGGCGGTCGCCCAGGCCCAGCACGCGGTCCGCGAGATGGCCGACCTGCTGGAGTCGCGCGGGGTGTCGGTGTACTACGCCATCCACCCGGTCGCGGGCCGGATGCCCGGGCACATGAACGTCCTGCTGGCCGAGGCCGACGTGCCCTACGAGCGGCTCAAGGAGATGGAGGACATCAACCGCGAGTTCAGCCGCACCGACGTGGCCATGGTGATCGGCGCCAACGACGTCACCAACCCGGCCGCCCGCACCGACACCGACTCCCCGATCTACGGCATGCCGATCCTCAACGTCGACGAGAGCCGCTCGGTGATCGTCCTCAAGCGCGGGATGGCGACGGGCTTCGCGGGGGTGGACAACGCGCTGTACTTCGACCCGAAGACGACGATGCTGTTCGGGGACGCGAAGGCGTCGGTGTCCGAGGTGACTGAGGAGCTCAAGGCGCTCTGAGCGCTGCTTGCCTGGGCTTCACGTCGGTGCTTGCTTTGGTGGGTGTTCGGCCCGGTGCTTGCTTCGGTGGTGTGCTCGATGGGGTGGAGCGGCTTTGTTTGGGGCCCCTGAGAAAAGAGGCGCCGGGGTGAAGCGGGTGGGGAAGGGATCACCCACGCCGGGACCAGGCTAGCGCCTCTTTTCTCCCCAAACAAAGCCACTCCACCCCATCGAGCAGGGGCGTTGTCAGGTGGCGGTCTGGGGGTGGGATGGGGTGGTCGCTGCATCCCACCGGGCAGGGGCGTTGTCGGGTGGCGGTTTGGCGGTGGGGTGAGGTGGTCGCGCTACCCCATCGACCATGGGTGTTGTTGGTGGCGGTTTCGGGTGGATCGGGCTTGTTGTTTCACCTCATCGAGCAGGGGCGCTGTCGGCTGGCGGTTCGGCTGGCCGGGACTGGCTGTTCCACCTCGATCAAGCAAGGGGTTGGCTGCTTGGCCCAGTTCGCGTGTGGTCTTGGCGGTTCTGCCATGCTTGCCCCAGCAGGCCTAGGAGGACGCATGCAGTGGACCCTGGAAGTCGTCGTGGTACCGGTCAGCGACGTGGACCTGGCCAAGGTGTTCTACGCCGACAAGCTGGGCTTCGCCGTCGACCACGACACCGATGCCGGGGCGATGCGGATCGTGCAGTTGACGCCGCCGGGGTCCGGGTGCTCGATCGTGATCGGGCGGGGGGTCGGGGACATGGAGCCGGGTTCGCTCAGCGGCCTGCAGCTCGTCGTCAACGACGTTCGGGCCGCGCACGCCGAGCTCAAGGCGCGCGGTGTTGACGTCGGCGAGGTCATGTACGCGAGTCGTGAGGCTGGGTTCCGGGTCGCCGTCGCCGAGGACGACCTGAACAACAGCGGGTTCGTCTTCTTCCACGACCCGGATGGCAACGGCTGGGCGGTCCAGCAGATCACCGCGCGCCCGTAGGCGGTCCGGCGGTGAACAGACCGGTGGTGTACCGCCACCCCGTCGAGCGGGTGGCGTTGCTCTGGACGTCGTCGGCGACCCTGCTGGCCACCGTCCTGGGGGCCGTGGTGTGGACGCCGGAGAGCGGCTCCGACAAGATCGCGTTCCTGCTCGCGGCGGTCGTCGTCGCGGTGGCCACCGGGTACCAGGCGTTGTTCCCGTACTGCTTCATCCGCGACGGCAAGGTCGGCATCCGCACGGTGCGCGGGTTGCGGTCGGTCCCGCTCGACGACGTCGCCGGGGTGGAGTGGCGTGACGCGCGCGCACCGCTCGGCCAGGCCGTCTACCGCTACCCGGCGATCACCGTCGGTGGCCGTGTCGTCCGGCTCGACCGTGCGCACTTCCGCCCCGGATCGCGGCGGGCGCGACTCGTCGAGGGGTTCCTCGACCAACTCGACCCGGCGCGTCAGCTCGGGGACGAGTCCGCTCGGCCTCTGCTGCCGTCGACGCCGCCGTCGGGCGGCTGAGCCGGCGCACCTGGAGGCCGGCGAGGTAGACGACCAGGCGCTCTGCCGCCGAGGTCGCCCCCATTCCTAGCCGCCCTGCGTCGCGCACCCTTCGTTGACCCCTGGGTGCGCGCGTGCGAACCGACGACCAGGCACCTGTCGTACCCGCTGCTCCCGGTTGGGAGCACGGCCGCCGCCGCTATCCCACAGCGCGACCACCTGGCCGCGAAATTGTTTCAGGCGGCGGCCCGTCACCTGCCCGGCGGATTCCGGATCGCGAAGACCCGAGCCCGCCACTGGGTCGCCCGGGTGCGTGGGCGACACCGCCGGCGGACCGGTTGCCGGAACTCCGCCAAGACGGGCGGTGAATTCGAGTTGAATCCCTTTTGGGGTCAGCCGCCGTGGGCTTCCTGGAACTTGGTGACCAGCGCCTGCGGGATCCGGCCCCGCTCCGCGATGGTCTCCCCCTGGTTGCGGGCCCATTCCCGGATCGCCTGGTTGTCCGCGCGGTCGCCGGTACCGAAGCGGCGCACCACGACCACGCCGTTCTTCGACTTGCGGCCACTGGTGCGGCGCGCGTGGCCGACGAACTCGGCGAGCGATTCCCGCAGCCGGGCGGCGTTCTCTCTGGACAGGTCGATCGCGAACTCGACCCCGTCGAGGGCGAAGTCGACGGTCTCGTCGGCCTGCCCGCCGTCGAGGTCGTCGACGAGTTCCACAACGGTCTTCTGCGCCACGGTTTCCTCCGCGTGATGAGAGTTCGTTTCCTGCACGGGTCCCAGCCGATTATGCGACGGTGTCCCGGTGTCTGCCCCGGTATTGCCAACCGGGCGTGGGGAAGCGTATCGGCAAGCGGGTCGGTGAACCAGCCAGTGGCCCGGTGTGGCGGTCCTCAACATTAGTACCCCATCGAGGCCATACACCGCACTAGCGGGAATACGACGTGTCCGATTCGTCCGGCGGCCCGCTCCCGGCCACTTCGCCGCCACCATTTCCCCAGGTCAGCCATCCGGTGGAATCACGGCCATTTGACCACGGCGGTTCCCAGGTAATTGCCTCCCAGGCAACATGAGGATCGGTCAGTCATTTCCGCGGCGTGTCGAGTCGTGGTCATTGCCCGTCTTCTCGGTGCGCGGCGGCGCGCCGTTACAGTTCCACCATGGCCCTGGACCTGTCCGCCTTCGCACGCGTGTCGCTCGGCCATTGGCCGACCCCCCTCGACGAGTGCCCGCGGCTGGGCGCCGCCCTCGGCGGGGTGCGCGTGCTGGTCAAGCGCGACGACGTCAGCGGCCTCGGCGTCGGCGGCAACAAGCTGCGCAAACTCGAGTTCCTGCTCGCCGCCGCGGTCGACGGCGGCGCCGACACGGTGATCACCTTCGGCGCCCTGCAGACCAACCACGGCAGGCTCACCGCGGCCGCCTGCGCCCGCCTCGGCCTGCGGTGTGAGTTGATCCTCACCCGCGACGTCCCGCGCACCGGGGAGGCCTACGAGCGCTCCGGCAACATGGCCCTGCACACCCTCTACGGCGCCACCGTCCACCTGTGCGACGACCAGCGCGCGGTCGACGAGACCTACGCCCAGGTGGTCGAGCGCGCCACCGCGGCGGGCCACACGATCGCCACCATCCCGGTCGGCGGCTCGAACGCCCTGGGCGTGCTCGGCTACGTCGCCGCCACCGACGAGCTGTTCACCCAGCTCGACGCCGCGGGTGTGGTCCCGGACCGCCTGGTGGTCCCGGTCGGCAGCGCGGGCACGGTCGCCGGGGTCGCGCTGGCCACCGAACTGCTGGGCCGCTCGACCCGGGTGGTGGGCGCCTGCGTGTCCCACACCGCCGCCGAGTCGCTGGCCGACATCCGCAGGCTCACCGGCGAGGCCGCCGCACTGCTCGGCGCGCCCGAGCCCACCCTGGCCGGGGTGCACACCGACGACCGGGCCGTGGGCCCCGGCTACGGCATCCCGACCGACCAGATGTGGGCGGCGGTGCGCCTGTTCGCCGAGACCGAGGGCATCACCCTCGACCCGGTCTACACCGGCAAGGCAGCCGCGTGCCTGGTCGACCAGGCACGCACCGGGGAGATCGCGCCGGGGGAGACGGTGGTCTTCCTGCACACCGGCGGCCTCCCCGGTCTCTTCGCCTACGCCCCGGACCTGCGGACCTGAGGTTCCTCGGCACCTCGTGCCGAGCCTCTCCGCCCGCGCGTCGGGGTCCACTTCGCGGTGCTCAGCTAAACCGGCGACGTCGGCACTCTCGCCACCGTTTGGCCAGGTTTCGAGGGGCCCAGCGAACACGGTGCTGCTGGTCCGGCGACCCGGGCCTGTGCCGGCTCGGATCCGCCCTGTCCAGCTCGCTCCGACGAGCCCCGCCTCGGTCGTCAGCCCGCGGGGGTCAGGCGCAGTGCTCGGGCGGCGATCTCCTGCAGGGCCGGGTCGCCCGGTGCGCTCGGCTGGTCGAGCCACACCACCTGGACCACCTTCACGCTGTTCCCCTCCCGCCCGCTGGCGTACGCCGCCGACTCGAACCGCGGCTGCGGCTCGACCGGCCAGGGCTGGCCCTCGACCGCCGCGTCCACCACGCCGCCGGAGCCAGGTCGGTCGGCCAGCGCGCGCAGTTCGGTCGCCGCGGAGCTGCTGGTGAACCGCAGCACCCCCACGAGCACGGCGGCCCTTCGTCCCGCCTGGCCCGTTTCGAACCGGCCGCGGATCAGGCGGGCGCAGCCGTTCTGCTCCAGCCAGGCCCGCACGTCGCCGATCGCGTGCGCGGCGCAGTCGGCCTGGTCGACGCTGCCCCGGGGGGTGAACGCCACACCGTCCACCGGGATCTCGGCGGCGCTCGTCGTCGTCTGGGGCGGGGCGGCGGGTTGGCTCGGTGGGTCGCCCGCGGCGCTCACCGCCACCGCGATGCCCACGATCAGCAGCACCGTCACCAGCAACATCGCCGCGAGGGGGATCCAGTTCCGCCGTCGCTGGGGCGCGGCGGGCGCGGGAGCCGCAGGGGCCGCGGCGATCCTGGGCAGCACCGTGGTGCGTTCGGCCGCGGACTCGGCGGACAACCCGTCCGGGAAGCCCTCGGCCACCAGCTCCGCGTCGGCGACCCGCAGCTCCGGGTGCAGCGCCGCGAGCACCCGGCGCAGCTCGCCGACCGGGCACGGCCGGTCCTGAGTGGCCAGCTCGCGGGCGAGGGCCAGCAGCGGCATCGGCTCCGGGTGCAGGATCCGCACACCGCGGGCCACGTCGGCCTCGGGTTGGGCGACCTCCGCGACGTACGGCCCGACCGCGACGACGGTGTACACCGGCAACGGCACCGGCTGCTTCGCCCGCACCAACCCGGCCACCGCCGCGGTGGCCGCCAGCGCGCCGTCCGCCGGGTTGACCGGGCCGTCGGCGTGCACCAGGGGCCACCCGTCGGTCTTCCACTGCCCGCCCAACGGCGCCTCGAGCCGCATCGCCGGGTCCGGCAGGTCGACGGCGGTGACCACCAACACACCCCTGGGCAGCAGCACCACGGCCTCGACCGGCTCGGCGAGCCCCGGCGGGGTGATGCCGAGCAGCGCGATCCCGCCCGCCACCGCGTCCCCGCGCTGCCACGAGGTCAGCGCGGCGCGCAGGTCCTTGCCGACCGCGGCGGTCGACTCGCCGACCCGGATCAAGCGCACGCCTGCCACCTCCGCCCGACTGGCCACCCGTCCCGTGGGTTCCCCACCACCCTGTCGGACACGCTAGCGCCAGTGACCCCGCCGGGGGTGGTAGACCTCGGAACGTAGCGATGTCACCCGCCACTCACCCCTTTGGGGGTCACTCGCAGGGAATGTCGATCAGTGGCGCAACGTCGTGCCCGCCCGCGCGTCCACCTCATATCAAGATCGACAGGCCCGTCCGGCGGGATCGCCGTCTCGCACCTGGTGAAAGGGGCAGGCCTACTCGACGCTGCCCGCATTCGCGCGAAATGCCTGGGGCACACGTTGTTTTCGTGGTTCGTGTGGCCAAAGTGTCCGGTAGCAGGGCACAATGGCGCCGGGAATACCGCGAGTGGTCCAGACAGCCGTTGATCGCGCAGGACGTAGGGGAAGACGATCCTCGTCGAGCAGCGGAGGTCAGCAGTGAGCACCCGTGGAAACACCCAAGGTGTGGTGTACGTCCACTCGTCGCCGGCTGCGGTTTGTCCGCACGTCGAGTGGGCTATTTCGGGCACCCTAGGGGTGCGGGCCGAGTTGCGCTGGACCGCGCAGCCCGCCGCTCCCGGCCAGTTGCGCGCGGAATGCGCGTGGACCGGCGACGCGGGCACCGGCGGCAAGCTGGCCGCCGCCCTGCGGGCGTGGCCGATGATCAGGTTCGAGGTCACCGAGGAGCCCAGCAGCGGGGTCGACGGGGAGCGGTTCTGCTACGCGCCCGCGCTCGGCCTGTGGCACGCGCGAACCAGCGCCAGCGGCGACATCGTCGTGGCCGAGGACCAGCTGCGCGCGATCGCCGCGAGCGCCCGCGGCGGCGAGTCCTTCGCGTTCAAGGTCGACGAGCTCCTCGGCGCCTCCTGGGACGAGGCCTTGGAGCCCTACCGCCGCGCGGGCGACGGCGCCCCGGTCACCTGGCTGCACCGCGTCGGCTGACCTGGCGGTTCGCGACCGCGCCAAGCGCTGCCCCGGCACCGTGGCGATCCGGCACCGCCGTGTCGGATAGCGCTTTATCGGACACTGCGGGTGAGCCAACCGCACGGTCACCCGCCACCGCGGTGATCTGCTGCCGTGCGGCTCGGCCGCTGTGGCACGCTGACGCCGTGCAACCCGTCAAGGCCCCGGCGCAGGAGCGCCAGCGGTGGCTGCTGCCGGTCATCATGGTCGCCGTCGTGATCGCCGCCGCGGCCGCGATGGTCGCCCGCGAGCTCTACCCGGCGAGAACTCGCGCACCAGAGGCGGCTCCGCCGATCCTGCCGAGCGAGAGCACCCTGCCGGAAAGCGCCCGCCCAGGCCCGCGCGACGTCCGCGCAACCCAGGACGCCACCCAGCACCCGCTGTACGAGACGGTCCGACAACTGCTCCAGACCTACTTCGACGCGATCAACGGCAAGAGCTACGCGCGCTGGAAGACCACGGTCACCGAGTCCCGGATCAAGGACATGCCCGAGGACACCTGGCGGGCGTCCTACCGGACCACCCAGGACGGCACCATCGTGGTCTACCGCATCGAGACGGGACCCCAGAACAACGCGCGAGTCCTGCTCACGTTCGTCAGCAAGCAGGACACCGCGGACGCCCCACTGGAACTGCCCGCGGACTGCATCCGCTGGAGCGTCATCTTCCCGCTGGCGGTCGCCCAAGGGGAGTGGCGGATCGACTCCGGCCCCACCGGCGCCTCACCACAGCACGAGGCTTGCTGATCACCGCCGAACAGCAGCGAGTCCCACCACCACACCACCACCAAACCGCAGCGAGTCCCACCACCACACCACCACCAAACCGCAGCGGATAGGCCGCCCCGGCTGGAACGCAAGGCCCGCTACGGATGCTCGATCTAGTGGACTCGCTTCGTGTGGGGGGAGAGCACCGCTAAACTTGACCGGTGGTGGGGAATGCCCTTCACCCGCCCTTTTTTCACCACCGCGGTG